>NZ_JBSGPC010000002.1:0-626136 GCF_053567315.1 Leucobacter sp. GX0328
TATAGCGTCAGGGAAACGCCCGGTCACATTCCGAACCCGGAAGCTAAGGCTGACTGCGCTGATGGTACTGCGAGGGGGACCTCGTGGGAGAGTAAGACACCGCCGAACTCCTTTTGAAGAGAGGGGTCGTATCTACGGGACGCCAGTGATGGCAGCTCGTATGGTACGGCCCCTCTCGCATTTCCGCCCTCACTTATATGAACAGCGATAGAATTCCGAAGCGTATGCCCGGTCATACGCTCGAACGCCACGGGCCCTGGAGGCAATTAGTATGAACGAACGCTCATCGCGCGATTACTCGTCGGATCGCGGACCCCGCCAGGGCGGTCACGGACCCCAGGACCGCAGCGGATCAGGCCGAGGCAGCTACCGCCCCGAGAACGAGCGCCGGGATCGGGAGCAAGGCCGTGACCGCGGCTATCGCAGCGGCGATCGTTACGACCGCGGCCAGCGCGGCGACGGCGGCACCCGCGGCGACCGCGAGCAGAACCGCGATGGCGGTTACCGCGGCGATCGAAACCGCGGTGACTTCCGTAGTGATCGTCCGCGCAAGCAGTACGGCCGCGACGATCGTCAGCGGCCGGCTTCCGAGGGCCGCGAGGATCGGGGCGCCCGTCGCCCCTACGAATCCCGCGACGACCGTCCGCGGAAGAACACCGGCGCAGGCCGTGAAGGGCGTGCCGGCTCCGGCGAGCGCACCGGTGGCCTCCGCAAGCCCTACGCCAATAGGAATGATCGCTCCGCGGGGCGGGGAGCCGGTGACCGCGATGAGCGTCCGGGCAAGCGCTACGACGACCGCGCCGACGGCGCGCAGCGCCGCGGCTTCGGCGGTCGCGATGACCGCGAGCGCCGTCCGTACTCCGGCCGCGACGACCGCGCTGGTCGCGGTGAGCGCGACGATCGGCCGCGCCGCAGCTCCGGCGACCGTTACGAACGCGATGGCGGCCGCGGCTCGTACGGCGACCGCCGGGGCAGCGACGATCGCGGCTCCGGTGGACGCCAGCAGCGCGACGAGCGCGGCTCGAACGGCCGCGGCTCCTACGATCGCCGCTCGAACGATCGCGGCGCGCAGGATCGCGGCCCCCAGGGGCGCGGCGGCACCCGCGGGGGAGGCCGGAGCGACCGCGGCGGCGCAGGTCGCACGTTCACCGAGGCCGAACGGCTGCAGCACGAACTGCGCCCGGTGCGCTCGGAGCATCAGGATCCCTGGATCCCTGAGGAGATCGAGCCCAAAGATCTGTACCCCGCAGCCCGCAACGAGCTCAAGACGCTGCAGACCGACGTACAGGAGCGCGTCGCACGTCACCTCGCGACGGCCCTGATGCTCCTCGACGAGGATCCGGCGCTCGCGCACGAGCACGCGCTGTCGGCCAGCCGCCGCGCGGGCAGGATCCCGGTCGCTCGCGAGTTCCTCGCGATGACCGCGTACCGCACCGGCGACTTCGCGCTCGCCCTGCGCGAGCTGCGCACCTACCGCCGTCTCAGCGGCCGCGACAACCACGTCGCCCTCATGGTCGAGTGCGAGCGCGGCCTCGCGCGGCCCGAGAAGGCCGTCGAGACCGGCCTCGAGATCGACGCGTCGAAGCTCGAGACCGAGCAGCGGGTGCACCTCGCCATCGCGATGTCGGGCGCGCGCCTCGACCTCGGCCAGACGCAGCAGGCGCTCTTCGAACTCGAGATCCCCGAACTGAACCCCGACCGCGGGTTCTCGTGGAGCCCCGAGCTCTTCGCCGCGTACGCAGCCGTGCTCGAGGAGCTCGGCCGGGCCGACGAAGCCGCCGTATGGACGGAGCACGCGCTGCGCGCCGAGCGTGCGCTCGAGCAGCACTTCGGCGGCTCCGACGAGATCGACGTGATCGAGATCGTCGAATACGAGTCGGCGACCGAGAGCGAGTACGGCGGTGGACCCGACGCCCCAGAACCGTCCGAGAAAGCGGAAGGTGCGAGCGGATCCGCTGAACCGGCCGAAGCGGTCGCCAGCGAGGCCGGTGCAGACGAGGCGCCTGCGGAGGGCGCGGAAACCGTCGCGACCGTACCCGACACGCTGGCGGAGCCCGCTGGCGCGCCCGTGACCGGGGCCGCGACCCCGCCCGAGGGCGATACCGCGGAGGAGCCCCAGTCGTTCGACGCCGCGATCGCCGCGGAGGTCGACGAGCTGCTCGCCGAGGCCGGTATCACCGACGACGGCTCCGACGATGGGCGCACGGACGCGGAGGAAGGGAAAGCGGACTGATGGGTCTCTTCGGGAGGAAGCGCGATGAGACCGGGCCCGCGCCCATCGACGGTCGCGAGCTCGTGCTCGCCGACCTCGACGGCGTGGTGTACCGGGGCGAAGGGGCGATCCCTGGAGCCATCGAATCGTTGAATCTCGCGGCCGAGAGCCTGCGGGTGGCCTATCTCACCAATAACGCGTCGCGCACCGATCATACGGTCGCCGAGCACCTGCAGCAGCTCGGGCTGCGCCCGACGGCGGAGGACATCGTGACCTCGCCGCAGGCGGCGGTCGCGCTGCTCGCGGAGTTCGCGCCCGCGGGATCGAAGGTGCTCGTCGTCGGCGGCGACGGTCTCATCGACGAACTCGAGAAGGCCGGCTACTCGTGGACGCGCACCGCGGAAGACGGCTTGGCGGCCGTGCTGCAGGGATTCGCGCCGCACGTCGGCTGGGAAGACCTGGCGGAGGCGTCGTACGCGCTCGCCGAGGGGCCGAACGGCGAGCAGCTGCCCTGGATCGCAACGAACACTGACTGGACGATTCCGCGGGCGCGCGGCATCGCCCCGGGCAACGGCACGCTCGTGTCGGCCGTGCATACCGCCGTGCAGCGCCTCCCGGTGTTCGCGGGCAAGCCCGAAACGCCGATCTACGAGGCCGCGTTCGACCGCTTCGGCACGCGCAACGCGCTGATGGTCGGCGACCGCCTCGACACCGACATCAAGGGCGCCGTCGCAGCCGGCATCCCGTCGCTGCAGGTGCTCACGGGCGTCGATCGCCCGAAGCAGCTCCTCGCGGCGTCGAAGGACATGCGGCCCGACTTCATCGTGCCGACGCTCGCCGAGATGCACGAGCCGTACCCGGTCGCCGAGACGCTGCGCGATGGCACCGTGCGAGTGGGGTCGGCGAAGGTGCGCATGGACGGGCATATCGTCGTCGTGGTCGCCGAGGGCGAATCTCCCCTCGACCTGCTGCGCGCCGGCTGCCTCGCGATCTGGGCATCCGGGCTGGCGATCTACGGGCTGAAGGTGCCCGAGATCCTCATCGAGGACCACTGGCGCTGAGACCATGGGCGAGACGCAGATGAACGACGACCGGGCCGATAACGGTGCGCAGGCCGACAGCGGCGCACGGGCCGACGGGCGCGGCGAGGGCGAGCTGCTCGGCCGCATCGAGCTCATCGAGTCGCAGCCGCTCGCGCAGCGCGCCGCCGGCTTCGAACAGGTGCACGACGAGCTGCTCGCCGAGCTGCAGCGCAGCGATCACGATGGCTGACAGTGCCGCGGGCGCGGCACCGGCCGTGCGATGGCAGGGATCGCCGGAGCGCCTCGACCGGGTCGTCGCCGAGACGGGGCTCGCGCGTTCGCGCAGCCGCGCCGCCGAGCTCATCGCGGCAGGCGAGGTGCGCGTCGACGGCCGGCCCGTCACGAAGGCCGGAACGAAGGTGCCGAGCGGCGCGCTCGTCGAGGTCGCCGTCGCCGACCGCTACGTCGGCCGCGCCGCGGGAAAGCTCGTCGCAGGGCTCGACCGCTTCGGCATCGACCCCGCGGGCCGGCTCGCCCTCGACCTCGGGGCGTCGACCGGCGGCTTCACGCAGGTGCTGCTCGAGCGCGGCGCACGAGCGGTGCAGGCGATCGACGTCGGCCACGACCAGATGGTGCCCGAGCTCGCCGCGGACCCGCGCGTGCACCTCGTGGAAGGCTGCAATGCGCGCGAGCTCGACCGGACCCTGCTCGAAGCGCGTACCGGCGAGACCGAGGCTCCGAGCCTCGTCGTCGCCGATCTCTCGTTCATCTCGCTCACGCTCGTGCTCCCCGCGATCGCGCGCTCCGCGGCCGCCGATGCCGACCTGGTGCTGCTGATCAAGCCGCAGTTCGAGGTCGGTCGGGTGAAGGACGGGGTCGTCACCTCGCCCGAGCAGCGGGCGGAGGCGATGCGCAGGGTACTGGCGGCGGCGGCGGCCCACGGGT
This sequence comes from Leucobacter sp. GX0328, assembly GCF_053567315.1. NCBI lineage: Bacteria > Bacillati > Actinomycetota > Actinomycetes > Micrococcales > Microbacteriaceae > Leucobacter > Leucobacter sp. GX0328. Next base: position 4,180 of record NZ_JBSGPC010000002.1, read on the forward strand.
ACGACTGCCGGGGCCTCGAAGCCTCACCGGTCGTGGGCGGCGCGGGCAATCGCGAGGTTCTTGCGCACTTCGCGCGCGGCGCATCGCCGGATCCGACACAATGGGAGGGGCGGATCGCTGAACTGCGCGGGCCCGACGGCATCGTCGGCCCGACCGCGAACCGCACGACCTGACGGAGGAGACGCATGAGCGACGTGCACGACGCAGACGGCAGCGAAGAACGCGCAGCGCTCGACCGGCCCGCGGTCGCCGATGCAGCGGAGCCCTGCGCCGCGCGGGAGCCGTCTTGCAGGCGCATGCTCGTCGTCTCGCACGCGCACCGTCCGGAGGCGATCGCCGCGACCGTCGAGGTGGTGCGCGCCCTCACCGAGGCCGGTGTCGTGCCGGTGCTCGACGCGGAGGACCGCACGGCTTTCGAACCGCACTTCGACATCACGCGAACCGAGACGCTCGGGCGCGACATCGCGGTGGTCGACCTCGAGGTCGCGTTCGTACTCGGCGGCGACGGCACCATTCTGCGTGCTGCCGAGATGCTGCGCGGCTCGGAATGCCCCATCGTGGGCGTGAATCTCGGCCATGTCGGCTTCCTCGCCGAGATGGAGAGCCACGACCTCAGCGCCACGATCGAGCGCGTCCTCGCCCGCGACTACACGGTCGAGGAGCGGCTCACGGTCGACGTGCAGGCGATCTCGGCGGAGGGCGAGACCATCGCCGACACCTGGGCGCTCAACGAGGCGAGCGTCGAGAAGGGGCGGCGCATGCTCGAGGTCTCCGTCGGCGTCGACGGGCGGCCCCTCACCAACTTCGCCTGCGACGGCGTCGTGCTCGCGACTCCGACCGGCTCCACGGCGTACGCGTTCTCGGCCGGCGGGCCCGTCGTCTGGCCGGGCGTGCAGGCCATGCTCATGGTGCCCATCGCGGCGCATGCGCTCTTCGACCGGCCGATCGTCGTCGATCCCGAATCCGAGCTCACCGTCACGATCCTGCCCGAGAACATCGGCCCGGGGGTCTTGTGGTGCGACGGCCGCCGGCGCACCGAGCTGCCGGCCGGCTCCGTGGTGCAGGTGCGCCGCTCGGCGCTCACAGTGCGGCTCGCTCGACTCGACCGGGCCGTCTTCTCGGAGCGCCTGGTGCGCAAATTCAAGCTGCCGACCACGGGGTGGCGCGGGGAGCGCGGCGGAGGCATCGCGTGATCGAAGAACTCCGGATCAGGGACCTCGGGGTCATCGCCGACACGACGCTGCCGCTCGGGCCGGGGTTCACCGCGATCACGGGCGAGACCGGCGCCGGCAAGACGATGGTCGTGAGCGCGCTCGGCCTGCTCATGGGCGAGCGCAGCGACGCGGGCGCGGTGCGCGGCGGGGCGGCGCAGGCACGCGTCAACGGCATCGTGCAGACCGCCGACGCCGAGGTCGCCGAGATCGTCGCCGATGCAGGCGGTGACATCGAAGACGGCGAGCTCGTGCTCGGGCGCACCGTGAGCGCCGAGGGGCGCAGCCGCGCGATCGTCGGGGGAGCGAGCGCTCCGGTCGGCACGCTCGGGCGGCTCGCGGGCCGTCTGTTCGCAGTGCACGGCCAGGCCGATCAGCTGCGGCTGCGGTCGGCGGGCGAGCAGCGCGATACGCTCGATCGTTTCGGCGGCCCCGCCCTCGCGGAGGTGCTGACCGAGTACCGGGCCTGTCACGCGGAGCGCGGGGCGCTCGCCACCCGGGTGGCGGAGCTGACCGCCGCGCTCGATGAGCGCGCCGCCGAGGCGGTGCGCCTGCGCGCCGAGCTCGAGGAGATCGCCGCGGTCGACCCGCAGCCCGGTGAGGAAGCCGAGCTGCAGCAGCGCATCGAACTGCTCGGCAACCTCGAGGCGCTGCGATCGGCGACGTCGACGGCGCACGACGCGCTCGAGAGCGAATCGGACGACCCGTTCAGCCGGGACGCGACCGGCCTCGTCGATGCGGCGCTGCAGGAGCTCGATCGGGTGAGCGGCTATGACGCGCGGCTGGCAGGGATCGCCGACGTGCTGCGCGCCGCCGCCTTGCAGCTCGCCGAGGCCGCGCGCGAGCTCGCGGTCTACGCGGGCGACCTCGATGAAGACGGCCCGGGCGAGCTCGCCGCCGCCAATGAGCGTCTCGCCGCGCTCGCTCAGCTCTTCCGGGTGCACGGCGGAGACGCGGAGAGCGTCCAGGCGTACGCCGAGCAGGGGGCGAGGCGCCTCACCGAACTCGACGGCGACGATGACACCGTCGCCGCACTCGCCGACCGGCTCGATGGGCTCACGGCCCGCGAAGCGGACCTCGCCGCGCAGCTGTCGCAGCTGCGGCATGAGGCGGCCGCCGAGCTCTCGCGCCTCGTGACCGTCGAACTGCGCCAGCTGGCGCTGCCCGATGCGGAGTTCGTCGTGCAGGTGACGCCGCTGGACGCGCTCGGTTCGAGCGGGGGAGACGAGGTGCAGCTGCTTCTGAGCCCGCACCCCGGTTCGGCGCCGCGCCCCATCGCGAAGAGCGCCTCCGGCGGCGAGCTGTCGCGCGTCATGCTGGCACTCGAGGTCGTGGTCGCGGGCGTCGACCCGGTGCCGACCTTCGTGTTCGACGAGGTCGACGCCGGCGTCGGCGGCGCGGCCGCCATCGAGATCGGCCGACGGCTGGCGCGGCTGGCGCGCACCTCGCAGGTGATCGTCGTCACCCACCTGGCGCAGGTCGCGGCCTTCGCCGGCAACCACGTGCGCGTGCTGAAGGACACGGCGGGGGGCTTCACCGAGTCGAGCTGCGTCGTGCTCGACGGCGATGACCGTCTCGCCGAGATGGCGCGGCTGCTGTCGGGTCTCAGCGACTCGGGGAGCGCTCTCGAGCACGCCGCCGAACTGCTGGCGCTGCGCGAGACCGCATAGCCGGTGCGCCGCCGTTCCCCGTGTCGGGGGCGAGTGCTACTCTCGCCAGCATGGCGAAGATTTTCGGGCGCAGGCGGTCCGCCGCCGACGGCGCCGTGACGACCGGCGAAGTGCCGGCCCTCGATGACAGCCCGACGGTGAAAGCCGCGTACCTCGAGGCGCATCCCGACGTCGTGCACGCCGACCTCGAGCAGATGGACGCCGAGACGCGCCAGATGTACCGGGACGCCCGCGAGGCCGCCCAGGACGCGGCGGAGGAGCGGTCGCAGTCGCGGGCACGGGAGTTCGTCGTGCAGCATCCGTTCCAGCTCGGCTTCACGGTCACGCTGGGCGTGCTGACCGCCGTGCTCGTCGGGGCGATGATCGACCAGCTGAGCACCATCATCATGTACGTCGTGGCGGCGCTGTTCGTCGCGCTCGGCCTCGACCCCGTCGTGCGCATGCTCGAGCGCAAGGGGCTGAAGCGGCCGCTCGGCATCGGCGTCGTCTTCGGCGGATTCGTGCTGCTCATCGCGACGCTGCTCGCCATCATCATCCCGATGCTCACGAACCAGATCGCGCAGCTCGTGCGCAGTGCCCCGATGCTCTTCAGAGACATCACCCATCAGGACTGGTTCATCGATGTCAATTCGCGCTTCGGCCAGTTCGTCGACTTCGACGGCCTGCTGAAGACCGGGCAGGAGCTCGTGGGCAATCCCGAGAACTGGGCATCGGTCGCGGGCGGCGTCTGGCAGGCGGGCGTGGGCATCGCGAACGGGCTCACTGCGGCGCTCATCGTGCTCATCCTCAGCCTGTACTTCCTCTCCGCGCTGAAGACGATCAAGCGGGCGTTCTACTCGCTCGTGCCGCGCTCGGGGCGCGCGAAGGTGATGGACATCACCGAGCAGGTCACGAAGTCGGTCGGCGGCTACGTCAACGGTATGGTCGTGCTCGCGTTCATCAACGCGGTGCTCGGCTTCATCATGATGTCGATCGTGGGGGTGCCGTTCGCGGGCCTCGTCGCCGTCGGCGTCTTCCTGCTGGCCCTGATCCCGCTCATCGGATCGGTGCTGGCCACCGTGCTGGTCGGCTTCGTCGCCCTCTTCGACTCCCCGATGACCGCGGTGATCGCGGTGGGCTACTACCTGATCTACATGCAGATCGAGTCGTATCTGCTCACCCCGCGCATCATGAACCGCGTCGTCTCCGTTCCGGGCGCGCTCGTGGTGATCGGCGCGCTCGCGGGCGGCACCCTGCTCGGCCTGCTCGGCGCGCTGATCTCGATCCCTGTGACCGCCATGGTGCTCATGATCATCAAGCAGGTGTGGGTGCCCCGGCAGGAGCTGCGCTGAGCCGCCCGCCGAAGCCTCGACGTCGACGAATGGCACCTGATAGGATTGAAGCCCGTGGGAATAGAGCAGAGCGCCGATACGTCAGGCACGACCAAGCACATCTTCGTCACGGGGGGCGTCGTCTCCTCTCTGGGTAAGGGGCTGACCGCCGCGAGCCTCGGAAACCTGCTGACCGCGCGGGGCCTCCGCGTCGTCATGCAGAAGCTGGATCCGTACCTCAACATCGATCCGGGCACCATGAACCCGTTCGAGCACGGCGAGGTCTTCGTTACCGACGATGGCGCCGAAACCGATCTCGACATCGGTCACTACGAGCGCTTCCTCGGCATCAACCTGTCGCAGGCCGCGAACGTCACCACGGGCCAGATCTACTCGGAGGTGCTGCAGAAGGAGCGCCGCGGCGACTACCTCGGCGCCACCGTGCAGGTCATCCCGCACATCACCAACGAGATCAAGCGCCGCATGCGCCTGCAGGCCGAAGAGGATCCGCGCCCCGACGTGATCATCACCGAGATCGGCGGCACCGTCGGCGATATCGAGTCGCAGCCCTTCCTCGAGGCCGCCCGCCAGGTGCGCCACGAGTACGGCCGCGACAACGTCTTCTTCGTGCACGTCTCGCTCGTGCCATACATGGGCGCCTCGGGCGAGCAGAAGACCAAGCCGACCCAGCACTCGGTCGCCGCCCTCCGCTCCATCGGCATCCAGCCCGACGCGCTCGTGCTGCGCAGCGACCGGCCCGTCACCGAGGACAACCTGCGCAAGATCGCGCTCATGTGCGACGTCGACGAGGATGCGGTCGTGAACGCCGTGGATGTGAAGAGCATCTACGATCTGCCGCGCCTGCTCAGCGACCAGGGCCTCGACCGCGCGATCCTCGACCGCCTGCGCATGGAAGGCCGCGCCGGCGAGATCGACTGGAGCGGCTGGCAGCCCGTGCTCGACGCCGTGCACGAGCCGAAGGGCGAGGTCACGATCGCGCTCGTCGGCAAGTACATCGACCTGCCCGACGCGTACCTCTCGGTCACCGAGGCGCTGCGCGCCGGCGGCTTCGCCCACGCGACCAAGGTCAACATCAAGTGGGTGCCCTCCGACTCCTGCGAGACCCCCGAGGGCGCACGTGCGCAGCTCGGCGAGGTCGATGGCATCTGCGTGCCCGGCGGCTTCGGCATCCGCGGCATCGAGGGCAAGCTCGGCGCGCTGCGCTTCGCCCGCGAGAACGGCCTGCCGACGCTCGGCCTCTGCCTCGGCATGCAGTGCATGGTCATCGAATACGCACGCAATGTCGCCGGGCTCGCATCGGCGTCGTCGACCGAGTTCGACCCCGAGACCGCGCAGCCGGTCATCGCGACCATGGCCGAGCAGGTCGACATCATCGACGGCGGCGACCTCGGCGGCACCATGCGCCTCGGCCTGTACGAGGCGAAGCTCGCCGACGGATCGCTCGCCGCGGAGCTCTACGGCGCCCCTTCGGCCTCCGAGCGCCACCGCCACCGCTACGAGGTCAACAACCGCTACCGCGACCAGATCGCGGCCGCCGGGCTGAGCTTCTCGGGCACGAGCCCAGACGGCGAGCTCGTCGAGTACGTCGAGCTGCCCCGCGAGCGGCACCCGTTCTACATCGCGACCCAGGCGCACCCCGAGCTGCGCTCGCGCCCGGGCACGCCCCATCCGCTGTTCGCCGGTCTCGCCGCTGCCGCGATCGAGCGCCGCGACGCCGCGCACCTGTTCGAGGTCGAGGAGGCCGAGTAGCGCCATGACGCTCGGGCATCAGGCGGTTCCGGGGCGGCTCGCCGACGAGGTCGCAGACGATGTGCGGGTGATCGAGAACGAGAAGCTCGTCACCGGGCGGGTCTGGGATATCAGGCGCGATCGGTTCGAGCTGGGCGGGCACGAGATTGTGCGCGACTACGTGGATCACACCGGCGCGGTCGCCGTGCTCGCGCTCGACGAGGCGGGGCGCGTGCTGCTCATCAAGCAGTACCGCCATCCCGTCGCGCACCGCGACTGGGAGATCCCTGCCGGCCTCATGGATGCGCCCGGCGAGAGCGGCCTGGTGTCGGCGCAGCGCGAGCTCGCCGAGGAGACCGACCTGCAGGCCGCGCGCTGGGACCTGCTGCTCGACCTGTTCCTGTCGCCCGGCGGTTCGAGCGAGGCCATGCGCATCTTCCTTGCCAGGGATCTCTCGCCCCTCGAGCACGACTACGTGCGCACCGAGGAAGAGGCCGAGATCGAGCCCCGCTGGGTCGACCTCGACGAGGTCGTGGCCGCCGTGCTCGACGGCCGGGTGCAGAACGCCGTCACCGCCGGCGCGGTGCTCGGCGCTGCGGCCGCACAGGCGCGGGGCTGGGACACGCTGCGCGACCCGCTGCTGCCCTGGACGGGGCGGGAGGCCGTGCGCGGCGAACGGTCGCGCTGATGGCCCTCGCGCCCGCGGCCGGCATCGAACGGTACCTCCGCCACGTCGCTCTCGAACTCGGACTGTCGCAGAACAGCCAGGACGCCTACCGGCGCGATCTGGGCGCGTACGCCGCCTGGCTCGAGCAGCGCGGACTCGAGGCACTCGACGACATCGTGCCCGGCACCCTCGCCGAGTACGTCGCCGGCCTCGGGGGCGCGGACGGCGAGACCGCCCGGCTCGCCCCCGCCTCGATCGCCCGGCGCCTGTCGACCGTGCGCAGCATGCACCGCTTCCTCTACGACGAGGGGCTGCTGGCCTCGAACGCCGGTAGCGCCGTGCGCACCCCGAAGCGGGCGCAGCGGTTGCCGAAGGCGCTGCCCATTGCAGACGTCGAAGCGCTGCTCGCTTCCGCCAGCGGCGACGACCCCGTGTCGCTCAGGGATCGCGCCCTGCTCGAACTGCTCTACGCCAGCGGCGCGCGCGTCAGCGAGGTCACCGCCCTCGACCTCGACGACCTCGTCAGCGGCACCGAGCACGGCGACGCCCTGCAGCACCCGCTGGAGGCGCTCGGCGAGGGCGGGTTCCTCCGCGTGCTCGGCAAGGGATCGAAGCAGCGCTTCGCCCCGTACGGCAGTTACGCGGGCCGCGCTCTCGCCGCCTATCTCGTGCGCGCGCGTCCCGGCATGGTCGCACGCGGTAGGGGCACTCCGGCGCTCTTCGTCGGCCCGCGAGGCGCCCGGATGTCGCGCCAGAGCGTGTGGCTCGTGATCCGCGCCGCCGCCGAGCGTGCCGAGATCACGGCGGAGGTGTCGCCGCACACGCTGCGCCACTCCTTCGCCACCCACCTGCTCGCGGGCGGCGCTGACGTGCGCACTGTGCAGGAGCTGCTCGGTCACTCCTCGGTCACCACCACCCAGATCTACACCCAGGTCACCGCCGACACGCTGCGCGAGCACTACCTGACGGCGCATCCCCGGGCCCGCTGAGATCCGCAGTGGTGCGGCGGTACGGCGGTGCGCCCGTGCGGCTCCGCGGCGGTGCGCCCGCGCGGTGCGTTGCGCTCTCGTGCCGCGGATCGTGCGAGGTGTGGAGTCGTATGCACCATCAGCCCGACCCGGGTGGTGCATTCGGCTCCACGCCAGCGGGTATGTGAGGCGGGGCGGAGAAAAGATCGAGCGCGATGAGTTCCTGGCGAGAGACGTGCCGGGTTGTGCGAGTCGTGAGGCCGCCCCGATAGCTTGGAAGGGCACATGCAGTCCAAAAGCGAGGAGCTTCGCCCGACATGACCCCGATTCAGCCACTGCCGGCACCGGTGCTCACCGAGGTGCAACGGGCGGATCTCGCCCGTGCGAAGCGTGCCGCGAGGTGGCTCGGAATCATCGGGCCGCTCGGGGTGATTACGATCGGCGTCATCGTGCTTCTGGCGTGGCTGCCGCGGATGCCCGACCCGGCGGGTACCCACTGGGGGTTCAGCGGCGGCCCCGACGGCTTCGGCGCGCCCGCGACCTTCGTGTGGTTGCAGGCAGGCGTCGGCTACGTCGTCGTGCTGCTCATGGGAGCGATGGCGGCCGTCGGCCCGATGAAATCCGGGCAGCCCGTGTGGGGCGGCTACCAGCGCTTTCTGGCGGCCTTCGGCGCGGGGTTTGCCGTCTTCACCACGATCAATAACCTCACGAGCGCGGGCGTGCAGCTCGATGTGGCGGATGCGGCGAAGGCCCCTGGCATCGGCGGCATGATGGCCGTGAGCTTCGTATCGTGGGTGGTCGTGGGCGCGATCGTGTGGTTTGCGCAGCCGGGCGTCACCGTGCACCCTGCGCGCACCGCAGCGCAGTCGGCGGCACAGTCGGTCGATGCGGTTGATGCAGGGGCGCATCCCAGCGCAGAAGCTGGCGCGGTCGATGCCGCCTGGCAGGGCAGGGTGAATCCCAGCCGAGGCTACCTGTGGCTTGTCGGAGGCACAGTGGCGCTGCTTGCGGCCGTCACGGTGCTCGTGGTCGTTCTGCCGGGCAGTGAACGCGTGGCCATGGCGATCTCCGCGGCCGTGCTCGTGATCGTGGTGGCGCTGCTCGCAACGATGTCGTGGTTCACGGTGCGCATCGACGCCTCGGGGCTCGAGGCGCGCTCGAGGCTCGGCTGGCCGGTGTTCAGGCTGCCCGCGGACGGCATCGCGAAGGTCGAAACGCAGCACATCTCGCCGTTCGCCGAGCTTGGCGGGTGGGGCGTGCGCGTGGCTCCCGGCCGCTTCGGTATCGTGATGCGCGACGGGGCGGGCATCGTCGTCACCCGCGAGAACGGCAAACTCTTCTTCATCACGCTCGACGACGCAGCGGCCAGGCTCGCAGAGGCTGCTGCGGCGGCGCACCACGAGAAGGGCTGACGCACATGGCGCACCGAACGGCGATCAACACCGCGATGAACACCTCGCTGAACAGCGCGCTCCGAGAAGCGCTGTCGGGCGACACCTCGCGGCTGGTCATCGAGGCCGAGGCGCTGCGCGCGCACGAGAGCGACCGGTCGCTCCAACGACAGGGCTCAGCGGCAGCGCTGGTCGTACCGCTCACGACAGCAGAGGTGCAGGCCGTCGTGCGCGCGGCCAGCGCCCACGCGGTGCCGATCGTGGCGCAGGGCGCTCGCACCGGCCTCGCCGGCGCAGCCTCGGCCGCCGCAGGCGCGATCCTCATCGACTTCTCGCGCATGAACCGCATTCTGCGCATCGACCCCCTCGAGCGGCTCGCCGTCGTGCAGCCCGGCGTGATCGTCTCGGACCTCGCGGCGGCCGTGGAGGAGGAGGGGCTCTTCTACGCGCCCGACCCCGTGTCGGCGCAGTGGGCGACGGTCGGCGGCACCATCGCCACGAACGCGGGCGGCATGCGCTGCATCAAGTACGGGGTGACGCGCGATTCGGTACGATCCCTCGAGATCGTGCTCGCCGACGGCAGCGTCGAGCGCACCCGCCGCGACACCGTCAAATCGGTGACCGGCCTCGACCTCACCTCGCTCATCGTCGGCTCGGAGGGCACGCTCGCGCTCGTCACCGAGATCACCGTGAGCCTGCGCTCGGCGCCCGGACCCGCACGCGGAGTCGCGGCCATGTTCCCCGACCCAGAGTCGGCGCTCGCCGCAGCGAACACCATCGCGGCGGGCGCCGCACTGCCCGCCGTGCTCGAAATGCTCGACGATGTGGCCCTCGACAGCATCCGCCGCACCGCCCCCGAGGCCTCGGCACCCGCGGCAGCGCGCGCCTGGCTGCTCGCCGTCACCGATGCCCGGGTCGGCGCCGACGACGAACTCGACGCGTTCGAGCGGGCGTTCGCCGATCACGGCGCGATCTCCACGAGCCGCGCCGACACACCCGATGCGCTCGAAGAGCTCTTCGCACTGCGCCGTCTGCTGCAGCCCGCCATGCAGGCCTACCGCGGCGACGCCCACCACGGCGACATCGCGGTACCCCGCGCGGCCCTCGGCGAAGTAGTGCGCCGTGCCGACGAGATCGCGCGGCGCCTGGACGTCATCATCTCGATCGGCGGTCACGTCGGCGACGGCAACCTGCACCCCATCATCGCGTTCGATCCGCACGATGCCGAGCAGGTGCGTCGCGCGCACGAGGCGCACGACGAACTGCTCGCCGCCGTGCAGCAGCTCGGCGGCACCGTCTCGGGGGAGCACGGCATCGGCACCGAGAAGCTCGCGGCCCTCGACGGCGAACTCACCCCGCGGGTGCGCGAACTGCAACGGGCGATCAAGACCGCCTTCGACCCGCAGGGCATTCTGAACCCCGGCCGCAAGCTGTAGGTGACCGGGGCCCGGCCCCGCGCTCGGGGCCCGGCCCGAGCTTCGACCTCGCGCCCGCCCGAACTTCGACCTCGCGCTCACCCGAACTTCGGCTCTCACCCGAACTTCGGATGGAAAACGCGGTTCTGCTCCGAACGACGGGTGAGAGCCGAAAATCGGGTCGCGAGGTCGGCTTCGCGATGGTGCGGATCGAGGAGCTCCGCTCCTCTCCTGCCGCACGCGCGATAGGATGGGGCGTTAGCGACGGCGAGCGGTAAGGAGCGGGAATGGCGGACACTCTCTTCGAGTTGGGCCCGACCGGGCGACCCGAGCGCATCATTCCGGCGCCGAAGAAGCTCGACCGGCACGGCCCGGCGCGCATCATCGCGATGTGCAACCAGAAGGGCGGCGTCGGCAAGACGACTTCGACGATCAACCTCGCGGCGGCGCTCGCGCGCTACGGGCGCCGGGTGCTCGCCGTCGACTTCGACCCGCAGGGCGCGCTCTCGGCCGGCCTCGGCGTCACGGCGCACGACGTGCCCACCATCTACGACCTCATGCTCGGCAAGGTGAAGGATCCGCAGGAGGCGATCCAGAAGACCGAGACCGACGGGCTCGACGTGATCCCTGCCAATATCGATCTCTCGGCCGCCGAGGTGCACCTCGTCACCGAGGTCGCCCGCGAGCAGATTCTCGCCGGCGTGCTGCGCAAGGTCTCGGGCGACTACGACGTCATCCTCGTCGACTGCCAGCCGTCGCTCGGCCTGCTGACCGTGAACGCCCTCACCGCCAGCCACGGCGTGCTCATCCCGCTCGCCTGCGAGTACTTCGCGCTGCGCGGCGTCGCCCTGCTCGTCGAGACCATCGACAAGGTGAAGGATCGTCTGAACCCGGCGCTCGAGCTCGACGGCATCCTCGCCACCATGTACGACGCCCGCACCCTGCACGCGCGCGAGGTGCTCGAGCGCGTCGTCGACACCTTCGGCGACAAGGTCTTCGACACCGTCATCGGCCGCACCGTGAAGCTGCCCGACGCGCAGATCGCCGCGAAGCCGATTCTCGACTACGCGCCGGCGAACCCGGCGTCGGAGGCCTACCTGAAGCTGGCCCGCGAGCTGGTGCAGCGCGGTTCGGTCGCCTGATGAACGGCCCGGAGCGCGAGAGCCATGGCCACCGCGACTGACCCGGCACCGGAAGCACCCGAGAACAGCGGGTTCCATGTCTCGCTCGACATGTTCGACGGGCCGTTCGACCTGCTGCTGAACCTCATCGGCAAGCACGAGCTCGACATCACCGAGGTGTCGCTCAGCCTCGTCACCGACGAGTTCATCTCGTACCTCGACACGCTCGAAGGGGAGGGCATCGGCCTGCTCGACCGCGCCTCCGAGTTCCTCGTCGTGGCGGCGACGCTGCTCGACCTCAAGATCGCGAGCCTGCTGCCCCAGGGCGAGGCCGTCGACGCCGAGGACATCGCGCTGCTCGAGGCGCGCGACCTGCTCTTCGCCAGACTGCTGCAGTACCGCGCCTTCAAGCAGGCGAGCGCCTGGTTCCGCTCGCGCTTCGACACCGAGAGCGCACGGCACCCGCGGCTCGTGCCGCTCGACACGAAGTACCGCGAGCAGGCGCCGGAGCTCGTCTGGCAGCTCACTCCGGAAGATTTCGCCGCCGTCGCGATGCTCGCGTTCGCGCCGCGCGAGATCCCGACCGTCGGACTCGAGCACCTGCACGCGCCGCTCGTGTCGATCCGCGAGCAGGCCGCCGTCGTGGTGTCGATGCTGCGCACGGGGAGCGCTCGCAGCTTCCGCGAGCTCATCGCAGGAGTGTCGGAGCGCGGCGTCATCGTGGCGCGCTTCCTCGCCATCCTCGAACTGTACCGCCGCGCGGCGGTCACCTTCGACCAGGCCGAACCGCTCGGCGAACTGCACGTGCAGTGGAGCGGTGAGAGCTGGTCCGACGACGAACTGGCTACGCTGGGCAATGACTATGACTGAAGAGCACGAACCGATCGCGGCGGCAGCGGGGGCAGGGATCCCTGTCGATGCCGCGCCCGACGAGACCCCCGAGACCGCGCTCGAGGAGGCGCCCGGCACCGAGGCGCCCGACACCGAGCTTAGTCGCGCCCGTGACGCCCACACGCTGCAGCAGCAGCTCGAGGCGCTGCTCATCGTGGCCGATGAGCCGCTCAGCGCGGTGGCGCTCGCGACGGCGACGGCCCGGCCGATGCGCGAGGTGCGCGCCGCACTGGCCGCCCTGATCGCCGACCTCGACGGCGCGGGCACCGAGCTCGGCAGCAGCACGAACCCCCGAGGCTTCGAGCTGCGCGAGGTCGCGGGCGGTTACCGCTTCTACGTGCGCGAGAGCCTCGACCCCGTCGTCGCCGATTTCGTGCAGCAGCAGACCCCGTCGAAGCTGTCGCAGGCGGCGCTCGAGACGCTCGCCGTGATCGCGTACCGGCAGCCGATCTCGCGCGGAGCCATCGCCTCGGTGCGCGCGGTCAACGTCGACTCGGTCGTGCGCACTCTGCTCGGCCGCGGTCTCATCACCGAGGTCGGGCACGACCCCGAGACGACGGCGACGCTCTACGGCACGACCGAGGCGCTGCTCGGCCACCTCGGCATCGGCGACGTGTCGGAGCTGCCGCCCATCGCCCCCCTCCTCGATGACGGATCGGAAGGATTCGAGCATGAATCATTCGCATGACCGCGACCGCGACCGCGCCCGCGCCCGTGACCGCGACCGCGACGCGGGCGGACGGGCCGGGAGCGGCGGGAGCTTCGAAGTCGATGGTCGGGCGATCGAGATCGACATGGCGGAGTGGGGATGGGACCGCCCGGTCGCGGCCGCGAGCTCCGAGGCCCCGGAGGAGGACGACGGCCGGGTGCGGCTGCAGAAGGCGCTCGCACATGCCGGTGTCGCTTCGCGCCGCGCGTGCGAGGCGTTCATCACCGGCGGCCGCGTCACCGTGAACGGCGAGGTGCAGCGCGAACTCGGGTCGCGCATCGACCCCGAGCGCGACGATGTGCGCGTCGATGGCGTCGTCGTGCAGCTCGACGTGTCGAAGCGGTACTTCGTGCTGAACAAGCCCCGCGGCGTCGTCTCGACGATGCACGACGAGAACGGGCGCCCCGACCTGCGCGAGTTCACGAACTCGGTCGAAGATCGGCTTTACAACGTCGGTCGCCTCGACACCGACACGAGCGGACTGCTCATCCTGACGAACGACGGCGAGCTCGCGCATCGTCTCGCGCACCCGAGCTTCGGCGTGCAGAAGACCTACATCGCGAAGGTGCGGGGGCGCATGACGCCCGCGACGATCCAGCAGTTGAAAGACGGCGTCGAGCTGAAGGACGGCCCGATCAAGGTCGACCGCGCGAAGCTCTTGCCCGGCGGCGCGAGCAAGTCGCACTCGCTCGTGGAGGTCACGCTGCATTCGGGGCGCAACCGCATCGTGCGGCGCATGCTCGCCGAGGTCGGGCACCCGGTCGACGAGCTCGTGCGGCGCCAGTTCGGGCCGCTGCATCTCGGCACGCTGCGCGTCGGCGAGATGCGCGAGCTCTCGGCCGCCGAGCGCGGTGCGCTCTTGAGCGCCGCGGAGGACGGCGGCGCCGGCGACGCGAAGACCGGGGCCGGCGATGCCGGTGCCGGCAAGGACAGTAAGAACGGCAAGACCGGGGGAGCGAAGCGCGGTCGCGGCGCGGTCACCGGCGGAAGGCCGGGCGACGGAGTCGGCGCCCGAGGCATGCGCGGGGTCGCCGCGAAGGGAAACCCGCATAACCGTCGCGGCGCTGCCGCGGGCGGGAAGCGGCGGAAGCCGCGCCCGCCCGCGAATTCGTAGGCCGTCGGGCTGCGGTGGGCCGCACTGCGTGACGCCACCGAGGAAGTCTCGAAGAGCGCGCTTGCGCGGTATCGACGTGCGAGCGGGGTGGTGCTCGGTGTTGTCTGCCGATGCGACCGGGGTGCTGGTCTCTCGGCGTCGCTCGCGCCTGGTGCGGCGGTCTGCGGTGAGAAGCGGTGTGGTGTTCGCTTCCTGATGATCATTTAAATAGTCTCGAGCGAATCGCACAAACGACTACTCTTAGATTGAGCATTTTGCATAGTGAAGCCTCGAGGGGAGTGGCAGAAAATGGACAAAGTGACGGAGCTCGACGGCATCGACCGGAGAATCCTCGAGCAGCTCGATATCGATGCCCGCATGCCGGTCGCGATGATCGCCCAGAAGCTCGGTCTCGCCCGCGGCACGGTGCAGGCCCGGCTCGACAAGATGCAGGAGCGCGACGCGCTGCGCCCCCACAGCGCCCGGGTGAAGCCGGCCGCCCTCGGCCGCCCTGTCGCGGCGATGGTGCAGGTGCAGCTCGACCAGCACCTCATCGCCGAGGCGGTGCGCGCGCTCGCCGGCATCCCCGAGGTGCTCGAGTGCTTCGCCCCCGCCGGCGACACCGACCTGCTGCTGCGCGTCGTCGCGCGCGACCCCGACGATCTGTACCGCGTGAGCGAGGAGATCAGGCTCTGCCCGGGCATCAATCGCACCTCGACCAGCCTCTACCTGCGCCAGGTCATCCCGTACCGCGTCACCGGACTGCTGCGCGAGGGGGCCGGAGTACGGCAGAATTGAACCGGCACGGCGGGAAGGGCGGTCTATGAACGAGCTGCAGGCGCGCACACAGGGATCGATCCACATCATCGGCTCCGGACTGCTCGGGGCGAGCATCGGCCTCGGCCTCCGCGAACGCGGCGTCGACGTGACGCTCGAAGACCTCTCGCCGACGACCGTCGCGCTCGCCGCAGACTACGGCGCGGGCCGTCCCCGCGCCGCCGACGACGCCCCGCCCGCCCTCGTGGTCGTCGCGACGCCGCCCGACGTCGTCGCGGACGTCGTCGAGCGCGCGCTCCAGGCCTACCCCGACGCGATCGTCACCGATGTCGCCAGTGTGAAGCTCGCCCCGTACCGCGCGCTCATGGAGCGCGGCGTCGACCTCGTGCGCTACGTCGGCTCGCACCCCATGGCCGGGCGCGAGCGCGGCAGCGCGATCATGGCCCGCGCCGACCTCTTCGTCGGCCGGCCCTGGGTCATCTGCCGCGACGGCGAGACCCCCGCGGCCGCGCTCGCCCTCGTCGAGGGCATCGCGCTCGATCTCGGCGGTGTGCTGCTCGAGATGACGCCCGAGGAGCACGACCGCTCGGTCGGGCTCGTCTCGCATCTGCCGCAGGTCGTGTCGAGCCTGCTCGCCGGCCGCCTCGTGCCCGCGAGCGAGCCGGCGATCGCGCTCGCCGGCGCCGGCCTCCGCGACACGACGCGCATCGCCTCGAGCGACCCGGAACTGTGGGTGCAGATCCTCGCCGCGAATCGCGAACCGATCGTCGGGCTGCTCGATGCGCTCGCCGCAGACATCGCCGGGTTCACGGAGGCGCTGCGCGACCCGTCGCAGGCGGGCGCGAAACGGCGCATCGCCGACCTGCTCTCGGCCGGCAACCGCGGCGTCTCGCGCATCCCGGGCAAGCACGGCTCCTCCGAGCGGTTCGCCACGATCTCCGTCATCGTCGACGACCGACCCGGCCAGCTGGCGCGCCTGCTCACCGAACTCGGAGAACTGGGCATTAATATGGAAGACTTGCGCCTCGAGCACTCGCCGGGCGCTCAGATCGGTTTCGCGGAGATCGCGGTGCTGCCCGAGGTCGCCGAACGCGCTGTCGCCGATCTCGCTGATCGCGGATGGAGGACCTTGTGAATGTTGCGCATGCGGCCGATGCCACGGCCGGCGCCGTCGCGCCCATCCTCGTCGCGATCGACGGGCCCGCGGGCAGCGGCAAATCGAGCGTATCCCGCGAGGCCGCTGCGCGCCTCGGGTTCGGCATTCTCGACACCGGCGCGGCGTACCGCGCGCTGACCTGGGCCTCTGCGCATACAGGGATCGACCTCGACGACGAGGCGTCCGTGGCGGGCCTCATGGAGCGCTGGAACTACCGGACGACGCTGCTCGGCGAGCAGCGGGTCGGCGTGCTGCTGCCCGGTGGGCGCAGTGACGAGACGCACGACCTGACGGCGGCGATCCGCGACCCCGAGATCAGCGGGCAGGTGAGCCGCGTGTCGAAGCACCCCGAGGTGCGCGAGCGCCTCAACGCGATGTTCCGCGCCATCGTCGCGGAGTCGGGGCTGCCCGGCGTCGTGATCGAGGGGCGCGACATCACGACCGTCGTGGCCCCGGACGCACCCGTGCGCATCCTCATGACGGCATCGCCCGAAGTGCGGGCGCAGCGCCGCGCGGGGGAGCTCGACGGGCTGTCGCACGAGCAGGTGCTCGCCGACATCGTCGCACGCGACGCACGCGACGCGCTGGTCGTGGACTTCTTCAACCCGGCGCCGGGGGTCGAGCTCGTCGATACGAGCGACATGGATTTCGAGCAGTCGGTTCAGGCTGTGGTCGACATCGTAGGAGCGGCGCAGCGCGCCGCAGAAGAGAGTAAGAGATGAGCACCGAGCACACCGAGGCGGAGTTCCCCGGCGACGACATCATCGAGGGCGAGGGCTTCGACGCCGCGCTCGCAGGCGATGACGTGACCGACGAGGAGCGCCTGCGCGCCATGCGCTCGAGCCTGGACGGTTTCGATCTCGAAGAGGACGATCTCGCGATCATCGGCGAGAACGGCGAGTTCTTGGGCTTCGAGCACGCCCTCACCGAGGCGCTGCCGGTCGTCGCGATCGTCGGCCGCCCGAACGTCGGCAAGTCGGCGCTCGTGAACCGCATCCTCGGCCGCCGCGAGGCCGTCGTGGAGGATGTGCCGGGCGTGACGCGCGACCGTGTGAGCTACCCTGCGGAGTGGAACGATACGCGCTTCACCCTCGTCGATACGGGCGGGTGGGAGCCCGACGCGAAGGGCATCGACGCGTCGGTGGCACTGCAGGCCGAGGTCGCCATCGAACTCTGCGACGTCGTCTTGTTCGTCGTCGACTCGCGCGTCGGCCCGACCGCGACCGATGAGCGCGTCGTGCAGCTGCTGCGCCGCACGAAGAAGCCGGTCTTCCTCATCGCGAACAAGGTCGACGATGCCGCGTTCGAGCCGGAGGCGGCGCAGCTGTGGTCGCTCGGTCTCGGCGAGCCGCACGCCGTGTCGGCGCTGCACGGTCGAGGCGTGGCCGATCTGCTCGACCGCGTCATCGACGCGCTGCCCGAGGAGTCGGCGGTCGCGCAGCCGAAGCTCGCCGGCCCGCGCCGCGTCGCCATTCTCGGCCGCCCGAACGTCGGCAAGTCGAGCCTGCTCAACAAGGCCGCCGGCGAGGAGCGCGTGGTCGTGAACGACCTCGCGGGCACCACGCGCGACCCGGTCGACGAGCAGGTGGAGATCGCGGGCAAGGTGTGGACCTTCGTCGACACCGCCGGCATCCGCCGCCGCGTGCACCTGCAGAAGGGCGCCGACTTCTACGCGTCGCTGCGCACCGCGACCGCGCTCGAGAAGGCGGAGGTCGCGATCGTCGTGCTCGACGTCACCGAGGAGATCAGCGACCAGGATCTGCGCATCATCGATCTCGTGCTCGAGTCGGGGCGCGCGCTCGTGCTGGCGTTCAACAAGTGGGACCTGCTCGACGACGATCGTCGCCGCTACCTCGAACGCGAGATCGACCAGGATCTGGCGCACGTCGCCTGGGCGCCGCGAGTGAACATCTCGGCGCGCACCGGCCGCCACCTCGAGAAGCTGGTACCGGCGCTCGAGGTCGCGCTCGAGTCGTGGGATACGCGCATCTCGACGGCGAAGTTCAACGCGTTCATCGCGGAGCTGACGCAGGAGAACCCACACCCGCTGCGCGGCGGCAAGCAGCCCCGCATTCTCTTCGGCACGCAGGTGCAGAACCGCCCGCCGACCTTCGTGCTGTTCACGAGCGGCTTCCTCGACCCCGGCTACCGCCGATTCGTGCAGCGCCGCCTGCGCGAGAACTACGGTTTCGAGGGCACCCCCATCCAGATCAACATGCGCATCCGTGAGCGCAGGCTGCGGCGGTAGCCGCGGCCCGCGCTCCGAAACAGCGATTTCTCGCTGTTTCGAGGATGCGGAGCAGTCGTCTCGACTGCTCTGAGCGCTGCGACGGGCGCGGCCCGGAGCAGCTCCCGCTTTTCCATGAGCGGCGTCTGCGTCGCTGACGCCGCTCCTCGGAGGCCATTTCTGGCCTCCGAGAGGATGCGCCGCGCGGCTCTGCTCGCGCGGTGAGCATCGCGTAGCGATTCCGTAGAACCGTGAGCGCAGGCTGCGGCGGTAGCCGCGGCCCGCGCTCCGCGATCCCTGTCGAGCCTCGCGTGCCCGATCTGATGCACAATCGCACCGGAATTCCGCACTATTTCCTGCATTCGGTCAGGGAGGCCCCCGTTACTCTCGGAGCATGGCCGAGGAACCCCGTGAACTGACCCGCCTCGAACAGGCGATCGACCGGGCGGCGCACCGCATCCTCGCGGGCCGGCCCGAGAGCGGCCCCCGGGCCGTCGCGATCGAGTGCGCGGTGTTCGTGCTGAAGCAGGCGTGGGCGTGCGTGTTCGGCGCGCTGCTGCTCGCGGTGATTGTCGCGGCCAGGCTCTGGTACCCGGACGACGCGGTGCTCGCCCGCAACGACGCCCTCACGATCGCGGCGATCGCGATCCAGATCGGCATGCTCGTGTTCCGGCTCGAGAGCGGCCGCGAGCTGTGGGTGATCGTGCTGTTCCACATCACCGGCACCGTGATGGAGCTCTTCAAGACCGACGTCGGCTCGTGGAGCTACGGCGTCGAGGGGGTGCTGCGCATCGGCGCGGTGCCGCTGTTCAGCGGGTTCATGTATGCGGCGGTCGGCTCGTACATGGTGCGCGTGACACGCCTGCACGCGCTGCGCTTCACGCGGTATCCGCCGGTATGGGCGACGGCGCTCGTCGCGGCCGCCATCTACGCGAACTTCTTCACGCACCACTTCACCGTCGATCTGCGCTGGGCGCTGCTCGCCGCCGTCGTCGTGCTGTGGGCGCGTACGACGATGGTGTTCCGGGTGTGGCGGTCCGAGCTGCGGGTGCCGCTGCTCGCGGTGTTCGCGGGCGTCGCCGTGTTCATCTGGTTGGCCGAGAACATCGCGACGTGGGGCGGGGCCTGGCTCTACCCGCACCAGCAGGGCGGCTGGGAGCTGGTGTCGCCGCAGAAGCTCGTCTCGTGGTTCCTGCTCATGATCATCTCGGTCGTGCTCGTCACGTTCGTCTACCCGCCGCGACCGCCCGCGGTCGGGCAGGCGCCCGGCGGCGCGCGGCGGTCCCGCTGAGGCGAGCACAGAGATCGCGCCCAGCGGGACCGGGGAGAACGGCGGCCGGTCAGCTCGCCGCGAGCGGCAGCGCGATGAGGCCGAAGCCGACGACGGCAATGACCGCGACGATCGCGATCGCGACGAGCGCGAGCAGTACCCCGTTCAGCCAGACGCCCCAGAGGGCCAGCGTCCGTTCGGCGGTGCCGCGACGCAGGGCGAGCATGCCGAGCACGAACCCGACGATCGGCACGAATAACGACCAGCCGGCGGCGATCGAGACGATTCCGATGACGAAGCTCGCGAGAGCGAAGGAACTCGCGCGCGACTCATCGGCCGCGGGGGTCTGCGTCGCGGCGGGGGCGGGGGCGGGTGCGGGTGCGACGGACGCGTCCGGTGCGGCCGAGCGGTTCTGGAGCTCCAGTTCGACGGTCTGGTCGGGGAGGATCGCGGTCACTGCGGTGGTGGTCATGTCGACGCCTTTCGTGCAATCGCAGGGCACTGGGTGCGGCCCCTGCGTGATGATTCCACGTTACGAGCGTGCGGCATCCGGGCGCGTCCTGCCCCGGTATCGGCCGGGTGGTACCGCGGTACCGTCTCGCTCAGACTGCGCGCGATGCGGTATCGGGCAGTGCGGATGCCGCTTCCGCTTCTTCGGCCCCCGACACGTCGGTGCCCTTCGGCGTGACGCAGAAGACGAGCACGGCGACGGCCACCATGAGCAGCCCGCCGACGATCCCCGTGAGCTGCAGCGAGCGGGTGAACGCCTCGCCCGCCGAGGCGATGAGCTCGGGGGATGCGGCGTGCTCGCCGATCGCCACCGCTGCGCCGAGCGATTCGCGCGCCTGCCGGGCGAGCTCGGCGGTCAGCCCGTCGAGCGATGCGCCCGCCGCGAGCTCGGTGCGGTAGACGAGCGCCGAGACGCTGCCGAGGATGGCGACGCCGAGCACCGACCCGAGCTCGTACGAGGTCTCCTCGAGCGCTCCGGCACTGCCCGCCTTCTCGAGCGGCGATCCCGACATGATCATC
This sequence comes from Leucobacter sp. GX0328, assembly GCF_053567315.1. Taxonomy (NCBI): domain Bacteria; kingdom Bacillati; phylum Actinomycetota; class Actinomycetes; order Micrococcales; family Microbacteriaceae; genus Leucobacter; species Leucobacter sp. GX0328. The sequence goes on from NZ_JBSGPC010000002.1 coordinate 24,834, forward strand.
GCCGAGCCGATCGCGAGCGACCCCATGCCGATGCCGATGAGGGCGAGCGACAGCAGCACCGCCACGAGGTTCAGCCCGCCGGGAACGACCCCGAGCACGAGCATGCCGAGCCCCGCCGTCGCGACGCCGCCCGCGAGCACGGCGCGCGTGCCGATGAGCCGTGCGAGCGGGGGAGCGGCGAGCGACCCGAGTGCGCTCGTGATCGCGATCGGCAGCATCTGGATGCCCGCCTCGAAGGGAGTGGCTCCGCCGACGAGCTGCAGCCACTGGGCGAGCAGCAGCATCGCGGCCGCCATGGCGAACATCGAACCGAGGGCGGCGATGATCCCTGCCGAGAAGACGCGGCTGCGGAAGAGCGCGAGGTCGATGAGCGGATGCGTGCTCCTCGCGCAGCGCGCCCCGAACCAGGCGAGCAGGGCGAGGCCGATGAGCCCCGCGACCCAGGCGGCGGGGTCGGCGAGCGTCGCCAGCTTGCCGAACGTCTTCACCGACCACACGGTGAGCGTCATGCCGCCGAGAGCGAGGGCCGCCGCGACGAGGTCGAGGGGGCCGGGGTGCGAGACCCGCGACTCGGGCAGGATGACGATGCCGGCGACGAGCGCGACGAGCATGAGCGGCACGTTCACGAGGAACGCGGCGTGCCACGAGAAGTGCTCGAGCAGGAAGCCGCCGAGCAGCGGGCCGGTCGCGGCGCCGAGGCCCGACACCGCCGCCCAGATCGAGAGCGCCGTCGCGCGTTCGCGCGGGTCGGTGAAGATGACGCGGATGAGGGAGAGCGTCGCGGGCATGATCATCGCGCCGCCGAAGCCGAGGAAGGCGCGCACCGCAATCACGGCCCCGGCGGTCGGGGCCCACAGCACGAGGAGGGATGCGACGCCGAAGATCGTGTAGCCGAGCAGCAGCATGCGCTTGCGGCCCCACCGGTCGGCGACCGCGGCGAGCGGCACGAGGAGCCCTGCGAGGATGAGGGAGTAGACGTCGATGATCCAGAGCTGCTGGTCGGAATCGGGGTGCAGCTCGGCCGCCATCTCGGGCAGCGCGATGTTCAGGATCGTCATGTCCATCATGATCACGAGCAGGCTCGCGGTGAGAACGGCGACGGCGCTCCAGCGGCGGGCGCGGCTGAGCTGGTTCGCGGGGGTCATGGTCGTGCTCCGGTAGTGGGTGCGGGGTCGTGCATGGTGAGGATGGCCTGCAGAGCCGTGGTGAGCTCGTCGCGGCCGAGGGGTTCGTCGTTGATGCCGGCGTGCACGGTCGCGCCGTCGAGATAGACGGTGACGGCTGCGGCGCAGGCCTGGCCGAGGTGCGGGGCGAGCATGGCGGTGAGGCGGTCGTTCCAGCGGCGGGCGAGACTGCGCATGCGCGGGTCGACGGTGGCGCTCGAGATGAGGGCGAGGTCGGCGGCGACGGCGCGGCGGTCGAGGAGGAAGTCGTGCAGCGAGTCGACGAACCGGTCGAGCGCGATGCCGGTGGCGGCCTCGGGGTCGCGTGCGGTGCCTGCGGCGGTGCCGGCGGCGGTGCCTGTCGTAGTGTCGGTGGCGGTGCCGGCCGCGGTGCCGGCGTCGATGCGGGGGAGCAGCGCCTGCACCTCGGCGAGCTGCTCATCGACATCGTCGGCGAGCAGCTGCAGGGCGAGCTCGCGCAGCTCGTCGAGCGATGCGAAGTACTGCGTGGTCGAGCCGAGCGAGACGCCGGCGCGTTCGGCGATGCTGCGGTGCGAGATGCCGGCCGGGCCGTTCTCAGTGATGAGCTCGGCGGCGGCGCGCACGATGGCGCGTTTGCGGCCCTCGGGGTCGCGGCGGCCGGGCGACGGGAGCGGTGCGGCGGTCATGGTGCTTTCTCGACAGGGATCATCGTGTACAAACGTACATGTACATTTGTACACGAGTTCGTTCGCGTGGGCAATCCGCGGGTCCGGGCGCGCCGGAGCAGGGCCGAATATTACGGGCCGCATCGCGCAATGTCAGCGGCGGCATGTAGCGTTACTCGGACGCAAGCAACCTCCGAAGGAGCACCCCATGGTTCTCACCACGCCGCTCAGCACCGCCGACCTCTACGACGAGCGGGGCAGCGAGCTCGACTCGGTATCGCTGCAGTTCCTGGATCTCGGGGGAGTGACCGCGTTCAGCGGCCCGGTGCGCACGGTGCGCTGCTTCCAGGACAACGCGCTGCTCAAGAGCATCCTCGGCACGCCCGGCGACGGCGCTGTACTCGTGATCGACGGCGGCGGCTCGCTCGAGACCGCGCTCGTCGGCGACATCATCGCGGGCCTCGGCGTCGACAACGGCTGGGCCGGGCTCATCGTCAACGGCGCCATCCGCGACCGCGTCGCGATCGGCACCCTGCCCATCGGCGTGAAGGCGCTCGGATCGAACCCGGCGAAGTCGACGAAGACCGGCGCCGGCGAGGCCGACGTCACAGTCACGATCGGCGGTGTGGATTTCACTCCGGGGGCGACCGTGTGGGCCGATGAGGACGGTATCCTCGTCGAGCGCTGAGCTCGTGCCCCGCGCAGGCGAGCGCGCCCTGCCGGCGCCGATGAGGACTGTCGAACGGCGATCCCTGGCGAGCGCTACGAGACGCGACCGAGCTGCTTCAGCAGCTGCTTCGAACCGCGCACCCCGGTGACGCCGGCGGAGAGGCAGCGTGCCCGCAGTTCGGCATCGCTCGTGGCGACCGTGACGCTGCGGCCGCGGGCGATCTCGGCCTGCGCCTGAGCGACGATCTCGTCGTCGCCGATCTCGACCGCGTCGACCACGCGCACGTGCGGGGTGCTCTCGATGCCGCGAGCGACGCCCTCCGTCACGAAGATCCAGCTCGGGAAGGCCCGATCGAGCCCCGGTACCACGGTGGCGGGCAGCTCGACGAACCCGGCGCGAATGCCCTTCCCGGTCGCCGCACGCTTCTCGATGCGGTCGCGCAGCTTGGCGGCCGCGCCGCGACGATCCTTCCACCACCCGTCGGGCACCGCGCCCACGACGTTCGCGGCATCGACCACCACGGTCGGGCGGGCGGCGAGCAGCGGGCGCAGCAGCGGCCAGCTCGCCGCGAACGCCGGGTGCAGCTCGCGCCCGTCGACCTCGTCGACGCGCACCCACTCGAGCGCGTGGCTCTCGGCATCCGTGATCTCGGGCTCGAACGGCTCGACGACCTCGGCGATGAGGGTCGTGTACGTCCAGCCGCCACGGTCGAGCACATGCGTGAAGAGCGGTTCGACGGCGCCGTCGGGCACCCCCGCCTCCTCCTGCGATTCGCGGATCGCGCCGACGATCGCGGCCTCGCCCTCATGCCGCGCACCGCCCGGGATGCCCCACGTGTCGCCATGGTCGCTCCAGGTGACCCGATGCTGCAGCAGCACGGCGTCGAGGTCGCGGTCGTAGGCGATCATGCCCGCCGCGCCGTAGCGGCCCCAGTAGCGAACCCCGTCGTCGGCCGTCACCCATGCGTCGCCGGGGTCTCGAAGGTCGCTCATGGGCTCCAGCGTAGCAACGCGATTTCGTGGGTCACATGTATCTTCCGGGCGCGATCGACCGAGTGGTCATTCGCGCCTCCGAAGTATGAGTAAGATAGAGGAGTTGTCTCGCAGAGGCGTGATGGCAACGGGCTGTGGCGCAGCTTGGTAGCGCACTTGACTGGGGGTCAAGTGCGGTAACGACTCGGTACGGCTCGAAAATAGAACAACGGGATGTGGCGCAGCTTGGTAGCGCACTTGACTGGGGGTCAAGGGGTCGCAGGTTCAAATCCTGTCATCCCGACAGAAAAGCCCAGGTGAGAGCAGATTTCTCACCTGGGCTTCGTCGTTTCTGTTGTCCTTTTCGGAGGGGTTTATGGAAGCATCCGGCCGCGGGCGCTGATGCCTTCCGGGACGCGTCGATTGCGGCCGTTGTGACGAGCCGGGACCTGGCCGGGACCTGGAGCCCGTTTTGGGCCGCGATCGGCCGCGTTTTCATCGCCGGGGTGCCGTCGCCCGACTGGACGGTGCGGGGCTGTCACGCTCGGGGTTTTCGTGTCCGTCGAGGAATGCGTTGGCGCGTGTGGCGGCGGAGGTGAGGTACCGGGTATCTGGGTGCAGGTAACCGCGGGTGGTCTCGATGGATTTGTGTCCGACGATGCATTGCGGCACGTGCAAGGGGATGCCTGCGTCGGCCCATCCAGGTCGCGCCGGTGCCCGTTTGTGCTGAGGATTGCGAGTTCATCGAGCCAGGGCATCAGTAGCCCGACCTTCTCCTCACCCAGGCGGATCACGCGGGCAGGGTCCGTGGTTCGGGTATCGAGGAATCTCTGGGCGTCGAGGCGGCCAGAGAACACAGTGGCGTACTGCCAGAAAACCTGGTCAATCAGATAATCGTTGTCGACATAGAGCGTGGTCATCGTGACCCATGGCTCCGGCTCGACGCCAACCAAGGTGAAAGGGCGTGATCAGCACAGCGTCGCCGCGATTGAGGTAACGGTGGCCGAACTCGCCGAACAGGATCGCAGCCCCTGACCGCAACACCGCGAGCTGTGCGCAATCAAAAGCGTGAGGCGGTTTCGCTCTATGGAGCGAACGTGTCCTCGCAGTGATCGGCGAGTAGTCCTCGTTGCGAGGGGGTGTCTCCTTCGTCGTTGCTTGGGTCACGACCGAGTCTCATTGCGATCTCGGCCAGCGGCGGGCGATGATTCTCGTCCCGTCGAAGCCGTCCTGGAAAGTGGCAGCTACCTCCCAGGACGGCTTTACTCGGTCCCGGCTCACACCGCCTCGTTCCTGGTTCCGTCGAGGAGGACGCTTGCGAGGTGTTTGGTTGCTCGGGTTTGGGCGACGTAGAGGTCGCGCATGCCTGCTTCGCTCGCGGCCTTGATCCCGGTGGGGTCGATGATGACGACGGTGTCGAACTCCAGACCGCGTGCGTCTGGCGCGGGAACGATCGTGGCCGTGCGGGCCCACTCGAGGCTCTCCAGTGTGAGGGCGCGTTCGGGGGTCGCAACGACGCCGATCAACTCGTGTGGATGATCCCGCGCGAGTTCACCGATCAGGTCCGCCACCTGGCTGGTGAGGTGCTCTTCGCTCGTAGTGAGGGTGCGTGGTTGTTCGCCGTGCCGGATGGATTCGGAGAGTTCCTGGTCGGGCGCGATCTGAGCGAGCAGTGGCCGGGTGGATTCGAGGATCTCAGCGGTGGTGCGGTAGTTGATGGTGAGGCGGCGATGAACGAACCGGTCTCGCACGAACGGGGCCAGTGCGTCATCCCAGAACCTGATGGTCGTCGTGGGCCCTGCTTGGGCGAGGTCTCCGACAATCGTCATGGACTTGCCGGGGCAGCGACGCATCAGCATGCGCCACTGCATCTCAGAGAGCTGCTGCGCCTCATCGACCACGATGTGCCCGTAGATGCTCTCCGGGACGCCGTCGATCAGGGCGTGTGCTTCATCGAGGAGCGCGAGGTCAGCGTGACTCCACCCACCCACCGTGCCTGACATCATCAGCGCCACCTCCTCCTCAGAGACGTCGGGAAGGACGGCCGTGAGCGTGTCGTGGTCGTTCAGGAAACGGCGGACCGCATCGACAGCGTCGAGGCGAGGCCAGACGCGGGTGACTGCCTGGTCGATGGCGGGGTCGTCGAGGAGGTCGTCGCGGATGCTGTCCCAGTCGATGTCGAGTCCGTCGGATGCTTCCGTGGTGTTGTGGTGATCTCGGGGGCCGTATCGGTCGAGGTTGATACCCAGCAGGGTCTCGATCTCTTCCTCGAAGTCGTCGAGTTCCTTGGTGGTGCGATGTTCGAGTTCGTTTACGAGGTCATCGACGATGTACTCGATGAAGAGTTCACGGCCACAGTTGTGACCGGTATCGCCCTGCAATGCCTGCCTGCGAGCGGCATCGACAATCGATGCGTCGAGGACGACCGTGTCGTGTGAGGTTTTCAGCTCCAGCGCCACACCGTGCGGCTGATGGCGCTGCACCCAGCGGGCGAGGCCCTCGGCGATGAGGGCGCGGCCCTTGATGCGTGCCACTGCGTCCGGTTCGCTTCGTGTGGCTTGTGCGCCGACGAGGTCGGGCATTGTCGCCAGTTGCACGTCGTTCTCGCCGAGGGAGGGCAGCACGTCGGAGATGTAGGTGAGGAACCGCTGGTTCGGTCCGAAGACCAGCACGCCGCGCTCAGCGATGGACTCGAATGCATACAGCACGTAAGCGGCGCGGTGCAGCGCCACAATCGTCTTACCGGTACCGGGTCCGCCGTCGACGACCATGACTCCCCGATGATCGGAGCGGACGATCTCGTCCTGCTCGGTCTGCAGCGTCGCGGCGGCCTCGTGCATCTTTCCCGTTCGGGCAGCGCTCAGGGCAGCCACCAGGGGACTGTCGCCGACGAGGTCTCCCTCTCTTGGGGAAGTGCCGTCAAGGATCTCGTCGTTGACATCAATCACTCGACGCCCGTCGAGACGCAGATGCCGGCGGCGGCGTACCCCCATCGGAGCGGCCATCGTCGCCGAATAGAACGGGCGGGCGGCCTCTGCCCGCCAATCAATCAGCAGGAGGTTTCCGTCGTCGGTGCGCAAACTCACCCGGCCAATATGAAAAGCGTCACCTTCGGTGGAATCGATACGTCCGAAGCACAAAGAATGCTCCGCCGACCGCAACCGACCGATTCCCTCGTTCAGATGCGCGGTCTCGATGTCCTTTGCATATCGGTCGCTCGGGTCCTCGATCGGCCGGGCCAGCACGCGCTCCCGCGTGGCGAGCTTCGCAGCCACTTCCTCATCGAGCCGCGCATACATCACCCCCACCAAATGCTGCTCTTCGTCGACCTGTCCTGCCTTATCAAACTGGTTGCTCATACCCCTCGTCTTCCCTTGACCGACGTCCACTATGAAGACTCAAATCGGCAAAGACAACGTTGATCTTTGCGTCAAAACATGGCCTCGAACTATCGCTGTCATCGCCTGAGTATGCTCCCCGAACGTGCGCGTCGGCGGGTCTTATGTCGCCCTCCTCAACGTTCTCGGAAGCTCGATCTGCTGTTTCGCATGTCACTGTGCGCCGGAGTTCAGTGAATACGCCGAACTCCGGCGGCGGGAGGGTGGCTATGCGCTTCACAGCCGAAGGAGGTCCTTCACTTGCCTCCGCGCCGGAACCTGCGCGCGGTCAGCGGGAGGTAGACCAGGGTGAGCAGCACGGGCCATCCGATAGCGAGGGCCAACGCGTGTTCTCCTGCAAAGCTCAGCGCCTCCCAATGCCTACCGCCGAGGAGCTGACGTACTGCGGTCGCCGTTGCTGAGATCGGGTTGAACTCGACGACTGCACCGAGCCAGGTGGGCATGGTGGCCGGATTGACGAAGACGCTCGACAGGAAGGCCACGGGCCATGTGAGTATCTGAATGTAGGCGACTGACTCGACGGACTTGGCGCCGTAACCGATGAAGATGCCGAACCACAGGAGAGCGAACCTTAGCAGCAGCAGCAGCGCGAGTGCCAGCAGCACTCGATCGATGCTGAGGTCGGGACGCCACCCAATCGCGAACGCGAAGGCCACCATCAAAGCCAGACTGATGAGCGAACTGAGCAGATCCGCAAGTGCGCGGCCGAACACGATCGCTATGCCGCTGATGGGATAGGAACGCAGGCGATCATTGATGCCTCGGGTGGCGTCAGCTGCTGCGGAGAGTGTTGTCGTCTCCAAGCCGAACAGCATGGTGACGGCCAACATGCCGGGGACCAAGAAGTCCACGTATGTCGATCCATCTGGGACATCGATCGCTCCGCCGAACAAGCCGAGGAAGAGCAGGGTTGTGAACACTGGAAAGAGCCAAACCGTGGCTGTTGCGCCGATCTGGCGGGGCCATGAACCTACGGTCCGTCCGGCGATGATCCACGACGCGGACAAGAGGTTGGGAGCAGGTACTTCCGTGTGCATCGTTGCGGAATTCGTTGTCATCGTCAGTTCTCCTCGGTGTCACGGTGGTCGCCGGTCAGTGCCAGGAAGACCTCATCGAGCGACGGCCTCCGGAGCGTCACCTCGGCTGGTGAGATCCCAGCGGATGCCAGCTCAGCGATAACCTCACCCAGAACTGTCGCCGATGCGCTCGGCAACGTGACAGTGGTCGTGTTCTCATCCAGGTGCGATTCAGCGGAGATTCGACTCAGAACGCCCAGCGATCTCTTGGCGTCGTCGGCGGTTTCAAAAATGGCCTGAATGACGGGAGGTCCGACCAGCGTCTTGAGTTCGTTCGGAGTGCCCTGCGCTGCGACCCTGCCGCGGGCAAGTAGGACGATCCGATCAGCGAGCTGGTCGGCCTCTTCGAGGTACTGGGTCGTCAACAGGATCGTGGTGCCGCCGCGGACCAGTGCTCGCAGTGACTCCCATAGGTCTTGACGCGCTGCGGGATCGAGCCCAGTTGTTGGCTCGTCCACGAAGAGAACTTGAGGCGGAACGACAAGGCTGGTCGCGAGGTCCAGTCGGCGGCGCATCCCGCCAGAGAAGCTGCTAACGGCCCGATTCTGCGCTTCGCTCAGGCCGAACTCCGCGATCAACTCGTCAGCGCGTTGTCCCGCCACCCGACGCCCCAGCCCTCGGAGTCGCCCGAAGAAGCGAAGGTTCTGCCCTGCGGTGAGCTGCTCGTCCACGGCGGCGTACTGCCCTACGAGCCCAATGCGTTCCCGCACGCGAGCCGCCTCGGTGGATACGTCGTGCCCACCGACCCGTGCCGTTCCTCGGTCGAAGGGTACAAGCGTGGAGAGCCCTTTGACTGCCGTTGTCTTCCCTGCACCGTTGGGTCCGAGAAGCGCCAAGACCTCGCCTTGGTTTGCATGCAGGCTCAGCTCGCGCAGGCCGCTCTCGCCGTCGCGCGACCGGTAGACCTTGCTCACGCCCTCGGCTTCTATCACTGGTCTCACAGGCAAACCCCTATCCATACACGGTTCCGTACACTGTTCCGTACACTGTTCCGTACAGTGTAGCGTAACATAGTATGGACAGGAACTATTCCCGCCGATCGCAGGAGGTGGCCGAGGTGACTGAGCGCACAGGAACCGGGGACCCACTACAGAGCATCGCGCTGCTCTGGCGCACCAACCCGAAGACAGGAAGATCGAATCTGACCCTCGACGCGATCGTGGAGGCCGCGATCAACGTCGCGACAGAGATCGGAATCGACAAGCTATCGATGCGCAAGATCGCTGGCAGCGTGGGCGTGGGCGTGATGTCCCTTTACCAGCGCGTCCCCGGAAAGGGCGAACTGATCGATCTCATGGTCGATCACGTCAATGGCGGCGTCTACGACTCGGCTACAAGACCGGACGCCACAAACGGATGGCGCTCGGCGATAGAGGAGATTGCTGCCCAGAATTGGCAGTTGTTCTCACAGCACCCCTGGCTCCTCGGGATCGACACAACCAGACCTCCACTCGGCCCCGGCACGACTGCCAAGTACGACCTAGAACTCGCCCCGTTGGTCGGAATAGGGCTGAGCGACGTGGAAATCGACCAAATCCTCGCGCTCGTACTCGATCATGTCAAAGCAGCGGCCAGGGTTCTCCTCGGCGTGGCAGAGACGGCTGAGAAGACCGGAAGCGACGACCATGACTGGTGGACCACGGCAGGCCCCCTCCTCGCCGCGCTGATCGATGAGAAGCGATTCCCGAATGCAACACGGATTGGAGCCGCATCGGGAGCGCAGTACGACTCCGCAGTGGACGGTGAACTGCAATTCCAGTTCGGATTGCGAATGATCCTCGACGGGGTGGAGAAACTCATCGCGAGCAAGTAGGGCGCTCGTCAGCACTGAAGGACCGTCTGCTGGCTCAAAGCCACAGCTTCGAGTGCAGCGTGAGCTTGTAGTGCCAGTACACCGTTGCCCAGCGCTGTGACCTGCTGATTTGACCTCAGGCTGTGTGATTCGGCCGTCACCCACCCCTGAGGGAGTCCCATGAGCCATTCGACGAACTCAGGAGTCGCGCGTGGTCCGACCCTTTCGCCAACGAGCGCGGGTGTGGGTGCGGCTCTGCTCGTGACGTGCTCCCAGCAAACTATGGCGTCGGCGTATTGTCCCCATCGTTGAAGATGGTCTCGATCAGTGACCGGGGGTCGCAGGTTCAAATCCTGTCATCCCGACGGAAAAGCCCAGGTGAGAGCAGGTTTCTCACCTGGGCTTCGTCCTTTCTGTTGTCGTTTTCGTAGGGGCTTATGGAAGCATCCGACCGCGGGTGCTGATGCCTCCCGTGATGCGTCGGTTGCGGCCGTTGTGACGAGCCGGGACCTGGCCGGGACCTACAGTCCGTTTTGGGTCGCGATCGGCAGTCTCATTCATCGCCGAGGTGCTGTCGTTGGGCTGGACATGACGGGGCTGTCGCGGTCGTGGTTCTCGTTTCCGTCGAGGAACGCGTTGGCGCGTGCGGCGGCGTCGGTGAGGTGCCTGGTGTCGGGGTGGAGGTAGCCGCGGGTAGCCTCGATAGACTTATGGCCCGAACTCAGTACACGTCGAGAACGGAACGAAGTCCGGCCGATTCAGTGCGGGCCGTGGAAGTCGCTTGTCTCCTTGACCTTTTTTCCGCGCTTTAGGGACCTCTCCGCGGTATGCCTTGCGGCTTCAGACCCAGCGTTCCGGAACCGCTTGCAGAGCTGTTCGGGAGACGAAGCGTGCACTGCTTCCCAGAATCCTGACGGGAACATCGATGCTCATGCCCATGGCATCCCGGCCGAGAAGGTCAGGTTCTCACCGATCGAGCACGACTCCTGACGACACGGGGTCTCTGCGTTCGGTGTGAGCACCAGCTTTGCTCAACTACCGTCCGGATCCGCTCAGGCGGGGAGCTGATAGTCGAACCAAATGCGGTGCGTCCCATCCGCGTCGACTGCGATTCCGCCTCCGCCCGAGATTCCTGTCAACTCCCCAGTGCCGCTCGAGGGGATAATGACCAACGACTCGTCACTCCGGACATCTCCGACCGTCGTTGCCGAATGTGAGAAATTGAACGTACCCGACCGGCCGCCGAGCACGCCTTCGAAAGACTCCATTGCGACATACCCGCCGACGTCGGTGGCCGCGTCAAGAGCGTACGTGAATACCGTCACCGAGCGTCCGGCGACATCTCCCGTGAACTGCTTCTCCATTCTCATTACCGCCACGGAGGTGGCAGTCACCGGCCCGGTATCCATGTGCGGGTCGACGGGGGAGAACGCTTCTACAGTGAAGGTCCCTGATGCTTGCATGTTGCTCCTTTGATTCCCTGAATTCTATAGTCACGCCCGAAGCAGGAACGCGGCGTCACGGTCGTATTCGTCGGCTTCGTCGCGCAGCTCAGGCTTGCTCAGTTCGTCGGCTTTCGCGCGTGAGAAGTCGGCAAGCTGGTAGAGCCGGCGGATCGCCACCTGAACGACGGCGTCGACGGTGAGAGGGATGCTCCCGGCATCCGGCCCGTAAGCGTCGATCAGCAACTGGATGCGTCGTGACACGTCGCGCCCGGTCGGCGCCCCGACCGGTGGTTCGCCCGTGAGTGGAACCATGCGCGTGGCGAAATAGGCGATGTCCCAGATTCGCGGGCCGGGCGAGCACATGTCGAAGTCGATCGCACCGACGATCGTGCCGTCGTCGAACGCGAGATTGTGCGGGGAGAAATCGTTGTGGCAGATGACCTCCACGGGCACCTTGGTCGCCGACTGCCAGACGCTCTCATCGAGCGGGAAGCCGATGGATGCATCGTGCAGTCGGCGCAGCATCCGTGCCCCCTGCTCAAGTGCCGCATCCGTCCACACCCAGTTCGGCAGGGGATAGGCGGGGACGAACGCGTCGATGAAGCTCAGCGTCTCGTGCGTTCCATCGAAGTCGATCGGCTCCGGCGCCCAGTCGATCCCTCCGCGCTTGAGGTAACGCAGGTAGCGGTGCACGGTCGGTGTCCACGGCCCGCCCACGCGACGGACCGTGTCGCCGTCGCGTACGACGGTGTTCATGTTTCCGCCGGACATCGCCTGCTGCATGTCGTTCATGATGTTTCCTCTTCTAGTCGTCGGTCTCGGGGATGAGCACGGTCGCGAGCGCTATTCGGCGCTGCCCTTCCTTGCGCTTCTCCAGATAGGGCGTGAGCACGTCCATGAGCTCAGCCTGCAGTTTCTCCAGGTCTTGAGTGTCGAGGTGGAGTACCGCGCGGGCGAACCCCAGAGAGCCCCGCATGTCCACGCGGTCGTCGTCGAGGAGCCGCTCGAAGTCATTCGAGAGTCCGCTGAGGAACATCGTGAACGCCGACCGCAGTTGCACCGCATCCATCGCCTGCAGCTCGCCGTGGCCCACATGCGCCAATCGGTCGCCGAGTGCGAGCGTGCGCTCGGTGGCACCGCGGACATGTCGTTCCTCGACGACAGCCAGGATGTCGGCCTCGAGCAGCGCCGCGACGTGCCGATACAGAGTGGCCTGCTTGACCTCGGGCAGCGCTTCACGCAGCCGAGTCGTCGTCATACTGCGACCCCCGAGCTGCTGAATGATCTTCATGCGCACCGGATGGAGGACGATGTCAGCGATCTGCTGCTCTTCAACCACGAGTGTTCTCCCAACCATTCTCACCATGATAATGTTCTCATCACGACAACAACCATTGAAGCAGAGGTGAGCGCGATGACGCAGGTGAGCTACGGGCCAGAGGGAGTGGACATCAGATTCCCGGGCTGGGAAGCGACGATGGCCGGCCGGGGCTTCCTGCGCGTGCCGCTCTCCGCCCTCCTGTCGGCTGGGGTCGAGCCCGGTTGGACGTCGGAGATCCTGGGCATGCGCTCAGGGCTCGTCGTGTCGGGCTACCGCAAGCTCGGTACCTTCACGCATCCCTCCGGGGTGCGTCGGCTGGTCTCGATGAAACGCGGCCTGCCGCTGCTGCGGCTGAGCACGGTCAGAGGCGAAACCGGATTCGACGAGATCCTGCTCAGCACTGAAGACGCGGGCCGCATCGCGCAGGCGATCTACGGGAGCGTCGCCCGATGAGCGCCGCACCGATCGAGATCACTGGGCTTGCCAAGCGTTTCGGCACTGTCGACGCCGTCACGGATGCGACCTTCAGTGCGGCGCCGGGGCGCGTCACCGGTTTTCTCGGGCCGAACGGCGCCGGAAAGAGCACCACACTGCGCATGCTGCTCGGCTTGATCCGTCCGTCCGAAGGGACAGCGCTCATCCTGGGGAAGCACTATCGGGATCACCGCCGTCCGGCCCGCCTCGTCGGAGCGGTGCTCGACATCGCCGGTGCGCACCCGAGGACGACCGCCAGGCAGCACCTCCGCACATACAGTGCGCTCTGTTAAGTGTCGTGTTTGGTAGAGGGTGTTTTACATGGATTCGGGTAGAGAGAGTTGGAATGTTCTGGTCGCCCAGTAGTCGGTCTCGACCTCGGCGGGCGGGCGCTGGTCGAGCTCGCCGTGGAGCCGGCGCTCGTTGAACCAGTCCACCCATTCCGCGGTCGCGATCTCGAGATCGTTGATCGACTCCCAGGGGCCGAGGTTCCGAACGAGTTCGGCCTTGTAGAGCGAGTTAAGCGCCTCAGCCATCGCGTTATCGTACGAATCGCCCTTCGAACCGACCGAAGCGACCGCGTCACACTCGGCCAGCCGGTCAGCGTAGCGGACGGCTCGATACTGGGCGGATTCAACCGGTCGATGCAACACCGGGTTGTTGGAGCGATTGTAGCTGCTCGGCGAATACCTCTGCCGGGGTTCTCCAGCCAAGAACTTTGCGCGGCCTGTTATTGAGGGCGAGGGCCACCGCCTCGAGATCCGTGGCCGACCACCGCGACAAGTCAGTACCCTTCGGGAAATACTGCCGCAGCAGACCATTGGTGTTCTCGTTCGTGGGTCGCTGCCAAGGCGAGTACGGATCGGCGAAGAACACCTTCGTACCGGTATCGAGGGTGAACTGCGCATGCCCGGAGAGCTCTTTCCCGCGATCCCAGGTCAGCGTTTTGCGCAGCTGGATCGGCAGGGATGTGATCGATGAAGCCAGCGCGGCGTTCATCGCGACAGCACCATATCCGCCGAGCGAGGCCCCGTTCTTCACGACTGGTGTCTTGCCCCACCCCTCCAGACGGGGCAGGTGAACCAGCAGCGTGGAGCGGCTGGAGCGCTCGATGAGCGTGCCGATCGCGGACCGGCCCGTGCCGATGATCAGATCACCCTCCCAGTGCCCGGGAACGGCACGATCATCGGCCTCGGCCGGCCGCTCGGAGAGCACGACGTCCTCGGTAACGTGCCCCTGCGGCTTGTTCCGTGAACGCTCCCTGGGCTGGCGTAGTGCCCGCCCAGTGCGCAGACACGCGACCAACTCCCGCTTGAGCGCGCCACGGCCCTCGATGAACAGCGACTGGTAGATCGCTTCATGACTGATGCGCATGGACCCATCATCGGGGAAATCGATCTTCAACCGGTGAGAGATCTGCTCAGGACTCCAGGCCAGCGACCACCGTCGGTCAGCCCGATGCGGCTTGTTCAGCCCCTTCCACGCAGGCGGCGTCGGCCCCTCGACCACGCTCCCGTCGGGACGTCGGACGGTCCCGGCAAGTCGTTCCTGCACGTATTCGCGCAACAGGTCGTTCGTGACGAGTTTCGCGACCTTCGGGCGCCTCGCAGCTTGCTGCGCCTTCCACTGCGCCACTAATGCCCGATACTCCTGCTTCCCGCTCCTGGTCGCGGCGTTGCGGCGCAGCTCTTGGGAGATCGTGCCAGGGTCACGCCCCAGCTCGCGGGCGATCTCCCGCACGCCTTTATCCTTGGCGCGCAACAGCGCGATCTCCTCACGTTCCTCGAACGAGAGATACCGGCCTGACGGCGCGTCCAAACTCAACGGTGCCATACCGCCAGCGTGACGGAACCACCGCGCCCCGACCGGCACAGACACGCCCACTTTCAGCGCCGCTTCAGCTGACGTGATACCAGTCGCGATCAGCCGCCAGAACTCCCGCTGCACCGCCCGAGAGGGCTCGGGCCGCCCTGGCGAGCGCATCGGCGGCCGTAACGCCCGATCCGCGCGCCATTGCCGCCGCACTCCCTCGGGCACATCGCTCGTCTTCGCGATCCAGTCCTTCCTCGCCACTCGTGCACACCTCCATACTCTGGGTGTTGCGACGACCAGTTGAATCCGCCCTGCACGCCCCGGTCGGAGTGATGGATCAGCCCGGTCAGGTACTGGCCTTGCCGCTGACGTCGCCAGATCCCCATCCGGAGCGCGTCGAGCGCGAGATCCGTGTAGAGCCGGGTGGAGACCTGCCAGCCGACGATCATGCGCGAGTACACATCGAGCACGAACGCGACGTACACCCACCCCGAGAACGTACGCACGTAGGTGATGTCGGCGACCCACAACTCGTTCGGTCGGGTCGCGATGAACTGGCGGTTCACCAGATCGAGGGGACGGCCGGTCTCGGGTGCCGGCTTCGTGGTCCGTGGGCCTTTCGCCCGCGAGATACCACGCAACCCGAGCTTCCGCATGAGCCGCCGCACCGTCGATTCCGCGGCCCGTTCGCCCGCGCGTCTGAGCGCGGCGTGGATCTTCCTCACCCCGTACACGCCGTAGTTATTCTCGTGGATGCGGGCGATCTTCTCGCAGAGGTCACGGTCGCGTAGTTCACGCTCCGAGGGCGGCCTGTTCTTCGCGGCGTAGTAAGACGACAGAGCGATCTGGGCGGGCGTGTCTTCCCACGCGGTGATGATCGGTTCGACTCCGTACTCGGCCTTGTGCTGATCGATGAACATGATCCGGTCACTCATCGGGATGGGCGGTCGAACTCCGCCGCGAAAAAAGCCGCGGAGGACTTCAAGACCGCGTTGGCCCTGCGCAGCTCGCGCACCTCGCGTTCGAGTTCCTTGACCCGCTCGGACTCCTGCGTCGTGACGCCGGGGCGCAGGCCCTCGTCGGTTTCGGCTTGCTTGACCCAGCTCCGCAGCGCTTCGGGATGCACATCGAGTTGCTTCGCGATTCTTGCGAGCGCGCCTTGGCGGGCATCGGGGTTTTTACGGGCATCGACGGCCATCCGGGTCGCGCGTTCGCGGAGTTCTGCGGGGTACTTCGAGGTTCCCATGGGTAGGGTCCTTCCGGGTTGATTCACTCTCTATCAAACCCGACACGCTTCATAGTCCCGAGCAAATGGGCGCCTGGACCCAGAGGTCCTGGCACAAGGCCTGGGATGAAGCGCCGGGTATGTCCCATTTCCGTGAAGCCATGGTAGACAAGCTCGTCGACGGCGCAAAATGGGAAGTCAATGATCTGACTGACCTGATGTACCTGTGTACTGCAGCGGCGTACGCTGACCATGTGGTGGGTGAGCGTCGCACGATCGCACTTCTCCGGCAGGCATCAAGACGGCTCGGGTCCCCTGTTCATCTCCACACAGATCTGGTGTCGCTGGAAGAGTCGCTTAACCTGACGTCCTCGTAGTTCAGGGCCCAATTCCTAGCGGAGCAAAAGCACTCACTAATGAGGTGATCTGGTTTGACTAAAAGTCCGCTCGGACCACTCTGGCCTGTTACCGATGGTTTGACCTAATCTCAGGCCGCGCCAGGCGGTGCCTCCTGAGAAGCGATGACCGGTGCCTCTTTGAAATGAAAATGTGTACTTGGAACGGGGACAACTATGCGCTAAGGATCAGGCCCAAACAAGGCGCTTATCGGTATCGGTATGAATGTCGGAGGCCGCTGAGATGATCTATTTATGGCGAGGGGCAATACTGCGAAACTGCATCATTACGTTCCACAGGGATATCTACGTGGGTTTGCTACTGTTAAAAGTCGCATTGGGGTACGTCCGCTCGACAAGAGCCGTAAGTCATTCATATCCAGTACGAAGAACGTCGCCGCGCAGTCGCACTTCCACACACTCGATGATGCCCTCGAGCCCGATGGCTTCGAGAAGAATCTGAGTGAGCTTGAATCCCAAGCGATCGACATCATCCGGCGCCTTGGTCAAGGCGAGGTGCCGCTGCCAGAATATGACAGATACGCGCTATCCTATTTCATCGCTTTGCAGTCGGCGAGAGGTCCTGAAACACGGCGCACACTGGACCAACTTCGCGCACATGTTGTACGCGCCGAAATCGGTAAGGGCGGACGGAAGAATGTCGGTAATTGGGTGAAGAGCCGCGCGGGGTTCGAACCAACGGAAGAGGAAGCTGAACGCATTTGGAATGACGCAATCCAACCGGGAGGCCCGTCGCTCCAACTCTCTAATCGGCGGCAGATCGAGCACGTGCTGCATATCGCGCAGGTGGTAACGCAATACATCTTCTTGCGCCCATGGTCTATCGTTCAGTTCAAGAAGCGAGGACTTCTCACCTGTGATTCTCCAGTTTCTCTTGTGCCGCATGAAAACCATGAACCTTGGATGGGGGTCGGATTCCAGACCGCATGGGGTATCTCTTTCCCGCTCTCACGCCGGTGCGGACTCTTGATGTCGGATCCGGTTCCGATGCTTGAGACGGTTGATGATGAAGACCTCGACCGGGTGCGACAAGGTATCGCTGAAGGACGAGCCGACCGCATACAGCAAGGGACAGCCGTGCTGGAAGGATTCTTCAATCACAATACGGTCTACAACTCCCGGGAATACATCTACTTCCACCCGGACGACGGAGCCTTCGTGCCAGATGACCTCCCTGAACCTGAACTCACCAACATGAAAGCCGATGTATTCGGTGATTGGGAATTCGACGGGGAGCCTGTCTTCAAGAATTCTGGTCGTTCGTGAATGGAGCATCCGGTCCATACATAAGTTGGATCAACGGGATATTAGGTTCCTTGGATACGATTTTACTATGTCACAGCCCCAAGACGCCAAGCCCGTGCATAGCTTTAATGATCAAATTGCAGTCTGGCGTCGTCAGTCAAATTCGATACCTGGGCTCTTAGGTGGCAAAGCTGTTTGGGTTCCGCTTGTTCTGAAACTCGTTGAACTCCTCGGGGACGCGGAAGTTATCGATCTCGATTCGTCGCCGAAGATCCCCGAAGAAATCTTCCTGAGCGTGCCTGCGCTAGGGGGTGCTGAACCTGGTCAAGAACCTGCTACATGGCGACAGTATCTTCCATTCCTCCGCGGCGTCGGGCTCGCAAAGAATGGGGCAACCGGTCTTACGCTCACAGCAATTGGGCGCGAACTGCTGGCCGACCCGAGACCTGCGCTACTGGGGAAAATACTTGCTGACAAGGTTCGACTGTTTGCCGAAACTCTTGCCTTTATTGCAACGGAACCGATGACCATTGAAGATGTTCACGAGGGAATCCAAACGCAGTATCACCCTTCATGGAAAAACCTCGGCGGCACTCGGTCCCGCATGGACTGGCAGGAGAAACTTGAACTAGTCACTCCGATTTCAAATCGGAGATGGGAAGTCACTGCGGCGGGACAAGCGCTTCTGGTGAATCGTATTCTTGTTTCTCCGGATGCATTCGAATCGTTAGAGGACGTCGCAGTCGAGCTCACGCCAGCTCCGCTGGAGATTTCAACTTTGCTTGATGAACTTCGTGAGTCTGTCCGGGAACATCAATCTCGCAGCACCTACAACATTTGGGCCCCTAGCCCACCGACGAGCCCAAACAAAGTCGAGAATCTCAGAACGATCATTAATGCGGCGCTCACAAGGATAGAGCGTTCGGAGCTTTTCGCTTTTATCTGCGAGACCTTCTGCCTGAAGCGCAGTAGCGCTGAGTCGATGATGCCGTTTTTGCGTGCCTCCGGTGTGCTCGTGGAAGTTGGTCGCGGCGTTTACGAGGCGACTGCTGCAGCGAAAGCCTGGATTGAGTCCGCAGATGACATTAACTTCATCCGCATACTCCATGCCCACATGAGGTTCGTAGGCGAAATGGTCTTGGTGGTCGAACCTGGCATCGAGAGAAGCCAGATGTATGAGGCTGGGAAGCAATACGGGCTCAACGTGGAAAAGTGCCGGTGGATCGCCAGCTTCCTTCTGAATACTGGACTGATTGAAGAACCTCGGTACGGGAGTCTCCGCGCAACTTCGGCCGGCATCGCACTGCTCCAAGAACTGCCTTTGAGCGAGGCACCTAAGCTAAACGGCTCTGAAGTAATTCCGGAAGTCGCTGACAGACCTCGAGAGAATCGATCCGTTGAAGAACCGTTAAAAGCTCGCCTCATGCGCCTGTCACAGGATCCTCAGCCCAACGGAACCAAGCCAGGCAGTGCCTTCGAATATGCGGTCAGAGATGCTTTTCGGGAGATGGGTTTTCAGGCTCGTGTTATTAGTGGTTCTGGCGACACTGATGTGCTTGTTCAATGGCAAGGGGATGATGGGACTCTTGTATCTGCAGTAGTTGAAGCAAAATCGCGCTCAAACGGTCACGTTTCGCATACTGATATCAGTGATGTTGCTTTAGAAACTCACAAGGGACGTCACAACGCAGAATTCATCGCTGTTGTCGGATCGGCTTTCAGCGGAGATACCATTCGCAACATGGCTGATCAGCGAAACTGGAGCCTTATCGAAGCAGAACGCCTCGGAACACTTGTCGAAACGGTAAATGCTTTGGGACTTCGCCCTTGCGAAGCGGCATCGATTTTCAGATCAACGAAAGGCTTGTCTGAGCTGGATGATCTGATTGCTGAACGAACTAGAGAACTTGATGTTGTGTCTTTCATTTTCACAAAGCTCGAAGAGGAAGTCGGAGAAGGCGGCGAGGCAATTTCTGCACGAGACATCTCGCGAGACGGACGTAAGACAGACCTAGCGCCTAGCGTTACAGAAGTAGCTGCTGGCATTGAGCTTGTTGCGGGCCTTCAAGTCGGTGCGTTCAAACAGATTGATGCAGCAGAACGACCTGAATATGGAACATATGTGATCGGTGATGTGAGTGCGAGCGTGAACCGATTACGTGCGTTCGCGAATGCAATCGAGCGACGGTCGGCCGGGTAAGCTCTGTTCCTCTTTTGGTCCCATAAACCCGCCTAAAACACCCGCCACAGACCGCAGTCAACCGGCTACACTCGTACTAAGCGAACCGCCCGGTTCCCTGTAAACACAAGGGAATCCGCGAGTTCTCGAGATGATCGGCGGAGACCGGAAATTGCCCGGATCCTCCAAGGGGTCGCAGGTTCACACCCTGTCAGCCAGACAGAAAACTCTGATGAGAGAAAATTCTCGTCAGAGTTCTGTCGTCTCTGCAGCTTCGAAGACTGGTTATGCGCAGCGCCCGGTACGGCAGGTGCCCGGCGCCATTGGTTCAGTTCTTCGCGGCCCAAACGCGCGACTTAATGAGAAGCTGGTGTCATCAGCGCGGTGTCGTATCGGAGAGTAGAGGCGTGATGGCGGGACCAGACCGAGAAGCCGAGGCCGCACGCGAGCATCTCATGCGCGTCGCGTTCCGCATGCTCGGCACGGTCGCCGAGGCCGAAGACGCGGTGCAAGAGGCGTACGTGCGTTGGGTTCGTCTGAGTGACGATGAACGCCGGGGCATTCGCAATCCGGCCGCCTGGCTCACCACGGCAACGACCCGTGTCTGCCTCGATATGCTCGGGTCGGCTGCCCACCGCCGCGAAGCCTATGTCGGGCCGTGGCTGCCCGAAGCGCTGCCGGTGCGCACGCCGCTCGTCGACGGCGGCGACCCCGCCACTCGGGCGCAGCTGCGCAGTTCGGTGAGTACGGCATTGCTGCGGCTGATGGAGCAGA
The DNA here is from genome assembly GCF_053567315.1 of Leucobacter sp. GX0328. Classification (NCBI taxonomy): domain Bacteria; kingdom Bacillati; phylum Actinomycetota; class Actinomycetes; order Micrococcales; family Microbacteriaceae; genus Leucobacter; species Leucobacter sp. GX0328. The sequence goes on from NZ_JBSGPC010000002.1 coordinate 45,442, forward strand.
TGACCCCGGCCGAACGGGTGGCGGTCGTGCTGCATGACGTCTTCGGGTACTCATTCGCCGAGATCGGCGAGATGCTCGCGCGCTCCGCCGGTGCCGCACGCGAGCTCGCGTCATCGGGGCGCAAACACCTTGCGGCTCACAAGCGGAACGACGTCGACGCGAAGCTGCACCGCGAAACCGTCGCGGCCTTCCGCGGTGCCTCCGAAAGCGGGGATGTTACCGAGCTCGTGCGGCTGCTCGACCCGCGGGTCGTGCTCACCTCGGACGGCGGCGGGCTGGTCCGCGCAGCGCTCAACCCGATCCACGGCCCCGACAAGGTCGCGCGCTTCCTCCTCGGTGTCGCCCAGCGCCGCCCGGATGTGCGCACCGCGCTCGGCGAGACCGCCGACGGCGCCGCGGTCCTGTTCATCGACGGCAGCGGCGTGAGCGCCGTCGTGAACTTCGAGGTCGGCGAGGCGGGCGTCACGCAGGTGTGGATCCAGTGGAACCCGCGGAAACTGGGGGAGTGGGCGAAGCGAACCTGACATTTCCTCCGGCTGCGTCGTCGAAACAGTGACGGCACATTTCAGAAGGAGACCCATGCAGGCAATCATCGTCACCGACCGAGAAGCGGGTACGGAAGGGATGCGGCTCGCCGAGCGCCCGCATCCCCACGCCGCTGAGAACGACGTCGTCGTGCGCGTCAGAGCGGCGGGCTTCACGCCTGGCGAGCTGTCGTGGCCGGGCACCTGGGAAGACCGTGCCGGCAGGGATCGCACCCCGTCGATCCCTGGACACGAAGTCGCCGGGGTCGTCACAGAACTCGGCTACGGGACCACCGGCCTCAGCATCGGGCAGCGCGTCGTCGGGTTCACCGATTGGACCCGAGACGGTTCGCTCGCCGAGTACGTCGCGGTGGAGACCCGAAACCTGACAGCGCTACCGGCCGACATCGACTTCGTCACCGGCGCGAGCCTGCCGATCTCCGGACTGACCGCCTGGCAGGGGCTCTTCGTGCACGCGGGAGTACAGCCCGGGCAGAGCATCATGATCCACGGGGCGGCCGGCGGGGTCGGTTCGGCCGCCGTGCAGCTCGCGCGCGAGGCCGGCGCCTACGTGATCGGCACCGGGCGCGCCCGGGACCGCGAGACGATCCTCGGTCTCGGCGCCCACGAATTCCTCGACCTCGGCGCCGAAGACTGGCAGACGCACGAACCCGTCGACGCCGTCTTCGACGTGATCGGGGCGCGATCGGCGAGGCCTCGCTCGCGCTCATCCGCACGGGCGGCGTGCTGGTCACGATCGCCGCGCCGCCACCCGGGCGCCCCGAGGGCGGCCGGGCGGTGTTCTTCGTGGTCGAGCCGAATCGGCATCAGCTGCAGCAGATCATCGAACGCGTACGCGCGGGCCGGCTCCGCGTCGCCGTCGGAACCGTGGTCCCGCTCGCCGAAGCCGCCTCCGCATTCACGACCGGTAGCCGCGTGCCCGGGAAAACCATCATCGGTATCGATTTGTAGACCCCGGCAGCCAGCAGCCGCATCCCCTCACGAAGAAGAACAGAGAAGAAGGAACATCAGCAATGAACACCGTGAACATCACCAAGCTCAGCCCCGCCGCCTACCGCAAGGTGCTCGAACTCGACGGAGCGGTCGGCGAAGCGATCGCCGCAGCGGGCCTCGACGAGAAGCTCGTCGAGCTCGTGAAGATCCGCGTCTCGCAAATGAACGGCTGCGCGTTCTGCCTGCGCATGCACACGCGCGACGCGATCGCGAAGGGCGAGACCACCGATCGTCTCGCGGTCGTCGCGGCCTGGTGGGAGTCCCAGTACTTCACGCCCCAGGAGCAGGCCGCGCTCGCGCTCGCCGAAGAGGTGACCGGGCTGCCGCGCCCGGCGCGGGCCGAGTGGGACGACGGATCCCTCACGCCCGAGCAGGTGTCGGCCATCAGCTGGCTCGCGATCGTGATGGGAGTGTGGAACCGCGTCGCGATCCGCAGCCACTACGCGGTCGCCCCTTGAGCTGACCGGTGTCGGCAGCTTCGAGGAGGCGGGTCGCGACGCATTCGACAGCGGTCAGCGCCGGACCTCTACGCGTCGCACAAGGGGAGCGCGCTGAAGCTGATCGAGGCGCTGGTGCACGGCGACCCGGGCCGGTAGGTTTGAGCGCATGACAGGGATCACCGACGACGGCATCCGGATCGACCGCGAGATCGCGGCCCCGCCCGAGGCGGTGTTCGCCGCCCTCACGACGGCCGATTCGTTCGCTCGCTGGTTCGGCGGCGACGCGGTGCAGGTGCCCGCCGACCGGCTCGACTACCGTGCCGAGGCCGGGCGGGGTTGGGCGGCCGTCATGGTGCTGCCCGATGGCGGCACCATGGACTGGGCCGGAACGTTCATCGAGGTCGACGCGCCGATGCGCCTCGATATGACGATCACCGACCAGCCCGACGCCGAGAACGGCGCCCGGCTGACCTTCGAACTCGCGGCCGCGGCAGACGGGGAGGGGACTCGGCTCATGATGACGCAGCAGGCGCCGGGCTTCTCAGACGAGCAGAAGCACGCCACCATCGCAGGGTGGCAGGGCTTCCTCGACGTGCTCGCGCAGATCGCCGCGGCCTGAACGCCAGGGCTACGCGCGCAGGATCTTCTCCATCGGGCGCCCCTTCGCGAGCTCGTCGATGAGCTTGTCGAGGTAGCGGATCTCGCGCATCAGCGGGTCCTCGATCTCCTCGATCCGCACACCGCAGATGACGCCTTTGATCAGGTCGCGCGACGTGTTCAAGAGCGGGGCCTCGCCGAAGAACTGCTCGAGGTCGACCGGGTTGCCGGGAGCGATCAGCTCGTCGAGCTGCGCCTGCGTGTAGCCGGTGAGCCAGCGGATGATCTCGTCGACCTCCGCCTTCGTACGCCCCTTGCGCTCGGCCTTCGCCGTGTAGTTCGGGTAGAGATCCGAGAAGGCGAGCTTGTAGATGCGATGTCCGGCCATGAGCCCAGCATAGATCGGATCCCTGTCGATGCCCCGACCGCATCGCTAGAATTGTCGCGTCACGCCCGCCAGGGCATCTTCTCGGCTGAAAGGCAGCATTCGTGAGCGCTCCGATCCGCATCGGCATCGTTGGTTACGGCAACCTGGGGCGCGGCGTCGAAACCGCGATCGGCCTGAACCCCGACATGGCGCTCGTCGGCGTCTTCAGCCGCCGCGACCCCGCGAGCGTCGCCACCGTGCACGAGAGCACCCGGGTGTTCTCCATCGCCGATCTCGACAGGGATCGCGACGACATCGACGTGCTCGTGCTCTGCGGCGGTTCGCGCAGCGACCTGCCCGAGCAGAGTCCCGCGCTCGCCGCACGGTATTCGATCGTCGACAGCTACGACAACCACGCCCACATCCCCGAGCACTTCGCCGCCGTCGATGCGGCGGCGACCGCCGCCGGTACCGCGGCCGTCATCTCGACGGGCTGGGACCCGGGCATGTTCTCGCTGAACCGCGTCTTCGGCGAGGCGCTGCTGCCGCAGGGATCGACCTACACGTTCTGGGGCCGCGGGCTGAGCCAGGGCCACTCCGACGCGCTGCGCCGCGTGCCGGGCGTCGCCGGGGGAGTGCAGTACACGCTGCCGTCCGAGGACGCGATCGCGCGGGTGCGCGCCGGCGAGAACCCCGAGCTCTCCACCCGCGAGCGGCACACTCGCGAGTGCTTCGTCGTGCTCGAAGAGGGCGCCGACGCCGAGTCCGTGCGCGCCGAGATCGTGGGCATGCCCGACTACTTCGAGCCCTACGACACGACCGTCCACTTCATCTCGGCCGAAGAGCTCGCCCGCGATCACCAGGGCATGCCGCACGGCGGCTTCGTGATCCGCAGCGGCCGCACCTCCGACGCACAGCGGCAGGTGATCGAGTACCGCCTCGCGCTCGATTCGAACCCCGAGTTCACCGCGAGCGTGCTCGTCGCCTACGCGCGTGCCGCGGCGCGTCTCAGCGCCGCCGGTCAGCACGGGGCGAAGACGGTCTACGACATCGCGCCGGGGATGCTGTCGCCGAAATCGGCGGAGGAGCTGCGCGCCGGCCTGCTGTAGGCCGGCATCTCCGGTGCGCTGTAGGCCGGCACCTCCGGCGCGCTGTAGGCCGGAACCTCCGGCGCGCTGTAGACCGGCACCTCCAGCACGCTGTATAGCTTTCGCACGACCGTGTAGGCGAAGCGCGGTGATCGGGCTACACGGCGGTGCTTCGCCTATACACCGGGCAGGTGCCCGGGCCGGCACCGAGCCGGCACCGGCCCCGCTGCCGGAGCCGGCACCGGCTCGTGTGCGTGCGGGCATGCAGAACCCCGGGCCCTACACCCCCTTGACGGTGAAGATCTTCAAGAAGTACTGGCAGAGCGGCCCGATCGTGAAGACGAAGACGACGGTGCCGATGCCGACGAGCCCGCCGAGCAGCCAGCCGACGGCGACGACGCCCACCTCGAGGGTCGTGCGCACGACCCAGATCTGCAGGCCCGTGACCCGGTTGAGCCCGGTCATGAGCCCATCGCGCGGGCCCGAGCCGAACTTCGCTCCGATGTACATGCCCGTCGCGGCTCCGAGCAGTACGAGCCCGATGAGGTAGTAGAGCACCTGCACCCACAGGTTCGGCGCCTCCGGGATGAGGAGCAGCCCGACATCCGCCGACGGCCCGACGAGCAGCGCGTTCAGCAGGGTAGCGATGCCGGGTCGCTCGCGCAGCGGGATCCAGAGCAGCAGCACGATCACCGAGACGACGACGTTCATGACGCCGAAGGTCAGCGGGAAGTGGTTGATGAGACCGAGGGTGAGCACATCCCACGGGGCCGCTCCCAGCTCGGCGACGACCATGAACGCGATGGCGATGCCGTAGAGGAAGAGCCCGAGCAGCAGCTGCACGATGCGGCGGGGCAGCTGCCGATGGGCCCGCGGCCCGGTCAAGCGCCGAACGCTCTGCTGAAGTCGGGCATGCCCACGTACTCCTTCGCGGGCGGCGAGGAGTACGACAGCACCTTGCTGGTCGAGACGCCGTAGCCGATGCACGCCTCGGCGAGTTTGACCGCGCACCCGCAGCCGTCGAGCACCGGCACCCCGAGGCGGGCCTGCAGCTCTTTGTCGAGGGGGCCGAGCCCGGCGCATCCGAGCAGAATGGCCTCCGCGCCGTCCTCCTCGATCGCCCGTCGCGACTCCTGCTCCATCGCGGCGAGCGTGGCGTCGATATCCTCTTCGAGCCCCAGCACCGAGAGATCGATGGAGCGCACCGAGGCGCAGCGGTCGGCGAGCCCGGACCGGTCGATCGTCGCGGCGATCTGGTGCTCGAGTCGGCGCATGACGGTGACGACCGAGAATCTGGGGGCGACGAGCGCCGCGAGGTGCGCCGCCGCCTCTGCGATGCCGATGACCGGTACGTCGACGATCTCGCGGATCGCCATCAGCGCCGGGTCGATGAAGCAGGCGACGATGATGGCGTCGTATCCGTCCTCCCGGTGCTTCAGCACCGCATCGATCGTGGCCGCCGCCGCGATGGCGTCCTCGGTATGGGTCTCGATCGATCGGGGGCCGTACTCCGGCGAGATCGCATCGATGATCGTGCCGGGAGCGGCGACCTTGCGGCATTCCTCGGCGATCGCCGCGGTCATGCCGGCCGAGGTGTTGGGGTTGATGACGAGAAATCTCATGCCGTCCTCATCGTCGGTGCGGGTATTGACAGGGTCGTGTGCGGGGAGACCGGCGACGGCGTCTGCCGTCCGTGCAGGAACGGCAGACGCCGCCGTACCGAGCCGTCAGATGACGACGTTGATCTCTTCGGTCACGGTGCGGGCCTCATCGACCGAGATGCGGTCGTTGCGGCTGAGCAGGTAGTACACGCCGCCGGAGACGATGACACCGACGGGCCAAGCGAACGGCGCGACCATCGAGATCGCGGGAATGATGCTCATGATGATGGTGAGCACGCCGCCTACGATCAGTGCGGCGATCGCGCGCGGGTTGTAGCCGCGCCGGTAGTAGTAGCGACCGCGCGGGTCTTCGGTGAAGAGATCGCTCTTCTTGAAATGGCGTCCCTGGATGAAGTAGTAATCAGCGACGACGATGCCGACGAGGGGGCCCATCAGGGCTCCCACGCCGCCGATGAACTGATTGACGAGCACAGGGTTCGAGAACAGGTTCCACGGCAGGATGACGATCGACAGGATCGCGACGACGGCGCCCGACGTTCGGAACGTGAACGCCTTCGGCCACACGTTGATGATGTCGTACACCGGCGACACGTAGTTCAGGATGATGTTGATTCCGGCGGTCGCGATGCTCACGGCGATGATGGCGATGAGCAGCAGTGCGACGCTGTCGATATCGCCCATGAGATGGATCGGATCCTTCAGCGCATCGCCGTAGACCTTCAGCGAAGCCATGGCGATGACCACCGAGATGATGCCGAACGCCGTCGCGTTGATCAGCAGGCCGAGCGCATTGCCCTTGCGCACCATGGCTTCGCTCGGCGCATTGCGGGTGAAGTCGGCAAAGTTCAGCGTGGGGCCGGCCATGTAGGCGACGGTCAGGAAGACCGCGGCGAGCATGCCGTAGGTCTGCAGGCCCGGCGACACGCCTTCGGAAAGCCGTGCGCCGAGGTCGATGGACCAGTCGGCCCTCGCCAGCATCCAGATGGCGAGGGCGAACATCGCGATCCAGATCGTGGGGCCGGCGAAGTCCGACAGCCGGCGCACCGACTCCATGCCGAGCATGAGCACTGCGAGCTGGACTGCGGAGAGCGCGAGGAAGCAGATCCAGCCGAGCGCCGAGAGGCCGAGGAAGCTGTTCTCCGCCATCCCCGCGGTGCCGGGGAACACCTTCACGATCAGCAGCATAACTGCGGCCGAAGCGAGGTAGGTCTGGATCCCGTACCAGGCGATCGCGACGATGGCGCGCAGAATCGCTGGGATGTTTGCGCCGAAGATGCCGAAGGAGCCGCGAGCGAATACCGGGAACGGTACTTTCTCCCGCTGTCCGGCCGTACCCGTGAGGTTGTTCACGAAGTAGAGGATGAGCACGCCGATTGCGAACGCGATGATGACTTGCCAGCCGGAGATGCCGAAGACCAGCAGGCCGATGGCCATCGTGTAGCCGCCCAGGCTGTGCCAGGCCGACATCCACCAGTTGAAGAGGTTGACGGTTTTCCAGGTACCGGTCGCGGATTCCGGTGTGAGTTCGGTGTTGTACAACCTCGGTGAACGAGGATGGCGTTCGGACATTGAAATACTCCTTCGTATTCAGGCGAATGGGCCGGTGTTCATGAGACTAGCGAGAGAATTACCGCAGGCGGTCGATTTCGACCAGGGATCCCGCGAGCATCGCCGTGCCCGCGGAGATATCGGCGAGGTCGGTCCATTCGTCGGGGCAGTGGCTGCGGCCGGCTGCGGACGGGATGAAGATCATGGCGGAGGGGACCAGGGCGCCCATGATCGCCGCATCGTGCTCCGCGCCGCTGTAGAGCTTGGAGGCGGTGAGGTCGAGGTGCGCGGACGTCGCCTCGATGGCCTGCTGCAGCGGCTCGGCCATAGGCACCGGCGCCTGGGTGGGCAGCCAATCGATGGCGACATCGACGCGGCGCTTAGCGCCCTCGGCAGCCGCGGCCTCCTGCAGCTGATCCTGTGCGAAGCTCAACCACTCATCATCCGGGCTGCGGAATTCGCCGGTGATCAGCGCCTCCTCCGAGACGACGTTGACGGCGTCGGGCGTGAACAGCACCTGCCCGGTGGTGCCTCGGCCTGTTTCGTGGGCGCCGGCGATGCGCTCGACCGCGAGCACGACGCCGGCCGCCGTGCAGCCGGCGTCTCGACGGTCGAGCATGCTGGTGGTGCCGGCATGGTCCTGCCGCCCGCGGAAGAGCGCCTCGAAGCGGGTGACGCCCGTGATCGAGGTCACGATGCCGACCTGGCTGCCGACGCGCTCGAGCACCGGGCCCTGCTCGACGTGCAGCTCCACGAACGAGCGGAGGTTCGAAGCCTGCAGATACGCATCGACCCCCAGCATGCCGCTGGGGTCGATGCCGACCCGCTGCAGCGCGTGGCCGAGCTTCTCGCCCTGCTGGTTCTCCCGGTCGAAGTAGTCCTTCGGCAGCGCGCCGGTGAGGGCGCGCGAGCCGAGGCAGCTGGTGCCCCACGAGTTCGGCTCCTCGTTGAAGAACACGATGATCAGCAGATCGTGGTTGAGGCGAATGTCGTTCTCGCGCAGCATCCGCACGGCTTCGAGGGCGCCGATCACTCCGACGATGCCGTCGAAACGGCCACCGCCTTCGACGGTGTCCGTGTGCGAGCCCGTGGCGATCGCCCCGAGCTCCGGATGACGGCCCGGAAGGCGGCCGATGATGTTGCCCGCCGCATCCTCATGCACTTCGAGGCCCTCGGCCCGCAGCTGATCGGCGGCCCAGTGGCGGCCGACGATGTCGAGCTCGGAGAACGCCGCCCTGGTCCATCCGGGCATCGAGGTGTCCGTCATCGTCGCGAGCGACTCGAGGTCGTGCGAGATGCGTTCGGTGACTGGTTGCATGGCCCGGCCCCTCAGTAGCCGCTGCGGTGCAGGTACTGGCCGTGGCCCGCTCTGCCGACGAAGTTGCCGTTGTCCGCGACCAGGGCGCCGCGCGAGTAGACCCGTTTGATCCTGCCCGGCAGCGACCAGCCCTCGTAGAGCGTGTAGTCCATGTTCTGGAACTGCGTCTTCGCCGAGATATCCGTCGTGCCGTTCTCGTCGAAGACGACGATATCGGCGTCTGCTCCGACACCGATGTGGCCCTTACGCGGGTACAGCCCGAATTGCTGGGCCGGGGTGGTCGAAGTGAGGTCGACGAACCGTTCGATGGTCAGTTTGCCGTCGGCGACACCGCGGGCGTATACCACCGACATGCGATGCTCGACCCCGGGACCGCCGTTCGGGATGGTGCGGAAATCGTCGCCGCCGAGCTTGCGCTTGTCTTCGAAGCAGAACGGGCAGTGGTCAGAGCTCACGACGCTCAGGACTCCGGAGTTCAGGCCGCGCCAGAGCGCCTCGCGGTGCTCGAAAGTGCGCAGCGGCGGTGTCAACACGGCCTTTGCGGGTTCGAAGCCGGGCTCGTCGTAGATGGAGCGGTCGAGAGTCAGATAGTGGGTGCAGGTCTCGGCTGCGACCGGCTGGCCCACTGCGCGGGCGGCTGCGACCGCTTCGACCGAGCCCTCGGTCGAGAGATGCACGAAGTAGATCGGCGCCTCTGCGATGTCTGCGATGCGGATCGCCCGTTCGACCGCCTCGACCTCGGTCTTCGGGGGCCGCGAGATCTCGTGGTACCCCGGCCCGATCTTCCCCGCTGCCGCGAGGTCGGCCGACATCCGGTCGATGATGTCGCCGTTCTCGGCGTGGATGCACACTTGGCTGCCGGTCTTCTTCGCGCCGCGGAGCACGTCGAACAGCTCCCCGTCGTTGATCATGAGGCTGCCGCGGTAGGCCATGAACACCTTCAGGCTGCTGACCCCCTCCTCCTTGATCGTCGAAAGGTCTTCGATCGCGCCCTTGTACAGGTTGTTCACGACCATGTGCATGCCGTAGTCGATCGCGGCCTTACCGGCCGCCTTGTCGCGGTGCGCCTGCAACGAGTTCGGCAGTGTCTCGTCGGGCAGCTGGGAGGCGAAGTCGACGACGGTGGTGGTGCCGCCCATGGCCGCGGCGATCGTGCCGGTCTCGAAGTCGTCGGCGGTCGTGGTGTTGAACATCGGGGCATCGAGATGCGTGTGCACGTCGACGCCGCCGGGCAGGAGCAGCATGCCGGTGCAGTCGACGATCTCGGTGTTCTCGGGAGCGACTCCCGGAACCTCGCCGACCGCGATCACGGTGCCGTTCGATACCAGAACGTCGGTGCGGGTCTTGCCCGTGCTGCTGACAACGGTGCCGCCGCGGAACAGGGTGTAGGTCATGTGTTTCTCCTCGTCGCAGTGCTGGGGGCTAGAATCCGGGGACCGGGAGCGGTTCTCCGCGGCCTGTGCGTTCGGTGATGAGCGAGTAGAACTCTGGGCGGCGATGCGCCGCGAAGTCGAAGACGCTCTCGCGGAACGGGGTCGATAGGTCGAGATCGATATGCGAAACGAGCACTTCGTCGCCGTCGGAGATCGCCTTCGCCACGATCTCGCCGCTCGGCGATGCGATGGCCGATCCGCCGATCATATAGACGCCATCCTCGGTGCCGCTCTTGCCGGCGGCCGCGACCCAGAGCGCGTTCTGGTAGGCGCCCGCGGCGAGCGACAGCAGGTGGCTGTGCATCTTCGTATGCGGCTCCTCCTGCCAGCCGGGCACCACCATCGGGGTATTGAACCCGAGGACGACGAGATCGGCGCCCTGCAGCGCGAGCATGCGGTAGACCTCCGGCCAGCGGCGGTCGTTGCACAGCGCCATACCGATCTTGAGCCCCTGGGACTCGAATACTCCGAAACCGAGATCGCCGACCTCGAAGTACTTCTTCTCGAGGTGCTGGTGCGGGAGCTCTGCGCGGTTGTCGTCGTGGCCCGGCAGATGGATCTTGCGATACTTGCCGGTGATGCTGCCGGTGCTGTCCACCAGGATCGAAGTGTTGTAGTGGTGGCCGTCCGGAGTGAGTTCTGCGTAGCCGAGGTAGAAGCCGCACTTCAGCTCTGCCGCCGCAGCGAAGAGCGGCGCCGTCTCGTCGCTGGGCATCTCCCGCTCGAAGTACTGGTCGGCTTCGCCCTCGTCCTCGAACCAGTAGCGCGGAAAGAACGTCGTGAGGGTGAGTTCGGGGAAGACGACGAACTCCGCTCCGCGCGCGCACGCCGTGCGCAGGTGGGCGACCAGGCGGGCCACCACATCGGTACGGCTGTCCTCAGGCTGAATGCCGCCGATCTGGACGACTCCTAATCCGAGTGTGCGTGGTGACATGTGCTTCCTCCTCGAAGCTTCGGGTTCGCGGGCCTGCGGGGCCGCCTGCACCGGTGCGGCGCGGCCGTCTGCACTGGTACGGGCAGGGGCCGCCTGGCCTAGGCGAACGATTGTGCTGCACTCACTCTAGGTACGGCGCTCGCCATAAACTCTGGTGATTCGACTAAAGTTCAGAGCAGAAAAACAGTCGATCGACCAAAGGAAGTGAATGGAGCTCATCGCGCTGGCGACACCGTTGCCGCTCGGCCGCATACTCGATGCGCTCGAGGATCTGCCGGAGCAGGTCTCGCTGCACCGGCGCCCGGCGCCCGTGCAGCGCATCGCAGTCGAGACGCGAACGCTCGCGGGTGCCGCCGAACTGCGGGATGCGTACGGGCAGGCATGCGCAGCCGGGGCGGAGCTCGTCATCGTCGTGGGCGCGAAGCCCCTGCTTCCGGAGCTGGGGCCCACGGACACCCCCGTCATGGCGGTTCGAGCCGAAGCGACACCGGCCTCGATCTCCCGCCTCGTGAAGCAGCTCAAGTACGACTCTCCGGTGCCCGGTATCCTCGAGGACGAGCAAGCGCAGAGCGAGATCGTGGATATCGTCGATCGCGCCGCGGACTCGCTACGGGGCCACATCATCGTGGAGGACCAGGACTTCCAGATGCTCGCGTACTCGCGTTTTGCGGCGCCGATCGACGAAGCGAGGCGCAACGCCATCATGCAGCGGCGCATGCCCGGATACCTGCAACAGGTGTTCAACGCGCAGGGCGTTCAGGCCAGCCTGATCCGCGGCGAGGACGTCCTTGAAGTCGCGCCCGATGCAGCCGCGGGCCTCGGGCCGAGACTGGTCGTCGCGATCCGGTCGCGCGGACGGCTGGTCGGGACGATCTGGTTCGCCCGCGCGTCGCCGGCGTTCGCCGAGGACGACACCGCGACGCTGCAGGCGGCAGCAGCGCAGATGAGCGAGATCCTCGTGGCCGACCTGCGGCGGCGCGAGGACGAGCGGATCACCCGGGACGACGCGGCGCTCGATCTGCTGGCGGGGAGACGAGTGGAGGCGGCGCTGCTGGAGCTGGGCGTCACCGGGCGCTCGTTCGGCCGCGGGGCGCACGTCATCTCCTTCACCGTTGCACCCGAGCATCCGGAAGCCCAGTCCATTCGCCTCGCCGACTTCCGCGTGCTCGTCGCCAACTCCTCATGGTCGGTGCAGAACGAGGCGGTCACGGTCGCCGACGGCGACCGCCTGCACATCGTGCACTTCGACTGCGGCGGCGACCCGCACGAATGCGACGCGACAGGCGCGCGCCTGCTCGCCGGCTACTTCGTCGAGAGTCTGCAACGCGTCGACATCGAAGTCGCCGTCGGTATCGGAAGTCATGCGAATGCCCCGCACGACGTCGCGGGATCCGCCGCCACCGCCGACCGCGTGCTGAACGCGCTGCTGCGCGAAGGGCGGAGCGGGGTCGCGACGCCGGGAGAGTTCTGGGCTCCACTGCTGCTCGATCAGCTCCTCGCCCAGCAGCTGCCGATCCGCGGCCGAGTGCCCCGCGGGCTCGAGCAGATGCTTGCGAGCAATGTCGCGAAAGACCGCGACCTGCTCGCCACCGTGCGGGTGGCGATCGATCACTGGGGCGATATCGGGCGAGCGGCGCGGCGCCTGCATGTGCACCACAACACCGTGCGATACCGGTTGCAGAGATTCGCGGATCTCACCGGTGTCGATCTCGATATCCCGGACATGCGCTTCGCCGTATGGGCGCTGCTGCGGCAGCCCGAGACGGCCCCTGCGATCGCGCCCTGAAACGGCGACGGCCGCCGGGCCTCGAACACCGAGGTCGCGGCGGCCGTTCGGCGGGCGCAGCCCGCGATGATCCCTATGCCAGCGACGCCGTCAGCGAGATGTCGACCGCGGCGAGCGCCTTCGATACCGGGCAGTTCACCTTCGCATCGTTCGCGATGCGCGCGAAGTCCTCTGCGCTGATGCCGTCGACGGTGCCGACGACGGTGAGGCGGATCGCGGTGATACCCGTGCCCGGGGTGAAGTCGACTTCAGCCGCGGCGTTCAGCTGCGTCGGGGGAGTGCCGTTCTCCGTGAGCATGTTCGAGAACTGCATGCAGTAGCAGGTCGCGTGCGCCGAGGCGATGAGCTCTTCCGGCGTGGTCGTCGAGCCCGATTCCTCACCGCGGGCCTTCCAGCTCACCGAGAACGTGCCGGCTCCCGAGGAGTCGAGGCTGGTGGTACCCGAGCCGGTGAACAGCTCTCCGTTCCAGACGGCGCTGGCCTTGTTCACGATGGTGTTCGGCATAATTCCTCCAAGCGAGAGCGTGCTGAGTTCGTGCCGGGCCCGTGGCGACGGTACCCGGTCATCGCCACGCTAACAGAAGCGGGTGGCCGAGAGGCAGACTCTTCCCCGCAATCCCGGCCGATCATGCTGTGAGCGAACCGTCGGCCGCGATTCCGGGCCCATCGTCAGTGGCGGGGGCTACCCTGGACGATATGAGCAGCTCAGCGACCGGCCCGTTCGATGCGCCGCAGTTCGACAGTGCAGGCGAAGGCGACGAGATCACGATCTCGGCGAGCGCGCTGCGGACTCTCGGCGATCAGATGCAACGGTTCCTGCTCGAGTACCGCTTCGCGATGCAGGAGGTCGAGACGAAGCTCGCGATCCTGCGCGAAGAGTTCTTGCACATGCACGAGTACAACCCCATCGAGCACGTGTCGAGCCGCGTGAAGAGCGTCGACAGCCTGGTCGAGAAGATGGACCGCCGCGGCGTCGCCACCGACTTCGACGCCATTCGCGGTCAGATCTACGACATCGCCGGCGTGCGCGTCACGTGCGCCTTCATCCGCGACGTCTACCGCCTCTTCGACCTGCTCACGCAGCAGGACGACATCACCATCCTCGAGGTCGAGGACTTCATCAAGCACCCGAAACCGAACGGCTACAAGAGCCTGCACACCATCATCTCGGTGCCGGTGTTCCTATCGAGCGGCCGCGTCGATGTGCCGGTCGAAGTGCAGTTCCGCACGATCGCGATGGATTTCTGGGCGAGCCTCGAGCACAAGATCTACTACAAGTACGCCCGGCATGTGCCGAGCACCCTGCTCGACGAGCTGAAGAACGCGGCCGACACTGCGGCCGAGCTCGACACCCGCATGGAGCGACTGCACGTGCAGGTGCACGGGCTGCCCGAAGCGGCCCCGGCGCTCTCGCTGCGCGAGGTCGAGGAGCAGGTGCACCGCACCTGAACGGACGGCGCGCAGGCGGCACGCATTACAGTCGAACTGTGACGAGCGAAGAACACCTTCCGGGAGGGTCGGGCGGAGTCTGGCGCATCCAGAACTCCGACGGCACCGTCAGCGTGCACCGGCCCGTCGGCCCATGGACGACGGCGGTGCATGCGCTGCTCGCCCACCTGCACGAGCGCGGCCTCGACGGCATCCCGCGGGTGCACGGATTCGACGACGACGGGCGCGAAGTGCTCGACTACTTGCCCGGACTCACGCTCGACCCCGAGAAGCAGCAGCCCGATGACCGCGCGCTCGCCGCAGCGGCCGCCTGGCTCAGACGGTTCCACGACGCCGTCGCCGACTTCGACGCGCGGGGCCTCGAGTGGCGCCAGGGGGCTCGCCCCCTCGACCCCGGCGAGATCATCTGCCACAACGACCCCGGCCTCTACAACTGGGTGGTCGTCGACGGGGAGTTCTCGGGCATGATCGATTGGGATCGGGCCGGCCCCGGTCGCCCGATCGACGACCTCGCCTTCCTCTGCTGGTCGGGAGTTCCGCTGTTGCGGGAGATCCCGACCGCGGAGGCCGCGGGTCGCATCGGCCTCGTCTGCCAGGCGTACGGCGGGGTGGCACCCGGTGAGCTGCTCGATGCCGTCGACACGCGCATGGCGCTCATCGCCGAGCGGTGGCGGGCGGGAATCGAACGGGGCGACGCCGGCACCATTGCGCTGCGCGACGCAGGAATCATGGACCGCCATTTCGCACGGGTCGCGGGCTTCGCAGCGCGGCGCGAGACGATCGGCCGGGCGTTCTCCTAGGCGCCCGATGCGGAATATGAGCTGTGGCAGGGTTAGGGTGGGGGCGTGAGTAAGGACCCATTCGAGGAGCTCTTCGGCCCGGCGGAGCCCGCAGCCGGCGAGTCGCAGCCCGTGCCCGCACGCGACCGGCTCGCCTTCGAGCAGGCCGAGCGCATCAAGACGTCGCCTCTGCCGACCACGAAGCCCGAGCAGCCCGAGGGCGCCCCGGGCCCAGCGCAGCCGCCGGCGAAAACTCCTCGCGGCGGAGGCAGCACGCGATCGGCGAACGCGAAGCCGTGGATCATCGTCGGCCTCGTGACGGTATTCGCACTCATCGCATCGATCGTCGTGATGAATCTCGCGCGAGCGGGCGACGATGCGGCCACGGCCGAGACCACTGCCCCGGCGAAGACTTCGGAGCCCGCGACGAGCGCGAAGCCCACGACGGAGACCGAAGGCAAGGCCGACGGCGAGAAGAAGGACACAACGAAGACCAAGGAGGCGGCCGACGAGCCGCCGGCGGTCGACCCCGGCCCGACCGGCGACATGAACGTGCCCCTGTGGGGCATCACGGCGCAGATCTCGGGCAAGTTCGGCTGGCCCCAGTACGAGATCAGGGGCGAACAGCTCGTGCTCATCGGTTCGCCGCTCATCGACCAGCTGCCCGATTCCTGCTCGGCGATGCGCGAGCAGTGGGGCATCGAGCGCACGGCGACCGGCTCGTACACGGTGCTGAAACCGGCGCACAGCTGCGCCGCGGCCCCTGAACTGTACGACGAGATCTGGGGCCTTACCGCGGCCATGGTCTCGACGATCCAGCCCGGGTAGCGATCCGCGCTACGGCGTCGGCGCCGCGAAGACGCCCGGCCACAGGGCGAGCGCGACCGCGTAGCCGGCGAAGCTCACGATGTCGAGCACCCAGTGCGCGACGATGAGGGGCAGCGATCGCCCCCATCTGCGATACGCGTAGCCGAAGACGAGACCCATCACGACGTTGCCGATGAACCCGCCGAAGCCCTGGTAGAGGTGGTAGCTGCCGCGCAGCAGCGCGCTCGCGACGATGGTCGCGAGCGGCCCGACGCCGAGCCGGCGGAGCCGGTCGAAGAGGTAGGCGACCACGATGAGCTCCTCGCCGAGGGCCGCCTTCAGCGCCTGCAGCACGAGCACGGGCACCGTCCACCAGTAGGCGTCGAGCGCCGCGGGCACCACGGTCGTGTTGATGCCGATCTGCTTCGCGAAGACGTAGAAGACGAGACCGGGGACGCCGATGATCGCGGCGAGGGCGAAGCCCGCACCGGCCTCGCTCGGCCAGCGCCACCGGCCGCCCGCGCTCGGTGCTCCGAGGCCGAGTCTCCCGAGGCGAGGCGCGCGTTCGCGCCAGAGCAGGAACACGACGAGCGCGACCGGCGCGAGCCCGAAGACGAACGAGAGCAGCTGGAAGATCAGATCGAATACCGGCCGCTCGGCGAGCGATGTGTTGATGCTCGCGGTCTGCTCGGCCAGCGCGGTGTCGCGCGTGACCCGTTCGACGATACGTACGATCGCGTACACGCCCGAGGCCCCGAACGAGAGGGCGAGCACGATAGCGACCTCCCACCGGAGGCGATTGCGGATTGCGGGTCGGTGCACTGCCCCAGCGTATCGTCGAAGCCTCGAGGAATGTCGGATTCGCACAGTTCCCGAGCGGTCGTCGGGTCGCCTTTTGCAGGGTTCTGCACAACCGAATCACGATGGAGTCACGGCTCCAGGAAGTTCGCAGGTGCGGCTCCACCGGAAAGCTAGGGTGGTCCCCGTAACAATCGATACCCATCGGCGAATAGGCGCGACAAAGACTGTCCGCCGCGACCGGATGGGGATTTCAAGGAGGAAACGAAGTGAAGCGATCACGGAAGGGTCTCGCGTTCATCGCGCTGGCCGCTGCCGGCGCACTCGCGCTGTCGGGCTGCTCATCGAGCGGTGGCAACAGCAGCGAGGGGACCTCGGGCAACGTCATCACCGTCAACAACACGGAGCCGCAGAAGGCTCTGATTCCGGCGGCCACCTCTGAAGTCGGCGGCGGCAAGGTCGTCGACGCGCTCTGGGAAGGCTTGGTCTACTACGATGCCGACGGCGCGACGCAGATGGGCGTCGCCGAGTCGATCGAGCCGATGGACGATGCGAAGACCACCTGGGAAGTCAAGCTGCGCGACGATGCCGTGTTCTCGGACGGAACCCCGGTGCTCGCCAAGAACTTCGTCGACGCGTGGAACTACTCCGCGAACATCGACAACGCGCTCGACAACCAGTCCTTCTTCGGCACGATCAAGGGCTTCAGCGAGACCGAGCCCGTCGAGGCCATGGAAGGCCTGAAGATCGTCGATGACCACACCTTCACCGTCGAGGCGAGCCCCGACTTCCCGGACCGACTGGGCTACTCGGCGTTCTACCCGCTGCCCGATGTCGCATTCGAGGACATGGAGGCCTACGGGCAGGCGCCCATCGGCAACGGACTCTACAAGTTCGCGAGCGACGACGCCTGGAAGCACGACGAGTCGATCAGCCTCGTGAAGAACGACACGTACGTCGGCCCCCGCAAGGTGGCGAACGACGGAATCGAGTTCAAGGTCTACGCATCGCTCGACGCGGCGTACACCGACCTGCTCGCCGGCAACCTCGATGTCCTCGACCAGATTCCCGACACCTCGTTCGCCGTGTTCCAGGACGAGCTCGGCGACCGGGCGATCAACCAGGCGGGCGCACTGACTACGACGCTCTCGATCTCGACGAACCTCGAGCATTTCAGACTGGACGAGGAAGGCAAGAAGCGGCGTGCTGCGCTCTCGATGGCCCTCGACCGCGAAGAGATCATCGACGTCATCTTCGAAGGCACGAACGTGCCCGCCGAAGACTTCACCTCCCCGGTGGTCGACGGCTACGCCGAGGGGCTCGCCGGCTCGGAGAAGCTCGACTTCAACCTCGACGAGGCCAAGAAGCTGTGGGCAGAAGCCGACGCGATCAGCCCCTTCGAAGGCACGCTCGAGGTCGCGACGAACTCCGACGGCCCGCACCAGGTATGGGTCGAAGCCGTAGCGAACCAGTGGTCGACGAACCTCGGTATCACCGCCGCACCGAAGCTCTACCCGACGTTCGCGGCGTTCCTCGACGATCGTGAAGCCGACACCGTCGGCGGGCCGTTCCGTGCCGGTTGGCAGGGCGACTACCCCGGTGCGTACAACTACATGCAGCCGCTCTACTACACGAACGCCAGCTCGAACCACGGCTTCTACGCGAACCCCGCGTTCGACCAGGTGCTCGACGAGGCGGTGCAGGAGAGCGACCCGGCAGCCCGCAATGAGAAGCTGAACCAGGCGCAGGAGATCCTGTTCGAGGACATGCCTTCGATTCCGCTCTGGTACCAGGGAACCACGGGCGGCTACGGCGAGAACGTCGACAACGTCACGTTCGGCTGGAATTCGGTGCCGATCTTCAACGAGATCACGAAGAAGTAGCGCACCCACCCAGAAACGGAGGCCCCGGGCGCTGAGCCCGGGGCCTCCGCGCTGGACGAGACGTCGAATCCGTCTCGTCCAGCCCACGTACCGGCGGGATCGGACAACGTCGTCCGCGGCCCGGCTCGCATAGCGATTGCGAAAGATCGACAGACATGTTCAACGACCTCACGGAGAAGGGCAGCGCAACATGCTGAGATACCTCTTCTTCCGAATTCTCCAGGTGGTCCCGGTGCTCCTCGGCACCACCTTCCTCATCTACTTCATGGTGTTCGCCATGCCCGGCGACCCGATCGCCGCGATGTTCGGCGACAAGCAGCCGAGCGAAGCGGTGCTCGAGCGCCTGCGCGAACAGTACCACCTCGACCAGCCGTTCTTCGTGCAGTACCTGCTGTACCTGAAGGGCATCCTGGTCGGCGACTTCGGTACGAGCTTCTCCGGCGAACCCGTATCCCAGATCCTCGCCCGGACGTTCCCCATAACGATCAAGCTCGCCGCGATGGCGATCGTCATCGAACTCGTGCTCGCGGTCGTGATCGGACTCTTCTCGGGACTGCGCAAGGGCAAGCTGTTCGACAACGTGAACCTGATCATCGGGCTGCTATTCCTGAGCATCCCGATCTTCGTGATCGCGTTCATCGCCCAGTTCGGGCTCGGGCTGAAGCTGGAGTGGTTCAGCCCGACCGTCGGCTCGGGCGCACCGACGCAAGACCTGATTCTGCCCGCGATCGTCCTCGGTACGAGCCTGTATGCGACGAGCATGCGACTCACACGTTCCTCGGTGATCGACACGCTCAATCAGGACTTCGTGCGCACGGCGTACGCCAAGGGCCTGAGCCAGCGACGGGTCGTTCCCGTGCACGTGCTGCGCAACTCGCTGATCCCGACGATCACGAACACCGCGACCGACTTCGGCGTCCTCATGGTCGGTGCGACCGTCACGGAGGGCATCTTCAACGTCCCCGGTGTCGGCAATGTGCTCTTCCAAGCCATCCTCAAGGGCGAGAATGCGACCGTCGTCTCATTCGTCACCCTGATGGTGCTGATCTATCTCGGCGTCAATCTCGTCGTCGACCTCCTCTACGCCGTACTCGACCCGAGGATCCGTTATGCCTGAGCCGCAGCGCCCCGCCCTCGTCCATTTCGTCGCTCCGTTCGAAGAGACCCCGGTCGACGCCGTCGACGCCGTCAAGATCGACGACAAGAAATCGAACCTGTGGCTCGATGCCTGGCGCGACATGCGCCGGCGCCCCATGTTCTGGATCTCGGCCGTGATCATCTTCGTGGTGATCCTCATCTCCCTGTTCCCCTCGGTCTTCGCTCACGTGGACCCGAGGGCCTGCACCTTGGCGAACTCGAACGGCGACCCGAGCGCCGGGCATCCGCTGGGATACAACAAGCAGGGCTGCGACGTGTACTCGCGCATCATCTACGGCACTCCCACATCGGTATCCGTCGGCCTGATCGTGATCATGATCACCTTCGTCGTCGGAACGATCATGGGCGCCCTTGCCGGATTCTTCGGCGGGCCCCTCGACTCGATCCTCTCCCGCATCGGCGATATCTTCTTCTCGATCCCGTACATCCTCGCCGCAGTCGTCGTGATGAGCGTGCTCTCGGCGCACCGCAACCCGCTCGTCATCGCGCTCGCGATCGGCGGGTTCTCGTGGCCCATCACCGCCCGCATCGTGCGAGGCGAGATCCTGCGCGTCAAGAACGCGGACTTCGTGATGGCGTCCCTAGCGCTCGGCCTGTCGCGTTTCGCGACGCTCCTGCGTCACGTGCTGCCGAACGCGCTCGCCCCGGCGATCGTCGTGACGACGCTTTCGCTGTCGTCCGCGATCGTCGCGGAATCGGTGCTCTCCTTCCTCGGCGTCGGCCTGCCGCCCGGGCAGTTCATCAGCTGGGGCAACGACATCAGCGCGGCGCAGCTCTCGCTGCGCACCGATCCGATGCCGCTGCTCTACCCCTCACTGGCGCTCTCCATCACGGTGCTCGGCTTCGTCATGCTCGGCGAAGTGGTGCGCGACGCCCTCGACCCGAAGGCGAGGGCCCAGCGATGAGCGAGACGACCGAGAACAGCAAGGGAGCCATGGTGGAACCGCTGCTCAGCGTTCGCGACCTGCGCGTCGCGTTCGGCAAGAAGAAGGACCCCAACGAGGTGCTCCACGGCGTCGGCTTCGACGTCTACCCGGGTGAGACGGTCGCGATCGTCGGCGAGTCGGGGTCGGGCAAATCGACGACCATGCACGCCGTCATCAACCTTCTGCCCGGCACCGGGCGCATCACCGACGGTTCGGTGCTCTGGAAGGGGAGCGAGATCGCGAACCTGCCGCGACGCGAGATGGAGCGGCTCCGCGGCCGCGAGATCGGGCTCGTGCCCCAGGACCCGATGTCGAACCTCAACCCGGTCTGGTCGATCGGGTTCCAGGTCGAGGAGGCGATCCGCGCCAACGGCGTCGCCACGGAGCGCAAGGAGGTCAAGCGGCGCGCCGCCGAGGTGCTCGAGCAGGCCGGTCTGCAGAACGCTGCGCAGCGGATGAAGCAGTACCCGCACCAATTCTCGGGCGGCATGAAGCAGCGCGCGCTGATCGGCATCGGTCTGGCAGCGAATCCCGACCTGCTCATCGCAGACGAGCCCACATCGGCGCTCGACGTCACTGTGCAGAAGGTGGTGCTCGACCATCTCGCGTCGCTCACCAGCGAGACCGGCACGGCAGTCGTCTTCATCACGCACGACCTCGGCCTCGCGGCCGAGCGCGCCGAGAAGCTCATCGTCATGTATCGGGGCGACATCGTCGAGTCCGGGCCGAGCCGCGAGATCCTGCAGAACCCGCAGCATCCTTACACGCGCCGACTGGTCTCGGCGGCGCCGAGCCTCGCCTCGCGCCGCATCGGAACCGAGCCGACCCTGCCGACCGCGCCCACGTCGACGTTCGACCTCGCGGCCCTCGCCGAGACCGAACGGCCGCAGGCGGGTCATGGCGAGCCCGTGATCGAGGTCTCCGGCCTCGGGAAGATCTACAAGCTGCGCAAAGGCAACTTCGGGTCCGAGGATTTCCACGCCGTCGCCGATGCCTCGTTCACCGTGAACCGCGGCGAGACGATGGCGCTGGTGGGCGAATCCGGTTCGGGCAAGTCGACCATCGCCAAGATGGTGCTGCAGATCGAGAAGCCGTCGTCGGGTTCGATCCGCATCGCGGGTCAGGAGACCGCGGGCCTCTCGGGCCGCAAGCTCTTCGATCTGCGGCGCACGCTGCAGCCGGTGTTCCAGGATCCGTACGGATCGCTCGACCCGCTGCACAACATCGGCAACACGATCATCGAGCCGTTGAAGATCCACGGCGTGGGCGACCAGACGAGCCGCAAGGCGCGCATGCTCGAGCTGCTCGACCAGGTGGCGCTGCCGCGCGAGCTCGCGACGCGCTACCCGAACGAGCTTTCGGGCGGCCAACGCCAGCGCGTCGCGGTCGCGCGCGGTCTCGCACTGAAGCCCGACATCCTCGTGCTCGACGAGGCGGTCTCGGCGCTCGACGTGCTCGTGCAGGCGCAGGTGCTCGACCTGCTCGCCGAACTGCAGCGCGATCTGGGGCTCACCTACCTCTTCATCACGCACGACCTCGCCGTCGTGCGCCTAATCGCCGACCGCGTCTGCGTCATGCAGCAGGGCCGCATCGTCGAGCAGTCGACGACCGACGAGGTGTTCGAGTCTCCGCGCACCGAGTACACGAAGAATCTGCTCGCGGCGATCCCTGGCGCGCAGATCGAGCTGGGAGCGGGTTAAGCACCCGACGAGCCGCGCACGGGGAGTGCGGGCGAGCGGCGGCGGGCGGCCCGTCGCATCGCGCCCGCATTCCCCGATTCCGGTCGAAGCTGGGAGACGAAACGCCCCGCGATCCGTTAAGATTGTACGTCGGCCTTCATTGTGCCATGCGGGAATCGATCCCCATCGCGCCCGGCATCCCGCCACGCCGACGCTCCGCCCGTCTCGTTAGGACTCCACTTCTATGGCTCTCGCAACTCGCGAAGACCTCCGTAATGTCGCAATCGTCGCACACGTCGACCACGGCAAGACCACTCTGGTCAACGCCATGCTGACGCAGACCAACTCGTTCGACGCTCACGAAGAGGTCGGCGACCGCGTGATGGATTCGAACGATCTCGAGCGCGAGAAGGGCATCACGATCCTCGCGAAGAACACGGCCATCTCGTACGAGGGGCTGCACGCGGAGAACGGTGCCATCACCATCAACGTGGTCGACACCCCGGGCCACGCCGACTTCGGCGGCGAGGTCGAGCGCGCCCTCTCGATGGTCGACGGCGTCGTGCTGCTCGTCGACTCGGCCGAGGGCCCCATGCCGCAGACCCGTTTCGTGCTGCGCAAGGCGCTCGAAGCGAAGCTCCCCGTGATCCTCGCGATCAACAAGACCGATCGCCCCGACGCCCGCATCGAGGGCGTCGAGAGCGATGCGCAGGATCTGCTGCTCGGTCTCGCCTCGGATCTCGCCGAGGATCACCCCGACATCGATATCGACTCGGTGCTCGAAGTGCCGACCGTCTACCTCTCGGGCCGCGCCGGCGCAGCGTCGCACAACCGCCCCGCTGACGGACAGCTGCCCGACAACCCCGATCTCGAGCCGCTGTTCGAGACCATCCTGGCCCGCGTGCCCGCCCCCGTCTACGATGACGAGCACCCGCTGCAGGCGCATGTCACCAACCTCGACTCCTCGCCGTTCCTCGGCCGTATCGCGCTGCTGCGCGTGCACCACGGCGAGATCAAGAAGGGCGAGACCGTCGCCTGGATCAAGCACGACGGCTCGGTGCAGAACGTGCGCATCACGGAGCTCATGCTGACCAAGGCGCTCACCCGCTACCCGGCCGAGCGCGCCAGCGCGGGCGACATCGTCGCCATCGCGGGCATCGAGGACATCACGATCGGCGACACCATCGCCGACGCCGCCGATCCGCGCCCGCTGCCCATCATCACGGTCGACGAGCCGGCGATCTCGATGACCATCGGCGCGAACACCTCGCCGCTCGTCGGCAAGGTGAAGGGTCACAAGCTCACCGCCCGCATGATCAAGGATCGCCTCGACCGCGAGCTCATCGGCAACGTGTCGCTGCGCGTGCTCGACACCGGCCGTCCCGATGCGTGGGAGGTGCAGGGCCGCGGCGAGCTCGCCCTGTCGATCCTCGTCGAGAACATGCGCCGCGAGGGCTTCGAGCTCACCGTCGGCAAGCCCCAGGTGGTCACCAAGGTCGTCGACGGCAAGACGCAGGAGCCGTACGAGCACCTCACCATCGACACCCCCGAGGAGCATCTCGGCGCGATCACCCAGCTGCTCGCGGCGCGCAAGGGCCGCATGGAGAACATGGTGAACAACGGCACCGGCTGGGTGCGCATGGAGTTCATCGTTCCGTCTCGCGGCCTCATCGGCTTCCGTTCGGAGTTCATGACCGAGACCCGCGGCACCGGCATCGCGAACGCGATCGCCCACGGCTACGGCGAGTGGGCCGGCACCATCACGACCCGCCACAACGGTTCGATCGTCGCCGACCGCGCCGGTGTCGTCACCCCGTTCGCGATGATCGCCCTGCAAGAGCGCATGAGCTTCTTCGTGGAGCCGACCGCCGAGGTGTACGAGGGCATGGTCATCGGCGAGAACTCGCGCGCCGACGACATGGACGTGAACATCACCAAGGAGAAGAAGCTCACGAACATGCGTTCGGCGAACGCCGACAACTTCGAGTCGATGACGCCGCCGCGCATCCTCACTCTGGAGGAGTCGCTCGAGTTCGCCCGCGAGGACGAGTGCGTCGAGGTGACCCCTGAGGTCGTGCGCATCCGCAAGGTCGCGCTCGACGCGACGACCCGCGCCCGCGCGGCATCGCGCCTCAAGAACCAGAAGTAGGTTTCCTCGGCCGAAGGCCCCGCACCCCGCCCGTTCGCGGCAGGGTGCGGGGCCTTCGCGCATGCTCTAGGGTCGAGTCATGGCACTGATCTACGAGACCACCATGAGCCCGTCGAAGCTCGAACTGCTGGCGGCCTGGCTGCCCGAGCAACCCTGGTTCACCGGCGATATCGCCGCGCTGACACCGGTCGGCGCCTACCGGTTCGACGACCCCGATGGCGAGGTCGGCATGGAGGGCCATCTGCTCACCGCCGGCGACGGCACCGTCTACCACGTGCCCCTCGTGTACCGCGGCGCTCCGACGGAAGCGGGGGAGCGGTTTCTGCTCGGCACCTCTGATCACGGGGTGCTCGGCGAGCGCTGGATCAGCAATGCCGTCGGCGACCCCGTGTTCCGTGCGGTGCTCGCCCGCACCATCGCGGTGGGCGGGCGCGAGGCCGACGAGGTCGGCGTGAACCCGGCAGGCGAGCATCGCGACCGCGAGATCAAGGTGAGGGTGCGCGGCTCGGGCGAGTCCGGTGCCGTCGTGCCCGACGTGACCTCCGCCCAGGTCGGTCTCGACGGCGACGTGTCGGTGCTCGAGAGCGAGTCGGCGACCCTCACCGTGCGGCGTGTGCTCGACGCGTCGTACGTCGAGCCCGAGGGCGTGCTGACGCTGCGCGCGACCTGGCCGGGGCAGGTGCTGCCGGTCGTCATCGCCACGCTGGCGGTGTAGTCGAAGGGGAGTTCCGCCTCAAGGTGCAACCGGAAGCTTGCTGCACGGCCTGTATCCAGCGCGCTCATCATGAGATCGAACCCGAAGCCGTACCTTGCTATGGTCATCGGTGATGCTAGTCTTCGCAATTCCCGTCATTATCATTTTGGTGACGCTTCTTCTGAAGATCGCGGTCCACCCAATTCGGACGCTGTTTCTCGTCTTGCGGGTACTCTTCTTCATATTCGCAGTCGGTGCGTGGGTAATGTTTTTCATTCTGCGCTCCGAGCTGGACCGGCCGGTGGTCTTTCAAGACCTGCTGCTGCCCATCTTGTTCACCATTCCCTGGCTTCTGACGTTCATTCCATCGCGCCGGCAAAAGCAGAGCCAATAGAACTGCTCGAAGCGGGTCGAAACCGATCAGTAAGCGCTGGGTGATTGCCTGCAAATTGCGTGTCGATGGCAAGCCGGGCGTTTGGCGCGAACTTTCCGACGGCGCCGGTGTCATCGGTACCTGGCAACCTGGTCAGCAACTGCACCACGGAGAGGACTGCATAATGCTCGCCTTCTATACGCACTTGAGTTGGACTGACGAGGCCGGCACGGCACACCCTCTGCCCGGCTGGGACTCGGGCCTCGGAACACTCGCCGCACCTGCCTACGTTCACGAAGACGGCAGCTACGTCTACTGCGCCGAGCGCTTCTCCGGTGGGGTCTGCGAGTGCCCGGAACCGCACGAGTGGCGAAGTATCGCTGGGCCGGGCGCACTCCTATCTCATGCCGGCGATGACTTCCCGACGACCTACACAATGCATGTCGACGCGCTGATCGCGATTTACGAGCGGGCGGACGAGTACCGCTTCCGCGCCCTCACGCTCAGCGGAGAGCCGGTCGACGCGGAGCAGCGCATCGCCGAGCTACGCGCGCTGCCAGCGGGTACGGTGGTCACAGTAGACGAATGGGATCAGTCGTAGGTTTCGCACCCCAGCGAGCACTGGTTGTAGAAGTCGACGAGTGGGCTGCCCGCCCGACAGGCGTAGTGAGCGATGCCCGAGACAAGACGAACCGATGGGCTGACATCGGTCTCTAGCCGCGCGTCGCCTGCACAGTCTTCCAAGCGTCGCGCGCGAAATCTCCGCTGATCGTATGCGTCACCGCGATGAGCAGGTCGCCGTCGATCACGATTGCGTCTACGTACCTGTGCTCCGGCGACTGGGACTGTTGGAATGCAGCTTCTGCCCCGTCTGCATCCACTTCGACGTATACGGAGTCTCGGAGGGCGGCAAGGAGCTCGGCCTTCGACGCCTCGTCTATGAGTGCGACGCCCATGTAGGCAATCGCGTCGGAGCGATCGATGCCCCACCCGCAGTATTGCGGCTCGACTCCCGCTCTGATCGTCGCCATCGTCACCGGTCCGAGCAGGCTGGCGAGCTTCTCTTCCGCCGGTGCCCCTTCCATATACAACTGCAGTTGATCGCTGTAGTCGCGCACGATCTCGAGAGGGAGAATCGCGTTGCATCCCGCTGGAACCGGCGCGCCTGCCTCCTCGGCAGAGCTGGTGGGCGCATCCGTGTTCAGCTGAGGCGGCACTTGCGTGCTCTCTGCCTGCTGCGAGATCTTGGGCCGTTGTGGATCGGGCGACGTTTCGGCGCACCCGGTGAGTGTCAGTCCGAAGAGTGCGGTCGTGGAGATCAGGGCAGATAAACCGGCTAGCCGAGGACGAGTTGCGGTCATGGCGCCAGCTTAGCGAGCTCCTCCCGCTGATTCATTCGGTCCGCGGGCGTTAATACCGAACCATTATCGGAGCCGTGCTCCGGCTCCCGGCGAAACGAGAAAAGCCCCGGAACTTCCGCATCATTCTGCGGATGTTCCGGGGCTTTCTGGTCGGGATGACAGGATTTGAACCTGCGACCCCGTCGTCCCGAACGACGTGCGCTACCAAGCTGCGCCACATCCCGATTGCGTTTTCACGCAGGCTCCAGCTTAACGGGTTTCTGTGCGAGTGAGAAATCGGTGCGGTACCGGCGGTCCGTGCGCTGCACCCCGGGCGCGTCATAGCATCACGGACTGCAGCGCATCAAGGGGCTTTCCGGTACGCGAGGGCGGCGGGAGACTCGGAGGAAGCGCCCTGCCGGCGCGGAAACCTGCAGCTCCACAGTGCGTGGAATGCGATGTCAGAGAGGAGTCGCCCATGGCGAGCAAGGCGCCGCAGATGCCACATGAGGTCTCCGATGAGGTCGGTGCTTTCGACCGTTTCGCCGAACGGGCATCGGCACTTGCGAGTAGGGCGTGGTTCTTCTGCTTCTGCGTGCTGCTCGTACTGCTGTGGGCCCCCTCGATCTTCCTGATTCGCAGCATCGACACCTGGCAGCTGATCATCAACACGGTGACGACGATCGTCACCTTTCTGCTCGTCGCGCTGCTGCAGAACAGTCAGAAGAGATCCGACCAGGCGGTGCAGCACAAGCTCAACGCGATATCGGATGCGCTGAGCGACTTCATGCACGAGGACGGGCACGAACGGGATGCCGAAGAGCTCCGAGACGCCGTCGGGATCGAGAACCGAGAGAGCTCCGGCGGTCAGTGAGCGGGCCCGGCGGATCGGAAGGAGCGGTGGGATGGCCGAAAGCGCTCGGAGCGTACGCAGCGATCGTCTCGTCGAGCAGATCGCGGAAGCGGCAGCTCGGCTCGGTGCGACGATCGCCGTCGCCGAATCGTTGACGGGCGGCCAGCTCGCCGCGGCGCTCGCCGCCGGGCGCGATTCCGGCTCGTGGTTTCGCGGGGCGGTCGTGGCGTACCACCCGGAGGTGAAGTTCGGGTTGCTGGGCGTGCCCCGCGGCCCGGTCGTGAACGAGCGCACGGCCGCGTCGATGGCACTGGCTGCGCGAGATCGGCTCGGGGCGGACTACGCCGTGAGCGCGACCGGGGTGGGCGGGCCGGGTGCCGAGGAAGGGAAGCCCGAGGGCACCGTCGTCATCGGGGTCGCGACGCCCGACGGGAGCGTCCGCTGCTCCGAATACTGCTTTCCCGGATCGCCGATCGAAGTACTGCATCGCACCATCGAGTGCGGGCTCGAACAATTGCGGATCGAGATGCGCGCCGGCGCGACGAAGGGCGAATGACGGATGCATCGAGGAGTGCCGGCCGTTCGGTTTCGGGCCGCCGGCGCCCCCACGTTGATGCGGCGAGCCTGCGGGCTACTCGGGCGCTTGCGGCACGAGAAGCGGGGTGTCTCGAGACCGATCGGTCCCGAGACACCCCGCTTCATGCTGTCCGGGCTACCTCCTGCCGATTCTGCGGGTCTCGCGGTATCCGAAGGCGAGTGCGCCGATGCCGGCGAGTACGAGCAGCGCGTCGAGCAGCAGCACCGACCCCTGCGAAGCCGAGCCCGTCGTGGCGAGCAGCCCGGGCGCCGGGGTCTTCACGACCGGGGTCGCGGCGGGCGTCACCGGCGGCGGGTTCACGGCCGGCGGGGTCGCCGGCGGCTCCACCGGGGGAACGACGGGCGGAGTGACGGGGGTCGTCGCGCTCGAGCAGTCGTTGCCGGGGTCGGTGTCGCCGCCGCCGACATCGGCGAGAGCGACCGTCGGCACGACCGGTACGGTCACGCACGCCGTGTTCGTGAGATCGGTCGTGCCCTCGGGCACCGGACCGACGACCGCTTCGAGCACGATCGACGCACTCGCGCCCGCCGCGAAGCTGCCGGAGTACGCGAATGCGATGAGCGCCCCGCCGCCGGCCGAGACCGACCAGCCGGCCGGCAGGCTCACGACCTCCCCGCTCGAAAGGCCTGCGGGGAGCAGGTCGTTCACGACCGGGTCGATCGCCGCGGCCGGGCCCGCGTTCGTGATGGTGAGGCTGTACCGGATGGTGTCGCCCTCCCAGACGCCCGCACCCTCCGCGCTCGCGGTCTTCACGATGCCGAGGTCGTACCCCTGCGGCGGCGGGCACGCTTCGACGTCGTCGCTGCCCTCGGCGAGCACGGTGCCCGAGTCGTCATCGCCCGAAGCGAGGGCCGCGGTGTAGGTGCTCGCGTCTTCGACGTAGAACGTGCGGGTGAGCTCGGAGCCCGGAGCGACGAAGGCGTCGGTCGTTACCGGGCCGTCGCTATCGCTCAGCGTCAGCGTATACGAGGCGCCCGGCTGCAGGCCGGCGAGCACGACTTCGATCGCGCGAATGCCGGCATCGGGTGCTCCCGGTGCCGGGCAGGGCCCCGTCGTCATCACGAGCGTCGGAGCATCGGGGCACGGCGCGAGGTCGACGGTGAAGGGGCTCGCCTCGATCGTGGTCGTGCGGTCCAGGAGCGTGGCGGTGTAGGTGCCCTCGCCGCTCAGCGGCAGGTCGAGGTCTCGCTGCGTGCTCTGCGCGGTGAAGCTCTCGGAGAAGGCGGGCTCGCCGTTCGGTCGTACGACGCTGACGGTGTAGTCATCGCCCACCGTCAGGTTGCGGAGCACGATCTCGCCGGTCGTCGGTAGGCCGCCGCCGGGCACGGTGCACTGATTCACGAGCAGCGCCACTACCGGGGTGCCGGCCGGAACGGGGCAGGGGGTGACGGTGAACGCTGCGCTACTGCCCTGGCCGCTCACCGCATCGGTGACGGTCGCGGTGTACTCGCCGTCGCCGCTGATGTTCATCTGCAGGGTCTCCGTCGCGCCGCTCGAGGTGAACGAGGTCGCGGAGACGACGGCACCGCCCTTCTTGACCACGACCGAGTAGGTCCGGTCGACGCTGAGACTGCTGAGTTCGAGCGTCACCGTCAGCGGCAGAGTCTCGCCCGCGGCGACGCACTGGTCGACGACGACGTCGACAGCGGGGGTCGGGATCGGGGCCGTGCAGTTGTTATTGAAGACGGCCTGGCCCGCGGCGTCCCAGTTCTGGCCGGGGAAGTGGGCCTCGACGCCGTCGTGGGTGTAGTCGAACGGCGGGATGATGTCTCGTCCGTTCTGGTGATGCGCGCCGGCGTGGCCGCTGGCGTCGCCGTTCGCATTCGGCGAGATCACGATGAAGCCGCCGTTGCCGAGAGCGTGGCAGATGGTGATCTTCTTGCCCGGGTTGTCGTTGCCCTTGTTGCCGGATGCGTCGGCGGTGCTCAGGGCGGCGGTGGTCGGGGCCTGCATCGACCGGGTCGATGCGGCCGGGTCTGCGCTCGCAGTATCGTCCGCACTGTCGGCGGTGGTCTTCTGCTCCGCTTCGGGAGCCGCCTCCGCGGGCGCCGGGGCCTCGACCGTGGGCGTCTCGGACGGCGCTGCCGGAGGCGTCTCGACGGGAGCCGGTGCGAGTTCGGGGCCCGGTGCGGGCTCGGGAACGGGGGCCGGCTCTGGTGCCGATGCGGGCTCGGGGGCTGGCTCGGGAGCCGGTGCGGGTTCGGGTGCCGGGGGCGGTTCGACCGGCGCCGTTTCGACGGCCGGTGCCGCCGCATCGGCAGCGACCGTCGCTGCAGCGGCGGGGTCTACGGGCGGCTCATCGGCGAACGCCAGCGTCGCCGGCGCGAAGGTGAGGGCGGCGGCGATGAGCGCTGCGAGGCCCAACCGCCGGTGCTTGCCTCGCGTCGACTTCGTCGTCGACCGTGGAGACGGGTCTGCGAAAGAAGACTTTCGCGCATTACGTGGCATCAGAATTCCCCTTGTTCGTGGTCCAGTGGGTTCCCCGCCGAAGTCAGTACGGCTGACCCGGTTATGCGGCACCTTAGAATTCGGTTGCCGTCGGGCTCGGGCGCTCGTCAGAAGTCCGGTACTCATTGCCAGGTGTTTCGCCAGGGATCGCCGAGCGGCGCTCGGCGGGCAGGGCAAGTCGCACGAAGAGGCGTACCCAGGAGCGGAGCCCGCCCGGGGTCAGAGCGCCGCGAGCTGCCGGCGGCTCGAGAGGCCGAGCTTGCGCAGAATATTCTCGATATGGAATGCGACGGTGCGGTAGCTGACGCCGAGCTCGTCGGCGATCTCCGCATTCGTGCGGTCGGCCTGCGCGAGCCGCATCACTTCGGTTTCGCGCCGGGTCAGCCGTGCCGAGCCGCGGCGCGGCGGCAACACGCTGACGAGCCGCAGCTCCGCGGCGACCCGGGGGTCGTGCAGTTCGCGTCGCGACGCCATGCCGAGCTTCCCGAGCACGTTCGTCATGTGGAAGCCGACGGTCGAAACGCTGATGCCGTAGCGGGCAGCGATCTCGGCGTTCGATGATCCCTGGGCCGCGAGCAGCACCACATCGCGTTCGCGGCCGGTCAGGTGCTCGGCCCCCGGCACCGAAGACATGACCTCGGCGCGCCGATGCTCGATCGGCCCGAGCGCGCTGTCGACCCCCGCGCGACTGCGATCGAGCAGCCCGCCGATGCGCACTGCGGCGGGCACCATGTTCAGCCGCGTGTACGTGTCGAGTGCGCTGCGCAGGTAGCGGCGCGCTCGCCGCAGGTCGCTTCCGACGTCGAGCATGAGCCGGCCTGCGTCGGCCGCCGCCCGAGCCGTCGCCACGGGGAAGGCCGAGTCGTGCCCCACCGAGTTCGCCGCCGCCACATAGGCGCGGATCGCCTCGCGTGTGTGCCCGTAGGCCTCTTGCACCCGGCCTTCGAGCCAGTCGAGCGACCCGTGCACCCCTTCGTAGGCGGGGGAGCGCAGCGCGCGGAGCCGGGCGAGCTCGCGATCGGCTGCTTCGGCCCGGCCCAGGGCCGCGAGCGCGTCGACCTTGAACGCGAAGATGTTCTGCGACCGCAGCAGCCGCTCCGAGAACTCCCCGTCGGCGGCGAATACCGCGAGCTGCGCCGCCGGGTCATCGGTCATGCGCGCATAGGCGACCTGCGCCCACATCTCGAACTCGGCCCCGAAGATGTCGTAGTCGGTCGTGCGCGTCTGCTCCATGAGCTGCGCCGATGCCTGCCAGCCGGCCCCATTGCCGGCCTCCGCAGCAATGACCGCGAGCAGGGCGTAGAACGACGGCCTGCTGACGGCATCCATCGCATCGAGGATCGTGGCAGAGGACTCCTGCACGATCGCGGGGATCTCGGTCGACTTGCCGAGCAGGTAGGCGCAGTAGAGGAACATCGTGCGGCCCGTGCCCTCGCCCCAGCCCGCGACACCGGCTGCGAGCATGGCCTGGGTGCACTCGAGGTCGTTGTAGGCGAGCGCGATGCGTCCCTGGCTCGCGTGCACCCCCGCTCGAATGACGTACGCATCGAAGAGCGTCGCGGTCCGTTCAGGGGCGGCCTCGATGCGCTGCGCGAGCGTGACGTATTCGAGGTGGGCGAGCTCGAAATCGCCGGCGGTGCTCGCACCGTAGAAGATCAGCCCCGTCGCGCGCAGTACGATGTCGGAGGCGCTCGGCAGCCAGCGCAGCCGTCGGTCGACGGCTGCCCAACGCGCGGCCGGCAGCGCGGCGAGCTGCAGTGCGAGCTCCCGGGCCTGACGCAGCGGAGCGAACCCGAAGTCGCTGCGCAGCGTCGCCTGCGGGGCCATCATGCCGAGGATCAGCAGCACGTGGGCGCGGATGTGCAGAGCTTCGAGCAGAGCCGTCTGCTCGGCAGGGGCAGCGCTGCGGAAACGACCGCCGCCGGTGCCGCAGAGTTGTGCGGGGAGCTCGGACAGCATGCGCGCGCCGAACTCGCGCGCCCAGGCGTAGTCGCCCCGGAATTCGCGCATGTGCAGCAGGGCGAGATCTCGCAGCGGCGACGGCGGCATCGCTTCGAGCGTCGGCACGAAAGGGAGGAGCCGGGGCAGCGCCGAGAGCGCCATGGCGAGCGTGTAGAGCTCGAGGACGAGGCCCTCGGCGATGCGCGGCGCCGGCCGGCGTGCGGCGTCGATCGCCAGCTGCATGATGCCCAACACGCGCTCGACGAGCCTGCGCTCGGCCGATTCGGTCACGACTGCGCGCAGCCGCTCGAGGGTCGGTTCGGCAGGCGCTGTGCCTGCGATCCCGTGCGCTTCGAGCGCCCAGACGAGCGCACGATACCTGCTCTCGGCATCGCTCGCGGGCAGCACTTCGGCCGCCGCCCGCAGGATGCGCGCGCGCCGGCGCGCCGACAGGCTCTTCGCGATCTCCTCGGCGAGCAGATCGTGATGCACGACGTACCCTTCGACGGTTGCATCGGCGCCGCGCCGGCCGCTGCGGCCGGCCGCCACGAGCACTCCGTCGGCGATCGCCTGTGCGGGTGAGGCACCCGCGTCGAGCGCCCCGTCGAGCTGCGCGAACGCGCTCTCGGACAACGGGGCATCGAGCACCGATGCGATCTCGACCGCTGCACGGGCTCCCGGCCGGAGCCGCTGCACGTGCTCGTCGATCGGCGACTCGAGGGCGGGCATGGCCTCGGCGATCAGTGCGTCGGTGATGTCCTCGTCGAAGCGGGGCCGCTGCACCCGCTCCGCTGCCTGCCTCCGCTGCCACACCGAATGAAGCGACGCGAGCACGTGGTCGAGCAGCAGCGGCAGCCCCCGCGACACGGCCGTCAGTCGAGTCGCGAGGGCGAGCGAGAGCTCGAGGTCGTGCACGCGCGAGATGTAGGTGCGCGCCTGCGAGGGGTCGAGGGGGAGGAAGTCGATGCGGCGCTTCGCGCCCCACGGGTGCCGCGCCGCCGTCGCGATGATCTCGCTCGTCTGCGGCGTGCGCGGCGTGCGGCCCGCGAGTACGAGGCACAGCCCGGTCGGCCAGTGCTGCGAGACCACTGCGCGCAGCACCTGCAGCGAAGCGTCGTCGATCCACTGTGCATCGTCGATGATGAGCAGCAGTCGGCGCCTGCTCGACAGTCCCTTCGTGAGCGCGCGGCGGCAGTCGTTCGCGGTGCCGTTGATCGCGGCGTCGGAATCGGGGTCGGTCTCGGCGTCGGGATCGGGGCGGGCGCCGCCCGCGGTGACGATGATGCGGCGTGCGAGCGCGAACGGCACCTGGTGGTCGTGCTTCGTCGCGCTGACATGGACGACGCGCCACCGGTCAGCGTGCGTGCGCGACCACGCCCGCGCCGCCTCGTCGAGCTGCTCGGCCCACACCGTCTTGCCCGAACCGGAGGCCCCGGTCGCGCTGAAGAGCGCGGTGCGCGCCTCGAGCGCCTCGGCGAGGACCGCTGCGGGCGCGTCCTGCCAGTGCAATGCGGGCAGTACCGCGCGATGCCGGTTCGGCTTGCGCATCGCCGCCCCGATGGGGTTCTCCACGAGCGTGGCGGCTCCCAGCGGCGGCGTCACCGTGGTTCCCATGGAAGCTCCTCTGCTTCCCCCCTGAGGTCTCCAGAGTACCTCCGAAGCATACGCCGGTCCACAGCGGAGGCTGTGAACCGGCTCTCCGGCGCTTCGGCGTGCGCCCGCAGCCTGCGATCAGATCGCTCGGCGGCGCACCGCACGCACGACGAACATCGCCGCACCGCTGAGCAGCGCGAGCAGTGCACCGCCGAGGGCCAGGCCCTGACCCGCACCGCCGGTGACGGCGAGAGCGCCCGGCTGCTTCGCGCCGGCGTTCGCTGCGGGTGCGGTCGGCGCTTCGGCGGGAGTCTCGCCCGGAGTCTCGCCTGCACCTTCGGCGGGTGCACCGCCGGCGCCGTTCGCATCGTCGGACTCGGCGGTACCGTCGTCGTCGCCGTCGCCGGGTGTCTCGCTGCCGGGCTCGGCGTGGTCGGTGGGGGTGTGGATGATGTCGACCCACTGGGCCGGGTCGCCGGCGTCGACGACGCGGTAGGTGAAGACGCCGGAGTCGAGCTGCACGATCGGGACGATGCGCTGCCAGAGCACGTCGCCGGCAGTGCTCTTCGCGTTGATCCAGCGGGCCAGCTGGCCGTTCACGATGCGCATCTCCCAATCGCCCTGGAGCTTCGGGGTGTCATCGAGATTGAACATCGTGTAGGTGCCGTCGGCGTGGAAGTACGCGTTGCCGACGAAGTTCGCTGCGCGGGGGTCGTCGAGGGCGACGTCGCTGCCGTTCTGGTCAACTGCGCCGGTGGTCGCCCACGGGGTCGCTGCGAGAGCCGCGGCCGCTGCGTCGATATCGACGGGCAGCGCCTGCGGCGCGGAGGCTTCGACGGCGGTTTCGTCTGCCGCAGCGGTTTCCGCGACCGTGCTCTCCGTGCCGGCAAGCCCGGCGATCGCCGTCTCGGTCGTCGCAGTCCCGGCACCGGTCTCGGCGGCGGACGCTCCCGCGGCGGGCAGCACGCAGAGTGCGGCGGCGAGAGCCGAGGCGGCGATGAGCGGCAGGCGCGCGGGCTTCTGGCGGTGGGTCATGTACAGTCCTTCGGTCGGAATCGGGGCAGCGCACTGCCCGGAGGGTCGATCCCAAATTACGGCCGGCGCGAGCACGGGGCATCAACCGATCGGTTGAACCGGCCCGCGGCGCGCTTCCCGGTGACGACCGGCAGCGTTCGCCGCCCGGTACGGACCCCGCTACAGGCGGATCAGCCCGCGCTTCACCGCCACCGCGATCGCGGCCTGGCGATTGTCGGCCCCGAGCTTGATGAAAGCGTGGTGCAGGTGGGTCTTCACGGTCGCCTCGCTCACGTGGATCGTGCGCGCGAGATCCCGATTCGACAGCCCGGAAGCCGCGAGCGTCAGCACCTCGAGTTCGCG
The DNA here is from genome assembly GCF_053567315.1 of Leucobacter sp. GX0328. Lineage (NCBI taxonomy): Bacteria > Bacillati > Actinomycetota > Actinomycetes > Micrococcales > Microbacteriaceae > Leucobacter > Leucobacter sp. GX0328. The sequence goes on from NZ_JBSGPC010000002.1 coordinate 80,958, forward strand.
GGCCGTGAGGGCTTCTTCGGCGAAGCGGCTGCGGTGCAGCAGCCGCTCGGCGATCGGCGCGGATACCGCGTCGCGCCCTTCGGCGGCGGATCGGATCGCGGCGAACAGCTCGGCCGGTCGGCTGTCTTTCACGAGGTAGCCGGCGGCACCGGCATCGAGGGCGCGCACCACGTCGGAATCGGAATCGTAGGCGGTGAACACGATGACCCGCGTCCCGGGAGAGGCCTGCACGATCGCACGGGTCGCGTCGAAGCCGTCGGGCGCATCGGCTCCGAGGTCGAGGTCGACCAGGGCGATCGCGACCTCCGCGCCCGACACCGCGGTCACCGCTCCGTCTGCGGAGCCGGCTTCGGCGACGACCTCGAAATCGGGCTGGGTGTCGAGCAGGGCTCGCACGCCATGGCGCAGCACGGGGTGGTCGTCGACGAGCAGGATGCGGATCACGGGTGCGGAACCTCCGGGACGGGAACGGGCTGCGGGGTCTCGGGCGAAGGGAGCACCGCGCCGACGACGGTGCCCCGGCCGGGCGCCGAATCGATGGTGAACTCGCCTCCGCGGCTGCGTACCCGCCACTCCATGGCGCGCAGCCCGAACCCTTCCGTCGTACCGTCGTGTTCGAAGCCCGCGCCGTCATCGGCGATGTCGACGCCGACGGCATCGGAGAAGTAGGTGAGCGTCACGTGCACGGCAGCGGACCCGGCGTGCTTGCGCGCATTGATGAGTGCTTCGCGGGTCACCCGCATGAGCGCGTGCGCCACCGGCTCCGCGACGTCGCGCTCCTCGCCGACGAGTTCGTACGCGGCACCGGCCTCGGCGGCCTGCGCCCCGAGCAGCGCCGACAGCCGCTCGGCGTCAGCGCGCGGCGACGCCAGTCCGTGCATGAGCCGGCGAGTCTCGACGAGCGCTTCGCGCAGCGCCTCGCGCACCTGCTCGATGCGCGCCGCGTCGCGCCCGCCGCCCTCCGATTCGAGCAGCAGCAGCGCGCCGGCGGTGCGCTGCACGACGGTATCGTGCAGTTCGCTCGCCACACGGCCGCGTTCGGCGAGCGCCCCGGCCTCGCGCTCGCTGCGCGCCAACTGCTCGCGGGCCTCGACCAGTTCGTCGATGAGCCGCTGCTGCTCGGACAGGGCGCGATCGAGGGCGGATTGCGCGTACGAGAGCACGAGCCCACCGAAGAACGGGCCGAGCACGAGCCCGAGATCCTGCCCCGACGACATGAGGTAGAGGCCGCAACTGACGGCGACGACGATGAGGCCCGAGACGACGAGCGCGGCCCGGCCGCTCAGCACGCGACGCACGGCGAAGAAGAGCGCGAACGCGCACCACCCGAACGACGGCGCCAGCACCACGAGCGGCAGCCAGCACGCGATCGCGACGAGCAGCCCGACCCCGAGACGGGTGCCGAGCATACCGGTCGGGTGCGGGATGCGGGGCCTGCGCGGTCCGGTCACGGCGCAGGCGTAGGCGATCCCTGTCGAAGCCGCGAGCGCGAGCACGACCGTGCCGATGCCCGCGCTCGAATGGTAGGCGAAATAGCGAATGCCGCAGACGACGAGCAGCACCGCGAAGCCGATGTCGACCGCGAGGTCCATGGCCCGCAACCGGGCGAGCGGCTGCGGGTCATGGCGCGGGTCGGTCATCGGCTCGGGCTTCCGGGATGAGCCGGGGTCAGCCTTCGGTGCGCTCGTACTGGCGGGCGCGGCCGCGGATGCCGGCGAAGCGGAACGGGGCCCGGGTCACGCGCGGGGTCTCGAAATCAGGAGCGCTCGGGTAGCTGCGGTCGTGCAGCTCGCGGTATTCGGGGATCTCGAGCGACGCGCGCGCATCGAGCGAAGCGGTCACGGCCGCGGCCGCCTCCGGGCGGAAGTAGCCCGGCTGCACGACGCCCGTGAAGAACTCGCTGACGCTGCCCGAACCGTAGCTGAAGAAGCCGAGGCGACGGCCCGCGAGGTCGGGGTCGTTGTGCAGCAGCGCGGCGAGCGCCGAGTACAGCGACGCGGTGTAGCTGTTGCCGAGGCGACGGTTGTAGATCGACCCGGTGAAGAGCCCCGTGTCGCGCGCCTCGCCCGCGGCCTCCTGCTCGGCCCGCGTGAGCGCCGCGCTGATCGGGCTCCCGGTGTGCTTCGCGAGGTGCCGCTGCCCCTTCTGCGCCATCTTCGTGAACGGCTGGTGGTAGAGCAGCCGGTCGATGTCGTCGATGCCGGAGCCGCCCTGCGCCTGCAGATCGTCCCACGAGCCGCTCAGCGCGTCGAGGTAGGCCGATACCGACAGTGCGCCCTCGACGACGGCGGTCGAGAGGTCGTTCGGCCGCCAGAAGTCGTCGACGTCGGCGGTGTAGAGCCCCGTCGCCCGTTCGATCTCGACGAGTGCCGGGTCGGCGCTGACGAGCATCGCGACCGCGCCCGCGCCCTGCGTCGGTTCGCCGGGGGAGTCGAGCTCGTACCGGGCGACGTCGGCGGCGATGACGAGCACCCGCTCCTCGGGGAATCGGCTGACGATGCCGAGCGCCGCCTGCAGCGCAGCGGTGCCGCCGTAGCAGGCCTGCTTGAACTCGGTGACGCGGACGTGGTTCGGGAGCCCGAGCAGCTTGTGCACCGAGACGCCGGCGGCCTTCGACTGGTCGACGCCCGTCTCGGTCGCGAACAGCAGCGTGCGGATCCCCTCGAAGCCGTTGCGCTCGATGATGCGCTGGGCGGCCGTGGCACCCATCGTGACGATGTCCTCATCGGGGGCCGGGAAGCCCATCTCGTCCTGCCCGAGACCGAGATGGTACTTGTTCGGGTCGGTGCCGTTCGACTCGGCGAGGCGGGCCAGGTCGATCACGTGATGCGCCGACGAGATTTCGAGGTCGTGAATGCCGATCGCGGTCATGCTGACGGCTTCTCCTTCCGCTCCATGAGCAGGTGGGCTGCCATGAGCTCACCGGGGTTGGTCTGGGCTGCGAGGAGCGACAGCTCCCCACAGAGGACGGTGGCGGCCATGAGCGCCGCGAGCCTGCGCGCATTCGCGCCGGGCTCGCGCTCCTCGCGGCAGCCGAGCCGATCGAGGTTGACGTTCACATGCTCCAGGTGCTTGCCGTTGCCCACGGTGCCGACGATGAGATGCGGCAGGGTGCATGAGAAATAGAGCCCGTCGGGGCGCTCCTCGGCGTAGGTGATGCCCTGCGACCCCTCGACGATGTTCGCCGCATCCTGGCCCGTCGCCAGATAGAAGGCGAGCAGCATGTTCGCGTAGTGGGCGTTCGCCGAGCGGATCGCGCCCGCGATCGTGCTGCCGACGAGGTTCTTGCGCACGACCAGGTCGGCGATCTGCCGGGCCGAGCTGCGCAGGCGGCGCTCGACGACCTCGTGGGGCAGCACGATCTCGGCGACGACATTGCGGCCGCGCCCGAGGATGCCGTTGACAGCGGTCGCCTTCTTGTCCGAGCAGAAGTTGCCCGAGATCGAGCCGTAGTCGATGCCGAGGCCCCACGACAGGATGCGCTCCATCAGCGCATCCGCCGACTTCGTGACCATGTTGTGGCCCGAGGCGTCGCCCGTGAGGAAGGCGAAGCGCACGAACAGCAGGTTGCCGACCACCTCGGTATGGGCCTCGAGCAGCTGCGCGTGGAGGCTGCCCGCCGAGGTGACCTCCTGCAGTTCGCCCAGGCGCGCCCGAATGGTGCGCGCCGCGGAGTCCGCGAGCACGGCGCCATCGGCGACGAAGATGACCGAACGCGTCATGCGCTCCCCGAGCACGACGGTGCGGATGCCGCCCTCGATCTCGCGCGAGATGCTCGCGCCGCGGCCGACGGAAGGCCACAGCGGCGTCTCGTACGTCGCGAGCGGCACCGAGATCTCGGCGAAGGGCTCGTCGGCGGTGATGGCGTCGCCGCTGACGCGCAGCGGGCCGACCCAGCGCGTCGGGATGAGCGTGGGCGGCGTCTCGGAGGGGCGATCTCGGTCGGTCACGGCGTCTCTCTATCTGGAAGGGTTCGGGGCATGCGGCGGGTTCGGGGCCGGCAGCGGTCGAGGGTCATGCGGTCGACCTCGTGGCGAGCGCCGCGAGGTCGATGCCGCGCAGTCGGCAGAACTCGCCGAGGCGGCCGCGTACGAGCAGGTCGGTGCGGGCGAGGTCTGCGGGGGTCTGCGCGCCGAGCAGTGCGAGGATCGCGGTCGTCTGCGCGCGCCAGCGTTCGATCGCGGTGATCAGCGCCTCGGCGCCGCCCTCGAGCACGACCTCGAGGAAGGTGCCGGCCACGCCGACCGCCCGAGCGCCCGCGGCGAGCGCTTTGACGACGTCGAAGGGGGTGCGCACGCCGCCGGAGGCGAGGAGCGCGGGGCCCTCCGTGGGCGCGTCGAGCAGGCAGGCGAGCGCCGACTGCCCGAAGCCCGAGAGCATCGAGAAGTCGTCGCCCGCGAGCTGGGCCGCGGATTCGTGGCGGGCGTTCTCGATGCGCAGGAAGTCGGTGCCGCCGCGTCCGCTGACATCGGCGTATCGGGCTCCGAGTTCGACGAGGCGCCGCAGCGTCTCGCGGCTGAGCCCGAACCCGACCTCTTTCACGACGACCGGCACCGGCGAGGCCGCGACGATCTGCTCGACCGAGCGCTGCCACGACGAGAAGTCGCGAGACCCTTCGGGCATCGCCGTCTCCTGCACCGCGTTGATGTGCAACTGCAGCGCATCGGCCTGCAGCAGTTCGACCGCGCGCACCGCGTCGTCCGCGCTGCGGCCCACGCCGATATTGGCCATGACGAAGCCGTGCGGGTTCTCGTCGCGGATCACCTGGAAGCCGGAGGCGGTCTCGGGGTGGTCGAGCGCGACCGAGACGGAGCCGCTCGCCATCGCGATGCCGGTCTCCCGTGCGGCGATGGCGATCTCGCGGTTGATGCGGGTGGTCCACTCGGTGCCGCCCGTCATGCCGTTGACGTAGAAGGGCAGCGGCCAGCGGGCGCCGTCGACGCCGGCTCCGAGCTCGACGCCGAGGTCGACGAGCGAGGCGTCGATGCCCGCGAGCGCGTGATGCACGAACTCGAGGTCGTCGAACTCGTTGAGCGAGCGGGCGTCGCCGTGCTGCGCGGCGGCCAGGCGCACGTGGTCGTCCTTGCGGGTCGCGCGGACCGCGTCGGGCGCCGCGGCGTTCGAGGCGGGCTCAATCATGCTGCCCCTCCGCACTCGCGAGCGCCGGTGCCACGGTGAGCGGCAGCCGCAGAATATCGTTCGATTCCCACTCCCGCAGGATACCGCCGAAGTCGCCGCCGGTGGAGACGAGCGCGATGCCGCAGTCGCCGCCGCCCGCGCCCGACGGCTTGGCGGCGGCGGCGTGCGTCTCCGCGGCTTCGCACAGCCGGCGCAGCTGATCGGTCTCGATCACGATGCCGCTCGTCTCGCCGAGCTGCTGCAGCAGGCGCCGCGCGCGCGACACGGCGCGCAGAGAGCGCGACGGGTCGTCGCCCGCAATGCCCGCCACCAGTTCGGCGACGCAGTCCCGGCTCTGCTCGATGAACGAGAGCTCCTGCCGGCCCGTCGCCGCGGTGCCGGCCGACCGGCCGACCTCGGCGACGAGACGGTCGGTCGAGGCGGGGGAGCCGGTCCACCCCACCAGGAGCTCGAGCGACGCCGGGGCGGCGAGCGGGGTCACCGCGAAGCCGGCCCAGGCCTCCCCCGACCGCAGCGTCGCCTCGACGCCGTGCGCCGCGCGATGCGCGCGCAGAGCGCCGCGGTCGGGGGAGCAGTAGCGCACCCATCCGCCGAACGTGCTCGCCGCGAGGTCTCCGCCCGAAGCGCGCGGCGAGATCTCGATCGTCGCCAGCAGGGCGAGCCGGCAGCGCTCCTCGAGGCCGAGGCCGAGGCCGTAGAACTCGTTCAGCACGGCGATGACCGCGACCGTGACGGCGCCCGACGAGCCGAGGCCGAACTTGCGCCCGCTCTCGTCGTCGAGCTCGCTCACGATCTCGAGATCGAAGTAGCGCGGGGCCACGCCGCGTTCGGCGCGCAGCTCTTCGACCGCGTCGATCGCCGAGAAGACGTAGTCGAGCTGCTCGCGCTCGTGCACGATGCGGCCGGTTTCGCGATCCCTGACCCAGGTCAGCGGGCTGCCCCCGTAGACCCGAGAACGCACGTGACCGGCCCCCTTCGCCTCGACGAGGCGCGCGGTGAGGGTGCGGTCGACCGCGACGAGCACGGCGGGCTCGCCCGGCTCGACGACGGCGTACTCGCCCGCGATGTAGAGCTTGCCGGGAATGCGGGCCTCGATCGTGGGGCCCTCGGTCATGCGGTCTCCGCGCCGGGCAGCAGGTGCGCCCCGCGGCCCGGGCCGACCGCGCGCACCCGGCCGTACTCGCGCAGCGCGTCGGCGACCGTCGCGGCGTCTTCCGGCTGCACCAGCACGGCGATGTTCGGGCCGGCGTCGGCGGTCGAGTATGCCTCGATGCCGCGCTCGCGCAGCCCGACGACCGCGTCGAAGATCGCGACGCTCGTCGGGGTGAGATAGCGCACGGGCGGGTCGTTCGACTGGATCACCGCGTGCATGCGCAGCGCATGCGATTCGGTGATGCGGCCGATGCGCGTGAAGTCGCGATCCCTGCAGGCCTCGAGCATCGCCGCGAGGCTCGCCTCGGTGCTCCTGACCCAGCCCTCGTAGAACGGCGAGGTGAGCGCGCTGCTGCGCATCGCCACGCGGCTCGATACGGCCTTCTGCCGCTCGTCGACCGTCACGATGACCATGTGCATCTCGGGCGCATCGACGGGCTCGGCGAACGACGTCCCATCGCCCTCGCCGGCGTGCCAGACGGCGATGCCGTCGATGACCGAACGCGCGGCCGATCCCGAGCCGCGGCGCGCCAGCCGGCTGAGCGACGGGGTATCGCCGGGAAGTCCCGCCGCTGCGGAGGCCGCCGTGGCGAGCGCCGCGAACCCCGAGGCCGACGACGCGAGCCCCGCGCCCGTCGGCGCCTCGTTCTGAGAGACGACGCGGGCGTGCGCGGTCGACCCGGCGCGCTCGCGCACGAGGTCGAGGAAGCGGGTCACGCGGCTCAGGCTGTCGCCGCTCTGCTCGACGCCGTTCAGCTCGAAGGAGTCGTGCGCCGCGCTGCCCGGCGCATCGTCGAACGCCACGGTCGTCGTCGTCGCGTAGGCGTCGAGAGTCAGCGAGAGGCTGCCGGCGGCCGGGAGCATGAGGGCCTCGTCGCGCTTGCCCCAGTACTTGACGAGCGCGATGTTCGGAAAGGCGCGGGCGGTGGCGGTGCGTGCGGCGGTCATGCGGCGGGCACCGTGGTCGTCCAGGTGCGGCGGGCACCCGCGGCGCGCAGCGCCAGTGCGATGTGCTCGGCCTGCTCGGTCGATTCCGCGAGCGCGAGCACGCAGCCGCCGAGGCCGCCGCCCGTGAGCTTCGCGCCGTCGGCGCCCGCGGCGTGCGCCGCCGCGACCAGGGCGTCGAGCTGCACCGTGCTCACGCCGAGCGAACCGAGCAGCCGGTGCGCCTCGAGCATGCGGGTGCCGAGCGCCGGGCGGTCGCCCAGGGCGAGATCGAGCACCGACCCCTCGGCGATCTCCGCCAGCTGCGAGATGGTGCGGTCGACCGTCGCCGGGTTCGCCGCGCGCAGCTCGCGCACGCCCGCGACGGCCTGCGCCGTCGACCCCGGCACTCCGGAGTCTGCGAGCACGAACGTCAGGGGCGCGCCGACCCCCGTCGGGCGCACCTCGCCGCCGTGGAACCGGATCGGCCCCGAAGCCGCCACCGCACGGGCGTCGATGCCGCTCGGGTTGCCGTGCGCAACGCGCTCGGCGCGCTGCACGACTTCGTGGAACTCGTCATCGGCGAGCTCGACGCCGCGCAGATCGGCGACCGCGCGGGTGATGGCCGCGGCGACCGCGGCGCTCGAGCCGAGACCGCGGCCGTGGGGGATCGCGCTGCGCACGAGCACCTGCACCTCTTCGCTCGCCGCTCCCGTGCTCGCGAGCGCGACGCGCACCGCGGTCACGACCGGGCGCAGCTCATCGGGTGCCGACGACGCGGTGCCCGCGAAGAGCTCGCTCTCGATGCGCATCTCGCCGCCCGGCGTCGGGCGCACGATGGCCTCGACCCCGAGCTGGTGCAGCGGCATCGCGATCGCCGGAGCGCCGTAGACGACGGCGTGCTCGCCGAAGAGGATCGCCTTCGCGTGCGCGGTGCCCGTGCCGGTGCGCGCGGGGGCGACGGCCTCGGCGGTGCCGTGGAACGCGCCGGCAACGGGCGCTTCTGCGGCGAGCGCCGCATCCGCCGCATCCGCCGCGCTCGCCGCAGGGCGCGGGCGCATCGATTGAGAGAGTTTCATGCCTATCCGTTTCGATCGACCTTCGCCCCGGTGGCGCCGCGTCGATGTGGAGGTCGACGCGGCTGCGGTGACGATGAAGGAAGAGGTGGACGGACGCGCCGTCCCTCCTCCGCAAGTCCAGCTGTCTAGTTTAGAGCATGAACCCCGAATGCGAGCATATGCTTGCCGTATGAGCACGCGAGCCGAGACCGTCGAGTTCCTCATCGACCAGTTGAGCGCCCTGCCCGGCATCCGCACCCGCCGCATGTTCGGCGAGTACTGCCTCTACTCCGACGAGAAGCCCGTCGCCTTCGTCTGCGACGACGAACTCTTCGTCAAGCCCACGGAGGCGGGCCGCGCCTACATCGGCGTGCCCGATGAAGCGCCCGCCTATCCCGGATCGAAGCTCTACTTCCGCGTCTCGGGCGACCTCTGGGAGGAGCGCGACTGGCTCTCGGGCCTCATCGCCGAGACCGCCGCGGCGCTGCCGGAGCCGAAGCCCCGCAAGCCGAAGCCCCGCAAGCCGAAGGCCGCGAACGCGGCGAAGGCGGCCAAGGCCGCCGAAGCTCTGCGAACGGAGTAGCCGCAGAAGTTCTGCACGCTGCCCGGATCGCGGAGCGGGCGCGATCGCCTAGGCGGGCGCGGCGCTGCCCGCGAGCAGTGCGGGGAAGACGAAGTCGGTGTTCAGCGGGGCGATATCGTCCCGCCGGGAGCTCGGGTCGACCCATTCGAGGTGCTCGATCTCGGCCCGCGGTTCGGCCGTGAGCGCCGCCTCGAGCAGCGGGTGCTCGAATACGGTCGCCTCGACGACGTGGCCCGGCTCGTTCGCCGCCGCGGCCCGGAAGACGCCGAGCGGGCGCAGCAGCGCGCCGTCGAGCGCCAGTCCGAGCTCCTCGGCGCACTCTCGCACCGCGGTGTCGCGCGGATGCTCGTCGGGCTCGTGCTTGCCGCCCGGCAGCATCAGCGAAGCGGTGCCGCGCTTGCGCACGTTGAGCACGCGGCCGGCGGCGTCGCGCATGACGACCGCGCTGACGCGGATGATGCGTTCGCCGCTCATGCGCGGGCCTCGGGCGCGTCCCCGGCGGCGACGGCCTCGGCGCCGGGGTCGGCCGACAGCGCCGAGTAGTCGGCGAGGGTCAGCCGGTCGGCGATCACCGGGAACTCGGCCCGCACCTCGTCCACGCGGCCCGTATCGATCTCGACGACGATGGTCTCCTCGCCGTCGCCGCACTCGGCCACGACGCGCCCCGTCGGGTCGGTGACCCGGCTGAACCCGCCGAGCTGCACGCCGCCCTGGCTGCCGCAGGCGTTGCAGGCGAGCACCCACAGCTGGTGCTCGACCGCGCGCGCCTGCGTGAGGGTGCGCCAGTGCTCGCGCCGCGCCGCGGGCCAGGCCGCCGGCACCGCGACCGCCTCGGCCCCGCGCGCGCTGATCTCCTGCCACAGGCCCGGGAACCTGAGGTCGTAGCACGTGGTGCTCGCGAGCTCGCCGATGGGGCTCGGTACGACGCTCAGCGTGCCGCCGGGGGTGAGCAGCTCGGTCTCGCGCGACTGGTATCCGAACACGTGGATCTTGCGGTAGACCTGCGCGATGCGCCCTGCCGCGTCGATGAGCGCGGTCGTATTGCTGAGCCCGCCGTCTGGGCCGCGTTCGATGAAACTGCCGAGGTGCACGGACGAGCCGAGATCCTGCGCCACCCGACGCGCCATGGTCACTGTCGGGCCGTCGAAGTCCTCCGCGAGCTCGTCGTAGCGGTCGAACGAGAAGTAGCCGGGGCTCCACAGCTCGGGCAGTACGAAGAGGTCGACGCCGTCGTGCGCGCGCAGCAGCGCCTCGACGCGCGCGATGCGGGCCTCCCGGCTCTCGTCATCGGGGCTGGCGATCTGCAGAAGGGCCACAGTGCTCGTACTCATGCTCCCAGCCTACGACCCCTGCGCTGCATTCTGCAGGGATCGCCGGCCTCTGCGGTCGGGTGCAAGAATGGCAGCATGAGCATCGACACCGCCGAGCTGCCCGAACCGGAGGGGCCCGAGGATCGCCCGTCGCCCCCGGGGAATCCCGGTTGGCTGAGCGAAGACGAGCTCGCGTTCGTGCGCGGCCGATTGCCGGTCGTGTACGTCGAGGCCGTGCCCGTGCGGCTCGACGGCCTCGGGCGGGTCGCCGAGGTCGGCCTGCTGCTGCGCGGCACCCCGGAGGGCGGCATGACGCGGGCCCTCGTCTCGGGCCGTGTGCGCTACGGGGAGACGCTGCGCGAGGCGCTCTTCCGCCACCTCGAGAACGATCTCGGCCCGATGGCGTTCCCGCAGATGCCGTCGGCGCTCGTGCCGGCGCAGGTCGCCGAGTACTTCCCGATGCCCGGCATCTCGGCGTACGTCGACGAGCGCCAGCACGCGGTCTCGCTCGTGTACGTCGTGCCGGTGACGGGGTCGTGCAGCCCGAGGCAGGATGCTCTCGAGGTGACGTGGATGTCGCCGGAGGAGGCGCTGTCGCCCGAGATGCTCGACGAGATGTCGGGCGGCCGCGGCGCGCTGCTCAGGCAGGCATTGAGCACCGTCGGCTGCTGACCCCGTGAGTTCATTCGGATTTGCGATCTCATTCGGATGGAACCCGGTCGAATCGTCCGAGTGAGCTCGCAGATCCGAGGGAACACACGGGCTGCAGCGGGTCGGCCGGCGCCGACCCTTGCTGCGAGCGGCGGACGCTCACGGCAGTGGGCGACTCCCGCGAGGGTTCGGGACCGAAACCGGGTTGGGAGCAGCGGAGAAGTCCGCGGGCATTCCCTCCCCAGCCGCCTTCGGCCCTCGGCAAGCCCTGCGGAGCCGGGCGCGGCAGCCGCACGGTTCGACCCGGCGAGGTGGAGGTTCCCTTCGAAGCGCGGAGCCGTATGCACCACCGTGAGGGGCGCAATGGTGCTTTCGGCTCCACATGAGCCGATGATCGAGCTCGTGGGGGTATTGCGCCCCTACCCCTGGTATTGCCAGGTGATGATGTGCTCGCGCGAGAACCCCTTCGTGCACTGCCCGCAGGAGGTGACGCGGGTGGGTCTGCGGAACCGGTAGTGCCGATGCCCGGAGGGGCAGAGCCCGGCCCAGGGGGCGTGCTCGTGGGCGATGTCGCCGTCGTGGGTGCGACCGCCGACATAGCCGATCTCGCCCGCCGTGCGCTTCCACTTCGCCCCGTGGCCCGCGGCATGGCCGACCATGGCGTGGGCGATCTCGTGCAGCAGCACCTGGTGGATCTCGTCGTCGTCGAACTTCGCGGTGAGGTACCGGGACACCGTGATACGCCGGTCGGTGTAGTTGCAGAGGCCCGCGCGGCGCTTCGCGTGATCGAAGTCGAACGTCCACGAGCCCTCGCCGAAGAGGGGGTCGAGGTGCATCTTGATGAGCGCCCCGGCCCAGACCCGTACCCGTGCGAGGTCAGCCACGTTCGAACAGCTCCTTCGCGGGGAGCGGCGACGCCTGCGCGGTCGCGTCGGTGACGGCCTTCGCGCCGCGCACGAAGTCGTCGAGCTCGCGACCCACGAGCATGCGGGCGGGATGCGGGCCGCCCGCGAGCAGGCGCGGCAGCCAATCGAGGGGCTCGAGCTCATCGGCGGCCGTCGTCCCCGGTGCGCCGGCGGCGACGAGCACCACGTTGCCGAAGCGGCGGCCCTTGAACACCTGCGGTTCGGCGATGGCGGCGACCGCCCCGAAGAGCGTGCGCAGGGTCGCGACCTGGCCGCGCACGAAGTGCTGCCCGGCGCCGTCGGCGGCGTTGATGACGACGACGCCGTCGGGGGCGAGGAACGGGCGCAGCAGCTCGTAGAACTCGGTGCTCGAGACGTGCGCGGGAGTCTGCGCCCCCGCGAAGATGTCGACGACGACCGCGTCCATGGCGCCGTGCATGCCGGCGGGCAGGCGCTCGAGCACGGCTCGCGCATCGCCGCGCCGCACGCGGATGCTCGCGCGGCGCGGCAGCGGGGCCGCCCCGCGCACCAGGTCGACCAGCGCGCCCTCGAGCTCGATGACCTGCTGCCGGCTGCCGGGCCGGGTGGCCTCGACGTACCGGGGCAGGGTGAGGGCCCCGCCGCCGAGGTGCATGACCGAGATCGGCTTCCCCGGGGGCGCGATGAGGTCGAGTACGTGCCCGATGCGGCGCACGTACTCGAAGAAGAGGTCGGAGGGGTCGCGCAGGTTCACGTGCGACTGCGGGGTGCCGTCGACGACGAGCTGCAGGCTGCCCGGCACCCAGCGGTCCTCTTCCATCGCCGCGACGAGGCCCGACGAGAGCACGACGGGCTCGGGGAGGTTCACTCGGGTTCCCGGCCGGCGAGCCCGAGCTCGTCGATCTGCCGCAGCATGTCGGCGTTCGAGGGTTCGACCTGGTGGCTCGAATCGGGGTAGACGATCACCGGGATGTTCGTGCGGCCGCTGATCTCCCGTGCGATCTCCGCTGCGGCGGGTTCGGCGACGAGGTCGACGTAGCGGTACGGGGCGCCCGCGCGATCGAAGATGAGCTTCGCGCGGCGGCAATCGGCGCACCAGTCCGCGCCGAAGATGATGGTCTCGGTCATGCCGTCCAGCCTACGCTCGGCCGCCGGCACGATGGTTCGGCGCTGCCAGAGCCGCGTTGCGTAGGCGGAGCAGTTGTCTGTCTGTGAGGAGGTTCCATCGCCGCCAGACGAGTTTCCCGATGATCAGCGCGATCGCTGCGGTCAGGGAGATCGCGCCGGCGACGATCGAGACGATCGTGCGGTCCGTTGCCGCGACGTCGAGTACCGCGGCGAAGGTGAAGGTCCAGATCATTCCGAGGAAGAGGAGCGTGAAGCACAGTATCGTGCTTCGTTCGAGAGGACCGCCGGATGAGAAGTCTGCGGCGAGGCGCAATGCGAGTGAGAGGCTGATGATTCTCAGGGCGGCTGAGAGCACGGCCGCCCACACGCCGACCTCATGCAGCACGATATCGAAATCGGTGCCGAGGCCGAGGGCCAGGATGCAGAGCAGCACTGCGATGCGCCTATCGGCTCGAGGGTGAGGATGACGGATGCGCCAGAAGTTCTTGACGCGCCTCCGAGCGTTCTCGTTCTCGAGAATTCCCGGGTCGCGCCAGAACGCTGTGAAGAAGCTGCACGTCTCGAAGATGAGGAAGAGCACGAATGCGAGTAGCGATAGGGCCTGCAGCCACGTTCCTTCGAGGAGGAGCGAGTAGCAGATGAATGCATTGAGCGCTGCGAAGAAGACGAGTACGAGAGTGAGGGCGAGCCCGAGGGCCCGGGCGTCCGCGTATTCGCTCTTGATGTCGAGGACATCGTCGGCGTTCGCCTGCGCAGGTGCTCGAACGATCTGCCGCCACTGCTGGAACAGCCGTTCGCAACGACCTGCCACGCGGAGCAGCGAAACCGTGATGGCGACGCCGACCGCTGCCACGCCGGCGACCGCTGACCATGCGGTGCTGTCCCGGGTCTCCGGCTCGGAGAAACCGAGCGAGGACGGATACTCGGGAATGCTCGAGTATGCGATCATCGTGAGCAGCACCGCGAGCATCAATACGATGATGGAAACGGCGATCAAAGCGGGCAGCGCCTGTCCGGGGTGCGAAGTTCGCGAGGTCATACGAGGATTCTCGCGCAATAGGTCAATTCGGTGCGCGTGCGGGCTCGAGGCGAGGGGCCGGCCGAGTCCAGAGCGCGCGGGCGAGAATCGCGGCGGCGGCGCCGAGCAGGGCGCCCCCGATCGTGTCGCTCAGCCAGTGCGCTCCGAGCGCCGTGCGGCTCCACATCATGAGCACCGCCCAGGCGACCGCGGCGACTCCAGCGGCTCTGCGGGTGCGCGCGGATACCCCTTCGGCATATGCGAGGACGAGTGCGATCGACACCGCGAGCGCTGCGGCGCCCATCGAATGCCCCGAAGGGTACGAACTTCCGTGGGTCGGGTAGAGCGCTCCGCCCGGTCGGGGTCGGAGCACGAGCGACTTGAACAGCTCGGAAGCGAGTACGCCGAAGACGAGTGCGGTCGCGAGGGCCGCCGCGTCGCGCGGGCGGCGCTTCACGAGCAGCAGCGCGGCGCCGAGTGCCCCGGTCGCGGCGACTCCGGTGGCCGCCCCGATCTCGGCGCAGAACACGGCGACGGCGTACGGTGCCGATCCCTGCGCAACCGCCGCGACGCCGCGCCACCACGAGTCGATGCCGAGCGGCGATGCGTCGACGAATCTCAGGTACGCTCCGAACGCCGCCACCGCTGCGATCGCGATGATCGCGACAGGGATCGCCGCGGCCGGGAGAGATGGGACGTGCGGGCGGGCGGGGGAGCGGTGCATGCCGACACGATAGCCCGCGGCCGGAACGCCGGGCTGGGAACAGGGGAAGCGCCGATCCCCGGCGAGCCGACCGTCGCCCGCATCTCTGCACCTGTGCCGCGCCCGCTCGGTCGGGGCCCGCGCACCGCCGCTCGGACGGGTATCGGTAGCGCGGCGCAGAATGATAACGACTCGCGCTAGACAGGTCAAGACGAGCGTGTTAGTGTTGATAGCTGCACTACGGACACCAGTGTGCCTTCATATAGCGGAGGGCCTCGGGAGCTGGCGCGAAAGCGCAGATGAGCCTCGCCCGCGTGATCCGATGCACTTCTCGCAATACCAGGTCAACCGGCCCGACGGGGCCCACGGAGGTAGTTTCCTTGGCTGCTGCGCGCAACGCATCGTCAACTGATAACCCGAAGAACGGTCGCAACCACTCGCGACTCTCCTTCGCCAAGATTTCCGACACGCTGTCGGTGCCGAATCTTCTGGCACTGCAGCTCGAGAGCTTCGATTGGCTCGTCGGCAATGATGTGTGGAAGGAGCGCGTCAAACAGGCCCAGGCCGAAGGACGCGACGACATCGCACTCAAGAGCGGACTCGAGGAGATCTTCGACGAGATCTCACCGATCGAGGACAACGCCGGCACCATGCAGCTGTCGTTCGAGAACCCGATCCTCGACGAGCAGAAGTTCACGATCGAGGAGTGCAAGGAGCGCGGCAAGACCTACGCGGCACCCCTCTACGTCGAGGCGGCGTTCATCAACGCCGAGACCCGCGTCGTGAAGAGCCAGACGGTCTACATGGGCGATTTCCCCATCATGACCGACAAGGGCACCTTCATCATCAACGGCACCGAGCGCGTCATCGTGTCGCAGCTCGTGCGCAGCCCCGGCGTCTACTTCGAGCGCGCCCAGGAGAAGACGTCGGATAAGGACGTCTTCACCGCACGCGTGATCCCGAGCCGCGGCGCATGGCTCGAGTTCGAGGTCGACAAGCGCGATCAGGTCGGCGTGCGCATCGACCGCAAGCGCAAGCAGTCGGTCACCGTCTTCCTCAAGGCGCTCGGCATGACGAGCGAGGAGATCCTCGAGGAGTTCGCCGGCTACGAGTCGATCGCGCTCACCCTCGAGAAGGACGGCATCCTCACGCAGGAGGAGGCGCTCAAGGACATCTACCGCAAGCAGCGCCCGGGCGAGCAGGTCGCCATCGAGGCAGCGCGCGCCCTGCTCGACAACAGCTACTTCAACTCGAAGCGCTACGACCTCGCGAAGGTCGGCCGCTACAAGATCAACCGCAAGCTCGGCATCGACGCGCCCATCACCGATTCGGTGCTGTCGCTCGAGGACATCGTCGCGACGATCAAGTACCTCGTCGGCCTGCACGCCGGTACCGAGACGCTTCCGGGCGTGCGCGACGGCAATGAGGTCGAGGTTCGCCTCGACACCGATGACATCGACCACTTCGGCAACCGTCGCATCCGCGCCGTCGGCGAGCTCATCCAGAACCAGGTGCGCACCGGCCTCAGCCGCATGGAGCGCGTGGTGCGCGAGCGCATGACCACGCAGGACATCGAAGCGATCACCCCGAACACTCTGATCAATACGCGCCCCGTGCTGGCCGCGATCAAGGAGTTCTTCGGCACCTCGCAGCTGTCGCAGTTCATGGATCAGAACAACCCGCTCGCGGGCCTGACCAACAAGCGCCGCCTCTCGGCGCTCGGCCCCGGCGGCCTCTCGCGAGACCGCGCAGGCGTCGAGGTGCGAGACGTGCACCCGTCGCACTACGGCCGCATGTGCCCGATCGAGACCCCTGAAGGCCCGAACATCGGCCTGATCGGCGCGCTCGCGACGTTCGCGCGCATCAACGCATTCGGTTTCATCGAGACGCCGTACCGCCGCATCGTCGAGGGCAAGGTCACCGACCAGGTCGACTACCTCACCGCGCACGAGGAGGACGAGTTCCTCATCGCCCAGGCCGGCGCTCCGCTGACCGACGACGGCAAGTTCGCCGATGCCCAGGTGCTCGCGCGCCCCCGCGGCTCCGAGGTGATGCTCGTCGATTCCGAGCGCGTCCAGTACATGGACGTCTCGCCGCGCCAGATGGTGTCGGTCGCGACATCGCTCATCCCGTTCCTCGAGCACGACGATGCGAACCGCGCGCTCATGGGCGCGAACATGCAGCGCCAGGCCGTGCCGCTGCTGCGCAGCGAGTCGCCGATCGTCGGCACCGGCATGGAGGGCTACGCCGCAGTCGACGCCGGTGACGTGATCACCGCGCAGCGCGCTGGCGTCATCGCCGAGGTGTCGGCCGACTTCGTCACCGTCCAGGAGGACGAGGGCGGCACGAAGAGCTACTTCATGCGCAAGTTCGACCGCTCCAACCAGGGCACGAACTACAACCACCGCGTCATCGTCAAGGTCGGCGAGCGCATCGAGGCCGGCGAGGTCATCGCCGACGGCCCCGCGACCGAGGACGGCGAGCTCGCGCTCGGCAAGAACCTGCTCGTCGCGTTCATGTCGTGGGAGGGTCACAACTTCGAGGACGCGATCATCCTGAGCCAGAACCTGGTGAAGGACGACACCCTCTCGTCGATCCACATCGAGGAGTACGACATCGATGCGCGCGACACCAAGCTCGGCAAGGAGGAGATCACCCGCGATCTCCCCAACGCCAGCATGGAGGCGCTGAAGGATCTCGACGAGCGCGGCATCATCCGCATCGGCGCCGAGGTCAAGCAGGGCGACATCCTCGTCGGCAAGGTCACCCCGAAGGGCGAGACCGAGCTCTCTGCGGAGGAGCGCCTGCTGCGCGCCATCTTCAACGAGAAGAGCCGCGAGGTGCGCGACACGTCGCTCAAGGTGCCGCACGGCGTCTCGGGCACCGTCACCGCCGTCAAGGTCTTCGACGCGGAGAACGACAACGACGACGACCTCGGGTCGGGCGTCAACCAGCGCGTGGTCGTCTACATCGCCCAGAAGC
This sequence comes from Leucobacter sp. GX0328, assembly GCF_053567315.1. Taxonomy (NCBI): domain Bacteria; kingdom Bacillati; phylum Actinomycetota; class Actinomycetes; order Micrococcales; family Microbacteriaceae; genus Leucobacter; species Leucobacter sp. GX0328. The sequence goes on from NZ_JBSGPC010000002.1 coordinate 98,490, forward strand.
GCAAGATCACCGAGGGCGACAAGCTCGCCGGACGCCACGGCAACAAGGGCGTCATCTCGAAGATCCTCCCGGTCGAGGACATGCCCTTCCTGGAAGACGGCACCCCGGTCGACGTGATCCTGAACCCGCTCGGCATTCCCGGCCGCATGAACTTCGGCCAGGTGCTCGAGATCCACCTCGGGTGGATCGCGAAGCAGGGCTGGAAGATCGACGGCAACCCGGAGTGGGCGGCCAACCTCTCGGAGGCCGCGCGCCAGGCCGCAGCCGGCACCAAGGTCGCGACCCCGGTGTTCGACGGCGCGACCGAGAAGGAGATCGCTGGTCTCCTCGACTCGACGCTCCCGACCCGCGACGGCGACCGCCTCGTCGACTCCAGCGGCAAGACGCGCCTCTTCGACGGCCGCTCCGGCGAACCGTTCCCGTACCCCGTGTCGGTCGGCTACATGTACATCCTGAAGCTGCACCACCTCGTCGACGACAAGATCCACGCGCGTTCGACCGGTCCGTACTCGATGATCACCCAGCAGCCGCTGGGCGGCAAGGCGCAGTTCGGCGGCCAGCGCTTCGGCGAGATGGAGGTGTGGGCGCTCGAGGCGTACGGCGCGGCATACGCGCTGCAGGAGCTGCTCACCGTCAAGTCCGATGACATCCTCGGCCGAGTCAAGGTCTACGAGGCCATCGTGCGCGGCGAGAACATTCCGGAGCCGGGCGTGCCCGAGTCGTTCCGAGTGCTCATGAAGGAGATGCAGTCGCTCTGCCTGAACGTCGAGGTGCTCGGCGCCGACGGCCAGGCCGTGAACCTGCGCGACAACGACGACGAGGCCCACCGCACTGCGGAGGAGCTCGGAATCAACCTCTCCAGCCGCTTCGAGACCTCGTCGGTAGACGAGATCTAAGCGATCGCCAGACTTACAGTTTTCTTTTACCCCAAGGAGAAACATTGCTCGAGGGAACAGATTTTAACGAGCTGCAGATCCGCCTCGCGACCGCTGAGGACATCCGCAGCTGGTCGTTCGGCGAGGTCAAGAAGCCGGAGACCATCAACTACCGCACGCTGAAGCCGGAGAAGGACGGTCTGTTCGGCGAACAGATCTTCGGCCCCAGCCGCGACTGGGAGTGCGCCTGCGGCAAGTACAAGCGCGTGCGCTACAAGGGCATCGTGTGCGAGCGCTGCGGCGTCGAGGTCACCAAGTCCTCGGTGCGCCGCGAGCGCATGGGCCACATCGAGCTCGCCGCCCCGGTGACGCACATCTGGTACTTCAAGGGTGTGCCGTCGCGTCTCGGCTACCTGCTCGACATGGCGCCGAAGGACCTCGAGAAGGTCATCTACTTCGCCGCCTACATGATCATCGACATCGATGACGAGGGCCGCCACGAAGACATGGCTGAGCTCGAGGCCGAACTGCGCCTCGAACTCAAGTCGCTCGCCGATCAGCGCGACATCGCGATCGCCCAGCGCCAGCAGCAGGCCGAGCAGGATCTCTCCGCGCTCGAGGCCGAGGGCGCCAAGGCCGACCAGCGCCGCCGCGCCGAGCAGTCGGCCGAGAAGGAGATGTCGGCGATCCGCAAGGGCTTCGACGACGACATCGCGCGTCTCGAGCGCGTCTGGGAGGACTTCCGGGGCCTCAAGGTGGGCGACCTCAAGCCCGAGGACGCGGTCTTCGCCGACCTCATGGACCGCTACGGCGACTACTTCGAGGCCTACATGGGCGCCGAGGCGATCAAGAAGCGTCTCGAGACCTTCGATCTGGAGGCCGAGAGCGAGGCGCTGCACCTGCAGATCGCCGAGGGCAAGGGCCAGAAGAAGATCCGCGCGATCAAGCGCCTGAAGGTCGTCAACTCGTTCCTCATCACGGGGGCGAGCCCGGCCGCGATGGTGCTCGACGTCGTCCCGGTCATCCCGCCGGAGCTGCGTCCGATGGTGCAGCTCGACGGCGGTCGCTTCGCGACCTCCGATCTGAACGACCTCTACCGTCGCGTCATCAATCGCAACAACCGTCTGCGCCGCCTGCTCGATCTCGGTGCCCCCGAGATCATCGTGAACAACGAGAAGCGCATGCTGCAGGAGGCCGTCGACGCGCTGTTCGACAACGGCCGCCGCGGCCGCCCCGTCACGGGCACCGGCAACCGCGCGCTGAAGTCGCTCTCGGACATGCTCAAGGGCAAGCAGGGCCGGTTCCGTCAGAACCTGCTCGGCAAGCGCGTCGACTACTCGGGCCGTTCGGTCATCGTCGTCGGCCCGCAGCTCAAGCTGCACCAGTGCGGTCTTCCCAAGCAGATGGCGCTCGAGCTGTTCAAGCCGTTCGTCATCAAGCGCCTCATGGATCTGTCGCACGCGCAGAACGTGAAGGCAGCGAAGCGCATGGTCGAGCGCGCGCGCTCCGAGGTGTGGGACGTGCTCGAGGAGATCATCCGCGAGCGCCCCGTGCTGCTGAACCGCGCACCGACGCTGCACCGTCTCGGCATCCAGGCGTTCGAGCCGCAGCTCGTCGAGGGCAAGGCCATCCAGCTGCACCCTCTCGTCTGCACCGCGTTCAACGCCGACTTCGACGGCGACCAGATGGCGGTCCACCTGCCCCTGTCGGTCGAGGCCCAGGCCGAGGCGCGCGTGCTCATGCTCGCCTCGAACAACATCCTGAAGCCGTCCGACGGCCGCCCGGTGACCCTGCCCTCGCAGGATATGATCATCGGTCTGCACTACCTGACCACGGTCAAGGCGGATGCGGCCGGCACCGGCCGCGCCTTCGGCTCGATCTCCGAGGCGATCCTGGCGATGGACGAGGGCACCCTCGACCTGGCCGCTCAGGTGAAGATCCGCCTCGAGGGCTACGCCGACGCGTCGGGCGTCATCTCCGAGAAGCCCGTCATCGTCGAGACGACCCTCGGCCGTGCCATCTTCAACGAGGCGCTGCCCGCCGACTACCCCTACTTCGAGCGCGTGGCGGACAAGGGCAGCCTCTCCGGGCTGGTCAACGACCTCGCCGAGCGCTACCCGAAGGTGGAGGTCGCGGCGACGCTTGACCGCATCAAGGACGCCGGTTTCCACTGGGCCTCGCGCTCGGGCATCACCGTCGCCCTCTCGGACGTCGTCACGCCCAGCAACAAGGGCGAGATCATCGCGACGCACGAGAAGCGCGCCGCGAAGGTCCAGCGCGACTACGACCGCGGCATGATCAGCGATTCGGATCGCCACAAGGCGCTCACCGAGATCTGGACCGAGGCGACCGACGAGGTCGCTCAGGCCATGCGCGACGCGTTCCCCGAGGACAACACCATCTTCCGCATGGTGTCGTCGGGCGCCCGTGGTAACTGGCTGCAGATCCGAAACATCGCCGGTATGCGCGGCCTCGTGTCGAACCCGAAGGGCGAGATCATCCCGCGCCCGATCATCAACTCGTACCGTGAGGGCCTGTCGGTGGCGGAGTACTTCATCGCGACCCACGGTGCGCGCAAGGGCCTCGCGGATACCGCGCTCCGTACCGCCGACTCGGGCTACCTGACCCGTCGTCTGGTGGACGTCTCGCAGGACGTCATCATCCGCGAAGAGGACTGCGGCACGAAGCGCGGTCTCGATCTGCCGATCGCGGCGGAGGACGCCGCGGGCGTGCTCGTGCGCGACGAGAACGTCGAGAACTCGGTCTACGCGCGGACCCTCGCGGTCGACGCGGTGGCCGCCGACGGCGCCGTCATCGCGACGGGCGGCGAGGACGTGGGCGATGTGCTCATCGAGAAGCTCGTCGCCGCGGGCGTGAACGAGATCAAGGTGCGCTCGGTGCTCACCTGCGAGTCGGCGGTCGGCGTCTGCGCCACCTGCTACGGCCGCTCGCTGGCCACCGGCAAGCGCGTCGACATCGGCGAAGCCGTCGGCATCATCGCGGCCCAGTCGATCGGCGAGCCGGGCACCCAGCTGACGATGCGTACCTTCCACACGGGCGGTTCGGCATCGGCGGACGACATCACGCAGGGTCTGCCCCGCGTGCAGGAGCTCTTCGAGGCGCGTACCCCCAAGGGCGCATCCCCGATCGCGGAGGCCGCAGGCCGCATCACGATCGAGGACACCGAGAAGAGCCGCCGCATTCTGCTCACGCCGGACGACGGCACCGAGGAGAAGCAGTACCCCGTGCTGAAGCGCGCCACGCTGCTCGTCGAGGACGGCGACCACGTCGAGCTCGGCCAGCCGTTCCTCCAGGGCACGCTCGACCCGAAGGACATCCTGCAGGTCGGCTCGACCGAGGCCGGCAAGCACATCCCGGGCGAGCGCGCGGTGCAGAAGTACCTCGTCGAGGGCGTGCAGGGCGTGTACCGTTCGCAGGGCGTGCCGATCCACGATAAGCACATCGAGGTCATCGTGCGCCAGATGCTGCGCAAGGTCACCGTCGTCGATCACGGCGAGACCGACCTGCTGCCGGGCGAGCTCGTCGACCGTGCGCGCTACCAGCGTCTGAACCGCGAGGCTCTGCTCGAGGGCAAGCGCGCCGCGACCGCTCGTCCCGAGGTCATGGGTATCACCAAGGCCTCGTTGGCGACCGAATCGTGGCTGTCGGCCGCATCGTTCCAGGAGACGACCCGCGTGCTCACGCAGGCTGCGATGGAAGGGTCGAAGGATCCGCTCATCGGCCTCAAGGAGAACGTCATCATCGGTAAGCTCATCCCGGCCGGTACCGGCCTGAGCGTCTACCGCGATATCGAGGTCGCGGCCACGGAGGAGGCGAAGGCGGAGCGCTACCCGAACCGCCTGTTCTCGACCGAGGGCACCTTCGACGAGAACGATCTCTCGTTCGTCGACTTCGACAGCTTCACCGCCGACGAGTTCAACCCGGGCAACTACAGCTAGCGCTGCAGTTCTCCAGCGAAAAGGCGTCCGCACGACCGTGCGGGCGCCTTTTTCGCGCCTTGCCGACGGCGGAACACGAAATCCGGGGCGCCGCATTGTACGGTGACGGGCAGATATATGTGTTCGAGGGATCGGACGCACCGCCCGACGAGAGGTACAGCGATGAGCGAGGACCGCGACACCCCCGCGCCGACGAGGGCAGCCGAGGCGCCGGAGACCGCAGGCAATCCCGGGGCGCCGGTGGAAGAGGTCGAGGCGAGCCGCACGGAGGTGCTCGAGGCCGTCGAGCGTGCGAAGGGCGCGGGCGACACCGCGAACCCCGCCGCTGCAGATGCGGGCGAAGCCGGCGATGCGGGCGACGCCGGCGACGCGGCGGGCTCCGCCGCCGAGGCGAAGCCGGCCGAGGCCGCCGATGGTGCGCAGCATGCCGACGCCGAGCAGCGGCACCGCGAAGAGGTGTCGCAGGTCGACACGCAGTTGGACCTCGAGATGCCCGGCAAGACGGATCGGCCCCGCATCGCCGAGACCGACGAGATGCCGAGCGCAGCGGCGAGCCCGCTCGCGAAGAAGCTCGAGGAGACGCCGGTGCGCGACGGCGAGATCCGCATCAGCGCCGACCACCCGATGGCCGCCCTCTACACGCAGACCCCGGCACCGCCCGAGATCAAGGGCAACCGCGGCGCGGGCGTGCTGATCTCGGTGCTCGCCGCCATCGGCTTCGCCGTCGTCTACGCGGGCGCGACCGCACTGCTGCTCGCGACGAGCTACCCGCCGTCGACGTTCCTCGAGCAGGGGCTGCTGCCGGCGGTGCTCTCGATCGGCTTCGGCGCGGCCGTCGCCGGCTTCCTGCTCGGCATGATCGTGCTCGTGCTCATCGCGGGCCGCGCGGGCTGGTGGGTGTACGCGATCGGCGGCTTCTTCGTCGGCGTCGCGGTGTGGGCCGCCACCGCCGTGGGCACGGCGCTGCACGATCGCTTCGTGCTCGGCCAGAACGTGTCGCTCGACGTCTTCGACCTGGTGCAGGATTACGGTCTGACGATTCCGGTGCTCGTGGCCGCGGTCGTGGCGCGCGAGGCCTGCGTCTGGTTCGGCGCCTGGATCGGTGCGCGCGGCCGCCGTATGAAGGCGCGCAACGCCGAGGCGCTCGCCGAGTACGAGCAGGCGCTGGCAGAGGTCCAGGCGCAGCCGCGATGACCCCGAGCGCCCCTCGTCGTGTGACACGCGGCTATGCGGCGGCGCTCATCTTCGCAGCCGTCATCGTGGCGACCGCGCTTCTCGTCGCCGTGTGGGGGCTCCTATCGGCGTTCGCCGGCCGCGACCCGGTGACGAGCCAGGTGAGGTTCTGGGCGGCCCCGTTCATCGTGCTGCTGCTGCTCGGCGTGCTCGCGGCCGCTCTGTGGCAGCAGACGCTGGTGCTGCTGCGCGGTCGGCACCGGCCCTCCTGGGGCATCATCGTCTCGCTCGGCGGGGGCGCCTACCTGCTGTGGTGCCTGCTCGGCATGCTCTTCGGCATGGACATCGCCGATACCTGGACCAGCCCGTTCGCGGGCGCCCTGGCCGCGGTCTGGGCGTTCGCATCGCTGCTCTTCTGGGCCGTGCTCGCCAGGCGGGTGTACACCGAACGGCCGCCTCCGCGGTGGCCGTGGGAACGCGATGGGGAGAACGACCGGCCGTGACGAATGGAATCGAGGGGCGCGTCGGCGTCGCTGTCGATGCGTGGCTGCGGTGGGTGCCGGGCTGGGCTCCCGGGTCGCAGCGCACCCGCGCCAGGCTGTGCCGGCGATGCACGGGCTCGCCCGTCGTGGCCGCTGCAGGGATCGGCCGGGACGTGCCGCATCAGGTGACGCACGCGCTCGTATCGCGCATGCAGCGCATCATCGACAAGGAGGTCGACGAGTTCACGGAGCGCGAGCTGCCGACGCTGCACGCCGAACTCGCGGGGGAGGACCTGTGGCGGGCGGGCGGGTACGACCCGTCGCACGGTCTCGAGCCCGAGCTCGACGGCGTCGATCTCGACCCCGACCCCGATGAGCAGGGGCAGCCGTTCCTCTTCACGCTCGCGGGGCTCGCCGAGGATTCGAAACCCGAGCCGCCGCTGCCGCGCCCGCCGCTCAGCGCGGAGGAGAAGCGCGCACTGCGCCACGAGATCGAGCTCGCCGACGCGCACGCGGAAGACGCCGGGCGATCCCTGTGCCTCGCCCTGGTGAGCCATCGGGGCCGTATTCAGACCGCGATCGCGCGCTTCGTCGAGCCGCAGATCGAGAGCATGCTCGACGAGCTGTCCAAGCACCTCGAGCCGCCGCAGTAGGCGGGGAGCGGCGCCGCGGGCCGAGCGCGGGCGCAACGATGCGGGCACCGATCGCAACAATGCGGCCCTTGCGGCGGGATTCAGGCCCCGCGCGCGGAGGAACCTCTAAACTGGGAGGCGGTGCTCGGATCAGACCCGGCACCTCGACGAGCGAGGCGACGACGTCCAGGGCGCGCCCGCACGAACCCCAAGGAGCGCATGGTGGCATTTATCGACGCGGTGATCGCCCGCGAGATCCTCGATTCTCGAGGCAACCCGACCGTTGAGGTCGAGGTCGGGCTCGACGACGGCTCGGTCGGACGGGCAGCGGTGCCCTCCGGTGCATCGACGGGCGCATTCGAAGCCTACGAGCTGCGCGACGGCGACCAGGATCGCTACCTCGGCAAGGGCGTGACGAAGGCCGTCGACGCGGTGTTCGACGAGCTCGGACCGGCGATCGAAGGCTTCGCAGCCGACGACCAGCGCATCATCGACTCGGTGCTCATCGAGATCGACGGCACCGACAACAAGTCGCGCGTCGGCGCGAACTCCATCCTCGGCATCAGCCTCGCGGTCGCCCAGGCGGCGGCCGACGCGGCCGACCTGCCGCTCTACCGCTACCTCGGCGGCCCGAACGCATCCACCCTGCCCGTGCCGCTCATGAACATCATCAACGGCGGTGCGCACGCCGACACCGGCGTCGACATCCAGGAGTTCATGGCGGTGCCGCTCGGTGCCGAAACCTTCTCGGAAGGCCTGCGCTGGGGCGTCGAGGTCTACCACGCGCTCAAGGCGCTGCTCAAGGAGCAGGGCCTCTCGACGGGTCTCGGCGACGAGGGCGGCTTCGCCCCCGATCTGCCCCACAACTCGGCAGCGCTCGACCTGATCGTCGAAGCGATCAAGCGGGCCGGGCTCGAGCCCGGACGCGATGTCGCCGTCGCTCTCGATGTCGCATCGTCCGAGTTCCACGAGAACGGCGTCTACAAGTTCGAGGGCCAGGACCGGACGGCCGAGGAGATGACCGCGTACTACGCCGATCTGCTCGACCGCTACCCGCTCGTCTCGATCGAGGACCCTCTCGACGAGAGCGACTGGGACGGCTGGAAGCACCTCACCGACGCGCTCGGCGACCGCGTGCAGCTCGTCGGCGACGACCTGTTCGTCACGAACCCCGAGCGTCTCGCCGACGGCATCGAGAAGGGCACCGCCAACTCGCTGCTCGTCAAGGTCAACCAGATCGGCACCCTGACCGAGACGCTCGACGCCGTGCAGCTCGCGCAGCGCTCGGGCTACACCGCCATCCTGTCGCACCGCTCGGGCGAGACGGAGGACGTGACGATCGCCGACCTCGCCGTCGCGACAGACTGCGGCCAGATCAAGACCGGTGCACCCGCGCGCTCGGAGCGCGTGGCGAAGTACAACCAGCTCCTCCGCATCGAGGAAGAGCTGGGCGGCGCAGCCGAGTACGCGGGGCGCGCGGCGTTCCCGCGCTTCTCGGCCTGATCGCCGAAACGCGCAGAGGGGCGGGCGAGCACGGTGGGACGCCGAACGGATGACCTCGGGGCATGGGCCTCGAGCGTGCGCTTCAGCGGCTTCACCGTGCTCGTCGTCGCCCTGATCGCGGCCGGCGCGGTCATCATCAGCCCCAGCCTGTCGACGTACGTGCAGCAGCGGCGCGAGGTCTCAGAGCTGCGCGCGAGCGTCGAGGAGCACCGCGGAGCGGTCGAGGACGTCGATGCGGAGCGCGCGCGCTGGAAGGACCCGGCCTACGTGCGCGCGCAGGCCCGCGACCGCCTCTTCTACGTGATGCCGGGTGAGACCCAGCTGAATGTGATCGACGACATCATGATGCCGGTCGAATCGTCCGAGGAGACGAGCGCCGAGCTCTCGCGCATCGACCGCAACTGGGCCCGCACCCTCGTGGGCTCGTTCATGATCGCCGGGACGACGGATCAGGCTCCGGACGCCGCAGCAGATACTCCGGCAGCAGAGACCCCCGCCGCGGAGACCCCGGCGGCAGAGACCCCCACAGACGAGGAACCCGCACCATGACCCGCCCGCCCTACGACCCGCCGACCGAAGCCGATATCGCGGCGGTGAGCGAACAGCTCGGCCGCGAAGCCCGCGGCGTCGTCGGTATCGCCGCACGCGCCGCAGACGGGTCGCCTGCGGTCGTCGCGACCGCCCCGCGCCTGCCCGACGGGTCGCCGTTCCCGACGTTCTACTACCTGTGCCACCCCGGAGCGGTGGCCGCGGCCTCGCGTCTCGAGGCGGTGGGCGTCATGAACGAGTACAACGACATGCTCGCGGAGAGCGAGGAGCTGCGCGAGGAGTACGCTCGAGCCCATGAGCAGTACATCGCCGACCGCGACGCCGTCGGCGAGGTGCCCGAGGTGGCCGGGGTCAGTGCCGGCGGCATGCCGACGCGCGTGAAATGCCTGCATGCTCTGATCGGCCATGCGCTCGCTGCGGGGCCCGGGGTCAACCCGATCGGCGATCTCGCTCTCGAGCGCAGCGGCTGGGGCCGATAGTCTCCGCATAAGTCGGCCAGTCTTCGTCGAACCGTCGCATTTTCGTCGGAAATTCGAACGATTACCGCCGATGTGGCTTCATCGACGGCTTTCCGGGGGTACTATAACCTGGTGGGCTGTAAGGGCCCGCTTTTTTACGTGCCTGCATATTTTTCTGATCAACGCATCAACAAGGAGACCGCTTCGTGGCGAAGAAGATTCTGATCGTTGGCGGTGGCTACGCTGGTTTCTACACCGCGTGGAAGCTCGAGAAGCTCCTTCGCGCCGGTGAGGCCGAAGTGACGATCGTCGACCCGCTGCCCTACATGGCCTACCTGCCCTTCCTCCCGGAGGTCGCCGCAGGTTCGATCGAGCCGCGTCACGCGATCGTCGCGCGCCGCCGCCATCTGAAGAGCACCGCGAACATCGCGGGCAAGGTGACGGGCATCTCGCACGCCACGAAGACGGCGACCATCACGCCGAACGACGGCGAGGCATTCGACTTCTCGTACGACCACATCGTCGTCACGACCGGCTCGGTCTCGCGCACCTTCCCGATCCCCGGCATCGCCGAGAACGCGATCGGCATGAAGACCATCGAAGAGGCCGTCGCCGTGCGCGACCGCCTCGTCGGCAACTTCGAGCGGGCCGCGTCGCTGCCCCAGGGCTCGGCCGAGCGCGAGCGCCTGCTCACCGTCACCGTCGTCGGCGGCGGCTTCGCCGGCATCGAGACCATCTCGGAGCTGCGCTCGTTCGCGACCGCGCTGCTGCGCCGCTACCCCGAGATCACCTTCGACGAGACCAAGTTCCACCTGGTCGAGGCCATGGGCCGCATCATGCCCGAGGTCACCGAGGCTCTCGCCGACTGGGTGGTCGCCGACCAGACCCGTCGCGGCGTCGACATCCACCTGAACACCCAGCTCGGTTCTGCCGTCGACGGCAACATCGAGCTCTCGACCGGCGAGAAGTTCGAGTCCGACCTCATCGTCTGGACCGCCGGCGTCATGCCCCGCCCGTTCCTGCGCGGCACCGACCTGCCGATCGGCCCCCGCGGCCACGTCATCGGCAGCCCCGAGCTGCGCATCACGACCGAAGAGGGCGAAGCCCTCGAAGGCGCATGGACCGCGGGCGACACCTCGCAGACCCCCGACATCTCGTCGACCCCCGGCCCCGGCGGCTTCTGCGTGCCCAACGCGCAGCACGCCGTGCGCCAGGGCCGTCTGCTCGCGAAGAACATCGCGGCCGACATCCGCGGCGAGGGCGTCACGCAGTACAACCACAAGAACCAGGGTGCGGTCGCCGGTCTCGGCGTCAACACCGGCGTGTTCAAGTCGGGCGGCGGCTTCGCGCTCAAGGGCTACTTCGCGTGGCTCGCGCACCGCTTCTACCACGGCCTCGCGATCCCCACGTGGGAGCGCAAGTGGCGCGTGTTCGGCGGCTGGGTCGGCCACTTCTTCCTGGGCCGCGACATCGTCAACATCGAGGCGGTCACCGAGCCGCGCGCGATCTTCGAGGAGTTCGCTTCGCGCCCGAAGCCCCCGGCAGCCGACTGATCGCGGCATGAGCCTGGGCCGATCCAGGCATCGAACGGCGCCCCGCCGAGCACTTCCGCTCGGCGGGGCGCCGTCGTATCCGCGCGGGTTCCCGCCGTCGCACGGACGGGAGCGCTGCTCCCCAGTACGCTGATGGAATGACGACGAGCGAACGGACCGGGCGCGTGCGCGGCTTCTGGGTGACGCCGTCGATCCGCGCCCGCACCGTCGGGCGCGCGTATTTCGCAGTGCAGGCCGGCGCAGGGCTGCTGTGGTGGGTCGGAGTCTTCGCGGTGCCCGGAGTGCGCGAGGCGACGCTCGGCGGCATCGAGGCCGTGCCGATGGCGATCGCCGATGTGCCGCTGTTCGTGGTCGCATCGGCGATCGCCGCGTCTCTCGGGCCGCGGGGAGCACCCGTCGCGGCGGGAACGGCAGCGATCTGGACGCTGCTCGTGACCCTCGGGCTCGCCGTCTACGCGACGATCACGGGAAGCGCGGGGTGGGGCGCGCTGCTGATGGCTGCGGCGTCTATCGGCGGGCTCGGATCTTGGATGCTGCTCGTGTTCGATCGGATCCCTGCGGACCGCGTGCTCATCGGCGCGCTCGGCATCCGGACGTCGCGTTCGGCCCCGCCGGGCTTCCAGCTCGCCCGCACGCTGCTCCAGCTCCTGGCGTTCTGGCTCATCTTCCTGGCGATACTCCCCGGGGCGATCCTATTCTTCGAGCACCGGTGGGGCCTGCATGCCGACTTCCCCGACCAGGCGGGCCCCGTCGGCGCCGCACTGCTGCTGCTCGCCAGTGCGCTCGGGCTGTGGGCGGCGTTCGCGATGTCGCTGAACGGCGACGGCACGCCGCTGCCGTCGGCGACCGCGAACCGTCTCGTGATCGCCGGACCCTACCGCTTCGTGCGCAATCCGATGGCGCTCGCGGGCATCGCGCAGGCGATGGGCGTCGGTCTGCTCGTGGAGTCCTGGCTCGTCGTGCTCTATGCGCTGGCGGGCATCGCCTACTGGAACGAGCTCGTGCGGCCCTTCGAAGAGGCCGATCTCGAAGCGCGCTTCGGCGATGACTACGCGCGGTACCGTGCGCAGGTGCGGTGCTGGGTGCCGCGCGTACCGCCCACCGCCGGCAACTGAGGGAAAGCGCGTAATCGGTGGCGTCGTGCGCGACCGACTGGCATGCTGTGGGGCAAGGGATACGTGGGCGCCGCCCGGCCGAAGCGGGCCGAGCGGCGCGGCGTCCGTAGATCAGCGGGCGCAAGACCGTAAGGGGTGCGATGGATGCGATCGTCTTTCTGCTGATACTCGGGGCGACGGGCGTCGCCGTGTTCGACGACCGGAAGTGGGTCGTGCTCGGCTCGTTCGCCATCGCTTTCGTCGCGGCCGCGGCGCTCTTCATGCATCACGTCACCGACCAGCTGCCGGTGAGTCTCTGATGACCGCCGCGCAGCAGGTCGCCGTCGAGCGCACTCCGTTCGGCGCGCTCCTCGGCGCGCTCTCGTTCTGGGCGCACGTGGCATTCGTCGTGGCGTATCTCGGCATTCTCAGCACCGCGATGTTCTGGTTCCAGTTCGGCCAGGGCGAGTATCCCTGCCCGCTCTGCATCACCCAGCGCATGGCGATGATGCTCGTCGTGATCGGCCCGATCTCCGTCGTCGTCCGCGCGCTCAAGGGGCGGGGGTCGCTCCAGACGGTCGCTACGGGCGCGGGCATCTCGATCATCAGCGCAGTGCTCGGCATGGCGATGTCGTCCCGGCAGGTGCTGCTGCACATCGCCCCGGGCGACCCCGGCTACGGCACCGCCGTCATGGGCATGCACCTCTACACCTGGGCGCTCGTCACCTTCGTCGTGGTGCTCCTGTTCTGCGGCGTCGTGCTGGCCTGCGGCGAGACCTTCGTACCGGTCGCCCCGAAGTCCCCGGCGCTGCGGGGCATCGCCCGAGTCGTCATCTGGCTCTTCATGGCGACGATCCTCATCAACGCGGTCGTCGTGTTCGCGGAGTCGGGCTGGCACTGGTACCTGCCCGATGACCCGACCGGCTACCGTCTGTTCGGAGGCTGACCGGCCGCTACGCCTCGTGCGAGTGCTTCTCGAGGAACTGGTACATCTCGGAGTCGTCGACGCCCGGGAAGGTGCCGGTCGGCAGCGGCGAGAGCACATGCGCGTGCATGCGCGCGCTCGGCCAGGCCTTGCCCTGCCAGCTGTCGAGCAGGGCCGCCGAGGGGGCGCGGCAGCAGCTCGGATCGGGGCAGGTCGACGATGCGCGCACGTGCGTGTCGCGGCCGCGGAACCAGCGGGCATCGTCGAAGGCGACGCCGCACGAGATCGCGAACGGCTCGTGCTCGGCCTCTCCGGTCTGCACGCTCTCCCAGAACGTGCCGTTCGGGGTGTCGGTGTACTGGTAGAACTCGCTCGTGCGGTTGCGGCGGTCGAACGCCGTGCGGCCGCCCCACTTGCGGCAGAGCATCTCGCCCTCGATCGAGGCCGACGGGTCGGCGGGGAAGGGCATGCCGTTGTTCTCGTAGCCGCGCAGCAGCGTGCCCTCGCGGTCGGCGCGGTAGTGGTGCACCCGGAGATCGAGATGGCGCGTCGCAAGATTCGTGAAGCGGTGCGTGGCGGCCTCGTGGGTCACGCCGAACGCGTCGCGCAGATCCTCGATCGCGAGGTTTCGGTTGCGCTTGGCCTGCTGCAAGAACTCTGCGGTGCGCATTTCGGGCATGAGGCAGGCAGCGGCGAAGTAGTTGATCTGCAGCCGCTGCTCGAGGAACTCGGCATAGCTCGCGGGTTCGCGGTGGCCGAGCACGCGGTGCGCCATGGCCTGCAGCGACAGGGATCGCAGGCCGTGCCCGCCCGGGATCGACGCGGGCGGCAGGTAGATGCGCCCGTTCTTCAGGTCGGTGATGCTGCGCGTGTTCGAGGGCAGGTCGTCGACGAAGATCAGAGTGAAGCCGAGCAGCTCCGCGAGCACTGCGACCTGGCGGTGCGTCACGGCGCCCGTCGTGTGGCCGATGCGGCGCATGAGGTCGGAGGCGATGACCTCGATCTCCTGGATGTAATTGTCGCGCTCGCGCATCTGCATGCGGATGACGGTGTTCGCCCGGCGCGCCTCCTCGGAGGTCGTCGCGGCGACTCGCGTGCGGCGGGCGAGCTCGCGGTGCAGCCCGACGAGCGCCTCGAGCGTGTCATCGTTCAACGAACGCGGGGTGCGCACGTGGGGGAGCGACAGGCTCGTGTAGGCCGGGGCGCTCTGCGCGCGCTCGAGCTCGACCTCGAGTGCGCTGCGGCGGTCGGGGGCCTCGCCCTTCATGAGCTCGGTCGTCGAGATGTCGAGTTCGCGCGAGATGGCCTGCAGCAGGCTCAGCTTCGGTTCGCGGCGGCCGTTCTCGAACAGGGAGAGCTGGCTCGCGACGACCCCGACGCGTTCGCCGAGCTGATCGAGCGTGAGGCCGGCACGAGTACGGAAGTGCCGGATGCGCTTGCCGAGCAGCAGACGGTCGAGGTCCGCCGAGCTCATGGAGGGTGTCGAGTCCTGGGTCATAAATTGACTATACGGCAAGAATTCAATTTTTTCTCTAACGAAATGGTGTCTTGGGGGTGAATGGCGCCCGCAAGATAGTTCTAAAGGCACATTCTTACCAACCCAGGAGTCGCACCATGAGCACGGCAGTCCTCCAGCAGTCCATCGCAGACCTGGTCCTCGAAGACGCGCCCACCACGAACCCCGAGGTTCTGCAGTGGGTGCTCGATGTCGCGAAGCTGACCCAGCCCAGCGATGTCGTGTGGTGCGACGGCTCGCAGGCGGAGTGGACCCGCCTCACCGACGAGATGGTCGAGGCCGGCTCGCTGATCCGCCTCAACCAGAACCTGCGCCCGGGCAGCTTCCTGGCGCGGTCGCACCCCGCCGATGTCGCACGCGTAGAGGATCGCACCTTCATCTGCTCGGAGCGGGAAGAGGATGCGGGCCCCACGAACAACTGGGTCGCGCCGGCCGAGATGAAGGCGGAGCTCATGCCGCTCTTCGAGGGTTCGATGCGCGGTCGCACCATGTACATCGTGCCGTTCTCGATGGGTCCCGTCGGCGGAGCCATCACCCAGCTCGGCATCGAGCTCACCGACTCGCCCTACGCCGTGCTCAACCTGCGCATCATGACCCGCATGGGGCAGGCCGCCCTCGCCGGCATCAAGCCGGGCGTCGAGTTCGTGCGCACCGTGCACTCGGTGGGCGCGCCCCTCGAAGCCGGGCAGGACGACGACGCCTGGCCCTGCAGCGACACGAAGTACATCACGCACTTCCCCGAGACGCTCGAGGTCTGGTCGTACGGCTCCGGCTACGGCGGCAACGCCCTGCTGTCGAAGAAGTGCTTCGCTCTGCGCATCGCCTCGGTGATGGGGCGCAAGGAGGGCTGGCTCGCGGAGCACATGCTGCTGCTCAAGCTCACCAACACCGATACCGGCAAGGCATACCACCTGACCGCGGCTTTCCCGTCTGCCTGCGGCAAGACCAACCTCGCCATGCTCCAGCCCACCATTCCGGGCTGGAAAGTCGAGACCATCGGCGACGACATCGCCTGGCTGCGCCCCGGTGGCGACGGCCGTCTCTACGCGATCAACCCCGAGGCCGGCTTCTTCGGCGTCGCGCCCGGCACCGGCGAGTCGACCAACCCGGTCGCCATGGAGACGCTGTGGGGCAACACCATCTTCACCAATGTCGCGCTGACCGACGACGGCGACGTGTGGTGGGAGGGCAAGACCGACGCCGTGCCCGAGCATCTCATCGACTGGCGGGGCGATGACTGGACGCCCGATTCGGGCCGCGTCGCCGCGCACCCGAACTCGCGCTTCACCGTGCCGATCCAGCAGACTCCGACGCTCGCCCAGGAATGGTACGAGCAGCACGGCGTGCCGGTCGACGCCATCCTCTTCGGCGGTCGCCGCGCCACGAACGTGCCGCTCGTCACGCGCTCGCTCTCGTGGGAGCACGGCGTGTTCATGGGGGCGACCATCTCGTCCGAGAAGACCGCTGCTGCCGAGGGCACCGTCGGGGAGCTGCGCCGCGATCCCTTCGCGATGCTGCCCTTCTGCGGCTACAACATGGCCGACTACTGGGGGCACTGGCTCGAAGTTGGCGAGAAGCTCGGCGAGCGGGCTCCGAAGATCTTCCAGGTGAACTGGTTCCGCAAGGGCGCCGACGGCCGCTTCCTGTGGCCCGGCTTCGGCGACAACTCGCGCGTGATCGACTGGATCATCCGCAGCGTCGAGGGCGAGCATGCCGGTCGCGAGATCGCCCTCGGCACCGTGCCCGCCGCCGGCGAGCTCAACCTCGACGGCGTCGAGATGCCCGAGGCCGATCTCGAGGAGCTCTTCGCGGTCGATGCCGAGTCGTGGTTCGCCGAGGCCGACATGACCGAGGAGTACTTCGCCCGGTTCGGAGATCGCCTGCCCGCCGAGATGCGCCAGCAACTGGTGAATCTCCGGGCCCGCCTGGGCGCGTAGCGCACCGGCTCCAGAGACCGTAGACCCCGCCGTTCTGCCCGACGGCGGGGTTTACTATTCCCGCGGCGTTGCTGCAGGAGACGCCATCGAAAGTGGTTTAGGTATCTTGACCATTATTAATTTAGGCGCCTAAACTAGATGTGTGACGCATCACACCATCACCTCCGCGCACGGCGGCCCGCGCAGTCCGAAGCCGCTCCGCTTCAAGATCGGCATCGGGCTCCTCGTTCTCTATCCGTTCCTGTACCTCGTCATCCCGATCGGGCCCTTCCTGCCGATCGCAGTCGGGGCCAGAGTCGGCGTCATCGCAGGCGTGCTGGCCGCCGCAGAAGCGATCTTCGTGCTCGGAGTCGCCTGCGTGGGCAAGGAGGCCTACCGGGCGATCAAGGCCAAGCTCGGGCTCGGGAAGAAGAAGCGCGCCCGTGAAGCAGCACGGCGCCTCGCCGCGGAGGCTTCGGTCGAGACCGAGACCGAGACCGAGGTCGAGGCCGACGTCGACCGCGATGAGCCGGCGCGGGCCGCGGGCGGATTCGGGGCGTCCCGCGATACGGTGGAGAGGGCTGCCGGTGACATCGTCGAACCGGCAGCTGCTCTCGAACACCACACGGAGAACGACCATGCCACAGCAATCGCCCGAAGCCCACGCGTACGCGATGCAGATCAATCAGCTGATCGTGGAGCTCTGGATGGCGACCGAGGGGCAAGCGCCGCGGCCTGAGGATTTCGAGCTCACCGGGCAACAGCACGCGGTACTCGAACTCATCGCCGCCGACTCGTCGCTCACGCCGCGTCTGCTCGCCGAAGCCCTCGGGGTCTCGAAGGGAGCGATCAGCCAGCATCTGACCGCGTTGGAGAACGGTGCCTACATCACCCGCACGCGCAGTGCCGTGGATGGCCGGGTGCAGGTGCTCCAGCTGGGAGTGCGCGGCGAGGAGTACCGCGAGAGCATGAACCGCTATGAGCAGTACATCGCCGACACCGCCGCGGAGAAGCTCTCCGCCCGAGACCTCGCGGAGATCGTCGCGGCCCTCGAGAAGCTCAAGTCGGCCTTCGCGCCCTGACCTGCGCCGGCGCGGGTCGCGGGGCAACGCTGGCGCGTTCCCTCCCGAGCGATCCGCGCGTGGGCAGCTGCGGTGGCGGCTGGGGCCACCTCGCAGGCAAAGCGGTGCTTTGCAAGACGCGAGGTGCCCTGCCCCTCGCTGCGCTCCGTGGGCAGCCGCGGTGGCGGCTGGGGCCACCTCGCAGGCAAAGCGGTGCTTTGCAAGACGCGAGGTGCCCTGCCCCTCGCTGCGCTCCGTGGGCAGCTGCGGTGGCGGCTGGGGCCACCTCGCAAGCAAAGCGGTGCTTTGCAAGACGCGAGGTGCCCCCACAGGGATTCGAACCCTGACTGTGCCGATTTTAAGTCGGCTGCCTCTGCCAGTTGGGCTATGGGGGCGGCGGGACCATCCTCCCACATCGCGCACGATGCGATCGCACGGTCCAGAAGAGACGGCCCATGCGCCGACCCTGGGCGCTACCGGGTGCGCAGCACGGCGCGAGTGCTCGCCTCCGGGCCGAGATCGAGCCGGCGCAGCAGCTGCGCATTGAGCGCGACCACGACGGTCGAGAGCGACATGAGGATCGCGCCGACGGACATCGGCAGTACGAAGCCGATCGGCGCCAGGATCCCTGCTGCGAGCGGCACCGAGAGCAGGTTGTAACCGGCGGCCCACCACAGGTTCTGCCGCATCTTCCGATACGCCGCGCGCGAGAGCTGGATGACGGAGAGCACCGAGCGCGGGTCGGAGCTCGCGAGGATCACACCCGCCGAGGCGATCGCGACGTCCGTGCCCGCTCCGATCGCGATGCCGACGTCGGCCTGCGCAAGCGCGGGAGCGTCGTTGACTCCATCGCCGACCATCGCGACCATGCGGCCCTCCTGCTGCAGCCGGGCGACCTTCGCGGACTTGTCCTCGGGACGTACCCCGGAAAACACGCGGGCGATACCGAGCTCCTTCGCGACTTCCTGCGCCACGGCGTCGGCATCGCCGGTGATCATGACGACCTCGACGCCCAGTTCGTGCAGAGCATCGACGGCCTCGCGCGACTCGGGGCGGATCTCGTCGGCCAGCTTCAGGCCGCCGATCACCTCGCCGTCGCGGAGCACGTGCAGGATGATGGCTCCCTCCTCGCCCCACTGCGCGGCGGCGTCGATCGCGGCCCGGCCCTCCTCGTGGAGCAGATGCGGGCCGCCGACGCGGATCTCGCGGCCGCCGACCATCGCGGTGACACCGACCGCGGGCGACGAAGCGAACCCGGTCGCGGGTTCGAGCGTCAGGCTCCGGGCCGCGGCGGCGGAGACGATCGCCCGCGCGAGCGGGTGCTCGCTGCCGGCTTCTGCGGAGGCCGCGAGCGCGAGTACCGCGTTGGCCCCCAGAGCGCCGGCCGGGGCCACCTCGATGACGGTCGGGTCGCCCCGAGTGAGCGTGCCGGTCTTATCGAACAGCACCGCGTCGACGCGGCGCATCGACTCCAGCGCGAGGCGATCCTTCACGAGCACCCCTCCGCGGGCGGCGCGCTCCGTGGCGATCGATACGACCAGGGGGATCGCCAGGCCGAGCGCGTGCGGGCAGGCGATCACCAGTACGGTGATGGTGCGCACGACGGCGTCGTCGGGCTGCCCGAAGAGGGTCCACACGACGGCGGTGATCAGGGCGGCCCCGAGAGCGAACCAGAACAGCAGCGCGGCCGCACGGTCGGCGACGCGCTGCGCACGCGAGGTCGAATTCTGAGCGGTCTCGACCAGGCGGTTGATGCCGGCGAGAGCGGTGTCGTCGCCGGTGGCCGTGACGCGCAGGCGCAGACCCGAGTCGGTCGCCACGGTGCCCGCGGTGACCGGGTCGCCGACTCCCCGGGAGACGGGGCGCGATTCGCCCGTGAGCATCGACTCGTCCATATCGGCGCGACCGTCCACGATCTCGCCGTCGGCCGGAACGCCGCCGCCGGGGCGCACGATGACGATATCGCCGACACGGAGCGCACCGGGAGAGACGGTGACGACCTCATCGCTCTCGATGCGCTCGGCTTCGTCGGGCAGCAGCGCGGCGAGGGAGTCGAGCGCCGAGGCGGTGCGGGCGAGGGAGCGCATCTCGATCCAGTGGCCGAGCAGCATGATGACGATCAGCAGTGCGAGCTCCCACCAGAACTCCAGCTCGTGGTGCACGAGCCCGAGGGTCGCCGCCCAGGAGGCGATGAAGGCGACGCTGATCGCCAGCGCGATCAGCAGCATCATTCCGGGCCGCCGGCCTCGCAGCTCCGACCAGGCTCCGGTGAGGAACGGGCGACCGCCCCACACGTACATGACCGTGCCGAGCACGGGCGCGACCCAGGTCGCCCAGCCGGGCACCGAGTACCCCAGCAGCATCGCGAACATGGGGGAGAGGGAGACGACAGGGATCGCGATGACGAGGTTGATCCAGAACAGGCGACGGAACTGCGCGACGTGGTCGCCATGCCCGCTGTGCCCGCTGTGCCCGCTGTGGTCGCCGTGCATGCCGCCGTGCCCGGTCGAGTGCTCGTGCGCCGTCACCGGTGCCGTCGAACGTTCGCCGTGCGGTCGGCTATCGCTGCCATGGTGGTGCTCGTGGTGCTCGTGGTGCTTGTGCTCGTTCATCGCTCTGCATCCTCGTTCCGGCCGCCGCGTCATCGGCGATCAGTAGCTCCAACCATATACCCCTATGGGGTATTCCGGGGGCAGTGGGGCGGGAACCATTCTCGCGTCGCTGTTCCGGCTTGCCGCAGCATGCGCCCGTGACGCCATTCGCGCCGGGCGACGAGCGGCACGGCGGGGGAGCGGCGGGTGGAACCGCAGCAGTCGCCCGCTTCGCAGAACAGATCGTTAGAGTGGGCGCATGAGAACCCGCGCCTTCGCCGCCACCGCGCTCGCCGCAGCCGCAGCCGCAGCTGCTCTGATCGTGCTCGCCGTGTCGGGGTGCACGGCCGGCCCGGCCGAGACGGTGGTCGACGCGCATGCGGGCAGTGCGACGGTCGCCCCGGGCGGCGAGCTCGTCGTCGATTTCGGCGAGGTCAACTTCTCGGTGGGCGACTCCTGGGAGATCGTGACCGCGCCCGACCCGATGGTGCTGTCTCCGGGCGAGATGGAGTCGGAGTACATCGGGCCGAAGAACAGCGTCGGCGGGCCGAGCGAGATGGTGTACCGCTTCGAGGCGATCGCACCGGGCACGACGGTCATCGAATTCGAGTACCGGTTCCGCGGCGGGGTGCCCGAAGACGCAGCCGACCAGGATCGGGCCCGCATCGAGGTCGTCGTCGAATAGCGCCATATACCCGTGAAGCGCTGAGCGCAAGGGGTATCGGCAGGCGCTGCCGCTCTTCGAGACTGGAGGTTCTCGAACTGGAAGGGGCGCAGGATGGACACTCAGAAGCACGTGAAGAGGGCGGCCGCGGCGACGGCGTGGAATCCGATGCGGATGCTGAACGGATGGGGCGTGAGGAGCTCGCACGCGTACAGCCTCGGACTGATCTCGGTCGGAGTCTCGTTCCTCGCGTGGATGCTGTCGCGCGGGAAGGGCGATGCCCGACCGCAGTCAGATCGCTGGGGCCTCTTCCTCGGCGAATGGGCGCCCACATTCTTCGCGATCGGAGTGGGCCTGAAGCTTGAGGAGGAATCATGAACGGCATATTCATCGCGATCATCATCATCGCGATCATCCTGGCGCTCGTCGGCGGCTTCGTGAAGGCGGTGAACTTTCTGCTCTGGGTGGGCCTCGTGCTGCTCATCATCGCGGTGATCGCGTGGCTGCTGCGCACCATCTCCGGGCGTAACCGGTAGCGGTATCGACGCGGCCCCGAACACAGGGTTTACCGGGGCTGCGTCGATATGATTCAGGCATGTCTCCCGGATGGATTGTCGCGCTCATCGCGATCGGTGTTCTCGTACTGCTGGTCGGCTATGTCTGGATCACGTACAACTCGCTCGTCACGCTGCGCGTGCGCGTCGACGAGGCGTGGAGCGACATCACCGTGCAGCTGAAGCGCCGGGCCGATCTGATCCCGAGCCTCGTCGAGACGGTGAAGGGCTACGCGGCTCACGAGCGCGGCGTCTTCGAAGAGGTCACCCGTGCGCGAGCCGAGACGATCTCGGCTCAGGGGCCGGCTGAGGCATCTGCGGCCGAGGGCCACATGCAGTCCGCGCTGAAGAGCATCTTCGCGGTCGCAGAGGCCTACCCGCAGCTGCAGGCGAGCCAGAACTTCCTGCAGCTGCAGAGCGAGCTCGTCGACACCGAGAACAAGGTGCAGGCGGCGCGGCGCTTCTACAACGGCGGGGTGCGCGAGTACAACACGAAGATCCAGGTCTTCCCGAACACGATCTTCGCGCGCGGCATGGGCTTCACCGAGCGCGAGTTCTTCGAAGTGGACGACGTCGCGTCGATCTCGGAGCCCCCGCGCATCCAGTTCTAGGCGGTCGCCGTGTATCGCGCAATCCGACGCAACAAGGTCAACAGCGCGCTGATCATCCTGCTGTTCATCGGCATCGTGGGCGGGCTCGGGTGGCTCGCGGCATCGATCTGCCGATCTCCAGGGATCATCGTCGCCGTACTCGCCGGCGCGATCCTCTTCGCCGTCTTCCAGTACTTCATGGCCGGCCGGCAGGCGATCTCGATGAGCGGCGCTCGCCGCATCACCGAGGCGGAGCACCCGCGGCTGTACCGCATCGTCGAGAACCTCGCGATCACGACCGGCACGCCGATGCCCGAGGTGTACATCGTGAACGACCCGGCGCCCAACGCCTTCGCGACCGGACGCGACCCCGAGCACGCCATGGTCGCGGCGACGACCGGACTGCTCGACATGATGACGGACGCCGAGCTCGAGGGCGTCATGGCGCACGAGCTCGGGCACGTGCGCAACTACGACATCCGCGTCTCCATGATCGTGTACGGCCTCGTCGTCGCCGTCGGCATGATCTCCGATGTGCTCGTGCGCATGGCGTTCTTCGGTCGTAACAACAGCAACGGCAATCCGGTCGTGCTGGTGTTCGGGCTCGTGGCGATGCTCGTCGCCCCGATCATCGCCACCGTGGTGCAGCTCGCGGTCTCGCGCCAGCGGGAATACCTCGCCGATGCCACCGGTGCGCTGACGACGCGGCACCCCGAGGCGCTCGCCAGCGCACTCCACAAGCTCTCGGAGTACGGGCAGCCGATGCAGCGGCAGCAGTCGAGCATGGCGCACCTGTGGATCGCCGACCCGCTGCGCCCGGGCGTCGTGCAGCGCCTCTTCGCGACGCACCCGCCCATCCCGGAGCGCATCCGCCGCCTGCTCGACATGGGCGGTAAGTTCTAATCATGCGTTGAACGCCCGCCAGTCGAAACCGAAGGAGGCCGTCCGGTCGTGTCGAAGATGTTTCGATCCCTGTCGGAGCGCAACTACCGAATCTGGTTCGGCGGCGCTCTCGTCTCCAACATCGGCGCCTGGATGCAGGCGACGACGCAGAGCTGGGTGGTGCTCACCGAACTGACCGACAACAACGCAGCGGCCGTCGGCACGACGATGGCGCTGCAGTTCGGCCCGCAGCTGCTGCTCGTACCGTTCAGCGGGGCAGTCGCCGACCGCTTCGACCGACGCCGGGTGCTGCTCGTCACGCAGAGCCTGCTGATGCTGCTCGCGGCAGGCCTCGGCGCGCTGCTCATCACCGGATCCGCCGAACTGTGGCACCTCTACGCGTTCGCGCTCGGCCTCGGCATCGTGAACTCCTTCGATACGACTTCGCGGCAGGCCTTCGTGTCCGATCTCGTCGGCACCGACAACCTGGCGAACGCGGTCGCGCTGAACTCGGCGTCGTTCAACTCGGCGCGCCTCGTGGGGCCGGCGGTCGCCGGCGTCCTGATCGCGGCCGTCGGGTCGGGCTGGGTGTTCGTGATCAACGCCGCGTCGTTCCTCGCGGTGCTCGGCGCGCTGCTGCTGATCGACACGGTGCATGAGCGGCCGCTGCCCGGCGCGCGGCGGGAATCCCAGGCGCAGCAGCTGATGGCGGGGTTCCGCTACGTGCGCCGCAGGCACGACCTGGTCGTGATCTTCATCATCGTGTTCATCGTCGGCGCGTTCAGCATGAACTTCCCGGTCATCTCGTCGACCATGGCGGTCGAGTTCGGGAGGGGCGCGAGCGACTACGGGCTGCTCTCGTCGGTGCTCGCGATCGGATCGCTCGCAGGGGCGCTGCTCGCCGCGCGGCGCACGGATGCGCGCATGCGCGTGGTGATCCTCTCGGTCGGCGCGCTCGGCGCCGTGAGTCTGCTCGCCGCGTTCATGCCCACGTTCTGGACGTTCGCGGCGACCCTGATCTTCTTCGGCTTCGCAGTCTCGACGATGCTGACGACCGCGAACGGGTTCGTGCAGACGACCGCCGACCCGGTGGTGCGCGGGCGCGTGCTCGCGCTCTACTTCGCCGTGCTGCAGGGAGGCACGCCGATCGGTGCCCCGCTCGTCGGCGCCGCGGCCGACGCGCTCGGGGCGCGCTCGACGCTCGTGATCAGCGGCGCGGCGGGACTCATCACCTTCTGCATCGGCGTGGGGTGGCTCATCACCGAACGGCAGCTGAGATTCCATCGCCGCGGGGGCCTGCGGCTCGGGGTCACCCACGCCGGCCGGCCGGGCATCGACGACGACCCGTCTCTGCAGTCCGAGACGCTCACCGCGCCGATCTCGGTGCTGCGCCGCGCCCCCGCGTCGAGCGGCCTCGGCGATTCCGCGCCGCAGGAGGGGGCGATCACCGCGACCGGCACGATCGACCTGAACGATGTCGACACCGGACCCGTCGGCACCGGCGGAACGCGGGACTAGACTCGGTCGCCGAGCCGGGGCATCGAAGCGCGACCGGCCCTGTTCTAGACGCAGTGCGTGCTGAGCGAGCCGATGCCCTCGATGGTCACCGTGACGTCCATACCGGGCATGAGATAGAGCGGCGGCTTGCGCGACCGGCCCGCGCCGCCGGGCGATCCGGTCGAGATGACCGTGCCGGGCAGCAGCGTCAACGACTGCGACAGCGCGGCGATCAGCTGTGCGACCGGGCGGATCATGTTGCCGGTCGTCGAATCCTGCACACGCAGCCGGCCGACATCGGTCGTGAGGCGCAGCGCCTGCGGATCGGGGATCTCGTCGCTCGTAACCACGACGGGGCCGATGGGTGTGAAGCCGTCGAACGACTTGCAGCGCGACCACTGCGGCTCCTGGAACTGGATGTTGCGCGCGGTGATGTCGTTGATCGCGGTGTACCCGAAGACGTAGTCGAGTGCCTCTTCGACCGGCACGTCCTTCGCCGCCTTGCCGATGATCACGCCGAGCTCGCCCTCGTAGTCGACCTCTTCGCTGAGGTGCAGCGGGATCGTGACCTCGCCGTCGTGGCCCGCCAGCGAGTTCGGGAAGAGGGAGAAGAGCACGGGGCCGGAGTCGTTGTCGAGATTCAGCTCGCTCGCGTGCTCGCTGTAGTTCAGGCCGACGGCGAGCACGATCGGGGGTCCGGTGACCGCCGGGCCGTAACTCGCGCCCTCGAGCGCCGAGCCCGCGGAATCGGGCTGCGCTTCGTACGCCGTGCGGACGGTGGCGAGGGCCTCGGGGCCGGCCTCGATCAGCTCTTGCAGCGTGGAGAACTCTGCGCCGAGCTCGGACATCGTGAAGTAGCGGTCGCCTCGTACGGCGACGAGCAGAGCAGGCGAATCGGGGGCGATGTTCAAGTGCGCGAATCTCACACCTCAAGGGTAGCCGACCCCGGCCCGCGGGCGGGAACGCGCATGATCGACGAGTTCCCTGAGAGCGAACGGATAGACGGCGAGCGCCAAACTCGGTCAGGATGGAACGCATGAGTGAATCAACCAGCACCAAGCCCGAGATCGAGTTCCACGAGGGCCCGGCTCCCGCCGAGCTCGTGATCGAGGACATCGTCGTCGGTACGGGCGAGGAAGCCGTCGCGAGCTCGACCGTCGATGTGCACTACCTCGGCGTCGACTACGAGTCGGGCGAGGAGTTCGATTCGTCGTGGAGCCGCGGCCAATCGATCAACTTCCCGCTGCGCTCCCTGATCCAGGGCTGGCAGACCGGCATCCCGGGCATGAAGGTCGGCGGCCGCCGCAAGCTCATCGTGCCGCCGGCTCAGGCCTACGGCACCTCGGGCGGGCACCCTCTCTCGGGCCGCACCCTCATCTTCGTCATCGACCTGCTGGGCGCCAGCTGATCAGCAGAGGCGATTTCTCGCCTCTGCAAGCTGGCGCCGAGCCCGTCTCGGGCTCGGTCGTCGGAGGTCGAAGCGCAGCTTCGTCTTCCAGTGGCTGATCAGCAGAGGCGATTTCTCGCCTCTGCAAGCTGGCGCCGAGCCCGTCTCGGGCTCGGTCGTGGGAGGTCGAAGCGCAGCTTCGTCGCCCAGGGGCTCAGGAGCTGCCTCTGCGAAGGCCCGTCCGGGTTCGCCGGGCGGGTCTTCGTGCGCCTGCGGGCGTGATAACGTTCTTCATGTTTTGCAACAAAACCTGAGGGGTGGAATATAGTGGCCGAGGCACCTGGCGCGGTAGTGGCGGATAGCGAAACAGGAGCCTCCGGCCCGCCGGCGAAGCGGGCGGGTGCGGTCGACCGCTACTTCAAGATCACGGAGCGCGGCTCCAGCTTCGCGGCGGAGATCCGCGGCGGTCTCGTCACCTTCGTCACGATGGCCTACATCGTGATCCTGAACCCGATCATCCTCACGAGCAGTGCAGATGTCGCGGGCGTCACCCTCGACTTCGGTGCGGTGAGCGCGGTCACCGCGCTGACCGCGGGCGTGATGACCATCCTCTTCGGCGTCGTGTCGAAGCTGCCGTTCGGTTTCGCCGCCGGCCTCGGCATCAACGCGTTCCTCGCGTTCTCGGTCGTGGGCCAGGTGACCTGGCCCGAGGCGATGGCCATCGTCATGATCAACGGTGCGCTGATCGTGCTGCTGTCGGCGACCGGCCTGCGGCGCATGATCTTCGATGCCGTTCCCGTGCAGCTGAAGCTCGCGATCACCGTCGGCATCGGCCTCTTCATCGCGTTCATCGGCTTCGTGAACTCGGGCTTCGTCACCGCGACGAAGCAGTCGTCGCCGCCCGTCGGCCTCGGCATCGGCGGCTCCGTCGTCACTATTCCGACGCTGATCTTCGTCATCACCCTCATCCTGACCGGCATCCTCGTCGCCGCGAAGGTGAAGGGCGGCCTGCTCATCGGTCTCGTCTCGGGCACCGTCATCGCGGTCGTCGTCGAGTCGATCTGGAAGCTCGGCCTCGCCGTCGACAACCCGGGCGGGTGGGGCCTCACCGTGCCGACGCTGAACGGCTCGCCCTTCAGCACGCCCGACCTGAGCCTCATCGGCGCCGTGAGCTTCGACTTCGGCCGCGTCGGTTTCGTGACCGTCGTCATGCTCGTCTTCACGCTGCTGTTCACGAACTTCTTCGACGCGATGGGCACCATGACGGGTCTGTCGCGCGAGGCCGGCCTTTCCGACCAGCACGGCAACTTCCCGAACATCAAGTCGGCCCTCATCGTCGAGGGCGTCGGCGCGGTCGCCGGCGGCTACACCTCGGCGTCGTCGAACACGGTCTTCATCGAGTCGGGCGCCGGCATCGGCGAGGGCGCCCGCACCGGTTTCGCGAACCTCATCACCGGTGGGGTGTTCCTGATCGCGATGTTCTTCACCCCGCTGACGCAGGTCGTGCCGACCGAAGTCGCCGCTGCGGCGCTCGTCATCGTCGGTGCGCTCATGATGGCGCAGATCAAGCACATCGACCTCACCGACTTCCGCGTGCTGCTGCCGGTGTTCCTCACGGTCAGCGTCATGCCGATGACCTACTCGATCGCGAACGGCATCGGCGCGGGCTTCATCGCCTGGGTCATGCTCCACGCGTTCAGCGGCAAGGCGAAGCAGGTGCACTGGCTGCTGTGGATCGTCTCGGCCGGGTTCGTCGTGTTCTTCGCGCGCGGCCCGATCGAGGCGCTCCTCGGAGTGTAGCGCCCGACTCCCACGGCGCCGCTCCGGAGGCGCCGTGGGAGTCAGACCGACGGCAACGCGCGAGCGGCGCATCTCCGGGCGCGCTCCTACAGCAGTTCGACGACCTTCCTGGCGGTCTTTTTCGCCGAGCCCGGGTTCTGGCCGGTGACCAGCCTGCCGTCGGTCACGGTGTAGGGGACGAAGGGGAGCCTCGCCTTCTCGTAGTGCGCGCCGCGCTGCTCCATCTCATTCTCGGCGTTGTAGGGGACGAGCTCGTCGACGCGGGCGAGCACCTCCTCCTGCCAGGCGAAACCGGTGACCTTCCGGCCGGCGACGAGCAGCGAGCCGTCGGACAGCCGGGTGTTGAGCAGGCCGCAGTACCCGTGGCAGACGGAGGCGACGATGCCGCCGTGCTCCCAGATCTCGCGAGCGATGCGCTGCAGGCCGGCGCTGTCGGGGAAGTCGTACATGACGGCATGGCCGCCGGTGAAGAAGACGGCGTCGTACTCGGCCGGGTCGACCTCTTCCGGGCTGAGGGTGGTCTCGAGCAGTGTCATCCGTTCGGGGTCGTCGTGCCAGGCTCGGGCCGTCCTGTCGTAGTTGGGGAACTTCAGCGATCGCGGCTCGAGCGGGGACGCGCCGCCCATCGGGCTGACGATGGCCTGTTCGAACCCGTGCGCCGCGAACACCTTCCAGGCGTGCGCGAGCTCGGACAACCACAGGCCGGTCGGACGGGCCGGGTCGTCGTAGTGGGAGACGTTCGTGACGACGTGCAGGATCTTCGTGCTCATGGGCGGGGTCCGATCTCGGTCAGACGACCCGTCGGCGCCGGTGCAGGGGAAGCCGGGCGGCCTTCGGGCAGGATCGCGGTGATGGCGGCACGGACACGGTCGGCGACTGCATCGGCGGGCGCGGGGCGGTACTTGCCGTCGAGGTGGAGGAATGCGAGCCCGTGCGCGAGGCCCCACAGCGCAGTGGCGAGCTCGGGGGATGTCCGATCCGGTAGGAGCCGGGCGAGGGCATCGCCGAGTGTCGTGCGCAGCGCCTGCGCGGCGCGCACCCGCTCGTCGTTCTCGTCGTCGCAGGGGTTGCCGAACATCAGGCGGAACATCGCAGGCCTTCGTAGGGCGAAACCGACGTAGACGACTCCCAGCTCCGCGAGCACCTGCGCGGCATCCGACGGGGTCGCTGATGCGCCGATGGCGTCGGCGAGCGACTCGCCGAGGTCGCGGAACCCTTCGACGGCGAGGGCGGAGTCCAACGCGTCACGGTCGGCGAAGTGCCGATACGGTGCGGTCGCCGATACTCCGGCATGGCGCGCGACGGCGCGCATCGAGTACATCCCATCGGTCTCCAGCAGTGCTGCAGCGCTGGTGACGAGTGCGGCCCGCAGGTCGCCGTGGTGGTATCCCCGTGGTGATGTTGACACTGCTCACTTCTCCTCGTATCCTCGATGTAAGCACTGCAAACATACTTCGTGATCGGCTTGATGTCCAGCACGACCGAGCGGTAGGAGAGGACGAGACCGAAAATGCAGACCATTCTGGGGGCGAGCGGACAGATCGCGATCGAACTGGCGCGCGAGCTCGACCGTGCGCATGGCGGAGCACTGCGCCTCGTGAGCCGCAATCCGAGACCGGTGAACGACACGGACACAGTGATGCGGGCCGATCTCCTCGACGCCCAGCAGACCCGAGCAGCCGTCGACGGCAGCGAAGTCGTCTACTTCACCGCAGGGCTTCCCGCGCGTACGGAGCTGTGGGAGGAGCAGTTCCCGACCATGCTGAGGCATGCGCTCGACGCCGCCCGGGATGCCGGCGCCAGGTTCGCCTACTTCGACAACACCTACATGTATCCGCAGGA
Organism: Leucobacter sp. GX0328; assembly: GCF_053567315.1. Classification (NCBI taxonomy): domain Bacteria; kingdom Bacillati; phylum Actinomycetota; class Actinomycetes; order Micrococcales; family Microbacteriaceae; genus Leucobacter; species Leucobacter sp. GX0328. Next base: position 127,993 of record NZ_JBSGPC010000002.1, read on the forward strand.
TGATCGCGTGCAGACCGAAGAAACCCCGTTCGAACCGGTCGGTCGCAAAGGCAGGGTCCGTGCCCGGATGGCGAGCATGGTGCTCGAAGAGATGGAGCGGGGCGAGATCCCTGTGCTCATCGCACGTGCCCCCGAATTCTACGGGCCCGGGCGCACGCAGGGATTCACCAACTCGCTCGTCATCGACCGGTTGAAGGCCGGCAAGAAGCCCCTGGTGCCGGTGCGCGACGATCGCCGACGCAGCCTGATATGGACGCCCGATGCGAGCCGCGGTCTGGCGGCCCTGGGCAATGCGCCAGATGCCTACGGGCAGACCTGGCACCTGCCGGTCGACGAGAGCCGGCCCACCTACCGGCAGTTCGTCGCGATGGCGGACCGAGAGCTCGGGTCTGATGAGAAGTACACGGTGATCCCGAAGCGAGTGCTCCGCGCGGCCGGTCTCTTCTCGCCGCAGGCGCGCGAGATCCGGGAGCTGCTGCCGAGATACGCGCACGACAACGTCTTCGATGCGACGAAATTCCGAACGCGGTTCCCGGATTTCGCCGCGACGCCGATCCGCGAAGGGCTTGCGATGATCCGCAGCGAACTGGAGCGGTGAGAGGCCCGTCCCCGGATGCACCGAGTCTCTGCTCCACGGTGCCGCTACTCCACTGCGTCGCTACTTCTCCGTGCCGGTACTACTCCGTGCCGGTCGCGATCGCGCGGAGGTTCTCTGCGAGCCCCGGGCTCGCCGCATAGAGCATCTCGGTGCCCGGCGGAGTGAGGGGATCCCGTCCGATGACCGCGGCCCCCGCCTCCTTCGCGATGAGCATGCCAGCGGCGTAATCCCATGCGTTCAGTCCGCGCTCGTAGTAGGCGTCGAGCCGTCCGCAGGCGACGAGGCACAGATCGTAGGCCGCCGAGCCGATGCGTCGCAGATCCCTGACCCTCGGCAGCAGCCGCTGCACCATCTCGAGCTGCTCGACCTTGCGCTCGACGGTGTAGCCGAAGCCGGTGCCGACGAGCGAGACCGCCGGGTCCGCCGTGCCCGACGGTGCGATCGCATCGCCGTTCAGTCGCGCACCGCCGCCCTCCCATGCTTCGAAGAGCTCGCGGGTGCTCGGGTTGTACACGGCGCCCGCGATGGTGCGGAAGCGCTCGTTCGACCACTCGGGGTCGGCGACCGTCGCCGCGATGCTGACGGCGTAGGCCGGGATGTCGTAGAAGTAGTTCGTCGTGCCGTCGATCGGGTCGATGATCCAGGTGATGCCGCTCGTGCCTTCGGTGTTCGACCCCTCCTCGCCGAGCACGCCGTCGTCGGGGCGTTCGGCGAGCAGCGCCGAGACGATCATGCGCTCGGCCTCCTGATCGGCTTCCGTCACCATGTCGACGGCGCTCGACTTCAACGCGGCGACGGCGACACCCCGACGACGCAGCTCGTAGATGCGGTCGCCGGCCGCGAGAGCGATGCGGGCGGCGATGCGCGTGAGGGCTTCGGGCGACGCGACGTACTGGTCCATGCCTCGACCTTAACGCCCGGGGAGTTCGTAGGCGTATGCCTCCTCGCCGTGCGCTCCGGAGTCGATGCCCTGCTCCTCGACCTCCGGCGGAACCCGCAGACCCGTGAGGCGCTTGACTCCGAGCGCGATGAGCAGGGAGGCGACGAACGAGTACGCCGCTACCGCGGTCACCGAGATCGCCTGCACGACCAGCAGGCCGAGGTCGCCGCCGGTGAAGAGCCCGTCATCGAATGCGAAGAAGCCGAGATAAAGCGAACCGATGACGCCCGCGACCAGGTGCAGGCCCACCACGTCCAGTGAATCGTCGTATCCGAGACGGTACTTCCACTCGATGGCGCAGGCGCAGGCGCTTCCGGCGATGAGGCCGAGCAGCAGCGCCCATAGCGGCGACAGATCCGCCGCGGCGGGGGTGATCGCGACGAGGCCCGCCACTGCGCCCGAAGCGGCGCCGGTCACTCCCGGCTTCTTGCCGCGCAGCGCGTCGACGAAGATCCAGCCGATGATGCCGGCGGACGGTGAGGCGAGCGTGTTCACGAGGATCAGGCCGGCCTCGCCGGCGCCCGAGGCCAGCCCCGAGTTGAATCCGATCCAACCGAACCAGAGCAGGGCGGCGCCGATCGTGACGAGCGGGATGCTGTGCGGCCGGTGCGATCCGCGAGCGAATCCGATGCGCTTGCCTACGACGATGGCCAGGGCGAGAGCCGCAGCGCCGGCATTGACGTGAATGACGGTGCCGCCGGCGAGGTCGATGGCATCGGGCATGCCGAGCGCGCTGCCCAGGTGCTCGATCCAGCCGCCGCCCCATACCCATGCGGCGACCGGAAAGTAGACCAGAGATGCCCACACGCCCGCGAAGAGCACCCACGAACCGAGCCCGACGCGATCCGCGATCGCACCCGAGATGAGCGCCGTCGAGATCATCGCGAACACCGCGCCGAACCCGACGCCGATGAACTCGTCCGGGGGAGTGCTCAGCAGACCGAAGTCCGCAAACGGGTCGCCCGCGAAACCGGTCGCTCCCGGAGCGAAGCTGTTCATGCTGTACCCGAACAGCACCCAGAGCACGCCGACGACGCCCATCGCGCTCACGCTGAAGAGCATCATGTTGACGACCGAGCGCACCCGCACCAGCCCGCCGTAGAAGAGGGCGAGCCCCGGGGTCATGACGAGCACGAGGGCCGTGCTCGTCAGCGTCCATACGTCCTGCGGGGTGAGATCCATGGCGTCTTCCTCTCCGTCGGGGACCCGTGCTGCGGGTCGTCGCTCCAGTGTCGGCCGGCTATGTTTCGCGACGGTCGCCGAACGGTTTCCGGCCCGTCGCCGGTGCGTTTCGGGATGGGTCTCAGGGTATGGGCTTCGAACTTTCGCGGGGAGGTGCTAAGCTGTTCAGGTTGCCGTCAGAACGGCCGCGGATCAAGAGAGCCCCAGCATTCGGCTGAAGGCGCCGCGCAGCAAGAGGAAAGGGGATCCCTATGGCACTGAGTGCAGAAGCCAAGAAGGCGATCATCGATGAGTACGCGACCAAGCCCGGTGACACCGGTTCCCCTGAGGTCCAGATCGCGATGCTCTCGCAGCGCATCAAGGACCTGACGGAGCACCTCAAGTCGCACAAGCACGACCACCACTCGCGCCGCGGCCTGCTGCTGCTCGTCGGCCAGCGTCGTCGTCTGCTGGGCTACCTCCAGAACGTCGACATCAACCGGTACCGCTCGCTCATCGAGCGCCTGGGCCTTCGCCGCTGAGCGAAGCCATTCGGCTTACTGCGAAACGCCCTCGATCCGCTTTCGGATCGGGGGCGTTTCCTGTTTCCGGAGCCGTGCCCGGCCCGTTCGAGCCCACCGGGCGTTACACGACGTAACCCGAATCGAGTAGACGGTGCCGACCGCGCGAGAATTGAGCGTTTCCTTCAGAAAGGCTCTCATGAAGCTCCGTCATCTCACCCCCGCGCTCCTGGTCGCGGCCGCCGTACTGCTGACCGGTTGCGTCAACGACGACGCGGGCGCATCCTCGACGAGTCAGACCGATGCACCCAGTGCCACGGTCGCACGTTCTTGGGAAGAGATCGAGGCGTCGGGCACGCTGCACGTGGGCACCATCGTCGATTACCCGCCGAACGAATTCAAGACCGACGACGGTACGCCGACCGGTTGGGCTGTCGACCTGGTCTCGGCGATCGCCGACGAGCTGGGACTCGACGTCGAATGGGAGATCCTGCAGTTCGACGGGATCCTGCCGCGCCTCGAGACGGGGAGCATCGACATGGGCGTCGGATCATTCGGCGACACCGTCGAACGGCAGGAAGTCGTCGACTTCGTCAACTACTACAACGCGGGCTCGTTGTGGGCGGCGAAGCCGGGAAGCGGCGTGGACCCCGATAGCGCGTGCGGTCTCACCGTCGCCGTCATGACGGCCGGCACCCAGCATCTCGTCGAACTGCCCGAGCGAAGCGCGCAGTGCGAGGCCGACGGCAAAGCGCCGATCGAGATCATGCCGTTCACCGGTCAGCCCGAGGTCACGAATGCGGTCGTCGTCGGCAAGGCAGACGCCTTCTCAGCGGATTCGCCCGTCACCCTCGATGCGGTCGCACAGCTCGACGGCGACCTCGAGGTCGTGGGCGACCTCTTCGACACGATGCCCTACGGCTTCCCCATCGTGAAGAACAGCGAGCTCTCCGAGCACGTGCGCGGTGCGCTGCAGACGCTCATCGACAACGGCACCTATCTGCAGATCCTGCAGTCGGGCCACTCCGAGCTCGGCGCGATCACCGAGGCCACGATCAACGCCGGCACCGAGTAAGCGGGCAGCGGCAGGGATCAGCGCGCGGCTGCCGCCACACGCTCGGCCAGACGCGCGATATCGGTCGTCGTCACCCGGCAGCAGCCGCCGATGAGCGCGACGCCGCGCGACAGCCAGGCATCGACGTAGTCGTCGATGCGCTCCGCCGAACCCGACCAGCTGCGGGTCTCCGGGTTCCAGACCTCGCCGGTGTTCGGGTAGACGAGCAGCGGCTTCGCGGAGGCGCCGGCGAGTGCACGGAGCGCGGCGTCCGCGTCGGGGAGCGCCGAGCAGTTCACGCCGATCGCGGAGATCTCGTCGACGCCCTCGGCGAGCGCGGCGAACTCCTCGAGGGAGCGCCCGGCTCGCAGCCCGGCGGAGTCGACGGTGACGCTGATCATGCTCGATACGCCGGTGCCGGCCATCTCGGCGCAGATCGCCTCGACTTCGTCGAGCAGCGGTACCGTCTCGAAGAGCAGTACGTCGGCGCCGGCCTCGGCAAGCGCATCGATGCGCGGTCGGTGCCAGGCGCGGAGCTCGGCGACGCTCAACCCGTAGTCGCCGTCGTACTCGGTGCCGCACCCCGGGCTCGACCCGTACGGGCCGACGGAGGCGGCGACCCAGGCCTCATCGGGGGAGAGGCCGGCATCGGCGCGTGCGAGCCCCGCGAGCTGCACGCTGCGGCGCAGCAGCGCGTTCACCTCGTCACGGCTCTCGGAAGCGAACCCCTCGTAGCTCACCTGGTACGAGCATGTAGTCGCGATGCGTGCACCGGACTCGAAGAAGTCGCGATGCGCGGCGCGCACCTCATCGGGGTCGTCGCGCAGGATCTTCGCCGACCAGAGCGCCGACGCGACGGAGTTTCCACGCGCCTCCAGATGGGTGCCGAGGCCGCCATCCAATACGACGGGGCCGGCTTCGATCGCTTCGAGCAGAGTGGGCATGGAATCAGCGTAGCGAAACCGAGCGCTGCGGCCCGACACTGCGCGTCGCGGGGCGTGCGTGCTGCGGCTATCGCGGAGGGAGGCTGCGCATGCGTTCAGAATGTTCGGATGTGCTCGCGCATCAGTAGAAGAGCGGCGCGAGCAGCCCGCTGAACAGGGAGAAGACGAACGAGATGATACCGAGCCCGGCCGAGACGACCGCGCCGATCGCCGTCCAGCGCAAGCGCGGCTGGTCCTTGCGCATCAGACCGAAGAGGCCGAGCACGCCGACCACGAGGACCCAGAAGAGATTGACGGCGCCGAGGACCAGGCTGATGGCCGAACTGTCCAGGTCGAGGTCGAAGGACAGTCGGAACACGAAGGCCGGCGTGAGGACGGAGAGCGCGGAGTGCAGGGCCGCGATGCTGAGCGCGACGACGCCGAGCACGTTCACGCGCTCGGACGCCGCGTTCCCGACCAACGGCGCAACCTGCGGCTGCGCGTACGACTGATCGTACTGCGGTTGCGAGTACTGCGGCTGTGCGTACTGCGGCTGCTGCTGCTCATACTGTGGCTGTGGCTGTGGCTGTGGCTGTGGCTGTGGCTGTGGCTGTGGCTGCGGGAACTGGTGCTGCGGGTCCTGGGGCGGGTACGGCGCGCTCATGGGCCCAGCATAGCCCTCGGTGGAGACGGCAGGGGCCGTGCGCATCGATGGAACGATACGCACGGCCCCTGCCGTCCGCGAAGACTAGATCTTCGAGGAGGCGTCCTTCAGCACGCTGCGGAGGATGCCGCCGATCTCAGCGAACTCCGCCGGACCGATGGTCAGCGGGGGAGCGAGCTGGATGACGGGGTCTCCGCGGTCGTCGGCGCGGCAGTACAGACCGGCTTCCCACAGCGCGGGCGTCAGGTAGTCGCGCAGCAGACGATCCGACTCCTCGTCGTTGAACGTCTCCTTGGTGGCCTTGTCCTTCACCAGCTCGATGCCGAAGAAGTAGCCCTCGCCGCGCACGTCGCCGACGATGTCGATGTCGAGCAGCTTCTCGAGCTCGGCGCGGAACAGCGGGCTGTTCTCGCGCACGCGGCCGTTCAGATCCTCTTCCTCGAAGATGTCGAGGTTCTCGAGCGCCGCGGCAGCCGCTGCCGGGTGACCGGCGAAGGTGAAGCCGTGGTAGAACGTGTTCTCGGTCGAATTGAACGGCTCCGAGACCTTGTCCGAGACAATCATCGCGCCCAGGGGCACGTAGCCCGAGGTGATGCCCTTCGCCGAAGTGATGATGTCGGGCTCGTAGCCGAGGGCCTTCGAAGCGAAGAACTCGCCGACGCGGCCGTAGGCGCAGATGACCTCATCCGAGACGAGCAGCACGTCGTACTGGTCGCAGATCTCGCGCACGCGCTTGAAGTAGCCGGGGGGAGGCGGGAAGCAGCCGCCCGAGTTCTGCACCGGCTCGAGGAAGACGGCGGCGACGGTCTCGGGGCCCTCGAAGAGGATGGCCTCTTCGATGCGGTTCGCGGCCCACTGGCCGAAGGCCTCGAGGTCGTCCGAGGGTGCGCCCATCTCGGCGGCGCGGTAGAAGTTCGTGTTCGGCACGCGGTGACCGCCCGGGGTCAGCGGCTCGTAGAACTTCTTCATGTCGGGGATACCGGTGATCGCCAGGGCGCCCTGCGGGGTGCCGTGGTACGCGACCGAGCGCGAGATCACCTTGTGCTTCATCGGCTGGCCCTTGATCTTCCAGAAGTGCTTGGCCAGCTTGAATGCGGACTCGACGGCTTCGCCGCCGCCGGTGGTGAAGAACACCTTGTTCATCTCGCCGGGGGCGTACGACGAGAGGCGCTCCGACAGCTCGATCGCTGCCGGGTGCGCGTACGACCAGATCGGCATGAAGTCGAGCTGCTGCATCTGCTTGGCCGCAGCCTGCACGATGCGCTCGCGGCCGTGGCCGGCGTTCACGACGAAGAGGCCCGCGAGCCCGTCGATGTACTCCTTGCCGGCGGCGTCGTAGATGTGGTGGCCCGATGCCTTGGTGATGACGGGGATGCCGTCGTTCAGCACCTTGCGGTTGGTGAAGTGCGGCCACATGTGGCGCTTGGCCGAGGCCTGAAGGGCGGCGGTGTCGACCGCTGCTGTCGGATCGAATGACATGGTTATCGTGTTCCCCAGTCGTATTTCTGTTTGTTGAGTTGGAGGTAGACGAAGGTCTCCGTCGAAGCAACGCCGCTGATGGTGCGAATCTTCTCGTTCAGCAGCTCGATGAGGCCGTCATCGTCCTCGCAGACGACCTCGACGAGGATGTCGAACGTTCCGGCGCTCAGTACGACGTAACTGATCTCCGGAATCTCGGCGAGGCGGTCTGCGACGATTCGGGTATCGCCGGATACGCGGATGCCGAGCATCGCCTGCCTGCTGAAACCGAGCCGCATGGGATCGGTGACGGCGACGATCTGCATCACTCCGGCGTCTGTGAGCTTCTGCACGCGCTGGCGCACCGCGGCCTCGCTGAGGCCGACGGCTTTGCCGATCTCGGCGTACGAACGGCGGCCATCGATCTGCAATTGCTCGATGATCGCCTTCGACGTCGAGTCGAGTGTCGGAGTACTTCGTTTTGTGCTCACGCAACTGATTCTTACAGCAAGAGAGTGAAAAAGCAAAGGATTCCGCAGAAATTGATATTCAATACTTTGCATATGCGCACTTCTGGCGCAATTCTGAGGCGAAGGAATGTGTCTGCTGCGGGCTTCGGCGTGAGTTTCTTAAACCGAAGCCAAAATGCGACTCGGCAGTGCTTTTCGGCTTAAAAAGAAAATTTTGACACTGATTTCTAGAGATTGTATGCAGAAAACGACGAAAGGGCTATGCCGGTGGAGTGAGATGTGCCATATTTCCTCTATCGGTTCGTGACGGCGCGGTCGAAGCGTCGACGAGGCGCGCCGCAGGTTCTTAAAGGAGAGAGCATGACGAGTACCAAGACGGGTGTAGCGCGCGGCGCCTCCCTGAAGCGCAATCTCGGGCTCTGGGCCATCGTCGGCCTGGGGCTGGGATACATGACCCCGACAGTGGTCTTCGATACCTTCGGCATGGTCGCCCGCGACACCAACAACGTCGTGCCGCTCGCGTACCTCGTGGCGCTGATCGTGATGGTCTTCACCGCGATCAGCTACGGCAAGATGTCGGGCGCCATCCCGAGCGCGGGCTCCGCCTACACCTACGTGCGCGAGTCGATCCACCCGAACGTCGGCTTCCTGGTCGGCTGGACCTCGCTCATCGACTACATGCTGCTGCCGATGGTGAACTGCCTGATCATCCGCAGCTACCTCGAGGCCGTGTTCCCGTCGGTGCCCGGCTGGATCTGGGTCGTGCTCTACTGCATCCTCACGACGGGCATCATCTACTTGACCATGCGCGGCACTTCGAACGTGAACATGATCCTGCTCGTCTTCTCGATCGTCGTCATGACGGTGTTCGTCATCATGGTGTGGGCGCAGCTCGCCGGCGGCGAGGGCGTCGGCACGGTGGCCTCGATGCAGCCGTTCTTCCACGACGGCGTCACCGCAGGAGCGGTGCTCATGGGAGCGACGATCGTCTGCTTCTCGTTCATCGGCTTCGACGCGGTCACGATGTACGTAGAGGAGGCCCGCACGCCGAAGATCGTTCCGCGCGCACTGATTCTCACCGTGCTGATCGGCGGCGCCATCTTCCTCATCGCCGGGTACTTCACCCAGCTGCGCTTCACCGATTGGAATTTCTTCGCCCCCGGCGGCGACATGCAGTTCGTCGAGGATTCGACGCTGCCGATGATCGGCGACGCCGTCGGCGGCCCGGTGCTCATGGCCGTGCTGACCGCCGCGGGTTTCTGCGCGACCCTCGCCTCGGGCCTCGCCTCGCACGCCTCGGTCTCGCGCATGCTGCTCGTCATGGGCCGCAACGACGTGCTGCCCAAGAAGTTCTTCGGCTACATCAACCCGAAGACGCACACTCCGACGTTCAACATCGTGCTCACCGGCATCGTCTGCCTGACGGCCGTGGTGTTCACGCTCGAAATGATCGCCGCGTTCATCAACTACGGCGCCCTCATCGCGTTCTCGTTCGTGAACATCTCGGTGATCGCCTGGTTCGCGATCCGCCAGGGCCGCCGCAAGACGCCGAAGGACATCTTCAACTTCATCGTGCTGCCGCTCATCGGCGTCGCCATGACCGGTCTGCTCTGGGCGAACCTGCACGCCGATGCGCTCATCGGCGGTGTGATCTGGACGCTGCTCGGGCTCGTCTACCTCGTCTTCCTCACCAAGGGATTCAAGAAGAAGGTCGCCGCCTTCGACGAGGATCAGGCCGTCACCGGCTACAACAAGGTCGTCGGCTCCGACACCGAATAGCACCGCCACCGGTGCCCGTCACGAACGGCCCGTCGTCTCGGCCGGAGAGCGCAGGCTCTCCGCGCCCGGGGCGGCGGGCCGTTCGGCCTTCCGCCCGTGGCGCTCCGCATCGAAGAGGGGCAGGGTGATGCTGCAGAGCGGGCCGATGAGGAGGGCGAATGCGACGGTGCCCACGCCGGCGTTGCCGCCGAGCAGCCAGCCGATCGCGAGCACGGTGAGCTCGACCGACGTTCGGCCGGCCCAGACCGGCATACCGAATCGGGCATGCAGTCCCGTCATGAGGCCGTCGCGCGGGCCCGGCCCGAGTCGAGCCCCGATGTAGACGCCGCTCGCGATGGCGAGCAGCAGCATGCCGGTCGCGAAGAAGAGTACGCGCGCCCAGAGCGTTCCGGGCGAGGGGAGCAGCCAGAGCCCGAGGTCGATGCCCGGGCCGACCAGCAGGATATTGAGCACGGTGCCGAGCCCGGGCTTCTGGCGCAGCGGGATCCAGAGGAGGAGCACCGCGAGCCCGATGAGGTTCGTGAGGAGCCCGATGCTGAGCCCGGTATGCAATGAGACGCCCTGCGCGAAGACGGTCCAGGAGTCGACACCGATCGCCGCACGGATCATGAACGCGTCGGCGATGCCGTAGAGGAGCAGACCGGGAACGAGGCGGGCGAGACGGAAGAGCATAGTGATCAGTCCACTTCAGTTTGGACTGGTGAACAAGATGCCAATCTGCATATAGTGGCCATATGATCTCGCAACGACTCTCAGCACGTCGGTTCGCGCGGCTGCTCGGAGACTGGCGCGGAGACGGCTTCGGATACCAGGAGCTCGCCGACAGCGTCGTGCTGCTGATGCGCGACGGAGCGATCGCTCCGGGAACGTCGCTGCCCGCCGAGCGCGGGCTCGCGGAGGAGCTCGGCATCAGCCGCACCATGGTCGCGGCGGCCTATCGCATGCTCCGCGAATCGGGCCTGGCGCTCTCGAAGCAAGGGTCGGGAACCATCGTACGGGCGCCCCGCCGGGCGGATCTGGACGCGGCGGACGCAGCGGGAAGTGCGGCGATCGACCTGTCGACGGCGTGCCCCGAACCCTGGCCGGGCATGGAGGCCCTCGCCGCGCAGTCGCTGCACGCGGCCCCCGGGCTGTTCGCGCAGTCGGGCTTCGACACCATCGGCAGGCCCGATCTGCGCGCGGCGCTCGCCGACCGCTATACGAGGCGCGGCCTCGTCACGACGCCCGATCAGATCATGGTGACGCTCGGCGCCCAGCATGCCATCCACCTCGTCGCGCGCACACTGCTCGGACGCGGCGATCGCGCCCTGATCGAATCGCCGAGCTACCCCCACGCGCGCGAAGCGCTCGCGAGCACCGGCGCCCTCGTCGCCGAACTGCCGGTGTGGCAGCGCGAATACGACGCCGCGGGCATGCTCGACATCGCCGCTCGCGTGGCACCCCGCCTCGCATACCTCATCCCCGACCACCACAACCCGACCGGGCAGAGCATGCCGCGCGGACTCCGCACGCGTCTGATCGCAGCGCTCAGCGCGTCGGGCGCGCACATGCTGGTGGATGAGACCACCGCAGAGCTCATGCTCGGCGAGCACCGGCTCGTCGAACCCTTCGCGGCGGCCGCCGAGCAGCCGCATCAGCGCGACGCCATCATCACCGTCGGGTCGCTCGGCAAGACCGTCTGGGGCGGGCTGCGCATCGGCTGGATCCGGGCGACGCCCGACCTGATCGCACGCCTCGAAGCCGCTCGACGTGTCGGCGATCTGGGAACCGCCTCGTGGGAGCAGGTGGCCGCGGCTCTCGCACTCGAACGGTACGACGAGATCCTCGACTTCCGCACGCGCGAGCTCACGAAGCGGCACCGAGTACTCACGGAGCAGCTCGCCGCCCGGCTTCCCGACTGGCGAACGACCGCGGCAGTCGGAGGCGTCTGCCTCTGGGTCGACATCGGCGAGCATCGGAGTACGGCCCTCAGCCGCGAGGCCGCGCGTCGCGGAGTACGGCTGCCGCCGGGCCCCCGCTTCGGCAGCCCCGGGATGTTCGAACGGTTCGTGCGGCTGCCGTTCTCGTTGCCCGAAACCCGGCTGATCGATGCCGTGGCCGTGCTCGGCGAGGCCCGCGAAGCCGCGCCGTCGACGAGAACGGAGCCGATCGAGATGGACGCCGTCATCTGACCGGGACGGTAGAGTTGGTGCATCATGCTTGATCTCGATTTCAACGCCCGCTTCAAGGCGCTGCGCGCCACATACGCCGACATCGCGGCGGTGTCAGACCTGCCCCGCCTCGATCGCGAGATCGCGGAGCTCGAGGAGCAGGCCGCCGCCCCCGGCCTCTGGGACGACCCCGCCGCCGCCCAGAAGGTGACGAGCGGCCTGAGCCACCGCCAGGCCCGCGTGAAGCGCCTGCGCGGCGTCGAGAGCCGCCTCGACGACCTCGAGGTGCTCGTCGAGCTCTCGCAGGAGATGGAGGACGCGGATTCCGAAGCCGAAGCGACGCAGGAGCTCGCCGACCTCGAAACCGTGCTGCAGGATCTCGAGGTGCAGACCATGCTCTCGGGGGAGTACGACGAGCGCTCCGCCGTCGTCACCATCCGTTCGGGCGCGGGCGGCGACGACGCCACCGACTTCGCCGAGATCCTGCTGCGCATGTACCTGCGCTGGGCCGAGCACCACGACATCCCGACCAAGGTGCTCGACACCTCGTACGCCGAGGGCGCCGGTATCAAGTCGGCGACCTTCGAGGTCGACGCGCCCTACGCGTTCGGCAAGCTCTCCGTCGAGGCCGGCACGCACCGCCTCGCCCGCATCAGCCCGTTCGGCTCCGCAGACAAGCGGCAGACCAGCTTCGCCGGCGTCGAGGTCATCCCGCTGCTCGAAGAGGCGACCGAAGTGGACATCCCCGAGACCGACATCCGCGTCGACGTCTACCGCTCCTCGGGCCCCGGGGGCCAGTCGGTGAACACGACCGACTCCGCGGTGCGCATCACCCACCTCCCCACGGGCATCGTCATCTCGATGCAGAACGAGAAGTCCCAGATCCAGAACCGCGCCGCGGCGATGCGCCTCCTGCAGACCCGCCTGCTCCTGCTGCAGAAAGAACAGGAAGCGGCGAAGAAGAAGGAGCTCGCGGGCTCCGTCACCGCCAGCTGGGGCGACCAGATCCGCTCCTACTTCCTTTACGGCCAGCAGCTCGTGAAGGATCTGCGCACCGGCCACGAATCCTCGCAGCCCGATGCCGTGTTCGACGGCGATCTCGACGGTTTCATCGCCGCCGGCATCCGCTGGCGATCCCTGTCGAAGAACGACTGAATCGCCGCTGAGATCGCCCCGCTCCGCGCGCCGCCGCGGCCCCTCCCTGCGACTTCCCGCAGAATGGCTGCAGAAGCGCCGCGTGGCTGCGTGTCGCGCGCAGACCAGAGAGTAGGGTCGAACCCGTCATGATCCTCTTCGAGAACGTCACCAAGAAATATCGCGGCACGGCGAAGCCCGCGCTCGACGGCATCGACCTCAAAATCGATCGCGGCGAGTTCGTGTTCATCGTCGGCGCTTCGGGCTCAGGCAAGTCGAGCTGTCTGAGACTCATTCTGCGCGAAGACCAGCCGAGTGCGGGCAAAGTGCACGTGCTGGGGCAGGACCTCAGCAAGATCTCGTCGCGCAAGGTGCCCTACTTCAGACGCAACCTCGGCACGGTCTTCCAGGATTTCCGACTGCTGACCAATAAGACCGTCTACGACAACGTCGCCTTCACGCTGCAGGTCATCGGCAAGTCGCGCGGATTCATCCAGGAGGCCGTGCCCGACACCCTCGAGATGGTCGGGCTCGCGAACAAGGCCAAACGCTACCCCCACGAGCTGTCGGGCGGCGAGCAGCAGCGCGTCGCCATCGCGCGCGCGATCGTGAACAAGCCCGCCATCCTGCTCGCCGATGAGCCGACGGGCAACCTCGACCCGGCCACCAGCCTCGGCATCATGCAGCTGCTGCGCGCGATCAACGCGGCCGGCACGACCGTCGTCATGGCGACACACGAAGCCGCATTCGTCGACATCATGCAGCAGCGCGTCGTCGAGCTGTCGCAGGGCGTCGTCGTGCGCGACGAAGTCGGCGGCGGCTACGGCGAGACCGCATCGATCCCTGTCGCCGATCTCTCGGCCGAAGGCATGCAGGTGCTGCGCACCACCGAAGCGGTCGTGCGCGCCGCCCTCGCCCCGGACGATGCAGCGGCCGCAGCGGCAGCCGCGGAAGCCGTCGCGGAGAGCACCGCGACGGTGGAGGCCGCGGCCTCGGCCGTCGCCGCCGAAGTTCTCGCAAGCGCTGATCGGTCGCAGCCCGTCGACGGGAACGACCGCATCGAAGCCAGCGTCTTCGAGGAGCCGAACCCGTTCGACGACCAGCACGACGACGAGGACGACTTCGACGACACCCGCCGGGCGGGGGACGAGAGGCGCATTCCCGCCTTCCTCGAACCCGCCGATGCCGCGGACGAGCAGGCGAACCGGAAACCCCGCGGCCCGCTGCCGCCCATGGACCCCGTGCGCATGTCCGAGACCGGCAACCTCGCCGAAGCACTCGGGCTCAACCGCAAGGACAATGGCGATCAGACTGATGTGGGGCCGGTGCGATGAGATTCGGTTTGGTGATCGGCGAGGTCTGGAACGGCCTGCGCCGCAATATGTCCGTCGTCATCTCGGTGGTGCTCGTGACCTTCGTGTCGCTCACCTTCGTCGGCGCTGCCATCATCATGCAGCTGCAGATCCAGCAGATGAAGACCTTCTGGTACGACCGCGCCCAGGTGGCCGTCTACCTGTGCACCGAGTACGACGAGAGCGCGACCTGCTCGGGCACCGACGCCGGCGAGGCCGAGATCACGGCGGTCGAGGATGCGCTGAACTCCGAGACGCTGCAGCCCTACGTCGACGACTACTTCTTCGTGGATCACGAGCAGGCGTACGACGAGTTCACGAAGCAGTTCGCAGGCAACCCGATCGTCGACATCACGAAGCCCGAGCAGCTCAACCAGACCTTCTGGCTGAAGCTCAAGGACCCGTCGCGCTCCGAGATCATCCAGGAGACCTTCTCGGGCATCCCCGGGGTGCAGAGCGTCTCCGATCAGCGCAGCCTGCTCGACCGCATCTTCCTCTTCCTCGGCGTAGCGAGCTACACCGCGATCGCGATCGCGGGCCTCATGCTCATCGCGGCGATGCTCCTGATCTCCACGACCATCCGCCTCTCTGCATACTCCAGGCGCCGCGAGATCGGCATCATGCGGCTCGTCGGCGCCTCCAACAGGTTCATCCAGACGCCGTTCATCATCGAAGGCATCATCGCGTCGCTCGTCGGCGCCGTGCTCGCGAGCGCGGCATCGGTGTCGATCGTGAAGTTCTTCGTACAGGATTTCCTGGTGCAGGAGATACCGTTCACGAGCTACATCACCGTCGAACAATCGCTCATCGTGCCCCCGGTGCTCATCGTGCTCGGCGTCGCGCTCTCGGCGATCGCGGCGAAGATCGCGATCACCCGGTACCTGCGCGTATAGCGGGACTGCCGTCCGCATGCGATCTGCCGAGAATCTGACTTCTGCCGCGATCCGGCCCCAGATACTCGGCAGATCGCATATCGACGGGCGGGCGTTCGCCCGGCGCCGGCCGGGCCCGCCCGGGGAGTCGGGGCGCGTCGGTGCGGTATGCTGATGGACTGCGCTACCGGGAGAGGATGTGACATGAGCCCCAAGGAAACCGGTGAGAAGCTCGTCGCCTCGAACAAGAAGGCGCGGCACGAGTACCTCATCATCGACACCTACGAGGCCGGAATGGTGCTGACCGGCAGCGAGGTGAAATCGCTGCGCATGGGGCGGGCATCGCTCGTCGACGGCTACGTGTTCATCGAACGCGGTGAGGCCTGGCTCGATGCCGTCTACATCCCCGAGTACCTGAACGGTTCGTGGACCAACCATGCGCCGCGCCGCAAGCGCAAGCTGCTGCTGCACCGGCAGCAGATCGACAAGCTCTTCCAGAAGACTCGCGACGGCGGAATGACGATCGTCCCGCTGCGGCTCTACTTCCTCGATGGTCGCGCGAAGGTCGAGATCGCGCTGGCCAAAGGCAAGAAGGAATACGACAAGCGCCAGACACTGCGCGAGCGGCAGGACAAGCGCGAGGCCGAGCGGGCCATGCGCACCAAGAACCGAATGGGCGAGTAGCGCTCGGAGAGAACGCCCATTTCTGGGCGTTCTCGCGCTACTCGCCGGGGCCGTCTCGGCCCGGGGTCTAGCTCAGAGGAAACAGCCGTTTCTGGCTGTTTCCGCGTCACTCGCCGGGGCCGTCCCGGAATCGGACGTCGATACTGCACCAACTGCGCGCGGCCAGGCCGATGCACCTGCTACATTGCGTGCTAGGGGCCCGCGCGGGCGGAGCTCCGCGACGTGCGAGCGTCGGCGACCGTCGGCTTCGATGCGAGGGGGCATACGATGACGGATACCGGGATCAGCGGACCCCCGGCCGAGACTGCTCCAGTGGGGGAGTCGAAGCCCAGACGGGCGGCTTCAGCGCTTGTCATCGTGCTGGCCGCGCTCTGCAGCATTCTGCTCCTCGCATCCGTCGGCCTTACGGTCGCCGTGGTCGCGGTCGCGCAGGATCGTGCGAGGCAGACGGCCGAGCTGAGCAGCGTACGGCAGGAGCTGAGCGAGCGCACCCACGGTACGGTGCACGAGGTCGACGGCATCGAGATCCGAGTGATCTCGGACCTCGAATTCGAGTCGCCGTCCATCATCCAAACGGAGGAGTCGGAGTACTGGTCGCTCGTCACTCTGGTCGCGAACGCCGACGAGCAGCAGGCGGCGGAGGCGTTCTTCGATGTCACCGCGTACGACGAGAACGGCGCCATCCTCGACCGGGTGCCGGCGATCAACTATCTGCTGCCCGGTCAGCGGTCGGTCTTCGAGGGGGCGTTCACCTCGGAGTCGCTCGAAGCTGCGTCCATCGTGATCGAGCAGACCCGCCTCGAATTCGGTGAACCGAGCGTGCCCGGCGGCTATTCGGTGGGGGAGTTCTCGGGGACTCCGCAGGGCAGGGTCGAGGTCGAGATCACCTCGTCGCTCGGCGCGGTCGCAGAGTTCACGAGCATCTACATCGTCGGTTTCGTCGGCGACGAGATCTTCGCCGTGTGCGATGACTATCAGGATGTTCCGGCGGAGGGCGCCTTCACTGCAACGTGCGTGCTGGACATCAGCAAGGAGGTCCCGATGGCGGAGGGGGCAGACGGGCCGGCGATTCCGGAGAACGCGGAGTTCGGGGCATACCTCGCGCTCGACCTGCCGTTCTGAACGCGAACCCGCGGAACCCGCAGAGGCCGCCCGGTGCGGAATGCGTTGGGCGGCCTCTGCAGATTCCGCAGTGCGTGATGCGAATAGCTCGGTGGAGCCGCGGGGAATCGAACCCCGGTCCACTTCGACGATTCCGTGCCTTCTACGAGCGTAGTTCGTGAAAACGTTCTACTCGGCCCCGTTCTTTGTCGCGAACACCTAGAACGACAGGCCCAGCCTCAGTGAAAGTCCCGGCGCGCCCTGAGACACGACGCACCAGCAAGCCCCCTAGATGACGCCAGGAAACCGGGGCGGAGGCCCACCCGACCTGACGGACTCGGTCTCGTGCTTAGGCAGCGAGAGCGAAGTCGGTGCGCTTAGCGTTGGCACCTATGATTTGCGAAGGGCGTTAACGAGATAACTCCGCATCCTCGGCCCGCTTCTCACAGTCTCAAATCGACGTGTCGAAACCGATCGGCCCCGTGCACTGCGCCGGTGAGGGCCCAGTCGAGGTATTCGCATCACGCACTGTGGAATTGTCAAACCAGGGCGAACCCCGGCCCTACAGGATACCTCTTCGCGCGGGCAAAACCAAGCCCGGCAGGAAACCGCTCCGTGCGCAGGCGGTAGACTGGTTCACCGTGAGACGGGTGGCGGTGGTGGTGCTTGAGGGGGCGAAACCTCTCGACGTCGGCATTCCGGCGCAGGTGTTCACGACCCGCGCGAGCATGCCCTATACGGTCGATGTCTGCGGCGTGCGCCCGGGCCTCATCGCGGGCGGCGACGGGCTCTCGTACCATGTCGAGCACGGGCTCGAAGCGTTGGAGATCGCCGATCTCATCTTCGTGCCCGGGTACCGCGTGCCCGACCAGGATCCGCCCCCGCAGGTGCTGTCCGAGGCGCTCGGCCGCGCCCACGCTCGGGGGGCGCGCATTGCGGCGATCTCGACCGGCGCGTTCGCGCTCGCGGCGGCCGGGCTGCTGAACGGGCGGCGCGCGACCACGCACTGGCACTATTCGCGTACGCTCGCCGAGAAGTATCCCGAGATCAATGTCGATGAGCGCGTGCTCTTCGTGGATGAGGGATCGGTGCTGACCTCCGCCGGCGCGGCGTCGGGCATCGATCTGTGCCTGCACATCCTGCGCAAGGAGGCGGGGATGGCGGTGGCGAACCATGCTGCGAGGCGCCTCGTGGCCGCGCCGTACCGCAGCGGCGGCCAGGCCCAGTACGTGCCCCACAGCGTGCCCGAGTCGCACGGCGAGCGGTTCACGCACACCCGCGACTGGGCGCTGCAGCACCTCGCCGAGCCGCTCGCGATCGAGGAGCTCGCGGCGCACGCGCGGGTCTCGCCGCGGACGCTCTCACGCCGATTCCGCGACGAGACCGGGTACACGCCGATGCAGTGGATCATGCGCGCGCGGCTCGACCGGGCGCGCGAGCTGCTCGAAGAGACCGATCTGAGCGTCGAACTGATCGCGGTGCAGGTCGGCCTCGGCACGGCCACGAACCTCCGCCGCTACTTCCGCCGTGTGCTCGGCACGACGCCGACCGAGTACCGGCGTACGTTCTCCGACGCATGAGCGGCTCGGCACCGACCCGTTCCCCATCGGATACCGCGCGTTCAGAGTTTGGCGCGAATCGTTTGCACTGTGGCATTACTGCCACTGGTGATCGGTGGAGGATCGCGAGAAACTTGAACCAGAATCAATCCAGTGTTGTCGAAAGGGACTGAACTCCATGACTGGACGTATTGCGATCAACGGCTTCGGGCGCATCGGCCGCGGCGTGCTCCGCGCCATCCTCGCGCAGGATGCCGACATCGAGGTCGTAGCGATCAACGACCTCACCGACGGTGCGACCCTCGCTCACCTGCTCGAGTGGGACAGCGTGTACGGCCGCCTCGGCACCGAGGTCTCGTACGCCGACGGTGAGCTGCACGTCGGCGATCGCAGCATCAAGGTCTACGCCTCGGCCAACCCGGCCGAGCTGCCCTGGGGCCAGCTCGGCGTCGACGCCGTGCTCGAGTCGACGGGCCGCTTCACCAAGGCCGCCGATGCGAACAAGCACATCGAGGCGGGCGCTCGCCGCGTACTCATCAGCGCCCCCGCGACCGGTGCCGACCTCACCGTCGTCGTCGGTGTGAACGACCACCTGTACGACCCCGAGAAGCACACGATCGTCTCGAACGCATCGTGCACCACGAACGCCTTCGCGCCGCTCGCCGACGTGCTCGACAAGCTCGCGGGCATCGACCACGGCTTCATGACCACCGTGCACGCCTACACGCAGGATCAGAACCTCATCGACGGGCCGCACAGCGACCCCCGTCGTGCGCGCGCTGCGGCGCTCAACATCGTGCCGACGACGACCGGCGCCGCGAAGGCCATCGGCCTCGTGCTGCCCCAGCTCGACGGCAAGCTCGAGGGCACTTCGATCCGCGTTCCCGTTCCCGTCGGCTCGATCGTCGAGCTCAACGCGACCGTGTCTCGCGACGTGACCCTCGAAGAGGTGCTCGCGGCATACCGCCAGGCCGCCGACCACGGGCCGCTCAAGGGCATCATGCAGTACTCGGAAGACCCGCTGGTCTCCTCCGATATCGTCGGAAACCCCTACTCGTCGATCTTCGACTCCGACCTCACGCAGGCCGGCGGCCGCTACGTGAAGGTCGTCGCCTGGTACGACAACGAGTGGGGCTTCTCGAACCGAGCAGCCCACATGCTCGAAAGGCTCTCGGCCTAAGCGTTTAGTCCGAGAACACGAAACCCCCGAGGGCAGTCGGGGGTTTCGTCATTTTCGGGGCCCGTTCCGGAGCTCGGGCGCTGAGCGCCCCGCGTGCTACTCCGCGCGGCGGCCGCGCAGTCGCAGTGCGAGCAGCGCGATGGCGCGCCATCCGATGAACAGCACTCCGATCGCTCCGGTGGCGACGAGTACGAAGGGGAGCGCGGTGCCGGCCCCCGATACGAGGCGCAGCAGCATGCCGATGAGCACGGTGCCGAGCCAGAGCGGGATGCCGATGCGCACGATGCTCAGCGGGCGTCGCCAGGCGAGCAGCACGAGCCACATGAGGCCGAGGCCTGCCAGAAACGGCCAGGCGGTCTGCAGCAGGCCGACGAGTGTCGCGTCGCGCGCATGGCTGCGGCGTCCGGACGCGGCGAAGACCAGCACGAGCGCCGCATCGCACAGCAGTGCGAGGAGTGCTGTGCGGGCCGTGGGCACGGCGCGGCCGGCGTTCGCAGTGCTCATCGCGCGCCCTCGGCCCGGGCTCGCGCGATGGTCGTGATCACCGCGTCGTGCAGTGCACCGTTCGTGGCGAGCGAGCTGCCGTTCCAGGCGCTCTCGGCGCCCGTGACGTCGGTGAAGCGGCCGCCGGCCTCGCGCACGATCGGGATGTGGGCGGCGAGATCGTAGGCCTTCACATCGAACTCGGCGACGATATCGAGGAGGCCCTCGGCGAGCAGCATGTACGACCAGGCGTCGCCGTAGGCGCGGTCGCGCCACACCCGCTCTTCGAGGGCGAGCAGCGACGGCAGGTGGCCTGCGAGGCGCCATTGCTCGATCGACTGGAAGCTGAGCGAGGCGTGCTCCAGGTCGGCGATGCCGCTGACGCCGATGCGCCGGGGTGCGGTGGCGGCTCCCGTGGCGCGGTGATCCTGCCGCCACGCGCCGCCGCCGGTCTCCGCGAACCAGCGCGATCCCATGGCGGGCATGCTCACGACGCCCGTCTCGACGACGCCGTCGACTTCGAGGGCGATGAGGGTCGCCCAGTTGGGCACGCCGCGCAGATAGTTGGAGGTGCCGTCGATGGGGTCGAGGATCCACCGGCGCGCGCCCTTCTCGGTGCGGCCCGACTCCTCGCCGAAGAAGCTGTCGTCGGAGCGGTGGTGTTCGATGCGCTCGCGCAGTGCGTCTTCGACCGCCTTGTCGGCGTCGGTGACGAAGGTGCGGTCGGGCTTCGTCTCGATGGTCAGGTCTGCCGCGCGGAATCGCGGCAGCGAGATGGAATCGGCGAGATCGGCGAGTTCCAGGGCGAACGCGAGATCTGCGGAGGGGAGTGGGGGAGCGACTGCCATCATGACCTTCCCGCAAGGACCCGGACGTGCTCCGGATACAAGAAAAGCCCCACTGGTCAGTGGGGCTTTTCTCTTGCTGTGCGCCCTCACGGGCTCGAACCGTGGACCCGCTGATTATGGGTCGATAAGAGAAAAGCTTGATTTCAGCATACCGGACTACATCCCGGCATGGATGGTGGAGGAGGTCGGAGCATGACACTCGATGAACAGCGCGAGGAGCGCCTCGCCGTGCTCGAGAAGCGGTGCCGCGCACGCATAGGTCGGGCCGAGGGTGCCGAGCAGATGCGCCTAGGTCAGCGGTGGACGCGAGTGTTCTCGGCGCTCGTGGACCTCGCTATCGCGAACGACGAGGCTCGACGGCCCCGGCGGTGAGAGCCGATGATTCGGGTATGCATCCGACACTCATAGCGCCGCCACCGTGGGCTGCGCTCATCGTAATCTGGCTCGACTATCTGCGCTCGTGCGACGCTTCGGCGGCGACCGTGAAGCTACGTGGTTATCAATTGCGGCGGCTCGCCGTCGCGCTGCCCGAGGTCGACCCGCTCGAGGTCGGCCTCGATGCGCTTGCGTCATGGCTTGGCGGTAACGACTGGTCGCCTCAGACGCGCCGGTCGGCACGGTCGGCGCTGCGCGCGTTCTTCGGGTGGATGCAGATGACCGGCCGACGGCCCGACAATCCCGCGCTTGCGCTGCGCGGTCGCCCCGTGCAACCGGGCACGCATCGCCCCGCCGACGAGATGAGCGTGCGCCGCATCCAGGGATCGAGCGACCGCCGCCTCGCGCTTATGGGTAAGCTCGCCTCTATCGAGGGCTTGCGGGCGGTCGAGATCTCGCGGGTGCACACTGACGACGTGCTCGAGGATCTCCTCGGGCATTCGCTCATCGTGCATGGCAAGGGCGGTAAGACACGTACGATCCCGCTCGACGAGGCGCTCGCCCGCGAACTCCTCGACAGGCCCCGCGGGTGGATCTTCCCTGGCCGGATCGATGGACACCTCTCGGCACCCTACGTGTCGAAGCTTCTCAGCCGTGCGCTACCGCCCGGCGTCACCGGGCACATGCTGCGGCACCGTGCGGCCGGGCACTACTACCGCGGCACCGACTGGGATCTGCGCGCGACTCAGAAACTCCTCGGGCACGCGAGCGTCGCGACGACTCAGGTCTATACGCCCGCCCGCGACGACCAGATGCGACGAGGCATCGCGGCCGCCGCGAGCGCGTAGATCACTCGGGCGTCGGGTTTGCGAGGGCCGTGCCGGTCGTGCCGAGCACGGCGGCCGCGAGTGCCAGTAGCGGCACGGTCTGGTCGCCCGACACGAGGCCGTAGGACACTGCCACGGGAACGGCGGCCGCGGCGAGGCCGTACAGGTAGCGGCGGCGGCGGAGCGTCCACCAGGTGCCGCGTGCGCCGCGGTCTCGGCGGCGTCGGGGGGTCGGTGTAGTCATGAGGTCACGTCCTTTGCGGTCGGAGGGGGTGGGAGGTCGGGGGCGTCGGCGCGGCGGTGCCGGTAGTAGAGATCCGCGATCGCGCGCGCCCACCACCACACGGCGCGGCCGTCGGCCTCGAGGTGGGTGATGCGCCGCCACATGAGGCCGAGGATCACGCCGACGGCGGTGATCGCGGCCGCGCCGAGCACGCCGAGGAGCGCGAGCACGGCCGCGAGGGTCTCGTTCACCGCTTGCCCTTGGGGCCGTGCACGAGGATCTCGACCTCGTTGCCGGTGAGATCCGCGACCGGGATCGGCCGGTCGATCGCGGCATATGCGCCCTCTATTGCCTTCTTCTCGGACATGGTGAGGCGTCGGGCGGTGCCGGTCGACGTGTCGACGGCCCACAGGTCGGAGTAGAGCGTGCCGTCGTAGCGGCGATCGTTACCGGCCCAGATACGGGCGGGCTTGCCGTCGGGGAGCGGCGACGAGTTGCCGGTCGCGCGTACATAGATGGTGGTCACGGGGTCCTCCTCGGGGATCACGGGTAAGGGGTCGGGGGTGGTGTAGGGGCGGAGCACGCCGAGGAGACCGTCGAGGGTGAGATCTTCCATGCGGGATGCGCCGGGGTTCTGTGTCATGCAGAGCACCGTGCCGCCGTTCGCGGGGGCGAGCGCGACCGCGATATGCGAGGCGGGATACGCTCGCGATCGCGCCCAGATGAGCACGTCGCCCGCTTGGATCGTCGCGTACCGGTCGAGGCGCTCGAAGTAGTCGACGATGCCGGGGTGCACGGGCCAGTAGAGCCACATCGACGAGACGAGGGTGTGGTCGGGGCTGTCCTCGTCGTAGAGCGTCCAGAAATAGGCGAGCGGGCACCCGACGACCCTCTCGGCATAGTCGGCGGCGAGATCCCAGCATTGCGCCCCGTAGGCGCGATCGCGGTCGATAAGGCGATAGTTCACCTGTGCGGCCCATGTGGTGAGGGCGACGAGGAGTGCGGCCGCGGTCACGAGTTACTCACATAGATGAAGTTGCCGTAGAGCACGGTCGCGCCCGCGATGGGGACCGTCACGTCGGTTTGTAGCTGCCCGCTCGAGGCTAGGATGATATGCCCGACCTGACCGGACCCGAACCACGACGCGAGGGGGCGCTGCTGTTTCCCGCCGTAGGGCTGCGGAAGCCATGCGAGGCCCGACGACGCGACGAATGCGCCGGTGGTGCGGGTGAGGTGGAGTTGCACGTGCACGAGTCGGCCGAGCTTGGTCACGAGCATGTTCGATCCGATCGCGCTACCGGCCGCCGCCGTCGGCGTGTAGTCGGTCGGGGTGCTGAGGTCGCGGAGATTCTGGATTTCGTTGCGCACAAGCCCGAGCTGCGCGCTGATCGACGCCCCGGGGAGGTTGAACAGGTCGGAGGCGAGGGGGCGTTCGTCGGCCTCGCCGAGCATGTAGACGCCTTGCGCGTCGGTGAAACCGGGTCCGGTTGCCATGGGGTTATGCCTCTCGTGTTTCGACGGTGATCTCGGCCGCGGGGAGCGCGATCGTGACTGCGGTGATGGTTGCGGAGCGGGGGCCGCCGCTGCCGGTGATGGTGAGGGTGTCGAGGGGGCGCACGTCGAGATCGAGCGGCGCGACGTAGCGGTGCTGTTCGCCCTTGCGCCGGTAGCGGGCGAGTATCTCGTTGGCGTATCCCGCACCCTTGGGCTGCCCGTTCACGTCGACGTTGAGCACCTTGGTCCATGAGGTCGACCACGTCGACGGCTCGCGAAATAGCTTCTTGACCGGCTCGCCCGTCACGGGGTCCGGTTCTTCCCAGTGCCACCACACCTCTACGGCGTCATACCAATCGGAGCGGCTGAGATCTCGGCCGAGTTCCTTGAGGCCCGCGAGGGTGACGGGCGGGCGGGCGCGGGTGGTCGATCGGTTCACGATGCGCCATAGGCCCCGCTCATCCCAGATGAGGCGGTGGTCGATCTCGTCGAGCCACTTGTGCAGCGTGTCCCAGGCGGTTTCGCGCTCCTCCCATTGGGGCGGGTTGTAGATCGTGAGGCCCTCGCCCGCGCCGAGGGTGCCGAGGCCGACGGCGACGAGGGCCTCGTTCACGGCGTCGCGGAGGCGCGGCCCGAGGAGGTAGGCCGACTTCGGGGCGGTGTATTCCTGTAGGCGTAGCTCAGCGCCGCCGATCGTAAGCTCGAGGATGCCCGCCCCGTCGTCGGTGTGGAGTTCGTCGACGGTGAGGGCGAGGCGCATCGACTGACCGGATACGGGCGCGCCGTTGTAATGGGTTGCGTGCGCGGTTCCCCACGACATTTTGCGTGCGCCGAGCGTCGTGAACTCACTGACCTTGGCGGTCGGTGCGAGCGCGCGGGCGGTCCATCGGGCGAGCGTGTTGTCGGCGCTGCCGAAGCTGCGCACGATCTCGACATCGACGCGGGGCGGGATCGCGGCGCGCGGGTCGAGCGCTTGCACGACCGATTCGGCCGGGAGCTTGCACGTGAGCGATCCGCGCACGTAGGGTGCCCACGTGTCGGACAGCGTGACGGTCAGCGCCTCGACCTCGAGCGGGGTGCCGTCGGCGAGTGTCGCGCGGATCTCGAACCGGTCGATCATGCCGCCACCTCTTGCACGGGCACGGATAGGAGCACGACGCCAGTGTCGGTGTCGGTGTGCTGCGAGATCTCGCCCGCGACGATGAAGCGCATGTTGAGATCGGGGCGGGCCGTGTCGGCGAGGGTGATCGGGCGGGCGGCCGCGAACAGGGCGAGACCGGTCGCCGCCTCGGCGGGCGTCTTGCAGACGATGCCGAGGTCGCCCGCGCGCACGAGCGTCGGGAGGAACGTTACGGCGGGGGCTGCGGCGCCGAGTAGCTCGTGCACGATCGCGCGGGCGCGGCGGCCGAGCTTGTCGTCGGTGACGAGCGTTGGGGTCCATGCGGGCATACCGGCCGCGGTGAACGTGGTGGTGGTCATTACGGTACTTCCTGCCCTCGTTGGTCGACGACCCGCGCACGGATCGTGATGCTACGGTCGCGGTTCATGAAGTTTGCGAGCGCGAGATCTGCGCCCGACGTGTTCGCGTAGGTGTTGATCGTCGCGGTGCGGGATCGGGTCGCGGTCGCGTCGAGCGCGGCGTCGGCGGCTTTCGTGTCGGCTTTCGCGTCGATCGTCGCGGTGCGCTTCTTCGCGGCGACAGCATCGAGAGCGCTCGAGGCGGTCGCGGTTTCGGGCTTCGCGGCGACGGTGCTCGTTCGGTCGGTTGCGGCGGCGTCGATCGCGGCCGATGCGGCGTCGGTCTGCGCCTCGACCGGGATCGTCGTGCTCGTGCCGTCAATGATGCTTTGCCCGCCGTCGAGCATTGACCGCACTTGCGTCGCATATTGTTCGCCCATACCGGCGTTCATGATCGACTGCAGCATCGGCGCAAAGTCGACGCCCTGGTCGAGGATCGATTGCACCTCGTCGGCGGTGAGGCCGAACTGTTGCGCTAGGGTTTGCACGTTGCTGTTGAAATTGGCGGTGGCATCCATGCGGGCTTGCATGTTCGCGAGGTATGCGGCCGGGTCGGTCGCGCCGGTCTCGGCGTCCTGATAGTCGGACCACGACCCCATCGCGTCGTCGAGTTCGCCCTGTAGGGTGTCCATCTGTTCGGCGCGGGCCTCCATCGCGGCACCGCCCGACTCGATCCACAGTCGCTCAATCTCGGCGGCCTCGGCCTGTTGCTTCTTGAGCTTCTCGACAGAGTCGATTACTGCGGTGTAGTCCTTGATTTTGTCCTTGGTGGCGGAGGATGCGCGACCGTAGGAGTCGGTCATAGCGTCCTGTGCGCGCGCGACCTGTCGCTCAGCCTCGGCGGTCTCGATGGCTTTCGTACCGTACTCGTCGAGCGCGTCGGCCGAACCGGCGTAGGCGGCCGCGAGGCCCTCGACCTCGACCCCGACCGCTTTGGCTTCACGTGCAACGTCGGTGAGCTTCTTTTTCCCGTCGTCGGTCTCGAGGGCGAGGCCCTTGATTCCGTCGGCGATGCGGCGCACGCCCTCGGCACCCTCGCCGCCGCCGTCGATGAGCGCCTCGGCGAGTTCGGCGACCGACTCGCGAAACTCCTCCTCGGCCTTCTGCGCCTTCTCGTATGCGCCCATGATGAGACCGATGCCGATAGCACCGGCCGCGCCCGCGGCCATGCCGATAGGGCCGAGGTTTGAGATCACGCCACCGAACGTGTCTTGCACGATGCCGACGAGATCCTCGGCGTCACCGCGGAAGCTCGAGAACGTCTCCGCCACGTTCTGTTTCGCCTCGTCGCCCCACTCGCGCACCGCGTCGCTCGCGCCGGTGGTGCCCTCGCGGACCCCGGCGTCGAAGTCTTTGCCCTTGCGCCCGGCCGCGACGATCTCGTCGCCGAGCTTCTCGACATCGACGCGGGTGCGGTCGCTTTCGCGCTGCGCTTCACGCATCGCCCGCTCGAGTTGCTCGCCGGACTTCTTGCCCGCTTTGCCGACATCCTCGAGGCCGTCGCCGGTATCCTCGCCCGACTCGCCGAGCTTCTTGAGTTCCTTCTGCGCGTCCTCGAGGGGCGGGATCACATCGGACTCGATGCCCTGACGGAATGCCCGACCCTCGGACGCGAGGCCGATCTCAATAGGCGGTTTCGCCATTAGTTCACCTTCTCGAGTGATTCATGTACGGTGCGCACCGCGGTCTGTACCCACAGTGCGGCGACGCGGGGGATCGCCTCGGATGAGGCCGGGTAGGCGACGTATCCGCGGGATCGGGGGAGCCGGAAACCGCCGCCCATGCGGCGCGTGTACGGGGTGCCCTTGCGCGATCGGGTCGCGACTTTCGTGTCGGGGTGTGCACCGAACTCGATCGCGAGGGCGAGCCTCGAGAGCGGTGTCGCCCCGATCTTGCCGGTGCCGCCCGCGCGGAAGAACACGTTGCGTGTCGTGACGCCCGCGCGGGCGGATGCGGCGAGTCGGGTCTGTAGCCTCGTGGTGACTTGCGCGCGCGTAACCTCAGACCATATGGGCTGTGCGGCGGCTTTGGTGTGCCGCCCGATCTGCGTGCGCACGTCCTTGTCGAGGCCGCTCATCGCTTGCATGAGCGTCGAGAGCGGCGACTCGACAAGGAGGCTAATCGACCCGGCCACTTAGGGCACGATCGGCTCAAGGACGGGCTTACCGACGACGCCGAGCGCGACGGTCGAGGTCGCGATCGCGTCGACATCGCCGCCGATCGATCCGGGCTGAGCGACGATGGTCGCGGTGATCGCGGGGCCGCCCTTCTTCGGCTCGAACGTCACATCAACCTCCTCGCCGGTGTGCTCGAACAGGTAGCGCGATAGCGACGCGGGCGTGTTCCAGTCCTGCGCGAACGTGAGGTTACAGACCCACGTCGGCGCGCCGGTGAACGTGAACGAAGCATTCGGGGTGAGGCCCTTGAACGTCGACGAGGCCGAGGTCGGCGCGAACTCGACTTTCGACACGTGCGCCTCATAGTTATCGGCCTCGACCGTGAACAGGCAGTCGGTGAGCTGGAACGGGGAAACGGCGATTGCGGGCATTATGCCTCCTGGGGGATCTCGGCCGCGGGTGCGGCCGTCGGGTCGGGGGTGGTGGCGGTGATGACGGTGAGCGTCATTTCCCAGCCGGGATACTGCTCGTTCGGGTGCACGACCTTCTGAGCTTCGGTCCAACTGATATGCGGGTGCGCGTCGACCGCGGCGAGCACCTCGGCGACAGCCTCGTCGAGGCGGGCCTCGGCCTTCGCGAGATCCTTGTTTGGGATGAACACGCCGAGGATGATCTCGTGCTGCTGGTTCCCGCGAGGGGCCGCCGCGAGGCGCTCCACCCGGTTGTGCTTCACGACGAGAGTCTCGCGGTCGATCACGTCGGGCAACCGCTGTTCGGGCACGACCTTCCACGTACCGGGCACCTGGATCTCGGCGAGCACGTAGGCGCGGGCGCTAGCGAACACGGGGCCGCCCTCCTCTCGGTCGAATGATCTGCTTGACGTGCCAGTCGAGCGGGTGCGGGGTGAGCGTGAACGACTCGCCGTCGCCGAGGCCGCCGTCGGGCGATACGCTGCCCGCGGCCCACAGGTTTTGTGCCTGTCGGAGCTGCGCGAGCCGGTACGCGACCGGCACCTCGGTCGAGTCGGCCGCGACGGCCGGGTCGGCCTTCTTGTGGGGCGAGTAGGCGACGACCTGACCGCGAGCGACCTCGAGGAGTTCCCCGAGGCGCTCGTCGTCGTCGGGTGCGTCGTCCCACGCGTGCGCGGCCGACTCGACGTCATGCCATACGGTCATGGCTTAACCTGCTGCCGGGGGAGTGACGAGCGCGAGGGCCTTGGCGTTGTGCGTCACATCGCCGATGTAGCCATACAGGGCGGGTTCGATCTGCCCGTTTGCGGGCACGAGGCCCTCGACGCGGATCGGCGAGCCGGGAAGCTCGTACATCGTGCGGGCCTCGCGTGCACCGACGAGCACCTTGCCGGTGCCGACGGGGCCGGGGAGGATGCGGAAACCGCCCGCGCTGCCCTCCTCGAGGCCGAAGGATGCCGACAGGTAGCCGAGTACCTCGTCGCGGCCGGTGAGTACGATGTCGCGCCACAGTTCGGGCGACACGACTGCGAATGCGGGCGAGTTCTCGGTCGCGATGATCGCGAGCGCGCCGTCGACGACCGCGGCGAGGGCCGGGGCGACATTGGCCGGCACCGCGGCCGCCGTCACTGCGGTCGCGGCGGTCACCATCGTCGACAGGGCGTCGAGGTCGGAGACACGTGCATACGATTCGACCATCGAGTCGAAGTACGCTTGCCAGAAACCCTGATCGGGGAAGTCGGTGAAGCGGCGGTCGATGCGGTGCCCGCCCGCGATGCGGCGCGCGGTCGCCTTGACCGGCTCAGTGTCGACGGCGTTGGAAGGGATCTCGGCACCGTTGCCCGCGTAGGCGGCGACAACCGGCTCCTTGCCCTCGGCGAACTTCCACCCGTTGATCTCGAAGCTCGTGAGGGTCTCGGTGCCACACAGCGGGAAGAACCGGCGCTCGTACTTCTTGCGGTTCCACAGCTGCCCGATGTAGGCGGGCTGCGCGATGTCGTCGGAGATCGTCGCACCCGACGGCCCGGCATGGTTGATATTCGCGATCGCGAACGCGGCTTCGCCCGCGAGGTAGTCCTCGAGGCCGGACCGGTCGCCGGTGCGGCGCGCGGTCGTGAGCGCGGCGAACAGGCCGACCGCGGTCGTCGAGTCGGCGGGGGCCTTGCCGGGAGTGCGGAGGGTGGAGGGTACGGATGCGGTCATGGTTTCCTCTTTCGGGGCGGGATCGGTGGGGGTGTCGGTGTCGGTGTCGGTGCCTTCGGTCTCGAGGGCCTTGAGCACGGCGGCGGTCACGTCGGCGACGAGGGTGTCTTTCGCGTCGTCGTCGAGATCCTCGGCGGGGGCCTCGTCCTCGAGCACCTCGACGGCGGCGTCGACGGCGGAGAACATCGCGGCCGACGCGAATGCGCCCTGCGAGCACGCGGCCGCGCCGGTGAGGCGTGCTTTCACGGCCTGAGCACCGCGACGCACGAGACCGGCGATTTCGGCCGACAGGCGGGGCCGGGCGGTGAGGTCGGCGCTCGTCGCGCGGGCGAGGAGCTTGTCGCCCTCGGCGGTGCGGGCGATCGCGAACTCGGCGACGATGCCCTCGGCGGTCTCGACGATCTCGGTCGCGCGGCCGACGTTCGCGAACTGCGAGTGATCTTTGAGGCCGTAGTCGCTGCCCGAGTTGATCGACACGATCGACGGGTCGGCGGGGAGTTCGACGGTGCCCGCCGAGAACATGATCGGGTCGGTGCCGTCGACCGACGGGGCCGAGAGTTCACCGAACGGGAGGAGGAGGCCGCGAACGGTGCGCGCCTCAGCGTCTGCGAACAGGGCGGTAGACGCCGAGAACATGGCGGTGATGGTCGGGGTGGTCATGGGGTTAGTCCTCTACAGGGTCGGAGATAGCGGGGGTTTCGGTGGCGGTGAGGCTCGTGAGGTCGAAGCGGATGCGGCGGCCCGGCTCGCACACGTCGTCCATCGACAGGCGCGCCTCGATCGGGCGGAGCCATGTCGGGAGCGTGTAGTCGATGAACTCGTTGCGCTTGCCCTCCTGCGTCGAGTAGGTGAGGGTCGCCGACGACATCGACCCATCGAGGAGCGCGGCCGGGAGCGCGGTGATGCGGGCGATGTCGAGCACGATCGCGTTGCGGCCCTCCTCGAACAGGTCGGTAGACACGGCACCGTGCACGCGGAGTTCGACGCGGTGGTCGGTGAAGCCGACGGCACCGGTCGGCGAGGTGCGGGCGGCCGACCAGTCGGCGAGCATCTGGTCGATTTCGTCGTCCTCGAGTTCGTCGTCGCCGAGTTCATGCAACTCGACGAGGGGGATCGGGTTTTGCGCCCGGCCAATCCATGCCTGTTGCAGGGCGTGCGCGCCGCGGATCGTGTCGGCCCCGGCCTCGAGGATGCCCTCGAAGCTGCCCGGGATGAGGATGACCTCGGACGCGCGAGCGGGCTTACCGTTCACGGTGATCTCGCCGGTCGTCGAGTTCACGGACCACACCTCGAACGGCACCCGGGCGGCGTCGACGATCTGCCCGGCCGCGTCGCGCTCGACGGCCCACAAGCTCCACCCGTGGAAGAACAGGTCGTCGAGGGTCCATGCGAGGCGGTGCCAGGGCGACACGTCGCCGCTCGAGCGGTAGAGCCACGGCTGATCGACGGGGGCCTCGCCCTCGAGTTCGACGAGGGGGAGCGATGCGATGATTCCGGCGAGCACGTTACGCGCCTTCGCGAGTGCCGGTATCCGCATCGCGCCGTTGCGGTTCACGACGCCGGTCGCGCCTTGGAAGTGCTCAGACCATGCGATGCGGCTCAGCGCGGCCGACTCGTGCGGCGACACGAGGCCGACCGCGGCCGGTGTCGCGTAGCTCGTCACGGCTTGTGTACGTCGGAAGATGTCGAAGATGCCCACGCCTCTACCCTGCGGAGGGGGGTGGGACATTCTGTGAACCGGTCGGCTCGAGCACCGCCCGCATTGTAGATACCCTCAGAGCCGGCGGCGGGCCGGCTACAGGGGTTCCTACAATGCGGCGCGGTGGCGCTGCCGGTACTTCCGGGCGGCGTCGCGGGCTTGCCGCGATTCGGGGTGGTACACCTTCTCGTGGTTCACGGCGCACTCGTGCGCCTCGTCGCGGTCGAGGCGGATCGCCGACCAGAACGGGCACTCAGTGCAGGTGATGACGACCGATGAGCGGCGGCCGTTGCTGTCGAAGTCGATCATGTCGTTACACGTCCTCGGTGGGTCTTGGTGCGGGGTTTCGATTCGTCGAACGCGAGGAGGGCGAGCGCGCCCGCCTCGATCGCGGTGATGTCGTGTTCTGGGTGCTTCGGGTCGCGGCCGAGTGCCCACGCACTCGGACCCGCTTTGCGCTTCACGACCTTCTTGGCGGCGTCGTCGAGTTCGGGCTGCCGGTAGTGGATCACGCGGCCTTCGTCGACCTCATCGACGATGAGCGTCGCGGCCTTCTTCACGTCCATGAAACCGCGGCCGTCGATCTTCGGGCGGGGGCGGAGGCGCTGCCAGCCGGGAAGGAAGCGGGCGATGACGGGCGACGCCGTGTCGAACGTGAGCGCTCGAGTGTATTTGCGGGCGTAGTAGGGGCCGGACTTCTTGAGCCACTCGACGCCGCGCTTGTGGTCGAGGAGGAGGAGGACGGCGCGGCCCTCGTCGTCGCGCCATGCGGCGACGATCGCGGCGCACGTCTGATCGGGGTGCACGGCGATCGCGATCGCGAACTCTTCGGGCGGCGTCGGGAGATCCGCGCCGGTGCCCGCCTCGGCCCACTTGATCGGGTCGAGGAGGCCGGTCGCTTCACCGATCGTGCCGAATATGTTGCCGTACTCGCGGGTGAACTTCTCGCGGCTGAACTCGTCGAAGTTCTCTTTGATCGACTCGAGCGTCGTGAGGGTGCCGACGCCGGGATGATGTAGCTCGATGAGTTCCCGCGCGCGCCCGGCCGGGTTCTCCTCGGTCGGTTCCCAGTCGGAGACCTCCTCTTCGGTGATGTCCTCGGGGAAGTGCCAGAGCGCGCCGCCGCCCTGTCCGGCGCGGAGCGTCGAGATCGCATCCCATAGCATGTTCCCGGACCGGAAGCGGCCCGCGGTGCCGATCGACACGACTTGTGCGCCGGGCCGGGTGTCGAGCGTCGGGAGCACCGCGGCGCGCACCTCGGCGATGTACTCGGGATCGTTCGGCTCGCCGGACTCGTCGAGGATGAACAGGTCGAAGGCTTCGCCGCGCACGTCGTCGAGGGTCGACAGCCAATCGACGGTGCCGCCGCCCGCGACGGTGAAGTCGAGGCCCTCCATGCCCGCGATGCGCGACACCTTGAACGGGCGCGTGCGCTTGTCACGGTAGAGCGCCTCGACCGGCGCGGCCACGTCTTTAAGGAACCGCTTGCGCCCGGCTTTGCCCGAGGTGAGGGTGAGGATGCCGACACGGTAGTCCTCGCGGTGCGCGGCACGGCCGACCGCGATCGCGTTGAACGTCGTTGACTTTGACGAGCGGCGAGGCACGAGGAACGCGTTACGTTGGTGTCCGGCGTTGAGGATGTCGGCGAGGAATAGCTGCTGAGGTTGCGGGGTGCGGGCGGCGATTGCCCGCTCGCCGTCGAAGCGGAGGAGGCGGGCACCCTCGAGGAACTCGCGGCGCGACGCCTCGGTCGTCTTGAGATCCGAGTGAGTCGTCGGGAGGAGCACCCGGTCTCGGTGCTCGATCCATGCGGCTTCGCCCGTCAGAAATTCCCCGGCGTGATCGGGGGGAAACGCGCCTTGGTGAGCCTTAGCGGGGGAGGCACCGGCACGACTCAAAGCAACTTTTTCGACGCGCTCGACCTCGACGAGGGGCGGGGTGTAGGTCGGCGCGACGAGCGACACGAGGCGCTCGAGCTTGGCGAGGTCGACGCCGGACTCGAGGAGGCGGGCGAGGGTCTCGGCCGTGGTGTCGTTCACCATCGCGGCAGTCTCCTCGCCCGCCGTGATGCGGCGTTCGTCTTGGCTGCGCCCGCGCGGCCGCCGTCGCTGCGGTTGCACGAGCGGTGCGCGCCGCCGAGGTTGGATAGGTCGACGGTGCCGCCCTTGTCGGCGTCGACGATATGCCCGACATCGAACCGCTGCCCGGACACGATCGGCCGACCACAGTTCACGCACGGCACGAATTCGCCGCGGGCGAGCCGGGCGTTAATGACCGTGCGCACGACGCGGCGGGCGCGGTGCCATTCGGGGGTGCGGTGGTGGTGGCTCATCGGCTGCGGCCGCTCCAGATGATGCGGATGATGACGCCGACCCCTGCGGCGAGCATGAGGCTCGAGCCGAGGCCGGTCGAGGTGAGGAGGTCGATCATTGGGTGTTCCTGTTCGCGCGGAGGCGGCGGGCGCGGCGCTGCGCGCGGGTGCCGCGTCGGATGACTGCGAGCATGTCGCCCGAGATCGGGTACTCGTTGAGGTGCGGGAAGATCTCGTGCATGTCGACGAGCATCGCGAGATCCTCGCGGGCGTAGACGGCCGCGCACCGTTCGGCCTTCACGTCGGAGGCGCTCATCGTCGGGCCTCGCGTCGGGTCGCCCGCGATGCGTGCACGTCGTCCATGAGTTCCGCGTCGAGGTTGTGCAGTAGGCGGTAGGCGTCGAGCATCGCCTCGGGCCACGAGTGATGCGCCGTCATGAGGGCCTCGTCGATCCCACCGCTAGGCATGTTGTCCTCGCCGACGGGGCGAGCGACTGCGGCCCACGGCCGGGGGAGGGTGGGATCGAGGAGGCGGAACACGCGGGCGCGGATCTTGGTACTCATCGGAAGCTCGCAAGGAGGGCGGCCGACGTGATGAGCGCGGCGGCGGTGAGACTGAGGATCACGAGGAACTGCCCGGGCTTAATCGGAGTCATGCGCTCATTACCTTGAGTGCGAGCCGGGCGGATGCGAGCGCGCCGTCGGCGTCGGCGATCATGCGGGCGACAGGCATCGGTGCGGTTTCGGGGTGGCGTGCCGTGCGGTAGATCATGCCCGTGAGCGCGAAACCGGCCGCGAGGATGTTCTCGGGCGCGCCGTGCTCGCCCATCCTGTCGAGCGCGTCGCCGAGGTCGTCGGCGAGCTTGTTGAGGGTGTCGGCGGTCGGGGTGGTGGTCATGAGTTGTTGTCCTGTCGGTTGAGGGCGTCGGTGCCGCATCGGAGACACACGGTCGCGGTTGCTGGGATGAGGTGGAGGCCGCCCGACTTCGGGCATTGGGTCTTGTCGAGGTCGGCGACTGCGAGATCTTCGACGAGGGTGCGGGGCCGGGGTCGGGGCGGGTTGTAGTAGCTGCGGGTGCGGGCGGCTCGAGCGGCGTCGGCGGCGGTGCTCATCGTCGGGTGCTCCTGTTCTCGTTGCTTCGATGGTGGGAGGGGTTGAGGTCGTCACGCCCTGATACGCACCCCGTGAGGGGCGCAATATCAAGGGCGTACGCTTCGACGGAGCCGGGGGCTTCGGACTTGCACGCTCGAGCGGGTGAGGCTCGAAACGACCGGGATACTCGCGGCGTCGGTTGGGTGGTGGGGGTGCGCGCCCGGGTGTTCCTTGACCGCGCCCGACGCCGTGATCGGGGTGGCGACTTGTTCCGCGGTAGCCTCCCGCGTATCCCCGATGGGTTGCCTCGGTAGCGTCGTCTGTTCAGTTGTTCCCGGCCGGGCATGGTGGTGAGCGTGGATTAGTTAACTTATGCGAGTTCATAAGTTAAATAATCCCCACGGCTCATAAGGTTTCTAATATTGAATGCGGCGTGTCGAAGAAAACTTATATTTCGGGTTATGCTTGAGCCATGACTCCACCACTCGCGACAGATGTTCTGTCATTCGCAGACCTGATCAAGACGGTTCGCGCCGAGCGCGACCTAACACAGACCGATGTTGCGCGGCTTCTGGGTGTGACACAGGCGACCGTGGCGAATTGGGAGTCTGGCAAGCACGATATGAAGCTGCCGCAAGCGGTCGAGTTCGCCGAGCAATTGAGCGTGCCGGTCGAGTGGCTTATCGAGGCCGTAAAACGCGAAAAGGCCTCCACCCCGAAGGGTGGAGGCCAATCGTGCGCCCTCACGGGCTCGAACCGTGGACCCGCTGATTAAGAGTCAGCTGCTCTACCAACTGAGCTAAAGGCGCCTGCTGCTCCCTGAGCAACAGAACTAAGTTAGCACAGCTTTTCGGGAGGGCTCAAATCGTGGCCGGATGCGCGGTTCGCCGGGTGTGTCGGTGCACCCGCCCGGTCGCGGATCGCTACTTCTGCTTGCGCTTCGGACGCACGAGGAGCGTCGCGGCGACGACGATGGAGAGGAGCGAGCCGACCATGACCGCGAGCGCACCGGTGTCGGCGTGGGTCTCGTCGGTGAAGCTCAGGTCGGCGACGAGCAGTGCGACGGTGAAGCCGACACCCGCGAGCGCCGCGACGCCGATGAGCTGGCTCCACTTCACCGAATCGTCGAGGCGCGCCCGCGTGAACTGGGTCACGAGCCAGGTCGTGAGCGTGATGCCGATCGGCTTGCCGAGCACGAGGCCCGCCATGATGCCGAGGGCGATCGGGCTGAACGGGAACTCGGAGTTGCCGCTGATGGCCACGCCGGCGGCGAAGAACGCGAACACCGGCACCGCGATGCCGGTCGACAGCGGGCGGAAGCGGTGCTCGAGCGTCTCGGCGAGTGCGACGCCCTTGCCGCGCACGGGTACGAGGAAGGCGAGGATGACGCCGGCGATGGTCGCGTGGATGCCCGAGGCGTGGAAGAGGCCCCAGGCGACGATGCCGATCGGCAGCAGCACGAGCCACGGCCCCCACATCGAGCCCGCGAGCTGCTGCGGCAAGCGGCGGGCGACGAAGGCGTAGAGGGCCATCGGGATGAGCGAGAGCAGCAGGGGGACGAAGTTCACACCGCCGGTGTAGAAGATCGCGATGATGGCGATCGCGATGAGGTCGTCGACGACGGCGAGGGTGAGCAGGAACATGCGCAGGGCCGCCGGCACGCCGGGGGCGATGAGGCCGAGCACGGTGACGGCGAAGGCGATATCGGTGGCGGTCGGGATCGCCCAGCCGTGGGCCCCCGGGCCGCCCGCGTTGAACGCGACGTAGATGAGCGCCGGCACTGCGACACCGCCGAACGCCGCGGCGACCGGCACGATCGCGGTCGAGAACCGGCTCAGCGCGCCCTCGACGAACTCGCGTTTGAGTTCGAGGCCCGTCATGAAGAAGAAGATCGCGAGCAGGCCGTCGGAGGCCCAGGTGCCGACGGTGAGGTCGAGGCCGAGCGACTCGGGCCCGATGCGGAAGTCGCGCAGCGCGAAGAACCACTCCGCGAGCGGGGAGTTCGCGGCGAGGAAGCCGAGCAGCGCCGCGCCCATGATGATGACGCCGCCGATGAGCTCGGCGCGCAGCAGACGCGCGACGCGGTTGGCCTCGCGCCGGTTCACCAGGGTGAAGATGCGGATCGTCCGTGTACGGGTGCTGGGCGCACCGGGCAGATGGATCGGTGAAGTTTCATTACGGTTCATTAATCTTGTCCTCTTCGACGGGGCTCTGAAACGCTCGTCGACCAGACTTCCCGACACACCGTGTTCACATAGTACGGCATCGACGGCGCCCGAGAACCATCGACAGGGATCGGCGGTCGCAGCGACGCGCGATCCCTGGAGGCCCGGCGCCGAGGCGACGCCCGGAGCGTGCTGCAGCGCTAGCGGCCAGAGCCCTCCGCGGCGTACTCCTCGTCCTGCTCCTGCATGGCGACGCTCGCGACGGCGAGTGCGAGGCCGGCGAGCCAGACGCCCCAGACGAGGAAGCGGCGCCAGTCGTTGCGCATCGACTTCGTGCGGCGCGCGGTCGTCATCGCGCCGAAGGCCGCGCCGATGACTCCGGGGTTGGTGACGTACTTGCCGATCTGCACGACGTGTCCCTCATTCCTATTCGCTGGTGCTCGCGTCTTCGGGCTTCCCACCACACTACCCGTGGCCGGTGCATCGTCGTGGGGCATCGGGAGAGGGATAGACTGGACGACATGGCAGAAATCGATATCAAGCCGCGAAGTCGCGACGTCACCGATGGCATCGAGAAGGCCGCAGCGAGGGGCATGCTCCGCGCGGTCGGCATGGGAGACGAGGACTGGGATAAACCCCAGATCGGTATCGCGAGCTCGTGGAACGAGATCACGCCGTGCAACCTCAGTCTCGACCGTCTCGCCCAGGGCGCCAAGATGGGCGTCCATGCGGGCGGCGGCTACCCGATGGAGTTCGGCACCATCTCGGTCTCGGACGGCATCTCGATGGGGCACGAGGGCATGCACTTCTCGCTCGTGTCGCGCGAGGTCATCACCGACTCCGTCGAGACCGTCGTCATGGCGGAGCGTCTCGACGGCACCGTGCTGCTCGCGGGCTGCGACAAGTCGCTGCCGGGAATGCTCATGGCGGCCGCGCGCCTCGATCTGTCCTCGGTCTTCCTGTACGCCGGTTCGATCGCGCCCGGCTGGGTGAAGCTCTCGGACGGCACCGAGAAGCAGGTCACGATCATCGACGCGTTCGAGGCCGTCGGCGCCTGCGTCGCGGGTACCCTCAGCGAAGAAGACCTGAAGCGCGTCGAATGCGCGATCGCGCCGGGCGAGGGCGCCTGCGGCGGCATGTACACCGCGAACACGATGGCGTGCGTCGCCGAGGCGCTCGGCATGAGCCTGCCGGGTTCGGCCGCGCCCCCGAGCGCGGACCGCCGCCGCGACTACTTCGCCCACCGCTCGGGCGAGGCCGTCGTCGAGCTGCTGCGCCGCGGCATCACCGCGCGCGACATCCTCACGAAGGAAGCCTTCGAGAACGCGATCACCGTGGCGATGGTGCTGGGCGGTTCGACGAACGCCGTGCTACACCTGCTCGCCATCGCGCGGGAAGCCGAGGTCGAGCTCACGCTCGAGGACTTCACCCGCATCGGCGCGACGACGCCGCACCTCGCCGACATGAAGCCGTTCGGCCAGTACGTCGCCGAGGACTTCGACCGCGTCGGCGGCATGCCGGT
Source organism: Leucobacter sp. GX0328 (assembly GCF_053567315.1). Lineage (NCBI taxonomy): Bacteria > Bacillati > Actinomycetota > Actinomycetes > Micrococcales > Microbacteriaceae > Leucobacter > Leucobacter sp. GX0328. The sequence continues at coordinate 166,439 of NZ_JBSGPC010000002.1, forward strand.
CATCATGAAGGCCCTGCTCGATGCCGGCCTGCTGCACGGCGATGCGCTCACCGTCACGGGCAAGACCGTCGCCGAGAACCTCGCCGACGTCGACACCGCGATCGACGGCAAGGTGATCCGCCGACTCGACGACCCGCTGCACGCCAACGGCGGGCTCACGATCCTCTCGGGCTCGCTCGCGCCCGAGGGCGCCGTCGTGAAGACCGCGGGCTTCGACGCCGAGCACTTCGAGGGCCCCGCACGCGTCTTCGAGCGCGAACGCGCCGCGATGGACGCCCTCGAGAACGGGAGCATCCAGAAGGGCGACATCGTCGTCATCCGCTACGAGGGGCCGAAGGGCGGCCCGGGCATGCGCGAGATGCTCGCGATCACCGCGGCCATCAAGGGCGCGGGCCTCGGAAAAGATGTACTACTATTGACGGACGGACGATTCTCAGGCGGCACAACCGGCCTGTGCATCGGCCATATCGCACCGGAAGCGACGGACGGTGGTCCGATCGCCCTGGTCCGCGACGGCGACCTGATTCGGGTCGACATCGTCGCACAGACGCTCGACCTGCTGGTAGAACCCGCTGAGCTCGAGGCCCGCAGAGACACCTGGGCCCCGCTACCCCCGCGGTACACACGTGGCGTTCTCGCGAAGTACGCGAAGCTCGTCCGGTCCGCCTCCGAGGGTGCCGTCACCGGCTGATCCTCGCCCGACCGACGAGCGGTTCTCCCGTGCGTCCGCACGCCCGAAGCGAACCGATACCCCCATCGAGCCAAAGAAAGCAAGCAATGACCTCGGAATCGAGTGCAAACCCCTTGAAGAATCCGCCCCAAGGCGAACGGATCACCGGCGCGCAGGCCGTCGTCCGCAGCCTTGAAGCGCTGGGAGTGACCGATGTCTTCGGTCTTCCCGGCGGCGCGGTGCTTCCGCTCTACGACACCCTCATGGGCGATGAGCACCTCCGTCATGTGCTCGTGCGCCACGAGCAGGGCGCCGGCCACGCCGCCGAGGGCTACGCCTCGGCCAGCGGCCGCGTCGGCGTGTGCATCGCCACCTCCGGTCCGGGCGCGACGAACCTCGTCACCGCCATCGCCGACGCCTACATGGACTCGGTGCCGCTGCTCGCGATCACCGGCCAGGTCTTCTCGCACCTCATGGGCACCGATGCCTTCCAGGAGGCAGACATCGTGGGCATCACGATGCCGGTGACGAAGCACTCCTTCCTCGTCAAGCGGCCCGAGGAGATTCCCGGCGCCATCGCGGCCGCCTACCACCTGGCATCGACCGGCCGTCCCGGCCCCGTGCTCGTCGACATCACGAAGGACGCGCAGGAGGGCGAACTCGACTTCGCCTGGGACCCGCGCGTCGAGCTCGTGGGCTACCGTCCGATCACGAAGGCCAACAGCAAGCAGATCCAGGCCGCCGCCGAACTGATCGCCGAAGCGAAGAAGCCCGTCTTCTACGTGGGCGGCGGCGTGATCCGCGCCCGCGCTTCGGAGGAGCTGCTGCAGCTCGCCGAGCTCGTCGGCGCTCCCGTCGTGACCACGCTCATGGGCCGCGGCGCATTCCCCGACTCGCACGAGCAGCACCTCGGCATGCCCGGCATGCACGGCACGGTCCCGGCCGTGCTCGCGCTGCAGGAATCCGACCTGCTCATCACCCTCGGCGCCCGCTTCGACGACCGCGTCACGGGCCGTGCGGCGCTCTTCGCGCCCGAGGCGAAGATCATCCATGCCGATATCGACCCGGCCGAGATCGGCAAGATCCGCGCCGCGGATGTGCCAATCGTGGGCGACGCCGCCGAGGTGATCGCCGACCTGATCGCGGCGGTCTCGACCGCCAAGCTCGCGCGCGACTTCGCCGACCTGACGCCGTGGTGGGAGCGCCTGAGCCAGTTGCGCGAGACCTACCCGCTCGGCTACCAGCCCACGAGCGACGGGCTGCTGTCGCCGCAGCACATCATCCAGCGCATCGGCGAGCTCACCGGCCCCGAAGCCGTCTACGCCGCCGGCGTGGGCCAGCACCAGATGTGGGCCGCGCAGTTCATCAAGTACGACCGGCCGAACTCGTGGCTGAACTCGGGCGGCGCCGGCACCATGGGCTACGGCGTTCCGGCCGCCATGGGCGCCAAGGTCGCCGAGCCCGACCGCGTGGTCTGGGCGATCGACGGCGACGGCTGCTTCCAGATGACGAACCAGGAGCTCGCCACCTGCGTGGTGAACAACATCCCGATCAAGGTCGCGGTCATCAACAACTCCTCGCTCGGCATGGTGCGCCAGTGGCAGACCCTCATCTACGACGGCCGCTACTCGAACACCGACCTGAACACGGGGCACGGCTCGCAGCGCATCCCCGATTTCGTGAAGCTCGGCGACGCGTACGGGTGCCTCGCGATCCGCGTCGAGCGCGAGGAGGAGATCGACGATGCGATCAAGCTCGCGCTCGAGACGAACGATCGCCCCGTCGTCATCGACTTCGTGGTGAGCGCCGACGCCATGGTGTGGCCGATGGTGCGCCAGGGCACGTCGAACAGCGATATCCAGTACGCCCTCGAGAACAGCCCCGAGTGGGGAGAGGAGTAATCATGAGCCGCCACGTACTCAGCCTCCTCGTCGAGGACAAGCCGGGTCTGCTGACCCGAGTCGCCGGGCTCTTCGCCCGCCGTGGATTCAACATCGAGTCGCTCGCCGTCGGCCCGACCGAGATGCGCGGACTCTCGCGCATCACCGTCGTCGTCGACGAGGACGAGGTGCTGCTCGAGCAGGTCACCAAGCAGCTGAACAAGCTCGTCAACGTCATCAAGGTCGTCGAGCTCGACGATTCGAGCTCGGTGCAGCGCGAGCACGTGCTCATCAAGGTGCGCGCCGACAATCAGACCCGTTCGCACGTGCTCGAGGCGGTCACACTGTTCCGCGCTCGGGTCGTCGACGTCGTCCCGGATGCCCTCACGATCGAGGTCACCGGCGACACCGGCAAGATCGACGCCTTCCTCAGGGTGCTCGAGCCGTACGGCATCAAGGAGATCGCGCAGTCCGGACTCATCGCTCTCGGCCGCGGCGCGAAATCGATCAGCGAGCGGGTCTTCAAGAACTGACGCCCGGCCGCGCCGAACGGCCTCTCGGCCCCGGATCGGACCGAGAGCTCCATATTCCACCAGCACCAGCGGGCACTGCGGATTCCCGCAGCATCGCCCGAGAAACCAACACAACACAAGGAGAAACCCAAGTGGCAGAGATGTACTACGACGCTGACGCCGACCTCTCGATCGTCCAGGGCAAGAAGGTAGCCGTCGTCGGCTACGGCTCGCAGGGCCACGCGCACGCGATGAACCTGCGCGATTCGGGCGTCGAGGTCGTCATCGCGCTCAAGGAGGGCTCGAAGTCGATCCAGAAGGCCGAAGAAGCGGGCTTCGAGGTCAAGAACGTCGCCGACGCATCCGAGTGGGCCGACCTCATCATGATCCTGGCGCCCGACCAGCACCAGCGCTCGATCTACAACGATCAGATCAAGGACAAGCTGACCGCGGGCAAGACCCTCGCCTTCGCGCACGGCTTCAACATCCGCTTCGGCTACATCGAGACCCCCGAGGGCGTCGACGTGATCCTTGTCGCCCCGAAGGCTCCCGGCCACACCGTGCGCCGCGAGTTCGAGGCCGGCCGCGGCATCCCCGACATCATCGCCGTCGAGGTTGACGCTTCGGGCACCGCATGGGAGACCGCGAAGTCGTACGCCAAGGCGATCGGCGGCACCCGCGCCGGCGTCATCAAGACGACCTTCACCGAAGAGACCGAGACCGACCTCTTCGGCGAGCAGGCCGTGCTCTGCGGCGGCACCAGCCACCTGGTGCAGGCCGGCTTCGAGGTGCTGACCGAGGCGGGCTACCAGCCCGAGATCGCCTACTTCGAGGTGCTGCACGAGCTGAAGCTCATCGTCGACCTCATGTGGGAGGGCGGCATCGCGAAGCAGCGCTGGTCGATCTCGGACACCGCCGAGTTCGGCGACTACGTGTCGGGCCCGCGCGTCATCGACGCCGGCGTCAAGGAGCGCATGCAGGGCGTGCTCGCCGACATCCAGTCGGGTGCGTTCGCGAAGCGCTTCATCGACGATCAGGATGCTGGTGCGCCCGAGTTCACCGCGCTGCGCGCGCAGGAGGAGCAGCACCCGATCGAGAAGACCGGTGTCGAACTGCGCAAGCTGTTCGCCTGGCAGCAGAGCGATTCGGACTATGTCGACGGCAGCGCCGCGCGCTGACGCGACGGAGTCGCAGACCAGCACTGCTTCGCGCAGGCCGCGTGCGGTATGCGCTCGTCGACGGCAGCGCCGCGCGCTGAGCTGCTGAGTTCGAGCGGAGGGTCCGGGAGCGAATCGCTCCCGGACCCTTTGCGTTCACCGGGCGCTTGCTCTCAGCACTCCGTTTCTCGCTACACTGTGACTCAATCACTGCGAGGAACGAGGATGATCTCATGGGACTGCTGAAGGCTGCGACTGGTGCGATCGGCGGTACTCTCGCCGATCAGTGGAAAGACTTCTATACGGTGCCGACGGGACTCGCGCCGACCGCCGCGCTGTTCGCCGCGGTGCCCCAGGGCACGAATGCCGGCCGCGGTTCGAACACCAGCGGCTCCGACGGCGTCATCACGAACGGCAGCCGGATCGTCGTGCCCGAGGGCTACGGCCTCATCCTGATGCAGGAGGGCGCGATCACCGGCTTCACTTCCGAGGCCGGCGGCTACGAGTGGAACTCGGAGGCGCAGGATTCGCAGTCGATCTTCACCGGCGGCGGCTTCGTGAGCGCGCTCATCAAGACCTCGTGGGAGCGCTTCAAGTTCGGCGGGCGGCCCGGGGCGCAGCAGCGCGCCTACTTCGTCGCGCTCAAGGAGCTGCCGAACAACCGCTTCGGCACGCAGTCCGAGATCTACTGGGATGACGCCTACATGAACGCCCAGGTCGGCGCGATCACTCGGGGCACCTACACGCTCAAGATCTCCGACCCGATCCTCTTCGTCAAGAATTGGCTGCCGGCGAAGTACCTCGAGCCGGGTCAGGTGTTCGACTTCACCGATATCGACAACGATGCGGCGTCGCAGCTCTTCAACGAGGTCGTCGGTTCGCTCGCGCCCGCGTTCTCGATGTATACGAACGACCCGGCCAAGGGCAACCGCATCACCAAGATCCAGCAGGATTCGGTGGGCTTCGCGCAGAGCCTCTCGGCCGCCGTCGAGGCCAACTACCAGTGGAGCACCGGCCGCGGCCTCGAGATCGCGAGTACCGCGATCGTCGCGATCGAGTACGACGAGAACACCCGCGAACTGCTGAAGAACGTGCAGCGCGCGGATGCCCTCGCGGGCGCGCGCGGCAACTCGAATCTGCAGGCATCGGTCGCCGCCGGGTTCGAGTCGGCGGGCGAGAACGCCGGCGCGGGCGGCATCTTCGGTATGGGCATGGCCGCGGGCCAGGCCGGTCTTGGCGGGCTGCAGCAGCCGGTGCCGGGAGTGGGGGCGCAGTCGGCACCGGCACCGGCGCAGGCGCCGGCCGCGGCGGAGCCTGCCGCCGACGACCCGATGGCCAAGCTCACCCAGCTGAAGAGCATGCTCGACGCCGGGCTCATCACCGAGGACGATTACAACGCTGCGAAGGCGAAGGCGCTCGGCCTCTAGCCGCGGCCCCGACCCTCGACTGTTCGGATCAGGTATGAACGAGATTCCCGATCCGGCGCGGGGCGGCGCTGTTCCGGCGCCGGGTGCTCCAGACCCGGTGCCGGCGGCGTCGACCGCGCCGGTCACACCGTCGCCGGCCGATGCGTCCGCTCCATCCGCGCCGCACCCGGCGCCCGATGCGGCGCTGCCCGATGCGCTCGCCCCGCAGGGGCCGACGACCATCGACACCCGGAACGACCGTCTCGGCGACGGCGTGAACCGGTGCCCGCGCTGCGGCTCGACCGAGATCCAGCTGCGCCCGGCCACGGGCATGCTGATCTGCCTCTTCTGCCGCTACGAGTGGACGGAGGCGCAGATCGCCGAGGCGCTCCCGGAGGAGGTGCCGCTGAGCGAGCTCTCGGGCACGACCATCGCGTCGGGCGCCGCCGACATCGACCCCGCGGTCGCGGGGGTGCTGACGCTCAAGTGCGGCGGCTGCGGCGCCGAGGTCGTCGTGAACACGGCAGAGGCCATGTCGTCGCGCTGCCACTGGTGCCGCCATGTGCTGACGGTCAACGAGCAGGTGCCGAACGGCGCGGTGCCCGACGCGGTGCTCCCGTTCCAGCTCACCCACCAGGAGGCGGTCGAGCGCATCCGCGCGTTCGCCGGCAAGCGCCGCACCTTCGCCCATGCGCGCTTCAAGCGCGAGTTCACCCCTGAGAACGTCGTGGGCGTCTACATGCCCTACATGGTCGTCGACGGCAACGCTTCGGCCGATGTCGCGGGCTACGGCGAAGTGCTGACGCGCCGTTACACCCGCGGCAGCGGCGATGACGAGGAGACCTATTACGACGCCGACATCTACCAGGTGCAGCGCCATGTCGACTTCACTGTCGACGACCTCACGATCGAGTCGTCGGCCGAGCGGGCGAACATGGACGCGCTCGTGAACACGAACAACATCATCAACACGATCCTGCCGTTCGACACCAAGAACGCGGTGCAGTGGAACGCGAGCTATCTGACGGGCTTCACCTCGGAGCGCCGTGATCAGGACGTCTCGCAGATCGAGCCGGTGCTCGAGGGCCAGCTGCTCTCGATCGCGCGCTCGGAGGTCTCGCCCACGCTCGCCGGCTACAACCGGGGCGTGCGCTGGGAGACGGAGCGGCTCGACGTGCATGGCACGCGGTGGGTGTCGATGTACTTGCCGGTGTGGCTGTACTCGTACTACCAGGAGAAGGGCGGTCGCGGCATGGTGCACTATATCGCCGTTAACGGCCGCACTGGCGAGACCATGGGTAGCGTGCCGGTCTCGCAGGGGCGTCTGCTCACCGCCGCCATCACCGCGGGTACCGTGGTCGAGGGCCTGGCCATCGCGATTCTGGTGGCGACGGCATGAGCGCGCTCCTCCTCGACCTGGTCGACGCGCTCGGCGCCGTCTCCCCGCAGTCCGCAGCGCTGGTCGCGCTCCTCGCACCGTTCGCCGATGCGGTTCCTGCGGTCGCGGCCGTGCTGGTCGATGCGGGCGTCTCGGTCGGCAACGTGCTCGCCTCCTCTGACGAGGGCAGCCCGGCCTGGCTGCTCGCGGCGGGCCCGGCAGCCGGCGGCGGCATCTACTGGACCCTGTTCCGCTACTACCGCAACACCGACAAGTCGCACCAGTTCGAGCGCGAGACGATCATCGAATCGCAGCCGGTGCAGGGCTCGGATGTGAAGGTCGACGAGGTGCGCGGTACGAAGCGCAGCCGCATCGACGGCGACAACGGCAGCAACTACCGGCAGCGGGTGCAGCGGGTGAGGTAGCCCGCGTCGCGGGTCAGGCCCGTCCGCCGCCCGCGCGAGTGGTGCGGGCGGTGGCCTGCGCCGTCCACGGGTCTTCGGGCCACGGATGCTTCGGATATCTGCCGCGCATCTCCTTGCGCACCTCCTGGTAGGGGCCGTTCCAGAACGATGACAGGTCGCCGGTGACGGCGAGGGGACGCCGCGCCGGCGAGAGCAGGTGGAAGAGCACGGGCACCCGGCCGTCGGCGAGGCGCGGCGTTTCCGCGAGCCCGAACGCCTCCTGCAGCTTCACGGCGACGACCGGCAGCGCTTCGGGGTCGTCGGCCGTCGGGTAGTCGATGCGCACCCGCGATCCCGACGGCACGGCGAGGCGCTCCGGGGCCAGCTCGTCGAAGCGTGCAGCCTCCGGCCACGGCAGCAGGCGTCTGAGCGCGGCCGCGGTGTCGAGCTGCTGCAGCGAAGCCGCAGGGTGCAGCCGTGCGAGGTCGGGGCCGAGCCAGTCGGCGAGGCGCGCGAGCAACGACTCGTCGTCGACTTCGGGCCAGGGATCGCCGAGCGTGCGGCGCAGCAGCGCGAGGCGGCCCCGCAGCGTCTGCGCTTCGGCGGGCCAGGCGAGGGCGCTGAGCCCCGCTTCGCGCAGGTGCCGTGCGAACGCGGGCTCCGTGTCGGCGCTGGTCGGGCTGACGGGGGCCGAGGCGAGCCCGATCGCGCCGAGCCTGCGCTCTTCGCGCACCCGGACGCGTCCGTCGTCGATGCGGGCGATGCGTTCGGCGACGAGGAGGGACCGGCCGATGCGCAGAGCGGCATGCTCGTCGAGCGGTGCGGCGAGGCGGATCACGGCGCCGGTGCCGTCGGCCGCGCGTCCGGCGGCGCGCTGCACCTCGTGGACGGCGAGCCAGTCGACGCCCGCGAGCCCGCTGCCCTCCGGGAGCGCGGCGCGGGTGCCGCTCGCGAGCAGGTAGCCGCGGCCCCGCCGGTCTTCCCCCGGCACGCGGCGCGCGATCCACTCGGGGCGGGCGAGCGCGACGATGGTGCCGGGGCCGTGCTCCCGGTCGGCGATGCCGACCTCCGCTCCGGTTCGGGCTCCGGAGCCGGTCTGCTCCCGGCGCGCGAGATCGAGCAGCCGTCGCGCCTCTCGTCGCCAGCGGTCCGCCCCGGGAGCGCGGCCGGTGCGCAGCTCGCGCATGAGCCGGGTGAGGTCGGCGCCCGCCTCGCGATGGTCATCGCTGATCGCGGCGACGATCTCGGCCGCGACTCGCGCATCACCGAGTTCGTCCGCGCCGGCGATGAGCGCTCGGGCAGTGCGAGCGCCGATCGGGAGCCGGGCGATGCGTGCGCCGGCCGCGGTGACCCGGCCCGACGCATCGACGAGGTCGAGCGACCGCAGCACCGATTCCGCCTGAGCGATCGCTGCCGGCGGGGGAGCGGTCGGCAGCCGCAGGCCCTCGCCCCGCGGGGTGCCCCAAGCGGCGAGCAGCAGCGCCGAGTCGACGAGGTCGGCCGAGGCGATCTCGGGAGCGGAGGCCTGCGGCATGCGGGCGAAGTCGGTCTCGGCGTACGCGCGCACGGCTCGGCCCGGCCCCTGGCGCCCGGCGCGGCCGGCCCGCTGCTCGGCGCTCGCGCGCGAAGCGCTGACGGTCACGAGCCCGGTCATATCCCGTGCGCGGTCGCGCCGGACCTCGCGGGAGAGCCCGGCGTCGACGACCACGCGCACTCCGGGCACCGTGAGCGAGCTCTCGGCGAGAGCGGTGCTCACCACGATGCGCGGCGCGTCCTCCGGGCCGCGGCCCGATACGGCGCGATCCTGATCGCGCGCGGGCAGGCGGCCGTGCAGGGGGAGCACCTCGACCTCGCCGGCCCGCCCGGCGTTCGGCGCCTCGCGCAGGAGCCGCACGACCTCGTCGACCTCGCGCGCTCCGGGTACGAACACGAGGGCGTCGCACGCGTCGGGGTGCTCCGTCGCCGCTCGGGCCTGCGCCTGCCGCGCGGTTCGGGCCACATGGGCGAGGTACCCCCGGGTCACCCCGCGCTCGTCGAGGCGCGCCTCGACGGCGGGCGCGTAGTCGATGCGCAACGGGTGCAGCGGCGATGGCACGTCGATGACAGTCGCTGGTCGCGATCCCTGGCCAGACCCCAGTACCTCGGCGATGCGCCCGGCGTCGAGCGTCGCCGACATCGCGATCACCAGCAGATCGTCGCGCAGCTCGCGCACCTCGGCGAGCATGCCGAGCAGCAGATCGCCGTCGACCGAGCGCTCGTGCACCTCGTCGAGGATGACGGCGCCGACGCCATCGAGCCCGGGGTCGGCGAGGAGCCGGCGCAGCAGCACGCCGGGGGTGAGGGCCTCGATGCGCGAGCGCTCGCCGATCTTGCGTTCGCCGCGCACGGTGAAGCCCACCGGCCCGCCGACCGGGCTGCCGTCGAGCGCGGCGATGCGGTGCGCCGCTGCACGGACCGCAACGCGACGGGGCTGGGTGAGCAGTACGCGGCCGCCGGCCCGCTCCGCGAGGAGGTTCGCGAGGAGCGGCGGCACGAACGTCGTCTTGCCGGTGCCCGGGGGAGCGGTGATGACGAGTGCGCCCGTCGCGGCGGCCTCGATCTCGCTCCGGGCGGAGGCGACCGGCAGCTCCGCGCCGATGCGATCGAGGTCGAAGAGATGCGGCGTCACCCGTCCAGCCTACGGCGCGCCGCGCCGATCAACCGCCCTGCGGTCGCGCTCGCGGATGGCGTCGTGGAGGGGCAGGGCGGCCCGAATCGGCTCGGCAGGCACCGTCGGTGCCGCCTCGACCGGTTCTTGCGCCGGTATCGAAGCCCGGGCCGGACCGGGCCGGGCCCTCCCGAACCGGCCGCCTCCTCTGCGACCCGCTCGCAATCGCAGACATGCTTAGGTATGCTTCATTAACATCAGATGAAGTGCGTTGAAGGGACACCCCTTGGCAGTGAGCAATATCGCGGTCGATCATGCCGATACCGGATTGATGACCGCAGCAGTCGAACGGGCGGAACGCATCTCACCGCATTTCGTGCGCGTCACACTCGGCGGCGAAGCTCTGGAGCACTGGCGCCACCTCGGCTTCGACCAGTGGTTCAGACTGGCGCTGCCGGTTTCGAGCGCCACGACCCTCGATGGCCTCGGCGACCGCTTCGACATGCGCGGCTACCTGCGGTATCTCGCTCTTCCCAAGGCCACGAAGCCGGTGATCCGCAACTACACCGTGCGCGAGTTCCGCCCCGAGGCGCTCGAGCTCGACATCGACTTCGTCGTGCACGGCACCGCCGGCGTCGCAGGCCCCTGGGCCGCGTCCATGCCGGTCGGGGCGACGGTCGGGCTCATCGACCAGGGCTGCGGCTACCGCCCGGTGCCCGGAGCCGGCGAGGTCGTGCTCGCGGGCGACGAGAGCGCGATGCCCGCCTTGCTCGGTATCCTCAGGGATCTCCCGGCCCGCACCACCGGCAGCGCCATCATCGAGATCCCGGACGCCGCCGACCGGCAGCCGACGATCGCCCCCGACGGCGTCGACGTGCACTGGATCGTGCGCAGCGGCAGCCGGCGCCCGGGCGCCGAGGCGCTCGACGCCCTGCGATCCCTGCAGAAGCCCGCGGGCCCCGTGTCGGCCTTCATCGCCGGCGAGCAGCAGCTCGCGACCGGCGGGCGCCGCCACCTCGTGAACGAGCTCGGCGTCGACAAGAGCGCGATCGACTTCTCGGGGTACTGGCGCCAGAAGTAGCGGCGCGAAGCGCCCACAGCGATTCGGGAGCGCGCTGCCGATACGCTGGGGGAATGCGCAAGAAGAGACCCGAGGAGCCGCGGGAGAGCCTGATCGCGAGCGGGTGGACGGTCGAAGCCGAGCCCGTGCAGGAGCCCGCCGCAGCACCGGTCGACGCGCCCCTCGCGGCTTCGGACGACGCCGAGGCGCTCGCCGCAGACCCGCGCCCCCAGTACTCGAACGCCGCGCTCGTCGTGCTCGGTCTGTGCGGCGGTCTCTACCTGCTGTACGCCTGGATCTGGCTGAGCTGGGCCCAGTACTACGCGCCCGTGAACGCGAATCTCGCGGCATCGGCCGGTGCGCTCGGCGGCACCGCCCAGAACATCGTCTACTGGATCGCACCGCTCGCTCCGATCCTCTGGTTCCTCGCCGCGCTGCTCATGAATCGCGGCCGGCTGCGCGCGCTCCTGCTCTGGATCGGTATCGGCGCTGTCGTGCTGGTCCCGCTGCCCGTGTTCGACGGATGGAGCTTCTGATGGGGTCGAAGATCACCGCCTGGGTGCTCGGGGCCCTCATCACCCTGCTCTACGCAGCCACCGTCGCGGCCGCGGTGGGCAATCTCGTGCTGCTGCCGCGCATGGGCGCCGAGATCGGTTACGCGATCAGCGCCTTCGGCTGGTTCTGGCTGTGGTTCGGCATCCTCGTGCCCGTCGTCGTGTTCGGCCTCGCTCTCGTCATCGCGCGTGGGCGGCGCGCGGCCATGCGGCTGCTCGTGCTCGTCGCGGGTCTCGCCATCGTCGGCATGATCCAGCTCGAGGTCATGCACCTCGTGCCCCAGTCGCTGTTCTTCACCGCCTGACGGGTGCGCACGGGGCGTACGCCGCACCCGTCGGCCGCGCTCGATCCCGGCGCCCGGTCCCGGCGCCCTCGGGTCGCACCGCGACACATTCGGGGCTGCGCACGACCGGGAGTCTAGACTGGGACCCGGCCCTTGCGGCCGAATCCCGCAGATCGCCCATTCCCGGAGGAACCATCTGATGCCTGCGCCGGTCGTATTGATCGCCGAACAACTCTCGCCCGCCACGATGGCCGCCCTCGGCCCCGACTTCGAGGTGGTGCACGCCGACGGCACCGACCGCGATGCGCTGCGCGACGCACTCGCGAAGGCCGACGCCGTGCTCGTGCGATCCGCGACCCAGCTCGATGCCGAAGCGATCTCGTGGGCCCCGAACCTCAAGGTCATCGCCCGCGCCGGCGTCGGCCTCGACAACGTCGACATCAAGGCGGCGACCCAGGCCGGCGTGATGGTGGTCAACGCCCCGACCTCGAACATCATCAGCGCCGCGGAGCTCACGGTCACCCACATCCTGAGCCTCGCACGCCACGTGCCCCGTGCGCACGCCTCGCTGTCGGCGGGGGAGTGGAAGCGCTCCGCCTTCACCGGCATCGAGCTCTACGAGAAGACGATCGGCATCATCGGCCTCGGTCGCATCGGCGGCCTCGTCGCCGAGCGCCTGCGCGGCTTCGGCGTCGAGCTCATCGCATTCGACCCCTACGTCACCGCCGCCCGAGCGCAGCAGCTCGGCGTGCAGCTCGTCACGCTCGAAGAGCTCGTCGAGCGCTCCGACTTCCTGACCATCCACATGCCCCGCACCCCCGACACGCTCGGCATGATCGGCGCCGAGCAGCTCGCCGCGATGAAGCCGACCGCCTACGTCGTCAACGTCGCCCGTGGCGGACTCATCGACGAGGCGGCGCTCGCCGAGGCGCTCGCCGACGGGCAGATCGCCGGTGCCGCCCTCGACGTGTTCGTGCAGGAGCCGCCGGCCGACGGCGCGCTCACCTCGCTGCCGAACGTGAACGTCACCCCGCACCTCGGCGCATCGACCGCTGAAGCCCAGGAGAAGGCGGGCGTGGCCGTCGCCAAGTCGGTGCGGCTCGCCCTCGCCGGCGACCTCGTGCCCGACGCCGTGAACCTCGCCGGCGCCAGCATCGACGAGTACGTGCGCCCCGGCCTGCCCCTCACCGAGAAGCTCGGCCAGGTGTTCGCCGGCCTCGCGAACGGCCCCATCGCCTCGCTCGACATCGAGGTGCACGGCGACCTCTCCGAGCACCGCGTCGGCGCACTGCGACTCGCAGCGCTCAAGGGCCTCTTCTCGAAGATCGTCAGCGACCCCGTGTCGTACGTCAACGCTCCGCTCATCGCCGAGCAGCGCGACCTCGAGGTGCGCTTCACGGTCGACGCGGTGTCCGAGAGCTACCGCAACGTCATCACGCTGCGAGGAGCGCTCACTGACGGCCGTCAGATCTCGGTCTCGGGCACGCTGACCGGCCCGAAGCAGATCGAGAAGATCGTCGAGGTCAACGGCTTCGAAGTCGAGCTGCCCGTGCCCGCGCACCTGCTCGTGCTCAGCTACAACGACCGCCCGGGCGTCGTCGCGGCCTACGGCGGGCTGCTCGGCGAGGCCGGTGTGAACATCGCGGGCCTGCAGATCGCGCGCGACGAGAAGGCCGGCACGGCGCTCTCGGTGCTCTCGGTCGACGCTCCGGTCTCGGAAGGCCTCGTCGAGGGGCTGCACGGCGCCGTCGACGCGGAGTACCTCTGCGTCATCGATATCGACGCGTAGTCCTCGATTCCGAGATTTCTCTCGACGCTTTCGGCCGGGTCCGCATCGCGCGAGCCCGGCCGTTGCTCGTCGCGCGTCGCGCTTTGCTCGTCGCGCGCTGGTTGCTGGTTGCTGGTTGCTGGTTGAGTGTTGAGTGTTGAGTGTTGAGCGCCGCCGCTCGCGCTTCGCCGTGTGGAGCCGGATGCACCACCGAGGCCCCTCGAACGGTGCATCCGGCTCCACACCTCGCAGCATGAGCGACAGGGATCGCCTTCCTCCCCAAGGCCGTTCCCGGCCCTTTTCGCGGTGACCTCTCCACAATCGGCGAAACGCACTGGCCCATCGCTGCCGAACCGGCGACGATGCATGCATGTCGCCCGCCCGTTCACCGATTCCCCGAGGTCTTCGAGGGAGCGCGTTCACCGCCGCCGGCGCTGCGAGATTCGGCGTCGGGAGAGCGAAGCTGCGCGGTCAGCAGTATCGACGGCTGCATCGCGGCGTGTATCGCGTCGCGGAAGAGATCGAGACGCCATCCCGTTTCGTGGAGGCGCGCGTGCTCCAGGCCGCGCGAGACTATGCACCGCTGCTGAGGAGCGGTGAGGCGTTCAGCCACACCACGGCGCTGCTGCTCTACGGCGCTCCCATCGACGCGACCGATGCACTGCATACGACGACGCACTGGTCGCAGTCGCCGGCGAGGGGAGCCGCGGTTCGGGGGCACCGTACCCGTATCCCGTTCGGGCCCGGAGCCGCACCGCACGGGCTCATCTGCGTGCCTCCCGAACTCGCCCTGGTGCAATGCGCGAGGCTGCTGCCGTTCAGAGAACTCGTGGTCGCGATCGACGCGCTGATCCTGCCGCAGCGCGGCCCGCGCGGTCGAGCGATCGTCAGTCGGGAAGACCTCGCGATACGGCTGCGCGAGATCTCGGCACTCGGTATCGATCGGGTTCGTGCAGCCCTCGAGGTATCGCGCGTAGGCGCTGAATCCCGGTACGAGACCCTCATGAGGTTCGAAGCGGCTCGTGCCGGCATCGATCACCTCGAGCTCCAAGGCGACCTCTTCGACGAACAGGGCATGTGGATCGGCCGGTTCGATCTCGTGGATCGCGTCACACGCAAGATCGCCGAGTTCGACGGTGAGCAGCACCGACTCGACCGACGCCAGTACCTGAAAGATCTCCGACGGCTGGAGCTCGTTCGCACGGTCGACTTCGACGTGCTGCGCCTGCACGCCGAGAACTTCGCCCCGGGCGAGCTCGCCGCGACGCGGTTGCGACTCTGCTCGTTCTTCGAAGTGCACCCCCGATCCCCGGCACCGCATCTCGCACGGTACTTCGCCGAATCCACCGATCTCCGGTGAGTCGTGGAGCTGAACGAACCATCAAGGCCCCTCGGGCGGTGCATTCGGCTCCACGCTTCGCACGGCAACGGACCGGGGCGAGTCGGAGCGTGCCGGAGCGGGCGTCAGTGGGCGGAAATGCGCGGGAGGTGCGCGGGGGAGGGAGGGAGGGAGGGAGGGAGGGAGGGAGGGGCGAGAGGGAGGGGCGAGAGGGAGAGGGATTCGGGGCGTCGGGCGGTCAGAGCATCTCGGGGTCGGGCAGCGTGATGGGCCCCGTCAGCGGCTGTTCGAAGCGGCCGACGCTGATCGCGAGGCGCCGCAGCAGCGTCGCGAGGCGATCGCGCTCGGAGCGCGGCATGCTGCCGAGCAGACGCTCCTCGGCATCGCTGAGTCGGGTCATCGCGGCGTCGACGAGGGTCTGACCGAGAGGCAGCATCTCGACGAGCACGCCTCGACCGTCGTTCGGGTCGGTGAGCCTGCGCACGAGGCCGCGCTCCGCGAGACGGTCGATGCGGTTCGTCATCGTGCCGCTCGACACCATCGTCTGCTGCACCAGCACCTTCGGGCTCTGCCGATATGGGGCGCCGCCGCGTCGCAGCACCGCCAGCACGTCGAACTCCCACGACATGAGCCCCGAACGCTCGAACGCGTGCGAGCGGGCCCGGTCGAGATGCTTCGCGATGCGCGAGAGCCGCGAGAACACGGCGAGCGGAGCGAGATCGAGGTCAGGCCGAGCGGCTTGCCATTCGGCCAGAATGCGGTCGACCTCGTCCTCGTGCTTCATAGGCTCATCTTATTCGAGCGCCGTGCGCGGCACCTGACACACGGGTGCCGGCGGGCGCCCGCTTCGTCCGACGCGTACGGCGACGGCTCCGAGATCTGGCAGACTATTATGCGTGCCCACGGGCATGTTCCGCCTTGGTGTAATGGCAGCACGACAGCCTTTGGAGCTGTGAGGTCCAGGTTCGAGCCCTGGGGGCGGAGCGGGTGAGCAAGGCGCAGCCTTGATCACTTGCTCCGAAAGCGGCGCCCACAGGCGCCGTGCATTGGGGGAGGCGTAGCCTCTTCGGTGTGTCGGGAGCGGCGCCAATGAAAGGGAAAAGCACATGGCAGAACGTTCACTCGCCGTCGTGATCCTCGCAGCAGGGCAGGGCACGCGCATGAAGTCCCACCTGCCGAAGGTCCTGCACCCGATCGGCGGTCGATCCCTGATCTCGCACGTGCTCGACACCGCATCGGCGCTGTCGCCCGAGATCGTCGTCTCGGTCGTGCGCCACGACCGCGATCGTGTCGCGGCGGCGATCCTCGAGCATGCACCCGATACCCTCATCGTCGACCAGGATGCGGTGCCGGGCACGGGCCGCGCCGTGGAACAGGCGCTCTCGGCCCTCCCCGACTCTTTCGCCGGCTCGGTCGTGGTGCTCTCGGGCGATGTTCCGCTGATCGACTCCGCGACGCTCGAGCGCCTGATCGGCGGGCATCTCGAGCAGAACCGCAGCATGACGATGCTCTCGGCGATCTACGAGAATCCCACGGGGCTCGGCCGTATTCTGCGCGGCGGCGACGGCGCTGTCACGGGCATCGTCGAGGAGAAGGATGCGACCGAGTCGCAGCGCCGCATCACCGAGATCAACGGCGGCATCTACGTGTTCGCGCGCCGCGCGCTCGAGGAGGCCCTTTCGGGCATCGATACGAACAATGCGCAGGGCGAGAAGTATCTGACGGATGCTGCGACGCGCATCCTCTCGACCGGTGGCATCGTCGAGGCGATCGCGACCGACGACCCATGGCTGATCGCCGGCGTCAACGACCGCGCCCAGCTCGCCGAAGCGGGGCGCGAGATGAACGCCCGCATCGTGCGTGCGCACCAGCGCGCGGGCGTGTCGATCCAGGATCCGGCGACGACGTGGATCGAGGCGGACGTCTCGATCGGCATGGACGCCGAGATCCTGCCCGGCACCCATCTGAAGGGCGCGACCTCGATCGCGAGCGGCGCCATCGTCGGCCCCGACACGACGCTCGTCGACTGCGAGGTGGGCGAGGGCGCCCGCATCCGCCGCAGCGAGGCCACTCTCGCGGTGATCGCCGCGGGCTCGGAGGTCGGACCGTTCGCGTACCTGCGCCCGGGCACCGAGCTCGGCGAGAACGGCAAGATCGGTGCGTACGTCGAGACGAAGAATGCGAAGATCGGCGACGGCAGCAAGGTGCCGCACCTCAGCTATGTCGGCGACGCCGAGATCGGCACCGGTTCGAACATCGGCGCCGGCACGATCTTCGCGAACTACGACGGGGTGAACAAGCATCGGGCGGTCGTCGGCGATGCCGTGCGCATCGGCTCGAAGAACGTGCTCATCGCACCGGTTACTATTGAAGACGGAACCTACACGGCGGCGGGAACGCTGGTGCGCAAGAACGTGCCGGCGGGTTCGCTGGCGGTCGGTGTGATGCCGCAGCGCAACATCGAGGGCTGGGTCGCCGAGAACCGGCCCGGCACGTCGACGGACGCGGCGGCGCGAGCGGCCAAGCCCGAGGCGACGCAGACCGATTCCGAATGAACAGCTGAACAACGACAGATTGAGGAACCAGCGTCGATGAGCCAGATCGAGATGGCGGGACAGAAGAAGCTCGTCTTGATTACGGGCCGGGCCTACCCGGAGCTCGCAGAGCAGGTCGCGGAGGAACTCGGCGCGGAACTCGTTCCCACTGATGCGCGCACCTTCGCGAACGGCGAGCTCTACGCCCGCTTCGATGAGAGCGTGCGCGGCTCCGACGCGTTCGTGATCCAGTCGCACACGAACCCGATCAACGAGTGGCTCATGGAGCAGCTCATCATGGTCGACGCGCTCAAGCGCGCTTCGGCGAAGCGCATCACCGTGGTCGCTCCGTTCTACCCGTACTCGCGCCAGGACAAGAAGGGGCGCGGCCGCGAGCCCATCTCGGCGCGGCTCGTCGCCGACCTCTTCAAGGCCGCCGGTGCCGACCGCATCATGTCGGTCGACCTGCACGCCCCGCAGATCCAGGGCTTCTTCGACGGCCCCGTAGACCATCTGTTCGCGATGCCGGTGCTGCTCGAGCACTTCAAGAAGACCATCGGCCGCGACGACATCACCGTCGTCTCGCCCGACATGGGGCGCGTGCGCGTCGCCGACGTGTGGAGCGACAAGCTCGGTGCGCCGCTCGCGATCATCCACAAGCGCCGCGACCCGAAGGTCGCGAACCAGGCTTCGGTGCACGGCATCGTCGGCGACGTCAAGGATCGCTGGTGCATCATGGTCGATGACATGATCGATACCGGCGGCACCATCTCGAAGGCCGCGCAGGCGCTCAAGGACAACGGTGCGAAGGGCGTCACCATCGCCTGCACTCACGCGATCTTCTCGGGCAGCGCGATCGAGCACCTGTCGCAGGAGTTCATCGACCAGGTCGTCGTCACCGACACGCTGCCGCTGCCTCCCGAGAAGCGCTTCGAGAAGCTCACCGTGCTGTCGATCGCTCCGCTGCTCGCGAAAGCGATCCACGAGGTATTCGAAGACGGTTCGGTCACCAGCATGTTCGAGGGTGCGGCGTAGCCGAAATCGCGGACCAGCGATTCTTGCTACGCCGCGCGACGCCACAGCGTCGCCGGAGAACAGCGTCAGCGTTTCGCCAGGCTGCGGTGCCGCACACGGCGGCAGCCCAGTGCGCACGGAGCGCTAGCGACGTACTGGATGGCAGCATAGAGGTGTGACCTCGCACATCGAGCCCCGACCGCTGCTCGCGGCGGGGCTCGTCGTGCTCTCGGCCCCCGCGTTCTTCGTGTTCGGGTGGACGCTCGCGGGGGTCGCGCTGCTCCTCGCCGGCCTCGCCATGGCCTGGTGGGCGGAGCGGCGGCGATCCCTGGCGGGCGATGCGCCTGCGCGTGCCGAACCGTCGCTGCTGCGGGACCTGTCACTCATCGCGGTCGGGCTGGCCATCGTGCGCAGCATCCCGCTCGCGGCGGAGCTCGACGACTGGGCGATGGGGCGCTTCACGCTCGCGCTCGGCGGGGCCGTGCTCGTGCCCTATCTCGTCTCCCGAGCGATCTACAGGGATCGCGCCATCCGTTTTCCGTGGCGCACCGGCCACGACGGGCGGCCGAATCCGCGCTGGGGCTGGCTGCACTGGGGGTGGCTCGCGGCCGTGCTCGTGCTCGGCTGGCTGATCCTGCCGTGGTACTTCATCGGCTCGGGCGTGTATCGGAACTGGCCGGTCGTCGAGACGCCCGACCTCGTCGCGCGTCTGTTCGTCGGGGTCGGTGCCGTCGGCATCTGGGACGAGCTCTTCTTCATCTGCACCGTGTTCGCCGTGCTGCTGCGGCACTTCCCGGCCTGGACCGCGAACGCGCTGCAAGCCGTAGTCTTCGTGTCGTTCCTCTGGGAGCTCGGCTATCGGGCCTGGGGGCCGCTGCTCACCATCCCGTTCGCGCTGGTGCAGGGATTCATCTTCCTGCGCACGCGGTCTCTGTCGTACGTCGTGGCAGTGCATCTGCTCTTCGACGCGGTCGTGTTCGCAGTGCTGGTGCACGCGCACCACCCCGAGCTCTTCGACATCTTCCCGACCGCGCCGTAGCCGGCGGGCGGTTATCCCGCGATGAGCGCGGCGAGACGGCGTACCGCGAACTCGTAGCCCTGCAGGCCGCAGCCGACGATCGCGCAGGAGGCGATGCCCGAGATGTACGAGTGGTGTCGGAACTCCTCGCGTGCATGCACGTTCGAGATGTGCACCTCGGCGACGGGCAGTGCGACCCCGGAGAGCGCGTCGCGCAGCGCGATCGAGGTATGCGTGAGGGCTCCCGGGTTGATGATGATGGCATTGCAGGTGCCGCGCGCCGCATGGATGGCGTCGATGAGCACGCCCTCGTGGTTCGACTGCACCGCGTGCACGCCGAGCCCGAAATCGCCGGCGACCCGCTCGACGAGCGCCTCGACGTCGGCGAGCGTCTCGTTCCCGTAGATCTCGGGTTCGCGAGTGCCCAAGAGATTCAGGTTGGGCCCGTTCACCAGTAGGATCTTCCCGGTCATGATCGTTCTCCTCCGATGGATAGCCGTCCACTCATCGTAGCGTTGCCGGCCATTCGTGCCCGGAGGCGGTGCGCGGGGCGAGTCGGGGTTTTCGCGCCGCATCGGTTACCGTAGACGGGTGACCGAGCAGACCTCCCCCTCGCGCAAGAGCTTCGACCCCACCACCTTTCGGGACAAGCCCGTCTCGTTCGTACGCCGCGGCGGTCGCATGACGGCCTCGCAGGAGTACGCGTGGGAGCACCTGCGCCCCCACTACGTGCTCGACATCGAACACGGGCCGGCCTCGACGAGCGTCGCCGACGGCGCGCACGGCGACCCGGCCGAGATCTTCGGCCGGGAGGCTCCGCTCGTCGTCGAGATCGGTTCGGGGCAGGGCCACGCCATTCTCCACGCCGCCGAGCAGCATCCCGGCACGAACTTCCTCGCCGTCGAGGTGTTCCGCGCAGGTCTCGCCCGTACCATGCTGCGCGCCGAGAGCGCGGAGATCGACAACCTGCGCCTGGCCGAGGTGAACGCCCCCGAGCTGCTCGAGAAGTATCTGCCCGCCGGATCGATCGACGAGCTGTGGGTGTTCTTCCCGGACCCGTGGAAGAAGACGCGACACATCAAGCGCCGCCTCGTGAACGACGACTTCACGCGCATCGTACGCGGTGCCCTGCGCCCCGGGGGCGTGCTGCGCCTGGCGACTGACTGGGAGGACTACGCCGAGCAGATGCGCCGGGTGCTCGACGAGGCCGAAGGGTTCGAGCGGGAGTTCGCGGGGGAGTGGGCCGAGCGCTTCGACGGCCGCGTGCTGACCGCGTTCGAGCGCAAGGGCGCGGAGAAGGGCCGCGAGATCCGCGATCTCGCCTACCGCCGCATCTGATGTCATAATCCGGCGGCGCTCCTCGCCGGAGGAGTACTTTGGGTGGTATGACCGACCATGCCACGCACCGCGTCATCGACCCGAGCGTGCTCTATCTGGGCACGCCCGCATACCTCGTCGCAACGCTGAACCCCGACGGCACCCCGAATCTGGCGCCGGCATCGAGCCATTTCGCGCTCGGCCGCACCATCGTGCTCGGGCTCGAGGAGGGCGGGCAGTCGCTCGACAATGCGCGCCGGCACCCGCAGCTGACGGTGAACTTCCCGTCGGCCGGGCAGTGGCAGCACGTCGAACGGCTCGCGGGCGTGACCGGCAGGGATCCGGTGCCCGACGAGAAGCGTGCGGGCTACGTCTTCGAGCCACGCAAGTTCGAGCGGGCGGGGCTGACCCCGGCGCCGTCCGACCTCGTGGCCCCGCCGCGGGTGGAGGAGGCGCCGATCCAGCTCGAGGCCGAGGTGCGGCGCATCACGCCGAGTCTCGACGGGGCCTTCGGCATCGTCGAGGCCGAGGTCGTGCGCGTGCATGCGGCGAGCGAGGTGGCCGTCGACGGCACGGATCATATCGACCCCGAGGCCTGGCATCCGCTCATCTACGCCTATCGGCACTTCTACGATCGCGGCGCCGAGGTCGGGTGGACGCGCAAGAGCCCCATCGCGCAGCTGCCCGCCGCGGTCGACCGCTGGGATCTCGCCGGCGGCACCTGGCGCGTCGTATCTGCGGACGACGAGTCGGCGGTCGTGGACCTGATGCGCTGCGACGGCGGAGAGGTCATCGAGCAGGTGAGGCTCGACGACCCCCGGGAGGTGCGCTGGGCGCAGGTGCAGCAGGCGGCCGCCGCGCCGACGGCCTCCGCCGAGCCGGGAGCCTCGGCGACTGTGCGGCCTGGCGCTCCGACCTCTACGATGAACTCATGACCTCAACGACGTCGCAGCGGCAGAACTCGATCGCGGAGCGGCTCGATGGGCTCCCGTTCACGCGCAAGCACGGCAAGGTGCTCACCGGCTCGGGCATCGGCTGGGCGCTCGACGCCATGGATGTCGGGCTCATCTCGTTCATCATCGCGGCGCTCGTCGAGCACTGGGGCATCACGAAGGGCGAGAGCGGGCTCATCGCGTCGATCGGCTTCGTCGGCATGGCGATCGGTGCGAGCTTCGGCGGGTTGCTCGCCGACCGCATCGGCCGCCGCCAGGTGTTCGCGCTGACGCTGCTCGTCTACGGCATCGCCACGGGCGCGAGCGCGCTCGTCGGCGGCATCGGCATGCTGCTCGTGCTGCGCTTCTTCGTGGGGCTCGGTCTCGGCGCCGAACTGCCGGTCGCCTCGACCTACGTCAGCGAGCTGGCGCCCGCCCGCATCCGCGGCCGCCTCATCGTCATCCTCGAAGCCTTCTGGGCCGTCGGCTGGACCGCCGCGGCGCTCATCGGCTACTTCGTCGTGCCGAACAGCGCCGCGGGTTGGCGCTGGGCTTTCGCCCTCGGCGCGATTCCCGCGGTCTACGCGCTCATCGTGCGCTGGGGCCTGCCCGAGTCGGCGCGCTGGCTCGCGAGCCGTGGGCGCACGGCCGAAGCCGAGGCCGTGGTCGCCGATTTCGAACGTTCTGCAGGGATCGCGGCCCTGAGCGGCACGGCCGACCCGGAGGCGGCCGATGCCTCGGCTGCATCGGCGAGCGCCTCCGCGGCCGCGGCCGAGACTGCCGTGCCTGCCGCGCCGCAGCGGGCCCGGCCGGGCAACCGCATCGCGGCGCTCTGGGCGCCGGAGTTCCGCACTCGCACCGTGTCGATCTGGCTGACCTGGTTCTGCGTGAACTTCGCCTACTACGGCGCATTCATCTGGATCCCGAGCATCCTCGTCGACGCCGGCTTCAGCCTGGTGCGCTCGTTCGGGTTCACCCTGCTCATCACGCTCGCCCAGCTGCCCGGCTACGCGGTCGCCGCCTGGCTGATCGAGGTGTGGGGCCGCCGGCTCACTCTGTCCGTGTTCCTCATCGGTTCGGCGGCCTCGGCGATCGTGTTCGGCACGGTGCACACGGCGCCGGCGATCATCGCCTCGGGCATGGCGCTGTCGTTCTTCAACCTGGGCGCCTGGGGCGCGCTCTACGCCGTGACGCCCGAGCTGTACCCGACGTCGTTGCGGGGCACGGGTTCGGGCTGGGCGGCCGGCGTCGGCCGCATCGCGTCGATCATCGCGCCGCTCGCGGTGCCCGCGATGCTCGTCGCGGGCGGTGCGGGCCTCACCTTCACCGTGTTCGCGGTGTTCTTCGTGGTCGCGGCCGGGGCGGCGTGGGGGCTCGTCGAGCACAAGGGGCGGCCGCTCGACGACCGCTAGGATCCCTGGCGGCGCGGCGCGGCGTTGGTCTGCCGGCTTGGGGCTTGCCCTGCCCCGTGAGCCCACTCGGAGCTGCGAGCTCGTTCGGACGTTTTTCGCCAGAATCGGTCCGAGCGAGCTCCAGGATCCGAACGAACGCACGCCCGCCGGATCGCATCAGTCAGTCGTCGTCGACGGTGTCCGAGAGGAAGCCGCGCAAGAGCGCCGCAGACCCCTCGATGTGCTCGGCCATCGCCTCTGCGGCGGCCTCGGGGCGCCCCGCCAGAATCGCCGTCACGATCGCCGTGTGCTGCTCGGTCGAGTGCACGATGTTGGGTTCGAGCACCGGGATGGCCTCGAGCAGCGCGTTGACGCGGGTGCGGATGTTCGCGGCGAGCGGCACGAGGCTCGGCGACCCCGAGAGCTCGGCGATGAGCAGGTGCAGGCGCGAGTCGAGCCGGCGGTGGTCGTCGGGCGGGCACGACGTGCAGGCCTCGAGCGCCTGCGTCAGCGAGGAACGCTCGACCGAGGTGAGATCGCGGGCGGCCGCCTCGCGGGCCGCCCCGATCTCGAGCACGCGGCGCAGCACCGACACGTCTTCCACCTCTTCGGCGGTGACGACCGCTGCGGTGCCGGTCAGCGGCCCGTGCGGCAGCTCGTCGACGACGAAGGTGCCCCCGTACCGGCCCCTGCGCGAGATCACGTACCCCGCATCGGCCAGCGTCGAGAGCGCTTCGCGCACCGTGTCGCGGCTGACCTTGAGCATTCCGGCGAGGTCGCGCTCGGCCGGCAGCCGCTGCCCGGGTGGGATCACTCCGAGCCTGATCGACTGCAGCAGGCGCTGCATCGACTCCTCGTACGCATTGGTGGGCCGCACCGCCCTGATGAGCAGTTCGGCTTCATCGCCCGTGCGCTCCATCGGTTCCTCCTTGAAACGAGCACGGGGTTCGCAGGGAGACCTGCGAACCCCGTGAGTACGAGTCTATCCGGGCGCCTGTTCGCGACCGGACGGCTCGGCTCAGAGCGGCGTCGTGTACGCGCTCGACAGGCCGCCGTCGACGAGGAACGTCGACGCGGTGATGAACGAGGCGTCATCGCTCGCGAGGAACGCGACCGAGGCCGCGAGCTCCTCGGGCTTCGCGAAACGGCCGACCGGCACGTGCACGAGACGGCGTGCGGCGCGCTCCGGATCCTTCGCGAACAGCTCCTGCAGCAGCGGGGTGTTCACCGGCCCGGGGCAGAGCGCGTTCACGCGGATGCCCTGGCGGGCGAACTGCACGCCGAGCTCGCGGGTCATGGCCAGCACGCCGCCCTTCGACGCGGTGTACGAGATCTGCGAGGTGGCGGAGCCCATCACTGCGACGAACGAAGCGGTGTTGATGATCGAGCCCGACCCCTGCTGCGTCATGTGGCGCAGCGCGGCGCGCGAGCACAGGTACACGCTCTTGAGGTTGACGTCCTGCACCTTCTGCCACGCGGGCAGCTCGGTAGTCTCGATCGAGTCGTCGTCGTCGGGCGAGATGCCGGCGTTGTTGAAGGCGATGTCGACCGAACCGTACTCGCGGGCGGCCGTGTCGAAGAGATTGTTGACCTGATCCTCGTCGGTGACGTTGACCTGCACGAAGAGGCCGTCGACCTCGGCGGCCGCGGCCTCGCCCGACTCGGGGTTCATGTCGCCGATGACGATCTGGGCGCCCTCGGCGCGCATGCGCTTCGCGGTGGCCAGGCCGATGCCGCTCGCGCCGCCGGTGATGACGGCGACCTTGCCGGCAAGCCGCTGGGTGAGGTCGATGGGGGTGATATCGCTCATAGTCGTTTCCTTGAGTGTGAGGTGGTTCTGGAGAAGAGGGGAAGTGGTTATTCGGAGGCGAAGAAGACGTTCTTCGTCTCGGTGAAGTGCTCGGCGGCATCGGGGCCGAGCTCGCGGCCGAGCCCCGACTGCTTGAAGCCGCCGAAGGGGGTCGAGTAGCGCACCGAGGAGTGCGAGTTGACCGAGAGGTTGCCGCCCTCGACGCCGCGCGCCATGCGGATGCCGCGGGCGAGGTCGTTCGTCCAGATCGAGCCGCTGAGGCCGTACTCGGTGTCGTTGGCGATGCGCAGCGCATCGGCCTCGTCATCGAAAGGGATGACCGAGACGACCGGGCCGAAGATCTCCTCGGTCGACAGGCGGTCGCCGTGGCTACCCTCGACGACGGTCGGCGCGAACCAGGCGCCCGGGCCCTCGGGGGCCGAACCGCGGAAGGCGACCTTCACGTCATCGGTGATGAACGAGGCGACGCTGTCGCGGTGCGCGAGGGTGACGAGCGGGCCGACCTCGGTGTCTTCGAGCGAGGGATCGCCCACCTTGACGCCCTTGACCGCCTGTTCGAAGTGTTCCATGAAGCGGTCGTAGGCGCTGCGCTGCACGAGCAGGCGGCTGCGTGCGCAGCAATCCTGCCCGGCATTGTCGAAGACCGAGTAGGGGGCGGTGGCCGCCGCCTTCTCGATGTCTGCGTCGTCGAACACGATGTTCGCGCTCTTGCCGCCGAGTTCGAGGGTGACGCGCTTGACCTGCTCGGCCGCGCCCGACATGATGCGCTTGCCGACCGCGGTCGAGCCGGTGAAGACGAGCTTGCGCACCGAGGGGTTGGTGACGAAGCGTTCGCCGACGACCGAGCCGCGGCCCGCGAGCACCTGGAAGAGGCCCTCGGGGAGCCCGGCCTCGAGCGCGAGCTCGCCGAGACGGAGGCTCGTGAGCGGGGTCCATTCGGCGGGCTTCAGCACGACCGCGTTGCCGGCCGCGAGGGCGGGGGCGAAGCCCCAGGCCGCGATCGTCATCGGGAAGTTCCACGGGGTGATGACGCCGACGACGCCCAGCGGTTCGTGGAAGGTGACGTCCATGCCGCCGGCGACGGGGATCTGCTGGCCGATGAGGCGCTCGGGCGATGCCGAGTAGTACTCGAGCACGTCGCGCACGTGGCCGGCCTCCCAGCGCGATTGCGAGATCGGGTGGCCCGAGTTCGTCGTCTCGAGCGAGGCGAGGTGCTCGATGTCGGCGTCGACCGAGGCGGCGAAGCGGCGCAGCGCCTTCGCGCGGTCGGCCGGGGCGACCCTGGCCCATTCCCGCTGCGCGGCGACGGCCGCGGCGATGGCGCGATCGGTGCCCTCGATGTCGAGGTGCTCGACCTCGGCGACGACGGATTCGTTCGCCGGGTTGATGACGGTGTAGCTCATGCGTTCTCCTTGCGGACTGCGCCCGATGCTCGGGCGGTGCGGGAAGTGCTGGTGGCGCGGTATTCGCGCGCGGCATCGACGAGGCCCTGGAACAGGCGGCGGTCTTCGACGTTCTCTTCGGGGTGCCACTGGACGGCGACTCCGAAGGGGATCGAGGTGAGCTCGATCGACTCGATGATGCCGTCTTCGGTGCGGCTCGTCACGGTGAGGCCGTCGCCGACCTCGCCGATGGCCTGATGGTGGTAGAGGTGCGCGCCGGCGGTGCGGTCGTCGCCGTAGATCTCGGCGATGCGGGTGCCCGCGTCGACCTCGACCTCGACCTCGTTGAAGACGCCGGCGCCGATCTGGTAGCGGTCGTCGCCGACGACGTCAGGAAGGTGCTGCAGCAGAGTGCCGCCCATCTCGACGTTCAGCATCTGGGCGCCGCGGCAGATGCCGAGCAGGGGCAGCTCGGCCTCGATCGCGGCTTCGATGAGCGCGGCCTCGAACTCGTCGCGGTCGACGCGCGGCGCCCCGGTGCGGTCGTGCGGGGTCTCGCCGTAGCGCGCGGGGTCGACATCGGCGCCGCCCGACAGGATGAGCCCGTCGAGGGTGCCGACGATGGCGCGCGCGGCATCGGCGGTGATCGGTTGGGGCGGCAGCACGAGTACGGTGCCGCCGACGTCGGTGACCGCGTTCATGTAGACCTGGGGCAGGAAGGACGCCTTGACATCCCACACCCCGGTCTGGGCCTGTTCGAGATAGCTGGTGATGCCGATGATCGGCGCGGGCGAGCCGGCGCCGATCGACTCGGCGTCGGTCGACTCAGAGACGCTCAAAGCCGCGGATCCTCTCCCAATCGGTGATGGCGGCGTCGAAGGCCTGGACCTCGACGCGGGCCGCGTGGACGTAGTGGTCGACGACCTCGTCGCCGAAGATCTCGCGCGCGATCGTCGACCGGTCGAAGAGATCGGCTGCCTCGCGAAGCGTCGTCGGTACTCGGTCGACGTCGCTCGTGTAGGCGTTGCCGGTCAGCGCATCCTCGAGCTCGAGCTCGTGCTCGATGCCGTAGAGGCCCGAGGCGAGCAGGCCCGACACGGCGAGGTACTGGTTGACGTCGGCACCGGGCACGCGGTTCTCGACGCGCATGCTGCCTCCTCGGCCGACGACGCGCAGCGCGCAGCTGCGGTTGTCGAAGCCCCATGCGATGGCGGTCGGGGCGAAGCTGCCGTCGACGAAGCGCTTGTACGAGTTGATGTTCGGCGCGTAGAGCAGCGTGAACTCGCGCATCAGCTTGAGCTGGCCGGCGATGAAGTGGCGGAAGGTGTCGGACATGCCGTTCTCGGCCGATTCGTCGGCGAACACCGGGTTGCCGGCGCCGTCGCGCAGACTCGCGTGGATGTGGCAGCTCGATCCCTCGCGCTCGTTGAACTTCGCCATGAAGGTGATCGACTTGCCGTGGGTGTCGGCGATCTCCTTCGACCCGCTCTTGTAGATGGAGTGGTTGTCGCAGGTGGCGAGGGCGTGGGCGTAGCGGAAGGCGATCTCCTGCTGGCCGAGGTTGCACTCGCCCTTGACGCCCTCGTTGTACATGCCCGCGCCGTCCATCGAGTTGCGGATGTCGCGCAGCAGCGGCTCCATGCGGGTCGATGCGTGCAGGGCGTAGTCGATGTTGTAGTCGCTCGAGGTGGCGAGGTCGTTGTAGCGCTTCTTCCACGCGGTGCGGTAGTCGTCGTCGAAGACGATGAACTCGAGCTCGGTGGCGACGTTGGTGTGGAGGTCGCGCTCGGCGAGGCGGTCGATCTGGCGCTGCAGCACCGAACGGGGAGCGACAGGGATCGGCTCGTGCCCGTTGGCGCTGACGAGGTCGGCCATGACGAGCGCCGTACCGGGGATCCACGGGGTGCGGCGGAGGGTGCCGAGGTCGGGGACCATCGCCATGTCGCCGTAGCCGCTCTCCCAACTGGTGAGGGCGTAGCCGTCGACGGTGTTGAGATCGACGTCGACCGCGAGGAGGTAGTTGCAGCACTCGGCGTGGCCGTTCATCGTGTCCTCGAGGAAGAGCCTCGCGGAGATGCGCTTGCCGACGAGACGGCCCTGCATATCGGTGAATGCGACGATCACCGTATCGATCTCGCCCGACGCGACGGCCTCGCGCAGTTCCTGCGGGTTCAGATTTCCGCTCACGGGATTCATGGAATCTCCTTCAAATGTCTCTTCGTTGAGTGCCCGATTGTGCGCCTGATCTGGAGCCGAGCTCGGGCTTTCGGGGAGCTGCTCGCCGGGCGAACCGGAAAGCGTGCCGGGTTTATGGTCTGCTCGTCGACCATTAAAGCATGAAAACTTCCGGTGAGGGGAGACCTGTTCCCGGAATCCTCATTGGATCGCTGGGAATCCATTGCACTGAGGCGGGTCCGCACCGCAGGGGTCGAGCGAAAATTGGCTAAAGGTGGATTAGTAGACCAATAGACACTATAGTTTCGAGTTGCAACCGCAGACACCCTCGGCTCCAGTGCAATGCAGTACCGGCCGGGGTGCCGTCACAGTGAAGTGAAATACAGAGGAAGCAATGACAAAAGACACGCTGAAAGTCTCAGGTGTGACCTACACCACGGCTGATACGGGCTACTTCGAGAAGCGGAGCCTGAAGCGCTCGGCCGGCATCTGGGGCCTCTGGGGGCTCGCCGTCGGCGCCGTCATCTCGGGCAACTTCTCGGGCTGGAACTTCGGCATCGAGGCCGCCGGCTTCGGCGGCATGCTCATCGCCTTCGCCATTCTGGTCGTGATGTACTACGGTCTGGTCTTCGCGATCGGCGAGATGGCCGCGGCGATGCCGCACACGGGCGGCGCCTACTCCTTCGGCCGCGCGGCGATGGGCCCCTGGGGCGGCTTCGTCACGGGCCTCGCCGAGTCGATCGAGTACGTCGCGACGACCGCCGTGATCGTGTTCTTCTCGGCCAACTACGCCAACGGCGTCACCGAGGGCCTCATGGGCTTCACGCTGCCGACCTGGCTGTGGTGGATCATCCTCTACACGATCTTCGTGGGCCTCAATACCGCGGGCACCTCGATCTCCCTGAAGTTCGCCGTCATCGTATCGTTCGTCTCGATCGGCGTCATCGCGCTGTTCGGCGTCATGGCGTTCGTGAGCGGCGCGGTCAACTGGAGCAGCCTCTTCGACATCGTCCCCGACCCCGGTCAGTCGGCGTTCCTGCCCCACGGCGTGCTTCCCATCCTCTTCGCGCTGCCATTCGCGATGTGGCTCTTCCTCGGTATCGAGGAGCTCCCGCTCGCGGCCGAGGAGTCGCACAACCCGGTGCGCGACATCCCCCGCGCGGGCCTCTGGGCGCGCGGCACGCTGATCGCCACCGGCCTCGTCGTGCTGTTCCTCAACACCGCGGTGCTCGGGGCTTCGAAGACCGGTGCCGCCGGCGAGCCGCTGCTCGACGGCTTCCGCGCCATCCTCGGCGACGACCTCGCCTGGGTCGCAGGTCTGCTCGCTCTGTTCGCCCTGTTCGGCCTGCTCGCCTCGCTGCAGGGCATCATGTTCGCGTACGGCCGCAACCTGTACTCGCTCTCGCGCGCGGGCTACTACCCGCGGTTCCTCTCGCTCACCGGCAAGCGCCAGACCCCCTGGGTCGCGCTCATCGCGGGTGCGCTCATCGGCCTCACCGCGCTCATCGTGGTCGAGATCACCGGTGGCGAAGGCGGCGTCGGCGGCGCCGTCGTGCTGAACATCGCCGTGTGGGGCGCGGTGCTCGCGTACTTCATGCAGATGCTCTCCTTCATCATCCTGCGCAAGAAGTACCCGAACGCGAACCGCCCGTACAAGAGCCCGTGGGGCAAGTTCGGCGCGTACGCCGCGGCGTTCATTTCCGCGCTCATCTTCCTCGGCTTCCTGCTGAATGAGTCGTTCCGCCCTGCGATCGTCGCGATCGTGATCGTCTACGTGATCGGCCTCGTCATCTTCGGCGTCTACACGCGCCACCGCCTCATCCTCTCGCCCGAGGAGGAGTACGCGGTCTCGGGCGGCCTGCACGGCGACCCGCAGAAGGAGGGCTACGGCGGCGCCGTCGAGGAGGAGCTCCTCGCGCTGGACGGCGTCGACGAACCCGAAGCGAAGTAGCGTTCTCGGCAGGGATCACCGATCGTTCGACTTGGTGACCCGAGGCCAATAAATAGGCGGGCTGCGCCCGCTCCTTCCGGCATCGCCGGGGGAGCGGCGCAGCCCGCTTTCGCATGCCGCGCGCGGCCGAGAAAGCGGTTGCGAGGGAACGCCGGGATGGTGTTACTATGAGCAGACTTCTGAATATCGGCTATCAAGCCGCAGCGGGAGAGTCCGGGTGAGACCCGGCGCCGTAGGAGCAATATCCCTCCCCGGGAATCTCTCAGGCCCCCGTACCGCTGCAGCATGGCAACTCTGGAAAAAACGACGATCCCTGTCGTTTACCGAAGGTGCAACGGAGCACGGCGCACGCCTCCGCTCCCGAATCTCTCAGGTCCCATAACAGAGCGGGGAGGATCCCATACTCATTCGCGCCCTCAGCGGGCCATACGACGGAGATCCTCTTGAGCATCAGCCCTGAAGTACGCAACTTCTCGGATCGCCACATCGGCGTGACCACACCGGCCGACATCGCAGCCATGCTCGCGCGCACCGGCTACGACAGCATCGACGCGCTCGTCGACACCGCGGTCCCGTCCGTGATTCGCAAGGGCGAGCCCCTCGACCTCCCCGCCGCGCGCAGCGAAGAGGAGATCCTCGCCGACCTCCGCGAGTTCGCGGGCAAGAACACCCTCAAGACCCAGATGATCGGTCAGGGCTTCTACGACACGCACACGCCGCCGGTGATCCGCCGCAACGTGCTCGAGAGCCCCGCCTGGTACACCGCCTACACGCCGTACCAGCCCGAGATCTCGCAGGGCCGCCTCGAGGCGCTCCTCAACTTCCAGACCATGGTCTCGGACCTCACCGGCCTCGAGGTCGCCAACGCCTCCATGCTCGACGAATCCTCGGCCGCCGCCGAGGCCGTGCTGCTCATGCGCCGCGCGAGCAAGGCGAAGCCGACCGCGAAGGCCGTCGTCGACGCGAACGTCTTCCCCCAGACCCTCGCCGTGATCCAGGGCCGCGCCTCGGCGCTCGACTTCGAGGTCGAGGTCGCCGACCTCTCGCAGGGCCTGCCCGAGGGCGACATCTTCGGCATCGTCGTGCAGCAGCCCGCGAGCGACGGCTCGATCGTCGACCAGTCGGCGCTCATCGCCCAGGCGAAGGAGCGCGGCGCGATGGCCACCGTCATCGCCGACCTCCTCGCGCTGACTCTCATCACCTCGCCCGGCGAGCAGGGCGCCGACGTCGCCGTCGGCAACACCCAGCGCTTCGGCGTGCCCCTCTTCTTCGGCGGGCCGCACGCCGCGTTCCTGTCGATCCGCGCGGGCCTCGAGCGCTCGCTCCCGGGCCGCCTGGTCGGCGTCTCGAAGGATGCGAACGGCCGCCAGGCGTACCGCCTCGCGCTGCAGACCCGCGAGCAGCACATCCGCCGCGAGAAGGCCACCAGCAACATCTGCACCGCGCAGGCGCTGCTCGCCATCACCGCATCGATGTACGCCGTGTACCACGGCCCCGCGGGTCTCAAGGCCATCGCCGAACGCACCCACGCGCACGCCCGCACCATCGCCGCCTCGCTCCGCGCCGTCGGCATCGAGCTCGCCTCCACCGCGTTCTTCGACACCGTGGTCGCCACTGTTCCGGGCCGCGCCGACGAGATCATCGCCGCCGCCTCGGACACGGGCATCAACCTGCGCCGCATCGACGAGAACACCGTCGGCGTCTCGACCGACGAGACCACGACGGCAGCGCACGTCGCCGCGGTCGCCGCCGCATTCGGCGCCGAGCCCGCCGAGGCCGTCGCCGCAGGCGACTACGGATTCGACGCCGCATCGGTGCGCACGAGCGACTACCTCACGCACCCGATCTTCAACTCGATGCGATCCGAGACCCAGATGCTGCGCTACCTGCGCCGCCTCGCCGATCGCGACCTCGCGCTCGACCGCACCATGATCCCGCTCGGCTCGTGCACCATGAAGCTCAACTCGACCGCCGAGATGGAGTCCATCTCATGGCCCGAGTTCGCAGGCATCCACCCCTACGTGCCCGAGGAGCAGAGCCGCGGCTGGCGCGAGCTCATCGCCGACCTCGAGGGCCGTCTCGTCGAGATCACCGGCTATGCGGGCGTCTCGATGCAGCCGAACTCGGGCGCCCAGGGCGAGTACGCGGGCCTCAACGCGATCAGCCTCTACCACCGCGCGAACGGTCAGGAGCAGCGCGACGTCTGCCTCATCCCGGCATCGGCGCACGGCACCAACGCCGCATCGGCCGTGCTCGCGGGCATGAAGGTCGTCGTGGTCAAGAACACCGAGGCCGGCACCATCGACATGGACGACCTGCGCGCGAAGGTCGAGGCGAACCGCGAGGTGCTCGCCGCCATCATGATCACCTACCCGTCGACCTACGGCCTCTACGACGCCGATGTGCGCGAGGTCTGCGACCTCGTCCACGAGGCCGGCGGCCAGGTCTACATCGACGGCGCGAACATGAACGCCCTCGTCGGCCTCGCCCAGCCGGGCAAGTTCGGCGGCGACGTCTCGCACCTGAACCTGCACAAGACCTTCGCCATCCCGCACGGCGGCGGCGGCCCCGGCATCGGCCCGATCGGCGTCGCGGAGCACCTGCTCCCGTACCTGCCGAACGACCCGACCGGCACCTACTCGGTCAGCCAGGGCATCCCCGTCGTGGCGACGCTCTTCGGCTCGGCCGGCGTGCTCCCAATTTCGTACGCCTACATCGCGATGATGGGCGCCGATGGCCTCACCCGGGCGACGAAGACCGCGCTGCTCGGCGCGAACTACATCGCCGCGCGCCTCGACGAGTACTTCCCGGTGCTCTTCCGCGGCAACGAGGGCCTCGTCGCCCACGAGTGCATCCTCGACCTGCGCGAGCTCACCGCCCGGTCGGGCGTCACCGCCGAAGACGTCGCGAAGCGCCTCATCGACTACGGCTTCCACGCGCCGACCCTCGCTTTCCCGGTCGCGGGAACGCTGATGGTCGAGCCGACGGAGTCGGAGGACCTCGGCGAGATCGAGCGCTTCATCGAGGCGATGATCACCATCCGCGCCGAAATCGAAGAGGTCATCACGGGAGCGCGCGAACTCGCCGAGTCGCCGCTGCGCCTCGCACCGCACTCGGCGGAGACCGTCATCGCGGGCGAGTGGGATCGCTCCTACTCGCGCGAGCAGGCCGTCTTCCCGGTCGCGCGCCTGCGCAGCGACAAGTACTTCCCGCCCGTGGACCGCATCGACGGCGCCTTCGGCGACCGCAACCTCGTCTGCTCGTGCCCGGCGCCCGAGGCGTTCGAGACGCCCGCCGACTGAGTTCCGCCGCCGATCCGTTCGGCGGCCCCAGGCCCGCCCCCGGTCCGCCGGACCAGGGGCGGGCGCCCAGCGGGCGCAGAGACTCCCGGCACCTCCCACCGGCCCGGCGCACGGGCCCACCCAGCACCTGAAGGACAATGATGACTGACACGAAGCACACCGCCCTGCACGCCGAGCACGAGAAGCTCGGCGCCTCGTTCACCGACTTCGGCGGCTGGGACATGCCGCTGAAGTACGGTTCGGAACTCGCCGAGCACCGCGCCGTACGCGAGGCCGCCGGCCTGTTCGATCTGTCGCACATGGGCGAGATCCGCGTGCAGGGCCCCGACGCCGCCGCCTTCCTCAACACCGCCCTCGCGGGCAACCTCGGCGTCATCGCCGTCGGCCGCGCCAAGTACTCGCTCATCCTGAACGAGGCGGGCGGCATCGTCGACGACCTCATCAGCTACCGCCTCGGCGAGAACGAGTACCTCGTCGTGCCGAACGCCGGCAACGCCCCCGTCGTCG
The DNA here is from genome assembly GCF_053567315.1 of Leucobacter sp. GX0328. NCBI lineage: Bacteria > Bacillati > Actinomycetota > Actinomycetes > Micrococcales > Microbacteriaceae > Leucobacter > Leucobacter sp. GX0328. Next base: position 200,831 of record NZ_JBSGPC010000002.1, read on the forward strand.
CAGGGCTCTTCGCCGAGCGCGCCGCCGGCTTCGACGTCACGGTCACCGACGAGTCGGGCGAGACCGGCCTCGTCGCCGTGCAGGGCCCCCGGTCCGTCGAGATCCTGCACCGCATCGTGCCCGCCGAGCAGCACGCGATCGTCGAGGATATGAAGTACTACTCGGCCGCCGAGGTCACTGCGGCCGGCATCACGGTGCTGCTCGCACGCACCGGCTACACCGGCGAGGACGGCTTCGAGCTGTACGTGCCGAACGGGCAGGCCGCCGAGCTGTGGAGCGCGCTGCTCGCGGCGGGGGAGCCCTCCGGGCTGATCCCTGCAGGTCTCGCCTCGCGCGACTCGCTGCGCCTCGAAGCCGGCATGCCGCTCTACGGCAACGAGCTGAGCCTCGACGTGAACCCCTTCGAAGCGGGCCTCGGCCCGGTCGTCTCGTTCAAGAAGGAAGAGCGCTTCATCGGCCGCGACGCACTCGAGGCGCTGCGCGAGACCCGGCCCGAGCGCGTGCTCGTCGGCCTCAAGGGCGCGGGGCGCCGTGCGGGCCGCGGCGGCTACGCCGTCGTCGCGGACGGCGAGACGGTCGGCACCGTCACGAGCGGCCAGCCCAGCCCGACCCTCGGCTACCCGGTGGCGCTCGCCTACGTGAAGCCCGAGTTCGCCGAGGTCGGCACGCAGCTCGCGGTCGATCTGCGCGGCAAGGCCGAGCCCTTCGAGGTCGTCGCCCTCCCGTTCTACAAGCGGGCGCAGTAGGTTATTCCGAACACCCGGTTCTTCACGAACACCGCATTCATCACGAACATCAACACCCACACTCCCCGAAAAGGAAGCACATCATGAGCAAGGTACAGTCCGGTCTGCGTTACTCGGCCGAGCACGAGTGGATCAACGACGAGACCCCCGCCGTCATCGGCGTCAGCGAGGTCGCCGCCGACGCGCTCGGCGAGATCGTCTACGTCGAGCTCCCCGAGGTCGGCGCGAGCGTCACCGCCGGCGAGACCATGGGCGAGATCGAGTCGACCAAGTCGGTCTCCGACCTCTACAGCCCCGTCACGGGCGAGGTCGTCGAGGTCAACGAGGCCGTCGTCGACGACCCCACCCTCGTCAACTCCGACACCTACGGCGCCGGCTGGCTGATCAAGGTCGCCGTCTCCGAAGAAGGCCCGCTGCTCTCGGCCGAGCAGTACGCCGCCGACAACGGGGCAGAGCTGTGACCCGTTTCGAGCAGATCGTCGCTCCGTCGCTGAACGAGCCGATCGCCACCCTCGACCCCGAGGTCGCCCAGCGCATCGACGCCGAGCTCGCGCGCCAGCGCCGCGGGCTCGAGATGATCGCCTCCGAGAACCACACCGCCGTCGGCGTGATGCAGGCTCAGGGGTCGGTGCTCACCAACAAGTACGCCGAGGGCTACCCGGGCCGCCGCTACTACGGCGGCTGCGAGGAGGTCGACGTCATCGAGCAGCTCGCGATCGACCGCATCAAGGAGCTCTTCGGCGCCGGTTTCGCCAACGTGCAGCCCCACTCGGGCGCGCAGGCGAATGCGGCGGTCATGCACGCGCTGATCCGCCCCGGCGACACCATCCTCGGCCTGAACCTCGCGCACGGCGGCCACCTCACCCACGGCATGAAGATCAACTTCTCGGGCCGTCTCTACAACGTCGCCGCGTACAGCGTCGACGAGGAGACCCTGACGATCGACATGGACGAGGTCGAGCGCCTCGCCCGCGAGCACGAGCCGAAGCTCATCGTGGCCGGCTGGTCGGCGTACCCGCGGCAGCTCGACTTCGAGCGCTTCCGCGCGATCGCCGACGAGGTGGGCGCCTACCTCATGGTCGACATGGCGCACTTCGCCGGTCTCGTGGCCGCGGGTCTCCACCCCAACCCGGTGCCGCACGCGCACGTGACCACGTCGACGACGCACAAAACCCTCGCCGGCCCGCGCGGCGGCATCATCCTGTCGAACGACGCCGACATCGCGAAGAAGATCAACTCGGCCGTCTTCCCCGGCCAGCAGGGCGGCCCGCTCGAGCACGTCATCGCCGGCAAGGCGGTCGCGTTCAAGGTCGCCGCGAGCGAGGAGTTCAAGGAGCGCCAGCAGCGCACCCTGCGCGGCGCGTCGATCCTCGCCGAGCGCCTCACGCGCGCCGATGTCGCCGAGCGCGGCATCAGCGTGCTCACCGGCGGCACCGACGTGCACCTCGTGCTCGTCGACCTGCGCGAATCGGTGCTCGACGGCCAGGTCGCCGAAGATCTGCTGGCCGCGGTCGAGATCACGGTGAACCGCAACGCGGTGCCGTTCGACCCGCGCCCGCCGATGGTCACCTCGGGTCTGCGCATCGGCACGCCGGCGCTCGCGACCCGCGGCTTCGGCGACGAGGCGTTCGCCGAGGTCGCCGACGTGATCGCGCTGGCGCTCATCGCGGGCACCGCCGAGGGCGGCGCCGACGAGGCGACCCTCGCAGCACTGCGCGACCGCGTCACGGCCCTCGCCGAGGCGCACCCCCTCTACCCGAATCTCGCTCAGCTCTCCTGAGCGACGACCGGAATCCCTGAAGGGCACACCCATGGCAATCAGCGTCTTCGACCTGTTCAAGGTCGGCATCGGCCCGTCGAGTTCTCACACCGTCGGCCCGATGCGCGCCGCGCACCTCTTCGCCGCGCATCTCGAGCGCGCGGGGCAGCTGGATGCCGTCCGGGGGCTGCGAGTGGACCTCTACGGTTCGCTCGCAGCCACCGGCAAGGGCCACGGCACCTTCACCGCCGTGCTCCTCGGTCTCGAGGGCTACGACCCCGAGACCGTGCTCCCCGATGAAGTCGACAGCGCGATCGCGCGCATCGAGGAGAGCGGCATCGTGCGCCTCGGCGAGCAGCTGGGCCGGGAGCCCGTGCTCGTCGAATTCGGCGTGCCCGACATGGTGCTGCACCCGCTCACCGTGCTGCCCCGCCACGCCAACGGCATGCGCCTGGGCGCGGTCGGCGAGGGCGGCGAACTCCTCGACGAGCAGACCTATTTCTCCGTGGGCGGCGGCTTCATCATCCGCGAGGGCGCGGAAGAGGACGTGCAGGATCGTCTCGAGACCATCGTCTCCGAACTGCCCTACCCGTTCACCACGGCGGCCGAACTGCTCGCGCATACCCGGAGCACCGGCCTCACGATCGCCGAGATCATGCTCGAGAACGAGCGGGCGCGCCGAGACGAGTCCGAAGTGCGCGCGGGTCTCGCCCACATCTGGAACGTCATGGAGGCCTGCAAGAACTCGGCGCTCGAGCGCACCGGGCTGCTGCCGGGCGGGCTCAATGTGCGCAGGCGGGCCCCCGAATGGCATCGCCGGCTCTCGGAGCAGGACCCGAACCGCGACGCGCAGTACTGGCAGGAATGGACGAACCTCGTCGCCCTCGCAGTCAATGAGGAGAACGCCTCGGGCGGTCGCGTGGTGACCGCGCCCACGAACGGTGCTGCAGGGATCATCCCGGCCGTGCTCTTCTACGCCACCCATTACGCGCCCGGCGCAGGCGATTGGAGCGACGAGGAGCGCGCACGGCGCATCGTCGACTTCCTGCTCGCCGCCGCCGCCGTCGGCGTGCTCTACAAGGAGCAGGCTTCGATCTCGGGCGCCGAAGTCGGCTGCCAGGGCGAGGTCGGTTCGGCGTCGTCGATGGCCGCGGCCGGCCTCGCTCAGGTGCTCGGCGGCACTCCGGAGCAGGTGGAGAACGCGGCCGAGATCGCGATGGAGCACAACCTCGGACTCACCTGCGATCCCATCGGCGGCCTGGTGCAGATCCCGTGCATCGAACGCAATGCGATCGGCGCCTCGAAGGCCGTGAACGCGGCGAAGATGGCGCTCATGGGCGACGGCCGACATCACGTGAGCCTCGACGAGGTCATCATCACGATGCGCGAGACGGGCCGCGACATGAGCGACAAGTACAAGGAGACCTCGATGGGCGGCCTCGCCGTCAACGTCGTGGAGTGCTGAGCGTACGCGGGCCCCTGCAAGGGCCCGCACCGGACCCGTTCGTCGAAGCTCTGGGCAGCACCGCGACGAAGGTGTATCGTCGGCAGCAGACGCTGAGGGGAGCGCGCCATGCCGCTGGTACGGGCACACAACATCGCCGTCTCGCTCGACGGCTTCGCGACGGGGGAGGGGCAGTCCCTCCGGACGCCGTTCGGCCACGCGGGCGTGCGCCTCATGGAGTGGTTCTTTCCGACCGCCACGTTCCAGAGTCTCTCGGGCGACCGGGAGCGGCGGCCCGTCGATACGTCGGCCGAGCCCGATGACGTCTTCGCGCGTCGTTCGTTCGAGGGCATCGGCGCCGAGATCATGGGGGCGAACAAGTTCGGCCCGCCCGGCTGGCAGGCCGACCCCGACTGGCGGGGCTGGTGGGGCGACGAGCCGCCGTTCCACTCGCCCGTGTTCGTGATGACCCGCGCGACGCGCCCGCCGATCGAAGTCGGCGAGACGACGTTCCGCTTCACCGATGCCGTGCCCGATGCCGTGCTCGCACAGGCGTTCGAGGCCGCCGGCGGGCTCGATGTGCGCATCGGCGGCGGGCCGACCACCGTCCGGGCCTTCATGGCCGCCGGGCTCATCGACCTGCTGCATGTCGTGCAGGTGCCGATTCTGCTGGGCCGGGGCGTTTCGCTCTGGGCCGGCCTCGAAGGCTGGGAGCAGGGCTACGACGTCGAGTCGACGAGCACTCCGAGCGGCGTGACGCACCTCGTATTCGCGCGCCGCTGACCGGGTGGCGGGAGGCGCCCCGCAAGTGCGCTAGGCTGGTCGGGTTGCAATAGCCCGCCTCCGTAGCTCAGGGGATAGAGCATCAGTTTCCGGTACTGAGGGTCGGGGGTTCGAATCCCTCCGGGGGCACCGCAACACGCCCCTCCGGCCGCATGGATATGCGGCGGGAGGGGCTTTTCCATGCGGCCCTACGGGGCGCTCCTATAGCAGCGGACCGGTGTCGCGCGCAAGGCTCTTGCCGGGGCGATCGCGCCGTCGGTACCGTGGCGCCATGACCGAGCAGCAGAACCGCGAACCCGAGACCGACCGAAGCGACGAAGAGACGATCGACGAACCCGTCATGGACGGCGCGACGGATCACAGCGATGACGATGTCGACCCGCGCAAGGGCCAGACCGACCCGGCGCTGATCCGCGACATCGAATCGGGCAAGAAGACCGCGAACCCCTACGGCTGATCGGCAGCGCGAGCACCGGGGCGCCTCTGCGGGCGGGTAGGATTGACCTTCGTGACGCCTCAAGAACTCGCTGCCGCCCTCGCCCGCATCCTCACCGACATCATCGCCGCACGCGGCGCCGAGATCGTCGTCACCGAGCAGGATACGCAGGTGGAGCGTCCGAAGAACCGCGAGCACGGTGATTGGGCCTCGAACGCCGCGATGAAGTTCGCGAAGCGCATCGGAACGAATCCGCGCGAGCTCGCGCAGGAGATCGTCGACCGTGTCGCCGGGATCGACGGCATCGCCCGTGCCGAGATCGCCGGCCCCGGCTTCATCAACATCACGCTCGACGCTGCGAGCGCCGGCGAGACCGCCCGCCGCGTCGTCGAGCAGGGCGAGGCGTACGGCCGCAGCGACGTGCTCGCCGGCCAGAACATCAACATGGAGTTCGTGAGCGCGAACCCGACGGGACCTCTGCACATGGGTCACACCCGCTGGGCGGCGCTCGGCGATTCCATCTCACGGGTGCTCCGCGCAGCCGGGGCGACCGTCACCAACGAGTACTACATCAACGATGCGGGCTCGCAGATGAACAAGTTCGGCCGATCGGTGCTCGCCGCGGCGCTCGGCGAAGACGCCCCCGAGGACGCCTACCCGGGGGAGTACATCCAGGAGCTCGGCCGCACGGTGCTCGCTCAGCACCCGGGGCTCGTCGAGCTGGCCGCGCGCGACCGCGACGCCGCGCTCGCCGTGGTGCAGGAGGCCGCCTACCAGCAGCAGCTCGCCGAGATCAAGGACTCCCTCGAACGCTTCAACGTGCGGTTCGACGTCTACTTTTCGGAGCGCACGCTGCACGCCGCCGGTGAGAACGGGGAGCCCAGCGCCATCGAGGCGGCCGTCGATCGCCTGCGCGAGCAGGGCCACGTCTTCGAGGACGACGGCGCGATCTGGGTGCGCACCACCGATTTCGGCGATGACAAGGATCGCGTCTTCACCCGCGGCAACGGCGTGTACACCTACTTCGCCGCCGACGCCGCCTACTACCTGTCGAAGATGGATCGCGGCTTCGGCGAGAAGATCTACCTGCTCGGCGCCGACCACCACGGCTACATCGGCCGCCTGACCGCGATCGCGGGCGCGGCGGGCGATGACATCGAGACCGACATCACGGTGCTCATCGGCCAGCTCGTCAACCTCAACGGCGCCAAGCTCTCGAAGCGCGCCGGCAACATCATCGAGCTCGACGACCTGCTCGAATGGCTCGGCAGCGATGCTCTGCGCTACTCGCTGGCACGCTTCCCGGCCGACTCGCCGCTCTCGCTCGACGGCGAGCAGGTGCGCAGCCGCACCAACGACAACCCGGTCTTCTACGTGCAGTACGCGCACGCGCGCACCTGCGCGGTCGACCGCAACGCTGCCGCCGCGGGCATCGACCGCAGCGCGTTCGCCCCCGAACTCCTGACGCACGAGACCGAGACCGAACTGCTCGGCAAACTGCAGCAGTACCCCGGTATCGTCGCGGGCGCCGCCGAACTGCGCGAGCCCCACCGCATCGCGCGCTTCCTCGAAGAACTCGCGGCCGCGTACCACCGCTGGTACGACAACTGCCGCGTGATCCCTCTCGGGGAGGAGCCGGTGACCGACCTGCACCGCACCCGCCTCTGGTTGAACGATGCGGCGGGCCAGGTACTGCGCAACGGCCTCGACCTGCTCGGCGTCTCGGCGCCCGAACGGCTGTAGCCCGACGATGCCGAAGTGGGGGAAACGGCTGCTCGCGGTCGTCATCGCCGTCGCGGTGCTCGCCGGCCTCGGCGAGGTCGCGCTGCGATTGATCGTGCCCAGCACGATCGCGACCGCCGTGCGCACGCAGCTGCAGCTCACCCCGGACCACCCCGTCGACGTCTCGCTCGGCGGCTCCGCGCTGCTCCACGCCCTCGGCGGCAGCGTCGGCGATCTGACGGTGTCGGTGCCCGACGCCCCGCTCATCGAGGGCCTCGTGGCCGACGCGCGGCTCGAAGCCGGCTCCGTGCCGTTCAACCCGCTCTCGGGCGAGATACGCGATGGTTCGGTGCAGCTGACCGTCTCGCAGGAACGCCTCGGACCGATGATCGCGACGCTCACCAACGGCGTCGCCGACTCCGGCTCGGTGCGAGACGGCGCCATCACGGTCGGGCGCACCATGGAGATCTTCGGGCAGCAGGTGCCGCTCAGCGCGACCCTGCGGCTCGCCATCGTCGACGGCGGCGATGTCGAGGTGCAGCCTGAGGGGTTGAGCGCCGCCGGGCTCGACCTGAGCGCTGAGCAGCTCGTGCAGATCACGGGCTCGGCCCTCGAACCGCTGCTGCAGCCCCGCACGGTGTGCGTGAAGGATCAGCTGCCGAGGGGCCTCACCCTCACCGATATCACGCTGTCGAGCACCGGATCGGCGATCGTCTCGGCCGATCTCTCGCCGCGCATCCTCTCGGACCCGGGCGAACAGGAGATGGGCGTCTGCGCAGCGGAATGAGCCCTCGATCCGTATAGACTGGTCGGGTTCGACCTGGGGCGCCGGCCCCCGTTCGCGCGGCTTCAGGGGCCAATCCGGGTCCGCTCGCCATCGGCTGCCATGAGCGGCGGACGCGTGCGCGAACACCGACCCGAGACCCGCAGGAGCATACGATGGCCGAAGACGACCCCACAGGAGCTCTCGACGCGATCGACGCCCGGGTCTTCCCCTCGACGGCGCGCCGCGGCAGCAGCTGCGGCCAGCTGAAGTTCGGCGACCTGCGCGCCACCGACCTCACCGCCGAGTACGGTTCGCCGCTGTACGTGGTCGATGAGGACGCCGCCCGGGCGCGGGCGCGCGAGGTGCGCGAGGCGCTGCAGGGGGAGGCCGCGCGCATCGGCACCGAGGCGACCGTCTACTACGCCGGCAAGGCGTTCCTGTGCGTCGAGGTGGCGCGCTGGATGGCGGAGGAGGGGCTCGCGATCGACGTCGCGAGCGGCGGCGAACTCGCCGTGGCGCTCGCTGCCGGCGTCGACCCCGCCCGCATCGGATTCCACGGCAACAACAAGTCCGTATCGGAGATCGAGCGCGCGGTCGCCGCCGGCGTCGGCACCGTCATCATCGACAGCGCGATCGAGATCGATCGGGTCGCCGCCGCGGCCGCCGCGGCCGGGACGCGCCAGCGCGTGCGCCTGCGCGTGAACAGCGGCGTGCACGCCTCCACGCACGACTTCCTCGCCACATCGCACGAGGATCAGAAGTTCGGCCAGCCGCTCTCCGCGGCGCCCGAGATGGTGCGGGCGATCGTCTCGCACGACGCCCTCGACTTCGTCGGGCTCCACTGCCACATCGGTTCGCAGATCTTCGCGACCGACGGCTTCCGCGAATCGGCACGGCGCCTGCTCGGCGTCTACGCCGAACTCGCGGAGATCACGGGCGGGCCGGTCGCCGAGCTGAACCTCGGCGGCGGCTTCGGCATCGCATACACCTCGGCGCAGGCCGAGGAGGCCCCCGACGTCGCGGATGTCGCGCGGCAGCTCGCCGACATCGTCGCCGAGAGCGTCGCCGAGTACGGCATCGACATGCCGAAGCTGGCGTTCGAACCCGGCCGCAGCATCATCGGGCAGTCGGGCGTCACGCTCTACACCGTCGGCACCACCAAAGCCGTCGAGCTCGCCGGCTCCGATGCCGGCGGCGACCCCGCCGACCTCGGATACACCGAACGCCTCTACGTGAGCGTCGACGGCGGCATGAGCGATAACGCGCGCCCCGCGCTCTACGGCGCCGACTACCAGGTGCGGCTCGCGAACCGGCGTTCGACGGCCGCTCCGGCTCTGGTGCGCGTCGTCGGCAAGCACTGCGAGTCGGGCGACATCGTCGTGCAGCGCGATCTGCTGCCGTCGGACGTGCGGCCGGGCGACACGCTCGCGGTGGCCGTGACCGGCGCGTACTGCTGGTCGCTGTCGAGCAACTACAACTACGTGCCCAGGCCGCCGGTGGTGGCGGTCTCGGGCGGCCGGTCGCGACTGATCGTTCGCGGCGAGACCGAAGAAGAACTGCTGGCCAAGAGCGTCTTCTGACGTCGACCGGCCGGTGTAGCACTCACACAATCAAGGAGAACAATTGAACGGGTACCGTGACCTTCGCGTAGCCCTGCTGGGCTCGGGCTCAGTCGGATCGCAGGTGGCCAGGCTCATGCTCGAGAACGGCGACGAGCTCGCCGCTCGAGTGGGCGCGCGCCTGACTCTGGCAGGGATCGCCGTGCGCGATATCGATGCGAAGCGCGATGCGGAGCTGCCGCAGGAGCTCTTCACGACCGACGCCGAGCGTCTCGTGCAGGGGGCCGACATCGTCATCGAGCTCATGGGCGGCATCGAGCCGGCCCGCGAGCTGATCCTGCAGTCGCTCAAGGGCGGCGCCGACGTCGTCACCGCGAACAAGGCGCTGATCGCCGCGCACGGTCCCGAGCTCGCGGAGGCCGCGGAGCAGGTCGGTGCGCAGCTCTCGTACGAGGCCGCCGTCGCCGGCGCGATCCCCATCATCCGCCCCCTCGTGTGGAGCCTCGCGGGCGACCACGTCACCCGCGTCATGGGCATCGTCAACGGATCCACCAACTACATCCTCGACCGCATGGACCGCTTCGGCGACAGCGCGGAGGATGCGATGCGCGTCGCGAGCGAGCTCGGCTTCCTCGAAGCCGACCCGACCCTCGACGTCGAGGGCTACGACGCGGCCCAGAAGGCCACCATCATCGCGAGCATCGCGTTCCACACGAACGTGCCGGTCGAGTCGGTGCATCGCGAGGGCATCACGACGGTCACCGCCGAGCAGATCGAGGCCGCCAAGCAGGCCGGCTACGTCATCAAGCTGCTCGCGATCGCGGAGCGCCTCACCGCCGCGGACGGCACCGAGGGCGTCTCCGCCCGCGTCTACCCGGCGCTGATCAGCCGAGAGCACCCGCTTGCCGCCGTCTACGGCGGCAAGAACGCCATCTTCGTCGAGGCGGAGTCGGCTGGCGAGCTCATGTTCTACGGCGCAGGCGCCGGCGGCGTCGAGACGGCCTCGGCCGTGCTCGGCGACGTCGTCTCGGCCGCCCGCCGCCACGTCGTCGGCGGCCCCGGCATCCCGGGCTCGAAGCACGCCGAACTGCCGATCCTGCCCGTCGGCGAGATCACGACCGCCTACCAGATCATGCTCGAGGTGCGCGACCGGCCCGGCGTGCTCGCGACCATCGCCGGTCTGCTCGCCGATCGCGGCGTCTCGGCCTCGAGTGTGGAGCAGTCGATCTCGCAGCAGGCCGACGGCCACGCGCGTCTCGTCATCGGCACGCACCGCGCTCGTGAGGCGGATCTCGCCGCGGTGGTCGATGCGCTGCGCGGCAGCGAGGTCGTGCAGCAGGTCACCAGCGTACTGCGCCTCGAGGGCGACGCATGAGCGGGTTCGTCCCGCGCGCGTTGCACGTGCATGTTCCGGCGACGAGCGCGAACCTCGGCCCCGGTTTCGACACGCTCGGCATCGCGCTCTCGCACGGCGACGACCTCACCGTGACGACGCGCGAGGCGCCGGGAGCGACCGTGGCCGTGACCGGCGTCGGTGCGGGCGAGGTGCCCACCGATGAGACGAACCTCGTCGTGCGTTCGGCCGCCCACGTGTTCGCTCGGCTCGGCCGCACGATGCCGGGCATCGAAGTCGTCGCAGTGAACCGGATTCCCCACGGCCGCGGAATGGGCTCGTCGGGCTCCGCCATCGTCGCGGGAGTCATGATCGCCGCAGGCCTGCTCGCGAGCGACCCCGTCGACCCGCTGGAGCTCGACGAGGAAGAGCTGCTCTCGTTCGCGACCGAGCTCGAAGGGCACCCCGATAACGTCGCGCCGGCGCTCTTCGGCGGGCTCACCATCGCCTGGACCAACGGCACCGGGCCGCGATCCAAGCGCCTCATGGTGCATCGCGGAGTGTCGCCGCTCGTGCTCGTGCCCTCGTTCACGATGTCGACCGAGCTGGCGCGCAGCCTGCAGCCGAAGAGCGTGCCGCACGAGGACGCCGTGTTCAACGTCTCGCGCTCGACACTGCTCATCGCGGCGCTCACGCAGAGCCCCGAGCTGCTGCTCGAAGCGACCGAGGATCGCCTGCACCAGAGCTACCGCGGAGACGCCATGCCGGCGACGCGCGACCTCGTGGGGGAGCTGCGGGGCGCCGGGTTCCCGGCCGTCGTCTCGGGCGCCGGGCCGTCCGTGCTCGTGCTCGCGAACGGACCGGCCGAGCGCCTCGCGGCGGCCGATTACGTGGCCGAGCATCATGCGGATTGGCAGCGATTGCTGCTCGCGGTCGACACCAGGGGTGCTACAGTGGAGGAGATCCCCGTGTAGTCTTCACGGCTGCGGCACCGATCGGAACGGCAAGCGGTTCTTGTCTCGCTCCGAATCGCGTCGAGTGGATCGTTTCCTCACCGGGCGAGTTCTCCGGTGTTCCCCAACGCACGTGAAGTGCACGACCGCGAGAGGCCGCAGCCGTTCGGGCGCGATCCTCCAACGGTCTTCACAGAGAGAGATTGTGAAGTTGAACGTAGAAGAGATGAATTCGAACGCCGAAGTCCAGGCGGAGTCCGTCGCCGCAGAGAAGCCCGTGCGCCGTCGCGCGCCGCGCCGCGCTTCCGCGGCAGCCGGTGCGCCGGCCGAGGCTGCGGTTCCCGCTGCCGAGGCTCCTGCGGCCGAGGCTCCTGCGGCCGAGGCCGCCGAGGCTCCGGCCGAGGCGCCGAAGAAGCGCGTGTCGCGCAGCCGCAAGAAGGTCGTCGATGAGGCTGCCGAGGCGCCCGCCGCCGATGCCGCCGCTGCTGAGGCCCCCGCTGCTGAGATCGCTGCCGAGGCTCCGGCCGAGGCGCCGAAGAAGCGCGTGTCGCGCAGCCGCAAGAAGGTCGCCGGCGAGGCCGCCGAGGCGCCCGCCGCCGAAACTCCCGAGGCGGCGACCGCGGCTCCCGCGGCCGAAGCTCCGGCGGAGACCGTCGCCGAAGCACCGGCTCCCGCGACGCGCAGCCGCCGCGCCTCGTCGCCCGTGCGCGACGCCTCCGAAGCCGCGAAGGCCGAGCCCGCTGCGGTCGAGAACACCGATGCGCCGGCCGCTGAGAACGGCGGAGCGGTAGCGGACAAGCCCGCCAAGGGCGAGCAGGCCGAGGCCGGCGCGAAGAACGATGGCGCCAAGAACGACGGCGCGAAGAACGATGGCGCCAAGAGCGACGGTGCGAAGAACGACGGCGCAGATGGCGAGCGAGGCGGCCGCACGCGCGGGCGCCGCACGCGCTCGCAGAAGGCCGAGTCGGGCGACGCAGTCGAGAACACCGACGGCCAGGACGCCGCGAAGTCGCAGAGCGACGACGCGGCGAACCAGCAGGATCGCGGTTCGCGCGGCAACGGCGGCGGCGCCGCGGCCGAGAGCCCCCGCTCCAGCCGTACCCGCCAGCGCGACCGCAAGCGCCGCGGCCAGAACGACGACGTCGACCCCGAGATCACCGAGGACGACGTGCTGCTGCCGATCGCGGGCATCCTCGACGTGCTCGACAACTACGCCTTCGTGCGCACGAGCGGCTACCTGCCGGGCACGAGCGACGTCTACGTCTCGCTCGGCCAGGTCAAGAAGTACGGCATGCGCCGCGGCGACGCCGTCGTCGGCGCGATCCGCCAGCCCCGCGAGGGAGAGGGATCCGGCCGTCAGAAGTACAACGCGATCGTGCGCGTCGAGTCGGTCAACGGCCGTGCCATCGATGAGAACGAGAAGCGCGCAGACATCGCCGAGCTCACCCCGATCCACCCGCAGGATCGTCTGAGCCTCGGCCAGGGCAAGGCCGACCTCGGCAGCGACATCGACCGGGTCGCGCCCGTGGCACTCGGCCAGCGCGCCGTGCTGTCGGTGCCCGCGACCATCCCGGCAGAACGCATCCTTGCCGGCCTCGCCGACGCCGTCAGCGCCGCGAAGCCCGACGCGCACTTGATGCTCGTGCTCACCGAGACTCGCCCCGAGGACGTCACCGAGCTCGAGCGCACCGTGCGCGGCGAAGTCATCACCGCGACCTTCGAGCGCACCGCCGAAGATCAGAGCACCATCGCAGAGCTCGCGGTCGACCGTGCGCGCCGTCTCGTCGAGCTCGGCCACGACGTCGTCGTGCTGCTCGACTCGTTGAACGACTTCGCCCACGCGACCGTGCAGGCGCAGCAGGGCGGTCGCACGTCGACCGAGACCGCGCAGGCCCACGCCATCGCCCAGGTGAAGCGACTGGTCGGCGCGGCGCGCAACATCGAGAACGGCGGCTCGCTCACGCTCGTCGCCACCGCCCGCACCAAGACCGGCGATGCCTTCGACAAGGCCCTGCTGAAGGCCGTCGCGCCCGTCGCGAACACCTTCGTGAAGGTCGCCGGCAGCCGTTTCGCGCCCGAGATCGTCGAGGACGCTTCGTACACGCTCGGCTCGCTGAAGTAGATCGTGCAGGCTCGTGCGGGCGGCCGACGGCCCCCGCACGAGCACCCCAGCCGACCCGCGGTACGGCGGGCGATCGAAGACTCACGGAGAGAAGATGTTCGAACAGGTCGCAGGTCTGCTGCGCGAGCACGGCGAGCTGCAGGAGCAGCTCGCGGATCCCGCGCTCCACGCCGATGCCGCGCGCGCGAAGAAGGTCAACCGGCGCTATGCGGAGCTGAGCAAGATCAAAGCCGCGCACGAGCACTGGATGCAGCTCGGCGACGATCTCGAGGCCGCTCGTGAGCTCGCGAAGGAGGACGAGGCGTTCGCCGAGGAGGTCCCGGGCCTCGAGGCCTCGCTGGCGGAGGCGCAGGAGAAGGTGCGGCGTCTGCTGATCCCGCGCGACCCCGACGACGCCCGTGACGTCATCCTCGAGATCAAAGGCGGTGAGGGCGGTGCTGAGTCGGCCCTGTTCGGCGCTGACCTGCTGCGCATGTATATGCACTATGCGGAATCCAAGGGCTGGAAGACCGAGATGCTCGAGAAAGACGAGAGCGACCTCGGCGGTTACAAGAACGTGCAGATCGCGATCAAGTCGAACGCCGCCGACCCGTCGCAGGGCGTCTGGGCGCATCTCAAGTACGAGGGCGGCGTGCACCGCGTGCAGCGCGTCCCCGTCACCGAGTCGCAGGGCCGCATCCACACCTCCACGACCGGCGTGCTCGTCTACCCCGAGGTCGACGAGCCCGAAGAGGTCGAGATCAGCCAGAACGACCTCAAGATCGACGTCTACCGTTCGAGCGGCCCCGGCGGGCAGTCGGTGAACACGACCGACTCGGCCGTGCGCATCACCCACGTGCCGACGGGCATCGTGGTCGCGATGCAGAACGAGAAGTCCCAGCTGCAGAATCGCGAGGCCGGCATGCGCGTGCTGCGCGCGCGCCTGCTCGCACGTCAGCAGGAAGAGGCGGCCGCCGAGGCGAGCGCGCACCGCTCCAGCCAGATCCGCACCATGGATCGTTCGGAGCGCATCCGCACCTACAACTTCCCGGAGAACCGCATCGCCGACCACCGCACGGGGTACAAGGCCTACAACCTCGACCACGTGATGAACGGAGCGCTCGACCCGGTCATCGAGTCGTGCATCCGCATGGACGAAGAGGACCGTCTGAAATCGCTCGGCCAGTAGCCGACGAACCTCCCGGCCGCATCCCGCGCGGCCGGCGGTTCCGGCAGACAATGGGGCGCAGATCGGGGTCCTCGTGCGCGTGAACGCCCAGATCGCGACCCTTTGTCGTTGGAATGCGCGTCTCGCTAGCATGGAGCCATGCGCTCCGTGAAACCGTTCCTCCCCTGGATGGTATGGGGCGTCGCGACGTTCTCCTACGGCATCGCCGTCGTGAACCGCGCATCGCTCGCAGCCCTCGGGCCCGCGGCGCAGGAGCACTTCGGCATCGATGCGACGACGCTGTCGATCTTCGTCATGATCCAGCTCGCCGTATACGCGGGGATGCAGATCCCGGTGGGCATGCTGCTCGACCGCATCGGCTCGAGCCGCATGATCCTCTCGGGCATGCTGCTCATGGTCGTGGGGCAGACGCTGATGGCGACGGTCTCGGACGTGCGCCTCGCGATTCTCGCCCGCGTGCTCGTCGGAGCCGGCGACGCCTGCACCTTCACGAGTCTCATGCGCATGCTCCCGGACTGGTTCTCGGTACGCCAGCTGCCGGTGGTGAGCCAGCTCACGGGCCTCATCGGGCAGGCGGGCCAGCTCGTCTCGATCACGCCGCTCGCGTTCGTGGTGTCGTCGTTCGGCTGGGCGAGCGGGTTCCTCGGCATCGCGGGCATCGGCCTGCTCGTGGGCATCCTCGGAGCCCTCGTGCTGCGCGACCGTCCCGGCGTCGGCACGGTGGCGGAGACGCTGACCGGGCGTCTGGGCCGCATCAGCCGCGAGGCGCGATCCCTGGGCGCCGATGAGCCCACCGGCGCATTCATGCGCCCGCCCGCCACCGAGATGCTGCCGGTCATCGCGGATTCGCGCGTGCCGGGTCTGAGTATCTGGACCCGCGGGCGACGGCTGCTGTCGATTCCCGGGACGCGGCTCGCGTACTGGATGCACTTCACCTCGCCGTTCGCGCTGACGGTGTTCGTGCTGCTGTGGGGCACTCCGTTCCTCACCGGCGGCATCGGGCTCAGCACCGAGCAGGCGAGCGGCCTGCTCAACCTCGTCATCGTCTCGTCGATGGCGGCCGGTCTGCTGCTCGGCCCGCTGAGCTCGCGGTTCGTGGAGCGGCGCGTCACGCTCTACCTGGTGATCACGTTCACGATCATCGCACTCTGGGTCGCCGTCATCGTCTGGCCGACCACGCCGCCGCTGTGGCTGATCATCGTGCTCGTCGTCGCGATGCCGTTCGGCGGGCCGGCCTCGATGATCGCGTTCGAAGTGGCGAGGTCGCATACGCCGCGCAGCTTCTCGGGCTTCAGCACCGGGCTCGTGAACACCGGCGGCTTCACCTCGGCGCTGTGCGTCGTGCTGCTCATCGGCCTCGTGCTCGATCTGCAGGGCGCCGGGTCGCCCGAGCACTACTCGCTGCGGGCGTTCCAGACCGCGTTCGCCGTGCAGATCCCGTTCTGGGCGCTGGGCGTCACCATGATCCTGATCGAACGGGTGCGCACGAAGCGATGGATGGAGCTGCACGGGCGCCGACTGCGCTGAGCACCGCCCGGCAGGGATCGCCTCAGATCACGTAGAAGTCGGCGGTGTCGGGCTTCTCGGCCACCGGGGCGCCGCGCCGGGGACGTGCCTGCGCCGGAATGCCGGTGAGCGTCGTCCACGGGCCCGCCGAGCGCACCACGACGGCGTTCGAGCCGACCGCGCAGTCGTCTCCGAGCTCGATGTCGCCGAGCAGCTTCGCACCGGCACCGACGACCACGCGGTCGCCGATGGTCGGGTGGCGTTTGCCGCGCCCGTGGCCCGTGCCGCCGAGCGTGACCCCGTGATAGATCAGCACGTCGTCGCCGACGACGGCGGTCTCGCCGATGACGACGCCCATGCCGTGGTCGATGAAGAGGCGCCGGCCGATGGTCGCGCCGGGGTGGATCTCGATGCCTGTGAAGAAGCGGATCGCCTGGGAGATCGCGCGGGGCAGGAAGCGGCGGCCGCGCAGCCACAGGGCGTGCGAGAGATGGTGCCACCACACCGCGTGCAGACCCGAATAGATGAAGAAGATCGAGATCGAGCTGCGCGCCGCCGGGTCGGACGCCTTCGCGGCGCCGATGTCTTCACGGATACGGCTGAAGAGGCTCACGGTGCTCCGATTCTCGGTCGATTCTCTGAGGGGGTATCTGCGCCAACGCGGGGCCCGTCCGGAACATTCCGGACGGGCCCCGCGCAGTACGGCGGTGCGGGCGGATCAGACCTCGAGATCCGCGAAGAGCACGGTCGAGAAGTAGCGTTCGCCCGAGTCGGGCAGCACGACGACGATCTTCTTGCCGGCGTTCTCGGGGCGCTTGGCGACTTCGAGCGCCGCCCAGGCGGCGGCACCGCCCGAGATTCCGGCGAGGATGCCCTCTTCGGTGGCGAGCGAACGCGCGACGCGGATCGAATCCTCGACGGTCGCGGTCAGCACCTCGTCGTACACGCCCTGGTCGAGGATCTCGGGGATGAAGTTCGCGCCGAGTCCCTGGATCTTATGGGGGCCGGCCTTGCCCTCGGTGAGCAGCGGGGCGTCGCGCGGCTCGACGGCGACGACCTTGACCTCGGGGTTCTGCGACTTCAGGTAGCTGCCGGCGCCGGTGATGGTGCCGCCGGTGCCGATGCCGGCGACGAAGATGTCGACCGCGCCGTCGGTGTCGTTCCAGATCTCGGGGCCGGTCGTGGCGCGGTGGATCTCGGCGTTCGCCTCGTTGCCGAACTGGTTCGCGAGGATGGCGCCCGGAGTCTCGGCGACGAGCTCCTGGGCCTTCTCGACCGCGAGCTTCATGCCGCCCGCGGGGTCCGTCAGCACGATCTCGGCGCCGTAGGCCTTCAGGAACTTGCGGCGCTCGATGCTCATGCTCTCGGGCATCGTGAGGATGACCCGGTAGCCGCGAGCGGCGCCGACGAATGCGAGGGCGATGCCGGTGTTGCCGCTGGTGCCCTCGATGATGGTGCCGCCGGGCTTCAGCGCCCCGGACTTCTCGGCGGCATCGATGATCGCGATGCCGATGCGATCCTTCACGCTGCCCGCCGGGTTGAAGCTCTCGATCTTCGCGTAGACCTCGGCGCCGGCGCCTTCCGTCACACGATTCAGGCGCACCAGCGGGGTGCCACCGAACGTCTGGGTGATGTTCTCGTAAGTCCGTGCCATTTCCTTCAATCCTTCAATCCAGTTCAGGGCCACTGAAAACTATACCGTCCGCTTATCCCACAATTCACTGCCGATTATGAAATGAGTCGTTGCATGACAGTGCCGGCAGCGCGGAGCACGACGCGCAGGGTCGGTATGGTGGGTGGGTGAGTGACGACAAGAACGCCGCGACGACGGTCGCGGCCGCCCTGCGCGAACTGGCCGCGCGCCTCGCCGAGGCGGGTATCGAGGACCCGATGGTCGACGCCGAACTGCTCATCGGCCACGTGCTCGGGGAGACCCGCGGCCGGGTGCAGGCCCTCGCATTCATGGGCGGCGCGCTCGACTCCGGGCAGTTCGACGCTCTGGGCGAACTCGCCGACGAACGGGCGCGGCGGGTGCCGTTGCAGCACCTGACCGGGCGCGCGCCGTTCCGTGCGATCGACCTCTCGGTCGGGCCCGGCGTCTTCGTGCCGAGGCCCGAGACCGAGACCGTGGTGCAGATCGCCATCGACGCGCTGCGGGCGGTCCCGACGCCCGAGCTGATCGCGATCGATCTCTGCACCGGCAGCGGCGCCATCGCGCTCTCGCTCGCGCACGAGGTGCCCACGGCGCGCGTGTTCGCCGTGGAGAAGAGCGTCGAGGCCCACGCCTGGGCCGAGCGCAACGTCGCCGAGTGGGGTGACGGCCGCGTCGAACTGCTGCTCGGAGACGTCGCCGAGCTCGACACCTCGGCGCGCGCGGTCGCGGCCCGGGGCGCGGCCGGGCGGGGCGGGCTCGCCGCAGCGCTCGAGGGCCTCGAGGGGCGCGTGCAGGTGCTCGTCTCGAACCCCCCGTACGTGCCGAGCGGCATGGTGCCCCGCGACCCCGAGGTGCGCGATCACGACCCGGAACTCGCGCTCTACAGCGGCGAGGACGGCCTCGAGCTCATCCGGACGATCAGCCGCATCGGGCGCCGTTTCCTCGTGCCGGGGGCGCCGATCGTGCTCGAGCACGCCGAGCACCAGGGGGAAGCGATCCGCGGGATCCTCGCGCGCGACGGCTGGAGCGCTCCGGCGACGCACCCCGACCTCACGGGCAGGGATCGCGCGACGACCGCCATCGCGTAGGGGACTCCTCAGCCGACGGCCGAGTAGACTGGTGCGTCATGGCCGATGTCTACGACTGCTCCGATCCCTCGCAGCTCCTGAGCGGCATGCGCACCGCGCGGCACGCGATCGGGCGGGGAGAGCTCGTCGTGCTGCCGACCGACACCGTCTACGGGGTCGGGGGAGACGCATTCGACCCGACCGCCGTGCAGCGGCTGCTCGACGCGAAGGGGCGCACGCGTCAGTCTCCGCCGCCCGTGCTCATCCCGAACATCGCGACGCTGTCGGCGCTCGCCGCCGACGTCCCGACGCCGGTGCGCGCGCTCGCCGAGGCGTGCTGGCCCGGCGGTCTCACGATCGTCGCGCGCGCGAACCCGTCGCTGAGCTGGGACCTCGGCGAGACCGGCGGCACGGTCGCGCTGCGCATCCCCGACCACGGTATCGCGCTCGAGATACTGCAGGAGACCGGGCCGCTCGCCGTGAGCTCGGCCAACCTCACCGGGCAGCCGGCCGCGCGCACCGCGGCCGAGGCCGAGGCGATGCTCCACGACTCCGTCTCGGTGTACCTCGAGGCCGGCCCGGTCTCGGGCGACGGCACGCCGTCGACCATCGTCGATGTCACCCGGGTGACCGAGGACGGGGGAGAGCTGCGGGTCCTCCGCGCGGGCGCCGTGCCCCGCGAGACCATCGCCGCGCTGATGCCGCAGGTGGCGATCGAGGACTGACGTGATCGGCTACCTGGTGCTCGCGGCGGTCGCCGCGGTGGTGACGGCTGCGGCGTCGTACGGCGTGCTGCGGCTGAGCCGGCGCTACCGTCTCGCCCCCGAGGTGCGTGCGCGCGATGTGCACCGCACGCCGACGCCCCGGCTCGGCGGCGTGGCGATGTTCGTCGGCATACTCGCGGCCTTCGGCGCCGCCATGCTGCGCCCGGAGTTCGCGGCCTTCTTCCGGGAGGGGCCGGAGATGTGGGCGCTCATCGGCGCCTGCGCCATCATCGCCCTGATCGGCGTGCTCGACGACCTGCTCGACCTCGACTGGATGATCAAGCTCGCGGCCCAGCTCGCCGCCGCCGGCCTCCTCGCCTGGAACGGTCTGCAGATCGTCTCGCTGCCGATCGGCAACACCCTCATCATCGGCTCGCCCGCAGTGAACTTCGTGATCACCGTGTTCCTCATGACGCTCGTGATGAACGCCGTGAACTTCGTGGACGGGCTCGACGGCCTCGTCGCCGGCGTCGCGATCATCGCCAACGCCGCCTTCTTCGCCTACACGCGCATCCTGAACGACCGCATCGGCCACGTCGACTCCGTCGAGATCGCGAGCCTCATCGCCATCGTCGTCGTCGGCATCTGCGTCGGCTTCATCCCCTTCAACTGGCATCGCGCGAAAATGTTCATGGGCGACACCGGCGCGCTGCTGGTCGGTCTGCTCATGGCCACCTCCACCGTCTCGGTGACCGGTCAGCTGAACCCCGCGGCGCTCGACCAGAAGCTCGTCCTCGCGAGCTACATCCCCATCATTCTGCCGGTCGCGGTGCTCGCCCTGCCCCTCGCCGACTTCATGCTCGCCGTCGTGCGCCGCATCAGGGCCGGGAAGAGCCCGTTCACGGCCGACCGCCAGCATCTGCACCACCGCCTGCTCGATCGGGGCCATTCGCCGCTGCAGGCCGTGCTGATCTTCTACCTCGGTACCGCCGTGCTCTCGCTCGCCGTGCTGCTCGTCTTCACGCTGCAGAGCTTCGTGCTGCCCTCGGTCGTGCTCGTGATCGGCGGGCTGCTGTGCATCCTGCTGCTGCTGTTCCCGATGAGCCGGCTGCGTGCGGCGGCCGCACAGCGCGGCTTGCTACGGTGGGTGCCGCGGGCCGAGCAGAAGCCCGACCAGACCTCCCTCGCCGATGCCGCGGATCGAACCGGCGGCGCGGCGCACGAAAGGACCCCCGAGTGAGCGACTCCGTCACGCCCGAAGCCGAGGGCGCCGCGAAGCCCCAGATGCCGACGTCCCAGCCCGTGCTGCTGCGCGCGATGAAGTGGGGGATCGTCGTCACCGTCGTGATGGTGCTCGCGTTCGCGCTCATCGGCTGGGCGGTCGCGGGTTCGCCCGGACTCGTCGGCGGCGTGATCGGCAGCGCGTTCGGCGGGTTCTTCCTCCTGCTCACCATCGGCAGCATCGCCTTCGCGAACCGCTTCATCGATTCGCCGAACTACCTCGGCCTCTTCTTCGGCATCGTGCTCGGGGGATGGGTGCTGAAGTTCGTCATCTTCATCGTGGTCTCGCTGCTGCTGCGCGATCAGCCCTGGCTCGACCCGGTGATCCTCTTCATCGGAATCGTGGCTTCCGTGCTGGTGTCTTTGGCGATCGATTCGGTGATCGTCGCGAAATCGCGCATTCCGGTGGTCGGGGGAGTCTGATTTTCGCGCTCCACGGTTTCACCCTGGGCTGAATATTTGTTAGGATGATGGTGTTCCCTGCGTGGCCGCGCTATGCGTGTGTGCCGATAAGTGTCGGGGGCACGACCATCGTTCGCCGCTGGCGAGGCCATTCACGTCTCGCCCCGAATCAGGAGAATGGCGCTGTTCGCTAACGCTGTGCAATTCGTGACCCCCAGTCTGTTCGTCGCAGAAGAGGGCGGTTTCCATCCGCCGTCGATCGCAGACTTCTTCCCGGACGTCGTGCTCTTCGCCGACACCCCGTTCGCCATGAACCGCATCATGATCATCCGCGTGATCATGATGGCCGTCCTCCTGCTCCTCTTTTGGCTCGGGACCCGCAACATGAAGGTCGTACCGACCCGCGGCCAGTCGCTGACCGAGATGGCGCTCGACTTCGTGCGCGTCAACATCGCGGAGGATCTGCTCGGCAAGGTCGACGGACGTCGTTTCCTCCCGATCCTGTGCGGCATCTTCTTCACGATCCTCGCGTTCAACATCACGGGCATCATCCCCGGCTTCAACATCGGCGTATCGGCCGTGATCGGCCTGCCGCTCGTGCTCGCCGTCGTCTCGTACGTCACGTTCATCTACGCCGGCATCAAGAAGAGCCCGAAGAACTTCTTCAAGAACTCGCTCTTCCCGGCCGGCGTACCGCTGCCGCTCTACATCATCGTGACGCCGATCGAGTTCTTCTCGACCTTCGTATTGCGCCCGGTGACGCTGACGCTGCGTCTGCTGATGAACCTCCTCGTCGGCCACCTCCTCCTGGTGCTGTTCTTCAGCGCCACCAACTTCTTCCTCCTCGAGGGCGAGGGGCTGTTCAAGCTCTTCGGCGTCGGCACCTTCGTCGTCGGCTTCGCGTTCACCCTCTTCGAGATCCTGGTCGCGTTCCTCCAGGCCTACATCTTCACCATTCTCACCGGCGTCTACATCCAGCTCGCGCTGGCTGAAGAGCACTAAAACCATTACCGGGTTCGGCAACCGCCGCGCTCACCCCACGGAAGGAAACACATACTGTGTCTGTTCTCGCTGAAATCTCGGGCAGCATCTCGACCGTCGGCTACGGCCTCGCAGCGATCGGCCCGGCCATCGGCCTCGGCATCGTCGTCGGCAAGACCATCGAGGGCGTCGCTCGTCAGCCCGAGCTCGCCGGCCGCCTCCAGGTCCTGATGTGGATCGGTATCGCATTCACCGAGGCGCTCGCCCTCATCGGTATCGCCACGCACTTCATCTTCCAGGCCTAAACCGCTCACCTCTCCTAGTCTCGAAAGGGAGGCTCGATGATTAACGCAGTGATTGCAGCTGCTGAGGAAGGCGCGACGAGGAATCCGCTGATCCCCGAGGTCTACGACATCGTCTGGTCCGGGGTCGTCTTCTTCATCATCCTCGTGGCGTTCTGGAAGGTCTTCCTTCCGAAGCTGCAGGCGATGCTCGACGCGCGCGCCGAGGCGATCGAAGGCAACATCGCCAAGGCCGACGAGGCTCAGGCGAAGGCCGAGGCCGCGCTGCAGGAGTACACCGCGCAGCTCGCGAGCGCTCGCGAGGAAGCCGGGGAGATCCGCGAGTCGGCCCGCCTCGATGCCACCAAGATCGTGGCGAAGGCCAAGGACGATGCGGTCGTCGAGGCGAACCGCGTCACGCAGGCCGCTCAGGCTCAGATCGAGGCGGAGCGCCAGAGCGCCGTCGTCTCGCTGCGCAAGGATGTCGGCTCGCTCGCGATCGACCTCGCTTCGGGCGTCGTCGGCGAATCGCTCAGCGACGACCAGCGCGCTTCGGCCCTGGTCGACCGCTTCCTCGCCGACCTCGAAGCCTCCGAGAAGGCGGCCCAGTAATGGGAAGCGCGTCACGCGAAGCGCTGGCGGAGGTGCGCGGTACCCTGCGCGCCGGCCAGTCGGAAGCCACCGGCCCCGAACTGCTGCAGGCCGCCGACCAGATCGGCACCAACGCCGCTCTGGCGTCGGTGCTCGGCGATGCGACCGCAGAGGCTTCGGGCAAGACCCAGGTCGTCTCGCGCCTCTTCGGCGGACTCACCGATGACGCGCGTGCCGTGCTGACCGCCGCCGCTGCCGCTCGTTGGTCGAACTCGGCCGAGTTCGTCGAGGGCGTCGAAGAGCTCGGCATCCGCGCCGCGGCCCTGAGCGAGCCGTCGCTCGCGGACGAGCTGCTCGCCGTCGCCGATCTGATCGATCGCGACCACGAGCTCGAGCTCGGACTGGGCAGCAAGCTGATCGGGGCCGAGGGCAAGCTCTCCCTCGTGAGCGGCCTGCTCTCGGGCAAGGTCTCGGACGTCGCGCTCGCGGTCGTCCGCCAGCTCGTCGCGAACCCCCAGGGTCGTCGTCTCAACACCGCGCTCCGTAGTTCGGCCCGCATCGCGGCCGACCAGGGCGGATCCGAGCTCGCCACCGTGACCGTTGCTACGCCGTTGAACGCGCAGCAGCAGCAGCGTCTGGCGACCGCGCTCGAGCGCACCGTCGGCCGCCCGGTCAAGGTGACCACCATCGTCGACCCCGAGCTGATCGGCGGCATCCGCGTGCAGATCGCGGATGACGTGATCGACGGCAGCGTCCGCGCCCGCTTGGACGACCTCCGCCAGCAGCTCGCTGCATAGGGCACAACTTTTCATTCCCGGGGGCAGGCGCTTTCCGGAAGAGACAGAGGAAACGAAATGGCAGAACTCTCAATCAGCCCGGACGAGATCCGCGCCGCGCTGAAGGATTTCGCAGCGTCGTACGAGCCGTCGCAGTCGGGCAAGACCGAGGTCGGCACCGTGGTCGACGCGGCTGACGGCATCGCGCACGTCGAGGGCCTCCCCGGCGTCATGGCGAACGAGCTCGTCCGCTTCGCGGACGGCACGCTCGGACTCGCGCAGAACCTCGAAGAGGACGAGATCGGCGTCGTCGTGCTCGGTGAATTCACCGGCATCGAGGAGGGCCAGCAGGTCACCCGCACCGGAGAGGTGCTCTCGGTGCCCGTGGGCGAGGGCTACCTCGGCCGCGTGGTCGACCCGCTCGGCAACCCGATCGACGGCCTCGGCGAGATCGCCGGCATCGAGGGCCGACGCGCCCTCGAGCTGCAGGCTCCCGGCGTGATGGCGCGTAAGTCGGTGCACGAGCCGCTGCAGACCGGCATCAAGGCGATCGACGCCATGATCCCTGTCGGCCGCGGTCAGCGCCAGCTCATCATCGGCGATCGCCAGACCGGCAAGACCGCTCTCGCGATCGACACGATCATCAACCAGAAGGCCAACTGGGCCTCGGGCGACAAGTCGAAGCAGGTGCGCTGCATCTACGTCGCGATCGGCCAGAAGGGCTCGACCATCGCTTCGGTGAAGGGCGCGCTCGAAGAGGCCGGCGCGATGGAGTACACCACCATCGTCGCATCGCCCGCATCGGACCCGGCAGGCTTCAAGTACCTCGCCCCCTACACCGGCTCGGCCATCGGCCAGCACTGGATGTACGACGGCAAGCACGTGCTCATCGTGTTCGACGACCTGTCGAAGCAGGCCGAGGCCTACCGCGCCGTGTCGCTGCTGCTGCGCCGTCCGCCGGGGCGCGAGGCGTACCCCGGCGACGTCTTCTACCTGCACTCGCGTCTGCTCGAGCGCTGCGCGAAGCTCTCGGACGAGCTCGGTGCGGGTTCGATGACCGGTCTGCCGATCATCGAGACCAAGGCCAACGACGTCTCGGCGTACATCCCGACCAACGTGATCTCGATCACCGACGGCCAGATCTTCCTCCAGTCCGACCTCTTCAACGCGAACCAGCGCCCCGCGGTCGACGTGGGCATCTCGGTGTCGCGAGTCGGCGGCGACGCGCAGGTCAAGTCGATCAAGAAGGTCTCGGGCACCTTGAAGCTCGAGCTGGCGCAGTACCGCGCGCTCGAGGCGTTCGCGATGTTCGCGTCCGACCTCGACGCCGCGAGCCGCAAGCAGCTCGAGCGCGGCGCCCGTCTCACCGAGCTCCTCAAGCAGCCGCAGTACACCCCGTACCCGGTCGAGGAGCAGACCGTGTCGATCTGGGCCGGCACTCAGGGCTACCTCGACGAGGTCCCGGTCGAGGACATCCTGCGCTTCGAGCGCGAGTTCCTCGACTACGTCGGCCGCAACTCGGAGGCGCTGAACACGCTCCGCGAGACGAACGTGCTCGACGACGACACCGTCGCGTCGCTCACTTCGCAGGTCGAGAAGTTCAAGCTCGAGTTCCGCACTTCCGCGGGCAAGAGCCTGAGCGAGCAGTTCGAGGCCCTCGATGAGGCAGACATCAAGCAGGAGCAGCTGGTCGTCAAGAAGTAGTCGGATCGTGGGCGGGGGCCCGGTCCCCGCCCGCACCGCCACTTCGACCAACTAGCACCGACCAGTACAGGAGAGACATGGGAGCGCAACTTCGGGTCTACCGGCAGAGGATTAAGTCTGCCCAGACGACCAAGAAGATCACCCGTGCGATGGAGCTGATCGCAGCCTCTCGCATTCAGAAGGCGAAAGCGCGCGTCGAAGCCTCGACGCCCTACGCCGATGCGATCACCCGCGCCGTTTCCGCGGTCGCGACGCACTCGAACACCGATCATCCGCTGACGAGCGAGGCCGAAACGGTCGAGCGCGCGGCAGTGGTGATCTTCACCTCCGATCGCGGTCTCGCGGGCGCCTTCAACTCGCAGGTCCTCCGGGAAGCCGAGGAGCTCGCCGAGCTGCTGCGCAGCGAGGGCAAGGAAGTCGTGTACTTCCTCATCGGCCGCAAGGCGCAGGGGTACTTCTCCTTCCGCCGCCGCGCCTCCGAGCGCGTCTGGACTGGCGACACCGAGAACCCCGCGTTCTCGACCGCAGAAGAGGTCGCGCAGGCTCTGCTCGAGATCTTCGCGCGCCCCGCCGCAGAAGGCGGAGCGCAGGAGATCCACCTCGTCTACAACCGTCTCGTGAGCATGGTCAGCCAGGTGCCGCAGGTGCGCCGTCTGCTGCCGCTGCAGATCGTCGACGGCGTCGCCGAGGCCGATTCCGAGGTCTCGCCCCTCTACGAGTTCGAGCCCGACGCTGAGACGGTCCTCGACCAGCTGCTTCCCGCCTACATCGAGTCGCGCGTGTTCAACGCGATGCTCGAGTCGGCCGCGGCCAAGCACGCTGCCACGCAGAAGGCGATGAAGTCGGCGAGCGATAACGCGGATGCACTGATCCGCGATTACACGCGCCTCGCCAACAATGCGCGCCAGGCCGAGATCACCCAGCAGATTTCCGAGATTGTGGGCGGCGCCGACGCGCTGTCCAGCTAATCCAGCACGAAGAGAGAGAAACATGACCGAAACCGCCGCAGTGGCGACCGAGGCCAAGGTTGCCGGGCGTATCGCTCGCGTCACCGGCCCCGTCGTCGACATCGAGTTCCCTCACGACGGCATCCCCGCCGTCTACAACGCTCTGGAGACGACCGTCAACATGGGCGAGGGCGCTGAGCCCTTCACCCTGGTCCTCGAGGTCGCCCAGCACCTCGGCGACAACCTCGTTCGCGCCATTGCTCTGAAGCCCACCGACGGCCTCGTGCGCGGCCAGGAGGTCTCCGACACCGGCGGCCCCATCTCGGTGCCCGTCGGCGACATCACCAAGGGCAAGGTCTTCGACGTCGCAGGCAACGTGCTGAACCTCCCCGAGGGCGAGACCATCGAGGTCACGGAGCGCTGGGGCATCCACCGCACTCCGCCGGCATTCGACCAGCTCGAGTCGAAGACGCAGCTCTTCGAGACCGGCATCAAGTCGATCGACCTCCTCACCCCCTACGTGCAGGGCGGCAAGATCGGCCTCTTCGGCGGTGCGGGCGTCGGCAAGACCGTCCTCATCCAGGAGATGATCCAGCGCGTGGCTCAGGACCACGGCGGCGTCTCGGTGTTCGCCGGCGTGGGCGAGCGCACCCGTGAGGGCAACGACCTCATCCACGAGATGGAAGAGGCGGGCGTCTTCGACAAGACCGCGCTCGTCTTCGGCCAGATGGACGAGCCGCCGGGGACCCGTCTCCGCGTCGCCCTCTCGGCGCTGACCATGGCGGAGTACTTCCGCGATGTGCAGAAGCAGGACGTGCTGCTCTTCATCGATAACATCTTCCGCTTCACGCAGGCCGGTTCCGAGGTCTCGACGCTGCTCGGCCGTATGCCCTCCGCTGTGGGCTACCAGCCGAACCTCGCCGACGAGATGGGCATCCTCCAGGAGCGCATCACCTCGACCCGCGGTCACTCGATCACCTCGCTGCAGGCGATCTACGTCCCCGCGGACGACTACACCGACCCGGCTCCCGCCACCACGTTCGCGCACCTCGACGCGACCACGGAGCTCTCGCGCGAGATCGCGTCGAAGGGCCTCTACCCGGCCATCGACCCGCTGACCTCGTCGTCGCGCATCCTCGACCCCCGCTACTTGGGCGAGGATCACTACCGCGTCGCCATCACGGTCAAGCAGATCCTCCAGAAGAACAAGGAGCTGCAGGAGATCATCGCGATCCTCGGCGTCGACGAGCTCTCCGAAGAGGACAAGATCACTGTGAACCGCGCACGTCGCATCCAGCAGTTCCTCTCGCAGAACACCTACATGGCGAAGAAGTTCACCGGTGTCGAGGGCTCGACCGTTCCCCTCAAGGAGACCATCGAGTCGTTCGATGCGATCTGCAAGGGCGAGTTCGATCACGTCGCAGAGCAGGCCTTCTTCAACGTCGGCGGCATCTCGGACGTCGAGGAGAACTGGGCCAAGATGCAGAAGGAACTCGGTTAAGCCATGGCTTCGCTGAACGTGAGCGTCGTCTCGGCCGACCGCGAGGTCTGGCAGGGCGAGGCGACCCAGATCATCGCGAAGACCATCGAGGGCGAGATCGGCATCCTCGCCGGTCACGAACCGCTGCTCGCGCTGCTGGCGCGCGGCGAGGTCCGCGTGACCGGTGCCGACGGGGCGAAGACCACGGTCGACGCCGAGGGCGGTTTCCTCTCGGTCGACCATGACGTCGTCACCATCGTCGCGAGCAAGGCCGCCATCGCCGCCTGAGTGCTGACATCGCAGAAGCCGGGGTTCATCGAGCCCCGGCTTCTGCTGTCTCTCCAGGGATCGCCGATCTCGTCCGGCTGTCCGCGTGCGGGCCGGGGCTTCCGAATTTCCGACCCGACATTGCGCTCTCTCGATATGCAGAAGTCGCATATCGTTCGATCGCAGAAGGGCCGGAAATTCGGAAGCCCCACCCCGCCCGCTCCTGTATGTCCCGAACGAAAGGAAAGCCGTAGTGCTGGTCTTGCTGCCGCCGTCGGAGACGAAGCGCGTCGGGGGAGCGGGGACGCTCGAGCTCGCGTCGCTGCACGGCCATGACGCGCTCGGCGACGCGCGCGTCCGCGTGCGCGACGCACTCGTCGAGCTCAGCCGCGGCGACGAGGAGGTCGCCGCGAAGGCGCTGAAGCTCGGTGTGAAGAACCGCGGCGAGCTCGCGTACAACCTCGCCCTCGAGTCGGGCGGCGTCATGCCCGCCATCGAGCGCTACACGGGCGTCGTCTACGACGCCCTCGACGTCTCCACGCTCGACGACACCGCACGCGGCTGGATCGATGCGCACGTGCGCGTGCAGTCGGCGCTCTTCGGGCTGGTCTCCGCGCGCGACGCGATCCCTGCATACCGACTGTCGGCCGGGTCGCGACTGCCGGCGCTCGGAGCACCTCTGAAGCGCATCTGGGGCGACGCGCACGCCCGGCTCGAGTGGCCCGAAGACGCCTTCGTGCTCGATCTGCGGTCGAAGGACTACGCCGCGCTCGCACCCGTACCCGCGGAGCTCGGCTGGCACCTGCACGTCGTGCAGCGCAGCGCCGACGGCGCGGTTCGTGCGCTCAACCACTTCAACAAGGCCGCGAAGGGCGATCTCGTGCGACGGCTCGCCGAGAGCTGCGCATCGCCGCGCGACGCCGCGGAGCTCGGTTCGTGGGCAGGACGCGTCGGCCTCGAGATGTCGTTCGCCCCCGGGTCGCGCACCATCACGCTCGTGACCGAGCTCGGCGTCCCGGTGCCCTCCGCCTGAACCCGGCTCTTGCGCGCACGGCGCGGCGCGTGGCTGAATGGGGGCATGGACGCCGATGTCATCATCGTGGGGGCCGGCCTCGCCGGACTCACCGCCGCACGCGAGACCTGCCGAGCAGGCCTGCAGACGCTCATCATCGACCAGGAGGGGCCCCAGGATCTCGGCGGGCAGGCCTGGTGGTCGTTCGGGGGCCTCTTCCTCGTCGACACCCCCGAGCAGCGCCGCTTCGGGGTGCGCGACTCGTTCGAACTCGCCTGGCAGGATTGGCAGGGGAGCGCCGGGTGGGACCGCTTCGCAGGTGACCCGGACGACGATGCGAGCGATAGCGCCGACCCGGGCGGCGAGGATCTGTGGGCGGCGCGCTGGGGCCGCGCCTATGTCGAGTTCGCGGCGGGGGAGAAGCGTGCCTGGATCCGCGAGGCGGGCATCGAACTGACCCCGGTCGTCGGCTGGGCCGAGCGCGGTGACCTCACCGCGGGCGGCCACGGCAATTCGGTGCCGCGGTTCCACGTGCCGTGGGGCACCGGCACCGGCGTTCTCGCGCCCTTCGTCCGCGCCCTTCGCGAAGCGGAGGAGGTCGGCATCGCCCGCGTCCTCCACCGGCACCGCTGCGATGGGATCGTCATGGAGAACGGCCGCGCCGTCGGCGTGCGCGGCGCGACGCTCGCGGACGACGGATCGCCGCGGGGCGCCGCTTCGAACCGCGACGAGATCGGCGCGTTCGAGTTCCGCGCGGGGGCGGTGATCGTGGCGAGTGGCGGAATCGGAGGCGACCACGAGCTGGTCAGACGGTTCTGGCCCGAACGCCTCGGCTCGCCGCCGCGGAGCATGGTGACGGGGGTGCCGGCCTACGTCGACGGGCGCATGCTCGCCGTCGCGGAGCGCGCCGGAGCGCGCCTCGTGAACCGGGACCGGATGTGGCACTACACGGAGGGCGTGCAGAACTGGGACCCCGTGTGGCCCGGGCACGCCATCCGCATACTGCCGGGCCCGTCGCCCCTGTGGCTGGACGCGCTCGGGCGCCGCCTGCCGCCGCCCGGGCTCCCGGGCCACGACACGCTCGGCACGCTGCGCATGCTGCGCACCGACCCCGAGATCGCGGCATACGACCACTCGTGGTTCGTGGTGACCAGCCGCATGGCGGCGAAGGAGTTCGCGTTGTCGGGGTCGGAGCAGAACCCCGATCTCACGAACCGCGATCGGAAGCTGCTGCTCAAGACGCGCCTGGGGCGGGGTGCGCCGGGCCCCGTGCAGGCGTTCATCGACCGCGGCGCGGATTTCGTCGTCGCCGAGACGCTCCCCGAACTCGTCGAACGGATGAACGCGTTGACGGAGCGCCCCCTGCTCGATGCGCGTCGCGTACTCCGAGCGGTCGCCGAGCGCGATGCGGAGGTCGGTAACCCGTTCTCGAAGGACGCGCAGCTCATGAGTATCCGCAACTCCCGGCGCTACCTCGGCGATCGCCTCACCCGCACCACCGCGCCGCATCGCCTGCTCGACCCGGCCGCCGGCCCGCTCATCGGCGTGCAGCTGCACGTGCTCACGCGGAAATCGCTGGGCGGCATCCAGACCGACCTCTCATCGCGGGCGATCGGCCCGGAGGGCGCCCCGGTACCGGGGCTGTACGCGGCGGGCGAGGCCGCCGGCTTCGGCGGAGGCGGCGCCCACGGCTACAACGCCCTCGAAGGCACCTTCCTCGGTGGGTGCCTGTTCAGCGGGCGCGCGGCCGGGCGGGCGGTCGCCGCCGCCTGAACGTGCACGGGCGGGTCAGCGCTGCGGTTCGACGATCGACTTGATGGTGTTCGGATCCGCCGTGGAGTTCAGCGCATCGGCCACCTCTGCGAGCGAGAACGTGCCGGTCACCATCTCGTCGAGCGACACCTGACCCGACGCGGCCAGTGCGATCGCCGCCGGCCAGGTGTTCGCGTACCGGAACACGCCGGTGACGACGAGCTCCTGGTTCTGGATGCGAGTGACCGGCATGACCAGCTCGTTCACGCCCATACCGACGAGCACGGCGTGGCCGCCCGAGCGCAGCGCTTCGAGGCCGCTGAGTATCGCGGGGCCGGCGCCCGAGGCGTCGATGTAGGAGTCGGCCCCGAGCGCCGCGATCTCGGCCGCGTCGCGCACCGGGTCGAGCGTCGCCGTCGCGCCGAATCGGGTGGCGGTCGCCCGGCGCTCCTCGCTGAGATCGGTCACGACGATCTCGCTGGCGCCCGCGGCGCGCGCGACCTGGGAGAGGGCCAGGCCGATCGGGCCGGCGCCGGTGATGAGCACGCGGTCGCCGAGGCCGATGGCGGCCTTGCGGGACGCGGCGATGGCGACGGAGAGCGGTTCGAGGAGCCCTGCGCCCCAATCGCTCAGCGAATCGGGGATGCGGTGGGCGAAGTGGCTCTGGATGGTCGCGTACTGCTGGAAGGCGCCGTCGGTGCCGGGCACGGCGTAGAACTGCATCCCGGGGTCGAGGTGGTAGTCGCCGCGCAGCGTTTCGCGCGAACCGGGGGAGGGATGCTGCGGCTCGATCGAGACCCGCTCGCCGATGCGGGCGGGGTCGACGGCGCTGCCGACCGCGACGATGCGGCCGCCCGACTCGTGACCGAGCACGAGCGGCTCCGTGACGACCCAGTCGCCGAGGCCGCCCTCATGGAAGAAGTGCACATCCGAGCCGCAGACGCCGACGGCGGTGACCTCCACGAGCACCTCGTCGGGCCGCGGCACCGGCACCGGCCGATCCTGCATCTCGAGCCTGCCGGCGGACATGAGCACATTGGCGCGCATGCGCTCCGGAATGTTCGTTGTCATATCGTTATTCCTTCCCTGTGGGCTCCGAAACGGCGGCGTTCCCGGAGTTTTCATTCGACCTGGGGCGCGGGGCGAAGTGATCGCGTCCGCGTCGTGTTGACAAGCAGATGTTACGTTCTTATGATCAAAATCACGTAATCAAACGACAAGATCACGGTAAAGATAACATAACGTCTGCTGGAGCCGGGTGGTGCATTCCGCCGCCCGCCGCCCGGCTGGAAACATGCAATGGAGCTACGAATGCGCGCAGTGGTATTCACCTCTCAGGGCGAGCTGACGCTCGAAGAGCGGCCGACGCCGACGCCCGGGTACAAGGAGATCCTGATCAAGACCGCGGCCGTCGGCATCTGCGGCACGGATACCCATGTGCTCGACGGTGAATTCGAAGGCACCGTGTTCCCGCTCGTGCCCGGCCATGAGGCCACGGGCACCATCGTCGCGCTCGGCGAGGACGTGAACAGCGGCGTGTTCGACTTCAAGGTCGGGGACAAGGTCGCGGTGAACCCCTCGACGACCTGCGGCGAGTGCGAGCTCTGCCTGAACGGCCATCAGAACCTCTGCCCGGCCTGGAACGGTCTCGGCGTCGTCGCCTCCGACGGCGCCTCGCAGGAGTTCTTCGTCGCCCCCTCGCAGAACGTCTACAAGCTCAGCGAGAGCACGGACATCTACGAGGCCGCGCTCATCGAGCCCCTCGCCTGCGCCATCCGCGGTTGGGACGTGCTGCCCCGCCGCATCGGCGACCACGTGCTCGTCTTCGGAGCCGGCACGATGGGCCTGCTCATGGCCCAGCTCGCCACCCGCGCCGGCGCCGCGACCGTCACGATCGTCGACCTCAACGAGACCCGCCTCGCTACCGCAGCCGAGTGCGGCATCGAGCTGCGCTACACCAGCGCCGACGACGCCGACCGCGAGAAGTGGGACGTGGTCATCGACTGCACCGGCAACATCCGCGCGATCGAAGACGCGCTCACCCGTGTGAAGCCCGCCGGCTACTTCCAGGACTTCGGCGTCGCGCCCGCCGACAAGACCGCGCAGTTCTCGCCCTTCCGCGTGTACCGAGACGAGATCTCGATCGTCGGCACGATGGCCGTGCTGAACTCCTTCGGCCGCGCCGTGCAGATGTTCGAGGCGGGAGCGATCAACGCCCGCGCGATGATCAGCCACTCGTTCACGCTCGACGACTACGAGCAGGCGCTCGACATGTTCCGCAAGGGCGAGGGCCGCAAGCTCCAGATCCGCCCGAACGACTCAGAATCGAAGGTACTCCTGTGAACCAGACTTCACCCGAGCCGAAGCGCGCGCCGAAGGGCAAGCGCCTCTCGAAGAACGCGAAGCGCCTCATCGGCATCGCCGTCGCGGTCGTCGTGATCGCCTTCCTGGCGCTCGGCACCAAGGTCGTCTCGAGCGACGACCCGCTCGCGCAGGCGCAGGCCGCCTTCGACCCCGCCACCTTCGGCGCCGAGAAGTTCGACACCGTGAAGGAGGGCGTCGAAGACCGCGCCGTCGACTCCGTCGAGCTCGCGAACGCGATCGCCGCAGACCCGGCCGCTGCCGCCGACGAGTACGCGGTGCAGAGCTCCGGCGGCCCGGTCTTCAGCACGACGTTCACCGGCGTCGTCGGCGAAGGCGCCTCGGGCATCTACAACATCGCCGTCGACGGCATGCCCGCAGACCTCACCCTGCGCGTGCAGTTCGGCCCCGCGATCAACGGCACCGAGCTGCGCGACGCGACCGGCGACATCAAATTCGGCGAGTTCAAGAACCAGATCGAGTTCCAGAACGCCGCCGCCGCGCTGAACGACGAGGTCAAGACCCAGGTCGTCGGCGACGTCGACGTGGCCTCGCTCGCGGGCAAGACCGTCGAGATCACCGGCGCGTTCACCCTGCTGAACCCGAGCGCCTGGCTCGTGACCCCCGTGGCGGTGAATGTCGAATGAGCGCCTCGCAGACCGATGTCGTGCTCGAAGCCCGCGACATCGTGAAGACCTACGGGGGCACCCGTGCGCTGAAGGGCGTGAACTTCGAAGTGCGCAAGGGCGCCGTGACCACCCTCTTCGGCGAGAACGGCGCCGGCAAGTCGACGCTCATGAAGATCCTCTCGGGCGTCGAGCAGCCGACCTCGGGCGAGATCGTGCTCGACGGCGAGCCGGTGCACTTCGCCTCGACGAACGATGCGCGCGACCGCGGCATCTCGATCATCCACCAGGAGCTCAGCCTCGCCCCGAACCTGTCGGTGCGCGACAACATATTCATGGGCCGCGAGATCGCGGGCCCGCTCGGCGTGGACTTCGCCGAGGAGGAGCGGCAGACTCGCGCTCTCCTCGAGGAGATGCAGTTGAAGATCACCCCCGACACGCTCGTCTCCGACCTGCGCGTCGGCCAGCAGCAGATCGTGGAGATCGCGCGCGCCCTCTCGGTGAACTCCCGCATCCTCATCATGGACGAGCCGACATCGGCTCTCGCGGCCGCCGAGGTCGAGGTGCTCTTCGGCATCATCAGGGATCTGCTCGCCCGCGGCGTCGCGATCGTCTACATCTCCCACCACCTCGAAGAGGCGCTCGAGATCACCGACCTCGCCGTGGTGCTGCGCGACGGCAACATGACGGCGCACGGCGACCGCGACGAGATCGATCTCGAGTGGATCGTGAAGAACATGGTCGGTGACAACTTCGACCTCGGCTCGCCCCCCACGGGCTACGAGTTCGGCGAGAGCGTGCTGAGCGTGCAGGGCCTCACGGTGCTCGACCCCGAGAACCCCGAGCGCGCGGTCGTGAACCGGCTCGATCTCGATGTCCGCGAGGGCGAGATTGTCTGCATCTACGGTCTGATGGGCGCCGGCCGCACCGAGCTGCTCGAATCGATCGCGGGCCGCGGTCACGTCGCCGGCGGCGATGTGCTGCTCGGGGGCGCGTCGGTGCTCGGCATGTCGATCGCCGATCGCATCGAAGCCGGCATCGGCCTCGTGCCCGAGGATCGCCAGCGCGACGGTCTCGTGCAGACCTTCGACGTCGGTCGCAACCTCACGCTCGCGAGTCTCGCCGACAGCATGACCCGCGGCATGATCTCGCGCGGTATCGACAAGCTCCGCGCGAAGGACCTGATCAAGGCCGTGACGGTGAAGACCCCGGGGCCCGAACTGCCGATCGGCGCGCTCTCGGGCGGCAACCAGCAGAAGGTCGTCATCGGTAAGATCGTGGCGACCGAGCCGAAGGTGATGCTCCTCGACGAGCCGAGCCGCGGCATCGATGTGGGCGCGAAGGGCGAGGTCTTCCGCCTGCTCGCCGATCGCGCGAAGCAAGGCGTCGCCGTCGTCTACTCCACCTCGGAGGTGGGGGAGTGCCTGAGCATCGCCCACCGCATCATCGTGATGCGACGCGGGGAGATCTCGGCGGAATTCACTCCCGACGCCACCAAGGACATGATCATGGCCGCCTCCGGCGAGGCCGTGGCCGCATAACGCCTCAGAACGGATTGACTCACTATGACGACCACAACAAGCACCGGGATCGTTGAATCCCAGAAGAAGAGCTTCTCCTTCACGAAGCTGCTGATCGAGGGCCGCGCATTCCTCGCGCTGATCCTGATCATCGTCGTGTTCTCGCTGCTCTCGCCGAACTACCTGACGCTCGACAACGTCCTCATCATGGCGTCGCACGTCGCCATCTACGCCATGCTCGGCATGGGCATGCTGCTCGTCATCCTGAACGGCGGCATCGACCTGTCGGTCGGCTCGACGCTCGGGTTCTCGGCGATCATCGCCGGCCACCTGCTGCAGGGCGTGCCGATCAACTTCCTCGGCATCACGCTCTACCCGAACGTGCCCGTCGTGATCGCGCTCTCGTGCGGCATCGGCGCGCTGGTGGGCCTCATCAACGGCGTGCTCGTCGCGCGATTCAAGGTCGCCCCCTTCGTCGCGACGCTGGGCATGCTCTACGTGGTGCGCGGGGCGGCCCTCCTCATGACCAACGGCCTCACCATCAACAACCTCGCGGGTAAGGACGAGCTCGGCAACACGGGCTTCGACTGGGTCGGCTTCAACCGCATCTTCAACATCCCGATCGGCGTCATTATCATGGTCGTCGTCGCGCTCGTGCTCGGCTGGCTGCTCGGCCGTACGCGCTTCGGCCGCTGGCTGTACGCCTCGGGCGGCAACGAACGCGCGGCCGAGCTCTCGGGCGTGCCCGTGCGCAGCGTCAAAGTCTGGGTCTACGTCATCTCGGGCATCTGCGCCGCGGTCGCCGGCCTGATCCTCGCCTCGACCCTCACCAGCGCGAGCCCCACCGCCGGAAACACCTACGAACTGACGGCCATCGCCGCGGTCGTCATCGGCGGCGCCTCGCTGATGGGCGGCAGCGGCAACATCCGCGGCACCCTGCTCGGTGCCCTCGTGATCGGCTTCCTCTCGGACGGCCTCGTCATCGTCGGCGTCTCGGCGTACTGGCAGATGGTCTTCATCGGCGCAGTCATCGTCGTCGCAGTGCTGCTGAACTCGCTCGACTACGGTCGTCGGCGCAAGCCGGCGAAGGCCTCGGCCCCCGCAGCGGCGCCCGCCGCCCCCTGACCCCCACTACCAGTCAGAAGCCCGGCCTCAGCGGGCCGGCTCCAGACTTCCCCGTCGGCGGTCCACCCGCCGCCGACACCCTCAGAAAGGAAACACCACATGAAGAAGAAGGCTATTGCAGCCCTCGCTGCTGCGGGCGCTCTCGTTTTCGGGCTCGGGGCCTGCTCCTCGGGCGGCGCCGATAGCTCGGGCGGCGACGGCGGCGAAGCCGGCGGCCTCATCACGATCATCGTGAACGACCCGGCGAACCCGTACTGGAAGACCGAGGGCGACATCGCCGCGGCCACCGCCAAGGAGCTCGGCTACGAGGCGACCGTCGGCGCCCACAAGGGCGACGCCAATACCGAGAACACGCTGATCGACACCGCGATCTCGAACAAGTCCAAGGCCATCATCCTCGACCCCGCGAACGCCGACGGCTCGGTCGCCGCGGTGAAGAAGGCCGATGCCGCCGGCATCCCCGTCTTCCTCGTGAACGCCGAGATCAACGAGAGCGGCCTCGCGAAGGCGCAGCTCGTCTCGAACAACGCGCAGGGCGCCGCTCTCGGCGCGCAGGAGTGGGTCAAGGCCATGGGCGAGGCCGGCAACTACGTCGAGCTCTTCGGCGCGCCCTCGGACAACAACGCGCAGACCCGTTCGAACGGCTTCACCACCGTCATCAGCCAGTACCCCGAGCTCGTCAAGGTCGGCGAAGAGGTCGCCGATTGGGATCGCACCAAGGGCCACGACAAGATGCAGGCACTGCTGCAGGCGAACCCCGATATCACCGGCGTGATGGCGGGCAACGACGAGATGGCGCTCGGTGCGATCGCCGCACTGAAGGAGGCCGGTCGTCTCGACGGCATGATCGTCGGCGGCTTCGACGGCGCTCCCGACGCGGTCGATGCGATCAAGAACGGCGAGCTCGCGTACACCGTGCTGCAGCCGGTCGCCACGTTCTCGAAGCAGGCCGTCGAGATGGCCGACGACTACATCAAGAACGGCACCGAGCCGGAGACCGAGAAGATCGCCATCGACTGCATCCTCATCACGAAGGACAACGTCGACAAGATGACCGAGCCTTTCGTCTACACCGAATAATCCGGTCGATTCTCGACAGGGATCGACGCCCGGGGCCGAGGCAGCCGCAGCGCTGCCCGTCCCGGGCGTCGGCCCGACCGGCACCACCGAACGACCCCAGGAGAGGGATCATGAGCTACTTGATGAACGACCCCGCGGCATTCGCCGAAGAGTCGGCCGAAGGCTTCGCCGCGGCCCACCCCTCGCTCGTGCGCCTGGTGCCGGGCGGAGCGGCCCGCCGCAGCGCCACCCCCGACGGCCAGGTCGCCGTCGTCATCGGCGGCGGTTCGGGTCATTACCCCGCATTCGCGGGACTCATCGGGCCGGGCCTCGCCCATGCGGCCGCGATGGGCAATATCTTCGCATCGCCGAGCAGCCGTCAGGTCTTCTCGGCGGCGCAGGCCGTCGCGACCCCCGCCGGTGTGCTGCTGAGCTACGGCAACTACGCCGGCGATGCGCTGAACTTCGACCTCGCGCAGGAGCGGCTGCGCGAGAGCGGCATTCCGACGCGCACGGTGCGTGTGACGGACGACATCTTCTCCGCCCCGCAGGGCGAGCAGCACCAGCGTCGCGGCATCGCCGGCGATCTGCCCGTGTTCAAGGTCGCCGCATGGGCGGCGGAGCACGGCCGCGACCTCGACGGAGTCGCCGACCTCGCCGAGCGCGCGAATTCGCGCACCCGGTCGATCGGCGTCGCGTTCTCGGGCTGCACGCTGCCCGGCGCGACCGAACCCCTGTTCACCGTTCCCGCCGGCAAGATGGCCGTGGGCATGGGCATCCACGGCGAGCCCGGCATCGAGATGCGCGACATCCCGACCGCCGATGAGCTCGGCGCCTTCTTCGTCGACTCGTTGCTCGGCGAGCTGCCCGACGGCGTCGGCGAGGCGCGGGGTGCCCGTGTGGCGGCCATCGTCAACGGCCTCGGCTCGATCAAGTCCGAAGAGCTCTTCGTCGTCTGGCGGGCGGTCGCGCAGCAGCTCGAGTCGCACGGCATCGTCGCCGTCGAACCCGAGGTCGGCGAGTACGCCACCAGCTTCGAGATGGCGGGGCTGTCACTGACGCTGATGTGGCTCGATGACGAGCTCGAGCAGGCCTGGCGCGCCCCCGCCTACAGCGCCGCCTACCGCAAGGGCGCCGTCGAGCAGGCCGGCGAGGATGCCGCGGTCGCGCCGGCCGCCGTCTCGGCGGGAGCGGGCTTCGCCGCCGCCGCGACTCCGGAAGCCGAGCGTGCAGGGGAGGTCGCCGCAGCGGCGATCCGCGCCGTGCGCGAGGTCATCGACCGCGAGGTCGACGAGCTCGGGCGCCTCGACGCCATCGCCGGCGACGGCGACCACGGTATCGGCATGCAGCGCGGATCGCACGCGGCCGACGCGGCGGCGGCCGAGGCCTCAGCCGCCGGCGCCGATGCGGGCACCGTGCTCGAGTACGCCGGCGACGAATGGGCCGACAAGGCCGGCGGCACGTCCGGTGCGCTCTGGGGCGCGGGGCTGCGTGCCGCGGGCCGGGTCATCGGCGGGTCGGCGGCCGACGCCGTCACCGTGGCGCGGGCCGTGTCGGCCGCGCGCGACGAAGTGCAGCGCTACGGCAAGGCCGAGGTCGGCGACAAGACGCTCGTCGATGCCCTCGTGCCCTTCGCCGAGGCGCTCGAGAGCGCGGTATCGAACGGGACGTCGCTGCGCCGGAGCTGGCGAGACGCCGTCGAGGCATCGCGATCCGCCGCCGACGCCACCGCAGACCTGCTGCCGCGCATGGGACGTGCGCGGCCGCACATGGAGAAGAGCCTCGGCACGCCCGACCCGGGCGCGGTCTCATTCGTGCACGCCATGCGCGCGATCGCAGAGACGCTCGACAATTCACACACGAAGGAGGAATCATGACCGCCCAGTGGCGCATCGTGATCGGCGCTGATGACGCCGGCTACCAGTACAAGGAAGCGCTCAAGAAGGATCTGGAGAACGATCCGCGCGTGGCATCGGTCACCGATGTCGGAGTCGATTCCGACGGGCACACGCCCTACCCCCGCGTCGCAGTCGCGGCGGCCGAGAAGGTGCGCGACGGCGAAGCCGACCGCGCGCTGCTCGTGTGCGGCACCGGCCTCGGCGTCGCGATCGCTGCGAACAAGGTCACCGGCATCCGCGCGGTCACCGCGCACGACAGCTTCAGCGTCGAGCGCAGCGTGCTGAGCAACAACGCGCAGGTGCTGACCTTCGGCCAGCGCGTGATCGGCCTCGAGCTCGCCCGCCGTCTCGCACGCGAGTGGCTCGGCTACGAGTTCGACGAGACCTCCGCATCGGCCGCGAAGGTCGCCGAGATCGAAGGGTACGAGCAGACGGGGTCCTGTGCCTGAATCCGCTCTGCTCGCCGGCGCGGGGGCCGCACGGCCCCCGGCCCTGCTCGGCGTGAGCTTGAAGCTCTACCTCGATATCGCGCGTACGCGGGCCTGGGCCCGTGACGTCGCCGCGCTCTCGCGGGCCTCCGAGGCCGTGCGCGAGGGGCGGGTGCGCCTCTTCGCGCTGCCCTCCCTTCCCGCGATGACCGCCGTGCAGCAGGAGCTCGCGGGCACCCCGGTCTCGTGGGGGGCGCAGGATCTGCACTGGGAGGATCGCGGGGCGTTCACCGGAGCGGTGAGCGGCAGCGACCTCGCGGATCTCGGCTGCCGGTACGTCGAGGTCGGCCACGCCGAGCGCAAGCGCATCTTCGGAGAGGATGCGGAGACGATCGGGCGCAAGCTCGACGCGGCCTTCCGCAACGGTCTGATCCCGGTCATGTGCGTCGGCGAACCCGAGTCGACGTCGCCCGACGAGGCGGCGGAGGTCTGCATCGCCCAGCTCTCCGATGCGCTCGCGCATGTCACGAGCATCGATGAGCGCAGCGAGGTCGTCGTCGCGTACGAACCGGAATGGGCGATCGGCCGGGCCGAACCGGCGTCGGCCGAGTACGTGCGTTCCGTCGGTACGCGCCTGCGCGCCTGGCTCGATACCGACTTCGCGCACGTGCCGGCCTCGGTCATCTACGGCGGAAGCGCGCAGCGCGGCACGATCGGCGCGCTCGCGGGCGACGTCGACGGGCTCTTCCTCGGCCGATTCGCGCACGATGCCGCGGCCCTCGCCGATATCGTGGATGAGATCGCCGGTTCGCAGAACTGAGCGGCGGCGACGGGAGACGAACGTGAGCAATGAGGAAGCGGGCGGGCAGCGCAACAACCGCCAGGGTCAGCGTCAGCAGGCGATTACCGAGATGGTGGTCGCCGAGGGCGCGGTGCGCATCGAGCAGCTCGCCGAGCGCTTCGAGGTCAGCACGATGACGATCCACCGCGACCTCGACGAGCTCGAACGCCGCGGCCTGCTGCGCAAGAACCGCGGTGTGGCCGCCGCGATGTCGACCTCCCTCGTCGAGTCGAGCGACGTCTTCCGTTCGAGCCGCCAGAACGCCGAGAAGGAGGCCATCGCGCACGCCGCGATGGAGTTCGTCGAACCCGGCCAGGCCATCATGATCGACGATTCGACCACCGTCGTGCGCATGCTGCCGCACCTGCGCACGAAGCGGCCGCTCACGGTCATCACGAACACGCTGACCTCGATGGAGCAGCTGCGCGAGACCAGCGGCATCACGCTGCACGGCGTCGGGGGGCAGTACTACAACTGGTGCAGCTCGTTCATGGGCCGTGTGACGACCTCCGCGATCTCGCGCATGCGGGCCGATGTCTGCTTCCTCTCGACGGCCGCGGTGTGCGACGACATCGCCTTTCATCAGAACCTCGAGACGATCGACGTGAAACAGGCGATGTTCGCCGCCTCGGCGCAGCGCATCCTGCTCGTCGACCACACGAAGTTCGACCGCAGGGCGCTGCACGCGGTCGCTCCGCTCGCCGACTTCGACATCGTCATCGTCGACGCCGCGACCGAGACGCGCCACATCACGCGCATGCGCGAACAGGGCATCACCGTGGTCGTCGCCCGCAAGCCCCACGTGCACGGCGGCTGAACGGCCGCCGTCACCGGGATTACGCAATTGCCCGGTACTCTGGCAGGGTAGGATGTTCTGGTGTATATGGGGTGGAGACTGTGACAGTACGCGGCGCGAACGCAGCACGTAAGCGACTGCGGTATCGCCCCGACAGCGACCTCGAAATCGAACTCTCCTGGTTCGGGCTCACCGATGTCGGCACCCGGCGCGACAACAACCAGGACAGCTACGTGGTGCTGCCGCCGATCTTCGCGGTCGCCGACGGCATGGGCGGTCACTCCGCCGGCGAGGTCGCCTCGGCCGCCGTCGTGCGCCGCCTCGCCGAGCTCGGCGGGCGCGAGAGCGTCGCTCAGGCCGATATCGACGAGATGCTCGGCGACGCCGTCGACGACATCGAGCTCGATGTGGGCGAGACCGAGCTCGGTGCGGGCACGACGGTCACGGGCGTCTGCATCGGCACCGATGAGGAGCCCACGTGGCGGGTCTTCAACATCGGCGACTCGCGCGTTTACCAGTACTTCAAGGGCGCGCTGAGCCAGATCACGGTCGACCACTCGGTCGTGCAGCACCTCATCGACACGGGCTCGATCACGCCCGAAGAGGCCGAGGTGCACCCGCACGCGAACGTCATCACCCGCGCGGTCGGCTTCAACGAGCCGCCGATTCCCGACTACACGTCGCTCGCCCTGATCCCGGGCCAGCGCCTGCTGCTGTGCTCAGACGGGCTCACCAAGGAGCTCACCGAGGTCGGCATCCAGCACTTCCTCGCCTCCGAGCCGACGGCCGAGGCCGCAGCGCGCACGCTCGTGCGCGAGGCCGTCGAGAACATGGGCCGCGACAACGTCACGGTCGTCGTGATCGACGTGCACGCGGTCGGCGACGTCATCGACACCGGCAGCCTCGAGTCAGCTGGCATCACCCTCGACGACGCCTGAGCGCCGGCGCCTCCGCCCTGATCGTCGGCGATCCACGCCCGCAGCTGGCCGATCCTTGGCGACCGCCGAAGCGCAGCGGCGCCGAATGCACGAACTTGTGCGGAATCCGCCCCGAATTCCGCACTTTTTCCCGCACGCCGCGCCAGAGCAGCAGTGCAGCGGTGCGTACGCACGCGGGGACAGCGCAGCAGGCATGAGTGAGCCCGCGACCGAAGACTCGGCCGCGGGCTCATTCGCGAGAGGGATCAGGCGGCGTTGATGGCCTCGTCGATGACGCTCACGACATCCTCGATCAGCGCGTCGGTCATCTTGAGCGACGGCAGGAAGCGGATGGCCTGGTTGTAGACGCCGCTCGAGAGCAGCAGCACGCCGCGCTTGCCCGCGTAATCGATGATGTGCGCGACCATCTCGGTGTCGGGCTCGAGGGTGCCGGGCTTCACGAACTCGGCCGCCAGCATGGCGCCCTTGCCGCGCACCTCGGCGATGCACGCGTGCTTCTCCTGCAGACGGCGCAGCGCCGACCCGAAGGTCATCTCGATGCGCTTGGCCTCGGCGAGCAGGTTCAGCTCTTCGATCTGCTCGAACACGGCGACCGCCGCGGCGCAGGCGACGGGGTTGCCGCCGAAGGTGCCGCCGAGACCGCCGGGCTGCGACTTGTCCATGATCTCGGCGCGGCCGGTGATGCCCGAGAGGGGGAGGCCGCCCGCGATGCCCTTCGCCGAGAGCACGATGTCGGGCTCGACGCCGAACTGCTCGATCGAGAAGACGGTGCCGGTGCGCGCCATGCCGGCCTGCACCTCGTCGGCGATGAAGACGATGCCGTTCTCGCGGCACCAGGCGGCGAGCGCCGGCAGGTAGCCGTCGGCCGGGACGATGAACCCGCCCTCGCCCTGGATGGGCTCGACCACGAGGCAGGCGAGGTCTTCTGCGCCCGCGACTTTCTCGAGGTGGGCGATGGTGCGCTTCGCCGCTTCCTCGCCGGTCAGGCCGTCGTGCAGCGGGTACGAGTTCGGCGCCTTGTAGATGTTGCCGGCGCGCGGGCCGTAGCCGAGCGCGTACGGCGCGGCCTTGTGGTTCATGCTGCTGGTGAGCATGGTGCGGCCGTGGTAGGCGTGCTCGAGCACCGCGACGCCCGGGCGGCCGGTGTGCTTGCGGGCGATCTTGACGCCGTTCTCGACGGCCTCGGCGCCCGAGTTCATCAGCAGCGTCTTGTACGGGTTCTCGGGGGTCGAGCCGGGCACGTGCTTCGCGAGGTGCTCGGCGACCTGCACGTAGGGCTCGTAGGGGGTCATGGTGAACAGCGTGTGGGTGACCTTGCC
Organism: Leucobacter sp. GX0328; assembly: GCF_053567315.1. NCBI lineage: Bacteria > Bacillati > Actinomycetota > Actinomycetes > Micrococcales > Microbacteriaceae > Leucobacter > Leucobacter sp. GX0328. The sequence continues at coordinate 244,938 of NZ_JBSGPC010000002.1, forward strand.
CAGCTGCTCGCGGGCCGCCGCGACGACCGCGTCGTCGGTGTGGCCGATCGTGGTGACGCCGATGCCGCCGCAGACGTCGATGATGCGGTTGCCATCGACGTCGACGAGGATCGAGTCGTGCGCGCTCTCGATGTAGACCGGCATGACGCTGTGCACTCCCGGGGGGATGACGGCCTGGCGCCTGGCGTGGATCTCTCGTGAGCGCGGCCCGGGGATCTCGGTGACGACGAGACGCTCCTGGGGGATAGTGGATTCGGTAACGGTCGCTTCGCTCATACGCTCGATCTTACTCCCGGCAGGGCGCTTCTGCAGAGCGGCGCCCTGCGCGCCGACGGCGACGGACAGGCTCCGAGCGTCCGGCCGACGCGCAACGAGCGTCCGGCTGGCGCGCAACGAGCGTCCGGCTGACGCGCGGAGCACGGAGGACTACGCTGAAGGGCATGCGCGATGAGCACGTCTTCGAGGCCACCGTCGAGTGGCGGGGCAACCGCGGCACCGGCACGAGCGGGTTCCGCGACTACGGCCGCGAGCTCGAGCTCTCGGGGGCGCTGCGGCAGACGATCGAGGCGTCGGCGGCCCGGGTGTTCCACGGCGACAGGGATCGCTGGAACCCGGAGGAGCTGCTCATCGGCGCGCTCGCGCAGTGCCACATGCTCTCGTACCTGCACATGGCGGTGCGGGCGGGCGTCGTCGTGACCGCGTATACCGACGATGCGGCCGGCACGATCATGCAGGAGGGGCTCGGGGGCCGCTTCACCGAGGTCGTGCTGCGCCCCCGGGTGACCGTGGCCGATCCCTCGATGATCGATGCGGCCCTCTCGGCCCACGATGCCGCGCACCAGCACTGCTTCATCGCGAACTCCGTGAACTTCCCGGTGCGCATCGAAGCCGAGATCACCGCCGCGTAATGCGGTCCCGGCCGCCCGGCGGTTCGCAATAGAATGGAATCCATGGCTTCGGATTCGTTCTTCCTCACGACCCCCATCTTCTACGTGAACGACGCGCCCCACATCGGGCATGCGTACACGGAGGTGGCCGCGGACGTGCTCGCCCGATGGCACCGCCAGGCGGGCGACGACACCTGGTTCCTCACCGGCACCGATGAGCACGGGCAGAAGATCCTGCGGACCGCGACCGCGAACGGCGTGGCGCCGAAGGAGTGGGCCGACCGTCTCGTGGAGAGCGCCTGGAAGCCGCTGCTCGACACGATCGACATCTCGAACGACGACTTCATCCGCACCACGGACGCCCGGCACGAGGAGGGCGTCGCGAAGTTCCTGCAGAAGCTGCACGACGACGGCCACGTGTACGCGGGCGAATTCGAGGCGCTCTACTGCGTCGGCTGCGAGGAGTTCAAGCCGAAGAACGAGATCGTCGACGGCGAGGGCGCGTTCGCGGGCGAGAAGGTCTGCGCGATCCACTCCAAGCCGCTCGAGCTGCTGCAGGAGAAGAACTACTTCTTCAAGATGAGCGCGTTCCAGGAGCGCCTGCTCGCGCTCTACGAGGAGCGCCCCGACTTCGTGCAGCCAGCGAGCGCGCGCAACGAGGTCATCGCCTTCGTGCAGCAGGGGCTCGAGGATCTCTCGATCTCGCGCACCTCGTTCGACTGGGGCATTCCGATCCCGTGGGACGCATCGCACGTCACCTACGTCTGGTTCGACGCCCTGCTGAACTACGTCACCGCGACCGGGTACGGCTCGGACGCCGAGGAGTTCGCGCGCCGCTGGCCCGCGAACCACATCGTCGGCAAGGACATCCTGCGCTTCCACGCCGTGATCTGGCCCGCCATGCTCATGGCCGCGGGGCTCGAAGTGCCGAAGCACGTCTTCGCGCACGGCTGGCTGCTCGTCGGCGGCGAGAAGATGTCGAAGTCGAAGCTCACGGGCATCGCCCCCAACGAGATCACCGACACCTTCGGCTCGGACGCCTTCCGCTACTACTTTATGCGCGCGATCGCCTTCGGGCATGACGGCTCCTTCAGCTGGGAGGATCTGTCGGCCCGCTACCAGGCCGAGCTCGCCAACGGCTTCGGCAACCTCGCCAGCCGCGTGCTCGCGATGAACGCGAAGTACTTCGGCGGCAGCGTGCCCGAGGCCGGCCCCGAGCAGCCGTCCGATGCGGCGATCCGCGAGCTCGCCGCGAGCGTCGCCGGTCGCGCCGACGCGAAGATCGAGGAGTTCGCCATCCACGAGGCGATCGCCGCGATCTGGGAGCTCGTCGACGCGCTCAACGGCTACGTGCAGGAGCAGCAGCCGTGGGCGCTCGCGAAGGACGAGGCGAACGCCGCCCGGCTCGGCACCGTGCTCTACACCGCGACCGAGGGCCTGCGCGTGCTCGCCGAGCTGCTCTCGCCGGTGCTGCCCGTCGCGACCGCGAAGCTCTGGACCGCGCTCGGTGCGGAGGCGACGCTCGGCGCGCTCGCCGACCGGCCGCTGCGCGATTCCGGTACCTGGGGCCGCCTCGCAGCCGGCACGTCGCAGCAGGCGCTCGACGTGCTCTTCCCGCGCATCGACACGGCGACCGAGGGCAAGTGAGCATGGCGACGACCGGGCAGGGCGGAGCCGCCCCGGCCCCGCCCGCGGGCGGGCTGCGCAAGCGGCAGACCGGCTCCGAGAGGAGCGGCGCGCGCGACCTGACGCGGCCGGCGAACCCCGAACCGCTCGCCGTGCCGCTCTACGACAACCACACCCATCTCGAGTTCGAGGACGGACTCGACGTGCTGGACCCCGTCGAATCGCTCGATCGAGCGGCCGCCGTCGGCGTGCGCGGCGTCGTGCAGGTGGGCACCGACCTCGAGACCAGCCGCTGGAGCGCGGCGCTCGCTGCGGCCGACCCGCGCGTGCTCGCCGCGGTCGCGCTGCATCCGAACGAGGCGCCGAAGCTCTTCGACCAGGGGCTGCTCTCGGCGCAGCTCTCGGAGATCGCGAGGCTCGCAGCGCAGCCGCGCGTGCGCGCCGTCGGCGAGACCGGGCTCGACTTCTTCCGCACGGGCGAAGACGGCCGCGAGGCGCAGATCGAATCGTTCGAGGCGCACATCGACATCGCGAAGGCGAACGGCATCGCCATGCAGATCCACGACCGGGACGCCCATGACGAGGTCGTCGCGACGCTGAAGCGCATCGGTTCGCCCGCGCGCACCGTGTTCCACTGCTTCTCGGGCGATGCCGAGCTCGCGCGCATCTGCAACGATCACGGCTGGTACATGTCGTTCGCGGGCACCATGACGTTCAAGAACGCCCCGGCCCTGCGCGAGGCGCTCTCGGTCGCGAAGCCCGAGCTCGTGCTCGTCGAGACCGATGCCCCGTTCCTGACGCCCGAGCCGTTCCGCGGCCGGCCCAATGCGCCCTATCTGCTGCCCCACACGGTGCGCCGCATGGCGGAGACCCTCGATACCGACGTCGACGAGCTCTGCGCGCAGCTCGCGAAGAACACCGAGAAGGTCTACGGCTCGTGGGACGAAGGCCTCGAGGAGTCGGCGGCATGAGCGACGGCGACGGGTCGGGCCTGCTCGGCCCCTCGGAGGTGCGGGAGCTCGCCGAGCGCCTCGACGTCTCGCCGACGAAGAAGCTCGGCCAGAACTTCGTGATCGATCCGAACACCGTGCGCAAGATCGTGCGTCTCGCGGGGGTCGAAGCGGGCTCCGGCGTGATCGAGATCGGCCCCGGGCTCGGATCGCTGACCCTCGGCATCCTCGAAACGGGCGCGGATGTCACCGCGGTCGAGATCGACCACCGCCTCGCCGCCGAACTGCCGGCCACCGTGCGGGCGATGCAGCCCGGGGCCGAAGCGCGATTCCGGGTGATCCGCAGCGACGCGCTCGACGTCTCGAGCACCGATCTCGCCGGGCTGCCGGTGCCGCCGACCGCACTCGTCGCGAACCTGCCCTACAACGTGTCAGTGCCGATCCTCATGCACCTGCTCGAGCTCATCCCCGACCTCGATCGCGGCCTCGTCATGGTGCAGGCCGAGGTCGGCCACCGCATCGCGGCACGGCCCGGGTCGAAGGAGTACGGCGCCCCGAGCGCGAAGGCCGCCTGGTACGGCGACTGGCGCATCGCGGGCAGCGTGAGCCGGCGCATCTTCTGGCCCGTGCCGGGGGTCGACTCGGTGCTCGTGGGCTACGAGCGCGCGCCGCAGCCGCTCGGCACGGAAGCGGAGCGCGTGGTCGTGTTCGAGCTCGTGGGCGCGGCGTTCGCCCAGCGCCGCAAGATGCTGCGGCAGTCGCTGCAGGCGGTGCTCGGGCCCATCGGCGCCGTGGTGGCGACGCTCGAAGCGGCGGGCATCGACCCCACGCTGCGCGCCGAACAGCTCGGCGTGCTCGACTTCCTCGCGATCGCGAGAGCCGCGGCCGCGCGCGCCTGAACGCGCATGTCATCTTCGCGAGTGCCGTTGCGCTAGCGTGGACCCATGGGGACGAAGCAGCGACGATCGGTCACCGTTCGCGCACCTGGGAAGATCAACGTGTTCTTCCGCGTCGGCGCGCTGCAGCGCGACGGGTACCACGATGTCGCGTCGCTCTACCAGGCCGTCTCGCTCTGCGAAGAGGTGACCGCCGAGCCGGCCGACGATTTCTCGTTGCGCTTCGTGGGCCCCATCGATTCGACCGGGCTGCCGACCGACGAGACCAATCTCGCGATGCGCGCCGCGCTGCTGCTCGCCGAACGCACGGGCTATCCGGGCGGCGTATCGCTGACCGTGCTCAAGCGGGTGCCGATCGCCGGCGGCATGGGCGGCGGCTCGGCCGACGCGGCCGCCACTCTGCTCGCCTGCGATGAGCTCTGGGGCACCGGGCTCGGCCGCGCGGGCCTGCTGCCGCTCGCGGCCGAACTGGGGGCCGATGTGCCGTTCGCCTTCGAGGGCGGTACCGCGGTGGGTACCGGCCGGGGCGATGAACTCAGCCCGGCGCTCGCGAAGGGCGCTTTCCACTGGGTGCTGGCGCTCTCGGACGCGGGGCTCAGCACACCCGTCGTCTACAGCGCCCTCGACCAGCACCGCGATGCGAACCGCGGCGCGCTCGGCCCGCAGCCCGAGACCGTGAAGGTGGATACGGCGGTGCTGCAGGCAGTGCGCATCGGCGACGCCGAATCGCTCGCGGATTCCATGCACAACGATCTCCAGGCCGCGGCGCTCAAACTCGCCCCCGGTCTGCTCGAACTCCTCGAACTCGGGGAATCGCTCGGCGCGCTCGCGGGCATCGTCTCGGGGTCGGGCCCGACCGTGGCGTTCCTCGTCGACGACGCGCAGTCCGCCGCCGAGCTCCGCAGCGTGTTCACGCGCCGGGGGGTGCGGGCGCTCACCGCGACCGGCCCGGTGCCCGGTGCGAGGATCATCGAGGCATGATCTCCCGGCGCATGCGCTCGATGCTCTGCGGTTCCGTGCTCGCGGCGGCGCTCGCGCTGAGCGGCTGCGCCACGGTCAACGCCGGCAGCGCCGGGGCCGACGCGTTCCGCGCCGAGTTCGCCTCCGACCCGGCCATCGCAACGATGGATCTCGGCGAGCACAATACGCTGCCCTGGTCGGGATACTTCAGCGGCACCGTCGTGACGGTCGCGGGGCTCGACGAAGCCGAGCTGCGCGATCTCGTCGATCGCATGGGCGCCTACCAGGCCTCCCACTCGGTCGTCTCGTGGCTCGGCATCGAGTCGGACGGCATCGACTTCCCGGTCTCGTCCGATGCCGCGGCCAACGAGCGCATGCTCGGCGTCGTCGGTCGCATGAAGACCGACGATCGCATCGTCGAGGCCGATCTGGCGTGGCTCTGGTTCACCGTCGAGACGGGGCGCGACGTCTTCGCGCTCGCCGCCGAACTCCCCGGTCTCGCCGCAGAACTCGCCTCCGCGGAGACGGGAGCGGAGACGGATGCGAGCGCCTCCGGCCCCACGGCCGATCGCGGCGTCGATTTCGAGATCGTCTCGAAGACCGAAGACGTGCGGTTGAAGGGGGAGTACGGGGCCTGGGTACGCGCGGCGGAGGCCGTCAGCGCTGCCGTCGGCCGCGAAGCAGAGCTGCTCTGGCTCTCGGCGACCCCGGACACCCTGGAACTGCGCGTGCGCGACGAGAGCGCGGTCGCCGACGCCCAGGCCGTCGCCGAACGCCTGGCCGGGGGTGTCGGCATGGAAGTCACGGTGAGCAGCGATGCGCTGCGCATCGACCCCGGCACCGACGGCGAACGGGCCAGGGACCTGCTCGCGAGGCTCGATGACGGGACTGCCGCACGCATCGCACGCACCGAAGCGGTCGCCAGCACGCTGCGCGTCGCGGTGCGCTCGCTCGACGACGCGCTCCCCGTCGCGGAGAAGCTCGACGCGATGCCCGAGGCACAGGTCTTCTCCACCATCGCCGTGCAGGTGCTCGGCCCGGAGGGGCAGGCCGGCCGCACCGCGGGCAGTCTCGAGGTGTTCGCCGCCCCCGGCTCCTTGGGCGATCGTGTGGGATCCGCCGTCGAGCTCAAGCGGGCGAACGGCGTCGACGCCGTCTCCATCGTCGCCGGCCGGGTGGAGATGACCGCGGCCGACGACGTCGCCGGAAGCGACTTCGGTCGCTTCGCGCCGGCGCTCGAGGCCGCGGCGGACGACGAGGACTGGGTCTGCATCTTCTCGTACTCCGCCAGCACGCTCTGCGTCACCGCGGCGTCGCAGCTGCGGCCGGCGGCTGATGACGCCTACGCCGACCATCCGGGGTATCGCGCGTTCGTCGAAGCCTGGAACCGCGCGGCCTGACGCGCGCGGCGGAATGCCGGCTCGGGCCGCGGCGTTGCACCCGCGAACGCCGAGCGCTTCGCGGAGGCTTTCGAAGCGGCGCTCGAGCGCGACTTCGGGGAACCGATGTGCATCCGGATCCCAGCGCACGGGAATAGCGGCGCGCCCCCGTGCGCTGCACCGAGTGTGAATGACAAGATCCGCGTCGATATCTGGTCCGACATCGCCTGCCCCTGGTGCTACATCGGCAAGCACCGCTTCGAGGCCGGCGTCGCCGCCTTCCGAGAGCAGCACCCCGACGTCGAGATCGAGGTCGAGAGCCACAGCTACGAGCTCGCCCCCGACACGCCCCTCGATTTCAGCGGCAGCGAGATCGACTTCCTGGTGCGGCACAAGGGCATGCCCGCCGACCGGGTCGAGCAGATGCTCGGCGAGATGACGCAGATGGCCGCGGCCGAGGGCATCGTGTTCGACTTCGCGCGGGTGAAGCACGCGAACACGCAGCGCGCCCACCGCATGCTGCACCTCGCCAAGCGCGAGGGCGTGCAGGCGGCCGTGCTCGAGCGGCTCTTCCGCGCCTATTTCGCCGAGGGCGAGGACATGTCGAGCGCCGATGCGCTCGCCCGCCTCGGTGCGGAGGCGGGTCTCGACGCCGACGAGGTGCGCAGCGCCCTCGACGACGAGGCCTTCGGCGAGGCCGTGCAGCGGGACATCGCCCGCGCCCGCGGCCTCGGCATCACGGGTGTACCATTCTTCCTACTCGATCAGAAGTACGGCGTTTCGGGCGCGCAGCCGGCCGAAGCCTTCGCCGGAGTGCTCGAGCAGGTGCTCGGCATCGCGCGCGGCGACGTCCCCGACCCGGCCCGGGCCTCCTGAACGCACCGGCCCCGACCGCTCCATTCGAAAGGACACCCCATGAGCGACACCACGAACGCGCCCCGCACCGAGGCGCCGATGGCATCGGCGGCGATGCAGTCCGAACACCACGAGGCCGAGACGCCGTTCTTCTCGGAGGGCGCGGCGTCGTTCGCCGACGCCGAGACCCGCGAGATCCTCAACCTGCTCGGCGAGAGCGATGCGGCGGGCGGTTGCTGCGGCGGCGGCTGCTGCAGCGTCTGAGCGCGGGTCGATAGGCGGCGGGCCGCTCAGTCGGCGACCGAGTTCGGCAGATCGGAGCAGTCGGGCGTCGCGGGCTCGCCGCCCCAGCGGTCGAGCGTCCACTGCACGATCTCGGGCGTCAGCGGCGAATCGGCCGCTACGAGCGTATTGTGGCTGAGCCCCGGGTAGGTGCGGTAGTCGATCTGCTCGCCCGCCGTGCAGCGCGCCTGCACCCAGTCGAGCTGCATCTCGGGCTTGACGAGAGGATCGGCGAGCCCCTGCGCTACCAGCACGGGAGCGGGCCACGGCCCGACCGGCTCCTGCGCCTTGAGCTCGTCGCCGAACGGGCCGTCGAGCAGGCGATCGGGGAACACCTGGTTCGGGATCTGCGTGCCCGAGACGACGGCACCGAGCACGTCGCGCCCGTTGAAGCAGAGGCCCTGGATGCGGTCGACGCCGCCGGCCGAGCCCGGCGTCAGGTGCTGCTCGAGCTCGAGCTCGGGGTAGAGCTTGTTCCAGGTCGACGCGATGTACGCCGACACCGTCTTGCCCGCAGCGTCGTCCTTATCGGCTTCGGCGAGCCCGTACAGGTCGGCTGCCGGGGCGAACGCCGCGACCCCCTTGATCGTGAGCTCGGGCGCGTAGTCGGCGGCGATCTGGCCCGTCCAGAGCGCGCCCTGGCCGCCCTGGGAATGGCCCCACACCACCGTCTCGGTCGTCGTGCTGATTCGATCGAACTGCTGCACGGCGCGCGAGGCGTCGAGCACATTGCGCGCCTCGGCGTCGCCGACGAGGTACGGATGGGGGCCCGAGGTGCCGAGACCGATGTAATCGGAGGTGACCGCGACCCAGCCGTGCTCCGTGACCATCTCGGCGAGGGCGGTGCCCGCGCCGTCGGCGAACGGCGCGGCGCTCAGCGACGGCGCGCACTTCGGCACGACGCCGGTGGTGCCGTGCGCGACGGTGAGCAGCGGCAGCGGCGCTGCGCCGGGGGAGGCGGGAGCGATGACGGTGCCGCTCGACACCGCGGGCGATCCGTCGGGGTGCGTCGTCGTGTAGAGGATGCGCCAGGCCTGCGCCCCCGACGGCACCCCAGTCGTGAGCGGCTCGGAGCGGATGAGCATGCCCGGCTCCTCGGGCACCTCCGCCGGCGCGGTGTAGAACGCGTCGGGTTCGGGGAGGCGGGCGCCTCCGAGCAGCACCGCGCTGCCCGCGGCGAGCAGCAGGGCGGTGGCGAGCGCGACCCCGGCGCCGATCCCGCGGGCCCAGCGGCGGGGTGCCGAGGGAACAGCCCGCCCATCGGCGTTCGAGCCGGCACGGGTACGGGATGATCCCTGTCGAACGAGTAGTTCGAAGAGCAGACGCAGACCGACGAACACGAACCAGGCGCCCACGGCGAAGCGGAACATCGTGAGCGTCAGCACCGGCCAGGTGAACGCCAGTAGGCCGAAGACGATGCCGGCGGCGGCCGTGATGATCTCGGCGGCGCGGTACGGCGAATCGCCGCGCAGCGCGCGCAGGGCCGAGAGCAGTCCGTGCACGACGACGGACGCCGCGATGAGGAACGCCACCCAGGTCGCGCCGAGGGCGGGCACGACCGCGACGACCGCGCCGGCCGCGATCATGACCGCGCCCACGATGCGCGCTGTGAACAGCGCAGCCCGCGTGATCTCGCGGTCTCGGTGCGCGCGCAGCAGCAGCGCGACGCCGACGATCGCGAAGCCGACCCCCGCGATCACCGCAGTCTCGTGCGGCGCGAGCGGTGCGAGGATGAGCGCGGCGCCGGTCGCGACCGCGATGACGGCGAGCACGATGCGCAGGGGGAGGGACGCGGATGCCATAGTCGACACTCTGGCACAGTTCGGGGGCGCATAGGGAGCCCATGACCCGAACTTCCGCGATGCGGCAGCCGCAGCGCTCGGTGAAGCCTCGCCCGAGCCCGGCATAGACTGGAGAGGTTATGGCACATCTTCTGGGGGCCGAGGGCCTGTATCTCGAGGTTCCGACCAAAGTCGTCTTCGATTCCGTGACGCTCGGCGTCGCCGAGGGCGACCGCATCGGCATCGTCGGCCGCAACGGCGACGGCAAGTCGTCGCTGCTCATGATGCTCGCGGGCCGCCGCGAGCCCGACGGCGGGCGCGTGACCAAGCGCTCGGGCACGACGATCGGCGTGCTCGACCAGGCCGACGTGTTCGACGCGGGCGAGACCGTCGGGCACGCGATCGTCGGCGACCGGCCCGAGTACGAGTGGGCGGGCGACGCGCGCACCCGCGACGTGCTCGAGGGGCTCGTCTCGGATCTGCCATGGGACGCACCGGTCGACGCGCTCTCGGGCGGGCAGCGCCGCCGCGTCGCCCTGGCCCGGCTACTCGTCGGCGACTCCGAGATGCTCTTCCTCGACGAGCCGACCAACCACCTCGACGTCGAGGGCATCGCCTGGCTCGCCGCGCACCTGAAGCGCCGCTGGCCCGCGGGGCAGGGCGCGTTGCTCGTCGTGACCCACGACCGCTGGTTCCTCGACGAGGTCTGCACCGCCACCTGGGAGGTGCACGACCGCATCGTCGAGCCCTTCGAGGGCGGATACGCGGCCTACATACTGCAGCGGGTCGAGCGCGACCGCCAGGCCGCCGTCATCGAGCAGAAGCGCCAGAACCTCGCGCGCAAGGAGCTGGCCTGGCTGCGCCGCGGCGCCCCCGCGCGCACCGCGAAGCCCAAGTTCCGCATCGACGCCGCGAACGCGCTCATCGCCGATGTGCCCGAGATCCGAGACGCCGTCTCGCTGCAGTCGATGGCGGTCGCCCGCCTCGGCAAGGAGGTCGTCAACCTCGTCGACGCCGGCGTGGCGTACACCGATGCCGCGACCGGCGCCGAACGCGTCGTGCTCGAAGACGTCGAGTGGCGCCTCGCGCCGGGCGAGCGCACCGGCATCCTCGGCGTCAACGGCGCCGGCAAATCGACGCTGCTCGGCCTCGTCTCGGGCGACGTGCAGCCGACCGCAGGCCGCGTGAAGCACGGCAAGACCGTGAAGATCGCCACGCTCACCCAGCGCCTCGACGAGCTCGAGGAGCACCTGAACGAGCCGGTGCGCGTCGTCATCGGCCGGCTGCGCACGAGCTTCACGGTCGGCAGCGGGTCGAAGGCCCAGGAGCTCACCCCGGGCCAGCTGCTCGAGCGCATGGGGTTCACGAGCGCCCAGCTCTCGACTCCGGTGAAGGACCTGTCGGGAGGGCAGAAGCGGCGCCTGCAGCTGCTGCTCATCCTGCTCGATCAGCCCAACGTGCTCATCCTCGACGAGCCGACGAACGACCTCGACACCGACATGCTCGCCGCGATGGAGGATCTGCTCGACTCGTGGCCCGGCACCCTCATCGTGGTGTCGCACGACCGGTACTTCCTCGAACGCGTCACCGACCAGCAGTACGCGATCCTGGGTCGCCGCCTGCGGCACCTGCCCGGCGGGGTCGATCAGTATCTCGAGCTGCGGGCGGCCGAGGAGCGGGCCGCGGCCGATGCCCCCGCGCGCGCCGGAGCGACCGAGGCCGCCGCATCGTCCCCGTCGGCGTCGGCGACTCGGTCGGGCCCCGCGCTCGGCGGCGCCCAGCTGCGCGCCGCCGAGAAGGAGCTCTCTGCCGTGGAGCGCAAGATGGAGCGCCTGCAGGCCGACATCGCGAAGTCGCGCGACGGCCTCGCTGCCCTGGACCAGACCGACTACCAGCTGCTCAACCTCGAGATGGCCAAGATCACGGCCCTCGAAGACGAGGTCGCGAGCCTCGAGGAGCGCTGGCTCGAACTCTCGGAGACCATCGGCTAGAACGGAGCGACGAGATCCCGCGGCCCGGTGGAGTGCCGCGGTCTGACGCGGGCCGGCCCCAGGATGCGCGGTGCGAACGGGTCGCCGATCCCGCCCGCGCGACCCGTTGCGGGGAAGCAGGCGCGCGGGTACCGTCGAACCCGTCGGGCGATGCCGTACGGCCCCGCCCGGGGAGGGAGGGGCATGGCCGACTCGGATCCCTCTTCCCTGTCATGGATCGGGCTGTGGCTCACCCGCGGTGCGCCGTGGGTGCCGCTCGCAGTGCTCTCGTACGCCGCGACCGTCACGGTCGGCACCTTGAGCATGCGGGGCCGCCGCATTCGGCGCAGCTGGCACGCGCGCCTGTTCATCGTCACCTGCGCGTTGACTGCGGCCGCGGCCGTGTTCTCGTTCCCGCAGGCCTGGGTGCGGGGCATGCTGCTGCTGGCGGCGCTCGTGCCGCTCGCGCTGCTGCCGTTCGTCACCGCCCCTGTGGCGCGGCACCCGCGCCGGCACGTCGCGCTCGGACTGCTCGCAGCCCCCTGCTACATCGCCGCCCTCGCGCTCTGGTCGGCGCGCCCGGGATAGGCCGGCGCCCGCGCAGATCCCCGAATCCCGACCCCTGGAGCCCCGTATGCAATTCCTCGACGTTCTCTTCGGCCGTCGCACCACGAACGGGCCGTTCCTGCCCGAATCCGTGACGCAGGAGCATCAGCGGCTCCTCATCAGGGCCGCCGCTGCGGCACCCTCCCAGTTCAACAGCCAGCCGTGGCGGTTCCTGATCATCGAGGATCGCTCCACTATCGACACGATCGCCCGTATCAGCGGGGAATCGATGACGGCCGTCATCTCCGAGGGGTCGTTCTTCGAGCGGTACAAGCGGCACTTCCGCTTCAGCGCGGAGGAGATGGCGGAGCACCGCTCGGGCATGTACTTCGACAAGCTGCCCTCGGCGCTGCGGCCGTTCACACGCGCGGTATTCACGAAATCGGGGGTCGGGATGATGCGCATGCTGCGCGTGCCGCAGACGCTCGGCGAGGAGAACCGCAGGCTCGTCGCGGGTTCGCCGCTGATCCTCGGTGCGATGCTCGACCGCAGGGAGCGCACGGCGCATCACCTGGCCGACTTCTACTGCCAGTTCAGCCTGGGGGCGGCCATGGAGAACGTCTGGCTCACGACAGTGGAACTCGGCATGGGGATCCAGTTCATCTCGTTCCCGATGGAGGTCCCGGAACAGTGGGCGCGGCTGACCGAGATGCTCGAGATCCCGGACGATCTCGAGCTCATGGCGCTGTACCGCATCGGCTACGTCCCCGATACCTCGCAGCGGCCCGTGATCGACTGGTCGAGCCGCGAGCGCAGGCCGCCGTCGCAGTTCGTGTTCCGCGAGCGGGGCAGCGCGCCGCAACTGGGGTGGGACGAGGACTGAGAGGAGTCGTCTCCGGGAGCCGTCCGCTACCGGCCCTCCTGCCGTTCTTCCGAAGCGCCGCGATGCACGGCGAGCAGCCGGAAGGGGCCCGGGCTCTCCGCACGCCACTCCGCAGGGAGCCGCTGCTCCAGCTCCGGCAGCGTATAGCTGCGCCGAATGCTCCGCAGCCCGTCGACGCGCAGGAAGCTGCCCGGTGCGATCGGGGTGACGGCCGCGGCGAAGGCGAGATACGCCGTGCGACTGCGGGCGATGTCCGAGTGCACGACGAGCCGCGTCGCGAGCACGGCCGAATCGCTCAGCAGCTCCCGGAAGGCGTCGTCGTCCAGATGATGCAGCAGATGATTCGAGATCACGATGTCGAAGCGGGCCCCGTGCTCCACCAGCGTCCGGCTGCGGGTCTCGCGGAACGAGAGCCCCGCCACGGGTCGCCCCGCACGCGCCGCTCCGAGCGCGCGGGGGTCGGGGTCGATCCCGAGCGCCTCGATACGGAAGCCGTCGCGCAGAGCGAGGCGCGAGATGCGGCGCAGGACGTCACCGCCGCCGCTGCCGATGTCGAGCATGCGGGCGGGGCCGTCGAGCGCCGCGAGCACCGGGCGCAGATGCGAGCGGTAGACCGACCCCCAACTGGAGACCGCGCGGTTCACGACCCCGAAGCGCCGTAGGGTGCGACGCAGCCGCTCGGGATCGCAGGCCGGGTCGTCCATCAGCTCAGCGAGCCGGGCGTCGCGCTCGGCCAGGTTCATGCAGCGCCCGCATCGGCGGGTGCGATACGGCGCCCGCCGCCCTCGGCGCGACGCGTGAACAGCGCCGTTTCGATCGTGAGCCCGGGCCCGAAGCAGAGGCCCGCGACGCGGCTGCCGTCCGCGAGAGCATCGTCGTGCAGGAAGCGCCGGAGGATGAAGAGGATCGTGGCGCTCGACATATTGCCGTGATCGCGCAGCACCGCCCGGGAATGGTCCAGTGCGGAGCGGTCGAGGCCGAGCCCCGACTCGACCCGGTCCAGCACGCTGCGGCCGCCGGGGTGCACCGCCCAGCCGTCCACGAGGGCTCCCGCATCCGCTCCGATCATGGCGCCGACCGCCTCCGCGATCTCCCGGCCGATGATGCGCGGCACCTCGGCGGTCAGCCGCATCTCGAAGCCCTGATCCCCGATCGTCCAGTCCATGTCCTGCTCGCCCTCGGAGGTGATCCCTGTCGCGAACGCGCCGACCTCGAGAAGCGGAGCCTCGGCCCTCGGGGCGCCCGATGTCAGCACGGCGGCAGCGGCCCCGTCGCCGAACACGGCGGAGGCGACGATCTGCTCGGGATCCGAGGAAGAACGGATGTGGATCGAGCAGAGCTCGGCGCACACCACCAGCACGACGGCGCCCTCCGCGGCCTCGCAGGCACGAGCGGCGGTCCGCAGAGCGGGGAAGGCGGCGGCGCAGCCCATGAAACCGATGTGGGTGCGCTCGGCCGAGGGAGGGATCCCGAGCTCTCTCACCAGGAGGTAATCCGGGCCGGGGGCGAAGCAGCCGGTGCACGAAGCCGTGATCACATGGGTGATATCGGCGGCTTCGACGCCCGCCTCGGAGACCGCGGCCCGCGCCGCCGCCGCGAACAGGGCAGGCGCTTCGCGGCGATACAGCGCATTGCGCGCGCCGGTGGAGGGCGTGAGCAGCGTGTCGTCGGCGTCGGCGAAGAGGGGCTCCCGCGCGCCGGCGCCGCCGATGACCGAGTATCTGCCGTCGATGGCCGAATGGTCGAACACCGTGCCGATCAACCGCGCCGTCAGACGGTCGACGCCGGGCTGCGAGACGAAGAAGCCGCGCGTCTCAGCCTGGTCGAGCCTCGCCGAGGGTACGGCGGTGCCGATGGAGAGGAGTCGGGTGGGCATACCTCAGGAGTACTCGCGACCGTCGAGGCTGTCAACGGGGTCGCCCACCAGCCTGCCCTTCGGCAGGTCCTTCCCACACGGGCGGCGCCGAGTATCCGGAGCCGCGGGCCGATAGTGTGGAGGGAGTCCAGCGCCGTACGGCGCGAACCGCTTTCGGAAGGAGCCGTGAATGGTCTATCGAGTGCAGGGCGTCGTCGTGCGCGAACAGGGCGCACCCGCGACGATCGAGACGATCGTCGTGCCCGAGCCCGGCCCGGGGGAGGTCGTCGTCGACGTGCTCACCTGCGGCGTCTGCCACACGGACTACCACTATCAGCAGGGCGGCATCGGCGACGAGTTCCCGTATCTGCTCGGCCACGAATCGACCGCGCGGGTCGCGGTCGTCGGCGAGGGGGTGACCGAGGTCGCGGTGGGCGATCGCGTGATCCTGAACTGGCGCGCCGTCTGCGGCCAGTGCCGGGCCTGCCGCAAGGGGCAGCCGCAGTACTGCTTCGCCACTCATAACGCGTCGCAGAAGATGACGCTCGAGGACGGCACGGAGCTCTCGGCGGCGCTCGGCATCGGATCGTTCGCCGAGAAGACGCTCGTCGCTGCGGGGCAGTGCACGAAGATCGACGAGGATTCGGACGCGGCCGCGGTGGGGCTCCTCGGCTGCGGCATCATGGCGGGCATCGGCGCCGCCATCAACACCGGCGAGGTGCAGCGCGGCGAGTCGGTCGCGGTCATCGGGTGCGGCGGTGTCGGTACGGCGGCGATCGCGGGGGCGCAGCTCGCCGGCGCGACGACCATCGTCGCCGTCGATATCGACGATGCCAAGCTCGAGCAGGCGAAGCGCTTCGGCGCGACGCACACGGTGAACTCGCGGGGCGAAGACCCGGTCGCCGCCATCCAGGCGTTCACCGGCGGCTTCGGCGCCGATGTCGTCATCGACGCGGTGGGCCGCCCCGAGACCTACACGCAGGCGTTCACCGCCCGCGACCTCGCGGGCCGCGTGGTGCTCGTCGGTGTGCCGACGCCCGACATGAAGCTCGAACTGCCGCTGCTCGACGTGTTCGGCCGCGGCGGGTCGCTGAAGTCGTCGTGGTACGGCGACTGCCTGCCGAGCCGCGACTTCCAGATGCTCATCGACCAGTACAAGCTCGGCAGACTCGACCTCGGAGGCTTCGTCACCGAGCGCATCGGCCTCGGCGACGTCGAGGAGGCCTTCGGCAAGATGGCCGGCGGCACGGTGCTGCGATCGGTGGTGGTGCTGTAATGGTCGCGCGCATCGAACGGCTGGTCACGAGCGGCACCTTCTCGCTCGACGGCGGCACCTGGGACGTCGACAACAATGTATGGATCGTCGGCGACGACTCCGAGGTCATCGTGATCGACCCGGCGCACGACCCCGCCGCAGTGCAGGCCGCCGTGGGCGATCGCCGGACGGTCGCCATTCTGCTCACCCACGGGCACGACGACCACATCCGCGCCGCCCGCGAGACGGCGGAACTGCTCGGGGCTCCACTCCATCTGAACCCCGCCGACCGCATGCTCTGGGACGCGATCCACCCCGACGCTGCGCCCGATCACGAGATCGTCGACGGCGCGGGCTTCGAGATCGCGGGCGTCGGCCTGCGCGCGCGCCACACGCCGGGGCATTCGCCCGGGTCGACGTGCTTCGTCTCGCCCGAACTCGGCGTAGTGTTCACCGGGGACACGCTGTTCAACGGCGGCCCCGGGGCGACCGGGCGCTCGTACAGCGACTTCCCGACCATCATCGAGTCGATCC
This sequence comes from Leucobacter sp. GX0328, assembly GCF_053567315.1. Lineage (NCBI taxonomy): Bacteria > Bacillati > Actinomycetota > Actinomycetes > Micrococcales > Microbacteriaceae > Leucobacter > Leucobacter sp. GX0328. The sequence goes on from NZ_JBSGPC010000002.1 coordinate 261,597, forward strand.
GCGACGAACTGCTCACCCTGCCCGATGAGACTGTCGTGCATACCGGCCACGGCGACAGCACGACGATCGGCGCCGAGAAGCCGCACCTGGACGAATGGATTAGCAGGGGCCACTGAACGGAGACGCATCGCGTCGGAGTTCCGTGGCCCGTGGCGCACACTGCGCCAGCCCACGGAGCGAAGCGAGGGGTGGGCCATTGAGCGAAGACGCATCGCGTCGGAGTTCCGTGGCCCGTGGTGCACACTGCGCCGGCCCACGGAGCGAAGCGAGGGGCGGGCCACTGAACGGAGACGCATCGCGTCGGAGCTCCGTGGCCCGCGGCGCACACGGCGCCAGCCCACGGAGCGAAGCGAGGGGTGGGCCATTAGGTCGCTACGGCCGTTGAGGCTCGTCGGCTCGTCAGCAGATGTTCGAGAAACGCCGAGGCGGAGCATCTCCTGACGAGCTGATGCCGTTCTCGGCCGGCTACGCGTCGAGCCTGCGCGCGACGGCGTCGAGCACGGACTCCGGCGACCCCTGCGCCTCGTACACCGCGACGAGCACGCGGCGCTTCGCCGTGTCGGCGCCGGGGGAGAGCCAGCGGTCGTAGAGCGAGATCATGCGCGCGAGGTCGGCCTCGATCGTGCGCGCCGCATCGGGTACGTCGCCGGTGAGCCAGGCGCGCAGCGTCGTGTTGTGCACGGCGACGACGCCCGCGGCGAGCGACGCGGGAACCCATGCCGGTGTTTCCGAGGGGAGCGCTCGCCGGAGGTACGCGGCGAAGACCCGCTCGTAGCGGTGCGTGATGACGAGCTCGCGGTCGCGCAGCGCCGGGGTGTCGCGCATGAGCTCGAAGCGCAGGCGCGCGGCCTCGGGGTCGCGCGCGAGCAGGCGCAGTACTGCCGCGGCCGACTCGGCGAGGGTGCTCGCGATCTCGTCGTCGGCGGTGCCGAGGCGGGACTCGAGCTGCGCGAGCGCGATGTCGTGGTCCGCGAAGACGACGTCGTCCTTGCTCCCGAAACGGCGGAAGAAGGTGCTGCGGCTGACACCGATCGCGTTCGCGAGGTCCTCGGCGGTCGTCGCCTCGTACCCCTGTTCGGCGAGGCAGCGGATCGCAGCCGCGGAGCTGTCGCCGGGGGAGCTCGAGGTGAGGGGGGACATGGCCAGAAAGGTACCACAGAATCAGGGATTGATACTCAGTTCCGTCCGATTCCCTGCCGAGAATAGTGCGTTGGGGTGCTGTAGCGCGCGATTTCATGACTTGACCTGAGACGGAGTGCCAGGCATGCTCGTGGAAGACGGATTCGCAGTCGGACCGACAGATTGGAACTGCCATGTCGAAGATGAACCCCGCGGCGCAGGGCACGCAGGCGCCCGAGTACGAGCTGTGGGAGCCGCTCGACCCGGATGTCGCGGGCGTGTTCCGCGATGTCTCGGCCGACGACCTCGCCTACCGCGATCGCGCCCGCCGCTTCGTGAACGAGGAGGTGCGCCCGGTCATCGCCGGCATCTGGGACCGCGCCGAGTACCCGCTCGATCTCGCGAAGCGCCTCGGCGACCTCGACCTGCTGCGCGACGGCCTCGACGTGCCGGGCTTCCCCGAGCAGAGCCTGCTCGCGGCGAGCCTCACGACGATGGAGCTCGCACGCGGCGACGGCTCGATCGCGACCATCGTCGGCGTGCAGGGCGGCCTCGCCATGCGTTCGATCGCGTACTGCGGCTCGGAGGAGCAGCGGAACCGGTGGCTGGAGCCCCTCGCCCGCGGCACCGAGTTCGGCGCGTTCGCCCTCACCGAGCCCACGCACGGCTCGGACTCCGTGAGCCTCGAGACCCGCGCCGAGAGCGTCGACGGCGGGTACCTCATCAACGGCCACAAGAAGTGGATCGGCTCGGGCAACATCGGCTCGGTCTCGGTCGTGTGGGCGCGCGGCGACGACGGCCAGGTGCAGGGATTCCTCGTACCCCAGGACACCCCGGGGTACCGGGCCTCGACCATCGAGGGGAAGGTGTCGCTGCGCGCCATCTGGCAGACCGACATCGAGTTCGACGATGTGCGGCTGCCCGAGAGCGCGAGGATGCCCGGCGCCCGCTCGTTCAAGGACACCGGCCGCGTGCTGCAGGCGACGCGCCTCGGCGTGGCGTGGGCGGCGCTCGGCCAGGCGACCGCCGTCTACGAGACCGCGGTGCACTACGCGAAGCAGCGCATCCAATTCGGCCGCCCTCTCGCGGCGTCGCAGATCGTGCAGGCCCGTCTCTCGGAGATGCTCTCGCAGCTGACCTCGCTGCAGACACTGCTCATGCAGCTCACGCGCGCGGAGGAGCGGGGCGAGCTCACGGGCCCGGGCGCCTCGCTCGGCAAGTACACGGCGACCCGCACGGCGCGCGACATGGCCCGCAACGCCCGCGATCTGCTCGGCGGCAACGGCATCCTGCTCGAGAACCGGGTCGCCCGCCATTTCGCCGATATCGAGGCGCTGCACACCTACGAGGGCACCGAGACCGTGCAGGCACTCATCATCGGCCGCGAGATCACGGGCATGTCGGCCTTCGTGTGACGCGGTGAACGCGCCGGGAGCTCCGGCGCACGGCGATCCCTGGTCGCAAGAGCAAGGCCGGGGCAGGCGCTCTCCGTTGCGGAAGCGCCCGCCCCGGCCTTGCTCATGCCGGCTCGAGGAGCGCGTCGCCTACTGGTGCAGCGCGTCCTCGCCCGTGCCGGGAAGCTCGATCGCGGCCGTGAGCGGCCGGCCTTCGCGGGTTAGGCGGCGCTTCGTGAACTGCCACATGATCGCGATCACGACGAACCAGATCGGCGTGAAGAGCAGCGGCAGGCGCGTGTCCTCGGCGAGGCCGAGCGTCACGAGGATGAACGCGAAGAAGGCGAGGATCAGCCAGGGGAACACCTTCGGCAGCGGCATCTTGAACTTCGACGCCTCGTGGCGGTCGGGGTGCTTGCGCTGGTACTGGATGTAGCTGATGACGATCATGCTCCAGATGAAGAGGATGAAGGTCGAAGCGACCGAGGTCACGAAGGTGAACGCCTCGATGACGCTGTCGCCGAGCAGCAGGATCGGCACCGCCGAGAACAGGAACACGGCCGAGAAGAAGACCGCGCGCTTCGGCACGCCGCGGCTATCGGTGAGCGCGAAGCCGCCGGGGGCGTGCCCGTCGTGGGCGAGCGCGTGCATCATGCGGGTGCCCGAGTAGAAGCCCGAGTTCGCGCTCGAGGCCGCCGAGGTGAGCACGACGAGGTTGATCGCGAACGCGGCGGCGCCGAAGCCGGCGAGGGCGAGGGTCGTCACGAAGGGGCTGTCGGCCGGGTCGAGATCCTTCCACGGCGTGATCGCCATGATGACCGTGAGCGCGCCGATGTAGAAGATGAGCACGCGCACGACGATCGAGTTGATCGCGCGGGGCAGGTTGCGGTGCGGGTCGGCGGTCTCGGCCGCGGCGGTGCCGACGAGCTCGACGCCGATGAAGGAGAAGATGCCGAGCTGGAAGCCGAGCAGGAAGCCGCTCGCGCCGAACGGGAACATGCCGCCGTCGTCCCAGAGGTGGGCGAGCGAGGCCTGGGTACCGGTGTCGGGGTTCTCGAAGCCGATCACGAGCAGCACGACGCCGGTCGCGATGAGCGCGAGGATCGCGACGATCTTGATGATCGCGAACCAGAACTCGAACTCGCCGAAGAACTTCACCGGCTGCAGGTTCAGGATCGTGAGCACGACCGCCGTGATGAGTGCGGGCAACCACGGCGGGATCGACGCGTTGATGTACGAGACGTAGCTCGTGATCGCGATGATGTCGGCGATGCAGATGACGACCCAGGTGATCCAGTACGTCCAGGAGACGACGTACCCGGCCCACGGGCCGATGAGATCCTTCGCGATGTCGCCGAAGGTCTTGTAGTTGAGGTTCGAGAGCAGCAGCTCGCCGAGCGCCCGCATGAGGAAGAACATCATGCAGCCGATGACCGCGTAGATGAAGAGGACGGACGGGCCGGTCAGGCTGATGACCTTGCCCGAGCCGAGGAAGAGGCCGGTGCCGATCGCGCCGCCGATGGCGATCAGCTGCAGGTGGCGGTTCGAGAGGCCGCGGACGAGGGCCTCGCCCTGACCGGTGCTCGATGCGGTCGTGGTTTCCGACAAGATGCGGACACTCCTTTGTGGGAATAGGAATAGATGCGTCGAGACGGGTGGGCTCGACATGCGCTTCGCGCCACGCGTGAGTGGCGAAGGTTCGGGTTGATTGTAGGTGCTCTTTCGTGATATCGCGAGTCCGGAGCAAGAATTTCCGTAGATAATTCGTGGAAACCGGTCTCTCGCCTGCGACCGGTCGCAGCCGAAGTAGGCTCGGCGCATGAATAGCGAATCGACTTCGGTGCAGCTTCAGACGCCCCTCGAGCAGCTCGAGTTCACCGTGTTCGGCTTCATGGCGAAGCCGCCGGCCGAGGTGTACGAGGCGGTCGCCGCACCCGAGGCGCTGAGCAGCTACTTCACGACGGGCGGTGCGGTCGGCCGCATCGAGGCCGGGGCGACGGTGCAGTGGGACTTCGCGGATTTCCCCGGCGCCTTCCCGGTCGAGGTGCTCGAAGCGCGGGCCCCCGAGCGCGTCCTGCTGCGCTGGGGCGGCGATCCGCAGGCGACGGTCGATGCGCGCGGCACCGAGGTCGAGTTCGTGTTCCGGGCGGTCGACGACGGGGCCCGCACCGAGGTGCGCATCACCGAGCGGGCGTGGCGGCCCACCGTCGAGGGCGCCCAGAGCGCATTCGGCAACTGCATGGGGTGGACCGGCATGCTCGCGGCGATGAAGGCCCGTCTCGAATACGGCATCGACCTGCGCGACGGCTTCTACCGCTAGAGGGTCCGAGAACGCTCGCGGCGGCGGTCCCTCAGCAGATAGGCGATGGCCGCGACTGCGGCGACGGCGAGCATGGATACCGCGAGCGCGCCGTCGCTGAACTCCAAGAACGCCGTCAGCGCGGGGTGCGCGTCTCGTGTCGCGGCGTCGAACGCCCACCAGCCGTCCTGGCTCTTCGCCGTGGTCATCGATTGCCGGCGCTCGCCTCCGAGCCGCTCTGCCAGAGCCGGCCGTACGAGCGCGTTCATGAGGATCGCGATCGACAGCGGGGCCGCGATGCAGAGCACGAACGACAGCGGACGGGTCGAAGGGCTGCGGCTCACACCGGGAGTGTAGTCCTCACCGCGCAGTTCCTGGAAGAAGTCGTCGATCAGCGGCGGGACCGCGCCAATGCTCGGGCGGAAATCGCGGGTGCGGTGGTAGGCTGGCCCTGCGGGCATCTGTCCGCATCAACGATGAACCGAGTACGTCGGTCGGCGGGCTGGTCTTCGGTGGTGGGTTCCTCTTCGCAAGATGGTCGGCGCAGAGTGGCCGAACTACTGAACATCAGCGTCCGGGTCGCACGCAGCACCCTACGGGGCTCGGAGCTGCCGCCGCACGTGCTCACTGCTACCAGAAGGAGATCCCGTGGAGGGTCCTGAGATCAAGTCAGCCGAAGCCGTTCTCGATAACGGCCGTTTCGGCAAGCGCACCGTTCGTTTCGAGACCGGCCGCCTCGCGCAGCAGGCCCAGGGCGCAGTCGCCGCCTACCTCGACGAAGACACCATGCTGCTCTCGGCGACGAGCGCGTCGAAGCATCCGAAGGATCACTTCGACTTCTTCCCGCTGACCGTCGACGTCGAGGAGCGCTCGTACGCCGCCGGCAAGATCCCCGGCTCGTTCTTCCGCCGCGAGGGTCGCCCCTCGACCGAGGCCATCCTCGTGTGCCGCCTGATCGACCGTCCGCTGCGCCCGTCGTTCGTCGACGGCCTCCGCAACGAGGTGCAGATCGTCATCACCGTGCTGTCGATCGCCCCGGGCGAATACTACGACGCCCTCGCGATCAACGCCGCGTCGGCTTCGACCCAGATCTCGGGCCTGCCCTTCTCGGGCCCCATCGCCGGTGTGCGCCTCGCGCTCATCCCGGGCCACGGCGAGCACGCCGACCAGTGGGTCGCGTTCCCGACCGCCGAGCAGGTCTCCGAGGCCGTCTTCGACCTCATGGTCGCCGGTCGCGTCGTGACCCAGGCGGACGGCACGGAGGACGTCGCCATCATGATGGTCGAGGCGGAAGCGACCGAGGGTTCGTGGAACCTCATCAAGGCAGGTGCCGTCAAGCCCGACGAGGCGATCGTCGCGCAGGGTCTCGAGGCCGCGAAGCCGTTCCTCGCGCAGCTCGTGAAGGCGCAGGAGCAGATGGCGTCGCAGTCGGCCAAGGAGGTGCAGGACTACCCCGTATTCCTGCCGTTCACCGACGAGACCTACGCGGCCGTCGCCGCTCTCGCCGAGAGCGAGCTCGCCGGCATCTACCAGATCGCCGACAAGCAGGAGCGTCAGGACGCCGACGATGCGCTGAAGGCGCGCGTCAAGGAGGCCGTCGCCGCCAAGATCGAGGCGGGCGAGCTCGACGCTTCGGCCGAGGGCCAGGTCTCGGCCGCCTACAAGGCCGTCACCAAGAAGATCGTACGCGGCCGTATCCTCTCGGAGGGCGCCCGCATCGACGGCCGCGGCCTGCGCGACGTGCGTGCGCTCGAAGCCGAGGTCGAGGTCATCCCTCGCGTCCACGGCTCCGCCATCTTCCAGCGCGGCGAGACCCAGATCATGGGCGTCTCCACGCTGAACATGCTGAAGATGGAGCAGCAGATCGATTCGCTGTCGCCCACGACGTCGAAGCGCTACATGCACCACTACAACTTCCCGCCGTACTCGACCGGTGAGACCGGTCGCGTGGGCAGCCCGAAGCGCCGCGAGATCGGCCACGGCTTCCTCGCCGAGCGCGCGCTCGTTCCGGTCCTCCCTGCCCGCGACGAGTTCCCCTACGCCATCCGCCAGGTCTCCGAGGCGCTCGGTTCGAACGGCTCGACCTCGATGGGTTCGGTCTGCGCGTCGACGCTGTCCCTGCTCAACGCCGGTGTGCCGCTGCGCGCACCCGTCGCGGGCATCGCGATGGGCCTCGTCTCCGACCAGATCGACGGCGAGACCCGCTACGCGACCCTCACCGACATCCTCGGTGCGGAGGACGCGCTCGGCGACATGGACTTCAAGGTCGCAGGCACCTCGGAGTTCGTGACCGCGCTGCAGCTCGACACCAAGCTCGACGGCATCCCCTCCGACGTGCTCGCGGGCGCGCTCTCGCAGGCGAAGGAGGCGCGCACCATGATCCTCGGCGTCATGAACGACGCCATCGACGCGCCCGACGAGATGGCCGCGACCGCGCCGCGCGTCATCACCGTGCAGATCCCGGTCTCGAAGATCGGCGAGCTCATCGGCCCCAAGGGCAAGACGATCAACGGCATCCAGGACGAGACCGGTGCCGACATCTCGATCGACGACGACGGCACCGTGTACATCGGCGCGGTCGACGGCCCCTCGGCCGAGGCCGCTCGTGCCCAGGTCAACGCGATCGCGAACCCGCAGAACCCCGAGGTCGGCGAGCAGTACCTCGGCACCGTCGTGAAGAACGCCGCCTTCGGCGCCTTCGTGTCGCTGCTGCCGGGCAAGGACGGCCTGCTGCACATCTCCGAGGTGCGCAAGCTCGTCGGCGGCAAGCGCATCGAGTCGGTCGACGAGGTGCTCTCGATCGGCCAGAAGGTTCTCGTGAAGATCACGAAGGTCGACGATCGCGGCAAGCTCTCGCTCGAGCCCGTGCTCGAGGAGCAGGCCGAAGAGGCGGCGGAAGAGGCTCCCGCCGAGGCGGCCGAGTAACCCTCACCCGCTGAGCAGAACGCCCGGCACCCTCCGGTGCGGCGGGCGTTCTGCATTCTCGCCGGCCCGCTGAACGGCGACCTCCCGCGCGGCTCTCCTCGCGTTCGGTGTCGCGTGCCCGATCTGGTGCGTTATCCGCGACTGATACTGCACTATTTCGCGCATTCGCGGCCCCGGGGCGGGGCGGGGCGCGGTGGAGCGGGGCGTGGCGGGGCAGGTGGGGCGCAGGGGGAGGCGCCGTGCGGGCACGAGAAAGGCCCTGTCCCGGAAACGGGGCAGGGCCTTTCTCAGAGTGCGATGGGAGCGGGATCAGCGCTCGCGGTTCGGCAGCCAGTTGAAGGCGAGCCAGAAGCCGATCACGTCGGCGGCGAGGCCGCCCGCGAAGAGCCAGATGCCGGGGCCGTCGCCGTAGCTGAAGGCGGAGCCCATCAGGTAGAAACCGCCGAAGACGAGAATCACCGAGGCCAGCAGGGCGAACACGGTGGAAGCCGCCATGCGCGGGCGGGGGGAGGGAGCGAACACGGCGTCGGGCTGGGCCTGACCGGCGGGTGCGGACTCGGAATTCGACATGCAGATGGCCTCGCAAATCACGAACGGATCAAATACCCCTCCAGTATAGGCGAAAGGGCGGTGCTCGGAGAGAACTCGGGGCGGTCGGAGGATAGGCTGGGACGATGCGCGACCCGATTCTGCTGCCCCTCGACCGCCCCGAGATCTCGGCCGATCTGGGCGGCGGGTGCATGCGCCGCACCGTTCATCCGAGCGGTCTGCGCGTGCTGACCGAGCGGATGCCCTCGGCCCGCAGCGCCTCGATCGGCTTCTGGGTCGGCGTCGGCTCGCGCGACGAGCAGGGCGAGCGGGGAGACGCGCCGGGCAGCCTCGGGTCGACCCACTTCCTCGAGCATCTGCTGTTCAAGGGCACGCCGTCGCGCGACGCCTACAGCATCGCGACCAGCTTCGATCGTCTGGGCGCCGAGCACAACGCGCTCACCGCCAAGGAGTACACCTGCTACTACGCGAAGGTGCGCGACGAAGATCTCGATGTCGCAGTGACCGTGCTCACCGACATGGTGACGAACTCGCTGCTCGACGCCGGCGAGTTCGAGACCGAGCGGGGCGTGATCCTCGAAGAGCTCGCGATGGCGGCCGACGATCTCGCCGACGTCGCGAGCGAGCAGTTCTTCGAGGAGGTGCTGCTGGACCACCCGCTCGGGCGCCCGATCGGCGGCCACCCCGAGACGATCCGCGGGGCGCGGCGCGACGACGTCGAGCGGCACTACCGGGACCGCTACGATCCCTCGACCCTCGTGATCACGGCAGCGGGGGCCGTCGACCACGACCGCCTCGTCGAGCAGGTCGTCGCGGCGCTCGATCTGTCGCCCGAGGAGCGCTGGCACACCGGGCGCGCCGCAGCTCCGGTGCGCCGCGATCAGCTCGGGGCCTCGGCTCTGATCGCGGAACCGGCGATGCGGCCCGCAGACGGCCTCGGCGCGGTCAGGGTCACCGAGCGGCCATCCGAACAGCTCAACCTCCTGATGGGCACCGAGGGGTTCACCTCGACCGATCCGCGCAGATTCGCGTTCGGTCTCATGAACTCGGTGCTCGGCGGCGGCATGTCGAGCCGGCTCTTCCAGGAGATCCGCGAGAAGCGGGGCCTCGCCTACACCGCCTACTCGTTCGGCGCGAGCTACTCGGATGCGGGGGTCTTCGGCATGTATGCGGGCAGCGCGCCCGAGAAGGCGGCCGACGTCATCGAGCTCAGCCGCGCCGAGCTGCAGCGCATCGCCGACGCGGGCATCGAGGAGGAGGAGCGCGAGCGGGCGCTCGGTCAGATCGCCGGCTCTTCGGCGCTCGCGCTCGAGGATTCGGATACGCGCATGGGGCGCCTGGGGCGCGCCGAGCTGGGCAGCGGCGAGCTCTACGACCTCGACGCCACGCTCGAACGCTTCGCCGAGGTGACGATCGAGCAGGTGCGCGCGGTCGCGGCCGAGCTCGTGTCGCGCCCGTTCACGACGGTCGCCGTCGGCGATGTGTCGCGCTCGACGCTGCGAGTATCCTGAAGCCATGACTGCAACCATCGCCGTTTCGGGCGCAACCGGCCGTCTGGGAAGGCTCATCTGCGAGGTGGTCGACTCCCACCCCGAGTTCGAGCTCGCGGCCCGGCTCGACAGCCGCTCCGGGTCAGAGGAGGGCGCGCAGGCCGACGTGCTCATCGATGTCACCCGGCCCGACGTCTCGCCGGCCATCGTCGAGCGCGCGCTGTCGCGCGGCCAGCGCGTCATCGTCGGCACGAGCGGCTACTCCGCCGAACAGCTGGAGGCGCTGCGCGAGCGGATCGGCGCGCTGCCCGGCGCAGCCGCCGTCGTGGTGCCGAACTTCTCGCTCGGGTCGGTGCTCGGCACGGCCCTCGCCCGTATCGCCGCGCCCTATTTCGACGCCGTCGAGATCGTCGAGGCGCATCACCCGCAGAAGATCGATTCGCCGTCGGGCACCGCGGTGCGCACGGCCGAGATCATCGCCGAGGCGCGAGGCGGCCGTGCCGTCGACGCGCCGTTCGCCGAGCAGCCCGCCCGCGGCGAGCTCATCGCCGGCGTGCCCGTGCACAGCCTGCGCCTCGCGGGCGTCGTCGCGAAGCAGGAGGTGCGCTTCGGCGGCCCCGGCGAAGTGCTCACGGTGACGCACGACACGCATTCGAACGAGGCGTACCGCGCCGGCATCGTCGTCGCGCTCGAGGCGATCATGGGGCTGGAGGGGCTGACGGTCGGGCTCGATCGGCTGCTCGGCATCGGCTCGGGCTCCGAGGCCGCCGGAGGCGCCGCTTGACCCCGCGCACCCGCTCCCAGATCGGCGTGCTGATCATGAGCGCCATGCTCGTGCTCTACTTCGCGTTCGCGGGGCTGCGCGGCATCGCGCTGCTCGCCTCGGGGACGCCGGTCGCGGTCGCCATGGGAGCCGCCATGCTCGTGCTGCCCCTCATCGGCGCCTGGGCGCTGCTGCGCGAACTGCGCTTCGGACGCGACGCGACGCGGCTCGCGGATCGGCTCGACGAGCTCGGGCAGCTGCCCGACGACGCGTTCGAGACGCTGCCGTCGGGTCGACCGACGCGCGACGCCGCCGACGCCGTCTTCCCGAAGTACCGCGCAGAGGTCGAGGCCGCGCCGAAGTCGTGGGCGGCCTGGATGCGGCTCGGCATGGTCTACGACGCGGCCGGTGATCGGAAGCGCGCGCGGGAGGCGGTGCGGAAAGCCATCGGTCTCGAACGTGATGGAATCCGTCGTTGAAGCTGCATAAATTGCGGATTTCGTCGCTATCCGCTTAGAATCGTGCGAGATCCCGAAGGCCTACCCGGCCTGTCGGAGTGGAACAGCGGGCGCACGCGCCGCGCGAAGAAGCGAGTGAAGGACGACCCGATGTCCAAGTACGACATGAACGCCGCCGCACCCGAGACGCGAACCCTCGACTCGGTGTCCGGCATCAGCAAGAAGGGGCTCGAATCGGGGACCGTCGGCGTGCTCGGCGCGCTCGTCATCGGCCTCTCGGTGTGCGCCCCGGCCTACACCCTGACCTCGGCTGTCGGCCCCGCCGCGAGCGAGGTCGGCTATCAGACCCCCGCCATCTTCCTCGTGGGCTTCCTGCCCATGCTGCTCGTCGCGATCGGCTACCGCGCCCTGAACAGCGCGATGCCCGACTCGGGCACCTCGTTCACCTGGGCATCGCGCGCCTTCGGCCCCTGGATCGGCTGGATGGCCGGCTGGGGCCTCATCGCGGCCACCGTGCTCGTGCTGTCGAACCTCGCGGGCATCGCGGTCGAGTTCCTGTTCCAGTCGATCGCCATCGTCGCGGACGATCCGTCGATCGCGGATATCGCGGGCAATCGCTTCATCAATATCCTCGTCTGCCTCGGATTCATGGCGATGGCGACGGTCATCTCGTACCGCGGCATGACTTCGACGAAGATCTTCCAGTACATCACCGTCGTCTTCCAGGTGGCCGTGCTCGTCTGGTTCATCATCGCGATGTTCATCGGCGCCGCCGACCCCGCGAACGCCGAGGGCCGTATGCCCGAGCTGTCGTGGTTCAACCCGCTCGAGGTGTCGAGCTTCAGCGCCTTCGCCGCCGGCATCGCCGTGTCGATCTTCGTCTACTGGGGCTGGGACACCGTGCTCACCATGGGCGAGGAGACCAAGAAGTCCAAGGGCCGCATGTCGACCGAGAGCAAGGCCGCGATGATCCTCGTGGTCATCCTCGTCGTCATGTACGTCGGCACCGCCGCCGCCACGGTCGCCTACGCCGGCATCGGCGACGGCCCGACCGGCCTCGGCAACTCCGCGATCGCCGAGAACGTCTTCGCAGCGCTCGCGCACCCCGTCATGGGCCCCGCCGCGATCCTGCTCTCCCTCGCGATCCTGGTCTCGGCGATGGCCTCGATCAACTCGACCGCGATCTCGCCTGCGCGCACTCTGCTCGCGATGTCGCACTACGGCGCCCTGCCGCAGTCGATCAAGCGCATCCATCCGAAGTACAAGTCGCCCTACGTCGCCCTGCTGTGGTCGTCGATCGTCGCGTCCGTGTTCTACGCGATCATGCGCTTCCTCAGCGAGGACGTGCTCTGGGACACCATCACCGCGCTCGGCATGATGGTCTGCTTCTACTACGGCATCACGGCCCTCGCGAGCACCTGGTACTTCCGCAAGTCGGCCGTGCGCGAGGGTGCGGGCGCGCTCTTCTCGAAGGTCGTGCTGCCCGGCCTCGGCGGCGTGCTGCTGCTCGTCGTGTTCGTCCAGACCACCATCGACAGCATGGATCCGGAGTTCGGCTCCGGCAGCAGCATCGCGGGCGTCGGCCTCGTCGGCATCATCGGCGTCGTCGTACTGGGCCTCGGTGTCGTGCTCATGCTCATCCAGGCGCGCGTCGCCCCCGACTTCTTCCAGGGGCGCATCCTCGGCAAGGCCGACGCCACGAGCGACACGTCGGTGATGGACGTCTTCGACGATGGGCTCAGCGGCTAAGGACGAAGCATCGCCGCGCGCCGCTCGACCCGCCGAGCGCGCCCTCGCGCTCGGCGGGTCGGGCATTCGGCCATCAGCGGCCGGGAGCGAACAGCGGATCCGCGTCGCGCCTCCCGCGGTAGTCTGGTACCCATGACTGCTCAGGCGATCCCGACCCCGTACGAAGACCTGCTGCGAGAGATCCACGAGCACGGCACGCCGAAGAGCGACCGCACCGGTACGGGCACCCGCAGCCTGTTCGGCAAGCAGATCCGCTTCGATCTCGCGGAGTCGTTCCCGCTGATCACCACGAAGCGCGTGCACTTCAAGTCGGTCGCGATCGAGCTGCTGTGGTTCCTGCGCGGCGAGAGCAACACGGCGTTCCTGAAGGAGCACGACGTCACTATCTGGGACGAGTGGGCCGATGAGAACGGCGATCTCGGCCCGGTGTACGGCGTGCAGTGGCGGTCGTGGCCGGCTCCGGGCGGCGAGCACATCGATCAGATCGCCCAGGTGATCGAGCAGCTGCGGCAGAACCCCGATTCGCGCCGCATCATCGTCTCCGCCTGGAACGTCGCGGAGCTGGACGAGATGGCGCTCATGCCGTGCCACGCGTTCTTCCAGTTCTACGTCGCCGACGGCAAGCTGTCGTGCCAGCTCTACCAGCGCTCGGCCGATATGTTCCTCGGCGTGCCGTTCAACATCGCGAGCTACGCGCTGCTGACGCTGATGGTCGCGCAGCAGACCGGTCTCGAGCCGGGCGAGTTCATCTGGACCGGCGGCGACTGCCACATCTACGACAACCACGTCGAGCAGGTCGAGAAGCAGCTCGCCAGGGATCCGTACCCCTACCCGCGCATCGCCGTGCGCAAGGCGGATTCGATCTTCGACTACACGCTCGAGGACTTCGAGCTCATCGACTACGTGCACCACCCGGGCATCAAGGCCCCCGTCGCGGTCTGAGAGCGGCCCCGCCTCGGGTAGCGTGGAAGCCGATCGGAGGAATCCATGCGACTGGGAATGATCTGGGCCGAGGCCCGCGACGGCGCGATCGGTCGTGACGGCGATATGCCGTGGCATCTTCCCGAGGACCTCGCGCACTTCAAGCGCGTCACGAACGGCGCGCCCGTGATCATGGGGCGCCGCACCTGGGAATCGCTGCCCGAGCGGTTCCGGCCGCTGCCGGGGCGCGAGAACATCGTCGTCACGCGCGATGCCGGCTACGCTGCCGACGGGGCGAGCATCGCGGCATCGGTGGACGACGCGCTGGCGCTCGCGGCCGATGCGCCGACGGCCTGGATCATGGGCGGCGGGCAGCTGTACCGCGCCGCCGAACCGGTCGCCGACGAGCTCGTGGTGACGCGCATCGACCTCGACGTGCGGGAGGCCGACACGTTCGCGCCCGAGATCGGGCCCGCGTGGCGCCTGGTCGAGCCGGGGGAGCGCCTCGTCGCGCAGAACGGGCTGGGCTACCGGTTCGAACGCTGGCAGCGCCGCGCCTGACCGGTTCCGGGCGCCCGCTTCGCCCGATCGAAGCCTCGAATACGACGGGAAGTCGAGAGACGACGCGCACGTCGATCCGGGGTCGGCGCTCGCTTGCGGGCGCGAACCGGGGGAGATGCGTGTTCGTGAAGCGGGTGCGCGCGGCGACCCCCGGCGTGGGGCTCGGGCCGGTGATCCCCCGCGCGATCGTGCCGGCGCACGGGGGATCCCTGCCGTTCGAGAGCGAGCCGGGGGTCGGAACCGAGTTCGGCGTCGTCGTGCCCGGCGGCGACCCGAATGCCGTCCCCAGCGCACTTCCGGTACCCTAGACGAGTGGCACAGGTAGAGAATCCCTTCGGTCAAGTACTCGTCGCGCTCGTCACGCCTTTCCAGGCGGACGGCGAAGTCGATTGGAATGCCGTCGAGAAGCACGTCGACGATTGCATCGTCAGCGGCGCGGACGGCATTGTGGTCACCGGCACGACCGGTGAGACCTCGACCCTCACCGACCCCGAGAAGCTGAAGCTCGTCGAGGTCGCGAAGTCGGTGTCGTCCGGCCGCGCGAAGATCATCACCGGCGGCGGCTCGAACGAGACCGCGCACGCCATCGAGCTCTACCGGGCGAGCGAGAAGGCGGGCGCCGACGGCGTCATGATCGTCACCCCGTACTACAACAAGCCGACCCAGGCGGGCTTGCTCACGCACTTCCGCATGGTCGCCGACGCGACCGACCTGCCGGTCATCCTGTACGACATCCCCGGCCGCACCGGCGTGCCGATCACGTACGAGACCATCCTGCGCCTCGCCAAGCACCCGAACGTGCTCGCCATCAAGGACGCGAAGGGCGACCTCAGCGAAGTCAGCCGCGTGCTCAACCAGACCGACCTCATGTACTTCTGCGGCGACGACGCCGCGGTGCTCCCGGAGCTCGCCATCGGCGCCACCGGGCTCATCGGCGTCACCGCGAACATCGCGGCCGCCCCGTACCGCGCCATGATCGATGCGGTCAACGCGGGCGACCTCGCCACGGCGCGCGCCGCTCACCAGAACCTCGAGCCGCTCGTGCGCGCCGTGATGACGCACGTGCCCGGCACCGTCTCGACCAAGTACATCCTCCACGGCCTCGGCCGCATCGGCAGCCCGCGCGTGCGCCTGCCGCTCGTCGGCCCCGAGGAGTGGGAGGCCGCCATCATCGAAGACGAGCTCGCTCTCGTCACCGACGTCCCCGGCGTCGACTTCTCGAACTTCAGGCCGGACCGTAACGCGGCTGCCGGCGGTGCACTGCCGAAGATCGCAGGCACCACCCGCTAATCCAGCGGCCCCTGAGCCTGACGCAGGGGAGCCCGAATAACGATCCCCTCGACAGGCCCGGGGCTCGGACAAGGAACACATGACGAACCCCCCATACGCCCCGCCCGCGCTCGAAGCCGGAACGCTTCGCATCACCCCGCTCGGCGGGCTCGGCGAGGTCGGCCGCAACATGACGGTCTACGAGATCGACGGCAAGCTGCTGATCGTCGACTGCGGCGTCCTCTTCCCGGAGGTGCAGCACCCCGGCATCGACCTGATCCTGCCCGATATCTCGAAGATCGAGGATCGCCTGGGCGACATCGTCGCGGTCGTGCTCACGCACGGGCACGAGGACCACATCGGCGGCGTGCCGTACCTCCTGAAGATGCGCGAGGACATCCCGCTCATCGGTTCGAAGCTGACCCTCGCGTTCGTGACGGCCAAGCTCAAGGAGCACCGGATCCGCCCCGTGACCCGCGTGGTGGCCGAGGACGAGCGCGTCCAGTACGGCCCGTTCGACCTCGAGTTCGTCGCCGTCAACCACTCGATCCCCGATGCGCTCGCGGTCGCCATCCGCACCGATGCGGGCATGGTCATCGGCACCGGCGACTTCAAGATGGACCAGCTGCCCCTCGACGGCCGCATCACCGACCTGCGCGCGTTCGCGAGGCTGGGCGAGGAGGGCGTGGACCTCTTCATGACCGACTCGACGAACGCCGACGTGCCGGGCTTCACTCCGCTCGAGAAGAACATCGGGCCGGTCATCGAGCAGGTCATCTCGCGCACGACCGGCAAGGTCGTCGTGGCCAGCTTCTCGAGCCATGTGCACCGTGTGCAGCAGGTGCTCGACGCCGCCCAGAAGAACGGCCGCCGCGTCGTGCTGCTCGGCCGCTCGATGGTGCGCAACATGAAGATCGCCGCCGACCTCGGCTACCTCGACGTGCCCGAGGGCGTGCTCGTGGACCTCAAGAAGAGCGGCGACATCCCCGACCACCGCGTCGTCTACATGTCGACCGGTTCGCAGGGCGAGCCGATGGCCGTGCTCAGCCGCATGGTCAATCGCGAGCACCAGATCGAGGTCGGCGAGAACGACACCGTGATCCTGGCCTCGAGCCTCATCCCGGGCAACGAGACCTCGGTCTACCGCGTCATCGACGGGCTCATCAAGCTCGGCGCGAACGTCGTGCACAAGGGCAATGCGAAGGTGCACGTCTCGGGCCACGCCGCCGCCGGCGAACTGCTCTACTGCTACAACATCGTGCGCCCGAAGAACGTCATGCCGATCCACGGCGAGTACCGCATGCTCGTCGCTAACGCCGCACTCGCGATCGAGACCGGCGTGCCGCAGAACCGCACCGTCATCGCCGAGAACGGCACCGTCGTCGACCTCGTCGACGGCGTCGCGCGCCCGGTCGGCCAGCTCGACACGGAGTTCATCTACGTCGACGGCAAGAGCGTCGGCCGCGTCACGGACGACGACCTGCGCGACCGCCGTACGCTCGCCGAAGAGGGCTTCATCTCGGTCATCACCGTCGTCGAGCCCACGACCGCGCACATCGTGTCGGGCCCCGACATCCACGCCAAGGGCGTCGCCGAAGATCGCCAGGTCTACGAGAAGATCAAGCCGCAGATCGCGGACGCCCTCGAAGCGGCGATGCGCGACGGCGTCACCGATCACAAGCAGCTGCAGCAGATCGTGCGACGCACGATCGGACGCTGGGTGGGCACGAAGCTGCGCCGCAAGGCCATGATCGTCCCCGTCGTGGTGGTGGTGTAGGGCGTGAGCTCCACTCGCCCGCTCGCCAGGTTCGCGACCTCGGACGAGCGCTCCCGCTGGGATGCGCTCGTCGCCGCGAACCCGGGCGGCGGTGAAGTCTGGATGGGCGATGCCTACCTCGGCGTGAAGCGGGAGGAAGGCCGCTACCGCGACCTCCGCGTGATCGTCGAACGGGAGGGAGCGCCACCGGTGGCGGTCGGCGTGCTCGCGAAACGCGTGCCGCTGCTCGGAGAATGGTGGCATCTGCCCGCAGGCCCCGCGGGCCGGGGCGTCGCCGAGGTCATCGAGCACGCTGCCGCGGTCGCGGATCTCGCGCGCTCGCGCGGGGCGTTCCTGCTGAAGATCGAACCCCGCCTCGGCCCCGACAGCCGCGCGGCCTTCTCCGGCGCGGGCTATCTCGACACCGTGCGCATCATCCCGAACCCGTCGACAGTGCTCGTCGACGTCGCGACCGCCGCACCGGCGGGCAGCCCCGAGGCCGCCGCCGAACTGCGCGCGCGCATCGGCAAGAAGGCGCGCAACTCGATCGCGCGCGCGGGCCGCGACGGCATCGTCGTGCGCCGGGTGCCCGCGACCGACGAGAACTGCGCCGAACTCTCGGGCCTGCTGCGCGAAACCGCCGAGGGGCGCTTCGTGCTGCGCTCGGATCGCTACTACCGCGAATTCTGGCAGCGATTCGGCCGTGCCGGGTCGGGCCAGCTGTTCTTCGCGTACCGGCCGGGCGACGACGGCGAGGATGTGCTGCTCGCCGGCGCCTTCGCGATGGCGCTCGGCGCGAAGACCACCTACAAGGACGGCGCGTCGATGCGCGCGAAGATCGCGTACGGCGCCTCGCACGCGCTGCAGTGGGACGTGCTGCTCTGGGCGAACGAGCGCGGAGCGCAGGTGCACGACCTGTGCGGCGCCCCGCCCTCCGATCGCGCCGACGACCGCGAGCACCCCCTCTTCGGCGTCGGGCAGTTCAAGCGCTCCTTCTCGCCCGAGATCACCGACTACGCGGGGGCCTTCGACCTGCCGCTGAAGCGCCGGGCCTACGCGCTCTGGGTGAAGCTCGGGGACCGTCTCGCCCGCCGGGCGTCCCTCGCCCTCAAGAAGGATCCGTACTACTGATGGCCGCTGGAATCATGCGCGCGAGCGCCGTGATGGCGTCGGGCACGATGGTCTCGCGAGTGCTCGGTCTGGTGAAGGCCATGCTGCTCGCGTACGCGATCGGCTCGGTGCAGTCGCCGTCGGCCGATGCCTTCCAGAACGGCAATCTGCTGCCGAACATCATCTACATGATCCTGCTCGGCGGCATGCTCAACGCGGTGCTCGTGCCGCAGATCGTGAAGGCGGCGCACGGCCCCGACGGCGGCGCCGGCTACATCAACAAGATCCTCACGCTCATCTCGACGTCGCTGTTCGCGATCACGGTCGTCGCGATGCTGATCGCGCCCTGGATCGTGTGGGCGACGGCCGTGCACTGGCCCCCGGAGCAGCTCGCGCTCGCGACGGCGTTCGCGTACTGGTGCCTGCCGCAGATCGTGTTCTACGGCCTCTACACGGTGCTCGGCGAGGTGCTCAACGCCCGCAGCGTCTTCGGGCCGTTCACCTGGGCGCCGGTGCTCAACAACGTGATCGCCATCGGCGGCATCGTCGTGTTCATGCTGATGTTCGGCTCCGACCCGCACGGCGCCCGTACCGTGACGGAGTGGACGGGGGCATCGATCGCCGTTCTCGCGGGCAGTGCGACCCTCGGCGTCGTCGCCCAGGCGCTGATCCTCTTCGTATCGTGGCGGAAGGCCGGCATCAGGTATCGGCCCGATTTCCAGTGGCGGGGCGTCGGCCTCGGCCGCACGGCGAAGATCGCGATGTGGAGCCTCGCGACGATCACCGTGATGAACCTCGGCGGCGTGATCACCAACAACATCGTCGCGATCGGTTCGGGCGCGGGCCCGTCGACGAGCGCGATGGGCAATGTCTGGCTGATCTTCATGATGCCGCACTCGGTGATCGCGGTCTCGCTCGCGACCGCATACTTCACCCGGCTCTCCGAGTGGGGGCAGACCGGCCGCATGGCGGAGTTCGTCGAGGACTTCTCGGCATCGGCACGCCAGATCTCCCTGGTCATGGTGCTCGCGGCGGCGGCGCTGTTCGCCGCAGCTCCCTTCGTCTCGCGCGTCGTCAACTTCGGCGCGACGACGGTGCAGGTCGACCAGTTCTCGACCGCCCTGCAGGCATACGTCGTCAGCCTGGCCGCATACAGCTTCCTGTTCGTCACCCAGCGGGCCTTCTACGCGCTCTCCGACACGCGCACGCCCTTCGTCTTCACCACGATCCAGATGCTCATCGTGATCGCGCTGTCGCTGCTGCTGCCGCCCTTCCTCCCCGCGGAGTGGATCGGCTTCGGCTACGCCTGCGTATGGTCGTTCGCGACGATCGTGCAGGCCGTGCTGGCGACGGCGCTCCTGCGGCGCAAGATCGGATCGATCGACGGCCGCCGCATCCTGCAGAGCCTGGTGAAGTTCGTGATCGCGGCCGTTCCGAGCCTGGCCCTGGGGCTCGTCACCACCCGGGTGCTGCGGGCGTTCTCGCCCGACTTCAACGCGGTCGAAGCCGTGCTCTTCGCAGTCATCGTCGGGGCGGTGGTGCTCGTCGTCTACGGCATCGTCCTG
The DNA here is from genome assembly GCF_053567315.1 of Leucobacter sp. GX0328. Classification (NCBI taxonomy): domain Bacteria; kingdom Bacillati; phylum Actinomycetota; class Actinomycetes; order Micrococcales; family Microbacteriaceae; genus Leucobacter; species Leucobacter sp. GX0328. The sequence continues at coordinate 281,525 of NZ_JBSGPC010000002.1, forward strand.
CGCCTGCTGCGCTCGCCCGAGGTCGCCGGCATCGCCTCCACCCTGTCCCGCAAACTCGGAAGGAACCGTTCGTGACCTCCCTCACCGTGACCCCGTGCACCGACCGCGCGCTCTGGGATCGGACCGTCCGCGAGGCGGGCGGCCACCCGCTGCAGCTGTGGGGCTGGGGCGATCTGAAATCGGCGCACCGATGGAGCGCCGAGCGCGTGCTGGTGCGCCAGGGATCGGCTCCCGACGCTCCCGTCGTCGGCGCCTGCCAGCTGCTCACCCGCGCCCTGCCCGGGCCGCTCGGCGGCTTCGTCTACGCGCCGCGCGGCCCCGTCGTCATGCGGTCGGCGGCCGACTCCGCGAAGCCCGCCGCCGACCCCTCGCCCGGAGACATCGCGAACGCGGTGGCCGAATTCGTGCGCTCGACCCGCCGTGCGGTCGCCGTCTCGATCGAGCCCGATGAGGATGCGGGGGAGTTCGCCCTCGACGGCTCGTGGCGCGAGGCGAAGACCCCGGTGCTGCCGGCGCGCACGCTGATCCTCGATCTGCGGCGCTCGGAGGACGAGCTCATGGCCGATATGGTCAAGAAGCACCGCCAGTACGTGCGCAAATCGGGCCGCGAGGAGTCGCTGTCGATCAGGCCGGTCGAGACGGTCGCCGAACTCGACCGCTGCCTCGAGGTGTACCGCAAGACGAGCGAACGCGCCGACTTCGGCCTGCACGAGGATTCGTACTACCACGACGCCTTCACCATGCTGGGCGACGATTCGCCGGTATGGGCGGCGTACGTCGACGATCGTCCCGTCGCGTTCCTGTTCATGGCGAAGTCGGACCGCACGGCGTTCGAGCTCTACGGCGGCATGGACGAGACCGGTCAGCGGCTGCGCGCGAACTACGCGCTGAAATGGCACGTGATCCGCCACATGCAGTCGATCGGCATCGAGCGCTACGACTTCGGCGGCCTCATCAACGACGGCGTGACGACGTTCAAGAAGGGCTGGGCCTCGCACGAGAACCTGCTCGCCGGCTCCTGGGACCGCCCCGGCCCGGGGTACAGGATCTGGACCGAGGGCCTGCCCCTCGTGAAGAGCGCCGTGCGCCGGATGCGGCGGCGCTGACGGGCCGGATCTCGGCCCGGGCGGAGCGTCATTCGGCCGTTGTCGGCTGCCCCGCGTACCCTCGGTGATATGGCAAGCAAAGCTTCGACGCGCGGAAAGACCGGGAAGACCCCGGCACGGGGCTCCCGGAGCGCGCAGTCGACCGCGAAAACCCGCGTGCTCGTCGACCCGGAGCCCCGCGAGGGCATCGCCCGGCGCGCCTGGAACGGGCTCGCCCACGGCGTCGGCGGCGCCGCGCGCATGTTCCGCACGGAGCCGCTCGAGCCGGCCGACCGCCGCGACGGCGTGCCGCTGCTGCTCGTGCTGCTCGCGATCATCGGCGCGGTCGTCGAGTGGTTCCTGATCGGCAACCCGATCGCGGTGCAGCTCGACGCCTGGACCTTCGGGGGCCTCTTCGGCCGCGTCGCCTTCGGCTTCCCGATCATCATGGCCGGGTTCGCGATGTGGCTCTTCAACCACCCGTCGAGCGTGAACGACAACCGGCGCATCGCCATCGGACTCTTCCTGGCGATCACCAGCATCGCCGGGCTCAGCCACGTGTTCGGCGGCCAACCGCATCCCAACGCGGGCATGCCGGCCCTCGCCGAAGCGGGCGGACTGCTCGGATGGATGGTCGGCGCACCCCTGCTCGCGCTGACGGTGTGGACCGCGGTGCCGGTGCTCTCGGTGCTGCTCGTCTTCTCGGTGCTGATCATCACGAAGACGCCGCCGGGCCGCATCGTCGACCGGCTGCGTGAGGCCTACGAGTTCCTGTTCGATGTCGCCGACGGCGCACCCGCCCAGGCCGCGGAGCGCCCGGCGCGCCCCGCGAAGCGCGATGATTCGAGCACGGCGCTCTTCGATCTCGAGCAGCAGGAGCCCGAGCCCGGGGCCATGCCCTGGTGGCGGCGCAACGCCTCGGGGCGCGAGGAGGAGGCCGGGTACCGGGTCGACGAGCAGGCCATCGACACCGTGCTCGGCGGTGCCGACGAGCCGGCGCAGAGCGACGGCGCCTTCGAATCGGCGCTCGCCGACGACAGCCGCACCGGTGCGTTCCCCGCCGACCTCTTCGACAGCCTCGACCAGGCCGAGACCGTGGTCCGCGCTGCCGGGGCGACGCCCGCCTCGGGGCTGGGCGACGATTCGTGGACGGGCCCGGCCGCCGCACCGGTGGTCGAGACGCCGATGGTCGACGAAGCCGCCGAGGCGGCCGGCGACGCCGCAGCGGGCGCAGCCTTCGAAGTCGCCCCGCCGCACACGCCGGCGCAGGCGGCCGCCTACCGCCTGCCCGATCAGGCCGCGCTCGCCATGGGCGATGCTCCGAAGACGCACACCGAGGCGAACGACCAGATCATGGCCGCCATCGCCCGGGTCTTCGAGGAGTTCAAGGTCAATGCGCGCGTGACGGGCTTCTCGCGCGGTCCGACCGTGACGCAGTACGAGGTCGAGCTCGGCCCGGGCGTCAAGGTCGAGAAGGTCACCGCGCTCTCGCGCAACCTGTCGTACGCGGTCGCGTCGAACGAGGTGCGCATCCTGTCGCCGATCCCCGGCAAGAGCGCCATCGGCATCGAGATCCCGAACCAGGACCGCGAGAACGTCGCCCTGGGCGATGTGCTGCGCTCGAACAAGGCCCGGGGCAGCAAGCATCCGATGACCATCGGCGTCGGCAAGGACGTGAAGGGCGGATTCGTCGTCGCGAACCTCGCGAAGATGCCCCACCTGCTCGTCGCGGGCGCCACCGGTTCGGGCAAGTCGAGCTTCATCAACTCGATGATCACGAGCCTCCTGATGCGCGCCACGCCGTCAGAGGTGCGCATGGTGCTCGTCGACCCGAAGCGCGTCGAACTCACCGTCTACCAGGGCGTACCCCACCTCATCACCCCCATCATCACGAACCCGAAGAAGGCCGCCGAGGCGCTGCAGTGGGTCGTGAAAGAGATGGACATGCGCTACGACGATCTGGCGAGCTTCGGCTTCCGCCACATCGACGATTTCAACGAGGCCGTGCGCTCGGGCTCGATCGTGCTGCCCGAGGGCAGCCAGCGCGTGCTCAAGCCGTATCCGTACCTGCTCGTCGTCGTCGACGAGCTCGCCGACCTCATGCTCGTCGCGCCCCGCGACGTCGAGGATTCCATCCAGCGCATCACCCAGCTCGCGCGCGCCGCCGGCATCCACCTCGTGCTCGCCACGCAGCGGCCCTCGGTCAACGTCGTCACCGGCGTGATCAAATCGAACGTGCCGAGCCGGTACGCCTTCGCGGTCGCCTCGGGCACGGACTCCCGCGTCATCCTCGACGAGGTCGGCGCCGAGCGCTTGATCGGTCAGGGCGACGGTCTGCTGCTGCTCAACGGCGAATCGTCGCCGATGCGCGTGCAGGGCGCATGGGTCGGCGAATCCGAGATCGCCCAGGTGGTCGCCCACGTGAAGGGCCAGGCCCAGCCCGAGTACCGCGCCGATGTCGCGCAGGTCGCCGAGAAGAAGGAGATCGACGAGGACATCGGCGACGACCTCGAAGTGCTGCTCGCCGCCGTCGACCTCGTCGTCACCTCCCAGTTCGGCTCGACCTCGATGCTGCAGCGCAAGCTGCGCGTCGGCTTCGCGAAGGCCGGCAGGCTCATGGACCTGATGGAGTCGCGCGACATCGTCGGGCCCTCGGAAGGGTCGAAGGCGCGCGACGTGCTCGTGTCGCCCGAGCAGCTGCCCGAGGTGATCGCCCGCATCAAGGGCGGGCCCGCGGCCCCGCAGCGGCCCTTCGAACAGGCGCCCGCCACGGCAGCTGCGCCGGCGGCGTCCGCCGCAGCGGCTCAGACCGAGGCCCCGCAGCCGGAACCGCACGCGCCCGAGGGCGCTACCGACGTGATCGAGCCGCTCGCCGATTCGGGGTACGGCGACGACCGCTACGACGATCCCGTCGCGAAGTACCAGGCGACGCTCGAAGAGGTCGACGGCGATGACGGCGACGAAGACGCCTGGCAGTTGACCGGACGGGACTGATCGTGGGAGGCGCGGCCGCATGAGCGAGATACGTATTGAGGCCGGTGCGCAGCCGCCGGCGCCGCAGAGCGCACCGGCCGGCGGTTCGCGCGTGCCGACCCGGGTCTGGTGGCTCACCGCGGTCGTCGCCCTCTGCGTACTCGGCAGCGCCGGGGCGGTCATCTGGGCGAATGCGAGCTCCGAGGACACGGTGCAGGCACGGGCGGTCGCCCAGGAGTACGTCGACGCGATCGCCGCGGGCGATGCCGAGACCGCGAACGCGCATGCCCGCACCGCCGAACGGCAGCCGGAGAGCGAGCTGCTGCACTCGGATGCGCTGAGTAGGGCCGAGCGCATCAACGGCGCGGCGATCGACCGGCTCCGAGTGGACCCGGATCGGGGTACGGCGACGGGCTCGGTCGAGTACGAGCTCGATCACCGTCGTTTCATCGACCGCATCGAGCTCGCGCGCGATGCCGATGGCTGGTACGTGCTCGACGGGCTGACCGTCGAGCTATCGATCGGCTGGTACGGCGATGAGCCGCCGTTCTCGATCGCGGGCTTCGACGGCGTGCTGACCGGGCCGAGTTCGATCGAAGTCTATCCCGCGGTGTACGAGATCGAGGCGCCCAACGAATACTTCGAGGTCGAGGGCGATGGGCGGATGGTCGCCGCAGCGGCTTCGAGGGGTCTGTTCGGCGACGAGGGCCGGAGCAGGTCTTACGTCTGGACCGTGCCGACCGAGGCGTACTGGGACGAACTGCAGCGTCAGGCCGATGCCTGGTACGACGAGTGCGCGAAGCGCGAGACAGTGCCCGAGCTGCAGGAGTGCGGAATCGAGCTCGATGCGCCGGCGCAGCTCGAGGACGCCGAGGTGGAGGTCGAGATCGTGGCCTATCCCGTGGTCATGGAGGATTACGGCTGGAAGTACCCGGATCTCGCGGACGGCGGCGACTTCCGGGTCCGCGCGGCCTCCCGGGCCGCGGAGGAGCCCCGAGCCGAGGGCGCTTCGAACGGTTTCGCGGGCCCGGCCGATGTCCTCGTCGAATTCGATGCGGACGGTGCGCCGCAGCTGCAGATCGTTCCCTACACCTAGAGCGGGCGTGGTGCGCGGGGCGCCCGCGCTAGGCTGGCGGCATGACCGACACGGAGCCGACGCCCGCCCGCCCGAGCAACTGGAACGCGCCGAACATCATCACCGGCGCGCGCATCGTAGCGACGCCGTTCTTCCTGTGGATGCTGCTCGCCGACGCCGGCGCGAACGGCCCGTGGCGGTGGGGCGCCGCGGCGTTCTTCGTGATCGCCATCGCGACCGACGCCTGGGACGGGCACCTGGCGCGTTCGCGCGGTCTGATCACCGATCTCGGCAAACTGCTCGACCCGATCGCCGACAAGGTGCTCACGGGGGCGGCGCTCGTCGGGCTCTCGATCCTCGGCGAACTGCCGTGGTGGGTCACGGTCGTCGTGCTGGTGCGCGAACTCGGCGTCACCGTGCATCGGCTCATGATCGTGAACGCGGTCGTCGTCGCCGCCGACTGGATGGGCAAGCTCAAGACCGTCGCGCAGTCGGTCGCGATCACGCTCGCGCTGCTGCCGCTCGCGAGCGTCATGGGGGCCGCAGCACCCGTCGCGACCTGGCTCAATATCGTGACGATGACGATAGCGGTCGTGCTCACGATCCTGAGCGGCATCGACTACGTGGTCTCGTTCCTGCGCGCGAAGCGTTCGGGCCGGTGAACGGATCGCGCGCTTCGGCGGAGGTCGCCGAGGCCGTCATCGCGCGCGCCGTGTCGCGGGGGCTGCGGCTCGCCGTCGCCGAATCCCTGACCGGCGGGCTGCTGGCGTCGACCCTCGTCTCGGTGCCGGGCGCGTCCCGCGCGCTCTCCGGGGGAGTGGTCGCCTACGACACCGCGCTGAAGCGCTCGCTGCTCGGCGTCGACGGGGCACTGCTCGCCGAGCGCGGGCCGGTCGATCGCGCGGTCGCGGAGCAGATGGCGCGGGGCGCGCGCGAGGCCTGCGCGGTGCCCGGCGTCTCGGGAGCCGTGCACCGCGCCGACATCGGCATCTCGACGACCGGGGTCGCAGGCCCCGACCCCGATCCGCAGACCGGGCAGCCCGCCGGCACGGTGTGGGTCTGCGTGAGCGGCCCCGGCGAGGCGGAGCGCACCCTGCTGCTTCCCGGCCTCGCGGGCCTCGACCGCCGCGGCATCCGCGAGGCCGCGGTGCGGGCGGCGCTCGAGCTCGCGGAGGCGGCGCTCGAGCCGTGACCGCGGAGCGATCCCTGTCGAAACCTGAGGTTCGCCCGTAAGATTCCGAAACTTGAGTCCATTGCGCTCAGGTTCAGAGAAGTTTCAGGAATGAATCGACTAGTCTCGTGGTTGTTGCCAGTGATGCCAGACCGACCGGATCTGGTGGCCCGAACCCGGCGCGAGAGCCGTCGGGGCGGGTATGGTGGATGCACGCGATGTGCAAGTTGGTGAAGGAGGCTCCTATGGTGCTGATGCGTCAGGAGATCGGCGACGTGCTGCGCGACTTCCGTCTGCAGAAGGGGCGCACGCTGCGTCAGGTCGCAGGCGATGCGAGCGTGGCGCTCGGGTACCTCAGCGAGGTCGAACGCGGCCAGAAAGAAGCCTCGAGCGAGATCCTCTCGGCCGTGGCCGATGCCCTCGATACGCCGCTCTCGGTGATCATGGGCGAGGTCAGCGAGCGGCTCGCGGTGATCGAAGGCCTGTCGATGCCGGTGCCCGACACGGTGCCGGCCGATCTGGTCAAGGGTTTCTCGGCCGAGCTGGTGTCCTAGCTGGCGAGGGGTCTGCGCCCATTCAGTCTTCCAGCGGGGCGTTCGAGCTGCGTGCTCGAGCGCCCCGCTTCGCCGTTCATGAGGAGGGGCCGTGCGCCTGAGCGAGTTCCAGCGGGCCTGCGCCGAGGAGTTCGGCGCCGATTACGCGCGCGTGCTGGTCAGGGATCACTGGCTGAACGAGCTCTCGGGCACCCCCCAGGAAGCCCTCGATCGCGGTGTCGCGGCGCGCGACGTGTGGCGCGCGCTCTGCAACGACCTGGACGTGCCGCTCGAGCGCCGGCACGGCCGCGGCCTGCGCGACCCCCGCGAGAGGTAGCGCCCGCCCGGTCGCTGCGGCCGGGCGCGTTGCAGTTTCGCGGCGTGCGGCGGCGTGTCGTTTTCGAACATGTGTTCGAGCGATGTATCTTCGTCCACAGGTGCGATTGACGTGTTTCATCCACAGATTCGCTCTTCCCGGCCCGAATGTCGGTGGTGCGACCTAGTGTGTGAGCCATCAGCCGCCCATGCCTTGTTCGCCCTCGCGGGTCAGAACAGTCGGTAGGCAGCAATCCAGCGGCTCGGCCGCGTGAACGAAGGAGCAGAAGATGGCAATCGCAAAGGATCGCGAGAAGGCGCTCGACGCTGCGCTCGCGCAGATAGACAAGAACTTCGGCAAGGGCGCGATCATGCGCATGGGCAGCCAGGAGCGCGCGCCCGTCGAGGTCATCCCGACCGGTTCGGTCGCACTGGATGTCGCGCTCGGCATCGGCGGCCTGCCCCGTGGCCGCATCATCGAGATCTACGGCCCCGAATCCTCGGGCAAGACCACGCTGACGCTGCACGCGATCGCGAACGCGCAGCGCGCCGGCGGCATCGCGGCCTTCATCGACGCGGAGCACGCGCTCGACCCCGAGTACGCGAAGAAGCTCGGCGTCGACATCGATGCGCTGCTCGTCGCCCAGCCCGATACGGGCGAGCAGGCCCTCGAGATCGCCGACATGCTGATCCGCTCGGGCTCGGTCGACCTCGTCGTCATCGACTCCGTCGCGGCGCTCGTGCCGAAGGCCGAGATCGACGGCGACATGGGCGACAGCCACGTCGGTCTGCAGGCCCGCCTCATGTCGCAGGCGCTGCGCAAGATCACCGGCAGCCTGAACGCGACGAAGACCACCTGCATCTTCATCAACCAGCTGCGCGAGAAGGTCGGCGTCTTCTTCGGCAGCCCCGAGACCACCTCCGGCGGCAAGGCGCTGAAGTTCTACGCCTCGGTGCGCCTCGACATCCGACGCATCCAGACGCTGAAGGACGGCACCGATGCGGTCGGCAACCGCACCCGCGTGAAGGTCGTCAAGAACAAGATGGCCCCGCCCTTCAAGCAGGCCGAGTTCGACATCCTCTACGGCATCGGCATCTCGCGCGAGGGCTCGCTCATCGACTACGGCGTGGAGCACGGCTTCATCAAGAAGAGCGGCGCCTGGTTCACCTACGAAGGCGACCAGCTCGGGCAGGGCATGGAGAACGCCCGCCGCTTCCTGATCAACAACCCCGATATCGCCGCCGAGATCGAGGAGAAGATCCTCACCAAGCTCGGCGTGAACGGCCGCAGCGAGGAGAGCGCTGCCGAGACGCCGGCGCTCGCACCCGCGGGAGCGAACGGCGCGCCGGCCGCGGCCGAGAAACCCGTCGCTGCGACGAAGCGCGCGAGCGCCTAGCGCCATGGCCGTCAGGTTCCTTCCGGGGCCGGAGGAGCGCCGGGCAGCGCACCGTGAGGATCGGACCGATCTCGCGGAGGTGATCGAGCTGCGCTCGCGCCTGCCGCGGCCGGGATGGGGCGATGCGCCGCACCGTTCAGGCGGGGTCGAGACCGCGGCGGCCGATGCACCGGAGCCCGTGGCCGCGGTATTCGGCGCTCCGGATGCGGAGGAGACCGATGGAGCCCCGGCCCCGGCCGTCGATGCCGAGACGGTGTACGCCGATGCCGAGGGAGCGTACGCCGATGCCGTGGAGCGGTGCCGCGAGGACGGCGTGCGGATGCTGGCGCGGCAGGCGCGATCGAGCGGCGAACTGCGCGATGCGCTGCTGCGCGTCGACCACGGCCGGGACGTCGTCGAGGACGTCATCGACGAGTTCGAACGCAGCCTCTACCTCGACGATACGGGCCTCGCCCGCGCGATGACCGAGAAGCTCCGAGAGGCGAAGCGGGCGAGCCGCGGTCAGATCCGCACGAAGCTGCGCGAACGGCAGATCCGCGACGACGTCGCGGAGGCCGTGCTCGGGGAGCTCGACGACGACCAGGAATTCGAGATGCTGCGCGAGGCCGCGGCCGACCGGGCGCGCAAGCTCGGCGGCCTCGATCGCCAGACCGCCGAACGCCGCCTCATGGGCTTCCTCGCCCGGCGCGGCTGGTCGGGCGAACCGGTCTCGCGCGCGGTGCGCGAAGCGCTCGACGACGCCGGGATATCGTACGGGCCGGGCGGCTCCTCCGGCAGCGGACGGGGCGGCCCCGGCAGGCCCCGTACGGGGGCTCGCGCGCGGGAGAGCGGCGTCAGATTCCAGTGACCGCTCGCCGGTAGAATCGAGGCCATGACTCTCCAGGCGAACCCACTGCAGGCCGAGGCACCGACCGAGATCGCACCGTCGCCCGCGTCGATCGGAGCCGACGGCGCGCCCCGCAGCTACACCGTGCGCACGCTCGGCTGCCAGATGAACGTGCACGACTCGGAGCGTCTCGCGGGCTCCCTCGAGGCCGCGGGCTATGTCGCCTCGGAGACTCCGGATGCGGCCGACGTCGTCGTCATCAACACCTGCGCCGTGCGCGAGAACGCCGCCCAGAAGCTCTACGGCCGTCTCGGCGAGCTCGCAGGCGTCAAACGCGGGCGCGAGGGCATGCAGATCGCCGTCGGCGGCTGCCTCGCGCAGAAGGACCAGAGCGAGATCGTCGCGAAGGCGCCCTGGGTCGACGTCGTCTTCGGCACCCACAATCTCGGCTCGCTGCCGACGCTGCTCGAACGCGCACGCCATAATGCCGAAGCCCAGGTCGAGATCCTCGAATCGCTCGAGGTGTTCCCCTCGACGCTGCCCACGAAGCGCGACTCGGCGTCGAGCGGATGGGTCTCCATCTCGGTCGGCTGCAACAATACCTGCACCTTCTGCATCGTCCCGTCGCTGCGCGGCAAGGAGAAGGATCGCCGCCCCGGCGAGATCCTCGCCGAGGTGCAGGCGCTCGTCGACGACGGCGCGATCGAGGTCACCCTGCTCGGTCAGAACGTGAACTCGTACGGCGTCGAGTTCGGCGACCGGCAGGCGTTCGGCAAGCTGCTGCGCGCCATGGGCGACATCGAGGGGCTCGAGCGCGTGCGCTTCACGAGCCCGCACCCCGCCGCGTTCACCGAGGACGTCATCGAGGCGATGGCCGAGACGCCGAACGTCATGCCGTCGCTGCACATGCCGCTGCAATCGGGCTCGGACGCCGTGCTGAAGGCGATGCGCCGCTCGTACCGTTCGCAGAAGTTCCTCGGCATCCTCGACCGGGTGCGCGAACTGATTCCGAACGCCGCCATCACGACCGACATCATCGTCGGCTTCCCCGGCGAGACCGAAGAGGACTTCGAAGACACCATGCGCGTCGTCGAGGCATCGCGATTCTCGAGCGCGTTCACCTTCCAGTACTCCATCAGACCGGGCACCCCGGCCGCCGAGATGGAGGGTCAGCTGCCGAAGGAGGTCGTGCAGCGGCGCTACGAGCGCCTCACCTCGCTGCAGGAGCGCATCTCGTTGGAGGAGAACGAAGCGCAGATCGGCCGCAGCGTCGAGGTGCTCGTCTCCGCCGCAGAGGGGCGCAAGGGCGCCGAGACGCGGCGCCTATCGGGCCGCACCGCAGACAACCGCCTGGTCCACTTCGCGGTGCCCCTGCATGCGGACGAACCCCGCCCCGGCGACGTCGTCACCGTCCGGGTGACGGCGGCGGCGCCGCACTTCGTGATCGCCGATGAGACCGGTGTCTACGCCGTGCGCCGCACCCGCGCGGGCGATGCCTGGGACCGTCGTCAGGCCGAGAGCTGCGGCGTGCCGACGCTGACGAGCGGCGGCGCGCGCGCCGTGAACCTCGGGCTGCCGACGCTGCGCATCGGCAGCTGATGCCCCGGCTGTGGGCGATCGTCGGCGCCACCGGCACCGGCAAATCGGCGCTGTCGCTCGACCTCGCCGAACATCTCGCAGCGAACGGTCCGGGCGCCGAGGTCGTGAACGCCGACGCCATGCAGCTCTACCGCGGCATGGACATCGGCACGGCGAAGCTGCCGGTCGCCGAACGGCGGGGCATCGACCATCATCTCTTCGATGTGCTCGCCCCGGACGAAGAGGCGGCGGTGGCCGGCTACCAGCCGGCGGCGCGCACCGCGATCCAGGCGATCTTCGCCCGCGGGCGCGACGCGATCATCGTCGGCGGGTCCGGTCTCTATGTGTCGAGCGTCGTCTTCGACTTCCGCTTCCCGCCCCGCGATGACGCGGTTCGCGCCGGGCTCGAACGCGAACTCGCGGCCGGGGGAGTCGCCCCGCTCCTCGAGCGGCTCCGCGGCCTCGCGCCCGAGGTCGCCGATGCCGTCGACGCCCGCAACCCCCGTCGGGTCGTGCGCGCGCTCGAGGTCGCCCTGCTCGGCGGCGACGCGCAGGTGACGCTGCCCTCGGAGCCCGAGCTGTGGCATCCCGGCACCCGCATCGTCGGCGTCGGCTGCGAGCGCGCGGCGCTCGTCGAACGGCTCGATCGCCGTGTCGAAGGCATGTGGGCCGCCGGGCTCCTCGACGAGGCGCGCGGGCTGATCCCTGCAGGCATCGAGCGCGGCAAGACCGCGAGCCGGGCCATCGGGTACGCGCAGGCGCTCGCGCAGCTCGGCGGTCGGCAGAGCGAGGCCGAAGCGATCGCCGAGACCCAGGCGCTCACCCGGCGCTATGCGCGCCGTCAGGTCAGCTGGTTCAAGCGCTATCCGGGCATCCGCTGGGTCGATGGGCCGAACCTCTCCGACGTCATTACACTCGAAGCATGATCTCCCTCGCATTCACCAAGGGTCAGGGAACCGGCAACGATTTCGTGCTCTTCACCGACCCCGACGGCGAGATCGATCTCTCGCCCGCGCAGATCCGCGCGCTCTGCGACCGCCGGTTCGGGGTCGGCGCAGACGGCGTCATCCGCGCGGTGCGCTCGCGCGCACTCCCGGAAGGGGCGGCCGCCCTCGCCGAGGAGCCCGAGGCCGAATGGTTCATGGACTACTGGAACGCCGACGGCACCCCGGCCGAGATGTGCGGCAACGGCGTGCGCGTCTACGCCCACTACCTCATCTCGGAAGGGCTCGTGCCGGCCGAGCGGAGCGACACGCTGCCCATCGGCACCCGTGCCGGGGTGAAGGACGTCCTGCAGACCTCCAGCGGCTACACCGTCGACCTCGGCCCGTGGCGGCTCGCGCCCGAGCGGCTCGTCGCAGCGCGCGGGCTCGACGTCGCGCGGCCCGGGCTCGGTATCGACCTCGGCAACCCGCACCTCGTCGTCGCGCTCGCCGACCCGGGCGAGCTGGATGCGCTGGAACTGCACCGCGCACCGGCTATGGACCCGGCCCCCGAGCGCGGCGCGAACGCCGAATTCGTCGTCGCCGAAGAGCCGCTCCTGCAGCACGGCGCCGCCTGCATCCGCATGCGGGTGCACGAGCGCGGCGTCGGCGAGACGCAGTCGTGCGGCACGGGGGCCGCGGCCGCCGCGCTCGCCTTCCGCCACTGGGGCGGCGAGGGCATGCCGACCAGCTGGCGCGTCGAAGTGCCCGGCGGGCAGCTGCAGGTGCGCATGTTCCCGACCGCCACGGGCGAGCACGTCTCGCTCGGCGGGCCGGCGGAGCTCGTCTACTCGGGCACCATCGAGCTCGACTGACCGCGACCCTGCGCGCGATCGTACGCCGGGGAGCTTCGGCGATCGCCGGGCGTCAGGCGCGGCGCGCCTCGATGACGTGGAAGCCCTTGTCGCGGCCGACGCGGTCGACGGCGAGATCGTCGAACTCCGCGGCGATCCACCGCTGCAGCGAATCGGCCCCGAGGTGCTTCGCGACCACGAGACTCGCGAAACCGCCGGGTGCGATGCGGGGGAGCCACAGGCGCAGCATGCCGTGCAGCGCCTCCTTGCCGACGCGGATCGGAGGGTTCGAACGGATCTCGCCGAACACGATGCCGGCGGGTACCTCGTCGGGCGCCGCGACCCGCACGTTCTCGAGACCCAGGCGCGCGGCGTTCTCCGCCGTGAGGGCGCGCGAGCGCTCGTTCACATCGACGGCCCACACCTCGCGGTCGGGGCGCTCGAGCGCCGCCGACAGGGCGATCGGTCCCCACCCGCAGCCGAGATCGAGCACCGGGCCCTCGGCCTCGTCGTCGAGCTTCGCGAGCGTGCTCAGCAGCACCGCGGTGCCCCGGTCGAGCTGCTCGGGGCTGAAGACGCCGCCCGCCGTCACGACCGCGCGCGGGGCGCCGGCGAGTTCGACCTCGATTTCGCGGGGGCGGAGGTCGCCCGCGGGGGACTCCGAGAAGTAGTGCTGGTTCACGCTTCCAGTATTCCAGCCCGTGAGGCCACGCCCCCGCGGGGGCACGCGCGCCCACCCGAACTTCGGCGCACACCCGAACTTCGGACCGAAACCGCCGATTCGATCCGAACGACGGGTGAGGGCCGAACGACGGGTGAGCGCCGCAGGGCGGAAGGGGGCGCACGACCGCCCGGAGCGAACAGGCCGAGCGGCGGCCCGCGCCCCGACGTAGACTGGGGCCCAGATGAATGAGTCGATGAACGAACAGACCGACCCGCTCGAGCGCATCCTGCAGCGCGCCGAGGGCACGGGCGCCGGTGCCACCGTGATCCGCGATCTGCGCAGCGGCGCCCAGGCGCTCGGCGACGCCGCCCATGACGAGCTCGACGACGAGTCGCATGCGATCCATATGGAGCGCGAGGACCGCGCCTCGCTGAAGCGCGTCGCCGGCCTCTCGACCGAGCTCGAAGACGTCACCGAGGTCGAGTACCGCCAGCTGCGGCTCGAGAACGTCGTGCTCATCGGCATCTACACCGGCTACGGCGACGGCAACAGTGCGGAGGACGCCGAGAACTCGCTGCGCGAGCTCGCGGCGCTCGCCGAGACCGCGGGTGCCGCAGTGCTCGACGGGCTGCTGCAGCGCCGCGCCAACCCCGACCCGGCGACCTACCTCGGCAAGGGCAAGGCGCAGGAGCTCGCGGAGCTCGTCGCCGCGGTCGGCGCCGACACGGTCGTGGCCGACACCGAGCTCGCACCGAGCCAGCGCCGCGCGCTCGAGGACGTCGTGAAGGTGAAGGTCATCGACCGCACCGCCGTCATCCTCGACATCTTCAGCCAGCACGCGAAGAGCCGCGAGGGCAAGGCGCAGGTCGAGCTGGCGCAGCTCGAGTACCTGCTGCCGCGCCTGCGCGGCTGGGGCGAGTCGATGTCGCGCCAGGCCGGCGGCCAGGTCGGTGCGGGCGGCGCCGGCGGCGCGGGCATGGGGTCGCGCGGCCCGGGCGAGACGAAGATCGAGCTCGACCGCCGCAAGATCCACACCCGCATGGCGCGACTGCGGAAGCAGATCGCGGGCTTCGCACCCGCACGTGAGACGAAGCGCGCCAACCGCAAGCGCGGAGAGGTGCCCTCGGTAGCGATCGCGGGCTACACGAACGCCGGCAAGTCGAGCCTGCTGAACCGATTGACCGGTACGCAGGAGCTCGTACAGAACCAGCTCTTCGCGACCCTTGACACGGCCGTGCGCCATGCCGAGACCGATGACGGCCGCAGCTTCACCTACGCCGATACCGTCGGCTTCGTGCGCAACCTGCCGCATCAGCTCGTCGAGGCGTTCCGCTCCACCTTCGAGGAGGTGGCGGCCGCCGACGTGATCCTGCACGTCGTCGACGGTTCGCACCCCGACCCCGAGGCGCAGCTGCGCACCGTGCGCGAGGTGGTCGCCGAGGTCGACGCGCAGGGCATCCCCGAACTCGTGGCGTTCAACAAATCCGACCTCATCGACGACTCCCAGCGGCTCGTGCTGCACGGGCTCGTGCCCGACGCCGTCTTCGTCTCCGCGCGCACCGGCGAGGGCATCGACGAGCTCATGCGCCGCATCGACGCGGCGCTCCCCGTGCCCGACCGCGAGGTGGCCGTCGTGATCCCGTACGACCGCGGGGAGCTCGTCGCCGAGCTGCACGAGCGCAACCGGGTGATCGACACCGAGTATCTCGAATCGGGCACGCTCGTGCGCGCGTTCGTGACCGCTGAGATGTATGCGAAGGTCGAACCCTTTCTCGAATGAGCCGATGCGCGCCCGCGGCAGGGCGGCGTAACACTTCGTAGTTCATGCGGCGAAACATAGGGGCCGCAGGGCCGGTGAGCCGGTTACGTTGGGCGTGGCTCCGGCACGGGATCGGGGCCGAGCCCCTCGCACACCGACCCCGGAGGACCGCATGTCCGCAACGACGCCCCTGCCCCACGCCACGATCCTCGGCTACCCCCGTATCGGGCGACGCCGCGAGCTCAAGCGCGCCGTCGAATCGTTCTGGAAGGGCAGCATCTCGGAAGCCGAGCTCGGCGAGACCGCCCGGCAACTGCGCTCAGCGACCCGCGCCCGCCTGGTCGAGCTCGGCCTCCCCGTCACGGGGGGAGCCGTGCCCGAGAGCTTCAGCTTCTACGACCAGGTGCTCGACGCCACCCTCGCCCTCGGCGCCGTACCCGGCCGCTTCGCCGATGTGGCCGAGCGCGACGGCGCGACCGATCTCGACGTCTACTTCGCCCTGGCACGAGGCGACAAGGATCACCAGCCGCTCGAGATGACCAAGTGGTTCGACACCAACTACCACTACAGCGTGCCCGAGATCGACGAGCGCACCCCCTTCATCGCGAACGCGCAGTCGCTCGTCGCGCAGGTCGCGGAAGCGGCGGCGCAGGGCATCCAGTCGCGCCCCGTGCTCGTCGGCCCCGTCACGTACCTGCTGCTGGCCAAGGCCTCCGACGAGGCGGCCGCGGGCTTCTCGCCGATCGACCGCCTCGACGACGCGGTCGCCGCGTACGCCGAGCTGCTGCAGGCGCTTGCCGCGGCCGGCGCGACGTGGGTGCAGCTCGACGAACCGGCGCTCGTCTCGGATTCGCTGCCCGCGACCCGCGACGAGACGCTGGCGTTCGTGGAGCGCGCCTACGCGCGGCTCGGCGGCGCGGCAGCAGGTGCTGCGCGCCCGCATATCCTCCTCACCGCGCCCTACGGCGACTCGTCGCAGGCGCTCGAGCGCCTCGGCGCGCTCCCGGTCGAGGCCGTGCAGGTCGACCTCGTGCGCGGTGCGCTGCCCGAGGCGGCGCTCGCGAGCGGCGCGCTCGCCGCAGCGTTCGCCGGCACGCAGCTCGTCGCGGGCGTCGTCGACGGCCGCAACATCTGGCGCACCGACCTGCGCGCCGCATTCGCCCGGCTCGAGACGCTGCGGGCCGCAGGCCTCGATGTGGTCGTCGGCACCTCGAACTCCCTGCAGCACGTGCCGCACGACGTGAACGACGAGACGAAGCTCGACGCGCGCCTGGCGTCGTGGCTCGCCTTCGCCGAGCAGAAGGTCGCGCAGGTCGCGGTGCTCGCACGCGGGCTCGACGACGGCGCCGCCTCGATCGAGACCGAGCTCGCCGAGACCGAGCGGGTGCTCGCCGACCGGGCGAGCGCCGCAGGCGTGCGCATCGACGGCATCCGCGATCGCGTCGCCCGGGCGGCGGATTCGGGCGGCCGCGTCTCCGAGGAGGAGCGCCGCGAGGCGCAGCGATCCCTGCGGATACCGCAGCTCGCGACCACGACGATCGGGTCGTTCCCGCAGACCGGCGAGATCCGTCGTGCGCGCGCCTCGTACGGCCGCGGCGAGATCGACCAGGCCGCCTACGACGGCTTCCTGCGTGAGGAGATCGAGCGCGTCATCCGGCTGCAGGAGGAGATCGGCCTCGATATCCTCGTGCACGGCGAAGCCGAGCGCAACGACATGGTGCAGTACTTCGCCGAGCACCTCGACGGCTTCGCGGTGACCGAGCACGGCTGGGTGCAGTCGTACGGCACGCGCGCCACCCGCCCGTCGATCCTGTGGGGCGACGTCTCGCGCCCGGAGGCCATCACGGTCGCCTGGTCGGCGTACGCGCAGTCGTTGACCTCCCATCTCGTGAAGGGCATGCTCACCGGCCCCGTCACGATTCTCGCGTGGTCGTTCGTGCGCGACGACCAGCCGCTCGCCGACACGGCCGCGCAGGTCGCGCTGGCGCTGCGGGATGAGATCGACGACCTCGCTGCGGCAGGGATCCGCATCGTGCAGGTCGACGAGCCCGCTCTGCGCGAGCTGCTGCCGCTCGATCGCGATCGGCAGGCCGCCTACCTCGACTGGTCGGTCGGCGCCTTCCGGCTCGCGACCGGCGGCGCCGCGGCGGATGTGCAGATCCACACCCACCTCTGCTACTCCGAGTTCGGCGAGATCATCGACGCGGTCGACGGGCTCGACGCCGACGTCACCTCGATCGAGGCGGCCCGCAGCCGCATGGACGTCGTCGATCCCCTCGGTGCGCACGGCTACTCGCGCGGCATCGGCCCCGGCGTCTACGACATCCACTCGCCCCGCGTGCCGAGCGTCGAGGAGCAGGAGGAGCTGATCCGCATCGCCGCAGCGCGCATTCCCGGCGAGCAGCTGTGGGTGAACCCCGATTGCGGCCTCAAGACCCGCGGATACGAGGAGACCGTGGCGAGCCTCACCCACCTCGTGCAGGCGGCGCGGGCCGTGCGTGCGGCGCTGCCGGCGGCTGCATCGGTCGAGGGGCGCGCGGCGGAGCTCGACGACGCACTTGCGGGGGCGAACGCGTCATGACGGTCTGGCCGGCCGACGGGCTCCCCACCGAGCCCGTCGGCTCCCTGCCGCGGCCCACGCGACTGCAGCGCGTCGTGATCGACGCGTCGACGGGGCTCGCGACGCAGGCCGAGCTGCGTACGGAGCAGGAGCGCGCCGTGCGCGATACGCTCGAGCGCTTCGCCGCGACCGGATCGCCGATCGTGAGCGACGGCGAGCAGCGGCGGCAGAGCTTCGCGAGCTACCCGCTCGGCAGTTCGGACGCCGCCGTCGCGGAGGCCGGCCCGGTGTTCGCGGTGTTCGCCGACGGGCATCACCGGGTGATCCCGAGTCTCGCGCGGGCACCGTTCGTGTTCCGCGACTGGGCGGCGGAGGATGTCGCGGCCGCCCGCGTGCTCACCGACCGCCCCCTGAAGCAGGCCGTGATCTCGCCGTCGATGCTCTCGCTCATGGTGCCCGAGGCCGGGCTCGGCGACTATTCGCGCGAGGAGTTCCTGGACGACGTGGTCGCCGGCTGCGCCGAGGACATCAGGCGCTGCTTCGCCGCCGGCGCGACCCGGGTGACGATGGATTTCACGGAGGGGCGCCTCGCGCTGCGCCGCGACCTGCGCGCCCCGTGGGCGGGGCCGCAGGCGCTCGCCGGGTTCATCTCGCTGATCAATCGCGTGCTCGACCGTCTCGCACCGTACGAGCGCGACGCCGTCGGCGTGCACACCTGCCCCGGCAACGACAACGACTCCGTGCACAGCGCCGACGTCGACTACTCCGGGCTCATTCCGGAACTGTTCCAGATCGAGGCCGGCTACTTCCTCGTGCAGGCCGCCGGCGAGCACGACCCCGACCGCGTCGCCCGCCTCGTCGGGCGGCAGCTGCGGCAGCGCGCGCGCTCGGGCGGCCGTGCACCGAAGGTGCTGCTCGGTGTGACGCAGCCGACCCGGCCGAAGCTCGAGACGGCGGAGGAGATCGCCGATCAGCTGGTGAAGGCCGCGAGATTCATTCCCGCCGAGCTGCTCGGCTCGACCGACGACTGCGGCTTCTCGCCGTACAACATCGATGAGAAACCCCGGCACGGGTCGCCCGACTTCGCCCGCGATGTCGCCTTCGCGAAGATCGCGGCCCGCGTGCGCGGTACGGCGATCGCGAGCGGCACCCTCGGCGGGGGAGCCCCGGCTGTGCCGCTGTCGTACGCCGGGTACGGCGCGACCGGCGTCGGCATCCCGAAGGAGAAGGTCTCGTGAACGCCCTGCTGCTCACCGGGAGCGCGCCCACGCGGGCCCGCTTCTCGTTCGAGGTCTTCCCGGCGCGCACCGGAGCCGCAGCGCTCGCGCTCGGGCACGCGGTGCAGCACCTGTCGGCCGCGGGGCCCGATTTCATCTCGGTCACCTACGGTGCGAACGGCTCGAACCGAGACGCCTCGCTCGACCTGGTGAAGTATCTCAGGGATCACACCGACGCGCTGCCGCTCGCGCACCTCACGACGGTGGGGGAGCCGCGCGATCGGGTACGCGCTGCGATCCACGGCATCATGGATGCCGGCGTGCACGACTTCCTCGCGCTGCGCGGGGACCCGCCTCGCGGGGCGACCGAGGAGTCGCCGGAGGTCGCCGGTTCGCTCTCGTCACTCGAACTCGTCGAGCTGATCACCGAGGCGCGCGCGGAGCGGCCCGCCTTCACGAGCGTGGGCCGCACCGTCGTCGCGGCGTACCCGAACGGGCATCCGCTCTCGCGGTCGCGAGCAGCGGACATCGACTGGCTCATCGCGAAGCAGGAGGCGGGAGCGCAGTTCGCGATCACGCAGCTCTTCTTCCGAGCCGAGGAGTATCTGGCGTTCGTGCACGACGCACGGGCGGCGGGGCTCACGATGCCCGTCGTGCCGGGTCTCATGCCCGCGTCGACGAGCGCGCAGCTGCGCAAGGTCGCCGCCCTCGCAGGCAGGCCCGCGCCCGCGGAGCTTGAACGGGAGATGGACGAGTCGGGCGGGTTCGCGCCCGAGCTCGGGGTCGAGCACATCGTGGAGCTGTCGCGCGAGCTGCTCGCGGGCGGCGCGCCGTCGATCCATCTCTATACTTTCAACCGGCACGAGCAGGTGCTCGCGGTGCTGCGCGAACTCGAGCTCCTGACGCCCGACCCGGTTCGCGCGCTCGTCGGCTGACGTCGCCGGAGCCCGGCGCGGGCCCGCCCTATCGGCCGGCGGCGGGGTGCGGAGCCGGGCTGTCGTCCTCGCTCGGCGCGTACCCGGCGTCGATGAGCGAGGTCGCGCGCTCCGTCTGAGGCGAGAAGTCGAGCATGTCGGTGCGCAGCCCGAGGTCGCGGTCGACGTGCAGCGCCATGGAGTGCGCCGCGCTGCGCACATCCTTCGCCTCGATCGCGGCGAGCACGGCCTCGTGATCGCGGTGCATGGTCTCGACGGTCGTGCCGAGGATGATGCGCCCCTCGAGGCTCGCGCGCTGCAGCACGGAGAGCACGCCGAGATACAGGTCGTGCAACAGCGTGCTGCCGCTGGCCTCGACGACACGCATGTGGAACGAGTCGGGGTCGACGCTCCGGTCGCAGGTGTCGGTCGTCCGATCGCCGGCCGCGAGCGAGCGCTCGAGCGCCTCGCGGAGCCCGCGCAGCTGCTCGTCGGTGCGGGTGACGGCGGCGTGCTGGGCGGCCTCGATCTCGAGCGAGCGCCGGTAGACGAGCACCTCTTCGAGGTCGTGCTCGGCGAGGAACTCGGTGAGGATCGTGCTGACCGGCGTACGCGAACGCACGAACGTGCCGACGCCGGGCACGGTCTCGAGCATGCCGAACGCGGCGAGCGAGCGCACGGCCTCGCGCACGGTCGACTTGCCGACGCCGATGAGCGTCATGAGCTCGACCTCCTTCGGGATCAGCGATCCCACGGCCCAATCGCCGCTGGAAATCCTCCCGCGCAGGAAGTCGAGGGTGTCGCGGGCCTTCTGCGATCCGCGAGTGGAGCTGGTCATGGTGCACTCCTGAATGGTTCAGAACATCCATAACTATATCGAGCGCGCACCCGCGGGCCGTCCGCAGCAGCACCGATCCTCAGATCTGATCTTATACATCAGATCTACAGGTACTCCGGTGCTAGCGTCGAGATCATGACGGATCTTGCCCAGCCCTACGATGCGCTCCTCCTCTGCTCCTTCGGCGGCCCGAACGGCCCCGACGATGTCATCCCCTTCCTCAAGAACGTGACGCGGGGCAAGGGGATCCCCGAAGCGCGCCTCGCGGAAGTCGGGGAGCACTACACCCGCTTCGACGGCCGCAGCCCCATCAACGAGCAGAACCTCGAGCTCGTCGACGCGCTCCGCGCCGAGCTCGATGTGCGCGGTTCGCGCCTGCCCGTGATCTGGGGCAATCGCAACTGGCACCCGTACACCGTGGACGCCCTGCGCGATGCGCACGCGTTCGGCGTGCGCCGCGTGCTCGCGATCGTGACCAGCGCCTACGCCTCGTACTCGGGCAGTCGACAGTACCGCGAACATCTCGCGGCGGCGGTCCGCGAGCTCGGCGAGCATGCTCCCGAGATCGATATCGTGCGGCCGTTCTTCAACGATCCCGGCTTCGTCCAGGCGAATCTCGAGGCGATCGAGGAGGCCGCCTCAGGGCTTCCGGGCGGCCTCGACGGCGCGCATATCGTGTACGTCACCCACTCCATCCCCGACACGATGCAGGAGGCATCGGCCGTCACCGGACCCGGGTACCGGGAGCAGCACGAGGACGTGCGGAGCGCGATCGACGGGCTGCTCATCGAACGGAACCGAGTCGGCGTGACCTCTTCGCTCGCCTACTGCTCTCGCTCGGGCAGTCCCTCGACTCCCTGGCTCGAGCCCGACATCAACGACCACCTCGCCGATCTCGCCGCGAACGGCACCACGCGAGTGGTGATCGCGCCGATCGGCTTCATCTCGGACCACATGGAGGTGGCGTTCGACCTCGATGTCGAGGCGATGGAGACCGCCGTCGGGCTCGGCCTCGCCGCTGTGCGCGCCGGGACGGTCGGGGTGCGGCAGGCCTTCGTCGGCGGCCTCGTCGACCTCGTGCTCGAGCGCAGCGCCCGCGAGCGGGGCGAGCCGCGCGAATCGCATGTCGTCGGGGCGCTCGAAGCGCTGCCCGATGAGGCACCGCCCGGCAGCTGCCGCATGCGCCACGGCGAGGCGACCGGCATCCCCGTGATCGCGGGCGACGTCGATTGACGGCCGCGGCGCTCCCGGCTCCCGCAACCCTGTACTCCATCCGCAGAAAGGCACTGACATGACCGAACCCGCACACGCATCGGCATTGCACGACATCTCTCCCCAGGTCGCCGAGCAGATCAACGCGGCGGTGAACTTCACCATGTACTCCGTATTCCGTATCGCGGGCCCCGACCGCGGCATCGGCGTATCGCCGGCCCGGCATGAGATCGTGCGCGGTCTGGTGCGCGAACTCGATGCGATCGAGGGGCTCACGACCCGCGGGTGGTACGACGTCGCCGGATTCCGCGCCGACGCCGACATCCTGATCTGGTGGCACGCGCCGACCACCGAGGCGCTGCAGGCCGCCTATCGAACGGTGCTCGAATGGAGCTGCGGGCGCCTCGAATCGGTCTGGTCGAACATCGGCGCGCATCGCGCGGGGGAGTTCAACCGGTCGCACATCCCCGCCTTCCTCGTGGGCACCGACCCCAAGGACTACATCTGCGTGTATCCCTTCGTGCGCGGGCGCGAATGGTATCTGCTGCCCGAGTCCGAACGCGGCGCCATGCTGCGGGAGCACGGCGCCGCAGCACGCGATTTCGGTGACGTGCAGGCGAATACGGTCGCCGCCTTCGCTCTCGGCGACTACGAGTGGCTGCTCGCGTTCGAGGCGGACGATCTCATCCGCATCGTCGATCTCATGCGCGAGCTGCGCGCGGTCGATGCGCGGCGCCACGTGATCGAGGAGACGCCGTTCTTCACCGGGCCGCGGTGCTCGCCCGAAGAGCTGCTCGCGCGCGTCGTGGGCTGATCCTGCGCCCGCTCCGTTCGGATCGCGGGAGCGCGGCGGAACATCTGATGATATGTGATAACTTCTTCTTGTAAGGCAAGCCTTACTGTCATCATATGAATCGGAGAGGCTGGTCGGCAGCATGATCGGAACCCTCATGATCGGTGTGCGCGAGGGTCTCGAGGCAGCGCTGGTCGTGAGCGTGCTGCTCGCATACACCACGCGGATCAACCGTCCGGATGCGGCGCGCAAGATCTGGATCGGCGTCGCGGCGGCGGTGCTGCTGTCGCTCGTCACCGGGGCCGTACTGACTTACGGCGCCTACGGGCTCTCGTTCCGGGCGCAGGAGGCGATCGGCGGAATCCTCTCGATCGCCGCCGTCGCGATGGTCACCTGGATGGTGTTCTGGATGCTGCGCGCGGCCGGCGGGCTGAGCCGCGAGCTGCGCGACAGCGTCGACCGGGCCCTTCTCGGCAGCGGCTGGGGCGTGGCCGCAATCGGCTTCATCTCGGTCGGGCGAGAGGGCATCGAGACCGCGCTCTTCATCTGGGCGACGACCCGGGCGAGCGACGTCTCGCCGCTCATCGGCTTCCTGAGCGCGGTCTCGGGCATCGTCGTCGCCGTTCTCCTCGGCTGGGCCCTCTTCCGCGGCATGCTGCGCATCGACCTCACCCGTTTCTTCCGATGGACGGGCGTGCTGCTGATCGTCTTCGCGGCAGGCGTGCTCGCGTACGGCGTCCACGACCTGCAGGAGGCCGCCTTCCTCCCCGGTCCCTTCGCCGAAGCGCCCGCGACCGCGGGCCCCGCGCTCGCGTCGTGGTTCGGCGAGGCGGCGTGGGCGTTCCGCATCCCGCACATCATCGCCCCCGACGGAGCGCTCGGCGCGCTGCTGAAGGGTGCGATCGGGTTCTCGCCCGAGATGACGAAACTCGAACTGATCGTATGGGCCGCGTACATCGTGCCGACCCTGACCCTCTTCCTGCGACGCTCGTACGCGCAGGAGAGCCGCGCATCCCGCCGCCGGACGAAGGCCTCGGCCGCACCGGCGATCCCTGGCGCTCCCGCCCCTGCGAAAGGACACCCGTGACCCGTCGAACCCCCCGCGCCGCCGCAAGCGCACTCTGCATCACGGCAGCCGGTGCGCTGCTGCTCACCGGCTGCGTGCCGAACGCGACCGCCACGGAGTCGCAGAGCATCGCGGTCTCGGCCGCAGACGACTCGTGCGCGCCCGAGACCGCGGAAGCGTCGAGCGGCACCATCACCTTCTCCGTGACGAACGACGGCGCGAAAGTCACGGAGTTCTACGTGCTCGGCGAGAACGGGCTCACCATCGTCGGCGAGGTCGAGAATATCGCTCCGGGGGCCAGCCGCGACCTCACGGTGCAGCTCGGCCCGGGCGACTACTTCACGAGCTGCAAGCCCGGCATGATCGGCGCCGGCGTCGGCACCGCCGGCTTCACGGTGACCGGCGACGCGCTCGAGACCTCGCCCGAGGTCGATGCCGTCGTGGCGCAGTACGTCGCCTACGTCAAGGGGCAGTCGGAGGAGCTCGTGCCGCAGGTGCAGGCCTTCGTCGACGCCTACCAGGCCGGCGACGACGCTACCGCGAAGGAGCTCTTCCCGGTCGCCCGCATCAGCTACGAGCGCATCGAACCGACTGCCGAGCAGTTCGGCGACCTCGACCCGAAGATCGACTACCGCAAGCCCGGCGCCGACGAAGAAGGGCTGCCGTTCACGGGCTTCCACCGTATCGAGATGGACCTCTGGCACGATGCCGCGGTCGCGAACGGCGACTACG
The DNA here is from genome assembly GCF_053567315.1 of Leucobacter sp. GX0328. Lineage (NCBI taxonomy): Bacteria > Bacillati > Actinomycetota > Actinomycetes > Micrococcales > Microbacteriaceae > Leucobacter > Leucobacter sp. GX0328. The sequence goes on from NZ_JBSGPC010000002.1 coordinate 306,010, forward strand.
CGGGCGACCCCGACCTGACGCCGCTCACCCCCGAGCAGCGCGCCGAGGTCGGCGACCGGCTCGTCGCCGACGTGACCGAGTTGAAAGAGAAGGTCGCGGACCCCCAGTTCTCCCTGACCCTCGCCGACATCTCGGAGGGTGCGAAGGGGCTGCTCGACGAGATCGCCGCCCCCGACGGCAAGCTGCCGGGCGAGGAGAACGAGTTCGCCCATACCGACCTCTGGGATTTCACCGCGAACGTCGAAGGCGCCTACGTCGCATTCGACACGGTGCGCCCGCTCGCCGAAGCGAACGGGGAGGAAGAGCTCGTCGCCGCGATCGACCGGTCGTTCGACGACATGTTCGCCCTGCTCGAGACCTACGGATCGTACGATGCCGGCTTCGTCGCGTACGACACGGTCGACGAGCAGGCCCGCTCCGGGCTCGCCGCGAAACTGAATGCCCTGAGCGAGCCGATGTCGAAGCTGACTGCGGCCGTCGTCGGGAACGACTCGGCATGACCGATCGGGAGGTCGAGCCCGGGGGTCGGAGGACCGCCGCGACCGGCCCTGCGGAGGAGGCGACCGGAGCGGCCGCGCCCGCCGAGAGCGCCGGCGCCTTCCGCCCCTCGCGCCGCGGTCTGCTCGGGCTGCTCGGCGCAGGCGTCGCTGGGCTCGCCCTGGGCGGTGCCGGCGGCGCGGCGATCGCCTCCGGCCTCGCCGCGCAGAGCGCCGGGGGCGGTTCGGGCGTCGTGCCGTTCCACGGCGCCCACCAGGCGGGCATCACCACCCCCGCCCAGGACCGTCTGCACTTCGCGGCCTTCACCCTGGTCGAAGGGGCGACCCGCGACGACCTCATCGGGCTGCTGCGCGACTGGACGGCCGCGGCGGAGAAGCTCACGCGCGGTGAGGCGATCGGGAGCGGAATCGAGCCGGAGAACGGGCTGCTGCCGCCCGAGGACACGGGGGAGGCGGCGGGCCTGCACGCCGGGCACCTCACGCTCACCTTCGGCCTCGGCCGTTCGATCTTCGTCGGAGCCGACGGCGAGGGCGATCCCTTCGGCATCCGCGACCGCATGCCCGCGGAGTTCGAGCCGCTGCCGTCATTCGCATTCGACCTGCTCGAAGACGCCATCAGCGGCGGCGATCTCTGCGTGCAGGCCTGTGCCGACGACCCGCAGGTCGCCGTCCATGCGATCCGCAACCTCGCGCGTATGGCGTTTGGGCGCGCGCACCTCTCCTGGAGCCAGCTCGGCTTCGGGCGCACGGCCTCGACCTCGCGCGATCAGGATACGCCGCGCAATCTCTTCGGGTTCAAGGACGGCACGATGAACGTGATGTCCGACGAACAGGCGGCGCTCGACGAGCACGTCTGGGTCGGCGACGATGCTCCGGCATGGATGCGGGGCGGCAGCTACCTCGTGGCGCGCAAGATTCTCATGACCATCGAGACGTGGGATCGGGCGTCGCTCGATGAGCAGGAGCGCATCTTCGGGCGCACCAAGATGCTCGGCGCGCCTCTCACCGGCAATGCCGAATTCGAGGAGCCGGACTTCGAGGCGCACGCCGATGGCACACCGGTCATCGATATGGCGGCGCACGTGCGGCTCGCGCACGCGAGCAACAACGGCGGCGTGCGCATTCTGCGCCGCGGCTACAACTACGTCGACGGGTCGAACGGGCTCGGGCAGATCGGCGCCGGGCTCTTCTTCATCTCGTTCCAGCGCGACCCCGCTGCGTTCGTACGTCTGCAGCGTTCGTTGAAGTCTGACCTGCTGAACGAGTACATCCGCCATATCGGCTCGGGCCTGTGGGCCGTGCCGGGCGGCGTGCGTTCGGGCGAGGTCATCGCGCAGGCCCTCTTCGAGTGATCGGCCGGCTACTGCGGCCCGAACAGGGTCTCGGCCGCTCTCCGCGCTTCGGCGCTGCGACCGGCGCGACCGAGTGCTCGGATGCGCTCGCTCGGCTCGTGCAGCAGCCGGCCGGTGAAGCGCCGCAGCGCGAGCTCGACCGCGGAGGCTTCGGCGTCGCCGGGCGTGCGCGGCCCGCGGGCCCGGCACAGCTCGTCCTCCAATACGTCGAGCACGTGGCCGCGCAGAGCGACGAGGGCGGGCAGTGCCTCGCGCTCGGCTCGGTCCGAGCTGAACTCGATCGCGGCATCGTGCACGATGCGCCGCGCTTCGGCGGCGGCCCCCAGCTCGGGTACCGGGGCGTGCTTCGCGATCGCCTCGAGGTCGAGCAGCTCGACGCCCGCGACGCTCGTGACATCGGCGTCGATATTGCGCGGCATGCCGAGGTCGAGCACGAGGGGCGGGGGAGTCTCGACGTCGCCGAGGTCGCGGGCGTGCAGCAGCGGATCGTGCACGCTGCTGCAGGCGATCAGCAGATCGGCCGATGCGAGCGCGTCCGCGAAGCCGTGCTCGGGCACGGCGCGGATCCCGCGTGCGCGAGCGAACTCGGCGGCACGGCCCGAGGGGGAGTGCACCGCGATGCGCTCGGCCCCGCGGCCGCGCAGTGCCGCGACCGTGGCGCCGGCGTACGCCCCGGTGCCGACCAGCAGCACCCGGGCTCGTTCCCAGCTGCCGATGCGCCGCTCGGCGAGCGCCAGAGCGAGGCGCACGAGCGAGCGGCCCTCGTCCTGCAGTCCCGTACGGTGCTTGACGTCGCGCGCAACGCGATGCGCCCGCTGGAACAGCCGTTCGAGCAGGTCGGTGACCGATTGCTGCTCGTGCGCCCGCGCGTGCGCGCGCCGCACCTGTCCCGCGATCTCGCCCTCGCCGAGCGCGGCCGATTCGAGCCCGCACGCGACGGCGAAGAGGTGCTCCGCGGCGGCCTCGTCGGTGCTGCAGGCGGCGATGCGCCGTATCGCGGCGGTCTCGAGGCCTGCCGCATCGGCGATGCTCGACAGCACCGCTTCGGAGGTCGCGCTCGGGATGTCGGCATAGGCTTCGAATCGGTTGCAGGTCGCGAGGACGATCGAACCGGCCACCGCTTCGTGTGCGCGCAGCGCCGCGGCGATCGCGTCGCCGCGGCGCTCGAACCTCTCGAGTTCTGGGGTCGGCGTCGTACGGTGATCAGCGGAAAAGCACAGGAGCATATCGGAAATCTCGTCAGTCGCGGGCCGGGGCATGTCGGCCGATTCGGGCCACTGAGAAAACATACCCCATAGATCTGATCTATCTCATCAGATCTATGGGTTACTATTTCGTCCGATGAATAGCCCCACCGTGAATCCCGGCCCGAACGGCACTGCCCCGCTCCCGGCGCGCCACCCGCTCAGCGACGGCCGCACCTCGACCGCACCGCTCGTGCGCGCCCTACGCGGCGAGCGCCCGGAGCAGCAGCCCGTATGGTTTATGCGGCAGGCCGGTCGTTCGCTGCCCGAGTACCGTGCGCTGCGCGCTCAGACCCCGATGCTCGAGGCCTGCTTGACTCCGGAGCTCGCCGCCGAGATCACTCTGCAGCCGGTGCGCCGGCACGGCGTCGACGCCGCAGTATTCTTCAGCGACATCGTCGTGCCGCTGCTGCTCGCCGGCGTCGACGTCGAGCTCGTCGCCGGGCGGGGGCCGGTCTTCGCGCACCCAGTGCGCACCGCCGCCGACGTCGCGCGCATGCGGGCCGAGCACCCGGCCGAACGACTCCGGCAGTCCCTGGCGCCGATCGCCCGGGCGGTCTCGCTCGCGGTCGCCGAACTCGGCGCGACTCCGCTGCTCGGCTTCGCAGGAGCACCGTTCACCCTCGCCGCCTACCTCGTGGAGGGCGGCCCCTCGCGCGACCATCTGCGAGCGCGCTCGCTCATGCACGCCGACCCCGAGACCTGGCGCGCGCTGCTCGAGTGGACCGCGGAGCTCAGCGGCGCGTTCCTGCGCGCCCAGGTCGACGCGGGCGCGAGCGCGGTGCAGCTCTTCGACTCGTGGGCCGGGTCGCTCAGCGCCGCCGACTACCGCGAGCGCGTGGCTCCCGCGTCGCGCACGGCGCTGGCACCCGTCGCCGGTACCGTGCCGATCGTGCACTTCGCCGTCGGCTCGGGCCACCTGCTCGAAGAGCTCGCGCGCGTCGGCGGCGAGCCGGGCGACGTGGCCCTCGGCGTCGATTGGCGCACCCCGCTCGACGATGCGAGCGCGCGGCTCGGCGACGCCGTGCCCCTGCAGGGCAATATCGACCCGGCGACCCTCGACGCCCCGGCCGCGGTGCTCGAAGCGCATGTGCGCGACGTGCTGCGGCGCGGCCGCCGAGCACCCGGTCACGTGCTGAATCTCGGGCACGGCGTGCCGCCGACGGCAGACCCCGACGCCCTGACCCGCATCGTCGAGCTCGCCCATGCCGGGTGACCTGCGCGTCGCCGTCATCGGCGGCGGCGTCGCCGGACTCGTCGCGGCCCGCGAGCTCGCGAGGTGCGGCGCCGCGGTCGACGTGTTCGAATCCGAGCCGCGCCCGGGCGGGAAGATCGCTCGGGCCCGGCTCGACGGGCGGCGCTTCGACATCGGCGCCGAGGCCTTCGCGACCCGCGGGGGAGTCGTAGCCGAGCTGATCGGGGAGCTGGGACTCGCCGATGCGATCGTCGCCCCGGCGCCCCTCGGCAGCTGGAGCGTGCAGGGATCGCGCGCCGTGAGGTTCCCCGAGGCCGGCGCGCTCGGCCTGCCCGCGGCGCCGCTCTCGCGCGAGAGCGTACGGGCTCTCGGTGTGGTCGGCGCTCTGCGGGCCGCGTGCGAGCCGGTGCTGCCGCGGCGCATCGGCGGCCGGGCGCGGAGCGTCGCCGAGCTCGTGCGTCTGCGGGCCGGCCGCCGCGTGCTCGACCGCCTGGTGCGCCCCATCGCCCTCGGCGTCTACTCGACCCCGCCCGAGCAGCTGCCCGTGTCGGCGGTGCCGGGCCTCGCCGAGGCGCACTCCGGCGGCCGATCCCTACTCCGGGCATCGCGCGCGCTGCGCGACCGTTCGCGGGCGGCGGGCAGCGCCGTCGGCGCGCTTCCGGGCGGCATGGGCCCGCTCGTCGACGCGCTCGAGGCCGATCTGCGCGGGCTCGGCGCCGAGCTGCATCTCGGTACGACCGTCTCGGGGGTCGCGCATCAGGGCGACGACTGGCGTATCACCGCGACCGGCCCCGCCGCGTCCGGCATCGCAGAGATCGCTCCGCGCGGCTACGACTCCGTCGTGATGGCGGCCCCCGAATCCGTGGCGCGCCGCCTGCTCGCACTGCCCGGAGCCGGTGCGCCCGCCGGCTCCACGGTCGAGATCGTGATGCTGCTCGTCGACGCCCCCGCGCTCGACGGCGCCCCGCGCGGCACCGGGGCGCTCGTCGCACCGGCCGGCGACGGCGCAGCGGCGGGAGGCACCCGTGCCAAGGCGCTGACGCACGTCACCGCGAAGTGGCCCGACCGCGGGGCAGGCCTTCCGGCGGGCCGGCATGCCGTGCGGCTGTCGTACGGCCGCGCCGGCGAGCCCCCGTGCACGCTCGGCCTTGACGACGAGCAGCTGATCGACCTCGCCGCCCGCGACGCGGGCCGCATCCTCGGCACGCCGATCGCTCGAGACCGCGTCGTCGCGTGGGCGCGGCGCCGCTGGATCATGGCCTCGCCCGCGCCGGCCGACGCGCCCGAGCCCCCCGCGGGCGTCGTGCTCGTCGGCGACTGGGTCGCCGGGACCGGTCTCGCCGCGACCATCGCCCACTCACGCGCCGCGACCCGCGGCCTCGCAGATGAGGCGGCGACCCGCCGCCGGAAGGAGCCGATCCGATGACCTCCACCGCACCGGACGCCGTCAACGAGGGCGCCGGGCTCGTCTTCCGCTCCGACGGCCCGCTGCCCGCCGCACCGGGGCTCCTCCGCGTCGGTACGCGGGGCAGCCGTCTCGCCGTATCGCAGACGACGACGGTCGCCCGCACCATCGCCGCGGCCACCGGCCTCGACGTCGCCCTCGTCATCATCACGACGAAGGGCGACATCTCGCGCGCCCCGCTCGCGCAGCTCGGCGGCACCGGGGTGTTCGTGAGCGCGCTCCGCGACGCGCTGCTCGCCGGGGCCTGCGACTTCGCGGTGCACTCGCTCAAGGATCTGCCGACGGGCCCGTGCCCCGGCATCGCGCTCGGCGCGATCCCGTCGCGCGCCGATGCGCGCGACGCGCTCTGCGCCGGGCCGGGCGGCACGCTCGCCGCGCTGCCCCCGGGAGCGCGGGTCGGCACGGGATCGCCGCGGCGCGCGGCCCAGGTGCTCGCGCGACGCCCCGACCTCGCAGTGCTCGATCTGCGCGGCAACGTCGACACCCGGCTCGGGCGCGTCGGCGTCGACCTCGACGCGGTCATCCTGGCGGCAGCGGGTCTCGATCGCATCGACCGGTCCGACGCGATCTCCGAGCGCTTCCCGCTCGACGAGGCGCCCACCGCCGCCGGCCAGGGCGCGCTCGCCGTCGAGGTGCGGGATGAGGACGCGGGCGCGCCCGCGATCGCCCGCGCGCTCTCCGCCCTCGACGACGCCGAGTCGCGCGCGACCGCCATCGCCGAGCGCACCATGCTCGCCGCGCTCGAGGCAGGCTGCGCGGCCCCTGTCGGCGCGACCGCGAAGGTCGACGCGGGCGCGCTGACCCTCAGCGCCGCGGTGTACCGCCTCGACGGCGCGTCGTCGCTGACGGCCTCGGCGCAGGCCCCGTGGTCGCCCACAGACGCGCAGGCTCCTGCCGAGCTCGGCCGATCGGTCGCGGCCGAGCTGCTGCAGCGCGGTGCCGCGGCCCTCGCCCCGCTCGGAGGCGCGAGATGACGCTCGCCGGCAGGGGGGTCCTGGTGCCGCGCGGCGGCGAGGCCGGCGAACGCTGGTCGGCAGCGATACGGCAGCGCGGCGGATGGCCGTACGTGGTGCCGCTCATCGAGACGGCGCCGCCCCTCGACCCCATCCCGTTCGAAGACGCCGTCGCCGCCTGGAACCGCGGAGGCTACGACTGGGTCGTCGTCACGAGCCCGCGCGGCGCCGAGGCCCTCGCGCGGGCGGGCGCGCAGGCGGCCGACGACCGCCCCATCGCAGCCGTCGGGCCGGCCACGGCCGCAGAGCTCCGTCGCCACGGCCTCACCGCGGCGCTCGTCCCGGCGGAGGAGTTCTCCGCCGCCGGGCTCGCGGAGCTTCTCCGCTCGGCGATCCCTGTCCCGGCGAAGCTGCTGCTGCCGCTCTCCGAGATCGCCGGCACCGAGCTCGAGACCGCGCTGCGCGACGCCGGCCACGACGTCGACCGCGTCGACGCCTACCGCACCCTGCCGACCGCCGACGACCCGGTCGCCGCCCATGCCGTCGCGGCGGGCAGCCCGGAGATCCTGCTCGCGAGCAGCGCCTCCGTCGCCCGGGAGATCGCGCGCCGATTCGCGCCCCTGCCCCCGGCCTCGTTCGTCGTCGCGATGGGGGAGCCGACCGCACGCGCCCTGCAGCGGTCGGGCATCGCCCCCGACGTCGTCGCCGCGCACCACACCATCGCCGCCATGCTCGACGCCGCGGAGCAGCTGCTCGCCGCGCGCATCACGGGCCCGGGCGCACCGCACCCCTCCGCCGAACCCACCACCGCGAACAGGAACACCGCACCATGACCCACGCACCCACCATCAGGCCGAGACGCATGCGGCGCACCCCCGCCCTGCGCAGGCTCGTGGCCGAGACCCGCCTGCACCCCGCCGAGCTGATCCTGCCGGCGTTCGTGCGCGAGGGCATCGCGAGCCCGCGCGAGATCCCGTCGATGCCCGGCACCTCGCAGCACACGCTCGATTCGCTGCGCCGGGCCGCAACGGAAGCGGCCGAGGCCGGTATCGGCGGCATCATGCTCTTCGGCATCCCCGAGAAGCGGGACGCCCTCGGTCGAGCCGCCGATGACCCCCAGGGCATCCTCAACGCGGCCGCCCGCGCCGTGACGGCCGAGGTCGGCGACGCGCTCGTCGTGCAGACCGACCTGTGCCTCGACGAGTTCACCGACCACGGGCACTGCGGCGTGCTCGACCCCGACGGCGGAGTCGACAACGACGCCACGCTCGAACGCTACCGCTCGATCGCCGTCGCGCAGGCCGACGCGGGCTCCGCGGTGCTCGGGCTCTCGGGCATGATGGACGGCCAGGTCGCCGCGGTGCGCGAGGCGCTCGACGGCGCGGGCCACGAGGAGACGGCCCTGCTCGCGTACTCCGCGAAGTACGCCTCGGCGTTCTACGGGCCGTTCCGCGATGCCGTCGAATCCCAGCTCGTCGGCGACCGCCGCGGCTACCAGCAGGATCCGGCGAATCGGCGCGAGGGTCTGCGCGAAGCGCGCCTCGATCTCGACGAGGGCGCGGATTTCGTGATGGTGAAGCCCGCGATGTCGTACCTCGACGTGCTCGCGGAGGTCGCCGCCGAGAGCCCGGTGCCCGTCTGGGCCTACCAGGTGTCGGGGGAGGCCGCGATGATCGAAGCGGCCGCCGCGAACGGCTGGCTCGATCGTCGCCGCGCGATCGAGGAATCGGTGCTGAGCATCAAACGCGCGGGGGCCGACGCCGTCCTCAGCTACTTCGCCGTCGAACTCGCGGGGTGGCTGCGATGAGCCGGGACGTCGCGTCGAGCGCCCGATTCGCCGAGCGGGCCGCGCGGGTCATCCCGGGCGGCGTGAACTCGCCCGTACGCGCCTTCGGCTCCGTCGGCGGCACTCCGCGCTTCCTCGTCTCGGGGGCCGGGCCGCTGGTCGTCGATGCAGACGGCAACGAGTACGTCGACCTGGTCGCGTCGTGGGGGCCGGCACTCCTCGGGCACGCCCACCCCGATGTGGTGGCCGCGGTGCAGCGCGCGGCGGCGCGCGGGCTCGGCTTCGGCGCATCGGCCCCCGAGGAGGCCGAACTCGCCGAGGAGATCGTGCGACGCGTTCCCGAAGTGGAGCGGGTGCGCCTCGTCTCGACCGGCACCGAGGCCACGATGACGGCGATCCGCCTCGCCCGCGGCGCGACGGGCAGGCCCCTGATCATCAAATTCGCCGGGCACTACCACGGGCACTCGGACGGGCTGCTGGCGGAAGCCGGGTCGGGGCTCGCGACGCTCGCGCTGCCGGGCTCCGCGGGCGTGACTGCCCAGACGGCCGCGCAGACGCTGGTGCTGCCCTACAACGACGTCGCCGTGCTCGAGGCCGCCTTCGCCGAGCACGGCGACCGCATCGCCGCGGTGATCTCGGAGGCCGCGGCGGCGAACATGGGTATCGTGCCGCCCGCCCCCGGCTTCACCGAGGCCATGATCCGCCTCGCGCACGCGCACGGCGCGCTCGTCATCCTCGACGAGGTGCTCACCGGTTTCCGCTCGGGCCCATCGGGGTACTGGGGCATCGAATCGGCGACGGTGGCGCCAGGGATCGCGCCCGACCTGTTCACCTTCGGCAAGGTGGTCGGCGGCGGCCTCCCGCTCGCGGCCCTCGGCGGTCGGGCCGAGCTCATGGATCTGCTCGCGCCCCTCGGGCCCGTCTACCAGGCCGGCACGCTGTCGGGCAACCCGGTGGCCGTCGCGGCGGGCCTCGCGACGCTGCGCCTCGCCGACGACGACGCCTACGCGCGTCTCGGCCGTGCCGCGGACGCGATCGCCGCGGGTCTGGCGAGCGCGCTCGATGCGGCCGGAGTGCCGCACCGGGTGCAGCGCGCGGGCACGCTGCTCGCGCCGGTGTTCGGCGACTTCCCGAGCGCCCCGCGCGACTACGCCCAGATGCGGTCTCAGGAGGCGTGGCGCTATCCGGCCTTCTTCCACGCCATGCTCGACCGCGGCGTGAATCTGCCGCCGAGCGCGTTCGAGGCGTGGTTCGCGACCGCTGCGCACGACGACGCGGCGATCGGGCGCATCCTCGACGCGCTCGCGCCCGCGGCCCGCGCCGCTGCGGAAGCGCAGCCGGAGGGCGGGGAGTAGGGTCACCGACCCCGGCCTTCCCGTCGGGCGAGGCCCCGGGTCGCGCGGCCGGAGACATCGCCCGACGCGCCGTGCAGGGGCCGAGGAGCGATCAGACCGAGCGGAATACCGCGACGACCTTGCCGAGCACCTCGGCGTAGTCGCCGAGGATCGGCTCGAACGCGCTATTGCGGGGGAGCAGCCAGGTATGGCCGTCCCGGCGGCGGAACACCTTCACCGTCGCCTCGCCGTCGAGCATCGCCGCGACGATGTCGCCGTTCTCGGCCTCGCGCTGCTGCCGGACGACCACGAAGTCGCCGTCGCAGATCGCGGCGTCGATCATGGAATCGCCGACCACCTTCAGCATGAACAGCTGCCCGTCGCCGACGAGCGACCGGGGCAGCGGTACGAGCTCTTCGACCTGCTGCTCGGCGGTGATCGGCACACCGGCGGCGATCTGACCGACGAGGGGCACGTACGCCGCCTCCTCCGCCTGCTGCGACGGCGCATCGGCGATGGCCGAGCTCGTGCTCGCGAGTTCGATGAGGATCTCGAGCGCGCGGGGCCGGTTCGGGTCGCGGCGGATATACCCCGCGAGCTCGAGGCGGCTCAACTGATGGGTCACGCTCGACAGCGACGAGAGGCCGACGGCGTCGCCGATCTCGCGCATGCTCGGCGGGTAGCCCTGGGACTCGACGGTGCGGCAGATGTACTCCAGGATCGCCTGCTGCTTCTCGCTCAGCCTGCGACCCTGCGGCGGCGTATCCGAGGTGCTCATCGCGATCCTTCCGTTGCGGGAATGCCTGCGCCGATCGACGGGACTGGCGGCGGGACCGTGAATGTCAGTGGGTGCTGTTTCAGTGATCCCGTTGCTTCGAAACCCTAGCGGCCCCGCTCGATCACTGGCAAACATATGTTCGAGTGTCGCGAAAGGCGATCGGAACACGTATTCGAAGAATCGTTGCGTTTTCGATCGTTCGAAGATATATTCGAAACAGATGTTCGCGTAGGCGGATGCACCAGGAAGGAACCCAGACATGAGCGCAGTGATCTCGCACGAGGCCCCCAAGCTCCGCCTGACCCGGCGCGGCCGGGTCGTGTTCGGTTCGTTCGCGACGGTGCTGGTGGCGGCGCTGCTGGCCTTCGTCGCGGCATTCGCGGCCCCCGAGGCGCAGGCGTCGAACGCCGCCGGCGATGCGGAGTTCCAGTACGTCGTGGTGCAGCCGGGCGCAACCCTCTGGTCGCTCGCGACCGAACTCGACCCGACGCAGGATCCGCGCGATCTCGTCGCCGAGATCGTGCAGCTCAACCAGCTCCAGGGGTCCGGCGTCCAGGCCGGCGAGGCGATCGCCGTGCCGCTGCGCTACGCGCACTCCGCCTCGGTCGTCTCCGGCGCCGAGCTCGGCTTCCCCGTGGACTCGGCGGAGTGAGCGCGGGTCGACCCTAGAATGGTGAGGGTGACCAGTCTCAGTGACCTCCCGCTCCGCAGCACGCTCGTCGGCAAGGCGCCGTACGGCGCCCCCCAGGATCCGGTGCCGATCAGCCTGAACGTCAATGAGAACACCCATCCGCTGCCGGAGGCCGTGGTCGCCGACATCGCCGAATCGCTCGCTCGAGCGGTCCGCTCGGTGAACCGCTACCCCGACCGCGAGTTCACCGAACTCCGCGATGCGCTCGCCGGGTACCTCGGTCACGGGCTGGCCTCGGAGCAGCTCTGGGCCGCGAACGGCTCGAACGAGGTGCTGCAGCAGATCCTCCAGGCCTTCGGCGGCCCGGGCCGGTCGCTGCTGAGCTTCACCCCGACCTATTCCATGTACCCCCTGCTCGCGTCGGGCACCGACACCGCCTGGGTGCCGATCGAGCGCCCCGAGGGGTATGCGCTGACGCCCGAGTTCGTGGCCGAGACTCTGCGCGAGCAACGGCCCGACATCGCGATCATCTGCGGCCCGAACAACCCGACCGGAACCCGCCTCGATATCGACACCGTGCGCGCCGCCTACGACGCCTTCGACGGCATGCTCATCGTCGACGAGGCGTACCGCGAGTTCGACGACCGCGGCGAGAGCGCCATCACGCTGCTGCCGGGGCGTCACCGACTGCTGGTGTCGCGCACCATGAGCAAGGCGTTCGCGTTCGCTGGGGTGCGGCTCGGCTACCTCGCCGCGGATCCTGCGGTGATCGACGCGCTGCGCCTCGTGCGTCTGCCCTACCACCTCTCGGCCCTGACGCAGGCGGCCGCCACCGCGGCGATCCGCCATTCGGGCGAGATGCTCGCCACGGTCGCCGACATCCGCGAGCAGCGCGAACGCCTCGCCGCGGCCCTCACCGAGTTCGGCTACCGCGTGCACCCGTCGGGCGCGAACTTCCTCCTCGTGGGCGGCTTCGACGACCCCGACGCGGTGTTCGAGACGCTGTTCTCCCAAGGCATCCTGATCCGCAACCTCGGCATCGACGGGCACCTGCGGCTCACGGTCGGCACCGAGACCGAGACGAGCGCGCTGATCGACGCGATCTCGCGGCTCGAACGGTAGTGCAGCCCTCCGGCGTTTCGATCCGGGTCCCGCGCTGCCGCTCCGAGGCATCGTCGCGCCCCGTCGCACTAGACTGTTGCCCATGACATCAGCTGCACGCACCGTCTCGATCGAGCGCTCGACCAGCGAGTCGCAGATCTCCCTCAGCATCGATCTCGACGGCACCGGAGTCTCGGATATCGACACCGGCGTCCCGTTCTTCGACCACATGCTGACGGCGTTCGCCAAGCATTCGCGCACCGACCTCGCGGTGCGCGCGCAGGGAGACGTGCATATCGACGTCCATCACACCGTCGAGGACACGGGCATCCTGCTCGGCCAGGCGATCCTCGAGGCGCTCGGCGACAAGCGCGGCATCATGCGGTACGGCGATGCGGCGGTGCCGCTCGACGAGTCGCTCGCGCAGGCCGTCGTCGATATCTCGGGCCGGCCGTACCTCGTGCACTCGGGCGAGCCCGCGGGCTTCGAATTCCACCTCATCGGCGGCCACTTCACCGGTTCGATGGTGCGCCACTTCTTCGAGGCCCTCGTGCTGAACGCGCGTCTCACGGTACACCTGAAGCTCGTCGAGGGGCGCGACCCGCACCACATCGCCGAGGCGGAGTTCAAGGCGTTCGCGCGCGCGTTCCGCACTGCGAAGTCCGTCGACCCCCTCGAGAGCGGCATTCCCTCCACGAAGGGCGCTCTGTGACCGGAGCACGCGTCGCCGTGCTCGATTACGGTTCGGGCAACGTCCACTCGGTGCTGAAGGCCCTCGCGAAGGCCGGTGCCGAGCCGCTCCTCACACGCGACCCGAAGGCCGTCGCCGAGGCGGACGGGCTGCTCGTTCCCGGCGTCGGCGCCTTCGACGCCGTGATCCGGCAGCTCCGCGAGGTGCGCGGCGACGAGCTCATCGACCGGCGGCTCGCCGGCGGGCGGCCGGTGCTCGGGATCTGCGTCGGGGAGCAGGTGATGTTCGAGCGCGGTATCGAGCGCGGGCGCGAATCGGACGGCCTCGGCCAGTGGCCCGGAACCGTGCGCGAACTCCGCGCCGAAGTGCTGCCCCACATGGGCTGGAGCACGGTGCAGGCCCCTGCGGGGTCGCGGCTCTTCGACGGCATCGCCGACGAGCGCTTCTACTTCGTGCACAGCAATGCGGCGACGGAGTGGACGATCGAGGGCCGCGGCGCGTCCGTGCGGCCGCTCGTCACCTGGGCCGAGCACGGCGAGAAGTTCATCGCCGCCGTCGAGAACGGCCCCCTCACCGCCACCCAGTTCCACCCCGAGAAATCAGGCGAAGCCGGTATCCGGCTGCTGCGCAACTGGATCTCGGGATTTCCGAATCGACGCGACTCGCTAAGGAGCGAACACACATCATGACTGAACTGGCCGAAGGCCCGAAGCTGCAGCTGCTGCCGGCCATCGATATGGTCGACGGCAAGGCCGTTCGCCTCACGCAGGGCGAGGCCGGCACCGAGAAGAACTACGGCAGCCCCGTCGACGCCGCTCTCGACTGGGTCGAGCAGGGCGCCGAGTGGATCCACCTCGTCGACCTCGACGCGGCGTTCGGCCGTGGGAGCAACGTGGCCGTCGCACGCAAGATCATCAAGCGCACGGGCGGCCGGGTGAACATCGAATTCTCGGGCGGCATCCGCGACGACGCGAGCCTCGAAGCCGCGCTCGAAATGGGGGCGCGGCGCGTGAACCTCGGTACGGCCGCTCTCGAGAACCCCGAATGGACGCATGCGGTGATCGCCCGCTACGGCGAGCAGATCGCGGTCGGACTCGACGTTCGCGGCGAGACCCTCGCCGCCCGCGGATGGACCGAGGACGGCGGCAACCTCTGGGACGTGCTCGCACGGCTCGAAGAAGCCGCGTGCCCGCGCTACGTCGTCACCGACGTCACGAAGGACGGCATGATGCGCGGCCCGAACGTCGAGCTGCTGCGCCAGGTGTGCAGCCGCACGTCGCGCCCGGTCATCGCCTCCGGCGGCATCTCGAGCCTCGATGACCTGGCAGCGCTGCGAGAGGTCGTTCCGCTCGGCATCGAAGGCGCGATCATCGGCAAGGCGCTCTACGACGGCGCCTTCTCCCTCCCGGCCGCGCTGGACGTCGCGGGGCGCTAGCGCCTTGGCGATCAAGAAGCTCCCCTCCACCGGCGACGCCCCGCGCTCGACCGGAGTTCCGACGAGCCTCGTCCCGGGCGGTTCGGCGGATTCGGCGGGCTTCCCCTGGGAAGGGCGCACGTTCGACCATCATGGTTCGGCCTTTGCCGACGATGACGGCTCGACGCCCGCAGCGTACGCCGAAGCCGTCGCGGCCCTGCGCCGGACCGCGCAGGCTTTCGTGCAGGCCGGGCCGGGGGAGCAGGCCGGCGCTCTGCACGCGCTCGGCGAGGCGCACGCGACCGCGCTGCAGGAGATCTCGAAGGTCAGGCTGCTGGTGCCGCTGCTCGCCGAGGCCGGGGACACCGGCATCACTCCCGAGGGGCGCGTCGTCGAGAAATCGCAGGAGCTCTCCATCGTCACCGTCGCGGGCCCCGACGGGCGCACGGTGATGCCGGCGTTCAGCTCCACCGATGCCATGCGCCGCTGGAACCCGGAGGCCCGGCCGATCCCGGTGCCCGCTCCGCAGCTCGCGGTCGCCGCGGCGCAGGAGGAGACCGACCTCGTCATCGTCGATCCGGGCTCCGCCGATCAGGAGTTCGGGGTGCGCCGGCCCTCCCTGCGCGCGATGGCGCTCGGCGAGCGGAGGCTCCCGGCCTGGGCCGACCCCGCGGTGCGGGCGGCGTTCGTCTCGGTATCGAGCGACCCCGGGCTCGACGCGCTCGCGCTGCTCCCGGGCGACCCCGAGGCGCGGTTGCTGCAGGCAGAGGTCGATGTGCATCTGCTGCTCGCGCCGGGCACGGACGGCGCTGGCATGCAGGCACTCCTCGTGCGGCTGCAGCAGCGCTGGGCCGCATCGGAGACGATTGCGGAGCATGTCGATTCCATGCGCGTGCGTCCATCGAACGCCCAGTAGATCTCGTATCATTTTCAGCTGATCCGTACAAAGTCAAGGATGAGTGCTGGGAATTTGCTGCACGGTGCTACGCTCTTCCGAGTACGAATTTTGCGATAGGAGCGAAACAGCGTGAGCCAGAACACTGTTGTTCAGAGTGCGCCACCGCGTGCTGAGTGGACAGGCCAAATCGGATTCATCATCTCGGCGATCGGATCCGCAGTCGGCCTCGGAAATATTTGGAGATTCCCCGGAGTCGCGTACGAGAACGGCGGCGGGGCCTTCCTGATCCCGTACATCGTCGCACTGCTCACCGCGGGCATCCCGATCCTCTTCCTCGACTACGCGATCGGCCACCGCTTCCGCGGTTCGGCCCCGCTCGCGATGCGCCGCCTCGCGGGCAAGCTCGGCGAGGGCCTCGGCTGGTTCCAAGTGCTGATCTGCGTCTTCATCGCGATCTACTACACCGCGGTGCTCGCATGGGCCGCCAGCTACTTCGTCTTCTCGTTCGATCTGAAGTGGGGCGACGACGCGACCGGCTTCTTCGTCGGCGAATACCTCAAGCTTTCGGATGCGCCCTTCACGATGGAGTTCGTGCCGGGCGTGCTGATCCCGCTGATCCTCATGTGGATCATCACCCTCTTCGTGCTCGGCGCCGGCGTGGTCAAGGGCGTGCAGCGCATCAACCTGATCGCGATGCCGCTGCTCGTCATCGGCTTCGTCGCCCTCGTCGTGCGCGCCCTCTTCCTGCCCGGCGCCGCCGATGGCCTGAACGCGCTGTTCACCCCCGACTTCGCCGCGCTCGCCGACCCGGCCGTGTGGGTGGCCGCGTACAGCCAGATCTTCTTCTCGCTGTCGGTCGCGTTCGGCATCATGATGACCTACGCGTCGTACCGCAAGCGCAAGTCGAACATGACGACCCCGGGCCTCGTGGTCGCCTTCGCGAACTCCTCGTTCGAGATCCTCGCCGGCATCGGCGTGTTCGCGACCCTCGGCTTCTTCGCCTACCAGCAGGGCATCGCGATCGACCAGCTCGAAGGCCTCACGGGCGTCGGACTGGCGTTCATGACCTTCCCGGCGATCGCGGCCGAGATGCCGGGCGGCCCGTTCTTCGGCCTCCTGTTCTTCGGCTCGTTGACCCTCGCCGCGCTCACTTCGCTGATCTCGATCCTCGAGGTCGTCTTCGCCGGCGTCATCGATAAGTTCGGCATCAGCCGCAAGAAGGCCGCTTACGGCCTCGGCGGCATCCTCGCGATCATCTCGATCATCCTGTTCGGTACGACCTCCGGCCTGATCGCGCTCGACACCATCGACAACTGGGCGAACAACATCGGCATCGTGGGCTCCGCGGTCGCCATGACCGTCATCGTGCTCTGGGTGCGCCGCGCGGGCGGCGAGCTCAGCGGCCACCTCAGCTCGCTGTCGACCTTCAAGGTCGGCCGCACCTGGATGTTCTTCGTCTCGGTGCTCGGCCCGGTCGTGCTCGGCTACATGCTGATCGTGACCATCGTGAGTCTCATCCAGAACCCCTACGAGGGCTACGATCCGATCTACCTGCTCATCGTGGGCTGGGGCTCCGTGTTCCTCATGATCGTCGGCTCCATCGTGCTGACGGCGCTGCCGTGGAAGAGCGACCCCGACGCCTTCACGCCGTGGCCGGCGCTCGACGCGAAGGGCAAGTCGTTCAGCGCTGCAGCAGCGAAATCTGACCACCAGGGAGGTGCGCGATGACTCCGATCGCGATCGTATTCCTCGTCCTCGCGGCGATCATCGTGTGGGGCGGCCTCATCGCCAGCGGCATCTATCTCGGCCGCCGAGCCGAAATCGATGTCTACCCCGAAGGCGGCGACCTCGACGGCGACGCAGGCTAACAGGCCCCGAGGCGTCCCAGAACAGCGGTGCCCCGTTCCCTTCCGGAGCGGGGCACCGCTGTCGTTCCCGCCAGTGCGCGTTTCGGGCCGTCCGCCGATGCCGGGCGCACACCCGCCTACAGCAGGTTGATGAGCGCGATGTAGCTCGCAGTGCCGGCGGCGATGCTGAGCAGCGCACGGCGCTTGCAGAGCAGATGCACGGCCACGGTGACGGCGGTGGCGACGACGACCGCCCAGACCCGATCGTGCTGCGCGAGCATCTGGTCGCGCAGCACGACGACCGAGAGGATCAGCAGGATGCCCGCCGGCATCCAGCGGCCGAGCGCCTGCACGAACCGCGACTTGCGCAGCGGCTTCAGCACCGCGAACGGGAGCGCCCGCAGCGCGAGCGTGATGATCCCCGATATCGCGACCGCCGCGATGAGATACACGTGCTCAGGCATCGGGGCCTCCTGCTGGCCCGCCGGGGGCTTCCGAAGCCGGCCGACGGCCGCGACGCCCCAGCGCGTAGCGCACGGCGAGCAGCGCGGTGAAGACGACGAGCGCGACGAGCAGCGCCTGACCGGGGGCGGCGAGCACGGCGATGCCGACCGCGAGGCCTGCGAGCAGCACCGACGGGATCTCGCGCCGGCTGCGCACCGCGTCGAGGGTCATGACGACGAACAGCGCGACGAGCGCGAACTCGAAGCCCTCGATCGGCGCCGGAAGGGCGCCCGCGATGGCCACGCCGACGAGGCCGCCGGCGACCCAGTACGCCTGCATCACGAGCTGACCGGTCACGATACGGGTCGAGCCGAGCCGCTCGGGCGGCATGAGCACGTAGGTCGCGTACGCCTCGTCGATCAGCGCATACGTCGAATAGGCACGGGGCAATCCGGGCCGCACCCGTGCGATCGGGAACGAGAGCGCATAGAAGACGTGCCGGAAGTTGACGGCGAAGACCGTCGCGGCGATCGTGAGGAGCGGTGTGGCGGCGGCGAGCAGGCTGACGAGCAGCAGCTCGACGGAGCCCGCGAAGATGCCGATCGACAGGGCCGGGGCGAGCCACCACGGCAGCCCCGCCTGCACGACGAGCACGCCGAGCGCCACACCGAGCGGGAAGATGCCGATGCCGACGCCCAGGGAGTCCCCGAACCCGGCCGAGATCTGCGCGAGACGCCCGTCTCGCGGGGCGTCGGAGTGTGCAGGCATACCCGCCATTCTCGCACGGTGCACGGGGCCCCGAGGGCGCGCCGCGGCGGCCGTGTCGCCCGGGCCGGGCGGCACCCGGGCCGCTAGGATCGGGGATCATGAGCCTCAATGATGATGACCGTACTCCACTCCGTCGCGTCGGCCGCAGCGGCCTGCATCTGCCGATGCTCTCGCTGGGCCTCTGGCAGAACTTCGGCGACGACCGCTCGCACGAGTCTCAGCGCGAGACCGTGCTCGGCGCCTACGAGCGCGGCATCTTCCACTTCGACCTCGCGAACAACTACGGCCCGCCCTATGGCCAGGCCGAAAGCAATTTCGGGCGCATCCTGCGCGAGGATCTCGCCGCGCACCGCGACGAGCTCGTCGTCTCGACGAAGGCAGGCTGGGACATGTGGCCCGGCCCGCACGGTGCGGGCGGCAGCCGCAAGCACCTCATCGCAAGCGCCGACGCGTCGCTGAAGCGGCTCGGCCTCGACAACGTCGACATCTTCTACACGCACCGACCCGATCCGCGCACCCCGCTCGACGAGACCGCACGAGCGCTCGATCACATCGTTCGCTCGGGTCGCGCCCACTACATCGGCATGTCGTCGTACTCGGCGGCCGCGAGCCGCGAGCTGTGCGCGCTGATGCGCGACCTCGGCACCCCGGTCACCATCCATCAGCCCTCGTACAGCATGCTCAACCGCTGGATCGAGACCGAGGGCCTGCTCGATGCCGCCGCGGCCGAGGGCTTCGGCGTGATCGGCTTCACGGCGCTCGCGCAGGGACTGCTCACGAACAAGTACATCGATGCCGTGCCCGAGGGGTCGCGCGGCGCTTCCGACGGCACCTTCACCTCGGACGCGCTGACCGATGATCTGCGCGTCCGTCTGCGCGGCCTCGCCGACATCGCTGCGGCACGCGGGCAGAGCCTGGCCCAGATGGCGCTCGTGTGGGCGCTGCGCGACGATCGCGTCACGAGCCTCGTGATCGGTGCGAGTCGCGTCGGCCAGCTCGACGAGAACTGGCGGGCGCTCGAGAACCGCTCGTTCGACGACGCCGAGCTCACCGCCATCGACGAGCTGCTCGTCGACGGGGGAGTCGACCTGTGGCGCGAGCCGCGCGAGGGCGGCCCGATCCGGCTGCTGCCGCGCGACGCGCAGGCCTGAGCGACCGCGAAACGAGAACGGCCGGCGGCCCCTCCGATCGAGGGGGTCGCCGGCCGTCGCCGTGCGGGGAGAAACGTCAGATCGCCGACCCGGTGTACTTCTCGCCGGCACTTCGGCGCTCGGGGCGAAGCATCGCTTCGCGCGCCGCGTGTGCCGATTCCGTCTCGGGATCGGTTTTCAGATCACCGACCCGGTGTATTTTTCACCGGGTCCCTTCCCCGGCTCGTCGGGGATCGCCGAGGCCTCGCGGAACGCGAGCTGCACCGAACGCAGGCCGTCGCGCAGCGGGCGCGCGTGCGAATCGCTGATCTCCGGAGCCGCCGCGGTGATGAGGCCCGCGAGCGCGTTGATGAGCTTGCGCGCCTCGGCGAGATCGGTCTCGTTCTCGGGATCGTCCGAGAGGCCGCACTTGATGGCGGCCGCGCTGAGCAGGTTGACCGACGCGGCGGTGATGATCTCGACCGCCGGCACCTCGGCGATGTCGCGTGCGGCCTGGGCCGCCTCGGAATCGAGGGTCGGCTGCTCGGCGATGTGCTCGTTCATGTTGTCCTGACTGTTGCGACGAAAACTGTGCTAATATCGTTTCGGTTCTCGGCGATCTGCCGAGATGCGGAAGAGGAGATTCTCCCACCCGGTTCCAGCTTCAAGGTTACCGGGTAGTTGGCACCCCGCCGGTCACGGCAGCTTCAGGGTGCGGGTGCAGCGCGTGCGCGGCCCTGATCTCCGTCCGTCGTTCCCACCGGAACGCCCGAACCATGAGAACAGAGGAGCCGGCGATCAGCGATCCCCGTACGAATGACAGAATCCGCGTCCCCGAGGTGCGACTGGTTGGTCCCAGTGGCGAGCAGGTCGGGGTCGTCCCGATCGATACCGCCCTGCGCCTGGCAGCGGATGCAGATCTCGATCTCGTCGAGGTAGCCCCGAACTCGAAGCCTCCCGTCGCGAAGATCATGGACTTCGGGAAGTACAAGTACGAGGCCGCCCAGAAGCAGAAGGAAGCCCGCCGCAACCAGGCGAACACGGTCCTGAAAGAGGTCCGCTTCCGTCTGAAGATCGACAAGCACGACTACGAGACCAAGACGAAGCGCGCCATCGGCTTCCTGTCGCAGGGCGACAAGGTGAAGGCGATGATCCTGTTCCGCGGTCGCGAGCAGTCGCGCCCCGAGATGGGCGTCCGCCTGCTGCAGCAGTTCGCCGAGGACATCGTCGAGTACGGCACCGTCGAGTCGAACCCGCGCATCGACGGCCGCAACATGGTCATGGTCATCGCCCCGGTGAAGAACAAGTCGGAGGCGAAGGCCGAGCAGAACGCTCGCCGCGCCGAAGAGAAGGCGAACCGCCGCGCGGACAAGTCGCAGGACGCCTGAGCCACACAGATCTGCGACGGTCGCCCCGTCGCGCAAGACGCAGTCGCCCCGTGCGGCGCGCACCACAACAAGGAGAAATCGATGCCCAAGCAGAAGACCCACTCGGGGGCCAAGAAGCGCTTCAAGCTGACCGGCTCCGGCAAGCTCATGAAGCAGCAGGCCGGTATGCGCCACAACCTCGAGGTCAAGTCCTCGAAGCGCAAGCGTGCACTGAACGCCGAGCAGGTGCTCGCCAAGGGCGACGCCAAGCAGGCGATGAAGCTCCTCGGCCACTGAGCACGGCCCCACAACGAACTCTTAAGGAAGAACTGAAATGGCAAGAGTAAAGCGGGCCGTCAACGCCCACAAGAAGCGTCGCGTCATCCTCGAGCGTGCCGAGGGCTACCGCGGCCAGCGTTCGCGCCTCTACCGCAAGGCGAAGGAGCAGGTCACCCACTCGCTCGTCTACTCGTACAACGACCGCCGCAAGAAGAAGGGCGACTTCCGTCGTCTGTGGATCCAGCGCATCAACGCGGGCGCCCGCGCCAACGGCCTGACCTACAACCGCTTCATCCAGGGCCTCGCGCTCGCCGGTGTCGAGGTCGACCGTCGCATGCTCTCGGAGCTCGCCACCAACGAGCCCACCGCATTCGCAGCGCTCGTCGAGGTCGCGAAGAACGCTCTCCCCGCCGACACCTCGGCGCCGAAGGCCGCGTAAGCGTCTTCCCTCTTTTCGAGAACCCCGCGGGCCTTCGGGTCCACGGGGTTCTCGCGTTTCGGCCGACGCGATCCCGCCCCGCGGGGCGTCAGGCTACCCTTGAGGGGTGAACGACACGATTCTCGAGAACCCCCGGGCCCCGCGAGTGAAGCGGGCGGCGGCGCTGGCACGCAAGAAGGATCGCCGGGAGCAGCAGCGCTTCCTCGTCGAAGGGCCGCAGGCGGTGCGCGAACTGCTCGCGCACCGGCCCGAGCTCGCCGAGGTCGTGTACGCGACCATGGGAACCGAGCCGTGGCAGCACGAGATCGACCGCCTCGCCTCCGACGCCGGGGTGCGCATCGACCGCGCCACCGACGAGGTGCTCGCGGCGATGGCCGACACGGTGCACCCGCAGGGCGTCGTCGCGGTGGCACGCATGCCCGAGACGGCGCTGTCAGGTGCACTGGCGGGTGCACGCCTCGTGGCGATCCTGCACGAGATCCGAGACCCAGGCAACGCCGGTACCGTGCTGCGCGCGGCCGACGCGGCTGGGGCCGACGCCGTCGTGTTCGCGGGGGAGAGCATCGATCCCTTCCACCCGAAGGTCGTGCGCTCGACCACGGGGTCGCTGTTCCATCTGCCGGTCGCCCTGGCGGATTCGCTCGCCGCCGCACTCGACATCGCCCGCACTGCGGGGCTCACGAGCTATGCCGCCGATGTGCACGGCGATGATCTGGTCGAGTCGCGCGCCGAACTCGCGCGCCCCGTCGCCTGGGTGTTCGGCAACGAGGCGCACGGCCTCACTGAGGCCGATCGCGCGCTCACCGATCGCGCGCTGAAGCTTCCCATCTACGGGGCGGCCGAGTCGCTGAACCTCGCGACGGCCGCCAGCGTGCTGCTCTACGAGACGGCATTCGCCCAGCGCGCCTAGCCTCGTCCGCCGCCGCCCCACCGCATGCGATCCGCCGGTGATGCGCCGCCCGATGAGTGCGCGGCATATCACCGGCGGATCGCATATGGAACGCCGGACGGTTCAGCCTGCGAAGAGCGAATCGCCCAGACGCTCGCCCCGATGGAAGCCCGGCAGGATCGCGAAGACCGCCGAACCCGTGTGCGTCACCCACTCGTTCATCAGGTCGGCCTCGTCCAGCCGCTGCTGGATCGGCACGAACTGCGTCAGCGGATCGCGCTGGTAGCACCCGAACAGCAGACCCGATTCGCCCCCGTCGTCGTAGTTCATCGCCTGGCGGAATATGCGCTCGACCGGGTCGGTCGAGTGCGCTCGGCGAATATGCGACGCGAGCGGGATGGCGCTCAACCCGAGGGAGTTCTTCGCATCGAAGTCGACCGGCGTGCGCTCGGTCGCGGTCTCCGCGGGCGCGCTGAGCGGAGACCCGTCGGCGAGGCGCCGACCCATCGACTGCTCCCGGCCCGGCCGATCGACCCGGTCCCAGGCATCGAGCTCCATGCGGATGCGCCGCAGTACGAAGGCGCTGCCTCCCTCGAACGGCCCGGCCTCGGACCCGAGCCAGACGAGCCCGTCGAAGTCGTCCTCGCCCGGAGCCGGGTTCACCGTGCCGTCGATCTGACCCATCAGGTTGCGCATGGTCGCGCCATCGCCCTCGGCACCCCGCGCCTGGCGGAAGCCGCGCTGGGTCCAGACCGGTCGGGCGAAGCCCGCCAGATCGCGGCCCAGCATGCGCAGAGCGTGCGAGACCGGCAGCAGGTCGTCGGCCTGAACGATGAGCAGCAGATCGCCGCCGTCGTACGCTCCGCTCAGCCGGTCGCGCGAGAACGCGGGCAGGGGAGCGAGCCAAGCGGGTACGTCGGCGCCAGCACGGGCGACGAACTCGGACCCGACGCCCACCGTCACCGTGAGGCGGGCGGGTCGTGCCGCGAGCTCGGGTTCCGGGTCGGCGAGCGGCCCCGCGCCCGAGGTCAGCCCCTCGATGTCATCGGTGAGTACGCGGAGCAAGCGCCCCAGAGCCGCCGCGTCGGTCTCGGGCAGCAGTGCGAACGCTGCGTAGACCGCATGAGCGGCGGGCCGGGTGGTGACCCCGGCCTGGTGCTCGCCGTGGCAATCGAGGGCCTCGCCGCCGAAACCGGCGAGGTCGCCGCCGGCCCCCGTGGAGGCCACCGTATCCGCCGTCGCCGCACCGCCGGGCGCCGGGGGAGCCGCGGCGTCGCGCAGTGCGCGCGAGCCGACGGCCCCTCCGGCTCCGAGCAGGGCCCCGGCACCGGCTGCGCCGATGCCGAGTGCCCCGCGTTTCAGCAGCGTGCGGCGGTCGACCTCAGTGCCCGCCATCGCCGGCGTCGGCGCTGTGCCCGCCGGCGGCCTCGTCGTAGCTCTCGTTCGCGCCAGCGTAGTCCTTCACCGGCACGGTGACGTCGATGCCGGCGCCATCACTGAAGACGATCGTGATTCTGACGTCGTCACCGGCGAGCAGCGGCTTCGTGAGTCCCATGAGCATGATGTGGTTCGCGCCGGGAGCCAGCTCGAAGCTCTGCCCGGCAGGGATCACGACGTCGCCCTCGATGCGCTGCATACGGCCGTCGGTGGTGACCTCGTGCAGCTCCGCGCTCTCGGAGGCCGAGGTCTCGACGCTGCTGATCGTCAGGTCCCGGTCGCTGTCGTTGTGCAGCGTGCCGAAGAGCCCCGTCATACTGCCGGTGTCTGCAGCTTTCGCCCAGCCGTCGGCCATGAACACCGAGGCGAGACGCAGCGACCCATCGCTCGCCTCGGACGGCATCGACGCCGCAGGGCTCTGCGCATCGTTCGTTCCGCCGCAGGCCGAGAGCAGCAGCGCGGCGGCGAGCGCGGCGCCGGTCAGTACGAGACGGCCCGCGCTCATGCTCGGCCGCCCTGCTCGTCGCCCGCGCCGGCCTGCGCATCGGCGGCCATGCCCCGGGCGCGGCGCCTGCGCCCCGCCGTCGCTGCGGCGATGCCGCCCGCGATGACGGCGGCGCCGCCTATGGCGACGGCGATGAGTGCTCCGACGGGTACGCTCGAAGGCTCCTCGGCATCGGCGGTCTCGCCGTCGTGGCCGTGCTCCTCGGAGCTCTCCGTCGCGGGAGCGCTCTCGGAGAGGGAGGCGGTGCCATCGGCGGCGACGACGAGGCCGAATGCGCCGTCGATCGGGTGGCCGTCGCTCGAGACGACGCGCCATGCGGCGCGGTACTCGCCCGGCGCGAGGTCTGCCGCGAGCGGCTGGGTCACCGCCGGGCCGGCGACCTGCGCGGGCCCGTCGGTCGCGTCGGCGCCGTCGGGCGACTCCACGATGAACTCGGTGCCGACCTCGACGATGCTGTTGTTGAAGCGGAGCTCGATGGCCTCCGGGGCGCCCTCGGCGTCGGCCACGAGGTCGGTCGCGATGAGCTCGTCGTGAGCGAGCGCGGGGGAGGCGGCGCCGAGGACCGCGGCGAGGCCGAGCGCGGCCGCGCCCGCGGCGCGCGCAAGACGATGCGATGCGGAGTGGCCGGTCGCGGGATGGGGCGAACGGCGGGGGGTCTGGATGGAAGTCATGCGTGTCCTGAGTTTCTCCGGGCGTGCCCGGGTCGATGCCGCCCGGGGCGCGCGCGATAGCGCGGCCGGGTCGGCTCGGAAGAGAGGGGATCGTGAATCAGAGCGCGATGCTCTGGGCGGCGGAGGGCGGGCCGCGGTGCGTGATGGCGGCGATGCCGAGCAGACGGTCGCGCAGCGCCGAGGGCGGCGCCGGCGAGAGCCGGGGCCGGGAGCATCGGGGAGCCGTCGGGGCGCCGAAGTCGAAGCGGGGAACCGCTGCGCGGCGCACGAGCCGCAGCAGGGCGAGCGCCGCGCGTTCCCCGCGATGCACGAGCGCGATGGTCAGCGCGGCGGCGACGGCGTGCCAGACCCACATGGCGGTGCCGGCCGCCGCGGGGGTCGCGGTCGGCGCGAACGATTGCAGCGCCTCGAGGTGCGCGGCGTGGAGCGGGATCGGAGTGCCGCCCGCAGGGGCGCCGGCACCGGCGCCGAGGCCCGCGAAGACCCAGTGGTAGAGGAACTGGGAGCCGCCGACCGCGACCGCGAGGCGCCAGAGCGAGGCGACCCGGCCCGCGAGCAGCACGCACAAGGGCAGCGAGAGCGTCGCGGTCACGAGCACGGCCAGCCCGGTGATCTCGCCGCCCGCGGCCGCGTGCGAGGTCGCGGCGAACAGCGTAGCGATCATCGAACCTGCGATGCCGCGCAGGGTGCGTACGGAACGGTCGGGGCCTGCGACCCGCGCCCGGCCCGTCAGGGAACCGCGCGGGCGCACGACAGCACGCGACCCGTTCATGCGGCCATCCTATCGATCGGGTCGGTGAGGATAGTGTGGAGACGCAGGCTCCCGGTCGCCCGTAGCGGGCGGGCGGGCATCGAAATGAGGGTCGTGCGGTTCGGGGCCGGGGGTCTCGGCTGCACCGAAGAATTGCGAGGGCGGAACATGGGCGGGGGATCGAACGTCGCCACCATCGACCTGAACGCCGATCTCGGCGAATCGTTCGGGCACTACTCCGTCGGCGACGATGCCGCCGTGCTCGAAGCCGTGTCGAGCGCGAACATCGCCTGCGGATTCCATGCGGGCGACCCGCACGGAATCCGCACGGTCTGCCGCCTGGCCGCCGGCCGCGGCGTCTCGATCGGCGCGCACCCCGGCTATCGGGACCTCGTCGGGTTCGGCCGCCGCCGCATCGAGTACGACCTGCACGAGCTCACCGACGAGGTGATCTACCAGGTCGCCGCACTGCAGGGCATCGCGGCGAGCGTGGGCGACCGCGTGCGCTACGTGAAGCCGCACGGCGCCCTCTACAACGCGATCGCGGTGCGAGAGGACGAGGCGCGGGCCGTGGTGCGCGCGATCATGGAGCTCGACGACGGGCTGCCGCTCATGGTGTTGCACGGCTCGGTCGCCGAACGGGTCGCGCGCGCGAGCGGACTGCGCACCGTCTCCGAAGCCTTCGCCGATCGCGGATACACGGCGCACGGCACGCTCGCCCCGCGTGGCGCGCCGGGCGCGATCCTGCCCGCCGACGCAGCCATCGCCCAGGCGGTGCGCATCGCGATCGAGGGGCGCATCGCCGCGATCGACGGCACCGAGATCGAAGTCGCTGCAGACAGCATCTGCCTGCACGGGGACAACCCGCAGGCGGTGCAGCTGGCGCACCGCATCCGCGCAGGGATCGAAGCCGCCGGCGTGCGCATCGCCGGCGTCGGCATCAGGGCATCGGGCTGACATGAGCACCTGTACCGCGGCGCAGCACCGGGCCGTCGGTGACCGTGCCGTCATCTACGACCTGCCCGGCCTCGACCGGGTGCTCGAGTTCGCGGCCGTCGTGCGGGAGCTGGGAGTCTCGGGAGTGATCGACATCGTGCCGGCGAGCCGCACGGTGCTCGTCGTCTGCGAGAGCCGCGCAGCGGTGCGGGCGGTCGTTGCGGCGGTCGCCGGCGCGGGCGCGGAGGCCGGCGTGCGGGAAGCGGGCCGCATCGCCGAACGCCCGGGCGATGGCGCGGGCGGGCCGATCATGCACGACATCGCTGTGCGCTACGACGGCGAAGACCTCGATGAAGTCGCCCGCCTCACCGGGCTCGGCCGCGAGGCCGTCGTCGACGCGCACACGCGCACCCTTTGGCAGGCGGCCTTCGGCGGCTACGCACCGGGCTTCGCCTATCTCGTCGGCGGCGACCCACGTTTGCGCGTGCCGCGCCTCGATTCGCCGCGCACCGCCGTGCCGGCGGGCTCCGTCGCGCTCGCCGGCGAGTACTCGGCCGTGTACCCGGCCGAGGCGCCCGGCGGCTGGCGGTTGATCGGTCGCACGGACGCCCCGGTCTGGGACGCGTCGAGACCGCGCCCCGCCCTCATCGCGCCGGGCGACACCGTCCGGTTCACGGCCGTGCGCGAGCGCGTCGATCTGCCTGCTCGCGACGGGCGGATCGCGCCCGAGGCGCCGCCGCCCGCCGGGCCCGCCGAGCACGCCGCTGCTCCGAAGCCGGACGAGCACCTGCACGCCCCCGCCGCCTGCACCGTGCAGTGCACCGGCATGCTCGCGCTGCTGCAGGATCTCGGCCGGCCCGGCAACGCCGCGATCGGCGTCGTCGCCTCGGGCGCGCTCGACCGCGATGCCCTGCGTCGGGCGAACCGAGCGGTCGGCAACGCCGAGAGCGCGACCGCGATCGAGTTTCTGAACGGCGGCCTCGCGATCACGGCGGAGCGGCCGCTCGTCATCGCCCTCGACGGCGCCGAATCCGCCGCGCTCATCGACGGCGCCCGTCACGCGCCCTGGGGCGCAGCGTTCGCGCTCGGAACCGGGGAGACCCTGCGCATCGCCGCGCCCGAGCACGGCCTGCGCGGCGTGCTCGCGATCGCCGGAGGCATCGCGGCGCGGCGAGTGCTCGGCAGCGCCGCGCACGACAGCCTGTCGCGACTCGGGCCGCCGCCCCTCGCGTCGGGCGACCGCTTCGAACTCGCGGAGGACCCGGCCCCGGCGCTCCCTGGTGAAACGACCGCAGCTCGGCCCGCGGCCACCGTCCCGGGCCGAGCTGCCCCTGCCGCCCCGCGGCGACCCGACCCGCGCCCCGTGCTGCGCTTCGTGCCGGGCCCGCGCGACGATTGGTTCACGCCCGAGGCCCTCGCCTCGTTCGCCGCGCAGCGCTGGCAGGTCGATTCGCGCTCGAACCGCATCGGGCTCAGGCTCGCGGGCGCCCCGCTCGAGCGCGCGAAACCGGGCGAACTGCCGAGCGAGGGCATGGTGCACGGTTCGATCCAGGTGCCGCCGAACGGGCAGCCGCTCGTCTTCCTCGCCGACCACCCCACGACCGGGGGCTACCCGGTCATCGGCACCGTCGTCGACGCCGACCTCGACCGCGCGGCCCAGTTGCGGCCCGGCACCGAGGTGCGCTTCGCCGCGGTGGACCCCGACGGCATCGGAGATCCGCTCGACGACGGCGCCCCGCCCGGGCCGGAGGCGCCCGAGCGCGTCGAGGCGGTGCTCGAGGTCGATGGGCGCAGACGCGCCGTCGTGATACCCGGTGCACTCGCCGCAGCCCTCGACGCCGCCGCGAGCGCGGGTGATCGGCGGCCCCTCGAGCTGATCGTGCGCCAGATCGTGCGCGCGCTCGAACGGGTAAGATAGAGCCTCGTGTCAGACACTCCCAGCACCCATCCGATCACTCAGGAAGCCGTCGAGGCCGCCGTCGAGGCCGCGCTCGCCGCATTCGCCTCCGCAGCGACCGTCGCCGAGCTGAAGGCCGCGCGCACCGAGCACTCGGGCGACGCCTCCGCCATCGCGCAGCTCAACGCGCAGATGCGGCAGGTTCCGAAGGACGAGAAGGCCGCGACCGGCAAGCTCATGGGCCAGGCCCGCGGCCGCATCGAGGGCGCCTACAAGGGGCGCGAGGCCGAGCTCATCGCGAAGGAGGCGGCCGAGCGGCTCGTCGCCGAGACCGTCGACGTCACCCGGGCGCCCGTGCGCGCCCGCATCGGCAGCCGGCACCCGCTCGCGCAGCTGCAGGACGAGGCCGCCGACATCTTCATCGGCATGGGCTGGGAGATCGCGGAGGGCCCCGAGCTCGAGCACGAGTGGTTCAACTTCGACGCCCTCGGATTCGACCCCGACCATCCGGCGCGCGCGATGCAGGACACCTTCTTCGTGGAGCCCGCCGACCGGCACCTCATTCTGCGCACCCACACCTCGCCGGTGCAGATCCGCTCGCTGCTGAGCCGCGAGCTGCCGGTCTACGTGGTGTGCCCGGGCCGGGTCTACCGCACCGACGAGCTCGACGCGACGCACACCCCGGTGTTCCAGCAGATCGAGGGCCTCGCGATCGACAAGGGGCTCACCATGGCCCACCTGCGCGGCACGCTCGAGCACTTCGCCCGCCAGATGTTCGGCGAAGCGGCGAAGATCCGCCTGCGCCCGAACTTCTTCCCGTTCACCGAGCCGTCGGCCGAGATGGACGTGTGGCAGCCGAACGCCAAGGGCGGCGCGCGCTGGGTCGAGTGGGGCGGCTGCGGCATGGTCGACCCGCGGGTGCTCGCCGCTGCAGGGATCGACGCCGACGAGTACCAGGGGTTCGCCTTCGGCATGGGTATCGAGCGCACCCTGCAGTTCCGCCACGACCTCAACGACATGCGCGACATGGTCGAAGGCGACGTCCGTTTCAATCGTCAGTTCGGAGGGCTGGTCTGATGCGTATTCCGCTGAGCTGGTTGAATGAGTTCGTCGCGCTGCCCGAAGGGACGACGCCCGAGTCGGTGCACGCCGATCTCGTGCGCGTCGGCTTCGAGGAGGAGGACATCCGCCGTTTCGATCTGAGCGGGCCCCTCGTGGTCGGCCAGGTGCTGTCGCGCGAGCCCGAGCCGCAGTCGAACGGCAAGACGATCAACTGGTGCCAGGTGCGCGTCGCGCCCGAGGGCCGGCAGGCCGCCGACGGGGGAGCCGACGTGCGCGGCATCGTCTGCGGCGCGCACAACTTCGAGGTCGGCGACAAGGTCGTGGTGACGCTGCCCGGCTCGGTGCTGCCCGGCGGCTTCGAGATCGCGGCGCGCAAGACCTACGGCCACGTCTCGGACGGCATGATGGCCTCGGCGCGCGAGCTCTCGCTCGGCGAGGATCACGACGGCATCATCGTGCTCTCGCGCCTCGGCCTCGACCCCGAGGTCGGCGCGCTCGCGCTCCCGCTGCTCGGCATGGACGACAGCGCGGTCGAGATCAACGTCACGCCCGATCGCGGCTACGCCTTCTCGATCCGCGGCGTCGCGCGCGAGTACGGCCACTCGACCGGCCGCGACTTCACCGACCCCGCCGGGCTCGTGACCCCGGCGACGCCCGAGGGCTTCCCGGTCGCGCTCGAGGACGCGCAGCCGATCCGCGGCCGCGTCGGCGCGACCGGCTTCGTCGCCCGCGTCGTCACCGGCATCGACCCGTCGCGACCGACCCCGCCGTGGATGGTCGCGCGGCTGCAGCTCGCGGGCATCCGCTCGCTCTCCTTGGCGGTCGACATCTCGAACTACGTGATGCTCGAACTCGGCCAGCCGCTGCACGCCTACGATCTCGCGAAGCTCGACGGCGGCATCACGGTGCGCCGTGCGCAGAGCGGCGAGACGCTCGTCACGCTCGACGGCAAGGAGCGGGCGCTCGACCCCGAGGATCTGCTGATCGTCGACGAGTCCGGCCCGATCGGCCTCGCCGGCGTCATGGGCGGGGCGTCGACCGAAGTCGGCGAGAGCACCGTCGACGTGCTCATCGAGGCCGCCGCCTTCGACCCCGTGTCGATCGCGCGCACCTCGCGCCGGCACAAGCTGCCGAGCGAGGCGTCGAAGCGCTTCGAGCGCGGCGTCGACCCGCTCGTCGCGCGCGCCGCGGCGCAGCGCATGGTCGATCTGCTCGTGGAGCTCGCCGGCGGCACCGAGAGCGCGCTCGGCGCCGAGATCGTCGCGCCGCGCGAGCCGCAGCAGGTTTCGCTGCCGATCGCCCGCGTGAACGGACTCACCGGTGCCGACTACACCGAGGCCGAGATCCGCTCCGCCATCGCGATGATCGGCTGCGAGGTCGCCGACGGCGCCGACGGCGAACTGCTCGTCGCGCCGCCGAGCTGGCGCTCGGACCTGTCGCGCGCCGCCGACCTCGTCGAAGAGGTCGCCCGCATCGTCGGCTACGACCGCATCCCGACAGTGCTGCCGGTCGCGCCCGCCGGTCGCGGTCTGACCCGCGAGCAGCGCCTGCGCCGCCGCGCGGCGAACTCGATCGCGGCCGCCGGTCTCGACGAGGTGCAGAGCTACCCGTTCGTGTCGCGCGCGCAGCTCGACGCCTTCGGCGCCGGGGCCGAGGAGGGCGAGCCGGGCGAGCAGATCGCCGCGATCCGCCTCGCGAACGCGCTCGACAGCGAGCACTCGTTCATGCGCCGTTCACTGCTGCCGGGCCTCGTCGGCGCCGCCCAGCGCAATGTGTCGCGCGGAGTTACCGATCTCGCGCTCGTCGAGTTCGGTTCGGTGTTCGTGCCGGCGGAATCCCGGCTCGGCACCGACTTCGTGCCGCCGCTCGCGGAGCTGCCGAACGACGAGGTGCTCGCCGAACTGAACGAGTCGATCCCCGACCAGCCGCGCCGCGCCGCCGGCCTGCTGCTCGGCGACGCCGTCGCGAAGCAGCCGGGCACACCGGAACGCGAAGCTGACTGGGCCGACGCGCTCGATGCGGTGCGCGCGATCGCTGCCGCCGTTTCGGCCGAGATCGTGGTCGCGCAGGGATCGCATCGCGCCTTCCACCCCGGCCGAACCGCGGAGATCTCGGTGCGCGTCGCGAACGACGTCGAGGGCGATGAGGGCGGCCTCGAAGTCATCGGCGTCGCCGGCGAGCTGCTGCCCGAGCTCGTACAGGGGCACCACCTGCCGGGCCGCGTCGCGGCGTTCGAGCTCGACCTCGAGCGTCTGATCGAGCTCGCCCCGCGCGAGCCGCAGCCGGCACCGCTGTCGAGCTACCCCGCGGCGACACAGGATCTGACGCTCGTCGTCTCGGCCGACATTCCCGCCGGAGACGTGCTCGCCGTCGTGGTGGCGGGTGCGGGCGAGCTGCTCGAGAGCGCCCGCATCGTCGACGACTACCGGGGGCAGGGCATCGTCGAGGGCGAGAAGGCGTTGACCTTCGCCCTGCGCTTCCGCGCCGCCGACCGCACGCTGAAGGCCGAAGAGGCGAGCGAGGCGAAGCTCGCGGGCGTCGCCGCCGCCGAGACCGCGTTCGACGCGCACCTGCGCGAGTAGCCCGCCGACCCGATGCGCTGCCAGGGGCGCCGGTCGGGGGAGCCGGGATTCCCGGCGCCCCGACCGGCGTTCTGCACGAGCGCCTCGTGGCCTGCAGCTCCCTTCGGTGCCGGTGCCGGAACCTGCGACGGCGCCGGACCCGTTGCCTGAACGGCCGCTCCGAGCGCCGGCGATGGCTCTGCCGTTTCGGGCGATTCCGTGCCACTCTGGAGGGAGGGCCGGACGAAGGGCAACGATCATGGGGCAGCAGCGCATCACACCGCACATCTGGTGTCACGGGAACGCCGAAGAGGTCGGGGCGTTCTACGCCTCCGTACTGCCGAGCACCCGGTCGAGGATCGAATCGCGATATCCCGAGACGGGGCTCCTCGACTTCCAGCGACCGCTCGCCGGCGAGCCGCTCACGGTGGGCGTCGACATCGACGGCTACCGTCTCGTACTCATCAACGCCGGCGACGAATTCACCCCCGGGCCGTCGCTGTCGTTCGTGCTGAACTTCGATCCGCTCATGTTCGGCGGTGACGAGGCCGCGGCCCGTGCCGGCCTCGGCAACATCTGGCGCGAGCTCGCGGAGGGCGGCAAGGAGCTCATGCCGCTCGGCGAATACCCGTTCAGCAAGCGCTACGGCTGGGTGCAGGATCGATTCGGCGTGAACTGGCAGCTCATGCTGACCGACCCGGCCGGCGACCCGCGCCCCTTCGTCATCCCGGCGCTCATGTTCGACGGCGCGGCGCAGGGGAGCGCGGCGCAGGCGGCCGACGCCTATGTCGCGCTGTTCGCGGGCACCCCGGGCGGCTCCGAGATCGGCCACCGTATGCCGTACGGCGAACCCACGGGCAAGGCGAGCGGCGAAGCTCTGGCATTCGGCGAGTTCCGCATCGGCGAGCAGTGGTTCATGGCGTCGGACAACGGTTCGGGGGTCGACTTCGGCTTCGACTGCGGCGTTTCGCTCGAGGCGACATGCGACGACCAGGCCGAGATCGATCGGCTCTGGGAGGCGCTCTCGTCGGAGCCGCGCGCCGAGCAGTGCGGCTGGGCGCAGGATCGCTTCGGGGTGAGCTGGCAGATCGTGCCCGCGCACCTGGACCGGCTCCTCGAGCGGCCCGGCGCCTACGACAGGCTCATGCGGATGAAGAAGATCGTCATCGACGAGCTGTGATCCTGGCGCGGAGCACTCCCGCGTCGGCTCCCACTGATGGGCTTTTGTGTACGCAATTTCCTGATTCACGCCAAAAGTGTTGAGAAGCCTCCCTTTTATGTATACGCTAAGGGTGTCCGAGGGAGGTGCACCATGCGAGCGAGCGATCGAGCCTACGCCACGCTGCTGGAGGAGATCCAGAGCGGCGCGCTGGTGCCCGGGGCCGTCATCGCCGAGTCGGAGCAGGCCGAGCGCCTGGGCGTGAGCCGTACTCCCATGCGCGAGGCGATCGGCCGTCTCGAAGCCGACGGACTCGTGCTGCAGCAGTCGCCGCGCGTCACGGTCGTGTCGGGCTTCGACACCGACGTCATCCGCGATCTCTTCGAGACCCGTCGCGTGCTCGAGGAGGCCGTCGCCCGCCTGGCAGCGAAGCGCGGCGACCGCGCGGTCTTCCTCGAACTCGCCGCAGCTTTCCGCGCCGCCCACCCCGAAGCGGGCGAGGTCGCCGCCGACGACTACTACGCGCTCATCTCGCGCTTCGATGCCGCCGTCGATGCGGCAGTGGGCAACCCGTACCTCACGCAGGCGCTGCGCACCATCCGCACCCACCTCGTCAGGGCACGACGGCTGGCCCGGGACAACGCAGAACGTCTGCGCGCCTCGGTCGCCGAGCACGAACTCATCGCCGAGGCCATCGCGGCCGGCGATACCGAACTCGCGGCACATGCGACGCATCTGCACCTGCATCATGCGCTCACCGCGATTCTCACCTCAGTGAAGGAAGGACAGCAATGACCGTCAACCACCACGTTCGCGTCTACAAGAGCGAAGAGAACCTGGCACGCGAAGACCAGCTCGCCTGGAAGATCGCCGAGGTCGCGACCGATGCGGTAGAGGTCGAGGCCGACGTCGTCGACATGATCATCAACCGCATCATCGATAACGCCTCGGTCGCAGCGGCATCGCTGAACCGCGGCCCGATCATCGCGGCGCGCGCGCAGGCGCTCTCGCACCCCGTCTCGACCGGCGGCCAGGGGTCGTCGATCTTCGGTCTCGCCGCTGAGCAGAGCAGCCCCGAATGGGCCGCCTGGGCGAACGGCGTCGCCGTGCGCGAGCTCGACTACCACGACACCTTCCTCGCGGCCGAGTACTCGCACCCCGGCGACAATATCCCGCCGATCCTCGCCGTCGCCCAGCACGTCGGAGCCGACGGCCGCGCGCTCGTGCGCGGCATCGCGACCGGCTACGAGATCCAGATGGACCTCGTGCGCTCGATCTGCCTGCACAAGCACAAGATCGACCACGTCGCCCACATCGGTCCGTCGGCCGCCGCCGGCATCGGCACCCTGCTCGGTCTCGACACCGAAACCATCTACCAGGCCGTCGCCCAGGGGCTCCACACCACCACCGCCACCCGCCAGAGCCGCAAGGGCGAGATCTCGACCTGGAAGGCGCACGCCCCCGCCTTCGCGGGCAAGATGGCCGTCGAGGCCGTCGATCGCGCCATGCGCGGCCAGACCTCGCCGTCGCCGATCTACGAGGGCGAAGACGGCGTCATCGCCTGGATGCTCGACGGCCCCGACGCATCGTACGAGGTGCCGCTGCCCGCGCCCGGCGAGGCCAAGCGCGCCATTCTCGACAGCTACACCAAGGAGCACTCGGCCGAGTACCAGGCGCAGGCCTGGATCGATCTCGCGCGCAAGCTCCACGGCGAGCGCCCCGAGCTCGCGGACCCGGCGAACATCACGGCGATCGTGCTGCATACGAGCCACCACACGCACTACGTGATCGGCTCGGGCGCGAACGACCCGCAGAAGTACGACCCGCAGGCCTCGCGCGAGACGCTCGACCATTCGATCCCGTACATCTTCGCCGTCGCGCTGCAGGACGGCGGCTGGCACCACGTCGACTCGTACGCACCCGAGCGCGCCGCCCGCCCCGACACCGTCGAGCTGTGGCACAAGATCACGACCGCAGAAGACGCGGAGTGGACCCGCCGCTACCACTCGGAGGACCCGGACGAGAAGTCGTTCGGCGGCCGCGTCGAGATCGAGCTCGCCGACGGCACCCGGCTCGTCGACGAGATCGCCGTCGCAGACGCGCACCCGCTCGGCGCGCGCCCCTTCGCCCGCGAGCAGTACATCGCCAAGTTCCGTCTGCTCGCCGATCCCGTGCTCGAGCCCGCCGAGATCGAGCGCTTCCTCGAGCTCGTGCAGCGCCTGCCCGAGCTCACGGCCGACGAGGTGCGCGAGCTCAACATCATCGCGAAGCCGGGCCTGCTCGACCTCGCGGCGGCACCGAAGGGCCTGTTCTGATCATGCTGTACAGCAAGACGAACCCGGCCGAGAAGCGCAGGCTGTTCCGCGAGCGGCTCGCGAGCGGCGAACTCCTGCGCTTCCCCGGGGCCTTCAACCCGCTCTCGGCGAAGCTCATCGAACGCAAGGGCTTCGAAGGCGTCTACATCTCGGGCGCCGTGCTCGCCGCCGACCTGGGCCTGCCCGACATCGGTCTGACCACGCTCACCGAGATCGCGACCCGCGGCGAGCAGATCGCCCGCATGACCGAGCTCCCCGCAATCATCGACGCCGACACCGGTTTCGGCGAGCCGATGAACGTGGCGCGCACCATTCAGACCCTCGAGAACGCCGGCATCGCCGGCTGCCACATCGAAGACCAGGTCAACCCGAAGCGCTGCGGCCACCTCGACGGCAAGGCGACCGTCGACGAGAGCACGGCGATCAAGCGCATTCGCGCCGCCGTCGATGCCCGCCGCGACGAGAACTTCCTCATCATGGCGCGCACCGACATCCGCGCCGCCGAAGGGCTCGACGCCGCGGTCGACCGGGCGAAAGCCCTGGTCGACGCCGGCGCCGACGCGATCTTCCCCGAGGCGATGCGCTCGCTCGAGGAGTTCGAGGCGATGCGGAAGGCCGTCGACGTGCCGCTGCTCGCCAACATCACCGAGTTCGGCAAGAGCGAACTGTTCTCGGCGCAGCAGCTCGCCGATGTCGGCATGAACATCGTCATCTGGCCGGTCTCGATGCTGCGCATCTCGATGGGGGCGACGGGCCGCGCGCTCGACACCCTGAACGAGGAGGGGCACCTGACCTCGAAGCTCGATGAGATGCAGCATCGCGCCGACCTGTACGACCTCATCGACTACCAGGACTACAACCACTTCGACACCAGCGTCTTCAACTTCTCCGTGGACCGCTAGCGGTCCGCGCCGAATTTCCCAGTCGCCAAACAAGGAGTCAGAACATGACTGAGACCGAGATCAAGAAGGGCCTCGCGGGGGTCGTCGTCGACTACACCGCGATCTCGAAGGTCAACCCCGAATCGAACAGCCTGCTGTACCGGGGCTACCCGGTGCAGGAGCTGGCCGCGACGCAGCCGTTCGAGGCGGTGGCCTACCTGCTGTGGAACGGCGAGCTGCCGACCGCGGAGCAGCTCGCCGAGCTGCGCCGCGAGGAGCGCAGCCACCGCGTGCTCGCCGACAACGTGAAGGCCGCGATCGATCTGCTGCCGCTCGACGCCCATCCGATGGACGAGGTGCGCACGGCGGTCAGCGTCATCGGCGCCTCCGACGCCACGGGCTCGGGATCGGTGCTCGATGCCTCGGGCAGCCCGGAGGAGAACCTGGCCCGCAGCGTGCGGCTCTACGCCGCGCTGCCGAGCATCGTCGCGTACGGCCAGCGCCGCCGCCGCGCCCTCGACATCGTGGAGCCGCGCGACGACCTCGACTACTCCGCGAACTTCCTCTGGATGACCTTCGGCGAGGAGCCCGAAGAAGTCGTGGTCGACGCGTTCAACCGCTCGATGATCCTCTACGCCGAGCACTCGTTCAACGCTTCGACGTTCACCGCTCGCGTGATCACCTCGACGATGTCCGACCTCTACTCGGCGGTGACCGGCGCGATCGGCGCGCTCAAGGGACCGCTGCACGGCGGCGCGAACGAGGCCGTGCTGCACATCATGAGCGAGATCGGCTCGGCGGACCGGGTGGAGGCGTGGCTCGACCAGGCGCTCGCCGAGAAGCGCAAGATCATGGGCTTCGGCCACCGCGTCTACAAGAAGGGCGATTCGCGCGTGCCGACGATGAAGGCCGCGCTCGACACGCTCATCGAGCACTACGGCCGTCAGGACGTCGCCGAGCTCTACACGAAGCTCGAGAGCGAGTTCGTCTCGCGCAAGGGCATCTACCCGAATCTCGACTACCCGTCGGGCCCGGCCTACAACCTCATCGGTTTCGACACGCTGACGTTCACGCCGCTGTTCATCGCGTCGCGCATCACCGGCTGGACGGCGCACATCATGGAGCAGGCCGCCTCGAACGCGCTGATCCGCCCGCTGTCGGCGTACAACGGGGTCGACGAGCGCCACATCGACGGCTACGTCGCCGATGCCGCGGCGATCGACGCCGCGAACCGCGAACCCGAGCAGGCCTGATCAGGTCGTCGCACCGCGGCGAAACGCCCGGCCGGAACGATCCGGCCGGGCGTTTCAGCGCGCCCCTGAGCAAGATGCCCGGGCGCATCGGGGCACGGGCTGACTAGAATCAGTCGCACAGGGGGTCGGCCGCAGCGGCCGGGAGTTGAGGATGGCAGAGTGGCAGTGAATTCGGAGCAGCTATCCGTGCCACTCGATCGAGCGATGACGGCCGTGGAGGTCTCCGAGGCGATCTGGGACCAGGCGAATGCCGACGGACTCGGCCCGGGCGACCGGATCGGCGCCGAGCGGGAGCTCTCGGCACGGTACGGCGTCAGCCGCTGGGTGGTCAGGAAAGCGCTCGAGCAGCTCGAGAACCAGGAGCGCGTGCTGCGCACGAACGGACGCAACGGCGGAGTCTTCCTCGCCCGCAGCAAGGTCATGCGCGATCTCGGCGGGCCGACCGCGCTCCCGGAGTACGTGCAGCCGCACGGCCTCGCGGTCGGCGTCACCGTGCTCGGAACCGCGACCATCATCGCCGATGTGCGGCTCGCCGCGCTGATGGAGGTGCGCGAGGGAATCTGGCTGCTGCAGGTCGACCGCATCAGGCTCGTCGGAGACCAGCCTCTGAGCCTCGAGACGACGTGGCTGCGGGCAGACCTCTTCCCGAACCTGCTCAACCGTTCGCTCCAGGGGTCGCTCGTCGAGCTCCTCGAGACCGAGTACGGCCTGGTGCGCGGCGAGGCCGTGGAGACGATCAGCGCTCGACCGGCGGCGCGCGAGCACCTCGCTCCGCTCCAGGTGAGCGCCGGCACGCCGATCCTCGAAGTGACGCGCGCCGCCCGCATGTCGAACGGCGAGATCTACGAGTACAGCGAAGAGCGCTTCCGCGCCGATCGCACCGAGATGGTGCTGCGCTCGCCGGCGGGCGGGGGCACGGTGCGCCGTTTCATCGGGCGCGAATAGTCACGCAGTCGCGACCGCATCGGCGAAGACGGTAGCGTGGGGCTCAGCCCATCGGCACGATCACCCGAACGAGGAGCGCGCATGACCGAGTACACCGCCATTTCGACCGAGACCGCCGGCCGCGTCGCGACCATCACCCTCAATCGGCCGGAGGCGCTGAACGCGCTGAACTCGACGCTCGTGCGCGAACTCATCGATGCGGCGCTCGGCTTCGACGCCGACCCGGGAGTCGGAGCCATCGTCATCACCGGGTCAGAGAAGGCATTCGCCGCCGGAGCCGACATTAAGGAGATGGCCGACGCCGGCTACTCCGACATGCTGCTCGGCGGCCCGTTCCCGAGCTGGGGCGGATTCGAGCGCATGCGCACGCCCGTCATCGCCGCGGTCGCCGGCTACGCGCTCGGCGGCGGCTGCGAGCTCGCCATGATGTGCGACATCATCATCGCCGCCGACACCGCCAAGTTCGGCCAGCCCGAGATCAATCTCGGCATCCTGCCCGGGTTCGGCGGCTCGCAGCGTCTGCCGCGCGCCATCGGCAAGTACAAGGCCGCCGAGATGGTGCTGACCGGCCGCCAGATGGGGGCCGAGGAAGCGGAGCGCAGCGGGCTCGTCTCGCGCGTCGTGCCGGCCGCCGAGCTGCTCGCGGAGGCGGCGAAGACCGCACAGGCGATCGCGTCGAAGTCGCTCGTCGCCGTGTACGCGGCGAAGGATGCGCTGCAGGCCGCGCAGGAGATGCCGCTCGCGGAAGGCCTGCGATTCGAACGCCAGGCGTTCGCGGCGGCCTTCGCGACCGCCGACCAGAAGGAGGGGATGGCGGCCTTCGCCGAGAAACGCGCAGCCGACTTCACCCACCGCTGAGCGCACCGCTGGGCCGACCGCCGACCGGGTGCCGTGGGAAGTGCCAGAATAGGGAGCGTGCGGGCTCGCGGGAGCCGGGTGAGTGAAGGAGCGTCGATGAGCTATTCGGTTGCGGTCGCTGGAGCGAGCGGATACGCCGGGGGAGAGCTGCTGCGCCTGCTCGCGCAGCACCCCGAATTCGAGATCCGTACGGTCACGGGGCACTCCTCCGCCGGGCGCCCGCTCGCGGAGTCTCAGCCGCATCTGCGATCACTGGCCCACCTCGTGCTGCAGCCCACCGACCCCGCGGTGCTCGACGGCCACGATATCGTCTT
The DNA here is from genome assembly GCF_053567315.1 of Leucobacter sp. GX0328. Lineage (NCBI taxonomy): Bacteria > Bacillati > Actinomycetota > Actinomycetes > Micrococcales > Microbacteriaceae > Leucobacter > Leucobacter sp. GX0328. The sequence goes on from NZ_JBSGPC010000002.1 coordinate 346,057, forward strand.
CTTCGCGCTGCCCCACGGGGCTTCGGGCGAACTCACCGCGCAGCTGAACGACGTGCGGCTCGTCGTCGACTGCGGCGCCGACCACCGCCTCACGAGCGCCGACGACTGGGCGCAGTTCTACGGCGGCGACTACTACGAGTCCTGGAGCTACGGCGTGCCCGAGCTCATCGTCGCCGAGCGCGCCCCAGACGGCGCCGTGGTGCACCGCCGGCAGCGCGAGCACCTCGTCGGTGCGACCCGCATCGCGGCTCCCGGCTGCAACGCCTCGACCGTCTCGATGTCGCTGGCCCCCGGCATCGCCGCGGGCGTCATCGAAGCGGGCGATATCGTCTCCGTGCTCGCCGTCGGCCCGTCGGGCGCCGGCAAAGCCGCGAAGACGCACCTGCTCGGCGCCGAACTCATGGGCACCGCCAACCCCTACGCCGTCGGCGGTTCGCACCGCCACATCCCCGAGATCAAGCAGGCGCTGCGCGGCGCCGGCGCCGCGCACGAACCGAGCATCAGCTTCACCCCGGTGCTCGTGCCGATGAGCCGCGGCATCCTCGCCACCTCGACGGCGCGCATCGCGCCCGGCACGACCGCGGCAGAGGTGCGCGCCGCCTGGGAGACCGCCTACGCCGACGAGCCGTTCGTGCACCTGCTGCCCGAAGGGTCGTTCCCGCGCACGGCCGATGCGCTCGGCGCGAACACCTGCCTCATCGGGCTCGCCGTCGACGAAGCGGCCGGCCGCGTCGTCGTCGTCGCGGCGCTCGACAACCTCGCGAAGGGCACCGCCGGGGCCGCGATCCAATCGGCGAACATCGCGCTCGGCCTCCCCGAACCCGCGGGGCTGCCGGTCGACGGAGTCGCGCCGTGAGCCGCGCGACCCGGCTGACTGCCGCCGATCCCTGCCGATGCCCCAGGGGCACCGTCGAAGGGCGAGAAACCGGGCTGAATCGTCGCGATCAGCGGAGTTTCTCGCCCCTCGGCAGGATTGCCCCCAGAACCATGACCACGACGGAGGAACTGCAAGCATGAGCGTCACCGCACCGAAGGGGTTCCGTTCCGCGGGCCTCGCAGTCGGCCTGAAGTCGACCGGCAGACCCGACCTCGCCCTCGTCGTCAACGACGGCCCCGCCCCGTCGAGCGCCGTCGTGTTCACGAGCAATCGCGCGCAGGCGAACCCCATCATCTGGAGCCGGAAGGTCGCGCAGAACGGCGCGGCGCGCGCGGTCATCCTGAACTCGGGCGGGGCGAACTGCTTCACCGGCGACTTTGGCTACGAGACCACCCGGTTGACCGCCGAGGCCGTCGCCGCAGCGCTCGACGAAGCCGACGCATCGCGCATCCTCGTCTGCTCCACCGGCCTCATCGGCACCGGCGATCAGACCTTCCGCGACAAGATCGTGACCAACGTGCCCGCGCTCGCAGCGGCGCTGGCCGACAACGACACGACCGCGCCCGCCGCGATCCTCACCACCGACTCCGTCGAGAAGACCGCCGTGCACACGGGCGACGGCTGGTCGATCGGCGCGATGGCGAAGGGCGCGGGCATGCTCGCCCCGGGTCTCGCCACCATGCTCGTCGTCATCACGACCGATGCCGTCGTCGAAGCAGCGGTGCTGGACCGCGCGCTGCGCCGCGCGACCGCGGTGAGCTTCGACCGGCTCGACAGCGACGGCTGCATGTCGACGAACGACCAGGTGACGCTGCTCTCGAGCGGCGCATCGGGGATCGCTCCGGGCGAGGACGAGTTCGCCGAGGCGCTCGTCGCGGTGTGCGACAGCCTCGCCGGCCAGCTGCAGGGCGACGCCGAGGGCGCGAGCCACGATATCGACATCGAAGTGCGCGGTGCCGCGAGCGCCGCCGACGCAGTGGAGGTCGGTCGTTCGGTCGCCCGCAACAACCTCTTCAAGGCCGCGATCTTCGGCAACGACCCGAACTGGGGCCGCGTGCTCGCCGCGATCGGCACCACGAGCGCGGCTTTCGACCCCTACGCCGTCGACGTGAGCATCAACGGCGTGCGCCTGTGCCATGCCGGCGCCCCCGACCGCCCCGTCGACGAGTGCGACCTCGCGCCGCGCCGCACGCATGTCGAGATCGACCTGTTCGCGGGCGAGCACGCCGCGACCATTCGCACCAACGACCTCACCCACGACTACGTCCACGAGAACAGCGCCTATTCGAGCTGACGGCGCCGCGGCCGGGGCCCGTCGATCGCACGGAGGTGCGACGTGCCCGGCGCGCAGCACCGAAGCCCGCGCTGCACCCATGTTCAAGGAGCCGAGATGACCAGTACGACCACCGCACTCGATCGGAAGCAGGCAGCCGCGAAGGCGGGCGTGCTCATCGAGTCGCTGCCGTGGCTGAAGAAGTTCCGCGGCAAGATCATGGTGATCAAGTTCGGCGGCAACGCGATGGTCGACGACGCGCTGCTGCGGGCTTTCGCGGAGGACGTCGTCTACCTGCGCCACACCGGCATCATGCCGGTCGTCGTGCACGGCGGCGGCCCGCAGATCAACCGGATGCTCGAGCGCCTGGGCATCGAGAGCGAGTTCAAAGGAGGCTACCGCGTCACCACTCCGGAGACGATGGAGGTCGTGCGCATGGTGCTCACCGGCAAGGTGAACCCCGAACTCATCGACGAGATCAACGCGCACGGTCCGCTCGCGGCCGGCACGACGGGCGAGGACGCCGGCCTCTTCGTGGGCCGCCGCCGCCCGCCCTTCGAGGTCGACGGCGAGACCGTAGACCTCGGGCTCGTCGGCGACGTGGTCGACGTACGGCCCGGGCCCGTCCACGCGCTGCTCGAGGCGGGGCTGATCCCTGTCGTGTCATCGATCGCCCCCGACATCGACCGCCCCGGCGACTCGCTCAACGTGAACGCCGATGCGGCGGCGTCGGCGCTCGCGACGGCGCTCGGGGCCGAGAAGCTCGTCATCCTGACCGATGTCGCCGGGCTCTACGCGAACTGGCCCGACACCGACTCGCTCGTGTCGTCGATCTCGGCCGACGAGCTCGAAGCGATGCTGCCCGCGCTCGAATCGGGCATGATCCCGAAGATGCGCGCCTGCCTCGACGCCGTGCAGGGCGGGGTGCCGAAGGCCGCGATCATCGACGGGCGCGAGGCCCATTCGGTGCTGCTCGAGATCTTCACCGAACACGGGATCGGCACGGAAGTCACGCCGTGAACCCGGCCCTGGGCGCCGCCGTCTCGACGGTGCTCTGGGGTGCGGGCGTGGTCGCCTTCCTCGTGAGCACGGTCTGGCTGAGCGTCGTCGACCTTGCGACGCAGCGCCTGCCGAACCGGCTCGTGCTCGGCACGACCGTCGTCACTCTCGGGCTGCTCGCGGCCGCGGAACTCGTGATGCTGCCGACTCTTCTGGCAGCGGGGCGCTCGGGCGGGCTGCGCGCCTGGCAGGGGCTCCTCATGCTGGCGCTCGGAGCGCTGCTGCTCCTCGGCCTCTTCGCCCTGCTGTGGCGAGTCGCGCCCGGCGGCATCGGCGGCGGCGACGTGAAGATCGCGCCGCTCATCGGCGGGACGCTCGGTCTGATGGGCGGGCTCTGGGCGGTGCTCGGGGCGGTGCTCATCGCAGCCCTGTGCGCCGCGATCTGGAGCGCGATGCGCGGTGCCGCGCTGAGACGACGACGCTCGACGCGTGCGTCGGTGGCACCCGGATCCGCGCTATCGGACGCGCCTCCCGCGCCGGTCGAACCGGTCGGCATCCCATTCGCACCGTGCCTGTTCGCCGGCGCCTGGATCGCGATCGCGATCGGACCGCTCGCCGCTCGCCTCTTCTGAACGCACCGCGCCGAGGCTAGCCTGGAACGGTGACTGCAGCACTCGGACCGGAACTCGCGGGCTTCGACGCCTTCCTCTTCGACCTCGACGGGGTGATCACCCCGACGGTCGATCTGCACATGCGCGCCTGGGCGGAGACGTTCGACGCGTTCTTCCGCAGCCGAAGTCTGCCGCCGTACCGGCAAGAGGAGTACTACCTCGCGCTCGACGGCCGCCCGAGGTTCGAGGGCGTCGTCGCGCTGCTGGAGGCCCGGGGGATCCTCCTGCCGATGGGCGCCCCGGGCGAAGAGGGGCTCGACTCGGTGATCGGCATCGGCAACCTCAAGAACCGCACCTTCACCGAAGTCCTCGAGCGCGACGGCATCGAGCCGTATCCCGGATCGCTGCGCCTGCTCGACGCCCTGCGCGAGGCGGGGGCCGCGTGCGCGGTCGTGTCGAGCTCGCGCAATGCCGAGCCGGTGCTGCGGGCGTCCGGGCTGCGCGACCGATTCCTCGCCGTCGTCGACGGAGTGGTGGCCGCGCGGGAGGGGCTGCGGGGCAAACCGGCCCCCGACACCTTCGAGCGGGCGGCCGAGCTGCTCGGCACCGCCCCGACGCGCGCCGTTGTGTTCGAGGACGCGGCCTCGGGCGTCGTGGCGGGCAGGGTGGGCGGCTTCGGCCTCGTGGTCGGCGTCGACCGGGGCGCCGGGCGTGCGGCGCTCCAGGCGGCCGGTGCGGAGACGGTGGTCGACGATCTCGATAGGCTGGTGCGATGAATCCCGAGCACTTCGACTCGCCCGTGCGCGAGCTCTCGCGCGACTTCGGGGCCGACCCGTGGCGGCTCGTCGTGCACGGCGTCGACCCCGCGCTCGCGGGGCAGGATGAAACGCTGTTCGCGCTCGCCAACGGCTATCTCGGCCTGCGCGGCAACTATGAGGAGGGCCTGCCGCTCGGCGCCCACGGCACCTTCATCAACGGGCTGCACGAGACCTGGCGCATTCAGCACGCCGAGAACGCGTACGGCTTCGCCGAGCAGGGGCAGACGATCGTCAACGCCCCCGACGCGAAGACGATCCGCATCTACGTCGACGACGAGCGATTGAACCTCGAGACCTCCGACATCATCGACGTGCACCGCGCGCTCGACCTGCGCGACGGCACCCTCACGCGCACGCTCGTGTGGCTCACGCCGACGGGCAAGCGCGTGCGCGTCGAGACGCGGCGCATGGTCTCGTTCACCGACCGGCACATGGCGACCCTCGAGATGCGCGTGACGGTGCTCGACGACGACGCCGATCTCACCGTCAGCAGCCTCATCATCAATCGTCAGGATCTCAAACGGGTGACGAGTGAGACGCCGGGCGACGAGGGCGGCATGGCCGACCCGCGCAAGAGCGAGCAGCTCGGCGACCGGGTGCTCGATCTCGGACCCGTGCTGCACGATGAGCGCCGCAGCGTGCTCAGCTACCGGGTGCGCGACTCGCAGATGGCGCTCGGCGTCGGCGTCGATCACGAGTTCGATCCGGGCGTCGACGGCGCCGCGCTCGTCTTCGACGGCGTTGCCGACACCGCCGAGGCCGACACCCTCGTCGACGAATCGTCGCCCGGAGCCTGGCGCGCCCGCGTCGAGGTCTCGCCCGACCGCGTGCGCCACGCCTTCCAGGGCGTCGCCCGCCGGGGACGCACCGTGCGCCTCGTGAAGACGCTCGCCTACCACGCCTCGGCGACGGCCGGCCTGCCCGAGATGCTCGACCGCTGCGTGCACACGCTCGAGAAGACCGCCGCCGAGCCCGCGGAGGAGCGGTGGGCGAAGCAGCGCCGGTTCCTCGCCGACTTCTGGGAGCGCAGCGATGTCCGCGTCGACGCCGACCCCGGCGTGCAGCAGGCGATCCGGTGGAACCTCTTCCAGCTCGCCCAGGCGTCGGCGCGCGCCGACGGCCGCGGCATCTCCGCCAAGGGGCTGACCGGCTCGGGCTACAGCGGCCACTACTTCTGGGACACCGAGATCTACGTGCAGCCGTTCCTGTCGTACACCTCGCCGCAGTGGGCGCGCAATGCGCTGCGCTCGCGCGAGGCGATGCTCGACCAGGCGCGTGCGCGGGCCCGCACGCTCAGCGAAGACGGCGCGCTCTTCCCGTGGCGCACCATCAACGGCGAGGAGGCGAGCGCCTACTACGCCGCGGGCACGGCGGCGTACCACATCAACGCCGACATCTCGTACGCCCTCGCCCGCTATGTCGCGGCGACGGGCGATCTGGAGTTCATGCTGACGGGGGCGAGCGCGATCCCTGTCGAGACCGCGCGGCTCTGGGCGAGCCTCGGGTTCTGGCGGCACGAGCCGAACGGCGAGCGGCGCTTCCACATCCACGGCGTGACCGGCCCCGACGAGTACACCACTGTCGTGAACGACAACCTCTACACGAACGTCATGGCGCGCCTCAACCTGCGCTTCGCCGTCGAAGTGGTGCGCCGCATCGCCGCCGAAGCGCCCGACTACTCCGCACGGCTCGTCGAGCAGCTCGACCTCGACCCTGCCGAGGTCGACGAGTGGGAGCGCATCGCCGACGGCATGCACGTGCCCTACTCGGAGACCATGCGCATCCATCCGCAGGACGAGCACTTCCTCGAGCACGAGGTGTGGGACCTGGCGGCCACGCCGCCCGAGCAGAAGCCGCTGCTGCTGCATTTCCACCCGCTCGTGATCTACCGGTTCCAGGTGATCAAGCAGGCCGATGTCGTGCTCGCCCTGCTGCTCGCCAGCGACGAGTTCACCCGCGAGCAGAAGCTGCGCGACTTCGAGTACTACGACGCGCTCACCACCGGCGATTCGACGCTGTCGGCGGTCGTGCAGTCGATCATCGCGTCCGAGGTCGGGTACCGCGAACTCGCCTACCGCTACTTCGATCATGCCCTCCGCGTCGATCTCGACGACCTGCACCAGAACTCGGCCGACGGCGTGCACGTCGCGTCGGCCGGCGGCGTCTGGATGATGCTCGTGCAGGGCTTCGCCGGGATGCGCGACGCCGGGCGCACGCTGCGATTCGACCCCCGCATGCCGGCCCACTGGGGCGCCATGGACTTCTCGCTCACGTGGCGCGGATCGCGCTTCGCGGTGCGGCTCGAGCGCGAGCGCATCCGCTTCGAGATCGTCGACGGCGCCGCCCCCGTTCCGCTCGAGGTGCGGGGGAGCGGCTTCGTGCTGCGGCCGGGGGAGCCGCTCGAGGTGCCGCTCATCGACCAGGGCCCCGACCTCGGGCAGTTCCACGGACTCTCCGCCGGCATCCTGCCTCGCGAGGGCGAGACGGGCACGGCCCCGATCATCGCGCCCGGGGTGCCGTTCGTGACGACGGTCATCCCGACCCGCGAGGAGTTCTGAGCGCGGGCGCGGGCGCCGGTGCGCGCCGCGGGCAGCGGGCGGTTCGGGCGACGGGCCGCGACAGGGATCGTTCGGCCCGTGTCGTCGCGCTGCGGTCGGAGCGCCGCGAGTAGACTGGGACCACCCCGAGTGAAAGGCTGGCCTCGTGACCTATGTGATCGCACTGCCGTGCGTGGACGTGAAGGATCGCGCATGCGTCGACGAATGCCCGGTCGACTGCATCTACGAGGGTGAGCGCTCGCTCTACATCCACCCGGACGAGTGCGTCGACTGCGGCGCCTGCGAGCCCGTCTGCCCCGTCGAGGCGATCTACTACGAGGACGACCTGCCCGAGGAATGGGCCGACTACTACAAGGCGAACGTCGAGTTCTTCGACGAGATCGGTTCGCCGGGCGGAGCGGCGAAGGTCGGCGTGTACGACTTCGACCACCCGATCATCGCGGCCCTGCCGCCCCAGGCAGGCTGACCCGTGCGCGCACCGCTGCCCGAGTATCCGTGGGACGCGATGGCGCCCTACCTGGCCACCGCCGCAGAGCATCCCGAGGGGGCGCTGAACCTCTCGATCGGTTCGCCCATCGATCCGAGCCCGCAGGCGGTGCGCGACGCGCTCGCCGCAGCGACCGACGCGCACGCGTACCCCGCGACCTCGGGAGAGCCCGCGTTGCGCGAGGCGATCGCCGGATGGTTCGCGCGGCGGCGCGGGGTGGCGCTCGACGCGAACGCCGTGCTGCCGACGATCGGCTCGAAAGAGCTCGTCGCGCTCATGCCGCTGCTGCTCGGACTCGGCGCCGGCGAGGCGGTCGTGTTCCCGCGCATCGCCTACCCGAGCTATGCGATGGGGGCCGCGCTCGTCGGAGCCGACGCCGTCGCCGCCGACGACCCGACCGAATGGCCCGAGCACACCCGCCTCGTATGGGTGAACTCGCCGTCGAACCCCGACGGGCGGGTCATGGACGTCGGAGCGCTGCGCGCGGCGGTCGAACGCGCGCGCGAACTCGGAGCCGTCATCGCAGGCGACGAGTGCTACGCCGAGTTCGGCTGGGATGCGCCGTGGGACGCCGCGCCGATCCCGTCGATCCTCGATCCGAGAGTCGTCGGTGACGACCACACCGGGGTACTGAGCGTCTACTCGCTGAGCAAGCAGTCGAACCTCGCCGGCTATCGCGCGGCCTTCGTGGGCGGCGATCCCTCGCTCATCGACACACTGCTCACGGTGCGCAAGCACGCCGGGCTCATGCAGCCCGCCCCCGTTCAGGCCGCGATGATCGCCGCGCTCGGCGACGAGGCGCACGTGGCCGAGCAGCGCGCCCGCTACCGCGCCCGCCGCGACGTGCTGCTCCCGGCCCTCGAGGCCGCGGGTTATCGCGTCGAGGGCAGCGAAGCGGGCCTCTATCTCTGGGCGACGCGCGGCGTCGATGCGTGGGAGAGCGTAGCGGAGTTCGCGAATATCGGCATCGTGGTGGGCCCCGGTCATTTCTACGGCGATGCCTCGCCGCAGCATGTGCGCCTGGCGCTCACCGCGAGCGACGCCGACATCGCAGCGGCCGCCGGGCGCCTGGAGCAGAGCGCACCCTGACGCTCCCGCACAGCGTGAGCGAACACGGCGGGGCGAGAGCACACGCCGGGGACCCTCCCCGGGGTGTTCGTTCGTACCGGAGTGTTCGTTCGCAGCGATGGCCGGGCCGGGCGATGTGGCCCGGCCCCTTCGAGGACTTCGGCCCGTTCCGCATGGGACGGGCGCGCTCCTAACCTCGGTGGCGATGCGACGGATCCGTCGCACGACCGACCGCCGACTCCCGTCGGCGCGCTGCCGCAGAGGAGCTCTCATGACCGCACACCCGGATTCCGAGTCCGCGCCCGAACACGGGCGCCCGCTCCGCAGGCGCCGCCCGCGCTGCGGCATGCGCACGGCCACGACGGTGACGACGGTGCTGGCCGCCGCCCTCGCGCTGCTCACCGGTTGCGGCATGCTGCCAGGCGCCGCGGGCCAGGGCGGGGCCGAAAGCGGCGGCGGGGGAGTCGACTTCGACGGGGTGCAATCGGCGACGCTGCAGATCGAGGCGCAGGGCACCTTCGTGCACCCGGAGGTGGGCGCCTACGAGGCCGCGGGCGCCGGATCCGGCTTCCTCGTCTCGCACGACGGGCTCGCCCTCACCAACAATCACGTCGTGGTCGGAGCGGGCACGCTGAAGGTGTGGCGCGACGCCGACCGGTCGAAGGCGATGAACGCGAAGGTGCTCGGGTCGTCGGAGTGCCTCGACCTCGCCGCGATCCAGCTCGAGGAGGGCGACTACCCCTACTTCGAGTGGAAGAAGGGCGACATCTCGACGGCGGAGGAGGTCTACGCGGCCGGCTACCCGCACGGCGATCCGGATTTCACCATGACGAAGGGCATCATCTCCACCGCCCAGACCTCGTACGACAGCCCGTGGGCCTCGGTCGACGGCGTGATCGAGCACGACGCGAAGATCCGCGGCGGCAACTCCGGCGGTCCGCTCGTGACGCCGGAGGGCGAGCTCGTCGGCGTGAACTACGCGGGCAGCGACCTCACCGACGAGAACCTCGCCATCCACCGCGACGAGGTGACCGCCGTGGTGGAGCGCCTCGCCGCGGGCGAGGACGTGCTGAGCCTCGGCGTGAACGGCATGGGTCTCGTCGACGAGGAAGGCGCGGGACTGGGCATCTGGGTGTCCTCGCTCGAGTCAGGCGGCATCGCGGACAAGGCCGGGCTGAAGCCGGGAGACCTCATCACACGCATGCAAGGCGTGCCGGTGGGCGCCGACGGCACCATGGCGGCGTACTGCGACGTGCTGCGCACGCACGGGACGGACTCCTCGATCGATGTCGACGTGCTGCGGCCGTCGGAGGGCGTGTTCTACCGCGGCAAGTTCAACGGCGACGAGAAGCTCGAGCCGGTCTCCGTGCTGGGCGACGCCGGAGGTGAGAACCAGGCGACCGGCGAGTACGTGACCGTGACTGACGACAGCGGTCGGGTGAGCGTCGAGGTGCCGGCATCGTGGACCCAGGTCGACGGCACCGCGATCGTCGACGGGAGCACCGAGGTGCAGTCGATCATCGCCAGCCCCGACCTGCAGGCCTACCGCAGCGGCTGGGCCGTGCCGGGCGTCAACGTGCTCGCGTCGCAGCAGGACGTCTCCGAGGCGACGGCGCGCGATTTCGTGGAGCTCATGGCGGGCGACCTGCCCGGCCACGGCTGCACCTCGGCGGCGAGCGAGGACTACGCCGACGGCCTGCACACCGGCGTCTACGAGCTGTGGGAGAACTGCGGGCCCGAGAAGGCGAAGTTCCTCGTCGTGGGAGCGGTGGCCGACAGCGGCGAATACGTCGTGCTCGTCGCGGTGCAGGCCGTGCGGGAGTCGGACCTGGACGCCATCGACCGCGTGATCGGCAGCTTCGTCGCCGACTACAGCTGACCGGAGCGGGGTCGGCATGGGCGCGCAGGTGAGGGATCGACGCCTCGCAGTCGCCGCACTCGTGCTGGCATCGCTCACGGCGCTCGGGTGGTGGGTGCCGTTCGTGCCCGTAGCGACGGGGACGGCCGCGCTCGTGCTGGCGGTCCTGACGCTCGCGCGGCGGGGGTCCCGGCCGCTCGCGATCAGCGCGCTCGTGCTCGGCACCCCCGCGCTCCTCGCCTCGGCCTGGTGGAGTCTGTTCCTGGTCGGAGCGCTGCTCGCCGAGGCGGGACGGTGAGGGATCCCTCAACGATGCGAAGGGTCGGTCCCGCGGCGCGGCCGCGACCGATCCCTCGCCGAACGGGGCGCGGCCTCCTCCCCTCCGAACGCGAAGTCGGCTCGGTCGTGGAGCACGCCGTTGATCTGCAGCGCGAGGCCGTGGCGGCCCGGGTAGTACCTCCGGGTCGAGATCTCGCGGAAGACGTGCCTGCCCTCCACGAGTGCGCGTTCGCCCGGCGCGAGCGTGCGCTGCGCGAGCTTGAACACCTTGCGGCGCTCGTCGCCGCGTGCGCCGGGGAAGAAGAGCACGTAGTCGATCACGAGCCTGGCCTCGCTCGCTCCCCGGTTCTCGACGGCGGCGGCGAAGGCGGCCGCCCCACCGAGGGCGACCGCCTCGGGGGTGACGCGCAGCGGGGCGACCGAGAGCTCGGCCGGAGGGAAGCCGAGCAGCTCGAGCGCGCCGGAGTCGCCGCGCTTCACGAGGGTGCGCATGGCATGCCGCGCCGTGCGTTCGGCGCCGTTTCCGCCTCGGACGAGCCAGCCGCGCGCCGCCGCGACGGCGAAGGCCGAGTGCGCGCGGCTGTGGTCGTTGAGGTGGTTGGCGACCGAGCGCCGCACCGACTCCTCGGGGTCGTCGAAGAGGGCGTCGAGGATCGGCAGGGTCGGCGAGGGGTCGGTGACGAGGCGAGGGATCCGCTCGGCCCACGGCAGCAGCGGCCGACTGCCCTCGGACGCGAGCCTGCGCACGTTCCAGTCCTGATCGGCAGTCCACGAGAGCAGGTGCTCGAGCCCGCGATCGAGGTCGTGCCGCAGCAGCGGGCGGATCGCGAACTCCGAGGTCATGCGGGGCGTGAGCTCGCGCAGCACCTCCAGCGCCCCGTCGAAGCTCTCCGCCGATCCCTCATCGACTCCGCGCAGCGCGACGGCGAGCCCGACCGGCCACAGCAGCCAGCCGTCGAAGTCCGGCCGATCGAACGCGCGCCGCACCGCTGCGGCGATGACCGCGTGGTCGCCGCCGACATCGGCGAGCAGCCCCGCCGCGAGCGCCCGCGCCCTCCCGCTGAGGGAGAGGCCGTCGAGGCCCCGCGCGGTCTCGGCTGTGGCCGCGAGCGGCCGACCGGCCGCATCGCCCATGATCGACACGAGCGCCTCGGCCTGCTGCGCTCCGAGCATCTCGTCGGCGAACGGCATCCGGGCTCCCTCCGTCGTCTCCGTCTCCGTCGAAGCTAGCATGAGGAAGACATCGGTCGGCCGCCGCGCGACAACCGGGACATCTGCCCCTGCCGTCGGGCGCGCGGGCGGGGGAGGATTGAGTCGGGCGCGGCGTCGGCCGCGCGGATCGGGAGACGGTGTGGGCGAGCCGGATCGGACGCGGGCCGCGCGGCTCGGGGCAGGGGTGATCGTCGCGCTCGCCTGGCTGCCCGCGCTCTCCGCGTGCGCCGTCGGCAGCCTGTGCGGGGTCGGGTGGGAGCACGTGCTCCGCATGGTCGTGACCGCGCTCGTCTACGCCCCGGCGGCGGGCATCCTGCTCGCGATCCGGCAGCGCACTGTCGCGTCCGTCCTGACAGGGCTGGCCGTGAGCTCGAGTCTGTCTGCGCTGATGATGGTGCTCGGGCGGCTTCCCGGCACCGGGGCCCTGATCGAGGCGGCGAGCGCCGTCACCGCCTATGCCATGCATCTCTCGGAGCTGGCGGCGCTCGGCATCCTCATCTGGCTGCTCGGCGATTCGCCCCTCAGGAGGAGCGGGCTCCGGCTCGGCGCCCTCGCCATCGCGCTCGACCTCGGCATCGTCGGTGCCGGCGGGCTGTGGCAGACGGACGCCCCGCTCCCGCTCCAACTGCTGCCGCTCGGCGTCGCGCTGCTCGGCTTCCTGCTCGGGGTGTGCACCACGGTGCGGCGGTGGTGGCGCGGGCGCGGCATCGAACGGGTCGTGCTGATCTGGTTCGCGCTCGGCGCCGCCCTCCTGATCGTGAGCTATCTCACCCTGCTGCCGGGCACCGAAGCCGCGTCGAGCATCGGGACGGGTCTCTTCATCGTCGCCCAGGGCCTGCTGCCGACGGCGATCCTCGCCGCCGTGTTCGGCGGTTCGGGAACGGTGATCGACCGCCGCCTGCTCGCCGGGATCGTGTGGGCGCAGGCGCTCGCGAGCGCGATCGGCCTCTACGTGCTGCTCCACGCCGTCGCGCGCGGCCTCGGGGCGGGCGAGACGCTGGCCGGCGGTCTCGCCGCCGCGATCCTCGCGCTCGGCTTCAGCGTGATGCTCGGGGTGCTCCGCGAACTCACCGGACTCATCTTCTTCGGACCGGGGAGCAGCGTGCGGCGGATCCTCGCCCGACTCGGCGAACCCGTCTCGGCGAGCGGCGACCGCGGCGGGCTCGCCGGGCTCGCCGAGGCGCTCCGCGAGATCTGGCACCTGCGATCGGTGTCGCTGCTGGTCGGCGCCGACTCCGTCGAGATCGCGCGGGCGGGCGCCGACGGCCCGGCGGTGCTCTCGCATCGCCTCGACGCTGCGGGGGCGGCGGAAGGCGAGGGATCTGCGGCTCCGCTCTGCACCGTCGTGTGCACCGCCGACGACCCCGCGCTGCTGAGCAACCTGGTCGAGCCCATGCTGGCGAAGACCGCGGGGCTCGTGGCGGTGGCCGTGCAACTCGCGCAGGCGAATCAGGATCTGGCGGCGCTGCGGGATCGTACCCGCGGCGTGAGCCGGGAGGAGCGCCGCATGCTGCACCGCGAACTGCACGACGAGCTCGCTCCCGCCCTCGCCGGGATCGGCTTCGCGATGGCGGGCACGCGGCGGCTCATCGCCTCGGGCGTCCCCGGCGCGCCCGTGGCGCTCGAGGAGCTCCGCGCCGAACTCGCGGAGACCACCGAGGGGGTGCGCCGCCTCGCCAGGGCGCTGCTGCCAGCCGCGCTCGACGCCGGGGATCTGGACGGAGCGCTGCGCGAGCTGTCGCGTCGATTCAGTGGGGCGACGTGCGCGGTGAACGCCTCCGCTCCGGGCACCGATGAGCTCGAGGGCGAGCAGCAGGTCGCCGTCTACCTGGTCATCGCCGACACCGTCGAGATCCTCCTGCGCGAGTGCCGCCCCGCCCGGATCGGCATCGTCGCCGGAGTCGCGGGAGCGTCCGTGCGGGTGCGCCTCGACACCGATGCCGTCGGCGGCGACGCCGCCAAACGATCCCGATCGGCGATCGCGGAGCGCTGCGCGCAGGCGGCAGGCACCCTCACGGGCGACCTCGCATCCGGTCGTGCGACGGTGGTGATCCCCGTATGACCGCGTCGGGCGCTCCTCAGACGGGCGGTGTCGATCGCCGCCGGGTCGCGCTCGCCGCTGCGGTCTGGACGCTCTCCTGGGCGTTCGCGCTCGCCGCCGTCTGGATTGCGCTGGCGCACGAGCTGCCGGCACGTCCCCTGCCCGGGCTGGTGCTCGCCCGTCCGCCCGCGGAGGTGCTGGGTCTCTTCCCGGCGATCGGCCTCACGGTTGCCCTCGTCTACGGGCCGGTGTCTGCGCTGCTCCTCTCCAGGCGCGTCGGCGCGGTCGGGGCGATCCTCGCCGTGCACGCGCTCGGCTCGGGCCTCGCGGTGCTCGGCGGGCAGTGGGGGCTGCTCGGCGAGGAGCTGCCTGGGCTGCCGCTCTGGGGCCTGCTGGCCCACGCATCGGGCTGGGGCTACATCCCCGGCACATTCATGACGGCTGTTCTCCCGGTGCTCGTCACGCGCGCGCGGCTGCCGCGCTGGCAGCGCTGCCTCGTTGCGATCGGCGCGGCGAACGCCTGTGTCGCGACGGCTGCGGCGCTCGTGCACCAGTCAGCCTCGAATCCCCGCAACCCGCTCGCCCCCGGCGATGGCGCGCTCCAGTCGTCGCTGCCCGGCATCTATCTGGTGAGCTCCTTCGTCGCGGTCGGCCTGGCCCTCGTCACGGGAGGGATCCTGGCGACGCGCTGGGCGCGGGCGAGGGGCGCCGGGCGCACGGGGCTCGCCTGGCTGACGCTCGGGCACCTCTTCCTGAGCGGCAGCTACGCCGTGCTCGTGCTCCCCGCCCCGCTGCGGCTCCCGGGCGCGTTGGCGGGGGTCGCGCTGCTGGCACCGGTGCTCGGGCAGGTGATCTACCCGGCGGGCATTCTCGTCGTGGTGCTCGGGCAGGGGCTCTGGGGACAGCGCGTGGTCGTCAGCCGCATCCTCCTGTGGACCCTGCTGACGATCAGCGGCGCCGCGCTCTACCTCGCGATCGTGCTCGCCGCGCCGCGCTTCGTGCCGTGGCCCGAGGGCCTTGAGATCGCCGTTCCGATCCTCATCGCGTTGGCCATCCAGCCCCTGCGCGGGTGGATCCAGAGCCGTATCGACCGGCTCGTCTACGGCGAGGGCGCCGAGCCGGCCGCCATGCTCGCGAGGCTCGGGGCGGGGATCGGTGAGCTCGAGGCCGGGCCCGCCGGTCTCAGGGAGCTGTGCGAAGCGCTGCGCCGCGTGCTGCGCCTCGCCTCCGTCGAGGTGCGATCCGGTGTCTCGCGCACCGTCGCCATCGCAGGCGACCCCGGGGGCGCGGCCGTACGGATCCCTCTCCCCGGATCAGCCGGTGAACTGGTGGCGACGGCTCCCGTCGGGCAGCGGCTCGACCGGCGCTCGATCTCCGCGCTGCGCGATCTTGCCGGGCTCGTGGCCGCCGCCGTGCACCTGATCGACTCGAACCGGCACCTCGATGTCGCGCGCGAAGACTTCTTCGCGAGACGCGCGGGGGAGCGGAGAGCCGTGCAGCAGGAGCTGCACGACGGCCTCGGACCGGCGCTCGCGGGCATCGGATTCGGGCTCGCGGCGGTCGCGAACCTCGTCGAGACGAACCCGGGCCGGGCGGTGGAGCTGCTCGCGGAGCTCGAGCAGGACGTCGCACGGCGCACCCGCGCCGTGCGACAGCTCGCGGGAGAGGTATCCCCCTCGCCGCTCGACGGATCGTCGCTTCCCGAAGCGCTCGCCGAGCTCGCCGCCCGCTTCCGCACCGAGCGGATGGCGGTAGCCGTCGAGATCCGCCCGGAACCGCTCGCGGCAGAACTCTCCCAGGGCGTGCAAGACGCGGTCTACCTCATTGCCGCGGAGGCGCTGACGAACGCGGCGCGCCACTCCGGTGCGAAAGCGGTGCGGATCGTGCTCGAGACGCAGCCCGGCGCGCTCCGGCTCGAGGTGAGCGACGACGGACGGGGGCTGCCCGAGGCGCACGCACCCGGTGTCGGGCTGCTCTCGCTGCGGAGGCGGGCCGAGGCGTTCGGCGGGTCCATGTCGCTGACCTCGGGGCCGGAGGGCACGAGCGTGGCCGTGACGCTGCCGCTCGCGGGTGATGGGGACTCCGCGTCCTCGCCCGAGCCGGGACATCCGCCCGTGGCCGGAAGCGCGGCGCAGGGGCACAATTGAGACGACAGCAGCTGTGCGAGGAGGGCCGATGGCATCGGGCGGAACGATCGGTGTGATGGTGGTCGACGACCACCCGCTCTTCCGCCGCGGCATCATCTCCCTGCTCGACACGCTCGAGGGCGTCGAAGTCGCGGGATCGGCCGCCAATACGGAGGAGGCGATGCGCATCCTTGATGCGGTGCAGCCCGACGTCGTGCTCATGGACCTCGATCTCGGCGACGAGTCGGGCATCGATGCGACGCGGGCCATCCTGGGGCGGAAGCCCGAGACCGCGGTGCTCGTGCTCACCATGCTCGGCGATGACCGCTCCCTGCTCTCGGCGCTCGCCGCGGGCGCGCGCGGCTACCTACTCAAGGTGGCCTCGCCGACCGAGGTCGAACGGGCGATCCACGCGGTCGCCGACGGAGAGGTGCTCTTCGGTGCGGACGTGGCCGCGCGCGCCGTCTCGTTCTTCGGCAGCGGAGCCGATCGCGCAGAGGCTAGGCCCTTCCCCGAGCTCACCGACCGCGAAGTCGAGGTGCTCGACCTGGTCGCGCGCGGCCTCGACAACGGCTCCATCGCGCGCACGCTCGTGCTCACGAGCAAGACGGTGCGCAACTACGTCTACGCGATCATCACGAAGCTCGGCGCGCCCGACCGCAGCGCGCTCATCGTGATGGCGCGCGAGGCCGGCTTCGGCTCGGGCAGGCTCGCGCGCCCGTAGCGCCGCGGCGCCCACCGCTGCTCGAGCGAGGCGGAGCCGAGTCGAAATCGAGGCCCGCCGTTCGGGTTCCGACTCGCCTCGCTGCGCTCGTTCCACCGCCGGTCCGACGTCTCCGCGTCCCGGCCGCGCGTCCCCGCCGGCGTCCCGGTCCGAACGAGGACATCGGAATCTGCCGGCCCGGGACGCCCCGGCGGGATCGTGGTCATCGCAACCATCCGATCCGGGGCCCCGCGCCCCAGGCACGAAAGAGAACGAACATGACCGCACTCCCAGGTCAATCGAGCGTCGCCGCCTCCGCGCAGGCGACGCCGCCAGCCCCCGCCGCAGCCGCCAGACCGGCGAAGCAGGGCTTCACCGCGTGGCCCCTCTGGGCCTCGGCAGCCGGGGCTCTCGGCTTCGCGGGCACGATCGTCTTCGACGTGCGTCCCGATGCCGAGACGGAGGCCTGGCTCTCGGGCGAGGACTACTCGGTTACGAGCGCCGACATGCTCGGCCTGGCGGTGCTGCCCGGCCGCCTCGGCTGGACGGCGGGCCTCCTCGCGATGGCGCTGCTGCTGGTCTTCGCGGCCGTGTGGTGGAGGCGCACGCAGCGCTTCGAGCGCTCCGTCGGGGCGAAGGTCGTCGCCTTCGGCGCCATCGCCACGGCCGCTACGGGTCTGCTCGGCTACGGCTGGAAGGGCGCGCTCGCGAACTACCTCGGTCCGGAGGCCGGGCTCTACGACGAGCAGGGGCTCTTCGTCTACTACATGCTCACCGACTTCGGCGCCTACTTCCCGTGGTTCGGCGTGCTCGTCTCGGCCCTCGCGATGGCCTGGATGGCCTTCGCCGAGCGCCTCGTGTCGCGCGTGCTGGGCGTGGTCAGCGCTCTGTTCGGGCTCGGCCTGCTGGCACTCATGCTCGTCTCGGGCGTGCCGGGCATCCCTGGCACCCTCATCCAAGGCTGGCTGGTCATCGCCGGTCTCTGGCTCGCCGTCGGACGCAGCCGTATCACCGAAAGGGATCCTGCATGAGCGCCGCAGAACGGCACCGGGCCCGCGGCCCGGTGAGGGACTACGGCTCAGCCGATCCCTCGCCCCGCCTTCGACTGGGAGCCCTGATCGGATGCCTCGCCGCGGCCGGACTCCTTGCGCTCACCGGCTGCTCGGGCGGTCCGGACGCCGAGGAGAAGGCTCCGGCCGACGCGGTGGAGGAAGCGACGCTGCCCGCGGAGCCTGCGCCCGGCGTACCGGAGGAGTGCGTGGAGATCTACCCCTGGGCCACGGGTCCGGCGAGTCTCGACGACCTGGAGCTCGTGCCCGAGGGGTGGCCGGCAGCACCGGAGGGCGCGACCATCTGCACGACGCAGTCGGGCGGCGCCGTGGAGACCGCGAGCTACGTCACCGAGGTGCCGAGCGACGAGGTCTTCAGCCACTTCGAGGAGGCGCTCGCGCAGTACGCGCCGGTGCGCATCTCGGGGGACGAAAACGGCACGGGCTACGCCTCGCTCGACAGCTCCGACGGCGGAGCGTTCGGCTTCCAGATCCGCGAGGCCGAGGGCGGCTTCGTGATCGCCTTCGTCGATAACGAAGCCCCGCTCGAGTAGGGGCACGGAAAGGGATACACGATGAGGAAACGAAGAGAACCACAGGACGGGACGGGCCCCTTCGGCGCCGTGCGCGCCGAAGGAGCGTTGCAGCGCAGGGGGTTGGGAACGGGCGCCGTGCTGCTGAGCGCGGCGCTGCTGCTCGGGGGTTCTGTCCCGGCGAGCGCGAATGAGACGCCGGGCGCGGGGTCAGACGCGCAGGCCGAAGCTCAGGCGGCCGCTGAGGCTCAGGTCGCCGCTGAGGCTCAGGCCGCCGCTGAGGCTCAGGCCGAGGCCGAACGGCTGGAGCGCGAGCGGCTGACCGCCGAGCAGACGGAGGCCGAACGCCTCCGCCTCGAGGCGGAGCGCGCCGATGCCGAACAAGCCGAGGCCGAGTGGGCCGCTGCTGAGCAGGCAGCTGCTGAGCAGGCCGCCGCTGAGCAGGCCGCTGCGGAACAGACTGTCGCGTTGCAGCGGAGCGCGCCGGAAGGCGGCGCCGAACAGGAGGGAACGGGCGAGCAGACGTCGGAGGATCCCTCGCAGAACCACGACACCGACCCAGAGACTTCCGAGCCGACCGACACCGAGGGGGAGAGCGCGGAGAAACCCGCGGACGCCGAGAGCGCGGAGAAAACCGCGCAGGATGCCGGGGACTCCAAAGCCGACTTCACCGTGACCGGCATCGCTCCGGGCGAGACGCGGGTGTACCCCGAGGGCGTGCTGAACGCCGAGAAGTACAACGCGAGCGTCGCAGGGCCGGCGGGCATCGAGTTCAGGCTCGTCGCGGTGGGGCGTGAGAGCACCGACTGGTACGGGCCGGGCCAGTTCGCCCAGCTGCGCTTCATCGAGGGCTATGGGGGTCGCTTCACCGGCCTCGTGAACCTCGAAGTGCGCAACAGCGGCATCGAGGCGGCGAACGTGTTCATCGATCGCGGCTGGGAGTCCTCGGGCACGACACAGATGCGCGTCTTCGCCTCGAGCAACAGCCCCGAGCTGAAGATCTGGGGCGACCTCATGCCGATCTCCGATGGCAGGCCCATCGCCGTCACCGTCACGGTCACGGATCAGAACGGCCAGAGTCGCGTCGAAACCGTGCGCACGGAGGGCAACCAGGGGCGCTACAGCCTGGTGATGCGCGGTCTCGCCCCGGGCAGCTACACCGTGCACGCCGCTGCGCGCGTGAGCGGCGTCGCCTCATTCGACATCACCGGCGGGGGTGTGATCGCGGTCTCGGAGGCGCCGCGGCTGTTCCTCACCATGGAGCCCGAAACAGGTGCCTACGGGGGCTACTACCAGCAGCCCATGAGTGTTAGGGTCGAGGCCACCGACCCCGACGGCATCGCGACGATCCAGGGCAGGCGAGACGGTGAGCACGGCTCGTTCGCGATCCAGAACGGTTCGCGGCTGCAGTACTTCGAGGACGGTCGCCACACGCTCGAGGTGTGGGCGCGTGACACCCTCGGCAACGAGACTGCGCCCAGGCTGCTCGAGTTCGGCATCGATCAGACGAAGCCCACGATCGAGCTGGCGGGGGTGCTCGCCGATGGACGGGTCGATCAGCACGAGACCGCGGCTGCGGAGTTCAGCTGCGCCGACGCAACCGCCGGTGTCGAGAGGTGCGTCATCTCGATCGCCGGAAGACCGGCGCAAGAAATCGGCGCGGCGATCGATACCTCGGTGGCCGGGACCGTACCGTACGCGATTCTGGCCCAGGACCGGGCGGGTAACGAGCTGCGGCAGAACGGTGTGCTGGAGGTCCACGCGGGCGACGTCACCCCGCCCACCGTGGACCACGAGGTGACGCCCGAACCCAACTCGCAGGGCTGGCACCGCGGCGAGGCCGAGGTCATCCTCGACGCCCGCGACGACGACAGCGGGCTCGCCTCGCTGCAGTACCGCGTCGACGACGGCCCCTGGACCGACCCGCCCGTGCTCGGGGAGCCCGTGCGCGTGCTCGTGACGGGCGACGGCCACCACCGGGTGTGGTGGCGCGCGAGCGACGCCGCCGGCAACTCGACCGGCGAGCAGTCGGTGCCCGTGAACATCGACGCGACGCGGCCGGCGATCGACATCGATCCGACCCTCGAGGATCGCCAGGTGCCGCTCGGCGCGTCGGTGAACGCGAGCTTCGGCTGCTCCGACGCGACATCGGGCGTCGAGAGCTGCGTCGGATCGACGCCGCACGGCCACCCGCTGCCGAGCGACACGCTGGGGTGGCACAGCCTGCGCATCACGGCGAGCGACGTCGCGGGCAACACGAACGTGCGCATCGTGAACTACCAGGTCGTACCCGCCGACGCCGTGCTCGACGCGATGGCGACTCCCGACCCGGAGCGGCCCGGCGGCTGGTGGAACGGGCCGGTGGACGTGATGCTCGACCCGATCCCGCAGACCGGTGCCTCGGGCGTCGAGTGGCGGCTGACGGGCGAGCAGACCGGCAGCGGCATCACCGACGGCAGCGAGTCGATCTCGGTCGACGCGACCGGGCACACCGTGCTCAGCTACCAGGCCGTCGATGAGTACGGCCGCCGCGGTCCGGTGAAGCGGCTCGACATCCGGATCGACCGGACCGCGCCCACGGCGTCGTCGGTGCTCGACCCCGTGCCGAACGCGCGCGGCTGGCTGCGCCGTGACGCGAACATGCGGATCGAGTCGACCGATCAGGACTCGGGCGTGCAGCGGCTCGACTTCCGAGTGGGGGACGGTCCGTGGCAGGTCGCCTACCCCGGTTTCGCCGACGTGCCGCTGAGCGAAGAGGGCATCTACGCCGTCGAGTACCGCGCCACGGATCGCGCCGGTAACGAGACCGCGCTGCGCAGCCACGGTGTGCGGATCGACAAGACCGACCCGGTCGTGACGGTCGACCCCTCGATCGCGGGTGCGCGCGTCGCGCTCGGCGCCTCGTTGCCCGCAGCGTTCACCTGCGACGACGCGCTCTCGGGCGTGCTCACCTGCCAGGGGTCCGTGCCGCTCGGCCAGCCGCTGCCGACCGATACCGAAGGCGTCTTCGAGTTCACCGCGTCCGCGATCGACAACGCCGGCAACATCACGCGCGAGACCGTGCAGTACACGGTCGTCGCAGAGGAGCCGGGCGGAGATCCCGGCGGGGACCCGAACGGCGGTGCCGAAGGCGATCCGAACGGCGATCCGAACGGCGATCCGAACGGTGACCCGAACGGCGATCCGAATGGCGGTGCCGAAGGCGATCCGCACGGGGGTGCGAGCGGTGACCCCGACGGCGGTACCGGAAGCGAAGCGGGCACCTCGGCATCGGGCGCCGGTGCGAACGCCGCGGCTCGGGGAGGCGATCCCTCGCCCAAGGCCGACGGCGGGCTGGCGCGCACCGGATCCGAATCGGCGGGCCGGTTCGCGGGCGCCGCGCTCGCGCTCGCGGGGCTCGGTGCAGCGGTGATGCTGATGCTCCGCCGCCGCGACTCGCGCGCGGAGTGACCGAAGGGATCGGGGCGTCGCAGCACCGCCATCGTGCGGTCGCGGCGCCCCGATCCCTCTCCCGTCATATCGGTTCCCGAGTCCCGATCCCTCGCCCGTCGCGGCGGATCGAGGGGCCCGATCGCCTGCCCTGCGACCGTCGCACGAATCGCATTTTGCTCGACATCGAGATAATCTGGAGATGATACGCGGCATATCCGCCGTGATTCACCTGTGCTCGAACGAGCCGATAGGGTGGAAGACGGGCAGTGTTTACCGAGACGTCTGCCAGTAAGCGAACTCACGAGGAGACGACGTGACCGATTCGACTCAGGCACCGAGCACGGCGAAGCTGACCTACCCGGGCGGCGCCGCCGAGTTCCCGATCTTGGAGTCGGTGGACGGTCGGTCATCGATCGACATCAGCACGCTGACCAAGCAGAGCGGCTACACGGCGCTCGACTACGGTTTCGTGAACACGGCGTCGACGCGCTCCGAGATCACCTACATCGACGGCGACCAGGGCATCCTGCGCTACCGCGGCTACCCGATCGAAGAGCTCGCGGCCGGTTCGAGCTTCCTCGAAGTCGCCTACCTGCTCATCTACGGCGAGCGCCCGACCGCGGATCAGCTCGCGGCCTTCGACGGCGAAATCCGTCGCCACACGCTGCTCCACGAGGACATGCGGTACTACTTCGAGGCCGTGCCCCACACCGCGCACCCGATGGCGATGCTCTCGGGCGGCCTGCAGACCATGTCGACCTACTACGAGAGCTCGCTCGACACCGCGCGCCCCGAGTTCGTCGAGGTCAACACCATCCGTCTGCTCGCGAAGCTGCCCGTGCTCGCCGCGTACGCGCACAAGAAGTCGATCGGCCAGGCCTTCCTGTACCCGAAGAACGAGCTGAGCTTCGTCGAGAACTTCCTGCGTCTCAACTTCGGCAACAAGGCCGAGACCTACGAGATGAACCCGGTGCTCGTCGAGGCGCTCGACAAGCTCCTCATCCTGCACGCCGACCACGAGCAGAACGCGTCGACCTCGACCGTGCGCCTCGTCGGCTCGACCGGGGCGAACATGTTCTCGTCGATCTCTGCCGGCATCAACGCGCTCTCGGGCCCGTTGCACGGCGGTGCGAACGAGGCCGTGCTCAGCATGCTCGCGCAGATCCGCGACTCGGGACAGAGCGTCGAGACCTTCGTCGAGAAGGTCAAGCGCAAGGAGGACGGCGTGAAGCTCATGGGCTTCGGCCACCGCGTCTACAAGAACTACGACCCGCGTGCGCGCATCGTGAAGCAGAGCGCCGATAAGATCCTCGCCGA
Source organism: Leucobacter sp. GX0328 (assembly GCF_053567315.1). Classification (NCBI taxonomy): domain Bacteria; kingdom Bacillati; phylum Actinomycetota; class Actinomycetes; order Micrococcales; family Microbacteriaceae; genus Leucobacter; species Leucobacter sp. GX0328. The sequence goes on from NZ_JBSGPC010000002.1 coordinate 369,298, forward strand.
GCTCGGCATCAACGACCCGCTGCTCGGCCTCGCGCAGGAGCTCGAGCAGATCGCCCTCGAAGACGACTACTTCAAGGAGCGCAAGCTCTACCCGAACGTCGACTTCTACACCGGCGTGATCTACAAGGCGATGGGCTTCCCGACCCGCATGTTCACCGTGCTGTTCGCGATCGGCCGGCTGCCGGGCTGGATCGCGCAGTGGCGCGAGGCGCACTCGGACCGCTTCACGAAGATCGGCCGCCCGCAGCAGCTCTACATCGGCTCGCCCGAGCGCCACATCTAGGCCGTTCGCGCGGGGCGCGGCGCCCCGCCCCGCCGCCCCGCCCGGCCCCGCCCGGCCCCGCCCCGCCCCGCGACAAAGGGTCGCGAACCGGGGTCGAGCCGTGCTCGATCGCCCAATTCGCGACCCTTTGTTCGTTTTCTGAGTAGGCCGCGGCCTCGATCACGACGGAGCCCAACCCCGGCTCCTGAGCGCTCTCTCGATGCGTCGCGCCGTGTGCGTCGATTCGGAACCTCCCGCCTTCGTCACTTCGATGATGATCCACCCGTCGTCGCGCAGCGCCTCCACGCGCATGACGTCCTGGGCGTAGGTGGCGGCGTGCATGAGGCCGTGGTATTCGGCCCCGACCTTCAAACTCCGGTAGGCGAGATCCAGACAGGCGAGGAAGCGACCGCCGTCATCGTGCACGTCGACATTGAGCTCGGGCTCCGGGAGCCCGGCCTCACGGAGATTCAGACGGAGCAGGCTCTCCTGCGGCGACCACGAATCTTCGCGCACCAGTTCGAGGGCCCGGGCCAGACGGGAGATTCCGCTCCATCGGCCGAGTTCGAGCACGGCTCTCAGCTCATCGATCGACGCGTGCGGCGGTCGGCCGACCTCCCGACGGCCGTGCCCGGCGCGGTATCGCCGTGCGAAGTAATCGCCGGCGACCACGAGGTCGGAGACAGTCGCACCGAGACCGCCGAGCATCGCCCAAGTCGTCGCCGGTGCGCTGAGCGGGACCCCGTCGATGCGGTCGACCGCGCAGCGGCCCGGGTGGATGCGGTGGCCGACGGTGCCGGCGACTCTGGGCGCACGCGCGGGGGAGAGCGCGCTCAGATGGAGCACCTGCCCGAGTCGATGAGGAATCGGTGCGCCCCAGAGGAGCGCCGCGCTGCTGTGGCTCATGAACTGCCCGGGGACGAGACGCCGGGCGAGCGCATGGATGAGCTGCACCGTGCGGCGACGCTGCAGTTCGAACGGGTGCATCGGCTCGGCGGCGGCCGGAGGCCTCACGATGCGGGTCGCATGGAACGGTGCCTCGAAGCGTCGACTGCGCAACGATTCGTAGCTCAGGCCGGCGGCTCGCGCCTCCGCCACCGAGAAGGCGGTTCCGAACGATGCGAGGGCGGGCGACTGCGACATGACTCTACGATGCACGAGATCGCGGAAGTCCGTCGGAGTTCTCCACAGGTAGGACGCCAAGAACCGCTCGAACCCGTGACGAAGAGCTCGACGATGGGGCTGTGGAGGAAGATGCTCGGCGACCGGCCCTCCGGTCGAAGTGCGCGCCGGCTCGATCTCTCAGCGGCGTGCGCCCCACGGTAAAGGGTCGCGAATTGGGGTTCTGCCGACGGTGGCACCCCAGATCGCGACCCTTTGTCGAGGCAGGCCAGGGATCGCCGGGCGTTCGGCGGGCTGCGGTGAGCGCCTACGCGCGGCGGGCTGCGGAGAGCGCCTACGCGTGGAGGGCTGCGGTGAGGGTGATCCCTGCACCGTCGCGCGGCAACGCCTCGACGGCGCCCGTGCGCGAGTTGCGGCGGAACAGCAGCTTCGGCAGGCCCGAGAGCTCGACCGCCTTCACTTCGACGGGCTTGCCGCCCGACGCCGCAGTGCCCTTCGGCAGCAGCACCTTGGTGCCGGCGGTCACGTACAGGCCGGCCTCGACGACGCTGTCGTCGCCGATCGAGATGCCGATGCCCGAGTTCGCGCCGAGCAGGGCGCGTGCGCCGATCGTGACGCGCTGCGTGCCGCCGCCCGAGAGGGTGCCCATGACCGATGCGCCGCCGCCGATATCGGAGCCGTCGCCCACGACGACGCCCTGCGAGATGCGGCCCTCGATCATCGAAGCGCCGAGCGTGCCTGCGTTGAAGTTCACGAAGCCCTCGTGCATGACGGTCGTGCCCGGGGCGAGGTGAGCGCCGAGGCGGATGCGCGAGGCATCGGCGATGCGCACGCCGGCCGGGACGACGTAGTCGGTGAGCCTGGGGAACTTGTCGATGCCGTTCGCCGTCAGGCCCGCGCGGCGCAGGAGCGGCAGGCGGGCGGCGTACACCTCGGGCAGCATCGGGCCGGCGCTCGTCCACACGACGTTCGGGAGCCGACCGAAGATGCCGTCGAGGTTGATCGTGTTCGGCTGCACGAGGCAGTGCGAGAGCAGGTGCAGACGCAGATAGGCGTCGTCGGCGCTCTCGGGGGCCGCATCGAGGTCGATCTGGATCGTGATCGGCTGCAGCTCGACATCGCGGAGTTCGTCGCGACCCGCCAGCGCTTCGAGCTCGGCGGGTGCCACCCAGCGATCGATGGCGGCGGGGAGGCCGCCGAGTGCGGGTTCGGGGAACCAGGCGTCGAGCGCGGATCCGTCGGTCGCGATCGTGGCGAGGCCTGCAGCCCAGGCGAAGCGGGAGTCGGTCATGCTTCTAGGGTACCGCCCGAGCGCGCATCGACCGGCGGCGGCGGCGCGCGATCCCGTATCGTTGCAGACGTGAACCACGCAGAACGCCCGTCGCTCCCGATCCGCCTCGACCTCGGGGACGGTGCGGTCGGGCTGACCCGGCAGCTGTGCGACATCCCCTCGGTCTCGGGGGATGAAGCGGCGGTCGCCGACGCGATCGAGGCCCTGCTGCTCGAGCGGGCGCCGCACCTCGCGGTCGTGCGTGACGGCGACACGCTCGTCGCGCGCACGGAGCTCGGCCGCGACCGGCGGGCGGTGATCGCGGGCCATCTCGACACGGTGCCGATCAACGGCAACCTGCCGGTGCGCGATACGACCGAGCCGGGGTCGGGGGAGGCGATGCTGTGGGGCCGCGGCACGGTCGACATGAAGGCGGGAGTCGCGGTGCAGCTCGCGCTCGCCGTGGAGCTCGCCGAGCCGGGCATCGACATCACGTGGGTCTGGTACGACCACGAGGAGGTCTCGGCCGATCTCAGCGGGCTGGGCAGAGCCGTGCGCAACAGCCCCGAGCTGTTCGGGGCCGACTTCGCCATTCTCGGCGAGCCGTCGAACGGCACGATCGAGGGCGGCTGCAACGGCACGCTGCGCGCGCGGGTCGTGCTGCGCGGTCGTCGGGCGCATTCGGCGCGCGGCTGGATGGGCGTGAATGCGATCCATCGCGCGGGCGCACTGCTCGAGAAGCTCGACGCGTACGAGGCCGCGACGGTCGAGGTCGACGGTCTCGCGTACCGCGAGGGGCTGAACGCCGTGAAGATCGAGGGCGGAGTCGCCGGCAACGTCATCCCCGACGAGTGCGTCTTCGAGGTGAACTACCGCTTCGCACCGAGCAAGACCATCGCGGATGCCACCGCGTTCGTCGAGGCGTTCTTCGCCGACGCCGATGAGGTGCGCGTCGTCGACGCGGCCCCCGGGGCGCGGCCCGGCCTCGATTCGCCGATCGCCCGCGCATTCGTCGCAGCGGTCGGCGGTACGCCCACCGCGAAACTCGGATGGACTGACGTGTCGCGCTTCTCGGCGCTCGGCATGCCCGCGGTCAACTTCGGCCCCGGCGACCCGCTGCTCGCCCATGCCGACGACGAACGGGTGCCCGTGGCGCAGATCGTCGACACCGAACGGGCCTTGCGCGACTGGCTCACCGCAATGTGAAGCCGCATGTCGCAGCACCACGCCGCGAATTACTCGATTGGCTCGAATCGCGGGATAATAGACGCGGTATCACCAAATCTGCTGAGGAGGCGCCATGGCTGCAATGAAACCGAGAACTGGGGACGGACCCATGGAGGCGGTGCGCGAAAGCCGGGCGATCGTAGTGTACGTGCCCGTCGAAGGCGGCGGACGCATCGTTGTCTCGGTGACCGACCAGGAGGCGGCTGAGCTCCGCGACGTCCTGGCCGGCGTGCTCGACGCCTAATCGACACTGCGGCATCGACGCCGAACACGAAGGCCTGGCGATTCCCTCAGGGATCGCCAGGCCTTCGTCGTACCCGGTGCCGCTGACCGGCAGCGCCGTGCTACTCCTGGTCGGGGAGACGCACGAGGGTGAGGATGCCGTCGCCCGCGGGTGAGAGGATCGGAGCGATCGCGGAGGAGTCGGAGACGAGCGCGAGCAGGTCGCGCATGTTCTGGGCGGCGGTGTCGCGCGCGGCGGGATCGGGTACGCGACCGTGCACGAATGCGCCGGGAACGACGATGCTGCCGCCGGGGCGCACGATGCCGAGGGCGTGCTCGAAATGCTCGAGCAGATCGTTCGGGTCGGCGTCGAGCAGCACGACATCGTAGGCCGACGTGTTCAGGCGCGGCATGACGTGGCGGGCGTCGCCCTCGATGAGGCGCAGCCGCGATGACGCGATGCCCGCCCCCGCGAACACCGTCCGCGCCTCGCGCAGATGCTCGGGCTCGATCTCGATGGAGGTGAGCGTCGCCTCGGGGGCGTAGCGCAGCAGCGAGAGGCCGCTGACGCCGACGCCGGTGCCGATCTCGCAGATCGCCTGGGCACCGCTCTGCGCGACGATGCCCGAGAGGTGGGCGGCCGTCGAACGGCTCACCGGTTCGATGCCGAGCTCGAGCGCGAGCCGCCGTGCGCGCACGAGCGCTTCGGTCTCGCCCGGGTACTGCTCGGCGTACTGCCAATTGCGTTCGAGCTTGCTCACGTTCTCCTCCGGGGGTCGTCGGTGCCGACCCCCCTAGCGTAGGGCTTCGGCGTGCCGATCGCGGCCGCACACGCTCGCACCCGAGCGAATCTTCGGATTCCGGATCGGTAGACTGAACGGGATGGGCCTCAATATGGAAAAGATGCTGGTGATCCTCGTGATCGCCGTCTTCGTCATCGGTCCGGAGCGCCTGCCCGCCTACGCGAAGAAGTTCAGCGACTTCGTGAAGACCGTGAAGCAGATGGCGAACGGTGCGAAGGATCGTCTGCGCGATGAGATGGGCCCCGAGTTCGACGAGGTCGATTGGAAGCAGCTCGACCCGCGCCAGTACGACCCGCGGCGCATCATCCGCGACGCGCTGCTCGAGGACGAGCAGCAGGCGACGCGGACGCCGGCCGCGGCGGCGGCCCAGCTTCCGCAGAAGCCCGACACGGGCGAGTTCCACTTCGACGACGAGGCGACGTAGGGCCGGGCGACCGTTGAAGCCCTGTCCGCTCAGCGCGGGCTGATGCCGAGTGGCTTCCCCGCGAGCCCGCGGCCCTGCACGGCGATGCGGTCGGCGATGCGCAGCACCTCGGCCGCGGCCGGATCCTCCGGATGCGCGAGCACCGCCGGTTCGCCCGCGTCGCCGCCCTCCCGGAACGCCGGCGACAGCGGTACGCTGCCGAGGAGCGGGACTTCGCCGTGCTCCGTGTCGCTCAGACGGTCGGCCACGAGCGCGCCGCCGCCCGACCCGAAGACGTCGATCACGCTGCCGTCGGGCTGCGGCATGCCGGCCATGTTCTCGACGACGCCGACGACCTTCTGCCCGGTCTGTCGGGCGACGAGCGCACTGCGCACGGCGACGTCGGCGGCGGCCTCCTGCGGTGTGGTGACGACGAGCACTTCGGCCTGCGGCAGCAGCTGCCCGATGGTGATCGCGATGTCGCCCGTGCCGGGCGGCAGATCGAGCAGCAGCACGTCGAGCTCGCCGAACCACACGTCGCGCAGGAACTGCTCGATCGTGCGGTGCAGCATGGGGCCGCGCCACGAGACGGCGGTCGTGCGCGGGTCGGCGTCGCCCAGGAACATGCCGATCGAGATGACCTTCACGCCGTAGGCGACGGGCGGCAGCATCATGTCGTCGACGCGGCTCGGCTGCTCGGTGATGCCATCGCGGCTGAGCCCGAGCAGCCCCGGGATGGAGAAGCCGAAGACGTCCGCGTCGACGAGACCGACCGAGAGCCCGCGCGCCGCGAGGGCGACCGCGAGCCCGGCGGTGAGCGATGACTTGCCGACGCCGCCCTTGCCGCTCGTGATCGCGATGACGCGCGTGAGCGAGTCGGGGCCGAACTGCTGCGGTCGTGCACCGCGCCCACCGCGCACCCGCTCCGTGAACGCCTTGCGCTCGGTCGGGGTCATCACCCCGACCTCGACCCGGGCCTCGACCACCCCCGATGCGCCGGCGGTCGCCTCGTGCACGTCGGATTCGATGCGCCGCGCAGCCGGGCAGCCGGCGATGGTCAGGAGGATGGACACATCGGCGCGGCCGGCATCGTCGACCGCGACCGAGCGCACCATGCCGAGATCGGTGATGGGGAGCAGCAGCTCCGGATCCTGCACTCGCGACAGCGCCGCCCAGACCGCATCCTCAATCGGCTTCGGCACGCCCCGCCTCTTCCTCGGACGGGGCCGCCGCTGACGGGGCCGCCTCGGTCGCGTCCGCACCGGCTGCGATCTCCTCCTGATCCTCCTGGAGCTCGGCGAGCAGCGCGCGCAGCTCGGAGCGCACGAAGTCGCGATCGGGCAGATCCTTCATCGCGATTCGGAGCGCGACCACCTCGCGCGCGAGATACTCCGTGTCGGCGAGATTGCGCTCGGCGCGCTGCCGATCCTGCTCGATCTGCACGCGGTCGCGGTCGTCCTGCCGATTCTGCGCGAGCAGGATCATCGGAGCCGCGTACGAGGCCTGCAGCGAGAGGATCAGCGTGAGCGCCGTGAAGCCGAGGGCCGCGGAGTCGAAGCGCCACTCCTCGAGGCCGTACGTGTTCCATGCGAGCCAGGCGATGCAGAAGATGGTGAGCATCAGCAGGAACCAGGGGGTGCCCATGCCGCGGGCGATGCCCTCCGTCCATCGCCCGAACCGCTCGTTGCCGATGCCGCGCGGGGTCTTCGCGGCGCGCGAGCCCGCGGCGAGCGGCGCATCGAGACCGGGGTCGCGCCCGAACAGCCTCATGATGCGGCCCCTGCGCTGCGCGCGGCGCGGCCGGCGGGCTCGATCTCGGCATCGTCGTCGGCGTGCCGCCAGTCGTCGGGCAGCAGATGGTCGAGCACATCGTCGACGGTGACGACGCCGACGAGGCGGTTCTGATCGTCGACGACCGGCATCGCGACCATGTCGTAGCTCGCGAGGCGGCGCGATACCTCGGCAGCGCTCGCGTCGACCGGCACCGGCTCGAGCTCCTCGTCGACGAGCGACGAGAGCCGCTCGTGCGGGGGGAAGCGGAGCATGCGCTGGAAGTGCGCCATGCCCAGATACTCGCCGGTCGGCGTCTCGAACGGCGGGTGCGTGACGTAGACGGCCGAGGCCATGGCGGGAGGGATCTCGGCGCGGCGGATCATCGCGAGCCCCTCGGCGACCGTGGATTCGCCCGAGAGCACGATCGGCGACGGGCTCATGAGGCCGCCCGCCGTATCGGCGTCGTACTCGAGCAGGCGGCGCACCGCCTGCTCCTCCTCATCCTCCATGAGGTCGAGCAGCTCCTCGCCGCGCGCGGCGGGCAGCGCGGAGATCAGGTCGGCCGCGTCATCGGGCTCCATCTGGTCGAGCACATCCGCCGTGCGATCGGAAGGGAGCAGCGCGAGCAGCGCGAGCTGGTCGGGCTCGCTCATCTCCTCGACCGCGTCGGCCACGCGGGAGTCGGGCAGCTCGGCGATGACTTCGAGCATGCGCGGCTGCGGCAGTTCGAGCAGCGCCTCCGCGAGGTCGGCGGGTTTCAGATCGACGAGCGTCTGCAGGAGCAGCTCGGCCGACTGCACGCCGGGCTTCAGGCTCGGCAGGCGCACCTCCGACCAGCGCACGATCCGCGATTCTGCCCGCGCGAACGGGGCCGACGGCCGCGGTAGTCTGACGAAGAGCTCGGAGACGTGCCACTCGCCGGTGCGCGCCCGTTCGATCGCCGCGTCCTCGATCGTCGCCCCGACCGGGTCGCCGCCGGGCTGCGCCGGGGTCAGGAGCACGTGGCGGCCGATGAGCTCTGCGATCATGCGGGTCTCGCCGCCGCGCTGCTCGAAGCGGCGCACGTTGATGAGGCCGGTGGCGATGACCTGGCCCGCACCGATCGATGTGACCCGGCTGATCGGCACGAAGACGCGGCGCTTGCCCGGGATCTCGACGATGAGGCCGACCACGCGGGGGGCGCCCGCCGCACGGTAGACGACCAGCACGTCGCGCACCTTGCCGATCCGATCGCCGACCGGGTCGAAGACGCTGCGCCCGGCCAGACGACCTACGAAGACCCTCGATGTACTCACAGCTCTACGCTACCGCGTGACCCGCCTCGCGGGCCGAGCGTCGGCGAAATCCATCGAACGGTTGAGGCGGAGACGCCACCCGCTGCGGGAGACTGAGCGCATGCTCGACAGGATCGTTCCTCTCACTCGCCGCCGGATGCTCGGCGCGGCCGCGCTCATCGGCATGATCTCGCTGCTCGCCGGGTGCGCTGCCGAGCCGGCATCGTCGCCGCGAGCGCCTGCGCCCGCCACGCGCGCGCCGGCGCCGACGGTGGCCTCCGAGCCGGTCGATGACGCGGTTGCAGGGCCCGAGCTGCTGCTCGCATCGCTGATGCACGGCGACGCGGTCGCCGTGATCGACCCGTCTCGGCCCGATGCCGATGCCGTGACGACCATCCCGGTCGGGGCGGCGCCCTGGGGCGTCGGCGTGTCGCCCGACGGGCGCACCGGGTACGCCGCCACCGCCGAAGGGCTCGCGGTCGTCGACCTCGTCGCGGGAGAGCGGACCGCGCTCGTGCCGTACCTGCACCCCGCGAGCCGGATCTCGTCGGGGGAGTACCGCGCCGGCGGCCTCGGCCTCGCGGTCGCACCCGACGGGTCGCGCGTCTACGTCGCGGTGATGACCGAGGCGGGCGAATCGCTGCTCGAGGTGTTCGAGACGGCGAACGGCGGATTCACGGCCTCGGTGCCGGTCGGCGCACGGCCCTTCGACGTGCTCGTCGCGCCCGACGGGGCGTGGGCCGCGACCGTCGACCACGACGGCTTCTCCGTCACCGTCGTTGATGCGGCGACGCTCGCCCCGACGACGCACGAGATCGCGCCCTTCGGCACGATCGGCGGGCTCGCCTCGTGGGAGAAGCCGCACTACGGCGCGGTCGATGCAGACGGCACGATCCTGCTGCCGGTGCAGGGCCTCGTCGTGGAACGGCTCGACCCCGTCACCGGGACGGCCTCGACGATCCCGAGCGCCGCGAACTCCCATTCGCACGGAGCCGCGCTCGCGCCCGCGTCGGCCGAGCGAGGCACGAACGCCCGGCTGCTCACCGTCGGCACCGGATCGTTCGGCAACGCGAGCGGGGACTCCAACCTGTCGATTCTCGACCTCGTGAGCGGAGAGGAGCGTCTCGTACCGCTGCGCGTACCGCACGAGACGGTCGCGTTCTGGCAGAACGACGACGGCGCCGAGTTCGCGGTCGTCGCAGGGGGCAATACCCGGGAACTGGGGTGGGACGGGGTGACCGTCGTCGCCCTCGACAGTCTCGCGACCCGGGATCTGCCGGTTTCCGGCTACCCGCAGGCGATCATCGGATTCCGGCAGCCCTGAGACGCCGCGGCGCCCGATCGGTCCGTTCACCGCACTTCTTCCGGCGAGCGATGAGAAGATAGAGGCATGAGCATTCCAGGCCCCATGTCTTCGTCGCGAGCCGCCGTGGTACCCGAGATCCCTCAGGGGGAGATCATCTCGACCTACGACCGCTACGAGGATGCGAAGCACGCCGTCGACCTGCTCGCCCGCTCCGGCTTCCCGGTGCGGCAGGTCAGCATCGTCGGCAACGACGTGCGCAGCGTCGAGCGCGTGACCGGCCGGTTGACCTACGGCCGGGTCGCTCTCATGGGGGCGCTGTCGGGCGCATACCTCGGCCTGTTCCTCGGGCTGCTCCTCTTCATCTTCCAGCCCGACAACGAGGCGATCCTCGGCGTGTTCGCCGCCGCCGTCGTGATCGGCGCCGGCTTCGGCATGCTGTTCGGCGTGCTCTCGTACGCCATGAACCGCAACCGGCGCGACTTCTCGTCGGTGATGCAGATGATCGCCACGCGCTATGACCTCATCGTCGACGCGGAGCTGCTGCACGAGGCGCGGCGCGTGCTGGTCGAGTCGGCTCAGCAGTAGTTCGCGAGCTGACGGTGAGTCGAAGCCGTCGGGGTTCCGACGCGCGCGACCGGGCGGCGAGCGGTTCGACCGAAGCACGTCGTGTGCTGAAGGCCTGGGGAGCGGTGCTCATCGTCGTGCTCGCGCTGGGCGCGCTCTTCGGCGTCGGCTCCCTCGCGCGATATCTGCAGGCACCGCCGATCTCCGAGAGCTTCGGGGCCGAGGACGCCGTCGTCGCACTGCGGCTCGAGGCGCGGGGCACGTCGTATCTGGTGCTCGTGAACGAAGCCGGCACCGCGCGCTCGGTGCAGCTCGCCGAGCGGGGATTCATCGGCACGCAGATCGCTTGGTCCGATGCAGGGATCAGCACCGGCGACCCGACGCACGAGTACCTGATCGGCGAGAACGGCCTCGTGAAGCTCGCCGTGCCGGGCCCGACGGAGGGCGTCCACGATCGCGCACGTCTCGCGTCGGGACCGGGGTTCGCAGTGTTCACCGGTTCGGCCGATGGGCAGCGAGCGCTGTTCGTCGATGCAGCCGGCCCGGGCGCATCGCTCACCGGAACGGACATCGGGCGCGAGATCCCGGAGCTCGCGAGCTGCGGCGACGGGATCGTGATGGCGACCGCGAACGGTATCGCACCGGTGACGCCGCGGACGAGCGATTTCGCGGGGCTCGGTCTGTTCGACGATGTCGTCGCCCTGGCCTGCGATGCGGATCGCGTCTACGGTCTCGGCGCGATCCCCGATGGGCCCGAGCCGCGCGAGAGACTGCGCGTGTGGGACCGTTCGGGCGGCGCCCCGCTCGAGTTCTCGGTGCGGTACCCGGGGGAGCTGATCGAGAAGTCGCCGCACTCCCCGTTCGTGCACGACGGCCGCCTGTACTGGACCGCGGAGTGGAACCTGTGGTCGGTCGCGCTGCCGGACGGGACCGGACACTCCTCCGGCACCGGCGAGATCCCGGTGCTTGACGCGGTCGTATCGGGCGATCTAGCCGGATTCCTCGAGTCCGACGGCGCATCCGAATACGAGATCGCGGCGGGCACGCCCGAGGGAATGCTCGCCGCGGTGGAAGGCCGCGTGTTCGGCGTCGCCACCGACGAGGAGTTCGACGACGGCGGCCGGGGGCCGTCGTTCACGAGGCTCGACGGCCTCGAGATCTTCAGCGTCGACGCCGCGACGGGGGAGCGGCGCATCGAGATCGAGGTCGACGGCATCGACTTCCCCCGCCGCGACCTGCACGTCACCGCGATCGCGGTCGACCCCGAGTGGGCCGCGGGGCGCTGAACCCGCCCGGCAGCCGTGCCCGAGCGGTGCCGGGCATCGCTACCGGTCCTGCAGCACCTTCTGGATGCGCTGCACCGATACCGGCTCCGCGGTGCGCAGCTGCTGGGCGAACTGGCTCACCCGCAGCTCCTCGATGAGCCACCGCGCGTGCACGAGATGCCCGGGGGCATCGATGGGGGTCGGGATCGCCCCGCCCGCCTCCGCGTACAGCGCGGCGACGCGATCGATCTCGTTCTGGCGGGCCCGATCGCGGCCGGGGTTCTCGACGAGCCCCTGCATGCGCAGCCGGACGGCTTCGAGGTAGACCGGGAGGCGCGCGAGCTGCGCGAGCCCGGTGCGCGAGACGAAGCCGTCGGCGCCCGAACCGGCCCAGACGAGCCCGTCGATCTGCTGCGCGGCATCGGCGACCTGGCCGAGTACCTGGATCGATTTCGCCTGGTCGACCGCCTTGCGGGCGAGCCGCGCGCCGTCGAGCACACGGGCGGTGAGCGCGATCGCCCCGTAGATCTCATCGATCAGGGATCTGGCGTACTCGTCGGCGATCGCCGAGAACACGTCGGCCCGCCACACGAGACCATCGGGCGCGTGCCGGCGGATCGCGCGGTCCGCGACCGCGAGCGAGACGTCGGCGATCGCGAGGTCGAGCGAGCGGTAGGGGCCGCCGCCGAGCAGCAGCTTCTCCTGGTTCGACAGATGCTCGCGCACGTAGCTCGCGGGCGACGGAGAGCTCAGCGCGAGCAGTCGGCGGATGCCGCGCCGCGACAGACGGGCCTGCTCCGCCTCGTCCGCGACCAGCACGAGGTCGACGCCGGTGCGGCGGTCGACGATCGCCGGGTACGCGCGTACGACGCCGGCCCCTGCACCGCGGCCCTTCGCGTACTCGGTGTCGACGTGGCGCGGCAGATCGCCGAAATCCCAGGCGGTCGCACCCGTGCGTTCGAGGTCGCTCTTCGGCAGCGCGGCCGCCGCGACCTTCGCGACGCCCTGCGTCGCACGATCCTTATGGGCTGCCTGCAGCTGCCGCAGATCCTTGCCCGAGCCGATGGTGCGCCCGCGGCCGTCGACCACGCGGAACGTCGGAGTCAGGTGCGACGGCAGACGGTCGGGGGCGAAGTCGTCGGGGGACACCGGCACGCTCGTGCGTCGACGGATCTCATCGGCGAGCAGCCGCAGGAGCGAAGCATCGTCGTGCTCGACCTTCGGGCTGACCGCGACGAGCAGCTGCCTCGCCCAATCGGCGGCGGGCACCACGTGCTTGCGGATCGCCTTCGGCAGCGTCTTGATGAGCGCCGTCACGAGCTCCTGGCGCAGCCCGGGCACCAGCTTCTCGAAGTCGGCGCTGTCGAGACGCGGGAGCAGGGGCAGCGGCACGTTCACGGTCACGCCGTCGTCCGCCGCCGTCGGGTCGAAACGGTACCTGAGCCGCAGCGTCTGGTCGCCGTGCTTCCACTGGCGGGGGAACTCGTGCTCGTCGACGGCCTCCGCCTCGTCCTCCATGAGGTCGTCGCGGCGCAGGTGCAGGAAGTTCGGGGCGGTGCGGCGCTTCTCCTTCCACCAGCCCTCGAAGCTCCGCGTCGACACGACGTCGGCGGGCACCCGCGCGTCGTAGAACTCGAAGATCGCCTCGTCGTCGGAGACGATGTCGCGCCGTCTCGTGCGCTCCTCGAGCTGCTCGAGTTCGCGCCGCAGCTGCCGGTTGGCCCGGTCGAACGCCTGCGGCGACTCCCAGTCGCCGTCGACGAGGGCGTGCCTGATGAAGAGCTCGCGGGCGTGCGCCTGGTCGAACCGTGCGAGCTGCACGCGGCGCCGGTCGACGATCGGCACGCCGAAGAGGGTGACGCGCTCATAGGCGACGGCCGCGCCCTGCTTCTTCTCCCAGTGCGGCTCGGAATAGCTGCGCTTCGCGAGCGGGCCCGCGAGCTCCTCGGCCCAGGCCGGGTCGACGACGGCCACCTCGCGGCCGAAGAGCCGTGAGGTCTCGACGAGCTCGACGCTCATCACGATCTCGGGAGGCTTCTTCGCGAGCACCGAACCGGGGAAGAGCACGAAGCGGGTGCCGCGGGAGCCGATGTACTCCTGCGCGGGCTTGCGCTTCACCGCCCCCGGAGCGCCCCGGCCGCGGCCCGGCGCACTGCGATCCTGCCGGTCGTCGCGCACGCCGAGCTGCGAGAGCAGGCCGGCGAGGATGGACCGGTGGATCGGCTCGAACGCGCTGTTCGCGCTCGAATCCCCGTCGGCACCGGCCCCGACGGTCTGCGATGCCGTGCCCGGCCGGGAGCGATTCGCCCCCGCGATGCGGCTGATCTGCCGATTGAGATCCATCCACTCGCGCACGCGCAGGAAGTTCAGGAACTCGGCCTTGCAGAGCCGTCGGAAGGCGCTCGACGACAGTTCGCGCTGCTGCTTCTGCAGGTAGTTCCAGAGGTTCAGCAGCGTCATGAGATCGCCCTGCGGGTCGGCGAAGCGCGCGTGCAGCTGGTCGGCCTGCGCGCGCTTCTCGAGCGGGCGCTCCCGCACATCCTGCACCGTCAGGCCCGCGACGATCGCGAGCACCTCGGGCACGACCTCGTGGCGCCTGGCCTCGACGACCATGCGGGCGAAGCGCGGTTCGATGGGCAGGCGCGACAGCTCGCGGCCGATCTTCGTGATGCGCGCCTGCGCACGCGATCCCTTGCCCTCCATGCGCACGGCGCCCAGCTCGGCGAGCAGCCCCAGACCGTCGGCGATGCCGCGCTGATCGGGCGGCGTGAGGAACGGGAAGTGGGAGATATCGCCGAGCCCGAGCGCGAGCATCTGCAGGATGACCGAGGCGAGGCCCGTGCGGCGGATCTCGGGCTCGGTGAACTCGGGACGGTTCTCGTAGTCGTCCTCGGCGTAGAGCCTGATGGCGATGCCGGGGCTCGTGCGCCCCGAACGGCCCGAACGCTGGTTCGCGCTCGCCTGCGACACCGCCTCGATGGGCAGCCGCTGCACCTTGCTGCGCGCCGAATAGCGCGAGATGCGCGCCGTGCCGCCGTCGACGACGTAGCGGATGCCGGGCACCGTGAGCGAGGTCTCCGCGACGTTCGTGGCGAGCACGACGCGGCGCGCCCCCGCCATCGACGAGCGCTCGAACACCCGGTGCTGCTCGGCGGCCGAGAGCCGGCCGTAGAGCGGCAGGATCTCGAGCGGTCTGGCGCGATCCCTGGAGAACCGCCCGCCGAGCGCGTCTGCCGCATCCCTGATCTCGGCCTCGCCCGAGAGGAACACGAGCACGTCGCCGGGCTCCTCGCGGCCGAGCTCCTGCACCGCATCGCCGATGGCGTCGAAGAGGTCGCGCTCGGCCCTGCGCACCCGATCGGGGCCGCCCTTCTTATCGGGCACGACGGTCTCCTCGACCAGCGGCCGATACCTGATCTCGACCGGGAAGGTGCGACCCGACACCTCGATGACCGGCGCGGGCCGCTGCGTCCTCGCGTCGGCGAAGTGCTGCGCGAACGACTCGGGGTCGATCGTCGCCGAGGTGATGATGACCTTCAGGTCGGGGCGGCGCGGCAGCAGCGTCTTCAGGTACCCGAGCAGGAAATCGATGTTCAGGGATCGCTCGTGGGCCTCGTCGATGATGATCGTGTCGTACGCCGAGAGGTCGCGATCGCGATGGATCGCGTTCAGCAGGATGCCGTCGGTCATGAGCCGGATGCGCGTGTCGGCCGACACCTTGTCGGTGAAGCGCACCTGGTAGCCGACGAGCCCGCCGAGATCGGAGCCCAGCTCATCGGCGATGCGCTCGGCGATGGTGCGGGCGGCGAGACGGCGCGGCTGCGTGTGCGCGATGCGTTCGCGGCCGAGCGCGAGGGCGATCTTGGGCAGCTGCGTGGTCTTGCCCGAGCCCGTCTCGCCGGCGACGATGACGACCTGATGGTCGCGGATCGCGTCGGAGATCTCGCCCCGCATCTGCGACACCGGGAGGTCGGCCGGGAACTCGATTCGTGTGGCGGGATTCGTCATGACCCCCCTATTATCCCGTGTTCGGCCGCCCTAGACTGGCCGCATGAGTGCGCTTGCGATTCCGAACATCAGTCTGAACAACGGTCGGCAGATCCCGCAACTGGGTCTGGGGGTGTACAAGGTCGCGCAGGGCGAGACCGAGCGCACCGTGCTCGACGCGCTCGAGGCGGGCTACCGCCACATCGATACCGCGAGCTTCTACCGCAACGAGGCCGAGGTCGGCAGCGCCGTGCGCGCGAGCGGGACCCCGCGCGACGAGATCTTCGTGACGACCAAGCTCTGGAACACCGACCAGCCGCGCCCGCTCGAGGCCTTCGAGGAGAGCCTCGAGCGCCTCGGACTCGATCGGGTCGACCTCTACCTCATCCACTGGCCGCAGCCCGAGCACGGCCAGGCCGTCGATGTCTGGCGCGCTCTCATCGACATCGCCGCGTCGGGCCGCGCGACCTCGATCGGCGTCTCGAACTTCGAGATCGAGCACCTCGAGCAGCTGATCGCCGAGACGGGCGTCGTGCCCGCGGTGAACCAGATCGAGGTGCACCCGCTGCACCAGCGTCGCGAGCTCTCGCAGTTCTGCAGCGACCACGGCATCGCCGTCGAGGCCTGGGGGCCGCTGTCGCAGGGCAAATCTGACCTGCTCGAACGCCCCGAGATTCTGGCCGCCGCCGAAGCGCACGGCAAGAGCCCGGCTCAGGTCGTGCTGCACTGGCACGTGCAGCAGGGGCGCATCATCTTCCCGAAGACCTCGCGCCGCGAGCGCCTGTTCGAGAACGCCGACATCTTCGACTTCGAACTGAGCGACGCCGAGATGACCGCGATCGCATCGCTCGACAAGCAGCGCAACTTCGGGCCCGACCCGCGCGCCTTCAACGACCGCTGAGGTGCGCGGGGCCCGCACGGAGCCGTTGCGATCCGTCAGGACCCGTTGACCCGTAGATGATTCCGACACCCGCCGCAGAGGAGACCCCGCGATGACGAAGCCGCCGATCACCATCACACTCACGGGCGCCGGAGGCCAGATCGGCTACGCGGCGCTGTTCCGCATCGCAGCGGGCGACATGCTCGGCGCCGACCAGCCCGTGATCCTGCGCCTGCTCGAGATTCCGCAGGGCATGCGCTCGGCCGAGGGAGCGGCGATGGAGCTCACCGATTGCGCCTTCCCGCTGCTCGACGGCGTCGAGCTGAGCGATGACGCGAACGCCGCATTCGACGGCACGAACCTCGCGCTGCTGATCGGCTCCCGGCCCCGCACCGCCGGTATGGAGCGCGGCGACCTGCTCGCCGCGAACGGCGCCATCTTCGGCCCGCAGGGGCGCGCGATCGGCGAGCACGCCGCCGCCGACATCCGAGTGGTCGTCGTCGGCAATCCCGCGAACACGAATGCGCTCATCGCGCAGCAGCACGCCCCTGCAGTGCCGCCGGAGCGCTTCACCGCACTCACGCGGCTCGACCACAACCGCGCGGCGGGGCTGCTCGCCGAGCAGGTCGGCGCCGCGGTCTCCGACATCGACGGCATCACCATCTGGGGCAACCACTCGGCGACCCAGTACCCCGACCTCAGCCACGCCACCATCGCGGGCGACCCCGCGCTCGCCGCCGTGGGCGAGGAGTGGGGGCGCGGCGACTACATCGAGCGCGTCGCGAAGCGGGGCGCCGAGATCATCGACGTGCGCGGCGGCTCCTCGGTGGCATCCGCCGCCAACGCCGCGATCGAGCACATGCGCGACTGGGTGCGCGGCACGGGGGAGGCCGGCGGCCGCACGAGCGCCGCAGTCGTCTCGCGCGGGGAGTACGGAGTGCCCGAGGGGCTCATCTCGTCGTTCCCGGTGCGATCCGAGGGCGGCGAATGGCGCATCGTCGAGGGGCTCCCGGTCGATGGCTTCTCGCGCGCCCGCATCGACGCCTCGGTGGCCGAGCTCGTCGCCGAGCGCGAGGCGGTGCGCGAGCTCGGCCTCATCTGAGCCGACCCGCCGAGGCGCGTGCCGCCCAGCGCGTGCCGCCTCGGCCCGCAGAACGAGAACAATGGGTCGCATATTGGGGTCTCCGTGAAGAGCAAACCCCAATATGCGACCCATTGTCGTGCGCTGGTAGCGCGTTTCGGTCAGTCCTGCGTCAGCAGGGCCATGTAGTCGAAGACCAGGGTGGCCGCGGCGAGCGCGGTCGTGTCGGCGTGATCGTAGGCCGGTGCGACCTCGACGACGTCGGCGCCGACGATGTTCAGGCCGTTCAGGCCGCGCAGGAGGCGCAGCAGTTCGCGCGAGTGCAGGCCGCCCATCTCGGGGGTGCCGGTGCCCGGGGCGTAGGCCGGGTCGAGCACGTCGATGTCGATCGAGACGTAGACGGGGGTATCGCCGATGCGATCCTTCACGCGTTGGATCGCGGCCGGGACGCCGATCTCGTCGATGTCCGTGCATCGGATGATCTGGAAGCCGAACTCGTGATCGCGCACGAAGTCGTCCTGATCGTACACGGGGCCGCGGATGCCGATGTGCATCGACTTGTCCTCGATCAGCAGGCCCTCCTCGAACGCGCGGCGGAACATGGTGCCGTGCGTGATCGGCTCGCCGAAGTAGGTGTCCCAGGTGTCGAGGTGCGCGTCGAAGTGCAGCAGGGCCACGGGGCCTTGCACCTTCGCGGTCGCGCGCAGCATCGGCAGGGCGATGGTGTGGTCGCCGCCGAGCGCGATCACGACCTTGTCCGTGCCGACGAACTTCGAGGCCGCGGCCTCGATCTGCTCGACGGCCTTGCCGATGTTGTAGGGCGTGCAGGCGACGTCGCCGGCGTCGACGAACTGCTTCTTCTCGACGGGCGTGGTGTCGAGTTCGACGTGGAATCCGGGGCGCAAGAGGCGCGAGGCCTCGCGGATCGCGGCGGGCGCGAAGCGCGCACCGGGACGGAACGAGACGCCGCCGTCGTACGGCACGCCGAGGATGGCGACGTCGTAGTCGGGTACCTCGTGCACCTGGGGGAGCCGGGCGAAGGTGCCGAGACCGGCGTAGCGGGGGACCTCGGTCGCTTCGACCGGGCCGACGGGCTTGTGTGCCACCATGATGTGAATCCTTTCTTCGGCGCCGCGGGGCGCCCGTACGAGTTGGGGTGCTCGTGGCACCCGGTCCTATGCGTCGATCGTGACCCAGACGGTCTTGGTCTCGGTCACGAAGTCGAGCTGCTCGGCGCCGAGGTCGCGGCCGAAGCCCGAGGCCTTGTATCCGCCGAACGGCATCGCCGGGTCGATGGTGCTCTGCGCGTTGACGTACACGCTGCCGGCCTTCAGCTGCGGTGCGACGCGCAGCACGTTGTTGATGCTCTCGGAGTAGATGGTCGCGGCGAGACCGTAGTCGCTGTCGTTCGCGAGCTTCACGACCTCCTCCTCGGTCGAGAACTTCTGGCAGACGAGCACCGGGCCGAAGATCTCCTCGCGCACGATGCGCATGTCGTTGTCGCAGTCGGCGAAGACGGTCGGCTGCACGAAGAACCCCGTCTCGGAGGTCTCGGGCCCGCCGGTGACGAGCCGCGCGCCCTCGGCGATGCCGATCTCGATGTAGTCGACGACCTGGCGCATCTGGTTCTCGGAGACGAGCGGCCCCATGAAGCAGTCGGGGTCGAGGCCCGGCTTCACGGCGAGAGACGAGACGTGGGCCCCGAGCCTCTCGATGAACTCGTCGTAGATCGACTCGTGGATGTACGCCCGCGATCCCGCGTCGCACACCTGGCCGCTGTTCGCGAAGATGCCGAGCGCGACCCGCTCGACCGTCTGCTCGATGTCGACGTCCGAGTAGACGATGACGGGCGACTTGCCGCCGAGCTCGAGGGTCATGCGGGTCCAGTTCTCGAGCGCCGCGTGACCGACGGCGAGGCCGGTCTTGGTCGAACCGGTGAAGGTGATCTTGTCGATGTCCTTGTGCGCGGCGAGCGCCGAGCCCACGACCGAGCCGCGGCCGGTGACGATGTTGATGACGCCGTCGGGGATCCCGACCTCCTGCGCGAGCTCGGCGAAGCGCAGGGCGCTCAGCGAGGTGAGCTCGGCGGGCTTCACGACCACCGTGCAGCCGACGGCGAGGGCCGCGCCCAGCTTCCAGGCGAGCGTCTGCAGCGGGAAGTTCCAGGGCACGATGACGCCGATGACGCCGACCGGCTCCTTGCGGGTGTACGCGAGGTACTCGCCCGGCATGCTCGACGCCTCGGCGCTGCGGCCGCCGATCTTCGAAGCCCAGCCCGCGAAGTAGCGCAGGGTGTCGACCGTGCCCTGGATATCGATGTCCTTCGCATCCTGCAGCGACTTGCCGACGTCGACCGACTCGATCTCGGCGAACTCGTCGAGGTTCGCCTCGAGCGCATCGGCGAGCTTCAGCAGCAGCTGCTCGCGGGCGAGCGGCTTCATGCGGGGCCACTCGCCCTCGTCGAACTGCCGGCGTGCGGCGGCGACGGCGCGGTCGAGGTCGTCGACGGTGCCGGTGGTGAGCGTGGTCAGCACCTCGCCCGTCGACGGCTCGATGACATCGGTGCGCTCGGGGCCCACCGACCACTCGCCGCCGATGAAGAGGCCGTGCTCCTTCGCGATGAAGGCGCGGGTCTTGGGCGACAGGCCGTACTGGTCGAAGTAGCGTTCGATGTTCTCAGACATGTTCGTTCTCACTCTGCTGTGCTGGTTCGGGTGGGAATGCGGTGACGCCGGTCAGAGCGTGACGACATAGCGGCCCGGGGCGCGGCCCTCGTCGAGCTCGATGATCGACTCGTTGATGTCGGCGAAGGGGATGGGGAGCACCTTCGACTGCACGCGGCCCTCGGCGGCGAGGCGGATCACGGTGTCACGCTCGAGGCGCGTTCCGTCGGCGCTGCCGACGATCCTGAGGCCCTTGTTGATGATCTCCCAGGCGTAGAACGAGAGCTCCTGCGGCGGCAGTGCGACCTGCACGATCGTGGCGCGGGGAGCTGCGACCTCGATCTCGTTCTTCAGCACCTTCGGGCTGGGGGCGAAGCTGAGGCAGGCATCGGCGCCGCCGAGGGCGAGGATCTCGGCCGTCGCCTCGTCGCCCGGCTTCAGCGCGAGCGCGGCGCCGTACTCGCGCGCCTGTTCGAGCTTCGCCTCGTCGAAGTCGAGGGCGATGACCTTCGCGCCGGTGAGCACGGCGAACTGCAGGGCGTACATGCCGACGCCGCCGAGGCCGAAGACCACCCCGATCTTGCCCGGGCCGAGCCCGGTCTTGCTGACGGCGCTGAACGCGGTCACACCGGCGCACAGCAGCGGCGCGGCCTCTGCCGAGTCGAGGCGTTCGTCGATGGGCGTCACCCAGTTGTCGGCCGACACGATGTACTCGGCGAAGCAGCCGTCGACGTGCACGCCGGTCGCCTGCGAGTTCTGGCAGTAGGTCTCGCCGCCGGTGCGGCACTCGCGGCATTCGCCGCAGGTTTCGTACACGAAGCCGATGCCGACGCGGTCGCCGATCTCGCCGCGGGCGCCTTCGCCGAGCTCGACGATGGTGCCGACGCCTTCGTGGCCGAGCACGGGCTGCGGGCGGCCCTCGGGGAGCTCGTCCTCGCCGTTCCAGTAGTGCACGTCGGAGTGGCAGACGCCGCACGCCTCGATCTTGACGAGCACCTGGCCGGGGCCGGGCTGGGGGCGCTCGATGTCGAGGAACTCGAGGGGAGCGCTGGTCTGGGTGAGCACTGCGGCCTTCATCGTGGGCATATCGTGCGTCCTTTCGGGAGGTGGTGGTGAATGGGTGCCGGTGCGGTTCAGGCGGCCGCGTGGGCGATGGGCCGCCGGTCGTACGCGCCCCAGCCGAGCTTCTTCACGAAGAGCGGGTTGACGAGGGCGTAGACGAGGCCCGCGATGACGAGGGAGAAGACCGATGCGGTCGTCGTCTCGAAGAAGAGCCCGTGTGCGAGCGTCTGCGGGTTGAACGTGGCGATCGAGGCGATGGCGCCGACGACGAGCGCGATGATCGCGGCCGGGTTGAAGCCCTTCCAGTAGTAGTAGCTGGAGTTCGGCGTCGTGTCGAAGAGGTCGGCGAGCGGCACGTGGCTCTTACGCAGCCAGAAGTAGTCGACGATCATGATGCCCGAGAGCGCCGAGTAGAGCGCCGCCGTCCACACCATGAAGGTGATGAACCCGTCGTACAGGCCCGGAAGCGCGAACATCGCGACCACCGGAATGACGCAGAACATGTAGGTGAGCTTCTCCCAGCCGAAGCGCTCGAGGTGTCGCAGGAAGGCCTGGCGCAGGCCTGCGATCGCGGTGTAGAGGATGTTCGCCATGCTGGTCACGTTCGCGAAGGCGATGAAGAGCAGCACGATGACGCTCAGCCAGACTCCGCCGAGCTTCGTCATCCAGTGGGTCGGATCGGCATTGCCGTAGACGATCGCGCCGACGAGGCCGACGACCTCGCCCACGCACGCGGCGAAGCAGATGCCGATGAGGTTCGGCCAGAACGCGATGCGCTCGGTCTTCGTGATGCGCGACAGATTGCCGATGTAGGGCCACCACGAGAAGCCGGCGGCGATGTTGATCTCGACGGCGATCATGAAGTTGAGCGACTGCGACGGCGTGAGCTGCTCGAGCGCGGGCAGCTCCCACAGCTCGAGCGCCGAGTAGTCGCGCAGGTAGAGGTAGACCATGACGCCCATGACGATGAAGAGCGCGGGGGCGACGACGGTGTTGAACACCTTGATCGAGGTCGGGCCCTTGGCCACGATGAACGCGGTCAGGGCGATCGCTGCGATCGTGATGAGCGGGATGTACCAGGCGCCGGGCTCTGGGGCGCGGTCGCCGATGACGGCGACGGCGGAGTCGACCGAGCGGCCGAACATGGTGCCGAGCACGACGAGCCAGCCGACGGTGAGCAGCACGATCGCGAGGATGTAGATGACGCGGCTGCCGTTCGGGCCGAAGATGCTGCGCAGGAACGTGTACTGCTCGACGCCGTACTTGCCCGACGAGATGCAGACGGCGAGGCTCGTGAGCAGCACGCCGACGACGTTGCCGAGCACGATGGCGAGGATGCCGTCTTTCACGCCGACGATGCCGGCGAGCGAGCCGCCGATGAGGAAGCCCCAGGTGGCGATGGCGAGGGCGGAGTTGGCCCAGGTGTATTCCCAGAAGCCCCAGAGTCTCAGACGTGCGGGGAGCGGAGCGCGCCCGCGTTCGGCTTCGAGTGCGAAGTCCATGGTTCCTCCTTTGGAACGGAACTGATGAGTCGGTGGGCCTTAACGGCAGATGAGGATGCCGATGAACGCGGCGACGATCGCGGCGACGGCGATGACGTATTCGATCTTGGTGAGCTGGCCGGGGATGCGCGTCCCCTCGCCCCGGGCGAAGTCGGCGCAGACCTCGTCGCGCAGCACGCGGAAGGCTTCTTCTTCGCTGTCGAAGGCGATGTTGATGCTGCCCGAAGGGGCGTAGTCGCCGGAATTCGGAAGGGTCATTGCGGGGTCCAAACTTCGTTGTGCGGGAGTACTCGCACCAGTATCGGCCCGGCCCGAAACGGGCGACAAGAAGCGCCGTGTATCGAACCGTAAGCGGCAGCGTTACACTGTGTAAATGCATGCGACGGTCTCCGACATCCTCGCCATCCCTGCCGTGCGGGCGACGAGCCCGGTGCTGCTCGGGGGCAGCAAGTATCTCGACGGCGCCGTGCGGTGGATGCACACGACCGACGGCACCGACCTCGCAGGGCTGCTGAAGGGCGGCGAGATGATCCTCACTGCCGGCGAGGCCATCACCGGGTCTCCCGAAGCCGCCGCGGAGTATTTCGCGGGGCTCGTGCGCAACGGGGCCTCGGGAGTGATGGTCTCGCTGCTGCACGGCGACGAGCACGCCAAGCTGGTGCTGCGCGCGGCATCGGGGTCGGCGGGCCTCCCGGTGATCCTGCTCAGGGATCGCGTTCCTTTCGTCGACCTGACGGAGGCCGTGCACCGGGTGCTGCTCTCGATCGATCGGGGCGACGGCCCCGAGACCGATCTCGTGCGGCTGATCGACCGGTTGAGCGTCGAGAGCGCGAGCCCGACGGAGATTCTGCGGCGCACCTCGGAGCTGCTGCTCGCCCCGGTCGTCTACGAGGATCTGCACCACGGCGTGGTGGCGTATGCGACCGCCGGGCTGCAGACGGAGCGGCTGCTCGAGAACTGGGCGAATCGGTCGCGGAGCGTGTCGAGCGCCGCCGGCATCACAACGGGCGACTGGCTCCAGGTGAACTATCGGGAGCGCGAGGAGACCGTCGGACGTCTCGTCGTGCCCATGCGCCTCCCCGGGCCGCAGCCGCAGGCGATCCTCGAACGCGCGGCCCAGGTGCTCGAACTCTGCTACGCCAATCTCGGCCGGTCGTACGACGTGCGCTTCCGCGCGCCGGTCGGCGCCTTCGAGGAGCTGCGGGTGAGCGGGTTCATGTCGGAGGCGTCGGCGCGCTTGCGGGCGGAGGCGAGTGGCATCGCCGCCGCGGCCGAGTATGTTCCGCTCGCCGTCGTACGGGCCGCCGCGCCCGCGCACGCGGCGGACGCGGCGGCGGGCTCCGGCCCGGTGCTCGACGCGCTGTACCGCGCGGCAGCAGAGCGCGGCGTGCCGCTGCTCGCATGCGAGCTCTCGGCCGACGCGATCGGGGTCGTCGTCGGGGTGCCGGCCGGGAAGGAGGCGCGGGATGTGCTGCAGTCGCTCGCGCGCGCGGCGGATCTCGGCGCCGACGGCGCACTCAGCGCGGGGGAGTGGTCGGTCGGCATCGGACCGAGCGCTGCCGAGCTGCAGGCGTCGATCGATGCAGGGGTCGATGAGGCACGGGCGGTGGCGGAGGCCGCGATCGGCGTCGAACCGAGGCTCGTGCCGTACGCCACGGTGGGCGACGTGCGCCTGCGGCGCCTGCTGCGATCGATGAGCGACGAGGCGCGCATCCGATCGTTCGTCGACGAGAGCCTCGCGGAGCTGAAGGCAGAGGGCAATGACACCCTGCGCATCCTGCGCGCCTACATCGAACTGAACGGCAATATCGCCGAAGTCGCCCGCGCCGTCTACCTCAGTCGGCCGAGCGTCTACGCGCGTCTGAACCGCATCGAGGCGGTCATCGGCTCGAGTCTCGGCAGCGCCGATACCCGCACCGGGCTCTACGTCGCGCTGCTCGCCGATGCGAATGGGGAAACGGGAGCCTCCGGCTCGTCATAGGATAGAAGGCATGTCTAAGGTTCTTTCCTCCCTCCCGATCGGCGAGCGCGTCGGCATTGCGTTCTCCGGTGGCCTCGATACCTCATGTGCCGTCGCTTGGATGCGCGAGAAGGGCGCCGTGCCCTGCACGTACACGGCCGATATCGGTCAGTACGACGAACCCGACATCGACGGCGTCGCCGGCCGCGCGAAGGAGTACGGCGCCGAGCTCGCCCGCCACGTCGACGCGAAGCTCCCCCTCGTGGAAGAAGGCTTCGTCGCGCTGCAGACCGGCGCCTTCAACGTGCGCTCGGGCGGCAAGACCTACTTCAATACGACCCCGCTCGGCCGCGCCGTCACCGGCACGCTGCTCGTGCGGGCGATGAAGGAGGACGGCGTCGATATCTGGGGCGACGGCTCCACCTACAAGGGCAACGACATCGAGCGCTTCTACCGCTACGGCCTCATGGCGAACCCCGCGCTGCGCATCTACAAGCCGTGGCTCGACAGCCAGTTCGTCGAAGAGCTCGGCGGCCGCCACGAGATGAGCGAGTGGCTCGTCGCCCACGGCTACCCGTACCGCGATGCCACCGAGAAGGCCTACTCGACGGACGCGAACATCTGGGGTGCGACCCACGAGGCGAAGAAGCTCGAGTTCCTCGACGCCGGTCTCGACATCGTGGAGCCGATCATGGGAGTCGCCGCCTGGCGCGACGACGTCGAGGTCGCCACCGAAGAGGTCTCGGTGCGCTTCGAGGCGGGCCGCCCCGTCGCGATCAACGGCGTCGAGTTCGCCGACCCCGTCGCCCTCGTCACCGAGGCCAACGCGATCGGCGGCCGTCACGGCCTTGGCGTCTCGGACCAGATCGAGAACCGCATCATCGAGGCGAAGTCGCGCGGCATCTACGAGGCTCCCGGCATGGCGCTGCTGCACATCGCCTACGAACGCCTCGTCAACGCGATCCACAACGAGAACACGCTCGCCTCGTACCACAACGACGGCCGCAAGCTCGGTCGCCTCATGTACGAGGGCCGCTGGCTCGATCCCGAGTCGCTCATGCTGCGCGAGGCGCTGCAGCGCTGGGTCGGCTCGGCGGTCACCGGCGAGGTCACGCTGCGCCTGCGCCGCGGCGACGACTACACGATCCTGAACACCGAGGGCCCGAACCTCAGCTACCACCCCGAGAAGCTCTCGATGGAGCGCACGGTAGGCGCGGCCTTCGGCCCCGAGGATCGCATCGGCCAGCTCACCATGCGCAACCTCGACATCGCCGACTCGCGGCAGCGCCTCGAGCAGTACGCGGCTCTCGGCCTCGTCGGCGGCGCGACCGCCGAGCTCGTCGGCGAGCTCGAAGCCGGCGGCGCCGAGGAGATCGCCGACGCGGTCGGCGGCATCGACGGCGACGCCGATCAGCTCGGCCTCTCGGCGGCGTTCGACTCCGGCACCGACTGACGTCGTGACGCAATGAAGAAGCCCCGGGCCGCGGCCCGGGGCTTCTTCATCCGATCAGTGGTCAGGAGGCGCGGCGCGCACGTGCGGCGCGGCGCTTCAGAGCGCGGCGCTCGTCCTCGCTGAGACCGCCCCAGACACCCGAATCCTGACCGGTGTCCATCGCGTACTGCAGGCACATCTCGGTGACGGTGCACCGCGCGCACACCGACTTCGCCCGCTCGATCTGCTCGACGGCGGGGCCGGTGTTGCCGACCGGGAAGAAGAGCTCCGGGTCTACCGTGAGGCAAGCCGCCTGCTCGCGCCAATCCATCGTGTGTCCTCCTATGCTGCGAACGCACGCGAAATACACTGGAGGCCGGTGGCCTAGATCTCGCGCCGTCAATTACCTGAAACGTGGCTGAGAATGCTCACGTCGGTGTGCGCGAAACTCGACGAAATATATAGTTTCATGGATATCAAGGCAAATCAATAGTCAATTTGCAATTCTCTGGAAAGGTGCTCGTCATGAGTTCGTCACCCGCCGTCGGTAATCGTGCGCGCATCGCATGGGGCGTGCTCGCCGTGCTGCTCGCGCTCGAGACGCTGCTGCTCGTGTGGGTGGCCTATCTGACGGGGGCCGCCACGTTCGGCGATCGCGATTTCCTCGTGCAGAATGCGAGCCTCTGTGTCATGTCGGTGTGCTCGCTGCTGTGGGTGCTCATCACTCTGATCGGCGCGCTGCGTTCGCGGGCGAGCTGGGTGCGGGGGTCGGCGGTCACCATCCACGTGCTGCTCTTCGCCGCGGGCACCGGCTGTCTGCAGCTCGCGATCGGCTCCTGGCAGTTCGGCTTCGCGCTGGTGGGCGCGGCGCTCGTCGGCTTCGTCGC
Source organism: Leucobacter sp. GX0328 (assembly GCF_053567315.1). Taxonomy (NCBI): domain Bacteria; kingdom Bacillati; phylum Actinomycetota; class Actinomycetes; order Micrococcales; family Microbacteriaceae; genus Leucobacter; species Leucobacter sp. GX0328. The sequence goes on from NZ_JBSGPC010000002.1 coordinate 396,243, forward strand.
GGCCATCCTCGCGAAGCCGCTGCTGCAGTCGGACGCCGTGCCGAACTGACGCGCCGCGGCTATGCCGCGCCGACGCCCACGAGCTTCAGTACCCGGGCGGCGTGGCCGGTCGCCTTCACGTTGTACAGGGCGTGCTCGATGCGGCCGTCCGCATCGATGACGAACGTCGACCGGATGACGCCCTCGTAGACGCGGCCGTAGTTCTTCTTCTCGCCGTACGCGCCGTACGCGAGCAGCGTCCCGTGCTCCGGGTCGCTGAGCAGGGGATAGGCGAGGGCGTCGCGCTCGGCGAAGCGGCCCTGCTTCTCGACCTCGTCGGGCGACAGCCCGAGCAGCGCGAAGCCCGCCGCCTGCAGGGGTTCGAGGGAGTCGCGGAAGTCGCAGGCCTCCTTCGTGCACCCGGGGGTCATGGCAGCCGGGTAGACGAAGAGGATCACTCGCTCGCCGCGATAGTCCGAGAGGGAACGGATGGTGCCCGACTGGTCGGGCAAGGAGAAGTTCGGGGCGGTCTGACCGGGTTCGAGAATTACGCGCTCGCTCATACCCGCCAGTCTATGGGCCGCGATCCCTGCGCGTTTTCTCTCGACATCGAGATAGTTCAGGCTGGTGGGCTAAGATGCTGGAGGCCTTATGCCCTCTTTCGAACGGGAGAACTACCAGCTGTGACCGACTCCACCATCATTTACACCCACACCGATGAGGCACCGGCTCTCGCCACCGCCTCGCTCCTGCCGATCGTCGACGCGTTCACCCGCGCGGCGGACATCGCCTTCGAAACTCGCGACATCTCGCTCTCGGGGCGCATCCTCGCCGCGTTCCCGCAGCGGCTGACGCCGGAGCAGCAGGTGGGAGATGCATTGGCGGAGCTCGGAGCGCTCGCGACGCAGCCCGAAGCGAACATCATCAAGCTCCCGAACATCTCGGCCTCGATCCCGCAGCTGAAGGCCGCGATCGCCGAGCTGCAGTCGAAGGGCTACGACATCCCCGACTACCCCGATGAGCCGAGCGGCGTCGAGGAGCAGGATATCCGCGCGCGCTACGACCGCATCAAGGGGTCGGCCGTGAACCCGGTGCTGCGCGAGGGCAACAGCGACCGCCGCGCGCCCCAGTCGGTGAAGAACTACGCGAAGAAGCACCCGCACACGAACAAGCCGTTCGCCGCCGGATCGAAGACCCGCGTCGCGACGATGGGCCACGACGACTTCAAATCGAACGAGAAGTCGTGGATCGCGGCTCATGACGACGTGCTCACCGTCCGCCACACGGCGGAGGACGGCACCGTCACCGTGCTCAAGGACAACCTGAAGGTGCTGCCGCGCGAGATCATCGACGCGACCTTCATGTCGGCCGCCGCCCTCGACGCCTTCCTCGCGGAGACGCTCGAGCAGGCCAAGGCCGAGAACGTGCTCTACTCGCTGCACCTCAAGGCGACGATGATGAAGGTCAGCGACCCCATCCTCTTCGGCCACGCCGTCAAGGCCTACTTCGCCGAGGTCTTCGCGAAGCACGGCGCCGCGTTCGAGGCTGCAGGGATCACCCCGAACAACGGTCTCGGCGCCATCCTCGCGGGCCTCGACGCCATCCCCGGCGGTCAGGGCATCGCCGATGAGATCGCCGAGGCGATCGCCGCAGGCCCGCGCCTGTCGTACGTCAACAGCGACAAGGGCATCACGAACCTCCACGTGCCCTCCGACGTGATCGTCGATGCATCGATGCCGGCGCTCGTGCGCAACGGCGGCAAGCTGTGGGGCGTCGACGGCGGCGAGGACGACACGATCGCGGTCATCCCCGATTCGTCGTACGCCGGCGTCTACCAGGCCGTCATCGAGGACGTCATCGCGAACGGCCCGCTCGACCCCGCCACCATCGGGACCGTGCCGAACGTCGGTCTCATGGCGCAGGCCGCCGAGGAGTACGGCAGCCACGACAAGACCTTCGAGATCGCCTCGGCGGGCACCGTGCAGCTCGTCGACAGCGACGGCGACGTCGTCATCGAGCACACCGTCGGCGCCGGCGACATCTGGCGCGCGACTCAGACGAAGCACATCGCCGCCATGGACTGGGTGAAGCTCGCCGTCACCCGTGCCCGCGCGACCGGCGTGCCCGCGGTCTTCTGGCTCGATGTGAATCGCGCGCACGACGCCCAGCTCATCGCGAAGGTGCACCAGGCGCTCGCGACCCTCGACGCGTCGGACGTGCAGATCGCCATCCTCGCGCCCGAGGAGGCGACGCGCTACACGCTCGCACGCCTGCGCCGCGGCCTCGACACCATTTCGGTGACCGGCAATGTGCTGCGCGACTACCTCACCGACCTCTTCCCGATCCTCGAGGTCGGCACGAGCGCCAAGATGCTCTCGATCGTCCCGCTGCTCGCGGGCGGCGGCCTCTTCGAGACCGGTGCCGGCGGGTCGGCCCCGAAGCACGTGCAGCAGCTCGTCGAGGAGGACTACCTGCGCTGGGACTCGCTCGGCGAGTTCTTCGCGCTGGCCGCCTCGCTCGAGCACCACGCGACCACCGCGGGCAACCCGAAGGCCCAGGTGCTCGCCGACACGCTCGACCGGGCGACCGGCACCTTCCTCGAGAACGACCGCTCGCCGGGTCGCAAGCTCGGTACGATCGACAACCGCGGCAGCCACTACTACCTCGCGCAGTACTGGGCGCAGGAGCTCGCGCAGCAGTCGGCCGATGCGGAGCTCGCCGCGTTCTTCGGCCCCGTCGCCGAGCAGCTCACCTCGAACGAGGAGGCCATCGTCGCCGAGCTGCTCGCCGTGCAGGGCGAGAGCGTCGAGCTCGGCGGCTACTACAAGCCGCAGCCCGAGCTCGTGAATGCGGCGATGCGCCCGTCGGCGACGCTGAACGGCATCATCGACGCGATCGCGTAATCCCGTTCGCCGGTTCTGCCGGCTATGTCAGGGGGCGGCTGCGGCCGCCCCCTTTTTCTTGCGTGCACGGGGCGGTCCCGGGGAGGTGCTGCCCGCGCGGCGATGCGGCGCGGCGCGGCGGCTGGGCTTCATCGACCCCGGTGCTCCGGCGGCCCCGGTGCTTCGGTCCGGTGCTTCGGCCCCGGCGGTTCAGCTCTGGTGTACGGCTACTTCGCCGTCGAGGCGGTCGCTGATCGCACCGGGTGTTGCGCCCACGAGCGTTTCGCAGGCCTGGGCGAGCCGCGCCGCGAAGAGCGCGGCGTCGGTACCGCGCGTCAGCGCATGCGCCGAGATGCCGTCGATCATCGCGAGGATCTGCCAGGAGACCGCAGCGGCGTCGTCGAAGCGGAAGGCGCCCGCATCGCGCCCGTCGATGACGATCTGCGTGATGCACGCCTGCCAGGCGTCCATCTGCTCCTCGATCGCGACCGAGAGCGCCGGCAGGCTCCTGCTGAGGGACCAGGCGTCGACCCATACCAGGGTGATGTCGTCGTGGTCGTTCCGCAGCACCGCGGCGATCATGCGTGCGAGCCGCGCAGCGGCGTCCGATGCCTCCCGGACCTCGGCCTCGACCTCGACGAGCTCGGCGCCGACGAGCGCGCTGAACGTGCGGGCCACGAGTTCTTCCATGCTGGTCGCGTAGTGGGAGACAAGGCCGGGCGCCACGCCGGCCCGTGCGGCGACGGCGCGCAGTGTGAGGGCAGCGAGCCCCTGTTCGCGTGCGAGATCGGAGGCGGCGGCGTGGATCTCGTCGGAACGCTGCTCGGGGCTCTTGCGACGGCGGGGGCGAGGAGGAGCTGTTGACATGATCCCTCCAGTGTAGGATGATGTCAGTGTTGATCGGATGATCAATAAGCTTCGGTGCGATGCGGATCGCACCGCTCGACCCGGCGACTCGGGGCGAGCCGCAGAATCGACGAAGGAGACGATATGGGCTGGCGTATGCCGCACGAAGGCGACGCGCACGAGCGCACCTGGATGGCGTTTCCGCGCGCGGGCACCACTCTGGGCGAGGGAGCCGAGTACCAGGAGACCGCGTACCGCGCCTGGACCGATACCGCCCTCGCGATCGCGGAGTTCGAGCCCGTGACCATGGTCGTCGACCCCACTGAGACGGAGCGCGCGAAGCGCATGCTCGGCAGCGACGTCGAGATCGTGGAATCGCCGCTCGACGAGTTCTGGATGCGCGACTTCGGGCCGACCTTCGTGCTCGACGACGAGCGCCCAGGCGTGCTCGGCGCCGTCGACTGGATCTTCAACGGCTGGGGAGCGCCGGCCTGGGCCGAATGGCAGGTCTCCGCCGGCATCGCCCGCATCATCGCCGAGCGCGTCGGCGCCGAGCTCGTGAGCTCGGTGCTCGTCAACGAGGGCGGCGGCATCCACGTCGACGGCGAGGGCACCGTGCTGCTCACCGAGACGGTGCAGCTCGACCCGAACCGCAACCCGTACGCCGACCGCGCGCGCGTCGACGCCGAGATGGCCCGCACCATCGGGGCCCGGAAAGCGATCTGGCTGCCGCGCGGCCTCACCCGCGACTACGACGAGTTCGGCACGCGCGGCCACGTCGACATCGTCGCCGCCTTCGCTTCGCCCGGCCGCGTGCTGCTGCACCGCCAGGACGATCCGTCGCACCCGGACCACGCGGTGACGCGGGAACTGAAGGCGATGCTCGAGGCCGAGACCGACGCTGCCGGGCGCAGCTTCGAGATCATCGACGTCCCGGCGCCTGCGGCGCTGCGCGACGACGAGGGCTTCGTGGACTGGAGCTACATCAACCACCTCGTGGTGAACGACGGCATCGTCGTCTGCGGGTTCGGCGAAGATGCCGCGGATGCGCGTGCGCGCGAGATCCTCGAGGGCGCATACCCGGGGCGCCGCGCGGTGACGGTCGACTCGCGGCCGATCTTCGCACGCGGCGGCGGCATCCACTGCATCACCCAGCAGCAGCCGCGCCTGCCGGGGGCCGCCTCGTGATCGATGTCGTCGAGGCCTCGATCGCAGACCTCCGAGCGGCGCTCGAATCGGGCGCCGCGACGAGCGCGGACCTCGTGCGCGCCTACCTCGGGCGCATCGACGCCTACGATGCGCCCGGTACGGCCACCGCGCTGAACGCGGTGGTGGTGCGCAACGACGAGGCACTGGCCGAGGCCGAATCCTCCGACGCGCGCCGCGCGGCCGGCCGCACCCTCGGCCCGCTCGACGGCATCCCCTACACGGCGAAGAACAGCTACCTCGTCACCGGCCTCACCGCGGCCTCCGGGTCGCCGGCATTCGCCGACCTCGTCGCGCAGCGCGACGCCTTCGCCATCGAGCGTCTGCGAGCCGGCGGCGCGATCTGCCTCGGCCTCACGAACATGCCGCCCATGGCGAACGGCGGCATGCAGCGCGGCGTCTACGGCCGGGCCGAGAGCCCGTACAGCGCCGACTGGCTGACGAGCGCATTCGCCTCCGGTTCCTCCAACGGCTCGGGCACCGCCACGGCCGCGAGCTTCGCCGCATTCGGGCTCGGCGAGGAGACCTGGTCGAGCGGCCGCGCCCCCGCATCGAACAATGCGCTGTGCGCCTACACCCCGAGCCGCGGCGTGATCTCGGTGCGCGGCAACTGGTCGCTCGTGCCGACGATGGACGTCGTCGTGCCGCACACGCGCTCGATGGCCGACCTGCTCGAAGTGCTCGACGTGATCGTCGCCGATGACGCCGAGACGCGCGGAGACTTCTGGCGCGTGCAGCCGTGGGTCGAGATCCCGCGGGCCTCCGACGTGCGCCCGGCCTCGTATCCCGCGCTCGCGCCCGCGGAGCTGCGAGGCAAGCGCATCGGCGTGCCGGCGATGTACATCAACGCCGACGCCGAGGCCGGCACCGGCACGACGATCGGCGGCCCGACGGGGGAGCGGATCGTCACCCGGGCCTCGGTGCTGGAGCTGTGGGAATCGGCGCGGCGCGACCTCGAAGCGGCGGGCGCCGAGATCGTGCTGGTCGACTTTCCCGTCGTCACGAACTACGAGGGCGACCGCGCCGGCGCCCCGACTCTCGCGACCCGCGGGCTCGTGAGCCCCGAGTATCTGCGCAGCGAGATCGTCGACCTCTCGGCCTGGGCATGGGACGACTTCCTGCGCGCCAACGGCGACCCGGCCCTCCCGACGCTGACGCAGGTGGAGGGATCGCGCATCTTCCCGGCGCCGGAGGGCGCTCTGCCCGACCGCTACACCGGATTCGACGACGACATCGCCGAGTACCCGGCGCAGGTCGCGGCGCACCCCTACGCGGGCGTCGCCGAGATCCCGCATCTCGAGGAGGGCCTCAAAGGGCTCGAGGAGACGCGCCGCATCGACCTCGAGGCCTGGATGGAGGCGCTCGGTCTCGACGCCGTCGCGTTCCCCGCAGTCGCCGACGTCGGCCCCGCCGACATGGATGTGAACCCCGAGTCCGCCGATGCGGGATGGCGCAACGGCGTCTGGGTCGCCAACGGCAATCTCGTGCCCCGGCATCTCGGGATCCCGACCGTGACCGTGCCGATGGGCACGATGCGCGATATCGGCATGCCGGTCGGGCTCACCTTCGCGGGGCGGGCCTACGACGACACCGCCCTCCTCGCACTCGGGCTCGCCTTCGAAGCGACGGGCGACCGCCGTACCGAGCCGCCCCGCACCCCGCGCCTCTAGCGCCGGCCCGCCGGTGCCGCGCCCCCGCGGCCCCGGCGGATCGAGCAGAGCTCCCGCGCACCGTTCGACCCCTCATGCTGTACAAGGAAGTAAGCACCATGACCACGCCCGCCCCCGTGACCCTTCGCCGCAGCCTCAAGCAGCGGCACGTCGTATTCATCGGCCTCGCATATATGTCGCCGTTCGCGGTCTTCGATACCTTCGGCATCGTGTCCGAGGCGACCCGCGGCCATGTGCCGATGTCGTACATCATCGTCACCATCGCGGTGCTCTTCACCGCCCTCAGCTACGCGAAGATGGTGCGGGTCTACCCCTCCGCCGGCTCCGCCTACACCTACGCCCGTCGCACGATCGCGGCCCCGGTCGGCTTCCTCGTCGGCTGGGTCGCGCTGCTCGACTACCTGTTCCTGCCGATGATCAACGCGCTGCTCGCGAAGATCTATCTGTCCGCGCAGTTCCCCGAGGTACCCGGGTGGGTGTGGATCGTCGGCCTGCTCGTCCTCATCACCGTGCTCAACATCGTCGGCGTGCGCATCAGCGCCGCGGCGAACATGATCATGGTGGTCTTCCAAGCGCTCCTCGCGATCGTGTTCGCCGTGCTCACGTTCCGGGCGATCCTCGCCGACGATGCGCTGAGCTTCACCTACGCTCCGTTCTACTCGATGTCCGCCGACATGACGAGCCTCATCGGCGGCGCTTCGGTGCTCGCCCTCGCGTTCCTCGGCTTCGACGCCGTCACGACCCTGTCCGAGGAAACGGTCGATCCGCGCCGCACGGTGCCGCGGGCCATCATGTGGATCGCCGCGCTCGGTGCGGCCTTCTTCATCGCGATCACCTACATCATGCAGACGCTCGTTCCCGACCTCGAATCGCTGCGTGCGGTCGCCGACGACATCGAGGGCGCATCGCCGTATCTCGCGCTCTTCATCGGCGGCATCGTCTTCCAGACGCTCTTCCTCGTCGGTGCTACGATCTCCGTGGTCTCGTCGGGCCTCGCATCGCAGATGAGCGCCTCGCGCCTGCTCTTCGCGATGGGGCGCGACGGCATCCTGCTGCGGAAGGTGTTCGGCTACGTGAGCCCGAGGTTCGGCACGCCGGTCTGCAACATCGTGCTGGTCGGGGCGATCGCGCTCGTCGCCCTGAAGCTCGACCTGAACGCCGCCACCTCGCTCATCAACTTCGGTGCGTTCACCGCATTCGCGTTCGTGAACCTGTCGGTGATCGCATTCTGGATCAGGCACCGCCGCACGAACCATGCCGCGGGCTCGACGTTCGCCTGGACGGTGGTGCCCGGCATCGGGTTCCTGATCAACGCGGCGCTCTGGGTCGGCCTGGACGGGCTCGCGATGACGGTCGGCCTCATCTGGGCGGGCGTCGGCATCGTCTACCTGCTGGTACTCACCCGCGGGTTCCGTCGCCCGACCCCCGAGCTCGCGTTCGACGAGGCGGACGAACTGCCGACGGGAGCCGTGCGCGTCTCGGAGTGAGCCCGGCCAGCTACTTCAGCAGGCGTCGCAGGGAGTCGACCCGCAGCGCCCCGGCGGCGTCGAGGCGGCCGTCGGCGATCGCGGCATCGAGCTCGCAGTCGGGGGCGTCCGCCTGGTGCGTGCACCCGCGCGGGCACTCCTCGATCAGTGCGGCGAGGTCGGTGAACCCGCGCAGGATGCTGTCGCTCGTGACGTGGCCGAGCCCGAACGACCGCACGCCCGGCGTGTCGATCACCCAGCCCGAGTCCCCGGCCGGAACGCCCGGGGTGGCCGCCCGCAGCGCGACCGATGACGACGAGGTGTGCCGGCCTCGGCCGGTGACCTCGTTGACGTGGCCCGTGGCGCGCTCGGCCTCGGGCACGAGCTCGTTGATGAGGGTCGACTTGCCGACGCCCGAATGCCCGACGAACACCGTCGTGCGGCCCGCCAGCGCTTCGCGGATCTCGGCGAGCGGCCACGCGCCCGGGGCCGAGCGGAAGATCGGTACCTCGAGGGCGGCGAAGTGGGCGAGGAACGGCTCGGGGTCGGCGAGGTCGGTCTTCGTGATGCAGATGAGCGGCCTGATGCCGGCATCGTACGCGGCGACGAGATAGCGATCGACGAGGCGCACCCGGGGTTCGGGGTTCGCCGCGGCCACGACGATGAGCATCTGGTCGGCGTTCGAGACCATGACGCGCTCGAAGCGGTCGCTGTCGTCGGCGCTGCGGCGCAGCAGGGTACGGCGCTCCTCGAGGCCGATGATGCGGCAGAGCGCCCCCTCGGCCCCGCTCGTGTCGCCAACGAGCTGCACGCGGTCGCCGATGACGATCGGGGTGCGGCGCAGTTCGCGGGCCCGGGCGGCGACGACGGTGCGTTCGACGGGCGATGCCGGGTCCGCGCCCTCCGCGACGAGCGCCGTGTAACGGCCGCGGTCGACCCCGGTGACCATCGCGACGATGGCATCCGCGTGCTCGGGGCGGCGCTTCGTCCGGGGCCTATTGCCCTTCGGGTTCGGGCGCTCGCGCACGCGGTGATCGGCGTACTCGCCGTACGGCGTCTCGTCCTCGTCGTCGGGCGGCAGCCAGCTCACCGTCAATCCAGCTCCGAGATTCCACGGGCGATGCCGCGACCGATCGAACCGATGACGCTGCCGGTGCCGCGCACGACCGCCTCGCCGCCCGAGAATGCCCCGCCGATGAGATCGCCCAGCAGATCGCCGCCCTCGTGAGTGCTCTCGCGCGACTCGGGCGACGTCTGCGTCTGCGTCTGCGGCAGACCGTCGCCGCCGTCGAGCATGCCGGCCCACATCTCGGTGAACAGCGGCATCGTCTTCGACGTGGAGCCGATGTCGTCGACCTCGACGCCGGGCACGCTCAGGCCGAGCACGGCGCCGGTCGTCGCCATACGGTGGTCGGCGTACGCGCCCCACAGACCGCCGTGCAGCTCGGCGGGGTGGATGGCGATGCCGTCCTCGAGCTCCTCGGCTCTGCCGCCGAGACGGTTGACCTCGGCCACCAGCGCCGCGATGCGGTCGGTCTCGTGGTGGCGGATGTGCCCGATGCCGGTGATCTCGCTCGCGTGCCCCTGCGCGCCGGCGAGCGCCGCGAGGCCGACGAGCGTCGGCGAGAGCTCGCCCGCCTCGGGTACGTGCAGCCGCACCCCGCGCAGCCGGCCGTCGCCCGAGACCGTGAGCGAGCCGTCGGCCGCGAGCTCCGCGGTCGCGCCGAACTCCGGCAGCAGCGTGCGCAGCTGATCGCCCACCTGCGTCGTCGACGTCGGCCAATCGGGAACCGTGACGCTGCCGCCGGCGGCGACCGCGGCGGCGAGGAACGGGGCCGCGTTCGACAGGTCGGGCTCGATGCGCGTATCGACCGCACGGATCGGCCCGGGCTTCACGACCCATTCGCCGACGGTCGGCGACGACACGTCGACGCCGCGCGCCCGCAGCGTCTCCATCGTCATCTCGATGTGCGGGATGCTCGGCACCCGGTCGCCGACATGCACCACGTGCACGCCCTCGTCGAAGCGGGGAGCGGCCAAGAGCAGCGCCGACACGAACTGGCTCGAGAGCGACGCGTCCACCTCCACTCGGCCGCCGCGCAGCGACCCGCCGCCGTGCACGGTGAAGGGGAGGAACCCGCGGCCCTCGTCAGCGATGTCCGCGCCGAGCGCGCGCAGCGCATCGAGCACGGGGCGCATCGGGCGCTTGCGGGCGTACGGGTCGCCGTCGAACGAGACCGGGCCGAGCGCGAGCGCCGCCACGCCGGGCACGAAGCGCATCACGGTGCCGGCGAGCCCGCAGGCGATGCTCGTCGAGCCGATCAGCTCCTCGGCCGGCGTGATGCGCAGGTCGGGCCCGTAGGGGTTGCCCGTCTCGATCGTCTCGAAACCGGTGCCGAGCCCGCGCAGCGCATCGACCATGAGGTCGGAGTCGCGCGATCGCAGCGGATTGTGCAGCACGCTCGGCCCGTCGGCGAGCGCGGCGAGGATCAGCTCCCGGCCGGTGAGCGACTTCGAACTCGGCATCGGCACGCGGGCCGACACAGGGCCTGCGGCCGGGGGAGCGGCCCACGCCGTCGACTCGTCATCGGGCACGTCTACCGCCCCGATCTCTTCGCCGTCTTTGCCCTTGTTCATCTTCGCTTCGAACACGCCCCCGAGTCTACCCGGCGGGCCGGAGCGGGGCCTGATCCCTGGCGAGTCCGCCTCGGCGCCCGGCGATGCCGGGACGGGCTGCGGGAACGGACGGGATCGGCGGGCTAGGATCGGGAGGGTGAGCGATACGCCGGTAGGAGAAGACCAGAAGCGACTGGAAGCGCGATTCACCGCCGACGCGCTGCCGCTGCTCGACCAGCTGTACGGCGCGGCGATGAAGATGACGCGCAATCCCCAGGATGCGCAGGATCTGGTGCAGGAGACCTATCTCAAGGCGTACTCGGCCTTCGGGTCGTTCACGGAGGGCACGAACCTCAAGGCCTGGCTGTACCGCATCATGACGAACAGCTACATCAACACCTACCGCAAGCGCCAGCGCGAACCGTATCTGGGCGCGGTCGACGAGCTCGAGGACTGGCAGCTCGGCGGCGCCGAGTCGACGACGGCGATGTCGGCGCGTTCGGCCGAGGCCGAGGCGATCGACCGCACCCCCGACTCGGTGGTATCGCAGGCGCTCAACGACCTGCCCGAGGACTTCCGCCTCGCCGTGTACCTCGCCGACGTCGAAGGGTTCAGCTATCAGGAGATCGCGGATATCGCCGAGGTGCCGATCGGCACGGTGATGAGCCGCCTGCACCGGGGGCGCGCCAGGTTGCGCAAGTCGCTCGGGGAATACGCACGCGAGCAGGGCGTTGGACTTGCTAAGGACGACGCGAAGAGCACAGGAGGGAACGCCCGATGAGCCAGACAGGCGATTGCGGTTGCGAGAAGGCCAAGGCCAACCTCTACGAGATGCTGCGCGGTGAGCTGTGCGCTGAGGAGTCCGCACCGATCCGAGAGCACCTGGAGACCTGCGCGCACTGCCAGGACGAGCAGACGGTGTGCATCAGCCTCACCGATGTCGTGCGCCGTGCGTGCGAGGACGAGCGCGACAACAACTGCCCGCCCGAGGAGCTGCGTGCGGCGATCCTCGCCGCGCTGAACCCGAAGCGGCAGCCGGCCTGACGGCTGCGGCGGGCCCGCCAGGGATCAGTGTGCGCCGGGCCGGCCCCGGCGCACGTACCCGCCGTCTTCGAGACCGGCTTCGATCTCGAACCGGTTGCGCAGCGGGTCGCTGCCGGCGAAGAGATAGAGCAGCGGCATCGCGAACCCGTAGTGGCGCCACTGCTCGACATGCACGAGCTCGTGCCGCAGCACGGCCGTGCCCACGTTGCGGTCGGTGAGATAGCACGCCCCGACGCAGACCCCGCCGCGCTTGAACGCCCAGCGGGGCAGCCCGGTGAACACCCACATGCCGTGGTGCCTGCGCACGCGGCCGGTGCTGAGCATCGCTCCCCAGGCGAAGCCGACGGCCGTCGCGTACCAGTAGCCGAGACGGGCGAGGGGCCAGGGCGCCATCCCGTCGTAGCGGCTCGCCGCAGCGGTCGCCGCAGCCGACGGCGGGGCGCCCGTCAACGCGCCGTACCGGAGGTGAGGGCCGCGAGCACGCGCAGCACGGTCGGCAGGTCATCGGCCGCGAGCTCGGCATCCGCGGGCGCGAACTCGCAGATCGCGGCCCCCGCGAGCGGCAGCGCGGCGACGGCGGCGCGGACCGCCGCCGTGAGCTGCGCCACCGTGAGGCCGAACGGCACCGGCGAGTGGACGGCCGCGAACTCCGACGGGTCGAGCACGTCGAGGTCGATATGCACGTAGACGCGTTCGGCGCCGAGTTCGGCGAGCCGGCCAGCGATCCGCGCCGCGAGCTCTTCGGGCCCGTCGAGGTCGATCGCGGGGCCGATGGTCGAGATGCCGAGCCGGTCGACCTCCTCGCGCTCCTCGGGGTCGCTCGCGCGCACGCCGACGAGGGTGAGCGCCGCGGTGTCGATCGGATGCGCCGACGCGAGGTCGGGGGAACCGTCGCCGAGCGCGTGCCGCAGCGTCATGCCCGAAGCCGCGCCCGATGGCGACGTGCTCGGATGCTGCAGGTCGGGGTGCGCGTCGAACCAGAGCACTGCGAGCGCGCCGTCGTCGCTCGCGGCCGCCGCCTCGAGACCCGGGAGCGACGACGCGCAGTCGCCGCCCACGATGATGGCCGGCCCGTCGGCGCGGGCGAGGGCCTCGCGCGCCGCCTCGCGGGCGTTCAGCAGACTGCTCAGTCGGGCGACCGGCGTGCCCATCGCATCGCCCGCCTCGAGCGGCACCGCGACTTCGCGGGTGGCCGCGCTCGGCAGATCCTCCCGCAGCACCCGGGCGCCGTCGGCGAGCTGCATGGCGCGTGACGACGGCGACCCCTGCCACTGCGGCATCACCAGAAACACGGGGTTCGACATGTCGAACAGAATACTCCCGAATGGTGGGGATCAGGCGGCGGTGACGAAGTCGATGAGGTGCTCGACGCGGCCGACGAGCTCGGGTTCGAGGTCGCGGAAATCGCGCACGCGCCCGCGGATCCGCGACCAGGCGTCCGCGATATCCGCCGGTTCGTCCGACGGCCAGCCGAGCGCGCGGCAGATGCCCGCCTTCCATTCGATCTCGCGCAGAATCGTCGGCCAGGCCTCGAGCCCGACGCGCCCCGGCTTCACCGCCTGCCAGATATCGACGAACGGGTGGCCGACGATGAGCACGTGGCCGCCGTGCGGGCCTCGGGCGATCGCATCGGCGATCCGCGTCTCCTTGCTGCCGCGTACGAGGTGATCGAGCAGTACGCCCGCGCGACGCCCCCGACCGGGCCCGAACTCGGCGAGCACCGCCTCGAGGTTGTCGGCGCCCTGCAGCAGTTCGACCACGACGCCCTCGACGCGCAGGTCGTCGCCCCACACCTGCTCGACGAGCTCGGCATCGTGCTTGCCCTCGACGAAGATGCGGCTCGGCATCGCGACCCGGGCCCGCTGCTCGGCGACCGCGAACGAGCCCGAAGCCGTGCGCTGCCGGCCGGCAGGCTGCCGCTTCGGCAGCACCAGCACGACGGGCTCGCCGTCGATGAGGAACCCGTCGTTCACGGGGAACGCGCGCACCTTGCCGCCGAAGTCCTCGAGCTGCACCAGGCCTTCGCGGGCCCCCACGACCGCCCCGCACCATTCCGTCTCGGTGTGCTCGACCACGAGCCCCTTCGACAGCGGCACCTGCCGGCGCTGCACGGGCCCGCGCCGCGGTCGCATGCGTGAGACGGGGTCGTTGTCGTAGCGAGAATCGAACACGAGAACCGAGCCTACCCGCAGGCGGGCGCACCGTCCCGTCGCGCGCGACGAGTCGCCCGGCGTGCTGCTACGGTGCTGCCATGAGCAACGCCACTGCATCGACGTCGACCGAGGCCGCGAACACCGCGCCCGAACCGCTCATCATCGCCAGGCGGTCGGGAGCGATCACTCGCATCACGCTGAACCGGCCGCGGGCGATCAACGCGCTGAACCGCGAGATGTTCCTCGGGCTCGAGACCGCGGTCGGCGAGGCCGACGGCAGCGCCATCCTGCTCGATGGCGCGGGCGAGCGCGGGTTCTGCGGCGGCGGCGATATCAAGGAGCTCGCGGCGAGCGGCACCGGAGCCCGCGACATCCTCGCGATCGAGTACCGCGTCGACCACATGATCGGGGTCTCCCGCACGCCCGTCGTCGGCTTCATGGACGGCGTCACCATGGGCGGCGGCATCGGTCTCACCGGCCATGCTCAGCACCGCGTCGTCACCGAACGCAGCCGCCTCGCGATGCCCGAGGTGCGCATCGGTATCGTGCCCGACGTCGGCGGCCACCTGCTGCTCGCGCGTGCGCCCGGCCGGCTCGGAGAACTGCTCGCGGTGACCTCGGGCGAGATGGCCGCGGGCGACGCCATCGCCCTCGGGTTCGCCGATTATTTCGTGCCTGCCGAGCGGCTCGGGGCACTCGCCGCAGCGCTCGAAGCGGGGGAGGAGCCGGGAGCGGCCTGCGCGCGCTTCTCGGAGCCCGCGCCCGCATCAACCGTGGCCGCGGCGCGCACCTGGTGGGATCCGATCGCGGAGGCCGCCCTCGCCGACGTCGAGGCGCAGCCGCGCGAGGCGGCACTGCGGCTCCTGGCTGGCCTCGACGCCGCAGCGGCGGCGGGCGGCGAGGGCGCGGCCGATGCCGCCGCGACCGCTGAGACCGTGCGGGGCATGTGCCCCGTGTCGGTCGCCGTCACGCTCGCGCAGATCTCGCGCACGCGCCGCGCATCCCTCGACCTGCGGGCGGTGCTCGAGGACGACCTGCGTGTGCTCGGCCGCCTCAGCGTGCGCCCCGACTTCGCCGAGGGCGTGCGCGCGCAGGTCATCGACAAGGATCGCAACCCGCGGTGGCGGCCGACGTCGATCGAGGCGATCGACGAGGCCGAGCTCGCCCGAGTGCTCGACCCGGTGCCGCTCGTCGACGAGCCGCCGATCGGCCTGTGAGCGGCGCTGACGGGAAGGGGCTCGCTGCGTGGGACGAGGCGGGCCCGAATCTCGTCTTCGCGGGCGACAACCTGCCGATTCTGCGCAGCCTGCCCGGCAGCCGCTTCGCGGTCGTCTACCTCGACCCTCCGTTCAACACCGGGCGCGAGCGCCGTGCGGAGCGCGTGGACGTGGTCCGAGCCTCGGAACCGGGAGCCGGCGGCGGCACGCGGCTCGGCTTCCGGGGCCAGGGCTACAGCGCGACCCGTCGCGCGCTCGAATCGTACGACGACCGCTTCGGCGACTACTGGGCCTTCCTCGAGCCCCGTCTCGAAGAGGCATGGCGCGTGCTCTCGCCCGACGGGCTGCTCTACCTGCACCTCGACTACCGCGAGGTGCACTACGCGAAGGTGATGCTCGACGCGCTGTTCGGCCCGGAGTGCTTCATCAACGAGATCATCTGGGCGTACGACTACGGGGCGCGGGCGAAGCGCCGGTGGCCCGCGAAGCACGACAACATCCTCGTCTACGCGAAGCTGCCCGATCACTACTACTTCGACGCCGAGGCCGTCGACCGCGAGCCCTATATGGCGCCGGGGCTCGTGACCGCCGAGAAGGCCGCGCTCGGCAAGCTGCCGACCGACACCTGGTGGCATACCATCGTCTCGCCGACGGGCGGGGAGCGCACCGGGTACCCGACGCAGAAGCCGCTCGGAGTGCTGCGCCGTATCGTGCAGGCGTCGTCCCGGCCCGGCGACTGGGTGCTCGACGCCTTCGCCGGCAGCGGCACGGCGGGGGCGGCGGCCGCCGAGCTCGGACGGCGCTTCGTCCTGATCGACGAGAACCCCGCCGCGATCGAGGTCATGCGGGGCCGGCTCGCGGGGCCCGGAACGCGCTTCGTCTGAGGCCGCGGCTCTCACCTCGGCGGGGCGGGATCCGCCGCAGAACTCCTGACGGATGCCGCACGGGATGCCGGTTCCGCGGTCGTCCGTGCGGCGGTGTTCGTCGAGGCGCTCTCCGCGCCGGGCGCGAGCGTCAGCACGACGAGCACGATCGCGATGCAGCCGAGACCCGCCCAGCCGAGCGGTCCGAGTCGTTCGCCGACGATGAGCACCGCGAGCACGGTCGCGATCGCGGGTTCGAGCAGGGTGACGGTCGTCGCCGTACTCGCGCTCACCCTCGTCAATGCGACGCCGAAGAGCACATAGCCGAGGAACATCGGCACGAGAGCCATGTACGCTGCAACGGCCATATTGCCGGGGGATTCGAAGATCGGGGCTCCGGTGAGTGCCAGCACGGGCATGAGCAGCATCCCGCCGAGACCGAAAACGGCACCCATCGATGCAGCGCGCCCGACCCCGGCGCGCATGAGCCGGTACGAGGACCACGAGTAAGCGGCGTAGCTGGCGCCCGCGGCGAGTCCGAGCGCGACTCCCGTCGTGGTCTCGAGGAGCGAACCGGTGCTCATCGTCGCCCGCGAGGCGCAGAGAGCGGCGCTGCCGATGATGCCGAGACCGACTGCGAACCACCACCACGGACCGAGGCCGGTGCCGTCGACGAGGCGCTCGAGCAGGCCCGATGCGATGGGAGCAGAGGCGAGCGAGACGACCGAGCCGATGGCGACGCCCGCGAAATGCATCGAGCTGTAGAACGCGAGCGGGTAGATTGCAACGGCGATCGCCCCGAACATGACGATTCCGGCCCGCGCCCGCAACTCGTGCCGGTTCGCCCGCAACTGCGGGAGTGCGATGAGCGCCTGAAGAATGCCGCCGATGCCGAGCGCCGCCGCTCCGATCGCGAGCGGCCCGACGCCGGGAGCGAAGGTTGCGGCGGTGCCGGTGGTACCCCATGCGAGGGAGGCGAAGGTCAGCATGGCGATGCCGATCGTGCGGTCGCGATGCATCATGCTCGGCCTTCGGCGCGCGTCTGCCGTTCTTCGGCCGGCAGAGCGGTGACCAGCCGTTCGGCGAGAGCTCGTGCGTGCTGGAGTCGGGACGGGCCGCCCTCGAGACCCGCCCGGGCGACCGCCCCCTCGAGCAGGAAGGAGCAATGCTCCGCGGTCTCGGCGGCTCGACTCTCTCCCGTCAGTTCGCGCAGAGGGTCGAGGAGAATGGCCTCGACCTCCTCCTTGTGGCGGCGCACGGCTTCGCGGCCCGGCTCGCCGACGGAGAGTTCGGCTGCGGCGTTCAGCAGCCCGCACCCGCGGAAGCCATGGGCATAGCCCAGCTCGGCATGATCGATGTAGGCGTCGAATACCGCGAGCACCCGGTCGAGCGGAGTGCGTGCGCCGGACCGGCGCGCCTCGTGCAGGGCGAGCCATTCGTCATGGCGGGCGGCGATGTAGGCCTCGACCAGGTCCGCCTTCGACGCGAAGTTGTTGTAGAGGCTCATCTTGGCGACTCCGGCATCCGACGTGATCGCATCGATGCCGGTCGCGGCGATGCCGTCGGCGTAGAACCTGGCGGCGGCGGCGTGCAGAATTCGACGTCGGGCCGATCCGTGTCGTCGGCCCGGGTTCTTGCCGCCGTTGCGCAGTGCTTCGCTCATGCAGACATCATAAACAAGGTAGACCGATCTACCTAATTTTGGGATGGGCAGTGCATGTCCGAGTCCGGCGAGGCCGCATGCGGGATCTGGTGCGGAATTCTCGACGGATTCTGCACCAGAACCCGCATTCGCGGCCGTCTGGGCGGCGTGCGGAGCGGGCGCCGGCTACCAGCCGCGCTCGGCGAGGCGGTGCGGTGCGGGCAGATCGGCGACGTTGATGCCGACCATCGCCTCGCCGAGGCCGCGCGAGACGTCGGCGATCAGCTTCGCGTCCATGGAATTCGCGGTCGCCGTGACGACGGCCGTCGCGCGCGCTTCGGGGTTGCCCGACTTGAAAATGCCCGAACCGACGAACACGCCGTCGGCGCCGAGCTGCATCATCATCGCCGCATCGGCCGGGGTGGCGACGCCGCCCGCCGTGAAGAGCGGCACCGGCAGTTTGCCGGTGCGCGCGACCTCGGCGACCAGCGCATACGGCGCCTGCAGCTCCTTCGCTGCGACGAAGAGCTCGTCATCGCCCAGCACGCCGAGCCGCGCGATCTCGCTCCTGATCGTGCGGATGTGCTTCGTCGCCTCGGAGACGTCGCCCGTGCCGGCCTCGCCCTTCGAGCGGATCATCGCCGCGCCCTCGGCGATGCGACGCAGCGCCTCGCCCAGATGCGTGGCCCCGCAGACGAACGGGACCGCGAAGCCGCGCTTGTCGATGTGGTTCACGTAATCGGCGGGCGAGAGCACCTCGCTCTCATCGACGAAGTCGACGCCCAGCGCCTCGAGCACCTGGGCCTCGACGAAGTGCCCGATGCGGGCCTTCGCCATGATCGGGATGGATACGGCGGCCCGGATGGCGTCGATGAGATCGGGGTCGCTCGCGCGGGCGACGCCGCCCTGCGCACGGATGTCGGCCGGGACGCGCTCGAGCGCCATGACGGCGACGGCGCCTGCTGCCTCGGCGATGCGCGCCTGCTCGGCGGTGACGACGTCCATGATGACGCCGCCGACGAAACGGTCGGCGAGTCCGCGCTTGACGAAGGTGGTTTCCGGAGTATCGAGTTCAGTCATGCCTCCACCATTGCCGGGTCGATTGGTACTCTGCAAGATCCACTTCTTGTGATCAAGAGTGGACCATTGCGTCCGTGGATGCCAGACTTGACGCATGCCCGCCCCGCACCCCCGCACCCCCGCAGAGATTCCGGTGACGCTCGACCGCGCCGCCGAGAGCTCGCTGCCCGTGCAGATCGCGGCAGCCCTGCGCGACGCCATCGACCGCGAAGCGCTGCGGCCCGGCGAGGGCGTCGCCGCGACGCGGCAGTTCGCGCAGCGGCTCGGCGTCGCACGCGGTGTCGTGGTGGCCGCCTATGAGCAGCTCATCGCCGAGGGGTACCTCAGCGCCGAGCACGGTCGCGGCACCATGGTCAACCCCGATCTGATCGGTCGCCGCACCGCGCCGGGGCAGGGCGAACGGAGTCCGCGGGGGAACGCCGCTGCCGGCGAGCCCCATGCAGGTCGGGCAGCAGTCCATCCGGGAAGCCGCGGCGGCCGCTCCGATCCGCGCTCCGATCCGTACGACGAACGGCCGGCCCCGCGCCCGCCCTTGAAGCCCGGAGCGCCGGTCACCGATACGGTCGACAGGCCGGCATGGCGAGCGGCCTGGCGCAGCGCGCTCATCCGGGCCGATCGCCCGGCCCCGCCGCTCGGCGACCCGGGCCTGCGTGCGGAGATCGCCGAGCACCTGAGACTCGTGCGCGGCACCGCACGTCCCGCTGCCGATGTGCTCGTGACCGCCGGCGCGCGCGAGGGGCTCGGCCTGCTGCTCAGCGCCCTCGGCACCACGCACGGCAGGCGCCTCGTCGTGGGCGTCGAAGACCCCGGGTATCCGTCGCTGCGCGGTGTCGCCGCCCGGCACGGCGCGCGCATCGTCGGTCTGCCCGTCGACGACGACGGCCTGCGCGTCGACCGCCTGCCGAACGGCCTGCTCGACCTCGTCATCGTCACGCCGAGCCACCAGTACCCCGTCGGCGGTTCGCTGCCGCTGCCGCGCCGGCGTGAGCTGCTCGAGTGGGCCTCGCGCACCGGCGTGGTCATCGTCGAGGACGACTACGACTCCGAACTGCGCAGCACCGGCAGCCCCTTGCCGGCGCTCGCGGCGCTCGACGACCCCGTGTCGGGGCCCGTGGTCACCCTCGGCACCTTCTCGAGCACGGTCACCCCGGCGCTCGCCGCAGGCTTCCTGCTCGCCCCCGAACGTCTGCGCGGGGTGCTCGAGCCGGTGCGCCGCGATCTCGGCTCGCCGGTGTCGACCGTCGTGCAGCTGGCGCTCGCGGAGTTCCTGCGCAGCGGCGAGCTGCGCCGCAACATCGCCCGCATGCGCCGGCGCTACGCGGCGCGGCGCGATCTGCTCTCCGAGCGCTTCGCAGGGCTCTCGGGCGCGCGCCCGCGGCCGATGAACGGGGGGCTGCACGCCGTCATCGAGCTGACGGGCGCGCCCGACGCCGTGCTGCGCCGCGAGTCCGAGATCGTGCGGCAGGCCGCTCGGCCCGCCCCGGAATTCCCAGAAGGTCTCGGGGTCGCGGCGCTCGGCGCGTACTGGCGGCATGAGCGCCCGGACCGCACGGCCGGACTCGTGCTCGGCATGGGCGGCCCCGAAGATGCGGTGTTCTCCGGCGCGATCGAGCGGCTGCGGGACGTGCTGCAGCGCAACGCCGGGTGAACGGTGCAGGCGCGCGGACGGTCAGCCGGCGAGCCGCTCGATGAGCGCGTCGCGCAGCACCACGGCATGATTGACCCGTTCGTCTTTCGCGCCGTACACGAGGGTGAGCGGCGAATGCGCCCGAGCGAGCTCCGCGAGGGAGTCGAGCGCCGCGAGGCCAGGCCCGTCGGCCAGTTCCGACCGGTAGTCCGCAGCGAAGGCGGCGAAGTGCTCGGGGGAGTGCCCGTCGACGTCGGAGTGCCACGCGCGGCGCAGCTCGGGGCTCGGGGCGACATCCTTGTCCCAGAGATCGAGGTGCGCCGCTTCTTTTGCGATGCCGCGCGGCCAGAGCCGATCCACCATCACCCGGTAGCCGTCGCCGGGTTCTGCGTTCTCGTACACGCGTTTGATCCTGATGTCCATGCTTCCAGTGTCCTCCTCCGCGGGCCCGAGCACCAGGGCGTGCGGATCGGGCCCGCGCTCGGCCCGAGCGAGTACCCTGGCGGGGTGAGTGTTGACAGTATTTCGCCGAGCATGCAGAACTACCTGAAGGTGATCTGGAGCCTGCAGGAGTGGTCCGAGGCGCCCGTGACGAACTCCGCGATCGCCGAAGCGGCGGGAGTGCGGCTGTCGACCGTCTCGGATGCGCTGCGCAAGCTCTCCGATCTCGAGCTCATCGGGCACGCGCCGTACGGCAGCGTCACCCTTACGGAGATCGGGCATCAGCACGCCGTCGCGATGACCCGCCGCCACCGGCTGCTCGAGACGTTCCTCGTGCAGATGCTCGACTACGAGTGGGACGAGGTGCATGACGAGGCCGACCGCCTCGAGCACGCGGTCTCCGACGAACTGGTCGACCGAGTCGACCGGGTGCTCGGGTTCCCGACCCGGGATCCGCACGGCGATCCGATCCCCGGCGCCGATGGTCGCGTGCACCGCCCCGATGCCGTCGTGCTGCAGCTCGCGAGCGCCCCGGGTCGGGTGCGCGTCGAACGCATCTCGGATGCCGACAACGAGATGCTGCAGTACTTCGCCTCGCGCGGCATCGTCGTGGACGCGGAGCTCGAGCTGCTGCCGTCGGAACCGTACGCCGAGACCGTGACGGTGCAGCTGGCCGGCACCGGCGAGCCGATCAGCCTGGGGCCGGCGGCCTCCTCGTCGATCTGGGTGTCGGCGATGCCGGACGATCGGCGATAATGGAAGCGGTTCGAGTGCGAAGCTGTCGAGAGGGGGGCCGTGTTCAACTGGTGGAAGAAGCGCAAGCGTAATCGTGGGCGACCGCGGCGCCTGCCGCGCCGTGTGCTGGCTCCGGTCGAGGAGATCGTCGAGCAGGGGCTGCTCGTCGCCGATGTCGCGGTGCGCATGACGGTGAAGAACGACATCATCATGAACGCGCTGAAGCGCCACGTCGACTACGACAAGGCCGAGATCATCGAGATGGTGCGCAGCGCGACCGAGAAGCTCGCCGACGAGCGCGAGCACGACGCCGAGCACATCGGGCGGATGATCGGCGAGATCCGCGATACCGGCCGCAGCTCGTGGAGCGAATCCGACTACGGCATCGGCGACAACACGACGCTCAAGCATCGTCGCGAGGTCTACGCCGGGGTCGCGGAGGAGCTGCGCAAGCGCGTCGAGGACGAGGAGTTCCTCGCGGAGACGGCCGGGCGCGCACGCGATCTCGCCTGGGCGGAGATCGGCGACTCGCTGAAGGAGCGCGCGTCGCACCCGTACTACAGCGGCGGCGACAACGACGAGTACCGCGGGGCGCGCGAAGGGCGCATCCAGCAGTTCATCGAACGCGACCTCACGGAGCTCATCCAGCAGCAGAGCGCGAAGCCGTCACGCCTGCGCATGCGCACCCGCAAGGAGAAGTGAGGCGAGGGCGCTCAGCCTTCGTCGTGCGTCTCGCGCTTCTGCGACTGCGGAACGTCTCGGCGCAGCTCGGGATGCTTCGCGAGGTATCCCTCGATGAACCAGCACGATGCAAGGATGCGTCGGCCGTCCGCCGCGCTGCCCGTCAGCGCGCGTCGGGCGAGCACGCCCGAGAGTCCGGTGCCGCGCAGCGACGGATCGACGACGGTGTGATCGAAATCGATCGCGTCGTCGCCGATGAGGGTATAGTGCGCCTCGCCGATCATGCGGGGTTCCGGCGCTCCGGGCCCCGCCTCGCCACCGGGCTGCTGCAGCAGGGCGTATCGGTGCCGGTCGGCCTGGTGCACGATGGTGAAGCCGTCTGCTGCGGCTGCGGCTTCGTCCTGGTATCTCGCCATGAGCCCACCATAATCCCATCCCCCTCGCGCTATTCTGAGATGATGCGTACGAGGACCTGGAGAGCAGCCGGCGCCGCAGCATCCGCGACCGCCGCGCTGCTGCTCATCGGCTGCCAGGCCGCCGCTCCCGAGGAGCCGCCGGAGCCGGAAGTGCTGTCGGCGACGAAGGCGGGCGGGCTCTACCTGTCGGCCGTGTGCCCGGTGAACGAAGCGTGGGATGAGCTCGACGTGGAGGTCGATCGTCTGCGGATCGCCCAGTCCCGCGGCGACGACGGCACCGAGGGCTTCTCCGAGGCGATGCTCGCGGTCGGCGAGGCGAGCGAGCGTGCCGCGGGGCAGCTCGAACCGAAGGATCGTGCCTGGCCGGCGGATGCCGTGGACGAGGTCGAGGCGGTGCGCGACACGCTGCGCGATGACGCGAAGCAGGCCGAGAAGGTCGCCGACCTGCCCATCGAGAAGGCGACCGTCTATTCGTGGAAGGGGGCGGCCGACGCCGGCGTCGCAGCGGCCGAGGCTCGAGAGGCGCTCGGGCTGCCCGCGGACGCGGAGACGGCCTGCACGCAGTGGCAGGAGGCGGAGCGGAGCGCCGCCGAGAGATCCGCGACCGAGGACTCTCAGACCGAGAAGCCCGCGACGGAGAAGCTCGCGACCGAGAAGCCCGCGACGGAGAAGCCGGTCACTGAAAAGTCTCCGGCAGAAAAGAGCGGTGCGGCGAAGAACTAGCGCGGAGATTCCGGTAGGCTTGACCTCTTATGTCTGATTCACCTTCGGCCCACTCCGAACCCTTCGGCGATGCGGGGGAGCCGGAGTTCGGCGCCCGCGAACAGCTCGCGATCTGGCTGCTGCTCGCCTCGGCCTTCGTCGTCATCCTCAACGAGACGATCATGAGCGTGGCGCTGCCGCCCGTCATGGACGACCTCGGCATCACCGCGGCGGTCGGCCAGTGGCTGACGACGGCGTTCCTGCTGACGATGAGCGTCGTGATCCCGATCACCGGCATGCTCATCCAGCGCGTCGACACGCGCCCGCTCTTCATCGTCGCGATGAGCCTGTTCACCGCGGGCACGCTGATCGCCGCCGCCGCCCCGGGCTTCACCATGCTGCTGCTCGGGCGGGTGGTGCAGGCCGGCGGCACGGCGATCATGATGCCGCTGCTCATGACGACGGTGGTGACGCTCGTTCCCGAGCGCCAGCGCGGTCGCCTCATGGGGCGCATCGCGATCGTCATCTCGGTGGCGCCGGCGCTCGGGCCGACGATCTCGGGGCTGATACTCGAGGTGCTCGACTGGCGCTGGCTGTTCATCTTCGTGCTGCCGGTCGCCGGCGCGGCGCTCGTGATCGGCGCCGTGAAGATGCCGAACGTCGGCATGCTCCGCGTCGCGCGCATCGATGTGCTGTCGGTGCTGCTGTCGGTGCTCTCGTTCGGCGGGCTCGTGTACGGGCTCAGCCTGATCGGCGATGCGGCGAACGGCAACGCGCTCATGCCGCCGTGGGTCGCCCTCGTCGTCGGAGCGCTCGCGCTCGCGGCATTCGTGGCCCGACAGTTGCGACTGCAGCGCGACGACCGCGCGCTGCTCGACCTGCGCACCTTCGAGACGCGCCCGTACGCGCTGTCGGTGCTGCTGTTCTCGTTCAGCTCGATGGCGCTCTTCGGGTCGCTGATCCTGCTGCCGATCTACGTGCAGAAGGTGCTCGGCGAGAGCACGCTGGTCACGGGCCTGCTGCTGCTGCCCGGCGGGCTGCTCATGGGCCTGCTTGGCCCGACGGTCGGGCGCATGGTCGACAGCCGCGGCGCCCGCTTCATGCTGATACCGGGCACGGGCGTCACCGCGCTCTCGATGTGGTGCATGGGGCTCTTCACCGACGCGACCAGCGTATGGCAGGTGCTCGGCACGCACCTGCTGCTCAGCGTCGGCCTCGCTGGCGTGTTCACGCCGCTGTTCTCCGTCTCGCTCGGTTCGCTGCCGAAGCGCCTCGCTTCGCACGGCAGCGCCATGATCTCGACGGCGCAGCAGGTGGCGGGAGCGGCGGGCACGGCGCTGTTCGTGACGGTGATGACGCTGGTATCGGTGTCGGTCGCGGGCTCCGCCGAGGCGGTGACGCCGCACTCGCTCGCGGCGGGCACGCGCATCGCCTTCATCGTGGGGGCGGCGGTCAGCACGGTCGGCTTCGCGATCTCCTTCTTCGTCAGGGATCAGCCCCAGCCCGTTCCGGGCGCGCCCGACGAGAACGCTTGACAGTTCGGCAAGCGACATTATGCTTGCCGATATGGAAAGTGATTTCGAAGAGGGTCGCGACGACGCGAGCGAAGGCGCATCGGCGGAGCGCGCCCGCGAGCTGCTCGCGAGCGTCGGCACCGACGGCGCCCGGCTCGCGGCGGCCCTCGTGACACCGTGGTGGTACCACCCGCTGCTCGCCACCATCGTCGCGACGATGGTGGCAGCGCAGGCGCTGCCGAACGGCCTCGGCCTCGGTATTGTCGTCTTCGGCATCATCTCGATGGCGCTGCTGCCGCGGGTCTACGCGAAGCGATACGGCGTCGCGGTCTCGAAACCGGCGGGCCGGCGTTCGCGCGGGTTCATGATCGCACTCATCGTGCTGATGGCGGTGAGCTTCGTCGCGGGCCTCGCGGTGAAGCTGGCGGCGCTGCCGACGGCCTGGGTGCTGGTGCCGATGATCATCGCGTTCGTCGGCGTCATCGTCATCGGCCGCAGTTACGACGCGGCCCTGCGCCAGGAGCTCGCGCGGAACGGGACGCCGAATGACAGCGGGGCGGGGAAGTGAGTCGCAGTGCGCCCGATCGGCGGGCCGCATTCGACGATCTCATCCACTCGCCGGTGCGCTTGCGCATCTGCGCGCTGCTCAGACGCACCGACGAGGTGGAGTTCGCGGTGATCCGCGATACGCTGGAGGTCAGCGATGCGCACCTCTCGAAGAACCTCAAGCTGCTCGCCGACGCCGAGTACCTCCGGCTGCGCAAGGAGAGCTCGCCCGGGTCGGGCGATGCCCGCAAGCGCACCTGGGTCGCGCTGACCGCCGCGGGTCGCGACGCGGTCGAGGGACATCTCGCCGCGCTCGCGCGCATCGCCGGCGAACCGCTCGGTTGATCGCATGTCTTTCGGCCGCGAGATGCTCCCGTCGACCGCGAGATGCTCCCGTCGACCGCGAGACGAACCCTTGTGCACGAGACACATCCGGGGAAGCGAGATTCGCACCGTCGTCTCGCGCAGGGTGGATGCGGGAGCCGGGGGAGAGCCGACGGAGATGACGAAGGGCGGGGCGCAGCTCGTCAGAACTGCGCCCCGCCCTTCGCCGGCTAAAGCAGCGGCGTCTACTTCTTCTCGAAGAGATTGCCGACGAGCGTGCTGCCGATGAGCACGACCGCGAGCAGTACGACGCCGACGATCGAGATCGCCACGACATCGACCGGGGTGCCCGCGCTCGAGAACATCGAGTGCTCCTCGCCCTCGTGCGCGAACGCGGGGGCTGCGACGAATACCGAGGCGAGTGCCACGGTCACGGCTGCGGCGATGCGGGTGCGGATCTTCACGTTGTCTCCTCGCGAATGTCGGTGGGGCGCAGGGCGCCGATCCCTCCCATCCTATCCCGATTCTCGGGGCGCGCGGGCCGCGCCGCACCCGACTCGCGGCGGTGCGGCGCCGAACGCTACGCTGGCACGCATGACGGCGCTCGATCCCTGCCCCTGCGGCCGCGGCGAACCCTACAGCGCGTGCTGCGGCCCGCTGCACGGCGGGGAACCGGCGCCGACCGCCGAACGGCTCATGCGGTCGCGCTACAGCGCCTTCGTGCTCGGGCTCGCCGACTACCTGCTCGATACCTGGCACCCGCGGAACCGGCCGGAGGCGCTCGAGATCGACGACGAGGTGCGATGGCTCCGTCTGCTCATCGAGGCGACCGAAGGCGGCGGCCCCTTCGACCGCGCGGGCGTCGTGGAGTTCACCGCCATCGGGCGCACCCCGTCCGGGCGGTTCGCGCAGCGCGAACGCAGTCGCTTCGCGCGGAGCGGGCCCGAGCGGCGCTGGGTCTACGTCGACGGGGACGTCGCCGGCTGAGCGCCCTGCGCGGGAGAGCGCACTCGCGCGATCAGCGGATGTACACGTCGAGATGGTTGCCGACGGTGCCGCGGTCGTAGATCTTGCCCGGGTAGCCGAAGGGCGTCTCGTAGACCGTGCCCTTCGGCGCCGACCCCGCGAGCACGATGAACCCCTGGTCATCGCTCACGTATCCGGCCGCATTCAGGTGGCGCCCCGGAATGTCGAGGCCCGGGCCGGGCAGCACCTGCTCGCTGTAGTAGGTGAACTTGTAGCCGCCCCAGTTGACGACGCCCTTCGACATGAACTGGTCGAGCGTGAACTCGGCCGCGGCCGGCGGTCCCGCGGCGCCGGGCGCCGCCGTGGCATCCTCGGCGATGGGCACCTCGGAATCGAGCGCGGGCGACTCGGCAGCAGCAGCGGTGAAGCCCTGATGCCGCTGCAACTGGGCGGCGACGCTGCTCTCGTCGGCGAGCGCGGTGTCGACCGAGAACGGGGCGAGCGCCGCCGAGCCGAGCAGCAGCACCGAGACCGCGACCCCGCCCGCGACGCGCACGCGTCGGAGGCGTCGGAGACCGGGGGAGGTCGGTCGAGTCATGGCAGGCACAGTGCGACGATTGTACCCCGCGCGTGTCAGAACCCTCGGTGAGGGTCGATCAGCGCGCGTTCCGCAGCCACTCCTCGACCTCGTCGGCGGTGCGCGGGATCGCCGCGGAGAGGTTCTCGCAGCCGTCCTCGGTCACCAGGATGTCGTCCTCGATACGCACGCCGATGCCGCGCAGCGCTTCGGGAACGGTGAGATCGTCGGGCTGGAGGTACAGACCCGGCTCGATCGTGAAGATCATCCCGGGTTCGAGGGTGCCCTCCATATACATCTCGCGCCGCGCCTGCGCGCAGTCGTGCACGTCGAGGCCGAGGTGGTGGCTCGTGCCGTGCACCATGTAGCGGCGGTGGTAGGCGGTATCGGTGCCTGCGACCGGCATCTCCAGCCCCCATTCGCGGGTGCGGCGTTCGATGACCGCCATCGCGGCGTCGTGCACCTCGCTGAAGCGGATGCCGGGCCGCACGATCGCGAGAGCCGCATCCGCCGCCTCGAGGACCGCCTCGTACACCCTGCGCTGGTCGGGGCTGAAACTGCCCGAGACGGGCACGGTGCGCGTGATGTCGGCCGTGTACAGGCTGTCGAGCTCGACGCCGGCGTCGAGCAGCAGCAGTTCGCCTGCGGGTACGGCGCCGTCGTTGCGGATCCAGTGCAGGGTGCAGGCGTGCGCCCCCGCGGCCGCGATGGTCTCGTAGCCGACGGTGTTGCCGTCGAGCCTCGCCCGCTGGTTGAAGACCCCTTCGACGATGCGCTCGCCGCGCGGGTGCGCGCTCGCCTCGGGAAGGGCGGCCAGCACCTCGTCGAAACCGCGCGCGGTCGCGCCGATGGCGGCCCGCATCTCGGCGACCTCGTAGGCGTCCTTCACGAGGCGCAGCTCCGACGCCGCGCGGGCGAGCTCCGCGTCGTCGAGGGTGCGATCGGTGTCCCGCGCCTCGAATTCCGCGAGGGGGGCAGTGGCCAGCCCGAGCAGGGCCGCGACCTGCGCCAGAGTCGGGCGAGCGCCGATCCAGAACTCGCCGATCTCGGGGTTCGCGAAGAACTCGTCGCTGTCGCGCCCGGCCGCCTCGCGGAAGAAGAGCGTCGCGGTGTGCGTTGGCGCCTCGACGGTGCCGTCGCCCGCGCCGCCCGGCGCTGCCTCGCTGCAGGGATCGAGCACCAGCACCGCCCCCGGCTCGCTCGCCGAGCCCCAGCCCGTCAGGTGGGCGAAGGCGCTGTGCGCGCGGAAGCCGTAGAAGGTGTCGTTCGAGCGCTGCTTCATCGCACCCGCGGCGATCACCAGCCGTTCGCCGACGAACTGGGCGCCGAGTGCGGCACGACGAGCCGCCGCGAACGGGGCCGCCGCATGCGCTTCGGGCAGCGGCTCTGCGCGCTCGGCCCAGGCGCTCGAGATGTACTCGAGGAACTCGGTCGACCGCGGGGTCGTGCTGCGGCTGCTGTGATCGATCGTCGCGTCGTGCGTCTGCTGCTCGTGTGCGCTCATGCCTCCATCATGCCAGCCTGCGGTCAGCGGTCCGCTCCGAGGGCGGAGCGGACCGCGAGCGCCCCGGCCGCCTAGAATGAGGGGATGGAATCGATGCCGGCTGCGGGCTACGACCTGCACACCCATTCGACGTTCTCGGACGGCACGACTTCTCCGGCCGAGATCGCGCGCGAGGCGGCCCGCATCGGGCTCACCGGGTTCGCGCTCACCGACCACGACACCATCGACGGCTGGGGCGAGGCGCGCGAAGCGGCCGCCGCGGCCGGAGTCGACTTCGTGCCCGGGATCGAGATCACCACGAAGCATCGGGGGCGGTCGCGGCACCTGCTCGGCTACGGCATCCGGCCCGAGGCCGGCGAGCTCTTCGAAACGCTCGCCGAAATACGCGAATCGCGCCTGGCTCGGGCGCGCGAGATGGTGCGCCGCCTCTCGGGGGAGTACGCGATCTCGTGGGACGCGGTCGTCGGCTCGAACGATGTGCGCACCGTCGGGCGGCCGCACATCGCCGACGCGCTGGTCGCGGCGGGCTACGCCGTCGATCGCAGCGCGGCCTTCGCCGAGATGCTCTCGCCGGCCTCGCCCTACTACCTCGACACCTATGCGGTCGACACCGCGAACGCCATCCGGCTCGTGCGCGACGCCGGCGGGTTCCCGGTGATCGCGCACCCCGCCGCGAGCCGTCAGCGTCGGCCGCTCCCGGTCGACGACCTCGCGGAGCTCGCGGAGGCGGGACTCGGTGGAGTCGAGCTCGACCATCCCGAGAATCGGGCCGATTGGCTGCCGCCGCTCGCCGCGCATGCCGTGTCGCTCGGCCTCGAGGTCACGGGCGCGAGCGATTACCACGGCGACGGCAAGCCGAATCGGCTCGGCGAGTGCACGAGCCCGCCGGAAGTCGTCGCCCGCATCCGCGCCGACGTCGCGCTTCCGGCTTAGGGCGGGGGCCCGCCTCCGGGCTCCGGGCTGATTTGCGTCCCTGCTCGATTGATGTAGGCTGTGATCGCTCCGGCATTAATGTGTACATAAACAAGAATCACAGCGAGGTGTTCTTATGTTTGGCTTGCCCGCAAGTACGGCGATAATTATTTTCGGTATACCTTCAATATGGGTCATCTACACCCTCGTGTTCGTCTACGTGTCGCGCCATTGGAGTGCTGAAGACGTCGAGGAAGATGCCGACACCGGCATCACGGCTGCTCGCACCGAGGGCGGTGGCGCAGCATGAACATCGAAACCTGGTTCCTCATCGTCTACTTCATCGCGATGGCCGGCATCGGCGTATGGACGCTCAAGATCGGATCGAAGGGCGCCGAAGGCTACCTGCTGGGCGGGCGCAGCCTCGGCCCCGCCGTCACCGCGCTGCGCCTGCAGTCGTCGTCGATGTCGGGGTACATGTTCCTGGGCGCCGGTTCGCTCGCATACACGAAGGGCTACTACTCGCTCTGGTACGCCATGGGCGACATCGGCGGCGGCGTGCTCAACCTGTCGATCCTCGGCCGCCGCATGCGCAAGCTCTCGCAGATCCTCGGGTCGCTGACGTCGATCGAATACCTCGAGCACCGCTACCCGTCGCGCTGGATCCGCGCGATCGCGGCGCCGATCGCGCTGTTCTGCATCTTCTTCTACGTGATGAGCCAGTTCATCGCGGGCGGCCGCGGCCTCGAGATGGTCACCGGCGTGCCTTACGCCTGGTCGCTGCTCATCGCCGTCGGCGTCATCGTCTTCTACACCTTCCTCGGCGGTTACCTCGCCGTGGCGTACACCGATTTCGTGCAGGCCATCATCATGCTCATCGGCATGGTCTGGATCCTCGTCGGCACCATGCAGGCCATCGGCGGCTGGACCGCCGGTAACGAGGCCGTCGCCGAGATCAACCCGAACCTGCTGACCATGTGGGGCCCCGACGGCATCGGCTCCGTGCAGTGGGGCGTCATCATCGGCGCCGTGCTCGTCTTCTCGATCGGGTACATGGGCTGGCCGCACGTCAACGTCAGCCACATGGCGATGAAGAAGCCCTCGGTGGCACGCTCGGCGAGCCTCTACGCGACCGGCTTCAACCTGCTGTTCATCCCGGCGCCCTACATCGTCGGCGTCATGGCCCTGATCATCCTGCCGAACCTCGACAATCCCGAGCTCGCGGTGTTCGAGGTCGCGGATACGGTGCTGCCGAACTTCGCCGTCGGTATCGTCATGGCAGGCATCATGGCCGCCATCATGTCGACGGCCGACGCGCTGCTGCTGCAGTCGGGCACCATCGCGAGCCAGGATCTGATCCAGCGCTTCTTCATCAAGAACCTGAGCGACCGACAGTCGGTCTGGATCTCGCGCATCACGGTCTTCGTGCTCGCCGCCATCGGCTACATCGTCGCCGTGAACAACCCGCCCGCGGTCGCGGAGGTCGTCATCTTCTCGACCACCGTGCTCGGCGCGGCCTTCGTACCGGTGTACATCGGCGCGGCCTGGTGGAAGAAGGCGAACGTTCCCGGCGCGATCGCGTCGATGCTGCTCGGCACGGTCTCGTCGGTCGGCTGGCAGCTGAGCGGTCTCGTCGACTCGACCGGCGTCGACCCCATGGGCATCGGCATCGTCTGCTCGACACTGGGGCTCATCCTCGTGTCGCTCGCCACGCAGAAGTCGCACCCCGTCCCCGCGCACATCGTGGAGGCGCTCATCGAGACCGACAAGATCGGTCCCATCCCCGCACGCATGCTGACCGGCCAGAACGATGCGCTGTCGGCGCAGGTGCCGCAGAATGCCTCTGGCAAGTAACGGAGAGACCGCCCGGGGCTGGCGCCCCGGGCGGTCCGCCCCCGACGGAACCGCAGCGGTGAGCCTCGCCCGGCTCACCTCGGAGCGCGACGCCATCGCCGTGCTGCGCCGCAAGGTGCCGGGAGCTGAGGCGGTGGCCAGCGAGGTGTTCCACCCGTTCTGGTGGGCCCGCCTGCAGGTGCGCACCCGCGGCCTGATCCCTCGTCGCCGCACGGCGGATGACGGCGGCGAGCCGGCCGGCACCGTCATGAACGTGCTCGTGAATGCGCACTCGGGCCGCAGCTTCATCGCCGATTTCGAGCCCTCGGGCGAAGAGATCGACCCTGCGCGGTGGCAGGAGGAGCTCGACCGACTCGGCGAGCTGCGCACCGGCGTGAGCGCCGAGGACGCCCAGATCGCAGCCCGCGCCCTCGTGCGCACGAAGGTCGTGAAGACCGTCAAGCTCGGCATGCGCATCGACATCTCGCCGATCGGCGCACCGATCCCGGTGCTCAAGCCGAACTGGCTGGTGGAGGGCGCGAACGGGAAGTTCTCGGCGCAGTTCCTCGTCGACGGGCTCGACGGCACGCACTACGTCATCCGCGCGGAGAAGCTCTAGCGGTTACGTGCGGGCGCCTGCTCAGGCCGCCGAACGCAGTCGGGGTGCGGTTCCGGTGGAACCGCACCCCGACTGCTGTCGACTCCCGACTACTCCGCCGTGGCGTCGCCGGTCGCGGCACTGCCGCTCTCGCCGGTCGAGCCCTCGCCGGTCGAGCCAGTTCCGCCGCTGCGGCGGCGCCGACGCCGGCGGCGCGGGGCGACGCCCTCGCCGGGCTCCTGCAGCAGCGGTGCGCCGGGCTCGCCGCCGCCCTCGGTGTCGTGGCCGTGCTGCTCGTGGCCGTGGGTCTCGTGCCGCCCGCGGCCCTGCGGGTTCGCGCTGCGGGTGCGGCGCCGAGTGCGCGTGCGTCCGCCGCCCTCGGTCGATGCCTCGCCCGAACCCGAACCGCCGCGCGTGCGGCCGCCGGCGCTGCGCGTCGCGGGGGCCTGCTTCACCGGAGTCGCCTTGAGACGGCCCTTCGACCCCTCGGGGATGTTCAGGTCGGCGTAGAGGTGCGGCGACGACGAATAGGTCTCGGTCGGCTCGGGGATGCCGAACTCGAGCGCCTTGTCGATGAGCGCCCACTTGTGCAGGTCGTCCCAGTCGACGAAGGTGACCGCGATGCCGTTGCGGCCCGCACGGCCCGTGCGGCCCACGCGATGCAGGTAGGTCTTCTCGTCGTCGGGCACGGTGTGGTTGATGACGTGCGTCACATCGTCGACGTCGATGCCGCGCGCGGCGACGTCGGTCGCGATCAGGATGTCCTTCTTGCCCGCCTTGAACGCGGCCATCGCGCGTTCGCGCTGATCCTGGTTGAGGTCGCCGTGCACGGCGGCCGCATCGAAGCCGCGGTCGTTCAGCTCCTCCTGCAGCTTCGCCGCCGCGCGCTTCGTGCGCATGAAGACGACGGTCTTGCCGCGGCCCTCGGCCTGCAGGATGCGACCGATGACCTCATCCTTGTCGAGCGAGTGCGCGCGGTAGATGATGTGCTGGATGTTCGCCTGCACGCGGCCCTCGTCGGGGTCGGTCGCACGGATGTGGATCGGCTTGGTCATGAACCGACGGGCGAGCGTCACGATCGTGCCGGGCATGGTCGCCGAGAAGAGCATGGTGTGCCGGCTGTCGGGCACCTTCGAGAAGAGCTTCTCGATGTCGGCGAGGAAGCCGAGGTCGAGCATCTTGTCGGCCTCGTCGAGCACCATCTCGCGCACATTCCCGAGATCGAGCACGCGCTGGCTCGCGAGGTCGAGGAGACGGCCGGGGGTGCCGACGACGACCTGCGCGCCCGCCTTCAACTGCTCGATCTGGCCCTCGTAGGCCTTGCCGCCGTAGATCGGCACGACGGTCGCCGCGCGGCCCTGCGAGGCGAGCTCGAGATCCTCGTACACCTGCACCGCGAGCTCGCGGGTCGGCACGACGATGAGCGCCTGCACGCCCGGTTCGGGGTGCTCGCCGATGCGCTGCAGCAGCGGCAGGCCGAAGCCGAAGGTCTTGCCGGTACCGGTCTTCGCCTGACCGATGATGTCCTGCCCGGATATGGCGAGCGGAATCGTCTGCTCCTGGATGGGGAAGGCATCGTGGATGCCCGTGTTCGCGAGGGCGTCGACCATGTCCTGGTCGACCCCGAGTTCGAGGAATGTCGTCACGCCTGGTCCTGTTCTGTTCTCGAGTGCTGCGCTCAATTACGAACCGGGGCGCAGCCGCCACCGCGCCAGCGGCGATGACGTGATTGATGTACGTACGCGATCAGTCTATTCCAGCGCCCGCGCCCGCCGACGGTAAGCTGGCAGAGTGTTTGAATGGATCCGCGGCCTGCGCCGTAAGAGCGCGCCGTTGCAGCGACACCGCCTGGGCGGCGACGATCACGATGCCGAGCGGGTCGAGCTCGCCGAGTTCGCGCCCGGCATCATGGCGTTCCTCGGGCTGACCGCGTATCTCCAGCTCGAGCTCTACGAGGCGGCCACCCGCGGCGTCTCGGGCGCCCCGACGCTGAAGGCGAAGGACATCCTCGCGAACGTCGCGGGCGAGACGCTCTCGAAGCACCATCGCATCACCGGCGAGATCCGCCGCCGCGGTCACGAACCGCACACCGTCATGGAGCCGTTCAGCTCGGTCATCGACGAGTACGTCGAGCGCATCGAGACCGTCGACTGGCACCAGCACGTGCTCTCGCTCTACCTCGTCGGCGGCCTGTTCGACGACTTCTTCGCGAGCCTCGCCGGCGGCATGAAGGACGGCTACCGCGCCGAGGTCGTCGCCCTGCTGCGCGAGGACACCGGGCGCACGGAGCTCAAGGGGCTGCTCGAGGAGGCGCTGGCCGAAGACCCGAAGCTGTCGAGCTGGCTCGCGCTCTGGGGCCGCCGCCTCGTCGGCGACACGCTGCTCGTCGCCCGTGCCGTGCTCTCGCTCAGCGAGAAGCGCGAGTTCGTCGAGAGCGAGGTCGAGCCCGTGTTCACCGAGCTGATCGCCGACCACATCCGCCGCATGGACGGCCTGGGCCTGACGGCTTGACTTCGGAGCGCACCGACATGCCGCGCACCCCGGCCTCTGCTGCCGAGCAGCTGCGCTTCGCACCGCCGCAGTGCGGCTACTTTGCGGCGGGGCTCTGCAGATCGTGCACCTTCATCGAAACGCCGTACGCCGCGCAGCTCGATGCGAAGGAGCGCCGCTGCCGAGAGCTCCTGCCCCAGGTGCCGGCGACGGCCTGGCTGCCGAGCGTCGACGGCGGCGGCGGTGCATCGTCGTCCGTACGGGACTTCCGCAACAAGGCGAAGCTCGTCGTCGGGGGAGTCGCGGGCCGCGCGACCCTCGGCATCCTGGGCCCCGACGGCGAGGGCGTCGACCTGCGCGAGTGCCTCATCCAGGCGCCCGCGATCCGGGCGGCGATCCCGCTGATCGCCGCCTTCATCGAGCGCACCGGTCTCGAGCCCTACAGCGTGCCGCGGCGGCGCGGCGAGCTGAAGTTCGTGCACGTCACCGTTTCGCCCGACGACCAGCTGATGCTCCGCTTCGTGACGCGCACCCGGCACGGCCTCGACGTGCTGCGCGCCCGGCTGCCGCAGCTGCGCGAGAGCATGCCCGGAGTCGCCGTGGTGTCGGTGAACCTGCTGCCGGAGCACAAGGCCGTGCTCGAAGGGGAGCACGAGGAACTGCTGCTCGGATCGTCGCTGCATATGGCCTCGAGCACGGACCCGGGCGAGGGCGCAGGCTTGGGCGGCAGCGCCGCGTCGGGCGGCCGGCTCGCGCTGCACCTGCTGCCGCAGAGCTTCTTCCAGACGAACACCGCCGTCGCGCGCGAGCTGTACGCGCAGGCGTCGGCCTGGGTCCAGCGTCTCGGCCCGTCGTCGATCTGGGACCTGTACTGCGGGGTCGGCGGCTTCGCCCTGCACGCCGCGGTCGCGATGGGGCGAACCGCCGGCGCGGTCGGATCGCAGGGCGCCCCGGCCGCGCCGCGGGTGCTCGGCGTCGAAGTCTCGGAGTCGGCGGTGCGCTCTGCGCGGCGGAGCGCGCGCGACGCCGGCATCGACGCGCGTTTCGAAGCCGCCGACGCGACCGCGTTCGCCCTCTCGGCGCCCCGCGACGAGATTCCCGAGCTCGTGATCGTCAACCCGCCGCGGCGGGGCATCGGCCCCGAACTGTGCGACTGGCTCGAGCACGGGACGTCGCGGCACGTCGTCTACTCGAGCTGCAACCCCGAGAGCCTGGCGCGCGACCTCGCGGCCATGCCGTCGCTCGCGGTGCGCGAGGCGCGGCTGTTCGACATGTTCCCGCACACGCGGCATCTCGAAGCCGCGGTGCTGCTCGAACGCGCCTGACGGCGCGGCGACCGGCCCCGGCGCCTACTCGCAGCCGACCCCGTCGCCGTCGCGGTCGAGATGCCGACCGTATCCCGGCTGGCCCTCGACCACGGGTGCCGCACCCGCCTCGCGCGCGGCGGTGCAGTTCTTGAAGTATGCGGGCGGAGCCGGAGGGACGACCGGAGCCTCGGTCTCGGCAGGGGGAACCGGCGTCTCGGCAGGAGCCCCGGCCTCGTCGAGCTCGGCTTCTGCGCCGGCATGCGACGCCAGGTGCGACACCAGCAACGGCTGGTCGGGGCAGCCGCCGAGCACGCGCGCCATGGCGTCGTGCTCCGCCTGCGTCACCCAGAGCCCGTACGCGGCCTTCACCGAGACCTGCCGCGCCACGTAGTCGCAGCGCGCGGATTTGTGCTTCGGCAGCCAGGTCGCGGCGTCGCCCGCACCCTTCGCCGCATTCGCGCCGCCATCGACCGCGAGCAGATTGAGCGGGTCGTTCGCGAGCGCGACGCGCTGCTCCTGCGCGAGCTGCTGCGCGCCCTTCTGCCACGCGTCGGAGAGCGCGACGACATGATCGATCTGCACGAGCGCCGACGTCGTATCGCCGCGCACGAAGTCGATCGTCGCGCCGGTGTACGGGTCGTGCAGCGTGCCCAGCACGACCTTGCAGCGGCCCTGCATGACCAGGTCGGTCAGATCGCGCCGCAGAATGTCGTTGCGGGTGTCGCAGCCGTTGCCGTCGGCATCGAGCCAGCGCTTGCCGAACTGCTCCGTGCGCTGGTAGCCGGTGCGGGGAGCGCGGCCCTTGACCGGGAGCGTCTCGAGCGCCTCGACGGCGGTCGCCGATGCTCTCTCGGGCGGTGCCTCTGCAGCAGCCGGCGCCGCGATCGCGCCCTGCACCAGGAGCAGCGCGAGGAACGATGCGACACCGCATGCGCGCAGTGCGGCGGATAGGCGGGGCATAGCTCAGAGTCTATCGCGGCCTCGCTCTCCGAGAACACCGGCCCGCCGACCGGCCCCGGATCCCGTCCGCTCGCTACGATGAAGCCATGAACATCGTGCTCGGAGTCACCGGAGGCATCGCCGCCTACAAGGCCGTGCTGCTCGCTCGCCTGCTCGTCGAAGACGGGCACGAGGTGCACGTCGTGCCCACCGAGGACGCCCTGCGCTTCGTCGGCAAGCCGACCTGGGAGGCGATCAGCCGGGCCCCCGTCACCACCTCCGTGCACGACGACGTGCCCGAGGTGCGCCACGTCGCGCTCGGGCAGCGCGCCGACCTCGTCGTCGTCGCCCCGGCGACTGCGAACACGCTCGCGCGCATGACTGCAGGGATCGCCGACGATCTGCTCGGCACCACGCTGCTCGCGACCCGGGCCCCCGTGCTCGTCGCCCCCGCCATGCACACCGAGATGTGGCAGCATCCGGCCACGCAGGACAACGTCGCGATCCTGCGCTCGCGCGGCGTGCACTTCGTCGGTCCCGAGAGCGGGCGCCTCACCGGTGCCGACACGGGGCCCGGGCGCATGAGCGAGCCGGATACGATCGCGGAGCGCGTGCGCGAGCTGCTCGACGACGGGGCGGCCGTGTCGCCTGATCCCGCCGCGCCGGGCACCGGCACGACGGTCATCGGGCCCGGCCCCGATGCTGCTGCCATCGAGGCCGCGGCCGAATCCGGGTTCATCGATCTCGAGGCGGCAGCGGCCGCCGACCCCGCGGAGGCTCCGTCGGCCGGCGACCTGCTCGGCGTGCGCGTGCTCGTCACCGCAGGCGGCACCCGCGAACCGATCGACCCGGTGAGGTATATCGGCAACCGTTCGAGCGGCCGGCAGGGCGTCGCGCTCGCCGCCGCTGCCGCCGATCGTGGAGCCAAGGTCGTGCTGCTCGCGGCCAATATCGACGAATCGGTGCTCGCCGATGCCGACAGGCCCGGCGTGCGCACCGTGCGGGTGAGCACGACTGCGGAGCTCGACCAGGCGGCGCGCGCCGCGGCGACGGGCGCCGAGGTGATCCTGATGGCGGCGGCGGTCTCCGACTACCGCGTCGCCGAGGTCGCCGACGGGAAGATCCGCAAGGAGGATTCGCCGGGCGGTGCGCCGACGCTCGCGCTGGTGGAGAACCCCGACATCCTCGTGTCGCTCGTGCGCGAGCGGAGGCCCGAGCAGGTCATCGTCGGGTTCGCCGCAGAGACCGTGGAGAGCGAGGGCGAGCTGCTCGAGCGGGGGCGGCGCAAGCTCGCGCGCAAGGGAGTCGACCTGCTCGCGGTCAACGCGGTCGGTTGGCGCGAAGGCTTCGAAGCGAACGAGAACACGCTGCACGTGCTCGGTTCGGCGGGCGACCTCGTCACCGTGGCATCGGGCAGCAAGCGAGAGGCCGCCGATGCGCTGCTCGACGCGGTGGTCGATGAGCGCGACGGCGGCCTGCACCCGCTGTCGTGAGGCGGCCCGCTCCCTGAGCGTCGGCCTGCGGCGTGCAACAGAGGCGCCGAAGGGCGAGAAAACGGGCCGATGCCTGTGGCACGGTCAGATTTCTCGCCCTTCAGCAGGGGTGCTCGGCAGCCGGCGGCTACCGTGACGGTCAGTTGATGAAGCCGACCTTGCGGCTGCTGTCGCCGCCGATCTCGAGGTAGGCGATCGAGGCGGTCGGCACGAGGTACTGCTTGCCCTTGGTGTCGGTGAAGCTCACGAGCGGCTGCTTGCCCTCG
This sequence comes from Leucobacter sp. GX0328, assembly GCF_053567315.1. NCBI lineage: Bacteria > Bacillati > Actinomycetota > Actinomycetes > Micrococcales > Microbacteriaceae > Leucobacter > Leucobacter sp. GX0328. The sequence continues at coordinate 434,778 of NZ_JBSGPC010000002.1, forward strand.
GCGAGCGCCGACTCGACGACCGCGCGCAGCTCATCGGCCGGCTGATCGGTCTCGAAGCTGATCTCGCGGGGCGACTGAATGATGCCGATGCGTACTTCCACGGATGTCCTCCTCAAATCGTGGGCCGGCGCGGTGCCGCAGCTGCGGCGCGCGTCGGTGCCCGGCAGTCGCCGGTACCGGCCGTGCCGATACCGAGTCTAGAGGCGAAAGCGGTGCGCGCCGCCGGTCGACGGCCGGTCGTTCGCCAGCAGCGCACCGCCCGCTACCCGGTCGGCCGCAGGATCAGCGTCCGTTCGGCGGCGGCGCTCACCGCCGTCCTCGAATAGTTCCAGGGAGAGGGCTCGCCGCTCGCCCAGCCGGCCGTCTGATCGACGTAGTGTGCATTGAAGGCGTGACCGCTCTGACCGGTGAGGTTCTGCCAGGTCGATGCATCCCACGCAGCGAGATCGACGACCATGCGCATCGACGGTACGGTGACGGTGCCGTAGCCTTCTCCGAGCGTCCACCCGGTCGCGTTCACGATGCTCGGGCCGCCGCCCACCGGGTACGGCCCGCGGTTGAAGAGCGCCTCGACGGGGGCGATGCCGCTCTCTCCGAAGGTGCCGTTGCGCAGCTCGAGCGCGTGCAGCCCGCCCCAGTTCCAGCGATCGGGGTTCGATCCCTGCAACCCCGCGAGCTCCGCGCTCGCGGCCTCTGCGGCCTGGAGCAGCAGCGCGTCGCGGTCGTCGCCGAACCACCGGCTGCCGGGGTCGGCGAGCTGCTGCGCGAAGAACAGAGCGAAGCGCCCCTGGTCGTCGCGGGGGATCACTGCGGCGCCATCGGCGTCCTCGCCGCCGACCGCGCGCACCATCGCGTCGGTCACCCGCTCCCACAGCACGTTCGCGTACGCTGCGGCGGCCGAATCGGCGTCGTTCTGCCCGTCCCAGCCCTGCAGCAGCCGCAGCGCCTGCGCGGTCGTCGGGTCGGCGCTGTCGATGCCCGAAGCGGCCTGCTGCAGCGCGTCGGCCGCGGGAAACCGATTGTCGAGCTGGATCGCGGTCATGTCCGCGGAGTCGACCGGGCCCTCTGCGATGCGCTCCTCGAGCAGTTCGACGATGCGCGCCGCCCGGAAACCGTAGTCCCAGTCGCGGCTGAGGAAGTAGGGGTAGTCGTCGTTCACGATGGCGTTGTTCGCCGTCACGATGTAGCCGGACTCCGGGTTGTAGGCCCGTGGCAGCTCGTCGAACGGGATGAACCCTCGCCAGTCGTAGGCGCTGTCCCAGCCCGGCTGCGGCATCCAGCCGTCGCCCGCGCCGCGGATCGGCAGCCGGCCCGGCGCCTGGTAGCCGATGTTCCCGTCGAGGTCGGCGTAGACGAGGTTCTGCGCGGGCACGTCGAACTTCGAGGCCGCGGCGCGGAAGTCGTCGAAGCCCCGCGCCCGGTTCATGAGGAACACCGCCTCCGCCGTGCTCCCCGCGTCGAGCGCCGTCCAGCGCAGGCTCACCGCGAATTCCCCCGGCGGCAGCACGGCCGCACCGGTCGCGCCCGCCGACGGGTCCATCCCGGTCTCCGCGGCGCCCGACGTCGTGCCTACCCGCGGCTCCTCGGCGATCGCAGTGAAGTCGGGCGTCAAGCCCGACACGATCGGCCCGTGCACCGTCTCGCGCACCTCCATCCGCGCCTCCTCGCCGCCGGCGACCGAGAAGGTCTCGGTGCGGGTCTCGAACGGCACCTTCTCTCCGTCGCGCCAGTAGCCGTCGCCCTCGACCCGCTCCACGTACAGATCGGCGACGTCGGTCGTGAGGTTCGTGAAGCCCCAGGCGACCCGGTCGTTGTGCCCGATGACGATGCCCGGCAGCCCCGAGAAGCTGAAGCCCGCCACATCGAACGGGCAGCTCTCGTCGACGACCCGGCAGCGCAGCTGCAGCTGCGTCCACACCGACGGCAGGGCCGCTCCGAGATGGGGGTCGTTCGCGAGCAGCGGCTTCCCGGTCGCGGTGTGCTCGCCCGAGACGACCCACGAGTTCGAGCCGACGCCCTCGCCCTGCGCGGCGATCAGGCGGTCGACCTCCGCGATCGCGCGCTGCACCTCGGGGATGGCATCGGGAATCGCGGCCGCGATGCCCTCCGCGGGCGCCGCCGGCCCCGGAGCGGCCGCGTCGGCAGCGGGCTCGGCGATCCCTGGAGCGGGTGCCGCCCTCGCCCCGTCACCGCCAGCGACCCCGGCCGCTGCCGTGGTGGCCGCTGCCGCCGGGTCATCGGCCAGAATCACCGGGTGCTCATCGAACGGATACCCCGGGTAGAGCTCGGCGAGCTCCTCGGGCGACAGGGATCGCGCCTGCAGCGCCCGCGCCGTCTCGTCCTCGATGTTCGTGCGCAGATCCCACGACATCGCTTTGAACCACGCCACCGAATCTGCCGGAGTCCAGGGCTCGGGCACGTAGCCCGCATGCTGCAGCGCCAGCACCGAATACTCGAGCGACAGCGCCCCGCCCGAGCGCTCCGCGAGATACGCGTTCACTCCCGCCGCATAGGCCTCGTAGTACGCGCGCGTCTCCGCGGGCAGCGCCGTGACCTCCTCCTCGGCGATGCGGTGCCAGCCGAGGGTGCGCAAGAACTTGTCGGTGCCGAGCTGCGACTCCCCGAACAGCTCCGCGAGCCGGCCGCTCGTGAGGTGCCGCCGGAAATCCATCTCCCAGAAGCGATCCTGCGCGTGCACGAAGCCCTGCGCGAAGAAGAGATCGTGACTCGAATCGGCGGTGATGGTCGCGATGCCGAGCGCGTCGCGCTGCACATCGACCCGAGACTCGAGACCCGCCACGTCGATGCGGCCCTCCGTCTGCGGAAACGCCCGCTGCACCGTCCACACGCCGAACCCCGTCGCCACCACGGCGATCACCACGATCGCGGTGAGCAGACCGAGCAGCGCTCGCCGCAGGCGGCGCCCCCGGCGCCCGCGCGGCGCGGTCGGCGGCGGGGTGGTCGAACGATTCGATGTTGTGGCGCGATTGTGCACTTCGGCTCCTCCTGCTCCGTTGCAGACCGTCAGGCTTCAGCATAGTGATGGCGCCGGTGCGGGCGCAGCGCCGCGTGGGCGGGCGGGATGCCGCCCGTCGCCGGCCGGGAGCGCGATGTCGGCGGTGCTCAGTAGGCTGAAATCATGATCCGACCCGACCCGTCGCAGGCCGCCGTGCTCGCCTTCGACCCGACCCGGCACGCCCGCATCCTCGGCGCACCGGGCACCGGCAAGAGCGCGGTGCTGATCGAGATGACCGCCCGCGCGCTCGACCTGCCGGGTTGGAGCGAACACGATGTACTGGCCGTGGCCCCGGGGCGCCGGCCCGCCTCGGAACTGCGCGCTGCGATCGAACACCGTGTGCAGCGCGCCATCGGCGGCGTGCCGGCGCGCACGCCCGCGTCGCTCGCGTTCACGGTGCTCGCCGAGGCCGCGGCCCGGACGGATGCGACGGCACCGCGGCTCATGACGGGCACGCTGCACGACGAGATCATCGCCTCGGTGGTGGAAGAGCTCGTCGAGGGGAGCCCGGCGGCCGCGCCCCCGGAGCTCGGCGGGATCGCGGGCGAGGTGCTGCGCACTGCGGCGTTCCGGGCGGAGCTGCGCGAATTCTCGCGCGTGCTCGACGACTTCGCCCTCGACGCTGCACAGGTGCGCGCAGACCTCGGCCGACTCGCCGGCACTGCGACGGCCGACGCGTTCTCGTCGGCGCCGCCCGAGGCGCTCGTCGGGTTGTGGCTCTCGGCCCTCGACGTGATCGAACGCACCGAGGAGCGCCGTGCCGATCAGCACCCGGACGAGTTGAGCGCGAGCGCGCTGTTGCGGGCCGCCGCGCGGGCCCTCCGCGCGGGCGAGGTGCGCCCGCCGCGTCTCCTGCTCGTCGACGACGCGCAGGAGCTCGGCGAGGGGCAGCTCGGGCTGCTCGCCGCCTGCGCCGCCGCCGGCAGCCGGGTCTGGGTGTTCGGCGACCCCGACATCGCGACCTCGGCCTTCCACGGCGAACGCACCGGCGCGCTCGCGAACCTCGCTGCGGAGCTGGAACGCCGCGGAGCACCGGCTTCGTCCGGATCGCCGGGGCCGCACGATGCGCATGAGCAGTTCGGCGTGCTCGGGACCGTGCATCGGCACGGCGGGGCGCTGCGCGGGCTCGTCGCGAGCCTGACGTCGCGCGTCGGGGCGGCGGCGGCCGGTGAGCAGCGCGCGGCGGTCGCGGCGGATGCGGATGCGAGCGCGAGCGCTGGCGCCGATGAGCGCGACGGTGCGATCGTGCGCTTCGTGCGGGCGCCGTCGCCGGCCGAGCAGCTGGGCACGGTCGCGCACCGCCTGCGCAGCCGGCGCCTCGGCCTCGACGGCCCGGTCACGCAGTGGGGCGAGATGGCGGTCATCTGCCGGTCGCGCTCCGAGGCCTCGCGCATCGCGCGCGGGCTCGCCCTGCACCAGGTGCCGACCGGAGTGGCGGCCGGCGGCATCGTGCTGCGCGAGCATCGCGTGGTGCGCGACCTCATCGCCCTGCTGCGCGACGCGATCGGGCTGCACCCCATCGCGGCAGACGACGTGCTCGAACTGCTGGCCGGGCCGATCGGCGGTCTCGACCCCGTGGCGGTGCGTCGCCTGCGCGGCGCGCTCATGATGCAGGAGCGGCGCGAGGCACGCGACGAGGAGCGCGACGCGCGGGACGTCGACGAGCTCGTGCTCGACGCCTTCCGCTTCCCCGGTGCGGAGCCCGCGGTCGACAGCTCGGGCGGGCGCGCGCTGCGGCGCATCGGGACGATCGCCGCAGCCGGGGCCGCCGTGCACCGCGCCGGCGGCACGCCCCGCGAGGCCCTCTGGGCGCTGTGGGACGGTACGAAGCTCGCCGGCCCTTGGCAGGACGAAGCGCTCGCAGGCCGCGGGGCGCGTTCGGACGAGGCGAATCGCTCGCTCGATGCGGTGCTGGGGCTGTTCTTCGCGCTGCAGCGCCACGAGGAGCAGGACAGCGAACGACCGATCGGCGAGATACTCGGCGAGCTGCTCGAGAGCGCGGTGCCCGAGGATTCGCTGGCCCGCTCCGCGGCGCGCGACGCCGTCGTGGTCACCACGCCGCAGGGCGCGGTCGGCAGCGAGTTCTCGTTCGTCGCGATCGTCGGCCCGCAGGACGGCACATGGCCGAACCTCCGCTCCCGCGGCTCGCTGCTCGGCACCGTGGCGTTCGAGCGCTGGCTGCGCGGGGGCGAGGCGACGACCGCCTCGCGCGGCGACACGGTGCACGACGAGCTGCGGCTCTTCGCACAGGCGGTGAGCCGCGCCCGCGACGAACTGCTCGTCGCGGCGATCGCCGACGACGAGCACCACCCGAGCCCCTTCTTCGCCTTCGGCGGCGACCATCTCGTCCATGGTCTGCCGAGCTCTCGCCTCACCCTGCGCGGGGCGACCGCCCAGATGCGGCGACGGCTCACCTCGCTCGACGACGGGGAGGAGTTCGACGCGGAGGCGCTCGCCTCGCTCGCGGAGCTCGCCCGCGAGGCGGTGCCCGGCGCGCACCCCGACGAATGGTACGGCGTACTGCCGCCGAGCACCGACGCGCCGCTCTACGCGGGCGACGCGCGCATCCCGGTCAGCCCGTCGCGCCTCGAAGCCGCGGAGCAGTGCCCGCTGAACTGGGCGGTCTCCGTGCTCGGCGGCGGTACGGGCAGCGTGCAGGCGAGCATCGGCACGCTCGTGCACCACGCGCTCGAAACGGCGCAGGGCCACGACCCCGAGGAGCTGCTCGCCGCGATCATGAGCGAGTGGCGCAAGCTGCCGTTCGACGCCGAATGGGAGGCCGAGCGGGCGCGCCGCACGGCGGCCGCGATGGCCGACGGTCTCGCCGCCTATCTGCGCGAGTTCGATGCATCGGACCGGGAGCTCATCGGTCGGGAGACGGGCTTCGCGATCGAGATCGGTCGGGCGGAGCTGCGGGGCATGGCCGATCGACTCGAGCAGCGCCGTACCGCGTCGGGGGTCGAAGTGACGGTGCTCGACCTCAAGACGGGGCGCACCCCGCCGAGCAAGGCCGATGCCGAGCAGCACGTGCAGATGCAGGCCTATCAGCTCGGAGTCTCGCGGGGAGCGTTCGACCTGGCGGATCCGCCAGACGAGGGCGCGGCGAGCGGCGGGGCGCGCCTGCTGTACGTGCACCCGGACGCCACGAAGCAGGCCGAGTTCGTCGAACGGGTGCAGCAGCCCCTCTCCGTAGCAGCGGGCGCCGAGCTCGAAGCGCGCGTCGAGCAGATCGCCGAGGTCATGGCGGCCGGCGCGTTCACGGCGCGGGTCGAGCACCACTGCTCCGACCCGCACCAGCCGGGCGATTGCCGCCTGCACATCATCCGGGCGGTGAGCCGCGCATGAACGGAACGGAGCACGGAACGCGCATGACATCGGAACGGGGGAGCAGGCAGGACATCGTGTTCTCGGCCGCGCGCATCGCGGAGCTGCTGGCCGAGCCGGGCAAGGCACCGCTCGCGCCGACCGATGAGCAGCGCGCGGTCATCGAGCACCGGCTCGAGGGCAGCGCGCTCGTCGTCGCGGGAGCCGGCAGCGGCAAGACCGAGACGATGGCGAACCGTGTGGTGTGGCTCGTCGCCAACGGGCTCGTGGCCCCCGAGCGGGTGCTCGGCCTCACCTTCACGCGGAAGGCCGCAGGAGAGCTGCGCGACCGCATCGTCGCCCGCCTCGAGACCTTCAGCTCGCGCTTGATCGATGCGGCGGAGCGGGGCCTACTCACGGAGCCCGAGGCGCTGCGGGCGACCGGGCTCGCGGCCGAGCTCGGAGACGGCCTCGCGCTGCCCGACGTCAGCACCTACAACGCCTTCGCCGCCGGGGTGCTGCAGGAGTTCGGCACCGCCGCGGGCATTCCGCCCGGCGCGGCGGTGATCGACGAGGCCACGGCGTGGCGCGTGGCGCGCGAAGTGATCCTCGCGAGCTCCGATGCCGGGCTCCGCGACAGCGAACTGCGCACCCCCGAGCTCATCCGCCAGGTGATCGGCATGGATCATTCCGTGTCAGACCATCTCACCTCGCTCGCCCGCGTCGAGCAGGTCGTCGAGGAGTTCGGGCGCGTCATCCGGCTGCCCTACAACGAGAAGGAGCTGCACGGCGAGCGCAGCGGCAAGATCTACGCTCCCGTGCGAGACGCGGTGGCGCACCTCGGCGAGACTCCGCTGATTACCCGTCTCGCAGCGGAGTACGCGGCGGAGAAGCAGCGGCGCGGCCTCATCGAGTTCTCGGATCAGCTGGCCCTCGCCACCCGCACCCTCGAACGGGCGCCCGAAGCGGCCCGTCTGCTGCGCAGCAGATACGGGGTCGTGCTGCTCGACGAAGTGCAGGACACCTCGGTGGGGCAGACGCGACTGCTCGCCAAGATCTTCGCGGGTGCCGCCGTGATGGCCGTCGGCGACCCGCATCAGTCGATCTACGGCTGGCGCGGTGCCTCGGCCGAGGGGCTGCAGTCGTTCCACCAGGACTTCCGGGGCCGGAAGCCCGCCGGCAGCGGACGGACGACCGAAGCCGGGGCGCCCGCGACCCTGACGCTCTCGACCAGCTGGCGCAACCCCGAGGCGGTGCTGGGCGCCGCGAACGAGATCGCGGCGCCCCTCGCGGCCGACGCCGCGATCGACGTGCCGAAGCTCCGGCCGCGGCCCGGTGCCGCGGCCGGAGACGTGGAATGGCTCTTCGCCGAAACGGTGCACGAGGAGCGGCAGCGGCTCGCCGAGTGGATGGGTGCTGCGCGGCAGCAGCACCTCCGCGAGTACGGCGAGCTCCCGACCGCCGCGGTGATCTTCCGCAAGCGGAGCCCCATGGCGGCCTTCGCCGCCGCGCTCACCGAGGCGGGCGTGCCGAACCGCATCGTCGGGCTCGGCGGCCTGCTGACCACGCCCGAGGTCACCGATGTCGTCAGCGCTCTGCGCTGCATCTGGTACGCCGATGCGGGCGGCGACCTCATCCGCCTGCTCGTCGGGCCGAGGTTCCGCATCGGCGTCGCCGATATCGCGGGCCTGCGCGATGCGGCGCGCTGGTTCGCCGAACGAGATCTCTCGCTGCGGCGCCTCAGCGAAGAGGATCGCCGCGCCGACAGCGTGCTGCCCGACCCCGACCGGCGGTTCACGCTCATCGACGCGCTCGACCAGATCGTCTCGATCAAGGACCCGGAGCACCGCGCGCTCGCCGGCATCAGCCGGGTCGGTGTCGAGCGCCTGCGCGATGCCGGCCGCATGCTCGCGGCGCTGCGCCAGCGCGTCGGCGGTGACATCGGCGAACTGATCTCCGCCTGTGTGCACGCGCTGCGTCTCGATATCGAGCTCGAGGCGAACGAGGCGCGGGGCCACGACGGGGGAGCCGCCGCCCTCGACAATCTCGAAGTCTTCTCGGAGCTCGTGGAGGGCTATCTCGCGGTCGACTCGCGGGGCACGCTGCCGTCGCTGCTCGAATGGATCGAGCGGGCGACCGAGGCCGACGAGGTCGCCGAACGCGTCGCCGCCCCGGCACCGGGCACGGTGCAGCTCATCACGGCCCATGGCTCCAAGGGGCTCGAATGGGACATCGTCGCAGTGCCCCGGCTCGTCGAGGGGGAGTTCCCCGGCGCTTCGCGCAGCGGGGCCGGCTGGCTGCGCAGCGGGCAGCTGCCCGACGAACTGCGCGGCGATGCGGCCGCGCGCCCCGAGCTCAACTGGCGGATCGCGGCGACGCAGCAGGAGCTGCGCGATCGCATCGCGGAGTACCGGGAGGCCCTCAAGGAGCGGCATGCCGAGGAGGAGCGCAGACTCGCCTACGTCGCGGTGACCCGTTCGGCCGGTCGGCTGCTGCTGAGCGGCTCGTTCTGGGCGGGGCAGACGAAGCCGCGGCCGCCGTCGCGCTACCTGCGCGAGCTCGAGGAATCCGGCGTCATCTCAGGGCTGCCCGAAGCGAGCGCGCACGAGACCGACCCGTCCGAGGTCGAGGAGCTCACGCTCCGCTGGCCGCTCGACCCCCTCGGCTCCCGGGCCCGGCCGGTGCATCGCGCCGCCGAGGCGGTGCGGCGCGAACTCGCGCTGCCGGCGCGGCCCGACGCGCCGATCGACGAGACGGTGCGCCTGCTGCTCGCCGAGCGCGATGCGCAGGGCGCGGCGCAGGCCGCGGCGCTGCCCGAACGCATCACCGCATCGACGTTCCACGAGTTCGTGGAGCATCCCGAGCAGGCGGAGCGGGGGCGCCTGCGCCCCGTGCCGCAGCGCCCGTACCGGCGCACGCGCATCGGCAACCGCTTCCACGAGTGGGTCGAACGCCGGGCGACCACGGCCGCCGGCACGGCGCTGACCCTTTTCGGCTACGACCCGGAGGAGTGGGATCCGGGAATCGCCGAGTTCGAAACCGAACGCGAGCTCGAACCGCTCATCGAGCAGTTCGAGCGGTCGCGCTGGGCGGGCCGCATGCCGATCGCCGTCGAACAGGAGGTGACGCTGCCCTTCGCCGGCAGAACCCTCGTCTGCAAGCTCGACGCCGTCTACCTCGACCGCGACGAGGCCGGGGAGGAGCGCTACGAGGTCGTCGACTGGAAGGCCGGTCGGTCGCCCCGGAACGAGCGCGAGCGCGCCACCCGCTTCTTCCAGCTCGACCTGTACCGGCACGCGTACGCGCAGTGGGCCGGCGTCGCCCCCGAGCGCATCGACGTCTCGCTGTTCTACGTCGCCGAGGGGGTCGAGCTGCGCGGCGGCGAACTGTGCACGCTCGCCGAACTCGAGGAGGCGTGGCTGCAGGCGGCGCATCGCCTGCAGAGCCCCGCCTAGAGCGCCGCGTCGTTCCGGGCCCCGTCGAGCGCGGGAGGGCGGAGCATGTCGAGGAACGCTTGCGCTGCCGGTGCGGGATTGAATGCGCTCCACGCGAGGTATTCGGTACGGGTCGGGCCTCCGGCGACAGGGATCGTGCGGAGGTCGTCGGCGCCGGTCGGCACCACGGCCGGTGAGAGCAGGGCGATGACGAGGCCCTGCCTGACCAGGTCCAGGATGAGATCGGTACTCATCGCTTCGAATGCGACGTCGCGACGCACTCCGGCCGCATGGAACGCGAGATCGGAAGGCGCACGGCCCGGGGTGCCGGCGGGGAAATCGACGAATACCTCGTCGGCGAGATCCACCAGCCGCAGCCGTCGTCGCCGTGCGAGTCGGTGCGCGGAGGAGAGGACAGCGACCAGGCGTTCACGGGCCAGGACGCGTGCGTTCACGCCTATCGGGGGCGTGCTGTCGGGGAGGCCGAGGACGGCGGCATCCATTCGGCCCGCGCGGATTGCTGCGATGAACTCGTCGCTGCCGCCTCCGCGCAGTCTGATCCGCACTTCCGGATGGGTGCGATGGAATCGCCCGAGGCCGGCGGGGATATCGATCGCGGTCACGGTGGGGATGACCCCGACGGTGAGGGTTCCACGGATGCGTCCGTTCGCCGCGGCGGCGTCCGACACGGCCCGCTCGGCGGCAGCGAGGCTCGCCCGTGCCTGCGCTACGAACGCTGCACCGGCGGCGGTGAGCTCGACGCGGCGGCTGCTGCGGGCGAACAGCGCGACCCCGAGCTCGCGTTCCAGCGCCTTGACCTGGTGGCTGAGCGATGACTGCACCACGAAGCACCGTTCGGCGGCGCGCGTGAAGTTCATCTCCTCTGCGAGGGCGATGACGTACCGCAGCTGCTGCAATTCCATGCATCTATGGTCTCAATGCATCATTGATATGGCAACAATCTATTGGACACATGAGGCGAGTGGCCCGACGATGAGTGCATGAGCATCACGACTCCCGCCCCGGCATCGCAGAGAGCTCCGGGCGCCTCCCCGAATCGAGCGACGTGGACGGCGATCACCGCGATCGTGCCGATGGTGTGGGGAACCACCTACATCGCCACCACGCACCTGCTGCCCGAGGGGCATCCGCTGTTCGCTGCGATGATGCGTTCGCTTCCGGCAGGGGCGATCGCGCTGCTCATCGCTCGGCAGCTGCCGCGCGGGGCCTGGTGGTGGCGGAGCCTCGTGCTCGGCACCCTGAATATGGGGGCATTCTTCCCGCTGCTGTTCGTCGCGGCCCAGGAGCTCCCCGGCGGCGTTGCCGCCACTCTGGGGGCCGCGCAGCCCATTGTCGTCGCATTCCTCGCCGTGGTGATTCTGCACGAGAGGCTGTCGGTTCGGCGGGTCTGCTGGGGCGTGCTCGGCATGAGCGGTGTCGCCCTCGTCGTCCTCGGGCCCGACGCCGCGATGTCTCCCGTCGGCGTCATCGCCGGGCTCACCGGAGCCGTGTCGATGGGCACCGGGGTCGTGCTCACGAAGAAATGGGGCCGCCCCGAGGGGGTCTCTCCGATATCGCTCGCGGGATGGCAGCTCGCCGCCGCCGGTCTCGTACTCCTCCTGCCCGCGCTGCTCATCGACGGGGTACCGCCCGACATCGACGGCGCCGCGTGGCTCGGCTACGCGTGGCTCGGCATCGCGGGGGCGCTCGTCGCCTACACGATCTGGTTCGCAGGCATCCGACGCCTCCCGGTCACCGCGACCGCGCTGCTCGGCCTGCTGTCCCCGCTCGTCGCCGCGATCCTGGGCGCCGCGATCGCCGGAGAATCCCTCACTCCCGTGCAGCTCCTCGGCTTCGCCCTCGCGCTCGTCGCGATGCTCGCCGGCCAGCTGCCCTCCTCGGCGGCCCGGTCGGCTCAGCGGGGGATATCCTCGTCGCCGATGGGCTCGGTCGGGTGATCCGAAGCATCGTCCGGGGCGGCGGCCGATGCGTCCTCCGACGCGTCGTCGTGCTGCCGGATGTCGGGCATGACATCGGTTTCCGCGTCGGCCGAGGATTCGGAGGCCTCGGCACCCGACTCCTCGGAGCCTCCGCCCGCCCCTGCGTCTGCGCCCGTCCCGGAGCCGTCCGGGGCGTCGGTCTCGACGAAGGCCTGCTCGACCCCGAACATGCGGTCCTCGTCGAGCGCCTCGTACGCCGCGGTCTCCGAGAGATGGTCGACCACCTCGGGGGTCTCCTCGAGCATCGCCTCGACCTCCTGCTCGCTCAGCGTCGGCCGCGACGCAGCGGCGACGGGCACCGAGATCAGGGAGTCGACGAGCCGGTCGAGCATCGCGACGGCGTCGTCGACGACCTCCTGATCGTGCGCCTCGACGCCGTGCAGCAGCCAGCGGGCGACCTCGAGCTCGCGGTAGAGCCGGGCGCGCACGGTGAGCGAGGCGAGCGATCCCGCGCTGCGCAGGTTGCCGTAGCGCGGCACGACCGCTTCGAACACCCCCGCGCCAGCTGCGATCAGCCACGAGAAATCGACGGCCGGGTCGCCGGTGCCGAACTCCGACCAGCCCTCGATGCCGACGATGACGTCGTCGGCCACGAGCAGCTGCGCGGCGTCGAGCGAACCGTGCACCATCGTGGGCGCGAAATCCCAGACCTCGCTGCTGTCGAGCACCGACATCCACCGCTCCCGCACGGTCTGCGGCAGCAGGCGCGTGCCCTCCGCGCGCTCGACCAGCCGGCCCACCTGCTCGCGCAGTTCGCGGCTGCTGCGCACGGGGAGCCCGCCGTGATGCGCGATCGTCGTGGGTAGATCGTGGATCGCCGCCAGCGCCTTCGCGATCTCGGGGACGAGGATCGCGTCCTCCGCCAGATCCTCGACCGCGAACCGCAGCCCGGGCAGCGACGTCGACACCACGGCGCGTGTCTCGCCCGCTCGCGTCATGCCGAGCGTTTCGGGCACCGAGAACGGCAGCAGCGCGCGCGACCCCTCGGTGAGCGCCGCGAGGCCGAGCAGTTCGGCCGATTGGCGCACCTCGGCCGGCCCGCTGCGGGGCACGCGCACCAGCAGCTCGCCGCGATCCGTGTCGATGACAGCGGTGGCATACGCCGTGTCCTCATCGTGGGGGCCGACGCTCAGGACCTCGAGGCCGGGCACCGCCGACGTCGCGAGCGCGGCTAGAGTGAAGGGGATACTGGCCATGTACTCAGCGTATGCATCAGTGCTGCGGGAGCCCTCGCGCCACGCGCATCGCCCCGATACCGCGCCGATGGACGACCGAGCGATCGGATGGAGAAGAACCGGATGACAGTGGACGTGCCACCGTTCGCAAGTGGACTGCTCGACCGCGACGCGGCGACGCGGATGAGCGAGGACGGGCTGCTCGCGGCCTGGGCCGACCCGGCCGCCCGCGTGCTGCGGCTGCACGGTCTCGAGATCCCGGTCTTCGGCGACGGCGCGCACGGCCTCGGCCTGGTGCTCGCTGAGACCGACGGGCGGTACGCGCCGGCGCGCGAGGACGGCTCCATCGGGCACGTGTACCTCGGGCGCCGCGACGGTGCCCCGGTGTTCGCCGAACTCGCGGCGGAGACGACCGTGCTGCCCGATGGCGCCGAATGGATGCACCCCTTCCAGGCGGGCGCCCGGCTCTCGCAGATCGACCGCGAGCTCGTCGCGGTCGCCTCGGCGCTGCTGCGCTGGCACGAAGCAGCGGCGTTCTCGCCGCGCGACGGTGCCGCGACCCTCGCGGTGCAGGGCGGCTGGGCCAGGCACGACGCCAGCGGCAGCGAGTTCTTCCCGCGCACCGACCCGGCCGTCATCGTGCTCATCGAGCACGAGAACCGAGTGCTCCTCGGCTCGAACACGCTCTGGGAGACCGGACGATTCTCGCTGCTCGCCGGGTTCGTGGAGGCCGGCGAGTCCCTCGAACAGGCGGTGATCCGCGAGGTCTTCGAAGAGTCCGGTGTGCGGCTCGGCGCGGTCGAGTACCAGGCTTCTCAGCCCTGGCCGTTCCCGCGGTCGCTCATGATCGGCTTCAGAGCGCGGCTCGCACCGGGGGCCGATCCCGACGATCTCGTCCCCGACCCGACCGAGATCTCCGAGCTGCGCTGGTTCTCCCGCGACCAGGTGCGCACCCCCGACCCGGGCATCACGCTCCCGGCCGGTACCTCGATCGCCCGTTGGCTGCTCGATCGGTGGGTCGCAGAGGGTGACTGAGACCGAGGGGATCCTCGACGCGCTCGACCCCGAGCAGCGCGAGATCGCCGAGAGCCTGCGGGGGCCCGTGTCCGTGCTCGCGGGCGCGGGCACCGGCAAGACGCGCGCGATCACGCACCGCATCGCCCACGGCGTGCGCAGCGGCGTCTACGACCCGCAGCGCGTGCTCGCCGTCACGTTCACGAGGAAGGCCGCGGGGGAGCTGCAGGGGCGGCTGCGCGGCCTCGGCGCCGAGGGCGTGCGCGCCCAGACCTTCCACGGCGCGGCGCTCGCGCAGCTGAGCCACTTCTGGCCGCAGCTGGTCGGCGGTCTCGCGCCCAAGGTGCTGCCGGGCAAGGTCGCGACCGTCTCGCAGGCGGTCGAGGGCATGGGGCTGCGCCTCGGGTCGGAGGCGCTGCGCGATGTCGCGGCCGAGATCGAGTGGCGCAAGGTGTCGATGCTGAGCCTCGACGCGTACGCCGATGCGATCGATGCGCGCGCCATCCCGGTCGGGCTCACCGGCGAGCAGCTGGTCGATGTGCAGCGCCGGTACACGGAGCTGCTCGAGGAGCGCCGGCAGATCGACTTCGAGGATGTCATCGTGCTCGTCACCGGAATGCTCGAGACCGAGCCGCGGGCGGCGGTGCAGGTGCGGGAGCGCTACCGGTTCTTCACGGTCGACGAGTACCAGGACGTATCGCCGTTGCAGCACGCGCTGCTGCGGGCGTGGCTCGGCGACCGCGATGACGTCTGCGTGGTCGGCGATGCGAGCCAGACGATCTACTCGTTCACGGGGGCGTCGAGCTCGTACCTGCTGCGGTTCGGCGTCGAGTTTCCGCAGGCGCGCCAGATCAGGCTCGAACGCAACTACCGCTCGCGCGAGCCGATCGTGCGGGTCGCGAACCGGTTGATGCGCGACCGGCCCGGTGCGCTGCACCTGCGCGCGACCCGTGAGGAGCCGGGCGCGAAGCCGCAGTTCGAATGGTTCGCCACCGAGCAGGAGGAGGCCGCGGGGGTGGCGGAGTCGATCGCCGCGGCGATCTCCGCCGGCACTCCGGCCTCGGACATCGCGGTGCTCTACCGTACGAACTCGCAGTCCGCGCGCTTCGAGGAGCAGCTGCGCAGGCTCGGCATCGCGGTGCGGGTGCACGGGGCGCAGCGCTTCTTCGACCGCGCCGATGTGCGGCAGGCCGCCATGCTGATCCGCGGCGAATCGAAGGTCGCCGACGACCGTCCGCTGTTCCAGATCGTGAGCGACGCGCTGCGCGTGCTGGGCTGGACGGCGCAGGCGCCCGAGGGCGCCGCCGAACGCGACAAATGGGAGGCGCTCTCGGCGCTGCTCTCCCTCGTGGACGAGATGCCGACGGGCACGGGGATCGCGCAGTTCGCCGACGAGCTGACGGCGCGCCAGAAGGCGCAGCACGAGCCGACCCTCGACGCGGTCACGCTGAGCGCCGTCCATGCGGCGAAGGGGCTGGAATGGGCGCTGGTGCATCTCGTCGGGATGACGGAGGGGCTGCTGCCGATCGCCCATGCGCAGACCGAGGAGGATATCGCGGAGGAGCGCCGGCTCGCCTATGTCGCCTTCACGCGTGCGCGGGATGCGCTGCGCGTCTCCGGCGTCGCCGGTGGGGCCCGCACGCCGCGCGAGCCGTCCCGCTTCCTCTCGGAGTCGGGCATCATCGCCTGACGGGGGCGGCTTCGGCTGCGCCGGCCCCGCCTGAGGCGAAATCGGTTTCGATCGGGTCGCGGCAGCTGCACCCCGGGTGGGGCGGCACCGACTCCTCCCGTGCGGGGCCGACGGGCCGGCCGTGCACGACAGGGATCACCCAGCGGGTGCGCCGCGCCGCCGCCGCACCCGCCCGCCAGTCGCGGACCAGTCTCGAGATGTAGGCCGCCGCCGCTTCGCTCGCCGCGGCGGTCTCGCTGCGCGGGACCTTCCCGTGCAGCTGGATCGCGAGCACGGGGAGGGCCGGGTCGCGCGCGACGAGCCCGAGCGAGACGCAGCTGTGGCAGGGCGACCCGTCGGGCTCGACGATCGGCCCGATCTGCACGACGCGGTCGCTGAAGCGCAGGAGCAGGTGGGGCACGCCCATCGCCCGCCAGCGCTGGGCCCGTTCGAGCGGCTCGAGGTAGCGTTCGACGTGCACGACGAGATCGCACTTCTCGGCCCGGGCCTCGGCATCGACGTCGCAGTGCTCGAGCGCGCCGAGCACGGTGCGCAATCCGGGCGCCTCCCGGCCCTCATCGGAGACGACGAGGCGCAGGCGCGGCGGAGCGCCTTCCTGCGCGCCGCCGCCGCGCAGCGCGCGCTCGCGCCGCAGGGCCGGTCCGAGCGCGGACATGAGGTCGCGGTAATCGCGAGGTGAGACACCGCGCTTGCGCGCTTCCTCGCGCAGCTTGCGGGTCGGGATGCCGGTGCAGAGCGCGCCGAGGAGGCGCTGCACCGCAGCCGGCGGGCGCACGATACGTGCTGCAGCGCGCTCGAAGCCGATGCGCACGGTATCGGCGTCTTCCCAGCACAGCGGGAGGTCGGGGTCGATGCGGGTGATCTCGGTCATATCTCGAGTCTGCGCGAGAAAACCGATGTCCGTAGGTTATCCACAGCCGGATCCGAGAAATCCGCGATCCGCTCGGTCCGGTCGAGCTGTGGAGGAAGGTCGGCCCGGCCGCAGGCCCGCAGCGACGCCGCCGAACTGCGCTGCAGGTCGGCTACGCGGGCCGACTATGCGGTCCCGGACGAGCCGGGCGCCCCGTCCTCGCCGTCCTCGCCCTCGTGCGGCGGCAGTTCGCCGTCGAGCAGCTGCGCGAGCTGCGCGTCGAAGTCGTCGTCGCTCGACTGGGGCCCGGTGCCCGCGAGCCCGAGCCGCTCGAGCAGCCGCGCCGGGTGGTCGAGCTCCTCCGCGGTCGGCAGCAGGTCGGGATGCGCCCACAGGCCATCGCGGGTCGCCGCATCGCTGCGCTCGGCGACCAGCCGCCAGGCGGCCGCCGCATCGCGCAGCCGGCGCGGCCGCAGCTCGAGCCCGGCCAGCGCGCTGAGCGCGTGCTCCGCAGGGCCCCCCGCGGCGCGGCGCCGGCGCACCATCTCGGCGATGCCGTCCGCTCCCGGAAGGCGCTTCGCCGCATCGGCGGTGACGACGTCGACCCAGCCCTCGACGAGGGCCAGCATCGTCTCGAGCCGCGCATGGGCGGCCTGCTGCTCCTCCGTCTTCGGCGGGATCAGCGCACCGCCCGCGATGAGCTGCTGGATCTGCTCGGGGTGCGACGGGTCGATCTCGTGGGCCATCTCCTCGATACGATCGGTATCGATGCGGATGCCGCGCGCGAAATCGGTGATCGCTGTCACCAGGTGCAGACGCAGCCATTTGGCATGGCGGAACAGGCGGGCGTGGGCGAGTTCGCGCACCGCCAGGTACAGCGTCACCGCCTCGGCATCCTGGTCGAGGCCCTCGGCGAATGCGGCGACTCCGCCGGGGAGCAGCGCACCGCCCTCGCGGCCCTCGCCGGAGATCAGGGGGATGCCGATGTCGCCGGCCGAGACCACTTCGCCCGAGAGCTTGCCGACGACCGTGCCGAGCTGCACCGCGAAGAGCGCGCCGCCGACGCTGCGCAGCATCGGCGCGGCGCCCTGCAGCGCACCGCTGAACTCCTCGGGCATCTGGGTCTGCAGCGCGTCCATCAGCGCCCGACTGATCGATTCGGCGACCGGCTCGGCGAAGCTGATCCAGGTGTCGACCGTCTGCTGCACCCATTCGATGCGCGAGAGCGTGCGCGGCGAGTCGGCGGTCGCGCCGAGCTCAGTGACCTCGTCGAGCCAGAGCGTCGCTACGGGGAAAGCACGCATCGCAGGGGCGGGGTCGGCGCTCGTGCCGCCCGCGCCGGCGACATCGATCGCCGTGCGACGGGTGACCGACCAGTCGATGCCATCGCCCGGCCGCTGCATCGCGCCCTGCAGCGTGGAGAAGAGGCCCTGCAGCGTTGCCGGGTCGCCCGGAATCCCTGCGGCCTTCGCGAACTGCTCCGCATCGAGGCCGCCCTCGGGCATCCCCTGGCCCGACAGCATCTCCCGCAGAATGCGCTGCAGCTCTTCGAAATCGTCGCCGTTCTCGTTCGCGCCCATGCCGAAATCTCCTCGTCCTCGTCGCATCAACGGTACGGCACAGAGCCCGGTTCCACCTGCTAGATTGACCGCTGCAGCGCCAATTCCCATTGCGCCCACTGCGAACAGATGCCCGGGGCCCGAGCGCCCGATCCCTGTCGAGGAGCAGCAGTGCACGAATCCGAGCCCGCGCAGGGTCGCGAACGCGAACGGCGTCGATCGCGCGCGCTCCTCGTCACCGCGACCGCCGCGTGCGCCGTGCTGCTCACCGGAGTCATCCCCTCGCCCTACGCGATCGAACGGCCCGGCCCCACCGTGGACGTGCTCGGCAGCGTCGCGCTCGAGGGGGAGGAGCCGCGGCCGGTCATCGAGATCGACGGAGCGGCGCGCGAAGCCGAGCACGCCTCCGGGGCCGACGGCGCAGACGCGTCGGGCCGGGGATCGTTGCGCCTCCTGACCGTCTCCATCTCGGGCAGCCGCGAACGCCCGAAGAGCTGGCTGTCGCTGCTCCCCGGGCTCATCGACCCGGCGCAGGAGATCAAGCCGGTGGACGAGCTCTACCCCGAGGGGGTGAGCGAGAAAGCGCGCACCGAGCAGAACATGGTGCTCATGGAGAACTCCCAGGAGCAGGCGGCGGCCGCGGCCTTCGCCCATCTCGGGGAGGACGTGCCGGTGACGCTCACCGTCGCGGGCATCGCCGAGGGGAGCCCCGCCGAGGGCGTGCTCGAAGAGGGCGACGTGCTCGTCGAGGTCGCGGGGGAGTCGGACTTCGACTTCGCGCAGCTGCGCGAGAAGATCGTGGCGAACGGCGCGGACCGGCCACTCGCGCTCGCCGTCGAGCGCGACGGCGCCCGTGTCGATGTCGAACTGGTGCCGGGCGTGCCCGACGGCGGGGGAGAACCGATGATCGGGGCGGTGCTGCAGTCGGAGTACTCGCTGCCGCACGAGGTCGATATCGCGCTCGCCGATATCGGCGGCCCCAGCGCGGGCCTCGTCTTCGCCCTCGGCATCATCGACCTCATGTCGGCGGAGGCCCCGCTGGCGGGGATCGATGCCGCGGGCACCGGCACGATCGATGCCGCCGGCAACGTGGGTCCCATCGGCGGGCTCGAGCAGAAGATGTGGGCGGCCTCCCGGGCGGGCAGCCGCCTCTTCCTCATGCCGGTCGGCAACTGCGTCGACCTCCCCGAGCGCATTCCGGGCGAACTCGAGGTCGTGCCGGTAGCGACGCTCGAGGAGGCGGTCGCCGCGGTCGAGACGGTGGCGGAGGGCGGCACGCCCGCCGGTATCGAGGCCTGCGGCGCACCCTGATCGCAGGTCGCACCGAGCGTTCGCCGTCGGCGTGCGGAAGTTGTCAGTGGCGGCCGCTAGGCTGGTCGGGATCGCTTCGCAGTCGCGCGATCCCGCGCGAGGAAAGTAGAGGGACGTGACCGAGCAGAACGCTGCCCAGACGACGAATAGACGCCGGATGTCGCCATTGGCGATCACGATCGTGCTGGTCGTGATCCTCATCCTCGGCTTCCTCGGATTCGCCGCGGTGATGTCCGAGGTGCTCTGGTACCGCCAACTCGGCTTCCTGCCCGTGCTGACGACGCAGTGGATCGCCGCGGGCATCATGTTCCTCGTGGGCTTCCTCGGCATGGCCGTGCCCCTCTTCCTGTCGATCGATATCGCCTACCGCACGCGCCCGGTCTACGCGCGGCTCACGGCCCAGCTGGATCGGTACCAGGAGATCGTCGAACCGCTGCGCCGGGCGGTGAAGTGGCTGCTGCCCGCCGTCATCGGGCTCTTCGCCGGCTTCACGACCGCGGCGAGCTGGCAGCGCGTGCTGCTCTGGCTCAACAGCGCCCCCTCGGGCGAGAAGGATCCGCAGTTCGGCCTCGACGTCTCGTTCTACCTCTTCGATCTGCCCGTGCTCCAGGGCATCGCCGGCTTCGCCTCGGGCGTGGTGCTGATCTCGCTGATCGCGGGCGTCGGCACCAGCTACCTCTACGGCGGCATCGCGTTCTCGGGGCGCAATGTGCGCATCTCGAAGGCCACGCGCATCCAGACCGCGGTGCTCGCGGTCGTCTACCTGCTGCTGCAGGGCGGCAGCCTCTGGCTCGACCAGTACCGGGTGCTCAACGATCCGACCGGGCTCATGACCGGTGCCATGTTCCAGGACGTGCACGCGGTGATCCCGGGCAAGCAGATCCTCGCGGGCATCGGCGTGCTCGTCGCGCTGCTCTTCCTCATCACCGCCTTCACCGGCAAGTGGCGGCTGCCCGTGGTCGGCACCGCGCTGTTCCTCGTGTCGAGCATCGTGCTGGGCATCGGCTACCCGTGGTCGGTGCAGCAGTTCCAGGTCAAGCCCGATGAGAAGAGCCTCGAGGCCGACTACATCCAGCGCAATATCGACGCGACCCGCGCGGCCTACGGCATCGAAGACGTGAAGACCGAGCGCTACGACGCCGTCACCGACGCCGAGCCGGGCGCGCTGCGCAACGACGCAGTGACCACCGCGAACATCCGCATCATGGATCCCGAGATCATCTCGCGGACCTTCGCACAGCTCGAGCAGAGCAAGCAGTACTACAAGTTCCCGAACTCCCTGAACGTCGACCGCTACGAGATCGACGGCCAGGTCGAGGACACGGTGTCGGCCATCCGCGATATCGACATCTCGGGCCAGAACGGCTGGTACAACCGCACCCTCGTCTACACGCACGGCTACGGCCTCGTGGCGGCGTACGGCAACCAGCGTTCGCCGGGCGGCGAACCCGTCTTCCTCGAAAGCGGCATCCCGACCGCCGGCAAGCTCGGCGAGTTCGAGCCCCGCGTCTACTTCGGCATGAACTCGCCCGAGTACTCGATCGTGGGCGGCGACCGCAAGAAGTCGATCGAGATGGACTACCCGGCCGACGCCGAGAGCAACGCGGAGGCCGCGGCCGACGAGACCGCCGATTCGGCTCCGGCCGAGGAGACCCCGGCCGCCGACGAGCAGACCACGACCGAGGACTCGGGCGAGGGCAGTTCGCGCCAGAACCTCACCACGTTCTCGGGCGACGGCGGCCCCGAGCTGTCGAGCCTCTTCACGAAGCTCGTCTACGCGCTGAAGTTCCAGGACCTCGAGGTGCTGCTCTCCGGTGCGGTCGTCGACGGCTCGCAGATCCTCTACGACCGCAACCCCGTCGAGCGCGTGCAGAAGGTCGCCCCGTATCTGACGGTCGACTCTGCCCCGTACGCCTCGGTCGTCGACGGCAGACTCGTCTGGATCATCGACGGCTACACGACCTCCGCCGACTACCCGTACTCCGAGGTGCAGGACATGAACGCGCTGACGGTCGACGCCGATAACGAGCGCGTGAGCATCGCGCCGAAGCCGGTCAACTACATCCGCAACTCGGTGAAGGCGACCGTCGACGCGTACGACGGCTCGATCTCCCTGTACGCGTGGGACAGCGAGGATCCGCTGCTCAAGGCCTGGGACAAGGTGTTCCCGGGCATGCTGCAGGACGTCTCCGAGATGAGCGGCGACCTGCTCAGCCACGTGCGCTATCCGACCGACATGTTCAAGGTGCAGCGCGAGATGCTCGCCACGTACCACGTGACCGATCCCGGTGCGTACTATTCCGATGAGGACGCGTGGATCACCCCGTCGAACCCGGTCAGCCAGAGCAGCGATGGCGAGCAGGCGCCCGCGCAGCCGCCGTACTACCTGACGCTCGCAGCGGGGGCGAACGAGGAGCCCGAGTTCTCGATCTACTCCACCTACATCCCCGACGCCCGCGGCGAGGGCGCCCGAGACATCCTCACGGGATACCTCGCGGCGAATTCGAACGCCGGCAGCGAAGACGGCAAGGTGGCGGAGAGCTACGGCACGCTGAAGCTGCTCGAACTGCCGAAGGGCAACACTCTGCCCGGCCCCGGCCAGGTACAGAACAGCTTCAATACCGACCCCAAGGTCTCGACCGACCTCAACATCCTCGACCAGCGCGGCACCAAGGTGCTGAGCGGCAACCTGCTCACCCTGCCGGTGGGCGGCGGCCTGCTCTACGTGCAGCCCGTGTACATCGAGGCGTCGTCGGGCACCCGGTTCCCGCTGCTGCAGAAGGTGCTGGTCTCGTTCGGCGACGACATCGCGTTCGAGGACACGCTCGACGCCGCCCTCGACGAACTCTTCGGCGGCAACTCGGGCGCGAGCGCCGGTGACGGCGGGGTCGAGGACGCGCCTGCCGACGACGGCGGGGCCACGCCGCCCGAGGAGCCGTCGACCGGGGCGGGCTCCGGCGACAGCGGGGCGTCGCTGAAATCGACGCTGCAGGACATGCAGCAGGCGATCGAGGATCGCGACGCGGCGATGAAGGACGGCGACTGGGCCGCCTACGGCGAGGCCGATGCGCGCTTGCGCGCGGCGATCGAGGCGGCACTCGCCGCGGAGTAGCCCGCCGCGAGGGCAGGCACAGAGGCCGCTGTCCCGGAACGCGCAAGCGGACCGGGACAGCGGCCTCTGGCGTCGACGCACCCCGGAACCGATGATCGCCGCCGAGCGACCGCGTCGGCGGGCTTCTGCGTCTAGACGAGTTTCGGGAGCTGGATCGGCTCGGAGAACTTCATCGCATTGACGCTCTGACGGCATTCCGAGACGCGCGCGCCCGACGCCTGCGCGACGAGCGACACGAAGCCGTGCAGCACAGCTTCCGAGAACGGCGGGGTGCTCATGCGGAAGATCGCGTCGCCGTGCGCGTCGAGCAGCAGCACCGCGGCACCGCCGCCCTGGCCGAGCACCGTCGGGTAGAGCACGACGCCGTGCACCGATTCGAAGGGCACCGGGCGAGCCCCGGGCAGCGGAACGCGCATGGTGATGCCGGTGCCGGTGATGACGAATGCGCGCAGCGGCAGCACGGCCGCGGCGATGCCGAACACGATCGTGCCGACGATGCCGCACCCGTAGGCGAGCACCGTCAGGTTCGCGGGCACCGAGCCCAGCACCGCCATCACGAGCACGGCGATGCTCGCTGCGGCCATCACGATGCTGCCCGCCATCAGGGCCGTGGTGCGCCGCGGATTGCCGCGATACACGCCGGGAGGGAGCGGGGCGGCGGTATCCGCGGCTGAGATGGGGCGGTAGCTCAGGTTCTGCACGGGGCTCAGGCTACCAGCGAACCGAGAGGCCGTTCGGGAGCGACCTCTGCGACGTGATTTCGGTCGATGCAGCCGGATCGTCCACGTGGTCGCAATGCTCCTCCACATGGGGAAGCGTTGCATGGGTCGCAGGAGCCTCGGTCGCGGCGTGTCGGTGGCGTGTCACCGGCGTGTCGCGGGGCACCGGTTCGCGGGCCGTCGCCCGCATCTTCGGGTTGCCGTGCCGGTTCCGCGGGGGAGGCCGGGTGGTGTCCGGGGCGGAATGCAAAAGGCTCCTGATCAAGTTATCCCTGATCAGGAGCCTTTCTGTGTCGCATATCCGTTGCGGGGGCAGGATTTGAACCTACGACCTCCGGGTTATGAGCCCGGCGAGCTACCGAACTGCTCCACCCCGCGGCACAAGAAATAACTATACATGGCTTCCGGGTGCATGCCAAATCGGGGTGGAAACGGGGCTGTGGAAACCGCGGAACGCGACCCGCGGGGCTCCAGCAGCATGGGCGCTGCGGCGCAGACGGTGCCGCGGTGAGGAGTGAATGAAGATGATCTTGCACAGAGGGATCGCGCGGCGGCGCCTCTGCCCGAGCCGGGCGATCGCAGCACTCGCGGTGTTCGCCGTCATGCTCTGCGCGGCGGTGTTCGCGCACGGTGCACCGGCACAGGCGGCGGTGTCGCAGTACACCGTGAGCTTCGGCGGCTGGGTGGTCGGCGGGTTCGTGAGCTCGAACGGCCAGCTCGTCTACTGCGTCGAGCCCGGCGCGTTCGAGCCGAGCGGGCCGCAGCACCGCCCGGTCGAGGCGACGACGCTGCCCGGTTTCTCGGCGAATCAATCCGACGGGACGGGGTGGGACGGCTGGGTCGCCGGCACTCCGGTGAGCGGCGACGCCCTGCGACGGATGAACTGGCTGCTCACGACCTACGGGCAGACGGCGGACCCGGATATCGCCGCGGCCGTGCAGTTCGCGGTCTGGTTCCTCCGCGAGGACCCCGGTGCGAACGACTGGCTGGTGCACCATGTGCGCTGGGTGCAGGCCCACGGCGGTACCTGGCACACCGATCGGGCGTACGGCATGGTCGACGAGGCCTACGCGGCGGTGGCGGCCAGCATGGCCGAACCGGACGGCGCCGCGTTGTCGATCGCCCTGGGCGAGGAGTTCGCGACCGGAACGGTGGCGTACCCGGCGGGCACGACGCGCGTCGATATCGACGGAGCCGCATTCGATGGCGGCGCCCCGTCGATCGGCGTGGGGCCCGCTGCCGGCCTGGCGGCCTGGCGCGCTGTGCTCCACGAGGACGGCTGGGAGAGCGGGCGCACGGTGCGGACGTCCGGGGAATGGGTGCGCGAGGTGACGGAATGGCCGGCCGCCCTGATGCTGCACACCGCCGTCGTGCCGGGGCAGCAGGCGCTCGGTTCGATGGTCGGGCCGGTCACAGCGAACCGGCAGCTCGTGCTCGAGCCCGCGGAGATCCATATCGAATCGCAGTTCCACCCCGTGCTCGCGACTCAGGTCGAATCGCGCTTCGTGAGTCCCGACGCGGGAAGGTTCGCCGACCGCGTGACCTTCGCCGCGAGCGATGACTCGCCCGCGCCCTGGGCGGCGCGCGGTCTCGCCGGCGGGGCCGTCGAATACGCGCCCATCGCGGCGCAGGGCGTGCTCTACGGGCCGTTCGCAGACCCGATCGACACGTCGGACGCCGCGCCGGAGGGCGCCCCGGTCGCGGCCCGGGCGGAGATCATCGCGGACCGCGGCCCCGGAGAATACCTGGCGGTCGCGGACACCGCTCCGCGCGAGGCCGGCTACTACTCGTGGGTCTGGAGCATCGACGAGGCACTGCAGGCACCGGAGGTGCGCGCGGCGGCCCTGCTGCCCGAGGGGTACCGGTTCACCGACCGCTTCGGCCTCGCCGAGGAGGGGCAGATCGTTCCGATGTCTCTGCGGTGGAGCACGGCATTGGACGAACAGGAGCTGCCGCTCGACGACCTGGTGCTGCGCGATCGGATGGCGCTCTCCGTGCTCCAGGGATCGTGGCTGAACGATGCGCAGGGCGCCCCGCTTCCGATCGTGCTCAGGTTGACGGCCTACGCGATCGGCACGGAGCCCGAACGCCGGGCCGCGCCTTCCGAAGGAGCGGTCGAAGTCGCCCGCGAACTGGTGACCGTGTCGGCGCCCGGCGAGATCGAGGCGCCGCCCATACCCCTCCCGTTCGATACCCGCGGATGGGTGACCGTGCAGGCGTGCCTGTTCGCGGAAGACCAGAGCGAAGCCGTGCTCGGCCACGTCGAGGAGTGGTGCGACGACTTCGGAGTGCCGGAGGAGACGGCGCGGATCTCGGAACCGGAGGTGAGGACCGAGGCGCAGCCCGAAGCGACCGTCGGCGAGGCCTTCCACGACACCGCCATCATCGCAGGGAAAGTGCCCGCGGGGGCCGACCTCGGCTTCGTCTACTACCTCGAACCGCGCGCGGGTGCACCGAAATTCGACGCTTCCTGGAATCCGGTGACCGACGAAGAGGGGGCCGCCGCGACGTGGAGCGCCGCCGAGCTGGCCGCACTGTCCGAGGAGGAGCGGTGCCTCGCGCAGCCGGTCGCCGTGACGGCCCGCGTCGCGGTGCCGGGGCCGGGACGCGTCGATTCGCCATCGGTCCTCGCACGGTCGGCCGGGACGGGGTACTGGGTCGAAGACCTGGCGATGCCGCACCCGGAGACCGGCGAGTCCGTCGAACTGCACCGCGGGGCCTGCGGTGTCGCGAACGAACGCACCGTCGTCTCCGAGCGGATCGAGCCCCTGGCCTCCACCGGCGGCCTCGATTCGAGGCTGCTGCTGTTCGGCGCGGCGCCCGTCGCCGGCGCCGGCCTCATCGCACTGCTCGCGGCGCGCAGGCATATGCAGCGCCTGTCCAGTTCACGCAAATGAATTTCATAAGTTCGGTGGGCAGGCTGTTCTCAACGAGGAAGGGAACCGCCGATGAGCACCACCCCCGGACAGGAATCGTCCGCACCGAACCCGAACGACGGCAACCGCGCGGAGCAGGACTCGGGCGTTCAGCCCGAGTCCGCTTCGGCCGGTCTCACCCAGCCGACGGCACCGCTGCCCGACGCTTGGACCCCGGGCCAGCCGGTCGATCCGGCCGCTCCGAACCCGGCCGCTCCGAACCCGGCCGCTCCGCAGCCCGGCTCCGAGCAGACGTCCGCCGCCGTGCAGCATGCGAACCCGGCAGCGACGCAGCCGGAGTACGCGGCGCAGCAGGCCGGAACCGGTGCGGCGGCGGCCGCGCAGCCGCCCTACATCGCACCGCAGGCGAGCCCGGGCGGCTCCGCGAACCAGGCGCATCCGCGCAGCCGCTCGGGCATGCTGATCACCGGTCTCGCGCTCGGTGCGCTGATCGGCGGCGTGGTCGGCGGCGGCGTCTCGGCGATCGTCTCCTCGAACGTCGCGCAGCCGCAGGCGACCGTGCAGGGCGGCGGCACGCTCACCCTGAGCAACGGGGAGACCGCCACGAACATCTCGGGCGTCGCGGCCGTCGCGACGCCGAGCGTCGTCACGCTCGAGGTCGCGGGCGCCAACTCCGCGGGCTCCGGCTCGGGGGTCATCTACCGCGAAGACGGATACATCCTGACCAATGCGCACGTCGTCACGCTCGACGGAGCCGCCGGAACGGATGCGACCGTGCGGGTGAAGCTCAGCGACGGACGCATCCTCGACGGCGATATCGTCGGAGTCGACCCCTACGCCGATCTCGCCGTGGTCAAGATCGACGCCGATTCCCTGCCGGCGGTGAAGATCGCCGACTCCGACAAGCTCAACGTCGGCGACCTCACGGTCGCGATCGGTGCGCCGATGAATCTCGCCAACACCGTCACCAGCGGTGTGGTCAGCGCGGTCGACCGCGGTATCTCCGTCGGCAGCCCCCTCATCCCGCAGGATCCGGCGCAGGAGGACCAGTCCCAGGACAACGGGGACAACGGCTACGGCTTCCCGTGGGACTTCCGCTTCGGGGTGCCCGACGAGAACGGCGGCGAACAGCAGCAGCAGTCGGGCGGCACGGTCACGCTGCCCGTCATCCAGACCGATGCCTCGATCAATCCGGGCAACTCGGGCGGCGCCCTGCTCAACGGCAAGGGCGAGCTCATCGGCATCAACGTCGCGATCGCCTCGCCGACGAGCGCGAACGGCACTGCCGGCAGCGCCGGCCTCGGCTTCGCGATCCCCTCGAACCTCGCGACGCGCGTCGCCGATGCGCTCATCGACGGCGAGCAGCCCTCGCACGGCCTGCTCGGCGCCTCGATCGCCGATTCCAGCCAGGACACCGACGCCGACGTGAACCACGCCGGCGGGCTCATCGTCGACCTCGCGAAGGGCGGAGCCGCCGAGACCGCGGGGCTGAAGGTCGGCGATGTGGTCACCGCGATCGATGGGACCCCGGCGGCCGACGGCACCTCGGTCTCCGCGCTGGTGCGCATGCACGCCGGCGGGAGCGAGGTCAAGATCGACTACACGCGCGACGGCGTGTCGGGCGAGGCGACTGCCACGCTCGGCCAGCTCGAATGGTAGCGCGCCCGGTGCGCGGGTAGACGCGTGGCACGACGGCGGTGCGGCGACCCGAGGGTTCGCCGCACCGCCGTCGTGCTGTAAGCCGGGTGCCCTACAGTAGGTGCAATGAGCACCGGCGAGTCCAGCACGAAGAACAGCAGGTTCAAGAAGCTCTTCTCGCTTCTCGGCTACCTGCTCGCCTTCGTCTGCGCGGTGTTCGTGCCGCGCCGTGAGGGCAGGTGGGCGTTCGGCAGCTGGATCGGCGTCGGCGAAGGCGCCCTCGCCGTCGCGCGCGAGCTCCGGGACAGCGACCCCGACGCGCAGATCACCTGGATCGTCGCCGACGAGGCGGAGGCCGAGCGCGCGGCCGCGGAAGGATTCGCTACCGCGGTGCGCAGCAGCTGGGCCGGGTTCGTCGCGACGATCACCGCCCGGCAGATCGTGATCACCCACGGCTATCGGGATGTGAACCGCTTCGGCATCGCCGGGGCCTCGATCACGCATCTCGGCCACGGAGCCCCGATCAAGAACCTGCACCACCACATCGGTGCGATGACCGACGGCCCGGGCTTCATGAAGTCCGTGCTGCGCCGCGTGTACCGCATCGGCGCCGAGCGCGTCTCGCTCTACGTCGCCGGGTCGGTCACGGTCGCCGAGCGGCTGCGCGAGGCGAACCGCGTCGCGCCGGGCCGGGTGAGCGCCCTCGGCGACCCGCGCGACGACGTGCTGTGCGCCCAGGCGCGGCACCCGCATCTCGCAGCCGCCGCCCGTGCCGAGGTGCGGCGCCTGCTCGGCCTCGCCGAGGAGCGCATCGACCCGGGGGAGCGACCCGAATCGCTCGTGCTCTACGCGCCGACCTGGCGCGACGGCGAAGCGGATCCGGCGGTGCCGACCGCGGAAGAGGCCGAACTGATCCGCGCCGGCCTCGCGGCGCTCGGGGCCAGACTCGTCATCCGCTCGCATCCGATGGGCAGCGGAGCCTACGACGCCGTCTTCGGCGCCTCCGCCGAGGCGAGTCGGGTGCACGCCCTGCCCGCGAAGATCGCCCCGGACATCACTCCGTTGCTCGGCGCATTCGACGCGGTCATCACCGACTACTCGTCGATCGCGATCGACTACGCCCTGCTCGGTCGGCCGATCATCTGGTTCGCCCCCGACCTCGCGCACTACTCCGCGACGCGCGGGCTCTACGAACCGCTGGAGGTGACGGCCGCGGGGCGCGTGCTCGATTCGTGGAGCGCGACGTCGGATCGTCTGGGGGAGGTGCTGCGCCCCGGCGTGGCGGCCCGCGATGCTGCGAGCGAAGCGCGGTCGCTCGCAGCCCGGTTCCACGCGTACCCCGACGGCGGTGCCGCCGCGCGCGTGCTCGCCGAGATCCGCAGGCTCGCGCTCCCCGCGGAGCAGCGCGTCGACGCCGGCGTCTTCTTCGAGAGCTTCGAGGGCCGGCAGGCGGCCTGCAATCCGCTCGCGATCGATGCGGAGATCGTCGAGCGCTTCCCAGACCTGGTGCGCTACTGGAGCGTGACGAGCGAGCGCGTCGCAGTGCCCGCGGGCGCCGTGCCGCTGCTCGTCGGGGGCGCCGACTGGGTCGCGGCTCGAAAGCGAGCGCGCCTCCTCGTCGTGAACGACTGGCTCGGTTCGGGGTTCCGCCGCGGCCGCTCCCAGACCGTGCTGCAGACCTGGCACGGCACCATGCTCAAGCACCTCGCGCTCACCCGCCCGAACACCGGGCTGCAGACGCGCATCGCGACGCGGCGCGAGAGCCGCCGGTGGAGCCTGCTGCTCTCGCAGAACCCGCATTCGACCGCGCAGTTCGCTCGCAGCTACGCCTATCGCGGCGAGATTCTCGAAACCGGGTACCCCCGCGACGATCGTCTCGCGCGGGCGGTCGTGCCCGCGGTGGCGGCCGGGCACGGGCCCGAGCGCATCGACATCGTCGTGGAGGCGGCGCGCCGTGCGCTCGGCATCCCTCAAGGCGCCCGTGTGCTGGCGTACACGCCGACCTGGCGCGAAACGCGGCGCGGGGAGGCGAACGGGCTCGTCGACCTGCTCGACGTGCACGCGCTCGCCGAGGAGCTCGACGCGCCCGGTGATCCCTGGGTAGTCATCGTGCGCGGCCACAGTCGCACCCTCCGGTTCGGCCGCTACCTCGGCACCGATTCCCGCGTCATCGACGTGTCGCGGCACCCCGACATCAACGACGTCATCCTTGCGGCAGACCTGCTCGTCACCGACTACTCGTCGATCATGTTCGATGCCGCGGTCGCCGCGGTGCCGCTGGCGTTCTTCGTGCCCGATCTCCGCGACTACCGGGACCGCGAGCGCGGGTTCACCTTCGACTTCGCAGCGAGCGCGCCCGGGCCGCTGCTGACCAC
This sequence comes from Leucobacter sp. GX0328, assembly GCF_053567315.1. Taxonomy (NCBI): domain Bacteria; kingdom Bacillati; phylum Actinomycetota; class Actinomycetes; order Micrococcales; family Microbacteriaceae; genus Leucobacter; species Leucobacter sp. GX0328. Next base: position 464,850 of record NZ_JBSGPC010000002.1, read on the forward strand.
GCGCGCCGAGGTCGTCGCCGCGGCGCGGAACGGGGTGCCGTTCACCGCGGAGTACGCGCAGTGGCGCGAGCGCTTCACGCCGCACGACGACGGGTTCGCCGCCGCGCGGGTGGTCGATGCGCTCGTCGCGCGCGGCGCGCTCGGCTGACGCCCCGGGGCGTCTCCGGACGCTCAGATCCGCGAGCGGTCGACGACCTTTCCCTGGCCGAGGATGCGTCCGCCGCCGAACACGATGCCGCGCAGGAAGCCGGAGCCCCAGCTCACGTGCATGGTCATGAGCGTGGCCGCGGTGAGCAGACGGTCGAGGAATCCCTGCCGTTCGCCGAAGCTCTGCCGGCCGATGCGCAGCGTCGCATAGCCGATACCGAGCAGGTAGAGCGCGGCGGGCACGAGCAGCACCAGCCACCAGGACGCCCACGGCAGCACCCGTGCGATGAACAGCACCAGGGCGACGAGGCTCACGGCGAGGGCGATGACGAGGGTGCCCGGGGCGAAGAAGCGCCACGGATTCGCCCGACCGTATCGGCGCACGAGCACGGCGCGCCAGGTGCCGGTCGCGAAGAACTGCCGGGCGAGGTCGGCGAACGAGGAGCGCGGGCGGTACGTGACGCCGAGCACCGGTTCGAACCAGACGAGGTAGCCGGCGCGCCGGATGCGCAGATTGAGCTCCCAGTCCTCGCCGCGCAGGATCTCGGGGTCGTAGCCGCCGACCTCGTCGAGCGCTTCCCGGCGGAAGATGCCGAGGTAGGCCGATTCCGCCGGCCCCGGGGTGCCGTCGCCGTGATAGGCGCCGCCGCCGAGACCGAACGGGCTGTTGTAGCCGCGCGCGATCGCGCGCTGCACCGCCCCGTCTCCGGCGGCGCGCATGACACCGCCCACGTTCGCGGCGCCTTCGCGGCGGAGCGCTTCGATGCCGCGCGTCGTGTAGTCGGGCGTCAGCTCGGAGTGCGCATCGACCCGCACGATGACCGGGTGGCGGCTCGCCGCGACGGCGTGGTTCAGCCCGTGCGGAATGTCGCGCTCGGGGTTGGGGACGGTGCGTACCCGCGCGTCTTCGGCGGCGAGCGATGAGGCGATCTCGTCGCTGCGATCCCTGGACGGGCCGAGCGCGAGCACGATCTCCTTCTCACCCGCATAGTCCTGCGCGAGGATCGTGCGCACCGCGCGCTCCAGGAAATCCTCCTCGTTGAGCACGGGCATGACATAGCTCACTCCGGGAAGATCCGGCAGCTCGGGGAGGGGGGTGCGCGCCATGCCACGATCCTCCCACACGCCGCACCGGAAGCAGCCGGGAACGGCGCCGGAGCCGGTGCCTGAGGATACTCAGGGGGACCGCACGATATTCTCGAGGGATGCAGATCGTGAAAGATGCCAAGCGCGCGACCCGGCTGGTGAAGCGGGTACTGAAGGGTCGGCGGGCCTACGCCGAACTCATGCGGACGATCGAGCAGCGCGGGCCGCTCACTCCGGGCAAGTACCGCGTCGGCGTCTACTTCGCCGATAGCGACGTCAACATCTACCAGATGCGGCAATGGTACGCACCGCTCCAGGAGCTCTCGAAGACCCGCCCGGTGCTCGTCCTCGCGCGCAACGCCGCGGGCGCCCGGGCCCTCATGGACGAGAGCGGCCTCGATGTCGCCTTCGTGCGCAAAGTCACCGATATCGAAGACGTCGTCGAGCAGCAGCCGCTCGACGTGATCCTCTACGTGAACCAGAACACGCGCAACTTCCAGATGATGCGCTACGGCCATCGCTGGCACGTGTTCATCAATCACGGCGAGAGCGACAAGATGTACATGACCAGCAACCAGCACAAGGCGTACGACTACGCACTGGTCGCCGGCGACGCCGCACGCGCCCGGCTCTCGCAGGCGCTCTGGGACTTCGACGTCGAGACCCGCACCATCGCGATCGGCCGGCCGCAGACCGATCATCTGAGCGGCGAGCCGCCGTTCGCCCCCGACGGCCGCACCGTCGTGCTCTACGCGCCGACCTGGGAGGGCGACCGCCCGGCCGCCTACTACGGCTCGGTCGCGAGCCACGGCGAAGAACTCGTGCGGCGCCTGCTCGCCACCGGTCGGCACCGCGTCGTGTACCGGCCCCACCCGCGCAGCGGCGTTGTGAACTTCGACTTCGGCGCCGCCAATCAGCGCATCATCGCCATGATCGAAGAGGCCAACCGCGCCGACCCGTCGGCGCAGCACGTCTACGACACCGCCCCCGCGCTCGGCTGGCAGCTCAGCCTGCCCGACGTCGCGATCTGCGACATCTCCGCAATGGTGTACGACCGCCTCGCGACCGGCAAGCCGATCATGGTCACCCGACCCGTCGATCCCGAGGCCGAGATCGATACCGGCGGCTATCTGAGCGTCTGCGAATGGCTGCGGGCCGACGACACCTCCGACATCGCGAGCGTGCTCGACCGCGTCATCGGCGACGACGCCGCGCGCGAGCGCCTGGTCGAGTGGTCGAGCCGCTACTTCGGCGACACCGCACCCGGGGCGCCCACCGCGAGGTTCCACGCTGCCGTCGAGACGCTGCTCGCGCGCGCCGACCGGCATCGCGCAGCCGATGCGCGGCGCGGCGCGGCGAACGCAAGCTGACTCGAGCCGCCCCGGGCCTCGCCCGGGGCGCGCCGTCAGGCCGGGTGGTCGGCGTTGTACTGCTCGAGCACGGCGTCGATCGGGCCGTCGAGCACGAGCCTGCCGCTGTCGAGGTACAGCCCGCGCTCGCAGAAGCGCCGCAGATCGCGCTCGTTGTGCGAGACGAGGAAGAGGGTCTTTCCCTCGTCGAGCATCTCCTGGATGCGCTTGTAGCATTTCGCCCGGAACGCCTTGTCGCCGACGGCGAGCACCTCGTCGACGAGCAGTACGGGCTCGTCGAGCTGGGAGACGACGGCGAAGGCGACGCGCACCTTCATGCCGCTCGACAGGTGCTTGAACGGCGTGTCGATGACATCCGACGCTCCGGCGAAATCGATGATCGACTGGAACCGTTCGGAGATCTGCTTGCGGCTGAGGCCGTGCAGCGCCGAGGTCAGCATGACGTTGTCTCGCACGGTGAGGTCTCCCACGAAGCCGCCGGTGAGCTCGATGAGCGGGGCGACGCCGCCGAGCACCTCCACCCGGCCCTCATCGGGCAGCAGCACCCCTGCGACGAGTTTCAACAGGGTCGATTTGCCCTGGCCGTTGCGACCGACGACGCCGATGGCCTCGCCCGCCCGCACCGTGAATTCGACGTCGCGCAGCGCCCAGAATTCGCCCGGCATCGCCCGGCGCATCCGCCCGGCGAACAGGTCCTTGAAACTGCGGCGCGAGCCCCGGTTGCGCCGGAAGCGCACGCCGAGCCCCGAGGCGGTGATGATCGGTTCGTTGCTCACGTCACAGCTCCTTCAGCACGCCGCCCACCGAGCGGCGGAAGATGATGATGCCGCACACGAGCAGCAGTGCGGTGATGACCGCGCTCGAGCCGATCAGGCCCCAGTCGAGCTGGTCGGGGAAGAAGCCCGCGCGGAACAGCGAGAAGACGCCCGACAGCGGGTTGAGCCAGGCGAGCGGCGCCGCGAATTCCGGGAGGTCGCCCGCGCCGTAGATGACCGGCGACGCGTAGAAGAGCACGCGCAGCAGCAGTTTCATCGCGCGCTCGAAGTCCCGGAAGAAGACGGTGAGCGGTGCGACGATGAGGCCGATCGCCAGGATCAGCACCGCCAGCAGCAGCACGCCGAGGGGGAAGAGCACGAGCTGCCAGCCGACCGTCGCGCCCGAGGTGATGGCGAAGAGCACGAGCACCGGAATGCTGAGCAGGAACTCGACGCCCTTCGATGCGACGATCCGGCCGATCCAGATCCAGCGCGGCAGCGCGATCGACCGCACGAGCTTCACGTCGCGCAGGAAGGCGCGGGTCGAATCGCTGACCGCGCCGTTGAACCACACCCACGGCAGCATCGCGGTGAGCAGGAAGACGATGTACGGGGCTTCGCCGACCGTGCGCTGGAACACCTGGGTGAAGATGAACCAGTAGATCAGGCTCATGAGCAGCGGGTCGAGGATCGACCAGAGGTAGCCGAGCAGCGACGTCGAATAGCGCACCTTCAAGTCGCGTCGGGCCAGCAGCCACAGCGAAGACCAGGCGCTCGCGCGCCTCGGGGAGTGCTCGGTGGATGAAGTCACGGAATCTATTCTGCCGGTTCCCGCCTGGAGGAAGTACCCGGGGATGTTTTGGTAGATTAGAGGGGTGCCGCCCGAGACCCATTCAACCGCGCCCGCTTCAGCGCCCGATCTGGCGACCCGAGACGCCGATCGAGCCCCGCAGGATCAGCCCGCCGAGACGACCAGCGCCCCTTCGGACCATGCACCGCGCACCGGTCGCATCCAGGTGCCCACGCCGTCGGTCGTCCGTGCGCGCGAGCGCGGCCGCATCGCTGCCCAGAACCCGGTGGTGCTGCGCACCGAATTGCTGACCAAGACGTACGGCTCGCTCGTCGCCGCCAACGAGGTGTCGGTCGACGTGCACGCGGGCTCGTTCACCGGATTCGTCGGCCCGAACGGTGCCGGCAAGACCACGACCCTGTCGATGATCAGCGGACTGCTGCGCCCGACCTCCGGGCGCGTGACGGTGAGCGATGTCGATGTCTGGGCCGACGGCCCCGCCGCCAAGCACCTGATCGGCACGCTGCCCGACCGTCTGCGTCTGTTCGACCGTTTGACCGGTGCTCAGCTGCTCTACTACTCGGGCGTGTTGCAGGGCGTCGAGGAGTCGGTGCTCGCGCAGCGCTCGGGCGAGCTCGCCGAGGCGTTCGGGCTCGAGTCTGCGCTCGGACGCCTGGTCTCCGACTATTCGGCGGGCATGCAGAAGAAGATCGCGCTCGCCTGCTCCATGATCCACGCCCCTGCGGTGCTGGTGCTCGACGAGCCGTTCGAGGCCATCGACCCCGTGTCGGCGTCGAACGTCACCGAGATCCTCGAGAAGTACGTCGCGGGCGGCGGAAGCGTCATCATGTCGAGCCACAGCCTCGATCTCATCCAGCGCATCTGCGACCACGTCTCGATCATCGTCGACGGCAGCGTCATCGCTCAGGGCACGGTCGACGAGGTACGCGACGGCGTCAGCCTGGAGGAGCGCTTCACCCGGTTGACCGGGTTGAACGATGCGAAGAAGGGACTCGAGTGGTTGCACGGCTCTTTCGACTCCGAGTAGCGCTGCTCGGCGGCGGATTCCGGGGGTCGTTCTCGAAGGGCCTGCGCGCCGTGCTGCTGCTGGTCGTGCTCGTCGTCGCGGCGGTCGCGCTCGCGGCGCTGCCCGAACTGTTGATCCACGAAACGGCCGACCGCTCCGTCGTCGACACGGTCATCGGCGGGCTGCTGCTCGTCGGCGTCTTCATCGTCCCGTTCTTCGAGAACCGCCGCCTGCTCGGTTCGCGGCAGTTCGCGCAGTTCCCCGCGGGCTCCGGCTCGGTCGCGTTCTCGCTGCTGATCACATCGGTCGTCACGATCCCGTTCCTGCTGCTGGCCGTCTGGCTCGTCGCGCTCGCGGTGCTGCGCCCCGAATGGCGCGAGCCCGGGTGGGCGGTACCGGTGAGCTTCGTGCTCGCGGCGCTGCTCGCCATGTGCAGCGTGCGCGTGACGGCCGGCCTCTCGACGCTGCTGGTCGGCGCGCGCCACTCCGGGACGCTGCGCACCATCGGCGCGCTGCTCGCCATCGCCTTCCTGCCGGTTGGCGTGTTCGCGGTGACCACCTCGCTCGTGCCCGGCACGCGGGGCTTCTCGGATGCGGCCGAAGTGCTGTCGTGGACGCCGTTCGGCGCGCCGTTCGCGGCGCTGCCGCTGTTCGCGGCCGGCGACGAATCGGGCGGGTTCGCGCGCCTCGCGATCGCCGCCGCCGCAGTCGTGCTGCTCTTCGCTCTCTGGATGCTCATCGCGGCCGTCGCGAACCAGCGCATCGACAAGCCGATCGATCCGGGGGTCGCGCGCAGCGGGCTCGGCTGGTTCGAACGCTTCCGCGCTCGCCCGGCGCAGGCCATCGCCGCGCGAGAGCTCACCTACTGGTCCCGGGATCCGCGATATCGCGTCGCGCTCTTCGCGATCCCCGTCGCACCGGTGATCATGCTGATCGCCTTCTGGGTCGCCGGCGTCGATCTGCATACGCTCGCACTGGTACCGCTGCCCGTCATCCTCCTGTTCCTCGGCTGGTCGCAGCACAACGACGTCGCGATGGATTCGACCGCGATCTGGATGCACGTCTCGAGCGGTACGCGCGGGCGAGCCGATCGCGCCGGGCGTCTCGCGCCGGTCATGATGGTCGGCATCCCGCTCGCGCTCGTCGGCTCGAGCATCACGGTGACGCTGCTCGGCGACTGGCACGTGCTGCCGGCGGTGCTCGGCATGAATCTCGGCGTGCTGTTCGCGGCGTGCGCGTCGTCGAGCGTCTTCTCGGTGATCATGCCCTATCCCGCGACGCGTCCCGGCGACAGCCCGTTCGTGCAGCCGCAGTGGTCAGGTTCGGGCTCGGGCCTGTCGCAGACCCTCTCCATGACGGTCGCGCTGCTCCTGTCCGTGCCGGTCGTGTGGGTGTCGATCACGGCGATCGTGCAGGTCGACTTCCTCGACAACCTGTGGGCGCTGCTCGTCGGCGTCGGTTACGGCCTCGGCGTACTGCTGCTCGGGATCCTGCTGGGCGGCTGGCTCTTCGATCGCAGCGCCCCCGAACTGGTGGCGGTCACCCAGGTATTCGACTGATCCGCTCCGGCGGGAAGGCGTACAATCGCGGTATGGGAATCTTCACGCGGAACGACTCGGAACCCGCTGGCGGCGGCACGGACGTGCTCGATCGCGAACTCGAGAAGCTGCTCGAGGATGCGCAGATCGAAGACGGCGATCACGAGCGCTTCTCGCACTACGTCCCGAAGGACAAGATCCTCGAATCGGCGATGACCGGCAAGCCCGTGCGCGCGCTCTGCGGCAAGAAGTGGACGCCCTCGCGCGACCCCGAGAAGTTCCCGGTCTGCCCCGACTGCAAGAAGGTCTACGAGCGCATGAAGAAGTGACGGACGCGGTCCGTCATCCTGCGCGAGCGCAGCGAGTCGCAGGATCCCTGTCAACGGTCCCCGGTGCGGGGGAAGCAGCGACCGGGAGTCGCGAGACGCTCATCCGGGACGGACCGTCCCGTCCTCGCCGATCACCTCGAGCGGACCCTCCTCGGGCGTCGGCGGCTCGAACCTCTCGAAGTACTCGGTCGCCGTCTGCGCGGTGAGCGGCCAATCGCCCGCCCATCTGCCGTGCCGGTCGCAGATGCTTGGCGTAGGTGGTCTTCCCGGCTCCGCCCGGCCCGCACATCATGACGACGCGTGAGCCGGGAGTCCCGTTCGCCGCCGTCCGTCCGGGGCGCGCTCAGCGGTACTCGGTCGGAATCGCGGGGTCGCCGCGGGTGAGGCTCATCGCGACTGCCGGCAGCTCGGCGACGCAGGCGCGGTGGCGCTCGCGGGCGGCGGCGATCCCTGCAGAGCCGATGTGCTCGGGGATTCCCGCGCCGGCTTCGACGAGCGGCACCAGCACCTCGCGGCTGCGCGCCTCGAACTCGACCCCCTCGGCCTCGCCCGCGGGGCCGTCGCCCAGGAAGATCATCTCGGCCTCGGCGGTGCCGCGGGCGTTCAGACGGCGGCGCACGCTCTTGCGTCCGCCGACGGAGGCCTTGTCGGCCGACTTCTTCGCGACCGACACCCACTCGCCGGCGCCGTTCTCGTGCGCGACGAGCTTGTAGACCATGCTCATGGTCGGCGTGCCCGAACCGGTGACGACCGAGGTGCCGACGCCGAAGCTGTCGACGGGGGAGGCCGCGAGGGCCGCGACGGTGTGCTCGTCGAGGTCGTTCGTGACGGTGATGCGGGTCTGCGTGGCGCCGAGCTCGTCGAGCAGGCGGCGTACGCGCCCCACGACGACCGGCAGATCGCCCGAGTCGATGCGGACCGCGCCGAGACCCGTGCCGGCGACCTCGATCGCCGTGCGCACGCCCTGGTCGATGTCGTAGGTGTCGACGAGCAGCGTGGTGCCGGTGCCGAGCGCCGCGACCTGCGCGGCGAACGCCTCGCGCTCGGAGTCGTGCAGCAGCGTGAAGCTGTGGGCCGCGGTGCCCATCGTGGGGATGCCGTAGCTGCGGCCGGCCTCGAGGTTCGATGTGGCGCTGAAGCCCGCGATGTAGGCGGCGCGGGCCGCGGCGACGGCGCTGCGCTCCCCGGTGCGGCGCGACCCCATCTCGGCGAGGGGCTTGCCCTGCGCGGCGAACGCCATGCGCGATGCGGCCGTCGCGATCGCGGAGTCGGCGTTGAGGATGCTGAGCGCGAGGGTCTCGAGCAGCACGCCCTCGGCGAAGCTCGATTCGACGACGAGGATCGGGGAGCCCGGGAAGAAGGCCTCGCCTTCGGCGTAGCCCCAGATGTCGCCGCTGAAACGGAAATCGGCGAGCCAGTCGATCGTGCGGTCGGTGACGATGCGCTGCTCGCGCAGATACTCGAGCTCGGCATCGCCGAAGCGGAAGCGCTCGATCGCCTCGAGCAGGCGTCCGGTGCCGGCGACGACGCCGTAGCGCCGGGCGCCCGAGAGCCTGCGGGCGAAGAGTTCGAACACGCTGCGCCTGTGGGCGGTGCCCGCGCCGAGCGCGGCATCGACCATGGTGAGCTCGTAATGATCGGTGAGGAAAGCCGTCGAGGTGTGCACACGCTCAGTGTAGTGCGGGCGGCCCGGTCGGGGCATCGCGGGGCGCCCCGCGGATGAGACCGTCACTGGAAGTCCCGCGAGGAGACCCCTGCGGGCGAGGCGAGCGGCTCGAAGGACTCGGCGATGATGTTCACGATGCCCTCGGGCGAGCGTTCGAGCACGCCCGAGACGATGAGGGCGGGGGAGGAGACGGCGACGAGGCGGTAGCGCGCCCACACCTTCGCCCAGGCGAGCACGTTCGCGGTGCCGGATTCGTCTTCGAGGGTGAGGAAGGTGATGCCGCCCGCGGTGCGGGGGCGCTGTCGGTGGGTGACGAGCCCCGCGATCTCGATGAGGGAACCGGGCGCCGCCTCCCGCAGCCGGTCGGAGCGCACCACACCGCGCGCATCCAGCCCCGCGCGCAGCAGCGCCAGGGGATGCGCGCCCGACACGACGCCGCTGCTCCAGAGATCGAGCGCCGTCTCCTCCTCCGCGCTCAGCGCGGCGAACAGCGGCGGCTGCACGTGCACCGCGATGCCTGGGAGATAGCGTTCGCGGTTGTCCGCCGCGGGGCCCGACGCCCAGAGCGCCTCGCGGCGGTCGATGCCGAGCCCGCGGCATGCGCCCGCCGATGCGAGGGCCTCGAGACGGGTGCGGTCGAGGTCGGCTCTGCGGGCGAGATCGGCGAGGTCGGCGAAGGGGCCGCCGCTATCCCGCGCCTGCACGATGCGCCGTGCCGTCTCCGTCTCGATGCCGCGCAGCTCCGATAGCCCCAGTCGCACCGCGAAGCGGCCGTCGCGCCGGTGCGCCCCGCTCGTATCGGGCGCGTCGGGGGAGAACGGGGGGATCGGGGGCTGCTCGCGGCCGGCGCATGCGGGGAGACCGGTCGGGGGCGCCGGGCCGTCGACGGTCGCACCGGGGCGTTCGGGGCGTTCGGGATGTTCGAGTCGTTCGAGGCCGGCCGCGACGCCGGAGTGCTGCACGTCGGCGGGGCGCACCTCGACGCCGTGGCGGCGCGCATCCTCCACCAGCGACCGGGGCGAGTAGAAGCCCATCGGCTGCGAGCGGAGCAGGCCGACGAGGAACGCCGCGGGGTAGTGCAGCTTGCACCACGAGCTGACGTAGACGAGCAGGGCGAAGCTGATCGAGTGGCTTTCGGCGAAGCCGAAGTCGGCGAAGGCCGCGATCTGGTCGTAGATGCGCTGCGCCTCCTCGCCGACGATGCCGTTCTCGGCCATTCCGGCGAAGAGCTTCTCCTTCAGCCGGTCGATGCGCTCCTCGCCGCGTTTGGAGCCCATGGCGCGGCGCAGCTGGTCGGCGTCTTCGGCCGTACCCCCGCCGACGGCGGTGGCCATCTGCATGAGCTGCTCCTGGAAGACCGGGATGCCGAGGGTGCGCTCGAGCACCGGGACGAGCCTCGGATGCGGGTAGGTGGCCGGTTCGGCGCCCGCCCGCCGCCGCATGTACGGGTGCACCGCGCCGCCCTGGATGGGCCCCGGCCTGATGAGCGCGATCTCGATGACGAGGTCGTAGAACTCGCGCGGCCGCAGCCGCGGGAGCGTGTTCAGCTGGGCGCGGCTCTCGAGCTGGAAGATGCCGATCGCGTCGCCGCGGCAGAGCATGTCGTAGACCGCGGGCTCCTCCCGGGGGATGGAGTGGAGCGTCCATGCTTCGCCCGTGCTCGCGGCGATGCCGTCGAGCGTCTTCTGCAGCGCGCTCAGCATGCCGAGGCCCAGCAGGTCGAACTTCACGAGCCCCATCGCGGCGCAGGAGTCCTTGTCCCACTGCAGCACGGTGCGCCGCTCCATGCGCGCGTGCTCGATCGGGCAGACCTCGCCGACCGGCCGCTCGGTGAGCACCATGCCGCCCGAGTGGATGCCGAGGTGCCGCGGGGCCTTGAGCAGGGCGTTCGCGAGCGCGCGCACGTTCTGCGGCACGGCGCCCGCGTGGTCGTCGTCGAGGGCGCCGTGGCGTTCGAGCCCACGGCTCCAGGCCCGCTGCTTGCCCGGGCCGTGGCCGAGCGCCTTCGCCGCGTCGCGCACGGCGGCCTTGGGGCGGTACGAGATGACGTTCGCGACCTGCGCGGCGTTGCGGCGGCCGTATTTCTCGTAGACGTACTGGATGATCTCCTCCCGGCGCTCCGAATCGAAGTCGACGTCGATGTCGGGCTCCTCGTCGCGCAGGCTCGACAGGAACCGTTCGAAGGGCAGCCTGTACCTGATCGAATCGACCTCGGTGATGGCGAGGGCGTAGCAGACCGCCGAATTCGCGGCCGAGCCACGGCCTTGGCAGAGGATGCCGCGGTCCCGGGCCTCCCGCACGATGTCGTGCACGATGAGGAAGTAGCCGGGGAAATCCTTCATCTCGATGACCTCGAGCTCGCGCTCGAGCCGGGCCCGGTGCGCTTCGGGCATCGGGTCGCCGTAGCGCTCGGCGGCCCCCCGCCACACGAGCCGGCGCAACCAGCTCATCTGGGTCTGACCCGCGGGCAGGTCGAGCTTCGGCAGCTTCGGGCGTGCGGCACGCAGCGGGAAGGCGAGTTCCTGCGCGAGCGGAACGGTGCGGGCGACCGCATCGGGGAACTCGGCGAAACGGCGCAGCTGGGCCGCCCCGCTGCGCAGGTGGGCGGCGCCCGTGGCGGGGAGGTGCGCGTCGAGCTCGTCGAGGCTGCGGCGCGCGCGCACCGCCGCCATCGCCTCGGCGAGCGGTGCGGCAGACCGGGTCGCGTAGTGCACGTTGCCCGTGGCGACGGCGGGCAGGCCGCGCGCTCGGGCGAGGGCGGCGAGCCGTGCATTCATGCCGTCGTCGCCGGGGTGGCCGTGGTGGGTGAGCTCGATGAACACGTTGCCCGTGCCGAAGAGGTCGACGAGACGGTCGACCTCGGCGAGCGCCTGCGTTTCGCCGGCCTCGCGGGTCGCGCCGCGTTCGAGCGCGCGGCGCACCGTCCCCTTGCGACAGCCGGTGAGGATCGCCCACTCGCCGCCGCCGGCCGCGGCGACGGCCTCGAGATCGTAGAGCGGGCGGCCCTTCTCTCCGCCCGCGAGCTGCGCCTCGGTGATCGCCCCGGCGAGCCGATGGTAGCCGGACGCGCCGCGGGCGAGCACGAGCAGATGCGACCCGCCCGGGTCGGCGACGCCGAGCTGCGGGGCATCGAGACCGAGGGAGAGCTCCGCGCCGTAGACCGTCAGCAGCTCGGGGGCCCGGGACGCCGCCGCCTCGGCGAACTGGGCGGCGCCGTAGAAGCCGTCGTGGTCGGTGAGCGCGAGGCCCGCGAGGCCGAGGCGCTGGGCTTCGTCGACGAGGTCTTCGGGGGAGGAGGATCCGTCGAGGAAGCTGAAGTGGGAGTGCGCGTGCAGCTCCGCGTAGGGGATGACGGGCCGCGCGGTGCTCGGCGCCCCTGTCTCGGCGCCGGCGTCGGCGACGAGGGGCCCGGGCGGCTCCGGCGCGCGGGGCTCCGGCATCGTATGCGCCGCGGGGGCCCGCCCCGAGAGGATGCGCTCGACTTCGCCCCAGGAGCGGGGCGGGTTGTTCCAGCCCATCAGTCGTACTGCCCTTCGGCGCACCAGCGCCCGTGCTCGGCGCGCAGCAGCCAGGCCGTGCCGTCGGCGAGCTGCACCTGCAGGCGGAAGCGGGCTGGGCGTCCCTCCCACCAGCGCTCCCGTACGGGCCAGGGGGCGGACCAGCCCTCCACGGCGCGGGCGCCGTCGCCGTCGATGCGCACGGTCCGCGGGGTCGCCGAGAGCAGGTCGTCGGAGTCGATGCCGACGGGGGAGCCGTCGGCATCGAGCACCTCCGCGGGAGGCGGCTCGGCGAACACCGTGGCGGGGTGCGGCCCGGGGAGCGCGCCGGGCCAGGGCCCGGCGGAGGCGCTGCCGCCCCGGCGCATGCCCCAGGGGACGAAGCGCTGCCGTTCTGCGGAGAGGCGGCCGCCGTCGAGGGCGAGCGTGCCGATGCCGGTGTGCCCGAGCCGGCTCTGCACCTGGGTGAAGCGGTGGTGCACGCGCGCGTCGGGCTCGGTGCTCCACAGGGCGGGTTCGTGCGCCGCCGCGTGCTCGGTGCGTGCGGGCGAGATGCGCACCTGCGCGATGCCGGCCCCGCCCCGTTCTCCGCCGCGGGCTTCCGCCTCCGCCTGCCAGCGGATGCGGTTCACGACATCGGCGACGGTGAAATGCCGGGGGTGCTCCCAGATGCGCTCGTGGCGCACCTCGATGTCGTCGACCAGCTCGACGCGCAGGGCCGTGCAGACGAGGCGCCCCGCGGTGAGGCCCGCGACGAACCGCTCGGCGAGACGGGCGACGGCGAAGGCGAGCTGCTCGGCCGCGCCGATCGGGGGCTCGAACGCCAGCTCCGCGGAGAGTTCGCGCACGGGAGGACGGGGCCGTACTTCGGCGCCGGGCGCTGCGGGCAGTGCGCGGGCGCGGCGGTGCGCGACGGTGCCCGCCGCGCCGAAGCGCTCGCGCACCGCCGATTCGGGCAGGGCGGCCAACGCCCCGAGCGTGCGGATGCCGAGCCCGCGCAGCAGCGCGGCGAAGGCCTCGTCGCAGGCCCGCTCCACCGGGAGCGGGCCGAGGAAGGCGGCGGCGGCCCCCGCGGCGACGACCCTGACACGGGGGGCGGGGGCGTCGACCAGCGCGGCGGTGCTCGGGGCGCGGACCGCCTGCTCGGCCGCGAAGAGCCCGTCGGCGATGCCGATGCGGGCGTCCGCGAAGCCGAGCTGAGCGACGGCCGCGAGGACCGCTTCTGCGGCCTCCTCCTCCCCGCCGTAGTAGCGGGCCGGGCCGCGCCCGCGCAGCGCGCAGAGCCCCGGGCGCACCGCGTCGACGCCCGGGGCCACCTCTTCGATCGCGGCGAGCACCGGCGCGAAGCGGCGCTCGTCGATCGCGGGGTCGTGCGGCAGCAGCCCCAGATCGGGGCAATGGCTCAGCGCCTCGCGTTCGCGCATTCCGGGTCTGACGCCGTGCGCCCGGGCGTCGCCGGAGCAAGCGACCACGCGTCGGGCGGCGATGAGCGCGATCGGCGTGCGCGGGTCCAGCTCATCGCCGGTCTCGCGGCGCTCCTCGGCGTGGGCGTGCACCGGCCAATCGGGCACCCACACGACGAGGGTGCGTTCGGCCGCGGCCGTCCCTGCGCGGGTCATAGCGGCACCAGGACCGGCGGTGCGGTGCGGGGGACCTGCTGCACGGGGCCGTCGCCGAAGCGCACGGTGTGCTGCCGCACCCCGCGCCGATCGTGCGACTCCACGGTGAGGTCGCGCCCGCCGAGCAGGCCGCTGCCCGCCCCCAGTCCGTGCCAGCGGGAGGAAGTCACGCGCAGCACCGATTCGGTGCGCGGCCAATCGCCCAGCACCACGAGGGCCGAGCCGTGCTCGCGGAGTCTGGCGGCGATGCGTTCGGCGTCGCCGCCGCTCACCCGGGAGCGCGTGCCGCGCGGGGCGGCGAGCAGCACGACCGTGACGACCTCCGCGAGCGAGCCGGCGATGCCCACCGCGAACTCGCCGGGCCGGGGCACCACCGCGCAGCGATCGAGGGCGACCCCGAGCGATGCGGCGGCCTCGGCGCCGAGCGTGTCGCAGCCGATGATGCCGCACCAGGAACCTGCGGCTGAGGGCTCCGCGAGCAGCGCGAGCGCGAGCTGCCGGGAGCCCTTCACAGCGTAGCTGGAGCCGCGGCGCAGCGCGCCGCCGGGCAGCAGCGGTCGCAGCCCGGCGGCGGTCGGCAGGGCGCGATCGTCGAGCTCCAGCGGCTGCATCTCGGAGATGCGCTGCTGCAGCGACGCGACCGTTCCTGCGGAATTCATGGAGCAATATTCGAACATATGTTCGAATAAGTCAATCCGGATCGCACCCGGGTGATGTGCCGTGAGGAACCGCGTAGGATGGAGGGGATGAACGAGGACGAACTGGACGAATACGAGCGCGAGGCCGAGCTGTCGCTGTTTCGCGAATACCGGGATATCGCGAGCCAGTTCCGCTATGTGGTCGAGACCGAGCGCCGGTTCTACCTGGCGAACGAGGTCGATCTGAAGCGCCAGGATGCGGGCAGCGATTTCTACTTCGAACTGTCGATGAGCGACGTCTGGGTATGGGACGTGTACCGCTCCGATCGCTTCGTGAAGTCGGTGCGGGTGCTCACGTTCAAGGATGTGAACGTCGAGGAGCTCTCGGCGCGCGAATTCAAACTGCCGCAGGAGCTGTCGATCGACGAGTAGCGGCGCGCCGCCCCGGCAGCGCGAGGAGCCCGCACGGGAGCTTCCCGCACCCTTCCTCCACACCCGTCATTCCGCGGGCGCGGCAGAGGAGTTCTGCACAATCGCCGATTCTCGCTCGCTCCGTCCGCGCCAGACGGGCAGAGTCGGGGCATGCTCGGCAGAATCCCGCTCCTCGGCGCGCTATGCGCACTGCTCGTCCTGACACCGGTGCAGCCCGCAGCGGAACCGGAGGAGACGGCCGCCGCGCTCCCCGTCGCATCCCTCGCGGCATCGGCCCGCGAACGCTGGGCGCCGCCGCTCGCGCGCCCCGTCGACGTATCCGGACCCTACCGCGCCCCGCCGCACAAGTACGGCTCCGGCCACCGCGGCATCGACCTGCCCGCGAGGCCGGGGGAGACGGTGATCGCCCCGGCCTCGGGCGAGGTCGCCTTCGCCGGCACCGTGGTCGACCGGGGCACCGTCACCGTACGCATCGACGATCGCACCCTCGTATCGATCGAACCAGTGACCGACGCCCTCGCCGCGGGCAGCGAAGTACGGCGCGGAGCCCGGCTCGCCACGGTATCGAGCGGCGGGCACTGCGCCGCGGAATGCGTGCACGTGGGCGTGCGCATCGAGGGGGAGTACGTGAACCCCATGAGATTCTTCGCCGGGCGCCCCGTGCTGCTGCCCTGGGAATGACGGTACCCGGCCTCAGGCGCGGGGATGCGCCCGCCGATAGCTCTCGGCGAGACGCTCGGTCGAGACGTGCGTGTACACCTGAGTGCTACCGAGACTGGCATGCCCGAGCATCTCCTGCACGATGCGCAGGTCGGCGCCGCCGTTGAGCAGATGCGTCGCCGTCGTATGCCGCAGCGTGTGCGGCCCGCGCGGCCCGCTGCCCGGCTCGCCCTCGAGCTCGCGCGACACGACGCGGTACGCCATCTGCGTGGTGAATGCGGTGCCGCGGTTGCTCACGAAGAAACGGTCGCTCCCGGCTCCCGGGCCCGCCCCCGCCGCCGCTGCACGCTCGAGCAGCACTGCCCTGCCGTGCTCGAGATAGGCCTCCGCCGCCCGCGCCGCGGGCGCCCCGATCGGCACGACGCGCTCCTTCCCACCCTTGCCGAAGACCCGCACCGTGCGCTCGCGCCGATCGAGGCCCGCGAGCGGAAGCTCGCACAGCTCCGAGACGCGCAGCGCCGCCGCGTAGAGCATCTCGAGCACCGCATGGTCGCGCAGATGCTCCGGGTCGCCGGTCGCGGCCCGTTCGCCGACGCGCTGCAGAATACGCGAGACCTGCTCGTCGCCGAGCACCCGGGGCAGCGACTTCGGCACCTTCGGCGCGCGAAGACGAGAGGCGGGATTGCCGGGCATCAGGCCGTCGCGCTCGAGCCAGGAGCCGAACGACTTCAATGTGGCGACGCCCCGGGCGATGGTGCTCGCGGCGCGGCCCGCGCGCTGCCTCGCCCAGAGCCAGTCGCGCATGACCTCGAGATCGCATGCCGCGACATCGACCGGGCCGTCCGCCTGCGCATGCTCGGCGAACGAACGCAGATCGCGCTCGTAGGCGCGCTGCGTGTGCTCCGAGTAGCCGTACTCGAAACGGATCGTGTGCAGGAACCGCTCGATCGCCTCGTCCAGTCGCATACCCTCATTCTCGCCGCACCAGCGCCCAGCCGGTGCCGTCGGCACCCGGCGTTTCGCGCCGCCTCACCTGACCGAGCGCCTCCAGCTCGGCGAGGGCCCGCCCGGCCTCCTCCACGGAGAGGCCCGCATGCCGCGCCGTCTCAGCGGTCGAACGGGCACCGCGCAGCGGCAGCGCATCGATCACCCGGCGATGCCAGTGCGACTCGCGCTCGCCGCCGGGGAGGATCTCGGCCCCGTCGACGCCGAGGAGCGCTCGGATGTCGTCTGCGCCGGTGATGAGCGCCGCCCCGTACTCGGCGATCAGGCGGTGGCACCCGGTCGATGCCGGGCTCGTCACGGGCCCGGGCACCGCCCCGAGCGGGCGGCCGATCTCGGCGGCGTGCCCGGCGGTGTTGAGCGAACCGGAGCGCGCGCCCGCCTCGGTGACGAGGGTGGCATCGGCGAGGGCTGCGATGATGCGGTTGCGCATGAGGAACCGCCAGCGGGTGGGGGCGGAGCCGGGCACCATCTCCGAGCAGATGGCCCCGGCTCCCGCGATGCGTTCGAGCAGCTGCGCGTGCGCGGCGGGATAAGGGCGATCCGCACCGCCGGCGACGACGGCGACGGTCGGCGCATCGGCTGCGAGAGCGGTGCGGTGCGCGACGGCATCGACCCCGTACGCGGCGCCGGAGACGATGCCGGCTCCCGCTGCGCATGCGGCATCGGTGAACTCCGCGGTGACGTGCGTCCCGTATTCCGTGCAGGCCCGGGCGCCGACGACCGCGAGCGATGCGACCGAGAGCGCTTCGGGGTCGCCTCGCACCCAGAGGATCATCGGCGCGTGATCGCCGAGGTCGTGCAGCGCGGACGGCCAGAGCCCGGTCCCGGGGACGACGAGGCGCATGCCGTGCGCGATGCCGTGATCGAGGTTGGCGATGCTCGCCTCCTTATCGAGGCGGGGAGCCCAGCGTCTGATGCCGGCGGCGATCGTTCGGGGGCTGATCCCCGTCGTCGGGTCGATGCGCGCGGCTTCGAAGAAGCTGCGGGCGTCGGCTCCCGAGACCAGAAGGTCGAGCGCGGCTCCGGGGCCGAGGGCCGCGATGAGCGCACCGGCCGCGACATCGGCGGGCTCGGCGAGCCTGGACCAGACGACGCGCGCGAAGAGCGCATCGAACTGCTCGGGCGAGAATGCCGCGGCCTCGGGATGCAGAGACGCGAGGCGTGCTCGGGTGGCGGAGTCGGTGGCCATATGGATCTTCGTGCCGGTCATGATGCGTCGCTTCCTCTCAAGAGCAGCGCCTGGGCGACCTCGCCGCGCCCCGGCCGTTCTCTGCCTGCCAGATCGGAGATGCTCCATGCGAGGCGCAATACGACATTTTTGCGTATGTGAGAAACGGCAGGGAAACCCCAGTTCAGCGCGTGGTTCCTGCCGCTCGCAGATGCTCGGCTACTGCCGGGCAGGGGGGGTCCTCTCCTCCAGGAGGTGCTCGGCGTGAGCGACAAGGCGGCCTGGAAGCGCTCGGCGGAACCAGCGTTACGCGGGAAAGCGTAACGGAACCTAGCGTTACGCGGCGTTACGCTCCTCGACGGGTCGAAAAACCGCGGAATCATGCGGCAAAACAGGGCGTCGGAGCACGCGAGCGGCGGTGCGGCCGGATAGTAGCGTCACGGCCGCGAAACGGCGAGATCCGCGGAATCATGCGGCAGAACGGGGTGCGTAACGCTGTAACGCTGAAAGGGCGAAACCTATATATACAGAGCACGTAAGTACACATATGGCATGGTGGTTGGTCTTGATATTTAACTTCTTCTCTATGCCAATTCCTCAGAAAGAGCGTTACACCGTTACGCTCAAGAGAAAACCCTGGTCAGAGACGGGTTCTGTTGTAACTCTGCTGTAACGCCAGGAGGCCTGGCGTTACAAAACCGGCTTCCCCGCCCCGGCGAGCAGACTCCCTGCACGAAGAAACCCCTGGTAAACGAGGAGAAACGCACACCTCACGAGCCGCGGGGCCAGCGTTACACGGCCGGAAGCAGCCTTACGCAGCCGCCCGGCAGCACGCCCCATGCAGCCCGTCTGCCCGAGCAACCTCATGCCCGAGGGGCTCTCCCTCCCCAGCCCGGCCGAGGCGCAGCGGGAGCGCAGCCGCGGGCCACGAGGCGTTGCAGACCCCCTCGACGGCCTCTCCGGGGCGCAGCGGGAGCGGAGCCGAGGCCCCCTGAGACGCAGCGGCCACGCAGCGGGAGCGGAGTGGCTGCGACCCGAGGCCCCTCCGGGCGCTCGGCACGATGCGCGACACGCCGTGCCGGCCGTCGCTTCGCGATGTAGATCGACTCGTCTAACGTGAGGGGCAGTCGTTGGGACTCATACTGCGACTACCTTTTCAGAAGGCCGCTCCAAGAACTCGGACTCCACGGAGCGGCCTTCGCCTTTTCTTTCGCCTCCGGCAGTTCCCTGGGTCCTAGCCTGACCCAGGAGGAGAATGGCAGCATGCCTCGCCTCCCGCTCAACACCGCGCAGCTCGAAGTCCTGACCTGGGTGCGGGACGGCGCGCCGGACGGGGTGTACGAAGGCTACGAGCACCGGATCGTCGCCCGCGCGCTGCACAACCGCGGCCTGGTCGAGGTGAAGGGGCACGGCAAGCAATGGCAGGCGTCCATCACGGAAGACGGCGCCTACTACGCCGATCATGGCGACTACCCGCCCCAAGAAGACAGCGAGCGACCCGCCGCAGACGAGAAGGCCCCGTCACCGGCGGAACGACCCAGCCGCGACTCGGCCCCTGCTCCGGCTCCCCGCAAGCCGGCAGTCCGCAAGCAGGGCCCCACCGCAGCAATGATGACAGCGCTGCTCGCGGCCCCGGACAACCGGATCGAGATCGACTACGACGAGCATCACCGGTACGAGCAGCTCGCGAAGACCGCCGAGCGCTTCAAGAAGATCCCGGAGGGAATGCAGGTCACGGTCGAGAGTGACTGGCGTGAGAGGACCGCCTATGTGCGGCTGCACCCGCTGCCCGAGTGGCGCATGCGCGTGCTGGACCCGGTGCCCGTGCCGGCGTCCCTTCGCGGGGCCTCCGAAGTGGTCAAGAATCTCCGCGACCGGGAGGACTTCGAGATCAGCGCCAGTGAGAAGAACCGTGCCCTTCGCCTCGCGCAGGCGCTCGTCGCCGAGGCGGAGCTGCGAGGCCACAAGGCGAAGTTCATCAAGCCTCCGCCGAAGGATCGCTGGGGTTACGTGCAGAAGCACGACCGGAATCAGGGGCACCTCATGCTTGTGCTCGGGCCCGATGAATACCGGCTGAGCCTCTTCCAGATCAGCAAGAACGTCGAGCACGTCCTCTCGAAGACCGAGGCCAAGCGCGCCGAGCAGGGTCACTGGGTCCAGAAGTGGGACGTCGTGCCGACAGAGAGGCTGGGCATCCGCGTCGAGACCCACGGCGTCAGCTTCTGGGGCTCGGAGTGGAAGGACACCGCCGACCGCCCCCTTGAGGACTCCCTCGCGCAGGTGCTGCAGGAGCTGGAGCTCCGGCACGAGGCCGAAGAGCGCAGCAGGGAGGCTGCGGAGCGCGCCCGCATCGAGCGCCAGCGTAGGTGGGAGATCGCCCGCGAGCAGGCCGTGCAGGAGCTCACGGACAGCCACCGGGCCAAGGAGCTCGCCGAGCAGGCGAAGAGGTGGAAGAGGGCAGCCGACATCCGCGAGTACGCCGACGCTGTCGAGCAGCGCGCCCTCGCCGAGCCTGACGACGACGCGCGCCGCGAGGCCCTCGAATGGGCCCAGTGGGCCCGCGAATACGCCGACCGCGTCGACCCGCTCCGGCAGCGGCTGCGCCTGTCGGAGCCGCCGAAAGCCACGGAGAAAGCACTGCAGCCGTTCATGGGCGGGTGGAGCGCCTACGGGCCGGAGTCGACGTATAGGGGCTGAGGGGTGACCGCAGACGGCTCCGGCTGCGGCTACCGGGCGATGCGATGTCGGTGGTCCCGTATAGCGTGCGAGTCGCACGGGCATCACGGCGCGCGCGTATCTCACGAGGAGGCCACTATGGCTAAGAACACCAAGCAGACCAGCGCAAAGGCGGCAACCGCAGCATCCAAGGTACTGCGCGACGGCCGCACTTCGGCTGCTTCCAAGACCGCCGCGGCGAGCGCCCTGGCCCAGAAGGGGAAGGGCGGCAAGAAGTAGGTGCCCAAGCGCGCGTGGGAGGATCGTAGCCGACGCTCACGATCCTTCCGCGCGAGCACTGCGGAGAGAGGTACCACTCGCTTGACAGACGACATCCACGTCCGAGACTTCGTCCGCGTGCTCAGACGGCTTGAGCCGCACCTGCCGATCTCTGACCGGTACGAGCTCGACCGCCCGCAGAAGCGGGGCGCGTGGTGGACGAGCCAGCAGGAGCACATGGTGCGCTGGTTCTCCGACCAGTTCACGCGCGGCTCCGGCGCGTTCACGCGGCAGGAGCCGAACGCGAGCGCCCGCACGACTTACAACAGGCTTCTCTGCCCTGCGGCGTTCGTCTGGATGGCCGAGGCGCTGGGCGAGGACTCTGCGGTCGTGCAGGCCGCGGCTGACGCGGCGCGTGACGAGCCCAATGCGCGAAAACGGCCGAGACTCCTGCGCAAACAGCTGCCGTGGAGCAGGATCGCAGAGCTGACGCGCGCCCGGCTCTGAGTGGGTAGAATCGTCGCTACCGGCGATACAGCGAGTCCGCGAAGTGGGCGAGTTCTGCGATCGCCTTGTTGCTGGGTGATCAGGTTGGTACACCCCAGCTACGCGCGATTGTCCAAGGGATCGTTGTCGAGAGTGCCAGCACTGAAGTGGATCATCCATGGCAGATAGGCGCCGACGCCAAATAGCGTCCAGGCGCGCTCTTCACGCCAGACAAGTGTGAGCACATGCATCCTCATCGGGCCTCCCTCGCCAGGCAAAGTCTCTGGCAGCCTCACATAGGCGATTCGAGGAGCGGGATACCACACGTGCGGAGCCAAGTTTGATGACCTCAACATCTTGCGCAGGTCGCCGATGGCCTCCTGGGGGGTCTCGCGCCAGCCCTCAGCCTCAACAGTAAGGAGCTGATGAAAGTCGCTGTCAGTGAGGCTCTCGTCTCCTGCAGCAGTGAGAAAAGCGAAGACGGTACTCAGAGGGTTGTATCGGTTGTCTATGGGTCCGGCTTGCGCCAGCATCAGCTCGTTCGGTTCATCGGTAGCTACGGGCTGCTTTGGCCTCTTCACTCGCTTCAGCTCACCGCTGAAGGTCCTCTCCCATCGTTTGCGCTCATGGTCCGTGAACTCGATCTCCGCGAGAAGGCTGTTGAACGAGTCGTGAGCGTATTCGCCGAAGCCAAGCATTCCCATCGTTACGTCGTAGACGAACTCTCGTCGAGGAGGAAGCGTCGGGATTACTCTTGGTGCCGCAAGGGGGCCGAGCTGAACGACGCCATGCTCAGTCTGCACACCGCAGAGCGCTTCAACGTTGAACACGGGTTCATCCGACTCATTGGCAATATGGAGCTTGACCGTGCGTCTGTAGTATTCGCCGGATCCATTCGGGGCGTAAGTGTGTTCGATCCAAGCGGACACAAGAGAGGCGACCTTTCGTCGGGCAAGGAATCGACGTCTGATCGAGACCACGATCGCCACCGTTGCCTGGGTGAGCGCTACGATCAACGCGACCAGCACCGCCGCGACAGTTCCTACAGCTGTCCATAGCTCGTGATCTTGCACTGTCATGTTGCCTCCGTCGACGCGGCTCTGGTTGTTCTATGGGCATTGATCAGCCTCAGCGTTTGGAGCGCTGAACATCACCTCGGCCCCCACGAACGAGCCGAGCGCAGAATTATGGGTTAGAGGGTCCAGTCAGCACAAGCTCCGCATCATCACGGTGCGGAGCTTGTGCTTCTCATAGCCTTGCGCGGCATATCAGGTTTCGTTTCGTTCGTCCTCCGGGGCGTCCTCCTGGAGGCGCAGGGCCTCGCTGAGCCGCTGCTGGTCTATCGGCAGGTAATCGCCCCTGTCCTTACTGTCGCCGACGAACGCCGCGACGAAGGCCGCCTCGCTCTCCGCGTCGAGGAGCCCGTCGTCCTCGACGCGGATCTGGTTCACCAGGTCCGCGACTTCCTGTGTGGTGAGCTTGCCCATGGCTCGCCGGAGCTCGCGGAGGTCCTCGTCGTCCCTGATCTCGACGCCGTCCAGGGCGCGGAACTCCTCGGCGATGATCGCTGCAGCGAGCATGATCCTGAGCAGCCGCCGCTTTACCTCGGCGCTGCTCATGGGCCGACGCGCGCCTTCCAGCGCGGTCTCGATTTCCTTCGAGAAGCCCGCTGGGCTGAGCTGGATCGGCTCGGTCGCGTCGACCGCGTCGACCGCGTCGACCGCGTCGATTTGACCGTCGATGCCCTTGGTTCCGGTGATCCTCCTTAAAGCTGCCTTCGCGGATGGCAGTGCGGTGGTCTGGAACCAGCTCTGGACGACGGGTGCCGACTTCTGGACGACGACAGTGGCGACAACGCCTGCAGCGACAAGGAGCGCGTAACCGATGGCATTCGCAACAGGGCTTTGCCGTACTGGCACCCAGTCGGCCTGCCCAGAGACCTGGTTGGTGGTGTTGTCGAGCGCTGCGCCGAGCTTTGCACCCGGCACTTTGCCCGAGTCAGCGAGGTGTGTGCCCTCCGGGATGATCGGTCGGTAAACAGGCTCTTTCATCGCTCTCCTCACACCCGTGTATTTGGGGAAGAGCCTACCGGCTGCCGACAGTTGCGTCGGCATGCTGTGAAGGCGTCCCTCACCGCATTCCCTCGAACGGGTCGATGACCGAGTGCAGCCCGTGCTCCGGGCAGGCGAACGCGATTCGCGCGCCCATCCCGTCGGCGCCGGCGTGCTCCGGCTCGCAGTCCCTGCCGCACGCGCCCTGCCCGCCGTCGGGCAGAGTCACGAGCGCAGCGCACGTCCTGTACCGTTCGTTCCCGCTGCCGTCCCCGAAGCGGATCTCCAGGTCGTCCGGCAATTCGATCGGGTGCTCGTCGCTCATGCATCGACCATACGCGCACCGTACTCGCCGCTGTCAAGCACAAGCAGCGGCAGATGCTGCAGGACCTGAAAACAAGAACCCCGAGGCGCGATGCCTCGGGGTTCAGTCTTTGCTGCTCGCATGCGCGAGCGAAGAAGCGAGTGTTGGGGCCGGGGCACCCGGCCCGGGGAAGACCGCGAGAGGTGCAGCCCTACGGGCTGTCGCCTCTGTTTGGAAATCAGAAGCGCAGCAACAGAGCAGCAGAAAAGAGCACAGCCATGCCAAAGCAGATCACCGTGTCCGGCGTCGTAGGTGACGCTGTCAAATACGGCACAACCAAGAAGGGCCAGCCTTATGTCTCGTTCCAGCTCGCCGTAGAAGAGAGCCCACGCCGTGGCGAGAAGCGCACTGTCTGCTACACGGTCAACGCGTTCCGCCAGCTTGCGAGAAACGCATCGCAGAGCATCAAGCCCGGGGACTTGCTGCTCGTCACCGGCCCTGTGAAGGAGGTGCTGCTGAAACGGCCGGACCACCTCGTCACCAAGCAAGCCATCACCGCCGAGCACATGGGACACGACATGTTCTGGGGAACCAGCGAGTTCACTCGCGGCCAGGCAGACGACACTTTAGGAGCACACGCATGACCGCATCACTCACCCCTTACGACACCGGCGACCGCCTGGAACCTCAGCCGTGGCACCTCAGCGACGCTGATCACTACGGCTACGTCGACTTCGACGACGACGAGAGCGCCACTGTGTTCACGATCGTCGGCAAGCGCCCTGACCACAACACAGCCGACGGCTCACAGGGATATCTGCTGAGCGTCAGCACCTACGGCGACGACTCAGCCGTCGAGATCGACGGAGACAGAGTCCTCGTTCTCGACGAGGACACCATCGCGGGCCTCAACACTCTCGTCGAGCTCGTCGAGCAGGGTACTGCCGTCGACGCCGACGCCGACGCCTGGCGCCTCGTTCAAGGAACCATCAAGAAGATTCAAGGAGCACGACCATGAAAGCACAGCCCACCGTCCTCCGCGCCACGAGCAGCGCTGATTTCCTCGCTACCCTGCCCAGGCTCACAGGCATGACCGCGCCCGAGAGCTGCTTCGTCGTGCTGTTCGACGGCAAGCGCACGCTCGGCGCAGCCCGCATCGACCTACCCACGCTGGAGCAGCATGAGAAGCCAGGTCCCGAGATCGAGCACTGGCTCCTGCAGATCACCCAGATCGCCCTCAAAGGTGACGCGGTGGCCGTCGTGGTGCAGACAGACCATCTGCTCTCCAAGCAGCCCGTGTCGAGCCCGCACGGCGCCCTCACCGGCGTCTTGGCTGATGTCTTACACGCTGCCGGCGCCTCAGTTCGCGACGCCCTTGTGGTTGCATCCGACGGCTGGGCGAGCTTCGTTGGGACGAACTTTCCAGAGCTACATAGCCTCGACGAGATCCAGCAGAGCCCGCTCTACGACCCTGACCACGTGCTGCTCGGTGTCGACGAGTGGCGCGCCCAGCACCCCGGCCGGACGGCCGAGGACCCCAACGAGATCACAAATATGGCGGCACAGATGTGCGCCTCCGGCAGTCAGGAGAACAGATGATGAGCACCAGAGATGCAGACCTCCTCGCGCGCTTCGCCTGGAGCCGCCTTGTCGAGCCTGGCGACCGCGCGGCAGCGGTGCTGATCAACGCCTTCGGCGCGGCAGAGGCACTGCAGCGACTCGCCGCCATCGACGAGCAGATCAAGAAGCGAATAGTGAACGCGTCCTACGCGCCGCTCGCTGAGAAGTGGCTCGCCCGTCACGACATGTCGCAGGCCCAGCGCGAGCTGGAGAAGGCACTGGCCGCAGGTCTCACGGCTCTGCTGCCCGGCGACGAGCTCTGGCCTGCGCGCCTCGGCGACCAAGAAAGCGCAGACCCGCTCGCACCGGCTCAGCCCCTCATGCTCTGGGCTCGCGGCGACGTTGCGTTGCTCCAGAAGCCGAGCCTTGCGATCACCGGCGCCCGCGCCTGCACCGGCTATGGCGAGCACGTGACCCGCGAGATCGCAGATCACGCAGCGCAGCGCAGCGTCACCGTGCTGGCTGGCGCCTCCTACGGCATCGACGGCGCGGCTCACCGTGCTGCACTGGCGGCCGGCGGCAAGACCGTCGCGGTGCTCGCGAGCGGAGTGGACAGAGTCTATCCCGCAGGCCACTGAGAGCTCGTCGAGCGGATCGCTGTCGACGGCTGTGTGGTCAGCGAGACGCTCCCAGGTCTGGCGCCGACCCGCTGGCGCTTCATCATGCGCGGCAGGCTGATCGCTGCGCTCTCGGGAGCTGTAGTCGTCCCAGAAGCCGGCGTGCGCTCCGGCGCGCTCTCGGTCGCGCAGCAGGCGCACGGCATCGGCAGGCTCGTCGGCGCTGTGCCGGGGCCGGTCACAAGCGCAGCGAGTGCGGGCTGCCACATGCTCCTGCAGCAGGGCGCGGCGAGTCTCGTCATCAGCGGCGAGGACGCGCTGGCGCTGTTCGGCTGAGGGCTTCGGCCCTAGAAACCAGATACCCCGTGGCTTCGGCCACGGGGTATCTGTATTCAGCCAGCGAGCTCAGCGGCCCGGCGGAGCGCCTGCAGCACCCTGCCGTCCTTCACGAAGCCGTCGATGGCGCCGTCGCAGAACCTCTCGCTACGCAGCACCCAGGTGATGAACGTCGACAGCTGAGAGCGCGTCATCCCTAGGACGCTCAGATCGCGCACCTCGTCGACGCGGTCTGTGTAGCCGAAGTCGGTTCCCACGATCCCTGACGCGCCCCACAACGCCTCCATGAGCCGGCTGTCATATCGGGGGTACGACATCGTGTGCACTCCTGGCTCGATCTCCCGCGAGGGTTCCCACTCGACGGTGTATCCGCTCTCAAGCAGCTCGATGCCTGTGCTGATTCGCTGCAAGGCGTCCATCTGGTCCTCGTTTCTAGTCATCACGTGAGGTACCTCTTCGGCCCGAGCATCGGCAACGGCCGGCCCGGAGGGTGCGGATGCGCCGGGTTCCCTGTCTTCAGCAGTGCGTCAAGCGTGTACGCCCTCACGCTCATCCGGTCGAGCAGTGCCAGCACATCGGGTAGCGCCCGCGTCAAGGTCGCCGAGCCGCCCATGTTGCCCCAGGCTCCGAGCACCTCGGTCGCGCCCACCAGGTCGAGCACGTGCTGGATAGCGTCGCAGTTCGCAGCGGAGAGCCCCGCATCATACGGCCTGAGCGCCTTCGGCTTGGGCGACCGCTCCGGGTAGAGGTTCTGCATGATCCATCCCGAGTGCTCGCGCGTCGACACGTCGATCACGTGGTTCACGGTCCTGTCAGACTCGGTCTCGCGGGCGTGCGACGGGTTCATGCCGATCACCACGAACGGCGGCGAGCCCGGTGAGCAGGCAGCGATCCTGCCGAGCGCGAAGCGGTGCCGGGCGTCGGCCGGGTTCGGGTCCCAGAAGTCTGGCTCCTGTCCGGGTGGATAAGCGATCATGCGTCTGCTCCAGCTTTCGCGTTCTCCTCAGCGAGCACTGCGTGCACGCTACCCACCGAGACGTCGAGCACCCGGGCGATGACCCTAATCGACTCGCCCTTCTCGCGGCGTGCCAGAATGATCGCGCGCTTGTCATCGTCGATCACCCGAGGCCGCCCGCCGACCTTGCCACGCTTGCGCGCGGCTTCGAGACCGTTCTTCGTCTTGCGGCTGATGTCGCGCCGGCGGTCCTCCGCCAGTGCGAGCGCCAGATCGAGGATCAACGACCGCTCAGTGTGCTCTCCGGCTGCGATGCCATCGAGTACTTTCACTGCGATGCCGCGTTCAAAGAGGTCGTTGAGCACCACGAGGCCCTCCAGGAGGTTCCGGCCGAGCCGGTCCACTTCCTGCACCGCGAGCATGTCGCCGGGCCTGATGTAGTCCAGAGCCGCCTGGAGGCCCGGACGATCCGCGACCTTCAGCTTGCCGCTGACCTTCTCCTCGAATACTCGGATGCAGATCGGGCCGAGCGCGTCATGCTGCCGCCGAGTGTCCTGCTCCGTCTTGCTCACTCGCACGAGTCCGACCAGTGCCATGACTGCACCTCCGTTCAAGAAACCTGTTCAGTGCTACCTCACTAACCTACAGATTATTGAACGGGTTTATGAACGCTTTAGGTAGACAACTCAGTTCTCACGGTCGATCTTCAGATTTGGCACCTAACCGGCCGTTTGTTGAACAGTGAAGTCTAAGTCCGGTCCCGCTGTCCTTAGGGCCTCAGCTACTCATACGGCTTGGCAAGTGCTGGCCAATGTAGCCCACGTAGACTTTCCCGTCGATCGCTGTCGCGTCGAGCACGTGCATGCGCATCGCCTTTCCGTTGTCCTGCGAGAGGCGGAAGTGCGCGCCCATGAATGCCCTGCCTGACGGATCAACACTGGTTGGAACAGGTAGAGTCCTCGGGGCTCTGAACTTCGGGTTTTCCTTTACGCTCTTAGTCTCGTCTGCAGCGAACTCTCCCTGCGCGATCTGCGTGGTGAACCGATCGACGTACTCCCGCAGGTTGGGAGCTTTGTCGGGCGCTTCCGCGCTCGCATATCGCTCTAGCTCGCAGAAGAATCGCCATACATCTCTCAAGATGATGCCCCTCAGCTTGAGGTCGGTGATCCGAGAAGCCTCCTTCCTGTCCCCGCTGAACACAACATGATTCAGCAGCGAGATCTGCTTGAACAAGTCGTCGACGGTCGTCGGTGCCGGGGATGGGGCCGTGGCCTTTGAAGAGGCGCCCGGCACGTCCCATGCCACCGAGCCGCCTGTCGCCTGCTGTAGTCTTGCGAGCTCGCTGGCCAAATGATCGGCCCGCTTCTGCTCATCGGCTGCGATCCTGCGTTGAGATTCGAGGATGTCACTCTGAACCTCTGCCTCTTCGTCGGCAAGTCCGATGACTCCCCGTAGGACTTCGACCTCGTCCTGGAGCTCCAAGCGGTCCTGCTGCAGCTCCTCGAACTGGGACTGGATTTCAGTGAGCGTCTCCTGGTCTGTGGCGACGATCCGTATTGAGCTGCGGACTTTTTCTCGAATGCCGACGAGCATTGCATTCAGGCGTCCGAGGAGGCTGCCGTTGCGAGGAACATTCAGCTCGAACTCGTCGACGACGCCCTCTACTAGGCGTATGAGCCCGGCCTCGTCATCCGCGGGCGCTCGAACGTTTGGAACCGCATTCGAGTAGGACTCGCTTTGAGTTCCAATGCTGATGACGTCTGACTGCTGCTTCTCTTTCTGCGGAATCTCTACCAGGCTGGCGTAGTCGACCTTTGGTTGTTCCTGAAGCTGCCGCAGGTCCTGAAACGACGCAGGATCGAGTCTTACCGGAGCGTCACTCTTCTCATTCCTTGATGCTTGCGCGACAGAAAGCTGCCCGAATAGCCTGCGTGACTCCTGCTTGTCGAACAGCTGGCTGAGGCCGACAAGCTGCTCTGGCAGCGGGACCTGCAGTCCGCTCTGCATGGCCTCTACGTGCAACCGTTTGCTGAGGTCCCACGCATTAGACTGACGCACTTCGGCAGGACTGAACCACCAGTGACGCCTAGAATCCTGTTCATCTTCGGTGTCCAACCCGAATTGGAACGAGTGGATACTCCCTGAGTAGACCGAGTAGCCCGTCTTCACGAGACTGTTGAACTCATCAAAAGCGTCGTGGGCGAGCTGCCAGAACGTGCCAATGCCATGCAGCGGGGCAAGTGCGCGCTCCACGTGTTCCTCTTCCTGGAGGGACCAACTCCGCCCTCCGGAAACGAAGGCGGGCACCACGCGCCGTTCGTCGTTCAGGACCATATCGATAAACTCGCCCACCTCGTCTGCCTGCACCTTCCGAAGGCCCTCGGTGAAGCCGCTAATCCTGTCTCGAGGAGTCGCGCCCAACGCCGAGGTGAGGAGGGAAGTAAGTAGAGGCGGACTGAACCTGGAGTTATCACGGTCAGTCTCGACGTCATACCAGATCCAGCTTGCCTCATGAACCCCTTCCGCAACCAGCACGGTAATCGTTGAACGATACAGGTGCGGCGGGCTGCCTACGATGACTCGCCAGCGAAGCACCTCACCGAGGCCTTTGACGCTGATCCTCTGGAATCCGGCGGTGTAGCCACCGCCGACGAGTCTGGGGGCTCCTCGCAGATCAGAAGAAATTCGCCCACCACGTTTTGCCAGCCATTCGTTGAGAGCAGACCTCACGATCTCTTGGACGACGTCCGCGTTCCGCGACCCTCGATCGAATCTCTGGACGACGCGATGCCTGAGTACCATCTATGACAACTCCAATCCGCCCTCTGGGCATTCTGGCCTCGTACTTATGATTGTCTCTACAACGGCTGACATTAGGGAAACCTTAGCCAACACCAGCGTTGATAGCTGGCACTCGTACCTGAAGGATGCGAGTGGCTCCGGGAGCTCACAGCCGAGGGGCCATTCGAAGTAGCACCGCGCTCAGCCGCGTCGAACCTCGGTCGGATCGAACATCGGCGATCCCAGCTCCTCGCGGAGCTGTCGGTAACGCCGAGCCGTCACGCCCTTCTCGATGAGCTCTCGCGCCCGTTCGGGGTAACCGAAGACTTCTGGCAAGACGCCTGAGCGAAGCGTCGCCAGAGCTTCTGCGCGCACCTGCGAACCAGGGTGCACGAAGCCGTGCGGCTCGTAGTGGAAAAGGTTCCAGCACCAGGCTGTCGCTTCTCCCCGTGTCAGACCGGACCAGCGGCCCCGTTCCACGACGTCGCCGGCGTTCGGCTGATCGAACGCCGCCTCGAACTCGGCGAGGTCGGCCTCGCGGCGTTCGATCGAGGCGAGCTCGCGCTGCCGCTCGAGCTCCTGCGCCGCTGCTTCGATCATGGCCGCGACCTGCTCCAGGCTGAGCGGTCTGTCATCGTCCTTGGACGTAAATCCGATAGGTGGGTGCTCACGGAGCACTCGCTCGGCCTGCCCGCCCATGACGCGACCGGGTATGGCTCGCAGCCCGAGGACGCTCCACCACTCATTGTCCAGCAGTCGACGCTTTGTTGCACTGGGCATGAGAACAGCCCCTCTCCGGGGCATTGCCCCATCGAATCTTGCGGCATGAGATTTCGTGCCGCCCGTTCTTCCCCTGGGACACCCGGGAATCGATGGATTCGGGTTGTCGCGCGACCGGCCAGGTACCTACGGTCACGACTCTTGAACGTATGTGTGAGCATAGCGCACTTTCGGGCAAGCATCAGAGCAGCGTAGTTGCTGATACTAGATCGCTAGCGCACCCTTGTCCGTGCTATCGACGCTTCCCTAATGAAGGACTTCCCCCAGACACTGTCCGAACCCCGTTCACGGCGTAGATGGCTTTATCAACACCGCTTGCCTTGGGTCGGCTCTTACTTTTGCGCTTCTTACGTGCCATGGCATCAGCAACTGCTTTCTTGACTTGGGCCTTAAGCTTGCGTTCTTCCTTGCTCAGCTTGTTTCTTGGCGCGCCGTCCTTCGCTCGAACTTGATGATTGTCCGACCCATCATCGGCTTGCTTTGTGAGCGGGCCGCTAGGTCGTCGGCGCTTCGACTCCTTGATGTCCTCTGCGCTGGAGGACCCCTTGCACCGCTGTCCGCGACTATCGTGGTGAATTGACATGAGGCCTTCAGCTGTTAGGCGGTGTTCCTCTTGGCACGATCGACAAACTGCCGCGTATCGCTCTCGACGCTCCCTTGCTGTTCGGTGCGACCCGCGATTTGCCATACGTAGATCCCACTGTTGAGCTTGAACTACTTCGCGGATCACACGTTCATCCTCGGGCCGTGGTTTGGTGAGAGACGAAGCACATACATCGCCCGATGCTGAATCTCTATGGAACGAGTACTTTCCACTGCTGAGTATCACCAGCTCAGAGCACAGCGAACACCGCGCGTACTTCTCCCGTTTTTTAGAAGTCATGTCACTCCCTCGTGTCAGACATATTCGTGCCGCGTTCTACGCAGTCTGACGATTGCTCATAGAAACCTGTGTTCCTGTCTGGACCCATCGGCGAACACCTCGGCCTGCTTCAGCACGAGCTCGACCGCGGTCTCCTCCGAGTCCGGCGGATAGTCGTAGCGTGCCAGGATTCTGCGCACCTTCGAGCGCATCGTCGCGAGCACCGACTCCTTCAGGTTCCAGTCGATCGTCGCCGACTGCTGCACCGACTTCACGAGATCCCGGGCGATCGCCTTCAGCGTCTCGTCGCCGAGCTCCAGCACGGCTGCGTCGTTTTGTACGACGGCGTCGTAAAAGGCGACTTCGTCCTCGCGGAGCCCGAGAGCGTTGTGCCGGGCCTGATCGTCGCGAACCTGCTTCGCAAGCTTCACGAGCTCAGCGATGATCTCCGCAGTCGACAGAGACCTGTTCGTGTAGCGCTTCACCGCCTCGTCGAGCATCTCCGAGAACTTCCGCCCCTGCACGATGTTCTTGCGCTGCACCGTGCGGATCTGGTCGTTCAGGATTCTGCGCAGGAGCCCCATCTGCAGGTTCGGCTTGTCCTTGCCTGCGAGCGAGTCCAGGAACTCGTCGCTCAGGATCGAGATCTCAGGTGTCTCGACGCCCGCCAGCTTGTAGACGTCGACGACGTCCTCGGCGGCGACCGCCTCGTTGAGCAGCTGCCCGAGCGCAGTGTCGATCTCCACCGCGCCGGAGCCGCCCTTGCCGGAGTCTGGGTTCAGGATCTTCAGGATCGCCGCGCGCACGTCCGTGAACAGTCGCACATCATCACGGATCGCCGCTGCTTCATCGCGTGCGCCAGCGAGAGCAAACGCCTTCGCCAGCGCGAGCACCTCGTCGTTGAACCGCTTCGTGCGATCAGGGTCTGCCATCACGAAGTCGAGCACCTTCGCATACTCTGCGAGGCGTTGAGAGGACGACAGCGTGGGCGATGCGTCATACGCGACGCCGTGCAGGATGCCGCGAACGACGTCGTGCTTCTCCAGCATCGCGTTCACGATCTCCTCGATCGGCACGCCCGCCTGGTCGCGATCCGAGGGCGAGTACTCCTGCAGCGCCTCCTGGAGGTTGGCGAACAGCCCGATGTAGTCGACGATCAGCCCGCCGGGCTTGTCGCGGAACTTGCGGTTCACGCGTGCGATCGCCTGCATCAGCCCAGCGCCCTGCATCGTCTTGTCGACGTACATCGTGTGCATCGACGGCGCGTCGAAGCCGGTGAGCCACATATCGCGCACGATCACGAGCTCCAGAGAATCATCGGCGTTCTTCGCCCGGAGCTTCAGGTCCTTGCGCACGTCCTTCGAGTGGATGTGCGGCTGGAACTCCGCGGGATCAGCCGCAGACCCGGTCATAACGACTTTGATCTTGCCCTTCTCAGGGTCGTCGGAGTGCCAGTCAGGCCTGAGCGCGACGATCTTCTCGTAGAGGCGCACGGCGATGCGGCGGCTCATAGCGACGATCATGCCCTTGCCGAGCATCGCCTCGCGGCGCTTCTCCCAGTGGTCGACGATGTCCTGCGCCACACGGTCGAGACGCGATTCCGAGCCGACGATCGCCTCCAGGCGCGACCAGCGCGACTTCGCGGCGGTGGCGGTGTCTTCCTCCACGGTCTCGGTGATCTCGTCGGCGAGCTCGTCCAGCGCTGCGAGATCAGCGTCCGAAAGCTCGACGCGGGCGAGCCTTGACTCGTAGAAGATCTTCACCGTGGCGCCGTCGTCCACGGCGCGTGTGAGGTCGTAGACGTCGATGTAGTCGCCGAACACGGCACGGGTCGATTTGTCGTTCGACTCGATCGGAGTGCCCGTGAAACCGAGATAGGTCGCCCCGGGCAGCGCATCGCGCATGTGCTTCGCGAGGCCCGCCTTCAGTCTGCCATGGCGGTCGAGCGTCTCGCCGAAGCCGTACTGGCTGCGGTGCGCCTCGTCGGCGATCACGACCACGTTCCTGCGGTCGGTGAGGACCGGATTAGTATCCCCGTCCTCGCCAGGGGCGAACTTCTGGAGCGTCGTGAACACGATGCCGCCTGACACGCGCCTGAGCTTCTCGCGCAGGTCTGTGCGCGTCGATGCCTGCACCGGTGTCTCTGGCAAGATGCGCGCCGGTGCGAAGGTCTCCCCGAACAGCTGGTCGTCGAGATCGTTGCGGTCGGTAATGAACACGAGCGTCGGGTTCGCCATGCGCGGGTCCCGCATGATCTTTGCCGCGTAGAACACCATCTCGAAGCTCTTGCCCGAGCCCTGCGTGTGCCAGACCACGCCGCCTCGCCGATCGCCGTCAGGGCGCGAGGCGGACACCGTGGACTCGACCGCGGCATTGACCGCCCAGTACTGGTGGTACTTCGCCACGCGCTTCACGAGCGTGCGCGTCGGTTGGCCGGTGCTCTTGTCGGTCACGGTCTCGTCGCTGAACACGACGAAGTTCTTCAGGATGTCCAAGAACCGCTCGGGAGCAAAAACCCCCTTGACGAGCACCTCAAGCGCGGGGCGGTCGGTGACGACGTCGCGCCCCTCGATCGTCTTCCACGGCGCATAGTGCTCGAACGCGCCTGAGTAGCTGCTCATCGCGGCCGACATGCCGTCAGAGATCACCGTCACCGCGTTCGGCACGAACACCGACGGGATGTCCTGGCGGTACGTCTGCACCTGGTTCCACGCTGATTTGAGCGTCGCATTCTCCGCCGCCGGGTTCTTCAGCTCCAGCAGCGACACAGGCAGGCCGTTCAGCATTACGAGCACGTCGGGGCGGCGGTTCTTGCCGTTCTCGATGATCGTGAACTGGTTGATCGCGACCCAGTCGTTGTTGCTCGGCTCGTCGAAGTCGACGAGCTGGAGTCGCGTCGTGCGCAGCGTGCCCTCGGCGTCGCGATGCTCGACCGGCACGCCCTCGACGATCAGCCTGTGAACGCGCGCGTTCTCGTCGATCGCGCTCTGCGACTCGGCGCGCCGCAGCGTCTTGACCGCCTCAGAGATCAGCGCAGGGCTCGCGTCAGGGTTGATCCGACGAATCGCTTCCCGAAGTCGACCCCAGAGGATCACGTCCTCGTGGGACTCTCGCTCGGAGGACGGCTCGCCCGGTGCGATGTCCGGTCCGTGCAGCACTGCGTAGCCGAGTTCCGCGAAGTACTCCAGCGCGGCCTGCTCGACGACGTTCTCGTTGAAGGAGGTCATCAGGGAACCTCCACGTCTGCAACTCGGATGCGGCCTGAGAGGAGTTCGGGCAAGAGAGCGTCGCGGAGCTCAGTTAGTCGCTGGTTCTCGGACGAGAACGAATCAACGCGCGCAAGGAGCCCACGGGCAACAGACGAGAAGGCCTCCTGCTCCGCAGCTGATACAACAGGCGCCATCCAAGTTGGCATCGCATCTTTTGCAAGATGGAGCACCGTAGTTCCCGTGACGTGATTGCGGCAGTGCTGCCGGAACGATTCGCTGCTTAGAAGTCCGAGGAGATACTCGACAGGCATTGTGTCTTTCGGGCGGAGAATAGCGAGATCGAGCGAAGCGACGAGCGTGTTGTGCGCCTCGCTAATTGGGACACGCACCCCGCGACCTACCACCTCTGCTCCTTGGGTTAGGTCGGTTTGCGCCACGACGATCTCACCAGGAGCTACCACCTGCTCGGTCTTGTACGGACCAACGTAGGGCTTCAGGCCATCCTGTTTATACCCGCCGTTGCGGTCGATGCTCTTGAGCGTCACGAGCGCAACAGGTGACTCTGATAGCTCCGCACTCTTATAGGAGCGACCTCTTGTGATCGTCGCGACGTCACTCAACGGCAGATTAGAAATGGATCGTGAAGACTCCAAGAGGCGAGAAAACTGCGCACTGAAGAGCCTATCCAGGAGTGAAATCGCCCGCCGGTTCGACTCGATCTTGTCGTCGAGTGCGCCGAGCGTCGCCGCGATCGCGCGCTGCTCTTCGTAGGTGAAGTCAAGAACCTCGAAATCCTTAACGACAGACCAGGAAGCACGTGGCATTCTGGTGCCTTCGGATGAGGAGGTTGCAAGATCTGTGAACTCTTGCGAACCGGCGACGTAGAAGACAAATCGCGGATCTACCCCTGGCTTGGGTATAAAGACCCAAAGATCTGTGGAACAAATCCCGCGTAGGTTTTGGGACCAACCAACCTTACGAAAGTATGGGCGAAGTTTGCCGTAAATCGTGTCGCCCGGCAGAAACTCCTGTTTCGTGCTTGCCACTGAGGCAGGATCACCTGGTGTACTAAATCGGAGAGCGCCCGGCTCAAAGTGCTCGAACCCAAGATACGCATCATAGTCGCTGAAGTTTCTCGGTTGGACGACTGACTTCCTGATCGTGGCCAATTCTGCGAATTTCATTCGGAAAGACCACCCAGCCGACGACGGACCTCATTCTCAAGTTCTCGCCCGCGCTCGAACTCCGCAAAAAGCTCGCTGGTAAGGCGTTCGATCTTCTCGTCGATCGGCTCGTCGTCGTCATCGGCCTCCTCGGTGCCGACGTACCTGCCCGGAGTAAGCACGAAGTCGTGCTTCTCGATCTCCTCGATCGTCGCAGACCTTGCAAAACCGGGAACGTCCTCGTACTCACCGTCGTGGTTCCGCCACTCGTGATAGATGTCCGCGATTTTCGCAATGTGGTCATCCGACAGCACGCGCAGCTTGCGAGTCTCCATGTCGCCGAGCTTGCGCGCGTCGATGAACAGCACCTCGCCCTTACGAGCACGGTGACCGTTGCCGTCGCGCCCCTTCGACACGAACCACAGCGACACCGGGATGCCCGTGTTGAAGAACAGCTTGTCCGGCATCGCCACGATGCAGTCCACGAGGCCCGCTTCTACGAGCCTCTGGCGGATCTCGCCGTTCCCTCCTTCTTTGGAACTGAGTGAACCGTTCGCGAGGACGAAGCCTGCGGTTCCGTTCGGTGCCAGGTGATAGATGAAATGCTGGGCCCAAGCGAAGTTGCTCCCTACCTTGCCCGGTGCGGGCGTGCCGTACTTCCAGCGAGGGTCGTCCGCGAGGCTCGCGTCCCACCACTCCTTCTGGTTGAACGGCGGGTTCGCGATCACGAAGTCCGCACGGAGGTCAGGATGCAGGTTCTCGGTGAACGAGTCAGCCGAACGCACGCCCATGTCAGCCTCGATGCCGCGCAGCGCGAGGTTCATCTTCGCGAGCTTCCACGTCGTGTCGGTGAACTCCTGGCCGTAGACGGAGATGTCCGTGCGCTTGCCGCCGTGTGCCTTCACAAACTCGGCCGACTGCACGAACATGCCGCCGGACCCTGCCGCGGGGTCGTACACGCGACCCTTGTACGGCTCCAGCATCTCGACCAGCGTCTTGACGACCGAGCGAGGCGTGTAGAACGCGCCGGCGTCCTTGCCGGTCTCCTTGCCTGCGAACTGGCCCAGGAAGTACTCGTACACGCGGCCCAGCACGTCGTCTGCGCCATGGTCATCGGTCTTCGTGAAGCCGATCGAGCCGATGAGGTCGACGAGCTCGCCGAGGCGCTTCTTGTCGAGCCCGTCGCGGCCGTAGTTGCGCGGCAGCACGCCCTTGAGTGTCGGGTTCTCCTTCTCGATGAGATCCATCGCGGTGTCGATGAGTTCACCGATCTCAGGCTGCTTCGCCGAGTCCTGGATCGTGCCCCAACGCGCCGCGGACGGCACCCAGAAGACGTTCTGGCTCGTGTACTCGTCGCGGTCTTCCAGGAAGCCGTCGATGCGCTCGGGCTTGATGCCCTCAGCCGCGAGCTCGTCCTTGAGCTGTGCGCGGCGCTCCTCGAAACGGTCAGAGATGTACTTCAGGAACACAAGGCCGAGCACGACGTGCTTGTACTCGCTGGGCTCCTGGTTGCCGCGGAGCTTGTCCGCCGCGTCCCACAGGGTCTGCTCAAGGGTTCGTTGTGGCTTGGCCGTGGCCGACTTTCTCGCCATATTTCGTTATCTCCTTCGCGCACGATCGCGCTTCCAGATGAAGTATCAGGTGTTAGGAGCGATCCTATCGAGGGCCTACGACACTGCTAAACGAAGCGCCCGAACTGCGCTGGCGATGACCCGGGTCGTGGGCCGCGTCCCGTGGGGTGGTGTAAATCCGGGAGTTCGTGTGTCACCGAGATGACAGACGAGTCATCGTGCGATGGTCAGTGAGAACGACCAAGTTACTCACAGTTAGGACACATCACACGATGACTCTCAACCAGTCTGCCCTGATCGAGCTTTTGAAGGAACTCGAACTCACCGACACCACTGAACGCATCCGACTTCTCACCCAACGCGCCTTTCAAGAACTCATCAACGCGGAAGCCGAGACCGTGATCGGTGCGGCCCCTTACGAACGCTCCGAGAACCGCGCGACTCAACGCAATGGCACCAGGCCACGCACGCTCTCAACCACTGCGGGAACCTACCCCCATTTCTTGGACGCGCTAATCCAGCATCGCGCTGGAGAAAGCGAGAATGTCAGCGATGGCAAAGAACAACTACAGCGAGGACTTCAAGCATCGCGCGGTCGACTTGTACGAGTCGACCCCGGGCGCCACGCTCCAGGGCATCGCGAACGATCTTGGGATCTCTCGCGGCGCGTTGAAGACCTGGACGCGGAAATACGGCACTGGTCAACGCTCTGATCCACTCCCCAGGACTGAAACCACTGAGCGTCCTGAGTCGCAGTCGGCAAGGATCCTCAGGCTCGAAAGCGAACTGGCAAAATCACGGGCCGAGGCGCGCAAACTCGCTGAGGAGCGCGACATCCTCCGTCAGGCGGCGAAGTATTTCGCCGGGGAGACGAACTGGTGAACCGCTTCCAGTTCGTTGAGGACCACAAGGACGCGTGGAGCGTGAAGCGGTTGTGCGAAGTGATCGAGATCGGAAGGTCCTCGTTCTACGCCTGGGTGGCCGCAGCTGGCGGGCGGGCTGAGCGTGCTGCAGCGGATGCGGCGCTGGCCGCGAAGATCCGCACCCTGCAAGACCCCGCGCAGGGTGGTGACCGAGCCTATGGGGTGCCGAGGATCACCGCCGACCTCAACGACGGCCAGCCGTATGCCGCGCGCGTGAATCACAAGCGTGTCGCACGGGTAATGCGCGAGCACGGGCTTGCCGGGATCCGGCTCCGCAAGCGCGTGCGCACGACGATCCCGGACCAAACCGGGCGCAGGTTTCCCGACCATATCGGCCGAGACTTCAGGATCGGGGCGCCGGGCTGCCGGTACGTGGGCGACATCACGTACCTTCCGATTGCTGACGGCACGAATCTTTACCTCGTGACCGTGATCGATCTGGGAAGTCGGAAGCTTGTCGGGTGGGCAATGGCCGACCACATGCGCACCGAGCTCGTGGAAGACGCGCTGAAGCTGGCCTGGGGAGAGCGTGGCTCGCTGCGGGGAGCGATCTTCCACTCAGACCATGGATCGGTCACTGGGCTCAACCGGTGGAAGCAACACCTGATCGGAGGGTGTTGTGGGAAGACCATCGAACTGGGTGAAAGAAGTAACCGGGCGAGGACCGATGCGGTCACCCGGCGCGCCCTCGCACCCGCGAGAGAAGGAGCGTGAGTTCTGGGGCAAGATCAGCACCGGGCTACTCCCGACCGAGGCGGGCATCGCGATCGGCGTGGCGCCGGTCATGGGGTCGCGGTGGTTCCGAGAATCAGGGGGTATGTCACCGTATTCATGGCCGACGCCGTCGGGCCGCTATCTGACCCTGGCTGAGCGCGAGGAGATCGCGATCCTGAAAGCGACGGGCGCCGGGGTCCGGGCGATCGCGAGAGCGCTGGGACGCAACCCGTCGACGATCTCTAGAGAGTTACGCCGAAACGCCGCGACGCGAGGCGGGAAGCTGGACTACCGCGCCTCGGTCGCGCAGTGGAAGGCGGAGCTGTTCGCACGAAGACCGAAGATCGCGAAGCTGGCCGCGAACCCTCGGCTGCGCGAATACGTTCAGGAGCGGCTCTCCGGCCAGATCCGAAGACCGGACGGCAGCGTCGTCGCCGGGCCGGTGTCACCGCAATGGACCGGGAGGAACAAACCTCACCGGAAGGACCGCCAGTGGGTTTCGGGGTGGAGCCCGGAGCAGATCGCGAACCGGATCAAGCTCGACTTCCCCGATGATGAGAGCATGCGCATCAGCCACGAGGCCATCTACCAGGCGTTGTTCATCGAGAGCCGCGGCGCTCTGAAGCGCGAACTCATCCTCTGTCTGCGCACCGGACGGGCGCTGCGGATGCCGCGGGCGCGGTCCAAGCGAGTGCCGTGGGCTCACGTCACCGCCGATGTCCTGATCAGTGAGCGGCCCGCCGAGGCGGAAGACCGAGCCATACCTGGTCACCACGAGGGCGACCTCATCATCGGGACCAACAGGTCCGCGATCGGCACCGTCGTCGAACGCAGCACAGGGTTCACCACGCTCGTTCACCTGCCCCGCGAGGACGGCTGGCGGGAACAGCCGATCATCAAGAACGGGCCGGCACTCTCCGGTTACGGCGCACTGTCGATGAATAGGGCGCTAGCGACAGCGATGAGGGCGTTGCCAGCGGAACTCAAACGTTCCCTCACCTGGGACCGCGGGAAGGAGATGTCCGCTCATGCCCAGTTCGCGATCGAAACCGGCCTGACGGTTTACTTCGCCGACCCGCACAGTCCCTGGCAGCGTGGCACGAACGAGAACACGAACGGGCTACTACGCCAGTACTTCCCGAAAGGCACCGATCTCTCACGGTGGACCCCGGACGACCTCGCAGCCGTCGCCCACGCGCTCAACACGCGACCTCGTAAACGACTCGGCTGGCGCACTCCGGCTGAGGCTCTCGACGAGCACCTACACTTGCTGCAAACAGGTGGTGTTGCGACGACCAATTGAATCCGCCGTCTACACATCGAGGGCGTACGGGAAGCTCTGCGAGCAACTCGGCGTGATCCAGTCCATGGGCGCGGTCGGTTCATCCGCCGACAATGCTCTCGCGGAATCGTTCAACGCTGCGCTCAAACGCGAACTCCTCCACGGCGAGGCGGTGTTCGCTGACGCGCCGACCGCGTACCGGGCCGTGTTCGGGTGGGCGAACCGCTACAACACTCGAAGGCGGCACTCCGCGCTTGGCAACATTGCTCCGAACGTCTACGAGGCCAACACCTCCGCTACGCTACCCATGGCGGCATAACCACCTGTAACACCGTGTCCACGATCAAGGGTCAAGGCCCCCTGCTCCTCCAGATAGTCCGCCGCGAGCGCTTCGCCGAGGGCGCCGAGCTCCTGGTTCCTTCCCGTCCGCCGGGGCCGCACCCGGGATTCCGTGCTGTTCATCCCGCACCTCCTGCCCGCCATCGTCGGCGATCGCGAGGCAACGGGAAAGCGCAGAACGCTCGATGTGAGCAAGTAGTGCCGTAACTTCGCGATCGGCGTGCTGTGGAGGAAGAATGCGGGCAGCCCGGGGCGCGCACGGCGGCAAGCGGAGCACCCGGCGCACGCCGGGGAACGGATCGAGGCCGACGCGGCATGTCGATGTGATGAACGGGGCCGTTCTCGGTGCTAGACTATTCCGAGCACCTCGCACGAGGTGACTTCGCGTGCCCGAATGCCGTGGCCGCACCACCGGTCTTCTTCACGAAGCGGTGCGGCGCGCGGGCACCAGGATTCGGCTGCGACCGCAGCCAGAATGACAACCGCAATCGCGCGCCCGTTCGGGGTGCGCAGAACAGGAGACCGGCCATGGCCGTCGTCACCATGCGCCAGCTGCTCGACAGCGGCGTCCACTTCGGACACCAGACCCGTCGCTGGAACCCGAAGATGAAGCGCTTCATCTTCGCCGAGCGCTCGGGCATCTACATCATCGACCTGCAGCAGTCGCTCGGCTACATCGATGCCGCGTACGAGTTCGTCAAGAACACCGTCGCCCGCGGCGGCAACGTGCTCTTCGTCGGCACCAAGAAGCAGGCCCAGGAAGCGGTCGCCGAGCAGGCGACCCGCGTCAACCAGCCCTACGTGAACCAGCGCTGGCTCGGCGGCCTCCTCACCAACTTCCAGACCGTCACCGGTCGCCTCGAGCGCATGAAGGAGCTGGAGCAGCTCGACTTCGAGGGCACCACCAGCGGCTTCACCAAGAAGGAGCTGCTGCTCAAGAAGCGCGAGCTCGAGAAGCTCCAGAAGTCGCTCGGCGGCATCCGTCACATGACGAAGACCCCGGCGGCGCTCTGGGTGGTCGACACCAAGAAGGAGCACCTCGCGATCGACGAGGCGAAGAAGCTCGGTATCCCGGTCATCGCGATCCTCGACACCAACTGCGACCCCGACGAGGTCACCTACCCGATCCCGGGCAACGACGACGCGATCCGTTCGGTCGCGCTGCTCACCCGCGTGATCGCCGACGCCGCTGCCGAGGGCCTCATGGAGCGCCACCAGAAGCCGGCCGAGGGCGAAGCCGCCGCCGAGCCGCTCGCCGAGTGGGAGGTCGAGCTGCTGAACGCGGACAAGACCGAGGCTCCCGCCGAGGCCGCCGCCGAAGAGGCACCCGCCGAAGAGGCGCCTGCCGAGGCCGCTGCCGAAGAGGCACCCGCCGCCGAGTAACCTCCCGTACACCGGGATCGGGTTTACTCACTTTCGACTGAATCAACACCTCTGAAAAAGGAGTCACATATGGCTGCAGTAAGCATGGCCGCTGTGAAGGAACTGCGCGAGCGCCTCGGCGCCGGCATGGTCGACAGCAAGAACGCGCTCATCGAAGCCGAAGGCAACATCGAGAAGGCCATCGAGATCCTGCGTCTCAAGGGACTCAAGGGCGTCGCGAAGCGCGGCGAGCGCGAGGCGAGCGAGGGCCTCGTCGCGGTCAAGCAGATCGACGGCTCGGCCACGCTGATCGAGCTCGTCTGCGAGACCGACTTCGTCGCGAAGAACGCGAAGTTCATCGCGCTCTCGGAGCTCGTGCTCGACGCGATCGTCGCCGCCGGTGCGACCACCGTCGAAGAGGCTCTCGCAGCCTCGGCCGGCGAGAAGTCGGTCGACGCGACCATCACCGACGAGGCCGCCATCATCGGCGAGCGCATCGTCCTCCGCAAGGTCTCGCGCATCGAGGCCCCCGCGACCTCGGTGTACCTGCACCAGACCTCGAAGGATCTGCCCCCGCAGATCGGCGTGATCGTCGGGTACGAGGGCGACGACGCGGATGCTGCTCTCAGCATCGCCCGTCACATCTCGTTCGCCGACCCGGTGTACCTCAGCCGTGAGGACGTGCCGGAGGCCGACGTCGAGAAGGAGCGCGCGCTCGTCACCGAGATCTCGAAGAACGAGGGCAAGCCCGAGGCCGCACTGCCGAAGATCGTCGAAGGTCGCCTCACCGCGTTCTTCAAGCAGGTCGCGCTCAACGAGCAGGTCCACGCGCTCGACGCCGACAAGCGCGAGGTGAAGAAGTTCGCCGAAGCCGCAGGTATCACCGTGACCGGTTTCGTTCGCGGCAAGGTCGGGGCCTAACCCCGCATTCAGACCCGGGTCGGTCGGGATATCATCCCGCCGGCCCGGGTCTTGTGCTGCCAGGTGACGGCAGCGCGCCTACAATTGTCTGAGCCTCGCCGCAGGCGCGCCCGCAGGCCGCAGCCTCGGCCCGGGCCGAGATCGATCCGCATCATCCCGAAGGAGATCACATGTCCGAGACCCCCGATCGCAAGCGCCGAGTACTGCTGAAGCTCTCGGGCGAGGCATTCGGAGGGGGCACGCTCGGCGTGAACCCGGACGTGGTGAGCCAGATCGCCCGTGAGATCGCCGCGGCGACCGACGAGGTCGAGGTCGCGATCGTCGTCGGCGGCGGCAACTTCTTCCGCGGCGCCGAACTCTCGCAGCGGGGCATGGACCGTGCCCGCGCCGACTACATGGGCATGCTCGGCACCGTCATGAACGCGCTCGCGCTCCAGGACTTCCTCGAACAGGCCGGGGTGAGCAGCCGCGTGCAGTCGGCGATCACCATGACGCAGGTCGCCGAGACCTACATCCCGCTGCGCGCCATCCGCCACATGGAGAAGGGCCGCGTCGTGATCTTCGGCGCCGGCGCCGGCCTGCCGTACTTCTCGACCGATACGGTCGCGGCGCAGCGCGCGCTCGAGATCCACGCCGAAGAGGTGCTCGTCGCGAAGAACGGCGTCGACGGCGTCTACACCGCCGACCCCAACAAGGATCCGAACGCGACGCTCATCGAGGACATCTCGTACAGCGACGCCCTCGTGCGCGGCCTCAAGGTCGTCGACTCGACCTCGTTCAGCCTCTGCATGGACAACGGCATGCCGATGCGCGTGTTCGGTATGGAGCCTGCGGGCAACGTCACCGCCGCGATCCGGGGCGAGAAGCTCGGTACGCTGGTGCACCGCTAAGCGCTGCACGGCACCGCTAGACTGGGAATATTGACCACAGGAGCAAGGAGAACACCGTGATCGAAGAGGTCTTCGCAGACGTCAAGGACCGCATGAACAAGGCCGTCGAGTCCGCGAAGGAGGGCTTCGCCACGGTGCGCACCGGCCGCGCGAATCCCGCGCTGCTGCAGAACGTCCTCGTCGATTACTACGGTACGCCGACTCCGCTGCCGCAGCTCGCCTCCGTGCAGAACCAGGACGCCCGCAGCCTGCTCGTCACCCCCTACGACAAGGGCGCGATGAAGGACATCGAGCAGGCCATCCGCGACATGCCGAACCTCGGCGCGAATCCCTCCAACGACGGCACCGTCATCCGTCTCGCACTGCCCGAGCTGACGCAGGAACGCCGTAAGGAGTTCGTCAAGATCGTCAAGAGCAAGGCCGAGGATGCACGCGTCGCGATCCGCAATGTGCGCCGCCATGGCAAGGACGAGTTCGACGCGCTCAAGAGCGAGGTCGGCGAGGACGAGGTCGCGCGCGCCGAAAAGGAGCTCGAAGCGGTGACCAAGCAGTTCATCGACCAGATCGATGACGCGCTCAAGCGCAAAGAAGCCGAACTCCTGGAGGTCTGACACGTGGCGGGCTCGGAGCGGCGCGACGATATCCGGGCGCATTTCGAATCGACTCGGGCGCAGCTCGAGGAGACGAACGCCCGCATCGAAGCACGCGCCGGTCGCAATCTGGTCTTCGCGGTCGGCACGGGCCTGCTCTTCGGCGCGGTCTTCCTCGCCAGCCTGTTCTTCCTGAAAGAGCTCTTCGTCGTGCTGGTCGCGGCGCTGGTCGCCGTCGCGCTCGTAGAGCTCGCGGCCGCCTTCCGCACCGCGGGCAGGCGCGTGCCCCGCGTCGGGGTCGTGCTCGGCGGGCTCCTGGTCGTCGGCGGCGCCTACTTCTTCGGAGCGGAGGGCATGCTGCTCGGCCTCTTCGCCGGCTCGGCGCTGCTCATCCTGTGGCGGGTGCTCGAAGGCGTTCTGCCGGGCGGCATCGTTCC
Organism: Leucobacter sp. GX0328; assembly: GCF_053567315.1. NCBI lineage: Bacteria > Bacillati > Actinomycetota > Actinomycetes > Micrococcales > Microbacteriaceae > Leucobacter > Leucobacter sp. GX0328. The sequence goes on from NZ_JBSGPC010000002.1 coordinate 509,644, forward strand.
GCGCCGCACGCTCGTGCGCGACGTGTTCTCGGGCCTGTTCACGCTCGTCTACGTCGCGTTCCTCGCGTCGTTCACAGTGCTGCTCGTCGACGGCGCCCGCGGGGAGTGGTGGGTGTTCTCGCTCGTCGCGGTCGTGGTCTCGGTCGATGTCGGCGCGTACGCCGCCGGCGTGACGATGGGCAAGCACAAGATGACGCCGCGCATCAGCCCGAACAAGACGTGGGAGGGCTTCGCGGGAGCGGCCGTCGTCGCGATGGGCGTCGGAGTGCTCACGTCGGTGTTCGCACTGCATCAGCCCTGGTGGCTCGGTCTCGTGCTCGGAGCGGTCGTGCTGCTGACCGCGACGGGCGGCGACCTCACCGAGTCGCTCATCAAGCGCAACCTGGGGGTAAAAGACATGAGCTCATGGATTCCGGGCCACGGCGGCTTCCTGGACCGCCTCGACTCGCTGCTGCCATCGGCAGTCGGCGTGTACGGCATCGCGCTGCTCGCGGGGGCCGTCCAATGAGCGGGAGCACTCAGCCTCGCACCGGGCGGACCCGGCACAATAGTGGGGTGCATACGGCTTTCCCCCTCGCGACCGCCCGTGAACTCGGCTACCAGCCCGACCAGGTCGAAGCGTTCCTCGAGCGCGCCCGATCGAGCTACGAAGGCGGCGCCGGCAGCGGCGGCGCCATGACGGCCTCCGAGGTGCGCAACGCCTCGTTTTCCGTGAAGAAGCGCGGCTACTCCGCGCGTTACGTGGACGCCGCGCTCGACCGGCTCGAAGAGGTCTTCTACGAGCGCGAACGCCGGGCCGAGGTGCGCGCCAACGGCGAAGAGGCGTGGTGGAACGAGACCCGCCGCCTGCTCTCCGAGGTCCGGGGGCGCATGCAGCGCCCGCGCGGCCGTCGCTTCCGACGCCGGGGCGTCTTCGCGACCGGATACCGCCGTTCGCAGGTCGACGCCTTCCTCGACCGCGTGGCCGACATGTTCGAACGCCGCGAGCTGAGCATCGCACCGGCAGAGGTGCGCGATGTGGTGTTCCATTCGCAGTGGCGGGGCTACGACGAGGATCAGGTCGATGCCGTGCTCGACGCCGTGGTGGAACTCATCCTCGCAACGCGGTAATGCGATTTCGTTGCCATACCGCGCCGTTTCGAGATAGAATCGTTACATTGTGTCTGTTGTGAACTCTCATCCCCGCTCATCCTGGTCGAAGATCCGTGCTGCGTTCGCGGTGACCGGGGTCATCGTGCTCTTCGGCACCGCAGTGGTCGCCCCCTTCGCGATGCCCGGCGGCGAGACCGATGCCGAGGCGCTCGCATTCGAGACCCGCATCAACCAGGAGTTCGTGCCGAACGAGTTCCCTGAAGACGACATCATCTACCCGGAGATCGAAACGGTCGAGCTGCCCGATCCCGCCGAAGTCGAGCGCCAGAAGCGCGAGGCCGAAGCCGCTGCCGCCGCCGAGAAGGCGGCGAAGGAGGCGTCCTCCTCGCAGGCGACCGCTCCCGCCCGGTACACGGGCGGCGGTGCGCCCGCGGAATGGATGGCGGCCGCCGGCATCGCGGAGAGCGACTGGGGCTACGTCGACTACATCGCGAGCCGCGAGAGCGGTTGGAACCCGAACGCCACGAACGCCTCCTCGGGCGCGTGCGGCGTGATCCAGGCGAACCCCTGCAGCAAGGTGCCGGGTAACGGATACGACCCCGTCGACAACCTGCGCTGGGCGAACGGCTACGCGGTCGGCCGCTACGGCAGCTGGGCGCAGGCCTACGCGTTCTGGACCACCAACCACTGGTGGTGAGCCGACCCGTGGCGCGCAATCGCCGCGTGAACAAGTATCAGCGCGCAGCGCAGGCGGAACCCCGCGACGTGACCCGCCTGGCCTACGGCGGCGCCCGCAAGGAGCGGCATCGCGGCTCGGAATGGTTCGTGCGCGACATCCCCGCGCATCGCGCCGAGAAGGTCTACCGCTGCCCGTCGTGCGGTACCGAGATCCCTGTCGGTCAGGCCCACGTCGTGGCCTGGAGCGCCGAGCACTTCTTCGGCGATGAGGCGGCGGTGCGAGACCGCAGGCACTATCACGCGCACTGCTGGCGACTGGGCTGAGCAGTCCCTGCAGGGATCGCCGGAGCGCGGGGCAGCCCGTCGGTGTGGCGGGGGAGCCCCGGCCTAGAAGAGCGTCGGCGGCGACGCCGGGGTCTCGAGGGAGACCTCCGGTGACGGGGGAGGCGGGGCGGCGCCTGCGAGACCGGGTCCGTGGTCGGGCGCCCGGCCCGCCTGGAACGCGGTGGCCGCAGCTCGCGCACGGTCGTCGGCCGCCTCGTTGAGCGGATGGCCGGCATGGCCCTTCACCCACTCGAACTGCACATCGCGGCCCGCGAGGGCGGCATCGAGCTGCTCGAGCAGGTCGCGGTTGAGCACCGGCTTGCCGTCGGCCTTGCGCCAACCACGCCGTTTCCATCCCGGCATCCACTGCGTCACGGAGTTGATGACGTACTGGCTGTCGCACAGGATGCGCAGCGGTTCCGCAGCGCGCGGTGCCGTCGCATGCAGCAGGTCGAGCACGGCCATGAGCTCGCCCTGGTTGTTCGTCGCGCGCGGCCATCCGCCGGCCCGCCACTGCGTTTCGTCGACGAACCAGGCCCAGCCCGCGGGGCCGGGATTGCCGAGGGCCGAGCCGTCGGCGGCCGCGATGATCCCCACCGTCACTCGCCGTTCTCGTCGGCGAGGGGCCGATCGACGGCATTGCCGGTCGCGGTGCTCATCTTCTGCGCGTTCGTGATGACTTCGCCGAGGCTCTCGAAGTAGCGGGCCACCGCGCCGCGCTCGACCTTCAGCTGGGTCATACGATCCTCCGCGGCGGCGAGCACGCGCTTCGCGCGCTCCTCTGCAGCGGCGAAGGCGACCTGCGAGCGTCGCTCGGCCTCGAGCTTTGTCTCGGCGGCCTGGCGCTCCGCTTCAGCCCGGATGTTCTGCGCGTCGCGCGTCGCCTCCGAAGTGATGCGCTGGTACTCCTCGCGTGCGGCATCCAATTGGGCCCGAAGCTCGGCGAGCTCCGTCGTCGTCGCCTCGATCTCGCGACGCGACGCCTCGTCGGCCGCGCGCTGGCTCTCGGCGAGACGCCGGGCGTGCTCCTCCTGCTCGCTGCTCGAACGCTGTGCGAAGGCGATGGACTCGGTATCGATCGATTCCCGCAGCGAACGCAGCTCGTCCTGCGCCGCCGCCCGCGCCTGCGCGAGATCGGTCTCTTCGCTGTGGCGGAACTCGGCGAGCTCCGCGACCGTGTTCGCCCGCAGCAGGTCAGTCTCCTCGATGACGGCGGCGCGCTTCGCGGCGACCTCGCGGTCGATCGCGGCACGGGCCGACTCGAGCTGCACGCGCAGCTCCTCCTGCTGCTGCTCCGCTGCTGCGGCGAGGGCGCGCTCGTGCTCCTCGCGCTCGCGGGCGATGTCGGCGTCGAGCTTCGCGCGCTCGCGTTCGATGCGCAGCTCGAGCGCCTCGCGCTCGTGCCCGAGGGCGGTGGCGGCTTCGTCGCGTTCGATGCGCAGCGCATCGGCGGCGGCGATGCGCTCGTCCTCCAGCTGCTGCCGATGCGTCGACAGCGCGGCGGCGACGCGCTCATCGTGCATGGTGCTCTCATCCGCGATGCGAGCGGCATGCGCCGCTGCGGCAGCGGCCAGTTCGCGCGCCTGCTCGGCCGCCTGCTTCGCGAGCCCGGCTTCGTGCTCCTCGCGCTCCGCCGCGATCAGCGTGCGGTGCTCGTCGCTTTCGGCCACCAGACGATCCTGATGCGCGGCGAGCTCGGCGCCGATGCGCGCGTCGTGGGCCGACCTCTCGGCCGCGAGCTCCGCGGCCTGCGCGTCTCGTTCAGCGGCGAGCGACTCCGTCTGCGCTTCGCGCGCAGCGCGGAGCTCCTCAGCCTGTGCGTCGCGCTCGGCGGCGAGGGCGGCGTCGTGCGCTTCGCGCTCCTCGAGAAGCGCGGCGTCGTGGGCCTCGCGCTCGTTCGTGAGATCGGCGCGATGCTGCACCCGCTCGCTGCGGAGGGCGTCGTCGTGGGCCTCGCGCTCCTGCGCGATCTTCGATTCGTGGGCTTCGTGCTCCTGCGCGATCTTCGATTCGTGCGCTTCGAGTTCCTGCGCGATCCGCGACTCGTGCTCCTCGCGCTCCACGGCGAGCGTGCGTTCGTGGGTGTCCCGCTCCGCGCCGATGGCCTCTCGGTGCGCCTCGAGCTCCGCCGCGATGCGCGCCTCGTGCCCCGTGCGCTGCGACGCGAGTTCGACTTCCTGCTCGGAGCGCAGGCGGTCCAGTTCGTTCTGCGCGGCCTCGGCCGCGCGCTCCCGTTCCCGCTGCGACTGCGCTGCGAGCGTCAGCGCCTCCGTGCGCTGGGCCTCGACCTCCCGGGCGATGGACGCCTCATGGGCCCCGCGCTCCTGCGCGATGCGGGCATCGTGAGTCTCCCGCTCCGCGGCGATCGCCTGCTCGTGCTGCTGCCGTTCGGCCGCGAGCGCGGCGTCGTGCTCCGCGCGTTCCTGGGCGATGCGCCCGGTCAGCGTCTCGATCTCGGCGCGCAACTCGCGCTGGTTCGCCTCGAAGCGCGCCTCGAGCTCGCGCTCGCGCTCGGTGTAGCGCTCCTCGAGCGCGGCCTCCTCGCGCTGGCGCTTCGCCTCGAACTCCGCGCGGGCCCGCTCGCCCTCCTGAGTCAGGCGGGCGCGTTCGCGCTCGGCCTCCCGCAGATCATCGGCGCGGCGGCGTTCGAGCTCGTCGGCGTGGCGCTCGGTCTCGCTCCGCAGCTCTTGCGCCGCACTGCGGGCTTCCCCCGAGATGCGTTCTGCTTCGGCGGTGGCCCGCGCGAGGGTCTCCTCGGCCGCGCGCCGTGCGGTCTCGAGAGCGGCAGACGCCTCGCGCTCCGCCGAACTGCGCACCAGCGCTGCGGAGCGCTCGGCTTCCGCGACCAGGCGTTCGCGCTCGTCGTTGGCCTCGCCGGTTTGGCGCGCCACGTCGTTGCGCGCGCCGGTGAGGATGATCTCGGACTGCTCGTGCGCGGTCGCGAGCAGCTCGTCGGCCTTCTGCCGCGCCTCCTCGAGCATGCGCGCGCTCTCCTCCTCCGAGGAGCGGCGCAGCTTCTCGGCATCGAGGTCCGCCTGCGCCATGAGGTGCTGGGCGTGATCCTCGGCGACCTTGAGGCTCTTCTCGACGCGCAGCCCCAGCCCCGAATAGCCGCTCGCCCCGAGCTCGGCCACCTGCTCCTGCAGCTCGGCGATCAGCCGTCGCTGCTCATCCCCGGTGCGGGTGGCCTCCTGGTGCGCCGCCTGCATCGACGCGAGATGCGTCTGCAGATTCGCGACCTGACCGGTGAGCGCGCCGACGCGCACGTCGACCTCCTCCCGGTTGTAACCCCGGAAAGCAGGCGAGAACTGCTGAGCTGATTCGGACAAGTGTCCTCCGAACGAGATGTGTGGTGGCGTCGTACGCTGCGTCCGCGATGCAGGTAACCCGTCGAACATGATAGTTCACTTCGCTGCCCGGGGGCCGGGACGGTGAACGGTTTCCACGACATACACCGATTCCTCCGCTACCGTTGTAGGGATCAAGATCCATTGCCGTGCGCATCCGCGCCGGCAGGGCCCCGAACATTGCCAGTCGAGGGGTCGACGAAATTCTGAGGAGCCCTTTTGCGGTATGTGCTTGCGATAGTCGCGCTCGTGTTCTCGGGTGTGCTGCTGCTGCTCGGGATCGGTCAGCGCACCTTCCTCGCCGGGCCGGCCGAGATCCGCTACGAGGCCGCGGTCTCGACGGATGCCGGGTATGCGGTCATCGACGGCGCCGAGCTGAGGACCGTCGCCGGCCAGGCGAACGTGACGGCGTCAGGGAAGGACGCGTTCGTCGCCACCGGCGCGACCCGCGACGTGCAGGCCTGGGTCGAGGAGTTCGATCATGTCGCTCTCGTAGCCGACCGCGGCGAACGCGGGTTCGTCTCCGAGGAGATCGCTGGGGTCGCGCCCGAGGCCGAGCCGAGCGAAGCCGACCAGACCGCTCCGGCCGACGGCGTCGCGCCCGCCGAGAACGGCGAGGAAGAACAGGCGAAGCCGCTCGACCCGCGCGGCAGCGACCTGTGGCTGCAGGAGAAGTCGGCATCGGACTCCGGTTCGGTGCGCGTGCCGGTGAAGCTCGACGACGACCAGTCGGTGATCATCGCGACCGATGGCGAGGCGCTGCCGGAATCGATCGCCGTTACCTGGGTGCAGGATCGCAATACGCCCTGGGCCGGCCCCATGCTCGTCGGCGGCGGCGTGCTCGCGCTCATCGGAGCGCTGCTCTACATCCTCGCGATCGACCACGATCGTCGCGGCCTGGGCCCGCGCCGCGGCCGCAGAGGCCCGCTGCAGGGCATCCGCAACAGCTTCTCGCGCAAGCGGACGATCGCTCCCGCGGAAGCGGAGCAGACGAAGCAGGAGGGCGGCGCCGGGATGACGGGCTCGCGCCGGGGCGTGCGCCGACTCGCACTGCCTGCCGCAGGCGTGGCGCTGGCCCTCGGGCTGACCGGCTGCTCGGCGAGCTACTGGCCCCAGTTCGACGCGGGCGCGTCCGAGAGCACCGCGACCGACGAGCCGAAGTCGTCGTCGGCGCCGTTGCCGGTGACCGCCGCGCAGATCGACCGCATTCTCGACCGCATCGTCGAGGTCTCCGACACGGCGGACAAGGATATGGACGCCGAACTCCTGAAGGCCCGCTTCACGGGAGACGCGCTGCAGCAGCGCACCGCGAACTACGCGATCCGGGCTTCCGCAACCGAGTGGCTGATCCCGCCGCTCATCACCACCGACGAGCTCGACTACCAGCTCGTGCAGAGCACCGAGGGGTGGCCGCGCACGATGCTCGTGACGGTCGCATCCGAGAAGGGCGGCGCGCCCGCCGACACCGCGGATCAGGAGACCGGCGGTGAGGAGGCCTCGCCGTCGCTCGCGCTGGTGATGACGCAGGAGACGCCGCACGACAACTACCTCGTGTCGTCGGTCATCGCGCTGCGCGGCGGCATCGCCATGCCGCAGGCGGCACCGGCCGACGAAGGCACGGCGCTGCTCGCCAACGACATCGAGAGCTTCCTGGTGCAGCCCGGCGAGGTGGGCACGGCATTCGCCTCGGTGCTGCAGGACGGCGAGGCATCGCCCGACTTCGAGCTCTTCGACATGGGCGAGGACAAGATCCTGGAGAACTCGGGCAAGGCGCGCGTCGAACGACTCGCGGCCGATGCCGAGGCGAAGGGCAAGCCGATGGCGTTCTCGGTCACGGCGCGCCAGGGCGAAGAGCAGGCCGTCGCGCTCACCACCGGCGTCGAGGGCGCCCTCGTCGTGACGACGGTGCTCGAGGATCAGGTGGTCGACGGCAGCGCCGGACGCATCAAGCCGGTCGCGACCGGCCAGGTCACCGCGCTCTCGGGGCTCAGCGGGCAGCAGGAGCGGATCGTGCAGACCTTCGCGCACCAGATGCTCTTCTTCGTGCCGAGCAAATCCGACTCGGGGGCGAAGATCCAACTTCTCGGAGACACCAGCGAACTGATCGGAGCAGGGAACTAACCATGTCGCAGCAGATGCCCGAGCGCATTCCCGGCGGAGGCGTCGACCTCAGCCATCTCGCATCGCAGAACCGCGCGCCGCAGCCGCCGGCGGCCGCGGGCGCCGCACCGGCAGGTGCACTGGGCGCCGCGGCGCACGAGGGACGGGTCGTCGACGTGCCCTCCCTGGTGATGGACGTCACCGACGAGAGCTTCGAGCAGATCGCGCAGCTCTCGGCCGTGGTGCCGGTCGTGTTCGACCTGTGGGCCGAATGGTGCCAGCCGTGCAAGACGCTCAGCCCCATCATCGAGCAGGTGACCCGTGAACTCGAGGGGCGCGTGCTGCTCGCGAAGGTCGACGTCGACGCGAACCCCGGCCTGGCGCAGGCGTTCCAGGCCCAGTCGATCCCGACCGTGGTCGCCATGGTCGCCGGGCGGCCCGTGCCGCTCTTCCAGGGCGCGGTGCCCGTGGAGCAGGTGCGCCAGTTCTTCGCCCAGCTCGTGCAGCTCGCCGAGCAGCACGGCGTCGTCGGCAGAGTGAACGCCCCCGATGCCCAGGCAGCGGGCGAACAGCCCGAGGCCCCCGCGGAGCCCGAGATCCCTGAGGCGCATCGCGCGGCGGTCGACGCCGCCGAGCGCGGGGACTTCGTCGCGGCCGTGCGCGAGTGGGAGGCCGTACTCGCGAAGGCCCCCGCCGACGCGGCGGCGCGGGAGGCGCTCGTGCAGATGAAGCTCCTGCAGCGTCTGAGCGGTCGCACCGCCGACGAGATCCGCAGCGCCGCGGCAGCGGCGCCGACCGATGTCGCCGCGCAGCTCGGCGTGGCGGATCTCGACGTTTCGGGCGGTCACGTGGAAGACGCGTTCCTGCGTCTGCTCGAGCTCTTCGCCGCGACCCAGGACCCGGGGGAGCGCGGAACGATCCGCGAGCGCCTGCTCGAGCTCTTCGAGGTCGTCGGCGTCGCCGACCCCCGCGTCATCGCCGCGCGCGGCCGCCTCGCGAACCTCCTCTACTGAGCGAGCGGGAGGTGCGGATGGACGGCGGGCGCCGCGGCTACCTCGATCATGCGGCGACCTCGCCGATGCCCGATGACGTGCTCGAGGCGTATACGAGCGCGCTGCGCGTGATCGGCAACCCCGCGTCGACGCACGGCCACGGGCAGGGGGCGAGCGAGCTGCTCGAGGAGTCCCGGGCGCGCATCGCCCGCGCCCTCGGCAGCGACTATGCCGAACTCATCTTCACCGGCGGCGGTACCGAATCGATCAACCTTGCGCTGAAGGGCATGTACTGGGCACGCCGGCGCTCCGGAGCCGGCCCGGTAGTGCTCGTGGCCGACGGAGAGCACCACGCGACGCTCGAAGCGGCCGAATGGCTGCGCGATGCGCAGGGCGCCCGCCTGCGGCTGCTGCCCGTGGACGCCGACGGCGCGCTGCTCCCCGAGACCCTCGAAACCGCAATCGCGGAGGAGGGAACGGAGGAGATCGCGCTCCTGTCCTTCCTCTGGGCGAACAACGAGGTCGGCACGGTGCAGCCGGTGCGGGAGCTGTGCGCGATCGCCCGGCGCGCCGGCATCCCCGCGCACGTCGACGCGGTCTCGGCGCTCGGCCAGTTGCAGATCGATTTCCGCTCGTCCGGTGCTTCGGCGGTCTCGGTGTCGGCGCACAAGATCGGCGGTCCCGTCGGCATCGGTGCGCTCGTACTCGATCGCCGGGCCGAGACAGACGCCCTCATCCACGGCGGGTCGCAGCAGCGCTCCCGTTCGGGCACCCAGGATGCGGCGGGGGCCGCCGCCTTCGCCGCAGCGATCGCGCACTCGCTCGATGAGCACGGTACGCCGCGGCCCGAGCGGATCGAACGCCTCACCGCGCTGCGCGATGGCCTCATCGCCGGAGTGCGATCCCTCGCGCCCGATGCCGTACTGCGCGGGAGCGATCCCGCGGCAGGTGCGTCCGCTCGGCTGCCGGGCAATGCGCACTTCACATTCCCCGGATGCCAGGGCGATTCGCTGGTGTTCATGCTCGACGCCGCGGGCGTCTCGGTCTCGGTCGGGTCGGCCTGCCGGGCCGGGGTGGCCGAGATCTCGCATGTGCTGCTCGCCATGGGCCTGTCCGAAGCCGAAGCCGCCGGCGCCCTCCGGTTCACGCTCTCGCCCGAGACCGGGGCATCCGAGATCGATGCGCTGCTCGAAGCGCTGCCCGCAGCCCTCGAGCGCGCACGCGCGGCCGGTCTTTCATAGGCCCCGCAGAGCCTCTGCGTATCGACCGCGCAGCCCCCGCGAGCGCCGCATCCGCGGGGCTGCGAGACCACGCCGGTCGGCGTAAGATGGTGCGAATGAAGGTTCTGGCGGCGATGAGCGGAGGGGTGGACTCGGCTGTAGCGGCGGCCCGAGCGGTCGAAGCGGGGCACGAAGTCGTGGGCGTGCATCTCGCGCTCAGCCGCATGCCGGGCACGATCCGCACCGGGTCTCGCGGCTGCTGCACGATCGAGGACGCCATGGACGCCCGACGCGTCGCGAACCTGCTCGGCATCCCCTTCTACGTATGGGATCTCAGCGAGCGCTTCAAGGAAGACGTGGTCGACGATTTCATCGCCGAGTACGCTGCCGGCCGCACTCCGAACCCCTGCATGCGCTGCAACGAGAAGATCAAGTTCCAGGCGCTGCTCGACAAGGCGATCGCTCTCGGGTTCGACGCCGTCGCGACGGGTCACTACGCGAGCCTCGTCGATGGTGAGAACGGGCGCGAACTGCACCGCGCGAGTGCCTGGACGAAGGATCAGTCGTACGTGCTCGGCGTGCTTACCGAGAGCCAGCTCGCGCACTGCTACTTCCCGCTCGGCGATACGCCGTCGAAGGAGCTCATCCGCGCCGAGGCCGAGGAGCGCGGGTTGCAGGTGGCGCAGAAGCCCGACAGCTACGACATCTGTTTCATCCCCGACGGCGATACGCGCGGGTGGCTCTCCGACCACGTGCAGCGCGAGCCGGGCGAGATTCTTGACGAATCGGGCGAGGTCGTCGGCCGTCACGACGGCGCCCACGGGTACACGGTGGGGCAGCGTCGCGGGCTGCAGCTCGGGCGCCCGGCGCCGGACGGCGAACCGCGCTACGTGCTCTCGATCCGGCCGGTATCGAACCAGGTCGTGGTCGGGCCCCGCGAGAGCCTGCAGATCGGACGCATCGCCGGCGGGCGTTTCAGCTGGGCGGGCGAACCGGGGTTCGAACCGGCAGAGGAATTCGCCTGCGAGGTGCAGATCAGGGCGCATGCCGATCCGGTGCCGGCGAAGGCGCGGTTGGTCCCGATCCTGGACGCGGAGCGCACCGAGCAGCATCGCGTCGATGCGAGTCACGAGATCGTGGTCGACGTCGATCTGAAGCTCGCGGAGCCGCTCTCGGGCGTCGCTCCCGGTCAGACCGCCGTGCTCTACATCGGCACGCGCGTGCTCGGTCAGTTCACGATCGACCGCGCGCTGCCGGTCGACGCCGAGCGTTCGGCGGCCTGACCGGCCCGAGTGGTGTCGCCGACGCCATCGGGTGCGAACGCCGAGGCGGCGCGCTCTGGAAGCACGCCGCTGAGTTCTTTCTCCGAGGCCGAACCGAGCGGTAGCGGATGACGCAGGTCGCGTGCATACTGGGGCTGACGCCGATACCGGCAGCGGTATCGATCCGACGGAGGAGAAGGCAGCATGACGCACTCGATTGCGACGTACATCGCGCTTCCCGGTACGACCGGCGAGGCCATGGAGCACTGGCACGAGGTGTTCGGCGGTGATCTGCGGATCCTCCGCTACGGCGACATGCCGCCGATGGAGGGCATGCCCTTCACCCCGGACCCGCAGGCGGTCGCGCACGCGACGCTCGTGACGCCCGTCGGCACGATCGCGGGCGGCGACGCGATGGACGACGGCACCGACTACAACGTGCGGGGCAGCGCGTATTCGATGCTGGTCACCACGGATACCCCCGAGGAGGCCCGCGACCTCATCGCGAAGCTGCTCACCGGCGGCGGCGAGGTCGGCATGCCGTTCGAGCGGGCTCCGTGGGGCGACTGGTACGGGCAGGCCTACGATCGCTTCGGCGTGATGTGGGCGTTCTCGTGCGAGGCGGCGTAACCGGGTCGCCGGGGCGATATGCGTCACCGGCGCGCCGCGCATGAGCTTCAGAACCTGATGGCCTCCGCGGCAGAACGGGGGCATCGGCTCATGAGATGCTGCGGCGACGGCTCGAGCATGCCGCCGCCGCAGGATCGGACGGTGTCAGTGCTCGACCGGGGGCTCCGCGCCGAAACCGGTGAGCTCGCGCACCTCCATCTCGGCCGCCAGCTTCTTCGACTCGCGGCCTGGGTCGGTCAGCGACCCGACCCAGCCGGGGATGAATCCGAGCGGGATCGACACGATGCCCGGGTTGGTGAGCGGGAACCACGCGAAGTCGGCTCCCGGGATCATCGAGGTCTCGGTGCCCGACACGACCGGCGAGAACGCGATCAGGCCGATCGCCGAGACGAGGCCGCCGATCATCGACCACACCGCGCCGCGGGTGGTGAACTTGCTCCAGAAGAGCGAGTAGAGGATCGTCGGCAGGTTCGCGCTCGCGGCGACCGCGAAGGCGAGGGCCACGAGGAAGGCGACGTTCTGATCCTTCGCTCCGATACCGCCGATGATCGCGGCCGCGCCGATGACGAGGGTCGTGATCTTCGCGACCTTCATCTCCTGCTTCTGCGTCGCCTTGCCCTTCTTGATGACGCTCGCGTACACGTCGTGCGCGAACGAGGCCGAGGCCGTGATGGTGAGGCCCGCGACGACCGCGAGGATCGTGGCGAACGCCACGGCCGAGATGAGGCCGAGCAGAATCGGGCCGCCGAGGTGGAATGCGAGGAGCGGGGCCGCTGAGTTGACGCCACCCGGAGCGTTCGCGATCTCCTCGGGCCCGACGAGGGCGCCGGCGCCGAAGCCCAGCACGAGGGTGAAGAGGGAGAAGATGCCGATGAGCCAGATCGCCCACACGACCGAACGGCGCGCCTCCTTCGCCGTGGGCACGGTGTAGAAGCGCATGAGCACATGGGGGAGGCCGGCGGTGCCGAGCACGAGCGCGAGGGCGAGCGAGATGAAGTCGAGCGGGTTCGCTCCGTACTTCAGGCCCGGCGCGAGGATAGCGGCGCCTTCGGCCGACTTCTCGACGGCGGTCTGCAGCAGCTGCGAGAAGTTGAAGCCGGAGAGCGCGAGCGTCCACACCGTCATGATCGCGACGCCGGCGATGAGCAGCACCGCCTTGATGATCTGCACCCAGGTCGTGCCCTTCAAGCCGCCGATCAGCACGTAGATGATCATCACGACGCCGACGCCGACGCCGACGCCGACGGCGACGCCGACGGCGACGATGACGAGCGACTGCCCGATCGAGCTGTCGAGCCCGAGCAGCAGCGACACGAGCGCTCCCGCTCCCGCCATCTGCGCCAGCAGGTAGAAGAAGCTCACTGCGAGCGTCGTTGTGGCGGCGGCCATGCGCACCGGCTTCTGCTTGAGGCGGAACGAGAGCACGTCGGCCATGGTGAACTTCGCGGTATTGCGCATGAGCTCGGCGACGAGCAGCAGGGCGACGAGCCATGCGACGAGGAATCCGATCGAGTAGAGGAATCCGTCGTAGCCGGTGAGCGCGATGGCGCCGCAGATGCCGAGGAAGGATGCGGCCGAGAGGTAGTCGCCCGCGATCGCGAGACCGTTCTGGCGCCCGCTGAACGAACGACCGCCGGCGTAGAAGTCGGCGGCGCTCTTGTTGTTGCGGCTCGCGCGGATCACGATGACCATCGTCACCGCGACGAACGCGAGGAAGATCGAGATGTTCAGAACCGGGTTGTTGCCCTGCATGTCATGCCTCCCCGTCGGTGGTGCTCGAACCGCCTCGGGCGGCCTGCGCCTCGAGATCGGCGCGGATCCCGACGCTGATCGGGTCGAGGCGCTTGTTGGCGAACCGTACGTAGATCATGGTGATCGCGAACGTCGTCACGAACTGACCGAGGCCGAGGACGATGCCGAGGTTCACATTGCCGATGACCGGAGTGGCCATGAAATCGTGCGCGTAGGCCGAGAGCAGCACGTACGCGAGGAACCACACCATGAAGAGTGCGGAGACGGGGAAGACGAACGTGCGAAACCTCCGTTTGAGCTCCTGGAACTCGGGGGAGCGCTGCACCGCCTCGTAATCGATGTCGGGCGGTGCTTCTTCGGGGAATCCGGGTTGATCAGGTGAACTGTTCATACGACCTCCTCGTCGATGGTGTGCCGAGCGCCCGAGAGTCGGCGTTCGATATTCCGGAACTGGAGGTCCCCGCAGCACTGCGGTCTGGGGTAGTCAGTATTCCGACACGAATGCGCGCCTGTCAAACGCCGACCGCGGGCGATCGGCGCTCGCCGGGCGCTGGCTCCGTAGACTGGGGGCGTGAGCAATTCTTCCGCGATCCCTGCAGATTTCGACGCCGCACGTGCCGAGGCGGAGCGCCTCACCGCCGAGATCGAGCGCCTGCGCACCGCCTACTATTCGGAGGCCGCGAGCCTCGTCTCGGACGCCGAGTACGACGAGATGTTCCATCGCCTCGAGGCGATCGAGCGCGCGTTCCCCGAGCTCGCCGGGCAGGACAGCCCGACGCAGGAGGTCGGCGCGGCCGTCGTCTCCGCAGGCTTCCCCGAGCACGAGCACGCAGAGCGCATGCTGAGCCTCGACAACGTGTTCTCGCTCGACGAGTTCCGCGAGTGGGCGGCGAAGGCGCGGGCCGCTGCGGGAGGACCGGTGCGCTGGCTGTCCGAGCTGAAGATCGACGGTCTCGCCATCAATCTCGCGTATCGCAGGGGAGTGCTCGAGACCGCCACCACCCGAGGCGACGGCCGGGTCGGCGAGGACATCACCGAGAACGTGCGCTTCATCCCGGCGATCCCGGTCGAACTGACGGGCGACGACGTGCCCGAGTTCTTCGAGGCGCGCGGCGAGGTGTTCCTCTCGGGCGAGGATTTCGCGGCGCTGAACGAACGCCAGCACGATCTGCAGAGCCGCTTCGCCGACGAGCAGCGCGCGAAGGGCGTGCCCGACGAGAAGATCTCGATCCGCTTCCCCGAATTCGCGAACGCCCGCAATACGGCCGCCGGCAGCCTGCGGCAGCGGGCCGAGAAGAAGAGCGAGGCCGAGCTCGAGCTGATGAGCGATCGCCTGGGCCGCCTGTCGCTCTACGTGCACGGCATCGGAGCCTGGCAGCATCCGGGGCTCGAGAACCAGTCCGACGCGTATGCCGCGCTTCAGGGCTGGGGTCTTCCGGTCTCGCCGTACTCCCGCGTGTTCGACGATGTCGAGGAGGTGGTCGCGTTCATCGAGGATCGCGGCGAGCATCGCCACGACGTCGAGCACGAGATCGACGGCATCGTCGTCAAGATCGACGAGCTCGCGCTGCACGCCGAGCTCGGCGAGACGAGCCGCGCGCCGCGCTGGGCGATCGCCTACAAGTACCCTCCGGAGGAGGTGCACACGAAGCTCCTCGACATCCGCATCGGCGTCGGACGCACCGGCCGGGCGACACCGTACGCGGTGATGGAGCCCGTGAAGGTCGCCGGCTCGACCGTGCGCCAGGCAACGCTGCACAACCAGGAGGTCGTGCAGGCGAAGGGGGTGCTGATCGGGGATACGGTCGTGCTGCGCAAGGCGGGCGACGTGATTCCCGAGGTGCTCGGCGCCGTGCTCGAACGACGCGACGGCAGCGAAGTCGAATGGAAGATGCCGAAGGACTGCCCCGAGTGCGGCACCGAGCTGCGCGCGATGAAGGAGGGCGATATCGATCTGCGCTGCCCGAACGCCCGGGGATGCCCGGCGCAGGTGCGCGGCCGGGTCGAGCACATCGGCTCGCGCGGTGCCCTCGACATCGAGGTGCTCGGCGAGATCACGGCCGCGGCGCTGACCCAGCCCGAGGTGCCGTCGGACCCGCCGCTCGAGACGGAGGCCGGGCTCTTCGAACTGACCCGCGAACAGCTCGTGCCCATCGTGGTCGTGGTGCGCGACAGCGAGACCGGCGAACCGGTGATCGATGAGGAGACTGGGGAGCCGCGAAGGCGCACGCCGTTCCAGAAACTGGGGCCGGCGAGCTACCCGCCGGGCTGGGAGGAGGCGAGCGCCGCCGAACGGCGACGGGCCGGCATCAAGAAGAACTACCGCGAGGCCCAGCCGTCGAAGGACGTCGATACCCTGCTCGCCGAACTCGAGAAGGCGAAGACGAAGCCGCTGTGGCGCCTGCTCGTCTCATTGAACATCCGGCACGTCGGGCCCGTGGCCGCGCGTGCGCTCGCCGACTGGTTCGGTTCGCTCGACGCCATCCGATCCGCCTCCCTCGAAGAGATCTCGGCCGTCGACGGGGTCGGCGGCATCATCGCCGAGTCGCTGCTCGGCTGGTTCGAAGTCGGTTGGCACCGGGAGATCGTCGACCGCTGGGCGGCGGCGGGGGTGCAGTGGGTCACTCCCGGGCATCCGGGGCCGGGGGCCGCGGCGGCCGCGGGTGGGGTGCTCGCCGGGCTCACGGTGGTCGCGACCGGCGCTCTCGACGGGTTCACCCGCGAGGGGGCGAAGGAGGCGATCATCCAGGCCGGCGGCAAGGCCGCGTCGAGCGTTTCGAAGAAGACCGACTTCGTCGCCGCCGGGCCGGGCGCCGGTTCGAAGCTCGCCAAGGCCGAGGAGCTCGGCATCCCGGTGCTCGACGCCGAGCAGTTCGCGGTGCTCGTGACGTCCGGCCCCGACGCGCTCGAACTCTCCTCCACAGAGGAGTAGAGAAGCGAGTTATCCACAGATTGCGCTTCCTCGCCCCGCGCCGCTCGGTGCCGACCTAGGCTGAGCAGTCACACACGGGCGCTGAATGGAACGGAGCGACGGAGGTACCGAGATGCTGGATGCGAATCTGAACGGAACACGGGGGAGCCGGACGGGCGCAGGGCACCCGCCCGTGCGCGCCGCGTGGGCGGAGCAGGACCCGCTGCTCACCGACTACTACGACGCCGAATGGGGCATGCCGGTCACCGACGATGTCGGCGTATTCGAACGGCTGAGTCTCGAAGCCTTCCAGTCCGGGCTGTCGTGGCTCACGGTGCTGCGCAAGCGCGAGGCCTTCCGCGACGCGTTCTCGGAGTTCGACCCGGAGCGCGTCGCGGCCTTCGCCGAGCCCGACATCGATCGGCTCATGCAGAACGCGGGCATCATCCGCAACGCGGCCAAGATCAGGGCGACGGTCGGCAATGCGGCGGCGACGCTGCGGCTGCGGGCCGAGGGGCCGGGGCTCGCGCACCTCGTCTGGTCGTTCAGGCCCGAGCGATCGCCGTCGCCCCGCACGGCAGCAGAGGTGCCGACCACCTCGCCCGAGTCGGTCGCGCTCGCGAAGGAGCTGCGGCGTCTCGGGTTCCGCTTCGTCGGGCCGACGACCTCGTACGCGCTGATGACCGCCATCGGCATCGCCGACGTGCACCTCGTCGACAGCCACCGGCGCGGCTGCTCGGGGCTGTGGGCCCGCGACGGAACGCGGATCGGGGACGCCCTGCCTCCGGAGCTCCGGGCCGTACCGTCGCACTGAGCCCGGGGCCGCCCGGCGCTCCCGTGCGCCGGGCGGCCCCGCGTTCTCGGTAGGATGGACGGGTTCGTAGAATTCACCCACTCATGGAGCAGCATGCCTGAAACGACTGCGGCAGCGGGCGAGTCGGCGGCAAGCGAGATCACGGCCGAGTCCGTGCAGCATCTCGCTGGCCTGGCCCGGATCGCCCTCACCGATGCCGAAGTCGAGTCGCTCACCAGCGAACTCGGCTCGATCCTCTTGAACATCGCGAAGGTGAGCGAGGTCGCGACGGCAGATGTGCCCGCGACGAGCCACCCGACCCCGCTGAACAACGTGACGAGGCCCGACGTGGTCGCCGACGTGCTCACGCGCGAGGAGGCGCTCGCGAATGCGCCCGAGGAGGCGGACGGCATGTTCCGCGTGTCATCGATTCTCGGCGAGGAGCAGTAGTAGCGACATGAGTGAACTGATCAATCTCACGGCGGCCGACCTCGCCGCGAAGCTCGCTTCGGGCGAGGTCTCCTCGGTCGAAGCCACCCGGGCGCACCTCGACCGCATCTCCGCCGTCGACGGCGAGCTCCACGCGTTCCTCGCCACCGACGCCGAGCGCTCGCTCGCGGCTGCCCGATCCGTCGACGAGCGCCGCGCCGCGGGCGAGGACCTCGGAGCGCTCGCGGGCGTGCCGCTCGCGGTGAAGGACGTGCTCGTGACGACCGACATGCCGTCGACGTCGGGCTCGAAGATGCTCGAGGGCTACCGCTCGCCCTACGACGCCACCGCCGTCGCGAAGGCCCGCGCGGCCGGCCTTGTGAACATCGGCAAGACCAACATGGACGAGTTCGCGATGGGCTCGTCGACCGAGAACTCGGCCTACGGGCCGACGTTCAACCAGTGGAACACCGAGCGCGTGCCCGGCGGCTCGGGCGGCGGCTCCGCCGTCGCGGTCGGCGCGTTCGAAGCCCCGCTCGCGCTCGGCTCCGACACCGGCGGCTCGATCCGCCAGCCCGCTGCGCTCACCGGCACCGTAGGGGCGAAGCCGACCTACGGCGGCGTCAGCCGCTACGGCGCGATCGCGCTCGCATCGTCGCTCGACCAGATCGGCCCGTGCGCCCGCACCGTGCTCGACACCGCACTGCTGCACGATGTCGTCGTCGGCCACGACCGTCACGATGCGACCTCGCTCGACATGCAGTGGCCGTCGATGGCGGAGGCGGCCCGCGGCGGCGTCGATCCCTCGACCCTCAAGGGGCTGCGCGTCGGCGTGGTGAAGCAGCTGATGCTCGATGGCGCGCAGGCGGGCGTGAAGTCGAGCTTCGAAGAAGCGCTCGCGCTGCTCGAGGCCCAGGGCGCCGAGATCGTCGAGATCGATGCTCCGCACTTCGAGTACGCGGTCGCCGCGTACTACCTCATCCTCCCGGCCGAAGCCTCGAGCAACCTCGCGAAGTACGACTCGGTGCGCTTCGGGCTGCGGGTCAGCCCCGAAGGCGGCGGCACCGTCGAGAGCGTGATGAGCGAGACGCGTGCGGCGGGCTTCGGCGCCGAGGTGAAGCGACGCATCATCCTCGGCACCTACGCGCTGTCGGCCGGCTACTACGACGCCTACTACGGGAGCGCGCAGAAGGTGCGCACCCTCATCCAGCGCGACTTCGCGAACGCGTTCGACCGGGTCGATGTCATCGCATCGCCGACCGCGCCCACCACGGCGTGGAAGGTCGGCACGCACGATGCCGATCCGATGCAGGACTACCTGAACGACGCCACGACGATTCCCGCGAACCTCGCCGGCATCCCGGGCCTCAGCCTGCCGATCGGCCTCGCCGCCGAAGACGGGCTCCCCGTCGGGCTGCAGCTCATGGCCCCCGCTTTCGAAGACGCGCGACTGTACCGCGCCGGCGCCGCCGTCGAGAGCCTGATCGCCGACCGCGACGGCCGGGCGTTCTGGCAGCAGAGCCCGATGTTCGGTGCAGTGAACGTTGAAGGGGGAGCCCGCTGATGGCCAAGACCAAGCTGATGGACTACGAACGGGCCCTCGAACTCTTCGAGCCCGTCATCGGGCTCGAAGTGCACGTCGAGCTGAACACGAAGACCAAGATGTTCTCGTCGGCCCCGAACGTGTTCGGCTCCGAGCCGAACACGAACCTGACGCCGGTGTGCCTCGGCCTTCCCGGTTCGCTGCCCGTCGTGAACGAGCAGGCCGTGCGCTACTCGATCAGCCTCGGGCTCGCGCTCGGCTGCGAGATCGCCGAGACCTCGGGCTTCGCCCGGAAGAACTACTTCTACCCCGACATGGCGAAGAACTACCAGATCTCGCAGTACGACGACCCCATCGCCCATGACGGCTCCGTCGAGATCGAGCTCGCCTCGGGCCGCGTCGTGCACGTGCCGATCGAGCGCGCGCATATGGAGGAGGACGCGGGCAAGCTCAACCACGTCGGCGGTTC
The DNA here is from genome assembly GCF_053567315.1 of Leucobacter sp. GX0328. Taxonomy (NCBI): domain Bacteria; kingdom Bacillati; phylum Actinomycetota; class Actinomycetes; order Micrococcales; family Microbacteriaceae; genus Leucobacter; species Leucobacter sp. GX0328. The sequence continues at coordinate 529,186 of NZ_JBSGPC010000002.1, forward strand.
GACCGGTCGCATCCAGGGCGCGGAGTACTCGCTCGTCGACTATAATCGCGCGGGTGTGCCGCTCGTCGAGATCGTCACGCGTCCCGTGTTCGGCGGCGAGGCGGATACGCCCGAGATCGCGGCGGCCTACGTCGCGACGATCCGCGAGATGGTGGTCGCGCTCGGCATCTCCGATGCCCGCATGGAGCGCGGCAACCTCCGCTGCGACGCGAACGTGTCGCTGCGCCCCCGCGGCAACGAGGGCGCCGGCATGTCGGTGCTCGGCACGCGCACTGAGACGAAGAACGTGAATTCGCTGCGCTCGATCGAGCGCGCCGTGCGCTTCGAGATCCAGCGCCAGGCTCAGATCCTCGCCGACGGCGGGTCGATCACGCAGGAGACCCGTCACTGGCACGAGGACACGGGGGAGACCTCGCCGGGCCGCCCGAAGAGCGACGCCGACGACTACCGGTACTTCCCCGAGCCCGACCTCGCGCCGCTCACCCCATCGCGCGATCTGGTCGAGGAGCTGCGTGCCGCGCTGCCCGAGCACCCGACGCTGCGCACCCGCCGGCTGAAGGCCGACTGGAAGTTCTCGGCGCTCGAGTTCCAGGATGTCGTGAACTCGGGCCTCACCGCCACCATCGAGGCGACCGTGGCGGCGGGCGTGCCCCCGCAGACGGCGCGCAAGTGGTGGACCGGAGAGATCGCGCGCATCGCCAACGAGCGTTCGACGGCCGCGCCCGACCTCATCACCCCCGAGCAGCTGGCCTCGGTGGTCGCGCTCGTCGACGAGGGCACGCTGAACGACAAGATGGCGCGCCAGGTGATCGCCGGCATCATCGACGGCGAGGGCACGGCGGCCGAGATCGTCGAAGCCCGCGGGCTCGCGATCGTCTCCGACGACGGTGCGCTCATCGAGGCGGTCGATGCGGCACTCGCCGAGCAGCCCGACGTGCTCGCCAAGATCCGCGACGGCAAGGTGCAGGCCGCCGGCGCCATCATCGGCGCCGTGATGAAGGCGATGCGCGGCCAGGCCGATGCGGCCCGCGTGCGCGAACTGGTGCTGGAGCGGGCCGCGGGCTGACCGGCCCGTGCACGTCTCGAAGGGCGAGAAATCAGGCAGGGATCGCGAAGACCCCTGGATTTCTCGCCCTTCGGCCGTCTCCGGGCGGTGCCCCGTGCGCGGGGCGGCCCCGTCGGGGCACAATGGAGGCATGAGCGAGAACGAGCAGTATTCGACCCGGGGCGCCTACGTGACCGGCGGCGCCGAGTTCACGAGAGACACGAACTACATCGAGGATCGCATCGTCGCCGACCCCGAGGCGACGCGCGCCCTGCCCGCGCCGCCGCCCTCGAAGGTCGGGTCGCTCGGCTTCGGGCTCAGCGCTGGCGCCGAGGCCTGGCCGGTCGAGGTGGGCCGCTACCGGCTTGTCGCCGCGAACGCGTGCCCGTGGGCGAACCGCACCGTCATCGTGCGCCGCCTGCTCGGTCTCGAAGACGCGATCTCGCTCGGCCGGCCGGGGCCTGTGCACGATGTGCGCTCGTGGACCTTCGACCTCGAGGGCACGGCGCTCAACGTCGGCGACGTCGACCCGGTGCTCGGATCGGCGCGGTTGCAGCAGAACTACTTCAAGCGGTTCCCCGCCTATCCGCGCGGCATCACGGTACCCGCGATCGTCGAGGTGTCGAGCGGCGAGGTCGTCACGAACGACTACCCGCAGATCACGCTCGACTTCTCCACCGAGTGGCGCGAGTTCCACCGGGAGGGGGCGCCCGATCTGCTGCCGGGGCTGGGCACGGGCAGCGGCGAGCTCGAGGAGATGTGGCCGGTCATCACCCGCATCTTCACCGAGGTGAACAACGGCGTCTACCGCTGCGGGTTCGCGGGCAGCCAGGACGCCTACGAGGCCGCGTACGCCCGCCTGTGGGAGGCGCTCGATTGGCTGGAGGAGCGCCTCGCGACCCGCCGCTACCTCATGGGCGGCACCATCACCGAGGCCGACGTGCGGCTCTTCACGACCCTCACCCGCTTCGACCCGGTCTACCACGGGCACTTCAAGACGAACCGCAACCGGCTCATCGAGATGGAGCACCTCTGGGGGTACGCGCGCGACCTCTTCCAGACCCCGGGGTTCGGCGACACCACCGATTTCGTGCAGATCAAGCGCCACTACTACGTCACCCACGAGGACATCAATCCGACAGGGATCGTGCCCGCGGGCCCCGAGCTCGAGAACTGGCTCGACCCGCACGACCGCGAACGGCTCGGCGGCGAGCCGTTCGGCGACGGCACGCCGCCGCCCGAGGTACGCGAGGAGGAGCGGATCGCGGCGGGCCACAATCCGCTGGTTCCGGCCTGAGCCCGGTCAGCGCGTGTCGGTGTCGACCCAGTCCATCGACTTGGTGACCGCCTTGCGCCACTGCCGCAGCAGGCGATCGCGCTCGTCCGCGGCGAGCTGCGGCTCCCACCGGTGCGCCTCCTGCCGGTTCGCGCGCAGCTCGTCGAGTCCCGACCAGAACCCCACTGCGAGCCCTGCCGCGTAGGCGGCGCCGAGCGCCGTCGTCTCGGCGATGCGCGGGCGCACGACGGGCACGCCGAGCATGTCGGCCTGGAACTGCATGAGGGTCTCGTTGGCGACCATGCCCCCGTCGACATGCAGCTCGCTCAGGTGGATGCCGCCGCCGGCCGCGACATCGGCGTTGACGGCATCGAGCACATCGCGGGTCTGGTAGGCGACGGCCTCGAGCGCGGCGCGCGCGATGTGGCCGCGGTTCGAATAGCGGGTAAGCCCGACGAGGGCACCGCGCGCATCCGGGCGCCAGTAGGGTGCGAAGAGTCCCGAGAACGCCGGTACGAAGTAGACGCCGCCGTTGCCCTCGACCGACTTCGCGAGCCGCTCGACCTCGGACGACGACGAGATGAGCCCGAGCTGGTCGCGCAGCCACTGGATGAGCGATCCGGTGACCGCGATCGACCCTTCGAGCGCGTAGTGCACCGGCGCATCGCCGAGCTTGTAGCCGACAGTCGTGAGCAGCCCGCTCACCGAGTGCACGATCTCCGTGCCGGTCTGGAAGATCAGGAAGCAGCCGGTGCCGTACGTGTTCTTCGATTCGCCGGCGTCGAACGCCGCCTGCCCGAACGTGGCGGCCTGCTGATCGCCGAGGATGCCCGAGATCGGAGTGCCGTGCAGCAGCGACGAGGCCTCCGCCTCGGCGTAGACCTCCGAGGAGGACCGGATCTCGGGCATCATCGAACGCGGGATGCGGAACGCCTCGAGCAGGTCGTCGCGCCACTCGAGCGTCTCGAGATCCATGAGCAGCGTGCGCGACGCGTTCGTCACGTCGGTCGCGTGCACGCCCCCGTCGGGGCCGCCGCTGAGGTTCCACAGGATCCAGCTGTCGGTCGTGCCGAACATCAGCTCGCCGGCCTCGGCCCGCTCGCGAGCGCCGTCGACGTGCTCCAGGATCCAGGCGATCTTGGTCGCCGAGAAGTAGCTGGCGAGGGGAAGGCCCGTGATCGCTTTGAAGCGATCGACGCCGCCGTCGGCCGCGAGCGCATCGACGAGCGGCTGCGTCCGCGTGTCCTGCCAGACGATCGCGTGGTGCACGGGTTCGCCGGTGCGCCGGTCCCAGACGACCGCGGTCTCGCGCTGGTTCGTGATGCCGATCGCGGCGATGTCGCGTCCGGTGAGGTCGGCGGTGCCGAGCGCGGTGCCGATCACCTCCTGCACGTTGCGCCAGATCTCGAGCGCATCGTGCTCGACCCAGCCGGCCTCCGGCATGATCTGCTCGTGCTCTTTCTGGCCGACCGCGACGATCGAGCCGTCGTGGTCGAAGATGATGGCGCGCGATGACGTCGTGCCCTGGTCGATCGCGATCACGTACTGGGACATGGCGTGCTCCTTCGTCTCTGAAGTTCGGGTGCGGCGCGGGCCCGGGAGGCCCGGCGTCAATCGAGGGGTGCGATGCCGGGCTCGCCGAGCACGACGCGATGGGCGTCATGCAGGAGGCGCTCGGTCCGTTCGATCTCCTGCTGCTGCGCGTCGGCATTCCAGCCGAGCACCGGGGCGATGGCGTCGGCCGCCTCGGCGAGGGTCTCGCGGGTGAGGCCGCCAACGAACGCCAGCGAGGTGCGTCGCAGCAGCAGGTCGTCGAGGTGCAGCACGTCCTCGGTGCGCGCGAGGTGCGCCAGTTCCGCCGCGAAGTAGCCGGGGGCGTGCTCCAGCTCCGATGCGTCGGTCGGGATCGCGGCGAGCACCTCGGCGGCCGCGGTGCCGTAGCGCTCGAGCAGGGCCTCGACGGTCCGCGGGTCGTGGCCCTGGGCGTGCTTCGAGACCCAGATGCGCTTCGCCGCGGCATCTCGCGGGTAGCCGGCTCCGCCGCCGATGACCGTGCGGCGGGTGCTCATGCTGCGGCGGGCCCCGAGCAGCTTCAGCGTCTCGTCGCCGAGGTGCTCGGCGAGCGCGCGGAAGGTCGTCCACTTGCCGCCGACGAGGCTGAGCGTGCGCACATCGCCGAGCCAGCCGTGCTCGATGCGGTAGTCGCGCGACACGAACCCCGGCGCGGTGTCGTCGTGCCGGGGGAGCGGCCGGATGCCCGAGAACGAGTACACGATCTGCGACCGGTCGACGGGGATCGCGGGGAACACGTGCGGGATGAGGTTGAAGAAGTAGTCGACCTCGTCGTCGGTGCAGACCATCGGCTCGGCGGGGTCGGCATCGATGTCGGTCGTGCCGACCATCACCCGGCCCTTGAGCGGATAGATGAGCACGATGCGGCCGTCGGAGTGCTCGAAGAACATCTCGCGGCCCGCCGTCGCCTCGAACAGCTCGGGGTGGTCGAGCACGATGTGCGAGCCCTTCGTGCCGCCCATGTAGCGGGTCGGGCGGCCGAGCGCCTCGTTGGTGAGGTCGGTCCACGGGCCGCTCGCGTTCACGATGACGCGGGCGGCGAAGGGGAACTCCTCGCCGCTCGCCTCGTCGCGCAGGGTCGCCTTCCCGTTCGAGAACCCCACGGCCGAGACGTAGTTCGCGGCGCGCGCCGTGCGGTCTCCGCGGGCGCCCGTGCCCGCGCTGATGCCGTCGGCGAGCACGTCGAGCGCGAGGCGTTCGGGGTCGTGCATCGATGCGTCGAAGTAGGTGGCGGTGTACTTGATGCGGGGGTTCAGGCGCGGGAGCTCGCGGAGCGAACGATCGCTGCCGAGGAAGCGGTGCCGGGGCACCTGGCCGCCCGCGCGCGAGAAGAGGTCGTAGATGACGAGCCCGATCTTGATGAGCAGCGCCCCGCGCTCGCGCGGTTCTCCGCGACCGTGGGTGACGAGCAGCCGGAACGGCGCCGTGAGGATTCCCGAGAACGTCTTGAAGATCGGGATCGTGGTGCGCAGCGGGCGCACGTAGTGGGGCGCATTGCGGATGAGGCGATTGCGTTCCTGCACCGCCTCCTTCACGAGGCGGAACTCGCCGTTCTCGAGGTAGCGGATGCCGCCGTGGACCATGTGGCTCGAGGCGGAGGATGCGCCCGAGACGAAGTCTCCCCGTTCGACGAGAGCCACATCGACGCCCTGCAGAGCGAGTTCGCGGAAGGTCGCGATGCCGTTGATGCCGCCGCCGATGATGAGCACGTCGGCCTGCGCTCGCGCGCGCAGGGCCGCGACGGCGTCGTCCCGGGAGGATCCCGAGGGCTGCGGAGAAGTTGAGGGCTGCTGCTTCGCCAAGATAGATCGCCTTCCTGCCGCCCGGATCCGGGCCACCCGACTGATGACACCACGCTACCAAGACGCGGCCGATCGAGCCGGTGAATTCGTAGGGCCGGCGGGCGGCGATGCCGGGCGGTTCACCAGCCGCGCGCCCCCGGAATATGGTGCAATGGGGGCATGACGGGACAGCAGCGCGAGGTCGCTTCGATGCTGCACGTCGACATGGATTCGTTCTTCGTCTCGGTGGAGCTGCTCGACCGGCCCGAGCTCCGCGGGCGTCCAGTCGCGGCGGCCCACGACACGGCGCGCTCCGTGGTGTCGAGCGCGAGCTACGAGGCGCGCCGATACGGTGTGCGTTCGGCGATGCCGGTCGCACGGGCGAAGCAGCTCTGCCCGCAGCTCGTGCTCGTGCCGCCGACGTTCGAGAAGTACCGGCGGGCCTCGCGCCGGGTCATGCAGATCTTCGAGGAGTTCACGCCGCTCGTCGAGCCGCTCAGCATCGACGAGGCGTTCCTCGATGTCGCGGGCACCGTGCGGCTCTTCGGCGAGCCGGTCGAGATCGCGCGCCGGCTGCGCGAACGGGTGCGCGAGGAGACCGGGCTGCCGGCATCGGTCGGGCTCGCGGGCACGAAGTTCGTCGCCAAGCTCGCCTCGCAGCGCGCGAAGCCCGACGGCCTCCTCGAGATCCCGCCGCAGCGCACCCTCGAGTTCTTGCACCCGCTGCCGATCGAGGCGATGTGGGGCGTCGGTCGAGCCACGGCGAAGGCGCTCGGGTCGCGGGCGATCCATACGGTGGCCGACCTCGCCGCGGAGCCGCTCGCCTCGCTCGAGCGCATCGTCGGCGTGGCGAGCGCGCGTCGCCTGCACGATCTCGCGAACGGACGCGATGCCCGCGGCGTCGAGACGGAGCGCACGGAGAAGAGCATCGGCCACGAGGAGACGTTCGCCCGCGATGAGGTCGACGCGGCGCTGCTCGAGCGCGAACTGCTGCGGCTCGCCACGCGCACGGGGGAACGGCTGCGGGGCGCTGGCCTCGAAGCCCGTACCGTGTCGATCAAGGTGCGCTGGTCGGACTTCGAGACGGTCACCCGATCGCGCACGCTCGCCGAGGCTACGGATGCGACGCAGCGCATCTATCAGACCGCGCGCGAGCTGTTCGCGGGGCTCCCGGCCGGCCGGCCGGTGCGCCTCATCGGGGTGCGCGCCGAGCAGCTGCTCCCCGCTGGGGCCGACCCGGCCGGGCTGTGGAGCGACGACGACGAGTGGCGGGCCGTCGACCAGGCGGTCGACGAGGTGCGCGGCAGGTTCGGGGCGGGAGGCGTGGTCGCCGCGAGCCTGCTCGGCGGGCGCGGCGCGGTGGTGGACCACCGGTCCCTGCAGCCGCCGACCTGAGGTTCGCCGCGACCGGGCCGGGTCACAGCTCGATCACGAATGCAGAATCTGCGATTCCACTGGACTAGTTCGCTCTTGACTAGTATAAATTAGAGCCAGATCTTGACTAAGAGATTCCTGCTCATCATGACGAAAGGCGGACGGACGATGAAGTCCTCGGTATCCCATAAGCGAACGGGCTTCGCGATCATCGGCGCACTTGCCGGCGTCGCCCTCCTGGCCGGCTGCAGCGGCGCCTCCGAGGCGCCCGCCGCGAACAACGACAAGTCGATCATCGACCAGGCGGCGTGCGATCGCAATGCCGCCGAGAAGATCACCTACATCTCGGGCTACGGCTACTCGGCGAGCGCCAGCCAGATCGACGTCTTCATGGCGCAGGAGCTCGGCTACTTCGACGAGTTGTGCCTGAACGTCGAGATCAACGCGGCCGGCGGCAACGGGCAGCAGCTCGTCTCGTCGGGCAAGGCCCAGTTCAGCAGCCTCGGCTCTGCCGAGGACGTGCTGATGGCGGCCGCCAACAGCAAGAACCTCACCGCGGTCGCCACCTACGGGACGACCTCGCCGTTCTGCCTGTTCGCCAATAAGGACATCAAGAGCCTGAAGGATCTCGAGGGCAAGCAGCTCGGCTACTTCATCAACCTGACGCCGGTCGCCGCGGCCATGCTCGATGCCGCCGGCGCCGACATCAATAAGGTCGAACTGGTCAAGATGACCAACTACGACCCGACCGTGGTGCTGCGCAGCCAGCCCGATGCGATCGTCGGCTACGCGTCGAACCAGTGCGAAACGCTGCGCGCCATGGGCGAGGAGTTCTCGGAGTTCGTCCCGGCCGAGTTCGATCTCAGCGGCACGTACAACGTGATGGAGACCAACGCCGAGTTCTACCAGAAGAATCCCGAAGTGGTCGCGGACTTCATGCGCGCCGACCTGAAGGCGCTGCAGTACTGCCTCGACAACGAGGCCGATTGCGTCGAGCGCCTCGCGAAGCTCGCGAAGGACAACGGCCAGGGCGACGCGTTCCCGAAGGAGCAGCTCGAGCGCACCTGGAAGGTCGAGTCCCAGTGGGTGCGCGACAGCCAGGCCGGAGCGCCCGGCGTGCAGACCGTCGAGCAGTGGCAGGGCGCGGCCGACATGGTGAAGAAGTTCGGCAACGTCACGGACATCCCGCCGGTCGAGGACGTCATGGATCCGGAGCTCGTCGCGGGCCTCTACGACGCCGACGGCGCGCTGATCTGGCCGGGAGACGCCCAGTGACAGTCGGTCTGAGCGAAGGCCACGGCGTCGAGGTCTCGCACCTCGTCAAGAAATTCGGCAAGCCGGGCCAGGAGATGCTGGCGCTCAGCGATGTGAACCTCACGGTGAACCCGGGAGAGTTCGTCTCGGTGATCGGGCCGAGCGGCTGCGGCAAGTCGACCCTGCTGAAGGTCGTCGCGGGCCTCTACGAGGCGAACGGAGGCTCGGTGACGATCGGCGGCGAGAGCGTGCGCGCCGCCGCGAAGAAGAAGCGCATCGGCCTGGTGCCCCAGGCCCCCGCCCTCCTGCCGTGGAAGAGCGTGCGCGACAACGTGAAGCTGCCGGTGCGCATCAATCCGAAGGCGAACGAGGGGCGCACGCTGAGGGATCCGGACGAGCTGCTGCGCTCGTTCGGCCTCGGCGCCGCACTCGATAAGTTCCCGAAGCAGCTCTCGGGCGGCATGCAGCAGCGCGTCGCGATCGCGCGGGCGTTCTCGTTCGACCCCGACATCCTGCTCATGGACGAGCCGTTCTCGGCGCTCGACGAGATCAACCGAGACCAGCAGCGCCTCGGCCTGCTCGAATTCTGGCAGTCGAACCGCAAATCCGTGATGTTCGTCACGCACTCCGTGCCCGAGGCGATCGTGCTCTCGGACCGCATCGTGCTGATGGCGGCCCACCCCGGCCGTATCGAGGAGATCATCGACGTGAATCTTCCGCGCCCGCGCACCTCCGAGTCCTACGCGAGCGATGAGTTCCGCGACCTCGAGGGCTACGTGCGCCAGCGGCTGAGCGATGTCATGGAGGCGAATGCACATGTCGGTTGAATCGAATGACGTGACAGCCACGCGCGCGGTCGCCGTGCAAGAGGCGCAGCAGTCGACGGCGCCGCGCTCCGCGAACCTCGCCTGGGCGCACCCGCGCGTATGGGCGCCGACAGCTGTCGTGTTCGCCATCGTCGCAGTGCTCTGGCACGTGATCGCGATCACGAACCCGTACATCCTGCCGACGTTCGGGCAGGTCGGCGAGAGCTTCGCGTCAGACCCCGGCATGTACTGGAAGAACTTCCTGATCACCCTGCAGGAGGTCGCGATCGGCGCCGGGTCGGCGATCGTGCTCGGCTTCGTGATCGCCGTCATCATGAGCGAGTTCGAGATCGTGGAGCGCGCCGTGATGCCGCTCATCGTGCTCATCATGGTCACCCCGGTCATCGCAATCGCCCCGGCGCTCGTGGTCGCGTTCGGCTTCGGCATGCTGCCGAAGTACATCGTGACCGGCATCGTCGTGTTCTTCCCGGTGCTCGTCAACTCGCTCGCCGGGCTGCGCAGCGTCGATCCGCGTACGAAGGACGTCTTCCAGACGCTCCACGCCTCGCGCTGGGAGATCTTCCGCGACCTGCGCTTCCCGGGGAGCATGCCGTACTTCTTCGCCGGCCTCCGCATCAGTCTGCCGCTCGCGGTCGTCGGTGCCGCGGTCGCGGAGTTCGTCGCGGCGGGCACGGCCGCGGGCCTCGGTTCGCTCGTCACCACCGCCGCCGCGCAGGCGAACCTCGCCGTGACGTGGGCCGCGATCTTCATGCTCTGCCTGATGGGCATCCTGCTCATCGCGCTGCTCGCCATCGTGCGCAAGCGGGTGCTGTGGTGGAGCGACGAAGTCAGCGCCCGCTGAGACACAGAATTGAATTTGGGAGAGAGGAACCCCATGAAGAAGCTGCACTTCGGCCTGTTCGAGAACGCGCAGGCCAACGACAGCGGCCGGGCCACCTGGCGTCACCCCGATAACCAGCGGGATCAGTACGACACGCTGGAGTACTGGACGAGGCTCGCGAAGATCTGCGAGGAGGGCGGGCTCGACTTCCTGTTCCTCGCAGATGCCTGGGGCTGGGCAGAGGTCAACGGCGTGCGCCCCGATATCGCGTCGGTCGAGGGGCTCGATCTGCCGCGCCTCGACCCGTTCATCGTCGCATCGGCGATCCTCGCGCACACGAAGCAGCTCGGCGTCGTCATGACCGGGTCGACCCTGCTCGAGCAGCCGTACGCGTTCGCGCGCCGCATGGCGACGCTCGATCAGCTGTCGGGCGGGCGCACCGGATGGAACATCGTCACCACAGGCACCGCGGATACGGCGGTCAAGGCGTTCGGCGTGCCCATGGTGGCGCACGACGAGCGCTACGAGATGGCCGACGACTTCGTGCGCCTGGTCTACAAGCTGTGGGAGGGCGCATGGGAGCCCGACGCGCTGACGAAGGACAAGCAGGGCAATTTCGCCGACCCGGCGAAGGTGCACACGATTAAGCACGAGGGCCCGTACTTCAAGAGCGAGGGCTACGGCAACTCATCGTATTCGCCGCAGGGCACTCCCGTGCTCTTCCAGGCCGGCGCATCGCCCGCGGGCCGTTCGTTCGGCGGCCGCCACGGCGAATGCATGTTCGTGGGCGGCGGCACCGCCGAGCAGCTCGCGGCGCATAGCACGGCGATTCGGCAGGCCGCCGTCGATTCGGGGCGCAGCGCCGACTCGGTGAAGGTTATGGCCGAGTTCCGCTGCGTCATCGGCGAGACGACCGAGGACGCGCAGCGCCGGTACGACGAGGTGCTCGCCTCGCAGACCGCCGAGGTGACCGTCGCCTCGTACGCATGGTTCACGGGTCTCGACCTCTCGGCGTACGACCCCGAGACGCCGATGACCGATCTGCACACCGAACTGTCGCAGTCGCAGGTATCGCGCTTCGCCGGCATGACCGTCGGCGATGTGCTGAAGGATTGGCACGAGCACGGCGTCGGTTCGAAGGCGTTCGTGGGCACCGCGGAGGAGGTCGCCGATCACGTGATCGCGCTGGCCGAGGGCGGCGACCTCGACGGCTTCCTGCTCTCGCCGGTCATCCAGCCCGGTTCGACGATCGACTTCGTCGAGCAGGTGCTGCCGATCCTGCGCGAGCGCGGGGCGGTCGCCGCCAGCGAGGGCGCGACGCTGCGCGAGCGGCTCACCGAGTCGGGCACCGCGACGCTTCCCGATGAGCACCCCGCCGCTGCGGCCCGCGCCTACTGAGCGGTAGTCTGTTCGTCATGAACGATGCAGCGGTATGCGTGGTCGGCAGTCTGAATGCGGATCGCTACCTCGGTCTCACCCGGCTCCCGGAGCCGGGTGAGACCATCATCGGCGAGGCGCTCGGGCTGTACCCCGGCGGCAAGGGCCTGAATCAGGCGGTCGCCGCGGCACGGTGCGGGGCCGCGACGCGCATGTGCGGAGCGATCGGCGACGATGCGGAGGGCCGCTTGCTCGTCGACGCCATGCGCGAGGCGGGAGTCGACGACTCCGCGGTCGCGGTGCAGACGGTGCCGAGCGGCATCGCGCACATCATGTCGCTCGCCGAAGGCGAGAACAGCATCATCGTGATCCCCGGTGCCAATGCGCGGGTCGAGGCGGGGGCCGCAACGCGCGGCATCGCGGGGGCCCGCGTCGTGCTCGTGCAGCTCGAGATCAATATCGATGCCGCAGGCGAGGCGCTGGCGGCCGGCCGCGCCGCCGGGGCCACGACGGTGCTCAACGCCGCACCGGCGCACGATGCGGTGCTCGGCCTGCTGCCGAATGTGGACATCCTCATCGTGAACGATTCGGAGCTCGCGATGCTCGGTGGGCTCGAGGCTCTCTCGCCGCTGGTCACCGTCGTGCACACGCAGGGCGGGGACGGCCTGACCGTGCATCCGTTGGGTGCTGAGCCGTTCTCCGTCGACGCGTTCCCCATCGACGTCGTGGATACGACGGGTGCGGGCGATGCGTTCTGCGGCGGGTTCGTCGCTGCTCTCGCCGCCGGCGAGTCCCTCGAGACCGCAGCGCGCCGCGGCGCGGCCGCCGGCGCGATCGTCGCGTGCCACCGCGGGGCGCAGACCGACGCCCTGTCGGCGGAGGCGGTGTCCGAGCTCGTCGGGTTCTAGAACGCATGCGCAACGCCCCGCCTCCGGTATCGAGGGCGGGGCGTTCGCGCGTTTCAGGACGCGGCGACGGCCTCTTCGTCCGCGAAGCGGTACTCGCCGACGCGCAGCCGTTCGATGAGCTCGCGGGCCCAGACCTGTTCGGCCCTCAGGCGGGCCGAGGAGAGCTCGAAGATCTCGCGCACGTACTTCGGCGTGGTCTCCGACCGCAGGGTGTCCGTGATCTGGAACGAGTTCGTCGTGATGAGCGCGTCGATCTTGCTGACGCGATTCTCGAGGCCCGCGATGACCTCGCTGCGGCTGAGCGCGAACATGAACGAGGTGAGCGCCATGACCGAGTTCGTGTCGAACGCCTCGACCCGCCAGAGCGTATCGCGCAGCATGCGCAGCAGTTCGACCTTGCCGGTCGGGGTGACGCTGTACACGGTCCGCGCCGGGTACTTGCCATCGGTCTCGGTGCCGTCATCGATGATGTACCCGTCTCGCATGAGCGACTTCAGTGCGTTGTAGATCGAACCCGGCTGGGTGTTCGCCCACTCGTCGACGTGCCAGGTCGACAGTTCGCGCCGCAGGAAATACCCGTGCACGGGCTGGAACTGGTAGACAGCTCCGAGCACGATGAGACGTGTGTATGAGGCCATCCCATCATGCTAGGGCGCTCGACAGAATTGATCAAGATTGACGATTATCTGTGCTAATCTCTAATAGACAAATTTGACTATGTTGATTCATGGAGGGTCACATATGAACGTTCAGCAGGCATCCGACGCCGGAGTCGGCACGCAGCTGCGCCGCGCTTTCTCCGCCTTCCCGACCGGCGTCGTCGCCGTCGGGGCCGTCGGGGCCGTCGGGGCGCCGATCGGCATGGCGGTGAACTCCTTCACCTCGATCTCCCTCGATCCGCCGCTCGTGGCGATCAGCGTCGCGAACACCTCGCGCACCTGGCCGCAGTTCGAGAACGTCGCCTCCATCGGCCTGAGCGTGCTCGGGCATGCGCAGGAGGGCGTGAGCCGGCAGCTCTCGGCGCGCGAGGGCGATCGCTTCGCGAACATCGACTGGCAGGCGGGCGACGACGGTGCCGTCCACTTCCCGGGCGCCGCGCTCTGGCTGAGCTGCTCGGTGCACTCCCTGCTGCCCGGCGGCGATCACACCATCGTGCTGCTCGAGGTCAGCGACGTCGAGTACTTCGCCGATGTCGAGCCGCTGGTCTTCCACCACAGTCGATACCGCACCATCGGGGAATGAGCGCGCTCGACTGGCGGGTCGCGGGCGTCGTCGTGCACGGCGACGGCCGCGGGCGTGAGCTCGGCTATCCGACGGCGAACCTCGACACGCACGACCCGCTGCCCCCGGCCGGCGTCTACGCCGCCTGGGTGCGTGTGCCCCGCCCGGAGAGCCGCGCGCTCTGGCACGAGGCGACCGTCAGCGTCGGCGACAACCCGACCTTCGGCGATGTCGCCGCCGATCGGGCCGAGTGCTTTCTTCATGATTTCTCGGGCGACCTGTACGGCCTCGAGCTCGAAGTGGCGTTCGTGGCGTACATTCGAGAGATGGCCGCATTCTCCGTACTCGACGAACTGATCGAGAACGCCGCAAGCGACGTCGAACGATCGCGCGAGCTGCTGCGGCTCAATCCGCGGACGGCGGGCTGAGGCATGGTCGACGAGGTGCGGCGGGCTGCGGAGCCGTTCGACGGCTCGGCGCCGGCGCGCGCGGCTGCGCCCGCCGATGATCCCTGGCTGATTTTCCTGGACGTCGACGGTACGCTCGTCGACGGCACCCACCGGCCCCGACCATCGGCCACCCGGGCCGTACGGCAGGCGCGGGCTCGCGGTCACCGCGTCTACCTGTCGACCGGGCGATCGCGTTCGGGCATCTCCGACGAGATCATGGAGATCGGCTTCGACGGGGTGGTGACGGCGAGCGGCGGCTTCATCGAAACGGCAGAAGCGCTCATCGCCACCGAGACCATGCCCGATGCGGATGTCTCGTATCTGATCGACCTGTTCGGCACGCTCGACCTCGAGTTCACGCTGCAAGCCAGGGATCGCACCTATGCGAGCATCGGGCTCGCCGAACGGATGCGCCCGCTGCTGCGCGAGCAGCGCCGCATCGCCGCCGGTGGTGCGAGCGCGCTCGCCCACCTGGAGCAGCTCGAACGCCGTTTCGTGTACGCGGGCCCCCCGCCGCTCGTCGGCATCGCGAAAGCCACGTTCGTCGGCCCGGATACGCTGGCGTACGGGCGGCTGTGCGATGTCATCGACGCCCGCTTCCTCCCCGTCACCGGCACGATCCCGTACCTCGGCGAACTCGGGGGAGAGGTCGGGCTGCGCACGACCAACAAGGGGCGCGCCCTGCACAGCGTCGCCGAGTTCCACGGCATTCCGATGCGCCGCACGATGGCCGTGGGCGATAGCGCCAACGATCTCGAGATGGTCGTCGAGGCCGCCGCCGGGGTCGCGATGGGCGACGCGCCGCCCGCGCTGCTCGATGCGGCGGACTATACGACGGGCACGGTGGCGGAGGACGGCATCTGGCGCGCCTTCGTGCGTTACGGCCTCGTCGAGGACCGGGACTGACGCACTCGGCAGCGCAGACCGCCCGCGAACCGGTGCGGCTTCAGGCCGACTTGCCGGCCCCCGCCGTACGCGCGCGCATCACGGCATCGAGTATGGCCGCGAGCCAGTCGAAGACGAGCACGGTGCTGCGGGCCTCGTCGTCGGCTTCGAGACGGGCGTGATCCGACTCCTGTTCGAGGCCGATGCGGGCGGCGATCGCGAGGCGCAGCGCCGTGAGGGTGCGCGCCCAGGTCGGCAGTTCGTCGAAAGCGATATCGACCTCGATCTCCAGATCGTCGTCCTCGAGCGACGAGAACGGGTCGCCTCCGAGCCCGATCGCCGAAGTCACCGCGAGGGCATCCTGCACCTTCCGGTTCAGGATGCCCTGCTCGGACACGCGACGGAAGCGGTCGGCGTCATCGCTCTGGTCGTACGCATCGGGGAAGAGCCTGGCGAGCGCCGGGTCCTCGGGCTTCGACTCCGACCCGCCGACCTCCAGGCTCGCGAAGAGCGGGTCGGCGTCGAGCGCCATCGAGCTGTGGCTCTGCAGGAGCTGCAGCAGCTGGGTGACCAGCTGGTCGAGCATGGCCGCCTCGTCCGTCTGCAGCACCATGCGCAGGCCGCCCTCGGGCAGCTGCACGAGCATCATTCCGACCCCACCTCTCTCACCGTCGCCCACAGGCCGTAATCGTGCATCGCCTCGACGTGCATCTCCATCGCGTGCCGCCCGCCCTCGGCGACCACGGCGCTGCCGCGATGATGCACCTGCAGCATGAGTTCGTGAGCGCGCTCCTCGCTGAACCCGAAGTGCGTCTGGAAGACGTACGAGACGTACGACATGAGGTTCACCGGATCATCCCATACGACCGTCTGCCAGGGACGTTCGGCGACGGCCGCCGGTTGACCCTGGCCGTCGATCTTCGGCTGCACGCCCGCCACCGCCATCAGCCCCACCCGAGCTCATGGATGCGCGCTTCCGAGATGCCGTAGAAGTGAGCGATCTCGTGCACCAGCGTGATGCGGATCTCGGAGACCAGCTCGGAGCGGTCGGCGCAGTGCCGCAACAGGTTCAGCCGGAAGAGGATGATGCGGTCGGGCTCTTCGCCGAAGCCGTACGCGCCGCGCTCGGCGAGCGAGAACCCCTCGTAGACGCCCAGAATGTCGCTGCCGTCTGCCGGTTCGTCTTCGACGAGGAAGATGACGTTGTCGAGCTGTTCGAGCATCTCATCATGCAGAGAATCGAGGCCATCAGACACGAGTTCTTCGAACTCCTCAGGCGATATCTCGAGCATGCCCCCAGCCTAACCGTCCCGTGCGGTTCGCGGGCGGAACATCCAGCTCCGCCCCAGTCGAGCGCCCATTGACTCCGGTCGACCGGTGGGCCAAGCTGAGAGAGAAGGGGGTGCCGGAATGCACGAGTACGCGTTCGTCAGCATCAGAATGCTACGCCGTCGCGAGGGCTCCGACTGGGAGGCGGACTATCGGGCCGCGATCCGCGAGCGCGCAGCGGCCGGGTGGCGGTTCGTGCAGGCAATTCCGTTCGAGTCGAGCGCGAACCCGCGCCTCGATCTGGTGTTCGAGCGAAAGGTAGTGCGATGAAGCATCCGCTCCGCTTGCTGCAGGCGTTCACGCTGTTCTCGGCCGGCCTCTTCGGCCTCTTCGTATTCATGGGAAACCTCATGGACTACGACTCCAACTACCAGTTCGTGAAGCACGTGCTCTCGATGGATACGACCTTCGAGGGCAACGCGCTCATGTGGCGCGCTATCACGGTGCCGTGGGTGTGGACCGTCGGCTACATTGGCATCATTCTCGCGGAGGGCGTGTTCGCCGCGCTCGGCCTCATCGGGGGAGTGAAGCTGTTCCTGCGCCGCAATGCCGATGCCGATGCCTACAACGGCGTGCGCGGGTGGGGCTACGCGGCCTACGGGCTCGGATTCCTCATCTGGTTCATCGGCTTCATCGTCATCGGCTCCGAGTGGTTCGCGATGTGGCAGTCGAGCAGCTGGAACGGCAAGGACACCGCGATGCCGCTCGCGATCCTCTGGGCCGGTTTCGCCGTGCTGCTCGCCCAGAACGAGCCGAGCGAGGCGGACACTGCCTGAGCGCGTAGGCGTCGCAGAAGGACGAAGGTCCCGGACTCGTACGAGTCCGGGACCTTCTCTCGGGGTGGACAACGGGACTTGAACCCGCGACCACCGGCACCACAAGCCGGTGCTCTACCAACTGAGCTATGCCCACCATGCTGACCTGCCGCTCGGGCGAGGCAACCCTACGATCATAACCCAAGATCCGCCCGAGTTGCACATCGAGGCGATCCCGCGCGAGTGCGACGCTCGAGAAGGCTCCGGCCCCACCGAGAACAGGCAACGCGCAGGGTTCGACTCGGAGTATTCGGTAGCGTGATCGGTATGTCGCCGCGCACGCTTTTTCGCACCTTCGCCTTCGCCGAAGTCGTCACCTGGGCGGGCCTGATCACCGCCATGATCCTCCGCGGTACCGGCGTGACCGACGCGGCGATGCCGATCGCCGGCGGCGTGCACGGCTTCGTGTTCCTCTGCTACGGCGTGACGACCGTATTCGTGTGGGTGAACCAGCGCTGGAAGGCGGGCACCGGCATTCTCGGGCTGATCACGGCGGTCGTGCCCTTCGCCACGGTTCCCTTCGAGTTCGCGATCGACCGCAAGGGTCTGCTGGCCGGCGGGTGGCGGCTGGTGCCCGGCGGCGACGCTCCGCGCGGCTTCATCGAGCACGTGCAGGCCTGGGTGCTGCGGCATCCGCTGCTCGCGATCGTGCTGCTCGTCGTGCTCGTGGCCGTCGTATTCACGGTGCTCCTGATCCTCGGCCCGCCCGTGCCGCGCGGCTAGCGAGTCGAGATCGGAGCCGCGCAGTACGATGTCCGTGTGAGTGATCGGGAGCGCATCCGGGAGAAGCTGCCCGATGTCGCGCTGGTCGCTCTGGGCGGCGCGGTCGGAACGCTCATGCGGTATCTGCTCGACGGCGCGATCGAACGCGGCGTCGGGGGAGCGGTGGCCGGAGTTCCCGTCGGCATCCTCGCCATCAACGTGCTCGGTGCATTCGCGCTCGCCCTGCTCGTCGAGGGCCTCTCGCCGCGCGGCGAGGATCGCTGGCGAGCGACCCGTCTGCTCGTCGGCACCGGCATGCTCGGCGGATTCACGACCTACAGCAGCCTCGCTGCCGGCACGGTCGGGCTTATGCGCAACGGCGGGGTGATCTCGGGCGCCTCCGTCGGTCTCGCTGCGGGTTACGCGCTCGCGACGGTGGTCATCGGGGGTCTTGCGAGCTGGGCGGGCATCATCGTCGGCGCACGGCTGCACGCGCGCCGATCCGACGCTTCCGCGAGTGCCGATGGGGCGGTGGGCGATGAGTGAACTGATGATCGCGCTCGGCGTCGCGGTGGGCGGCGGCCTCGGGGCAGCGACGCGCTACCTGATCGACCTCAGCATTCCCGATCGCGTTCGCGCTCGTTTCCCGTGGGGCGTGATGCTGATCAACCTCAGCGGATCGTTCGCGCTCGGGCTGCTCACCGGAGCGGCGCTCGACGCTCCGATCGTCGCCACGATCTCCATCGGATTCCTCGGCGGGTATACGACGTTCAGCACTGCGAGCCTCGACACCGTGCAGCTGCTGCGACGCAAGCGCACTGCTGCAGCGCTGTTGAACGGTATCGGCATGCTCGTCGCCGCGGTCGCCCTCGCAGCGCTCGGCATCGCCTGGGGCAGCTCGCTCTAGCGGACCCGCGTCACTTCGAAGCGCATGCTCGGAGCCGCATACGCTTCTTGCGACTCGATCAGCTGCAGCTCGCGCTGCCCGGACGCGAGGGTGTTCTCGAGCAGTTCGAAGACGCTGGCCGAAGTGCGCGCCAGAGCTTCTGCGGCGTCGCCGGTGCGCACGAAGTGCGCCGTGAACAGCGCGGCGGTGACGTCTCCGGAACCGTTCCACTTCCCGGCGAGATGCGGCGTCTGCACGATCCAGGCGCCGTCGCCGTCGACCGCGAGCATCTCGATGGTGCCCTCGGGGCGCTCCGGCCGCTCCAGGCTCGTGACGAGCACCGTCTTCGGGCCGCGTTCGCGCGCGAGGTCGACCGATGTGAGCGTCGACTCGAGCGTGTCGGGGGAGGTGCCGGTGATGAAGCCGAGCTCGAACTGGTTCGGCGTGATGAGGTCGGCCGCGGGCACGACCCGGTCGCGAATCAGGTTCTGCACCTCGGGTGCGACATGGCAGCCCGATTTCGCGTTGCCGAGCACGGGGTCGCAGGCGTAGACCGCATTCGGGCTGCGGCGCTTGACCCGGGCGACGGCGTCGAGGATGGCGTCGCCGATGCTGTCGCCGCCCTGATACCCCGAGAGCACGGCGTCGACGCGCTCGAGCCCGCCCCGCTCCTCGATTCCCATGACGATCTCCCGCACGTCGTCGCCGGTCAGGAGCGGCCCGCGCCAGGCGCCATATCCGGTGTGGTTCGAGAAGCAGACGGTATACACGGGCATGACCTCGACGCCGATGCGCTGCAACGGGAACACCGCAGCCGAGTTGCCGACATGACCGTACGATACGGAGGACTGGATCGAGAGAACACGCATGGAACGATCCTCCCACTGGACCACTCGCTGAACCACTTTCAGCAGGTCGCAATGGGCCATTCGGTGGTGCGTCGGAAGGATGCCGCGAGCCCGCGGTGCCGTGGGAGGATGGTCGGATGGAAGAGGAGCGCGAGATCGAGATCGCGGAGACCGGCGCCGGACGCTACGCGCCGAGCCCGTCGGGAGACCTGCACCTCGGAAACCTGCGGACCGCGCTCATCGCCTGGCTCTTCGCCCGCACCAGCGGCCGCCGTTTCCTCATGCGCATCGAAGACCTCGACCGAGCGCGCGACTCGGGCGGCGCGCAGCGGCAGCTCGACGACCTCGAGAGCCTCGGCATCGACTGGGACGGCGAGGCAGTGCTGCAGACCGAGCGGGGTTCCGACCACGATGCGGCACTCGCCGCGCTCGTGGATGCGGGCCTCGTCTACGAGTGCACGTGCACGCGGCGCGACATCCTCGCCGCCCCCAGTGCTCCCCACGCCCCGCCCGGAGCCTACCCCGGTACCTGTCGGAACTTGAGCGAGGCCGAACGACGAGCCGCGCGCCAACGCATCGCGCCCCGCGAACCCGCACTGCGGCTCCGGGCTCCCGAGGGGCTGACCGAGCTCGGGTTCGACGACCGCCTGATGGGTCGGGTCACCGGCGACATCGACGATTTCGTACTGCGCCGCGGCGACGGCACCATTGCCTACAATCTTGCGGTCGTCGTCGACGATGCCGCGATGGGCGTCGACCAGATCGTGCGCGGCGACGACCTCGCACCGTCCACGCCGCGTCAGATTCTGCTGCAGCGGCTCCTCGGCGCGGCTTCGCCGCCCGACGTCGAATACGCGCATGTGCCGCTGGTGCTGGGGCCGAGCGGAGCGCGGCTCGCGAAGCGCGATGGCGCCGTCACGCTCGCCCAGCTGCGGGAGCGAGGCGTCGATCCGGTCGACGTGCTGGGTTGGCTCGCGACCTCGCTCGGACTGGCCGCGGCGGGCGAGCGCATCGGCGTCGATACGCTGCGGGCGCGCTTCGACCCGGCCGCACTGCCGCGCGATCCCTGGAGATGGAGCGGCTGAAGGCTACTTCTTCAGTGCACGGATGATGCGGGCGAGCGCGCGGCCCGCGACCCACACGAAGGGCACGCCGACCGCGAGCAGCGCGATCAGGTTCGGCTCGAAGCGGGTGAAGCCGTCGCGGGTGACATAGGCGCCGACAGGGATCGACATGCCGCCCCCGCCACCGCCGGAGCCCTCGCCGTGCTGCGCCTTGCCGTCGAGTTCACCGGCGCCTTCGCCGGCTCCGAATCCGAACGAGGTGCAGGCCACGGGGATGATGGTCGTGCCGTCGACCTCGAGCGGATCGCCGAAGGCCGAGTTCACCCCGACCTGGGTGACGGTGTCTGCGAGCTGCTGCGTGAGATGTGCCATGAGGTCAGCCTAACTGCTCCGGTTCTTCGTCGACAGCCCCGTAGCGCCCGCGACGCGCGCGCGTCGGCTGGGGACGCTTCGGTTCGATGTCGTCGCCCGACGAGACGTGCTTGATGCGGCGGATCACCCACGGGACCAGATACTCGCGCGCCCAGACGACATCTTCCGTGCGCGCCTCGCGCCAGCTGCGCTCGGGCAGCGACGGCGGATCGAGCGGCGTGAGCTCGTTCGGCACGTTCAACGCCGCGAGCGCCGCGCGTGCGATCGTATGGTGGCCGAGCGCGTTCAGGTGCAGCCGGTCGCCGGCCCAGTAGCGCCCGTCCTTCAATTCGTCGATCGCCCACTGGTCGACGACGATGCAGTCGTGGCGCTGGGCGACCTTGCGCACGTTCTCGTTGTAGATGGCGACCTTGCCGCGGATGGAACGGAAAACGGGCTGGAACGCGGTGTCGACACCGGTGAACAGCACTACGGTCGCACCGCCGGCCTTCAGGCGGGTGACGATCTGCTCGAGCTGCTCGGCCACCTCGTCGGGGTCCGAGCCGGGGCGGATCACGTCATTGCCGCCCGCGCACAGGCTGATGAGATCGGGGCGCAGTTCGAGCGCCTGCTCCACCTGCTCCTCCGAGATCTGGCGGATCAGCTTGCCGCGCACCGCGAGGTTCGCGTACGAGAAGTTCTCGTCGATCGCGGCGAGCGCTTCGGCGAAGCGGTCAGCCCAACCGCGCAGGCCGCCTGGGCTATCGGCATCGGGGTCGCCGACGCCCTCGGTGAACGAATCGCCGATCGCGACGAATCGCGACCAGGGGAGTTCGACGCCGTTCGCGTCACTCGAATCAGACGATGGATGCTCAGCCAATGTCTACCCCTGCCTTTTGCCGTGCGAGGAGCGCGGCGCATTACGGATACGAAGATCCATCATATCGAGCGCCGCGCGGTGGACGCGCTCGTGCATCTCCGGCGATGCATAGAATGCATTCCATGTCGGTGACGGTGCGCGAACTCGCGGAAATGTCTCATCTGCAGCTGTCGATCGCGGCCGGCTCGACTGGCCTCGATCGCGTCGTCGCGTGGGCGCACACCAGTGATATCGAGGAGCCGTGGCGGTTTCTCGTCGGCGGCGAGCTGCTCATGACCAACGGGCTCTCAGTGCCCAAGGCGGCGGCGGCGCAGGGGCGGTTCGTGCGTCAGCTCCATGAAAACGGGGCCGTCGCGCTCGTGATCGGCGAGGAGATGTATGCCCCGCCGATCTCGCGTACGATGCTGCGCACCTGCGACGAACTCGGGTTTCCGCTCCTCTGGATCGCGTACCCGAAGCCGTTCGTGGCGGTCGCCCGCGAGATCGCCGAGGCGACCCAGGTCGAGCAGTCGAGCCGGCTGCGTCGCACGGAGCGCATGTATCGGGCGATGCATCGCGCGGCAGACGAGGAGACGGGGTTCCCGGGGCTCATCGATGCGATCTCGGCGGAGCTCGAGTGCGAGGTGCGTGTCTGCATCGGGGAGACTGGCGAGAATTGGGCGCCCGGGCAGCCGCCGATGCCGGCCGTCGTGCGCGAAGCGATCGGGCAGCACGAGGGGAGCGTGCGGGCGGGGGCCACGAGCATCGATCTTCCCGATGGTCGTCGCGCGCTGCTGCTCGACCTGCCGGCGCAGCCGGACGCCGTGCTGGTGGCCCTGCCCGATGCGGGCAGAATGCCCGACCTGCTGCTCCTGCAGCACGCGGCGACCATCGGGGCGCTCGCGGTCTCTCAGCTGCGCCTCGGCATCGAGTATCGACGCCGCTTCGGCGCCGAGCTGCTGAACCAGATGCTCGATGGCAAGGCCGACAGCGCCGAGGCCGCCCGCGCGCTCGAAGACGCCGGTATCGACCTCGCACAGGCGGTACTCGTCGCTGCCCGCAACGAGCAGCGGCCGGAGCGCCTGGCCGAGCTGCATGTGCGGCTGTGGCAGGCGGAAAGCCCTCACCTTACGATACGTCGAGGCGAGACCTCGTTCGTGGTGCTGCCGGCGGAGCCGCGTATGCTCGACGCGCTCGGGCACGCGGTCGGCGATGCGGGGTGCGCCGGAGCGAGCAATCCGATCGGCAGCATCGGTCGACTGGTCCGGGCGCGCGAAGAAGCGGGCTGGGCCCTGCGTGCGGCAGAAGGCCGCAACGCGCGATGGGTCGCATACGCCGACACTTCGCTCGAACTCGGGCCGCGCGGCCCGGAGGAGGCCCGGCTGCTGATCGACCGCGTGCTCGGACCGGTGCTCGGCAACGCGGGCGGCCCGGCCGAGCTGATGGCGACGCTCGAAGCCTTCCTCGAGCACGGCCGCTCGTGGCGGGCGACCGCAGAGACCCTGCATCTGCATCGTCACACGGTGATGTACCGCATCCGCAAGATCGAAGAGCTCACCGGCCACGATCTATCGGAGACCGGCGATCTCGCACGACTGTGGCTGGCGGTGCAGGCCTACCGGCAGCTCCGCGACGAGCGGTAGCAGTTGGACGAAAGTCGAGACTAGAACAGCCGAGCTGTGCAATCGTCGATTGTTGGCTGCGGTACCGGTGCTCGACAATGAATGCGGCACCGAGTCCAAAGGGGGACCTATGAGTCGCAACGACACCACCGCCGGCACCACGCAACTTCCCGGGTCGACAGACCGACTGAAACGCGGCTTCGGATTCGGATCCGCGCTCTCCCTCGCCTTCGCTGACATCTCGCCGATCGTGGCGCTCTACGCGATCTTCGCGCTCGGGCTCTTCGCGGCGGGGCCGCGCTTCTTCTGGGCCTTCCCGATCGTGATGTTCGGTCAGCTGCTGGTGTCGCTCGTCTTCGGAGAACTCGCCTCGCGCTGGCCCTACGCCGGCAGCGTCTACCAGTGGGCGCGGCACGCGAAGGGCATCGGCTGGGGCTGGACCGCCGCCTGGGCGTACATGTGGGGCCTCACCATTACACTGGCGACGCTCGCGCACGGCGGCGCAGGCTTCCTGCTCGCCGTCTTCGGGCAGGGGGATGCCGCGCCGTGGGTGCACACCCTCGTCGCGTTCGGCATCATCGCCCTCGGCACCGCCGCGAACATGATCGGGCGCCAGATCCTGAAGATCATGATTATCGCGAGCATCATCTGCGAGCTCGTGGGGTCGATCGGACTCAGCATCGTGCTCCTCATCTTCCACCGGGTGAACCCGGTGTCGACGCTGTTCGAGGGGCTCCCCGGGCCGGATGCCGGCGGCTTCAGTACCATGCTGCTGGCCATCGCGTTCGTCGGCTGGGCCTTCCTCGGCTTCGAGTCCGCCGGCTCGATCGCCGAAGAGGTCGAACAGCCCGAGCGCAATGTGCCCAAGGCGATCGTCTTCGGCCTGCTGCTCGTCGGCACCACCGTCATGATCTCTGCAGTCGCCGTGATCCTCGCTATCCCCGACATCGGAGCGGTGCTGGCGAACCCCATGGGCGATCCCGTCTCCGCGACGCTCGAGGCGCAGCTCGGCCCGGCGATCGCCAAGCCCCTGCTCATCATGTTCGTCATCGGGTTCGTCTCCTGCTTCCTCGCCGTGCAATCCGCGGTGTCGCGAGGCGTCTACGGCATGGCCCGCGACGGCGGACTGCCGGGTGCGGCATGGCTGTCGCGCCTCAGCGGCGCGGAGAAGCTGCCCAGCCGGTCGATCCTGCTCACCGCGATCATCGCGGCCGCGTTCGTGCTCCTCGTCGGTTCCCAGCTCTACAACGTGCTCGTTAGCTTCTCGGTCATGGGCCCCTACATCGCCTTCGCGGTGCCGGTGTTCGCCGCTGCCGCGGTGCGGCTGAGCGGCAAGTGGAAGCCGGGCAAGTTCACGCTCGGCCGCCTTGGCGCACCCGTGACCTACGGCGCTGCGATCTGGTTGACGTTCCAGGTCGTGAACGTGATGTGGCCGCGCGACATCCCGGACCAGCCCTGGTTCATCGACTGGAGCATGGTGATCAGCCTCGTCGCGCTCGGCATCATCGGCGCCGTCGTCTACCGCACGAGGCGACACCACATCAGGCAGCCCATCAGCGAAGTGCATGACGACCTGCGGGTCGCGGCAGAGATCGAAATGAAGGAGGAACGATCGTGACACGTGTGGCAGTCGTCACCGGAGCGGCATCGGGCATCGGCATGGCCGTCTGCCGAGCCCTGCAGGAGAGCGGGTGGACAGTGTGCGGGTTCGACCTCGCGCCGATTGCGGACCTCGAGCACTCGTTCGTGTGCGATGTCGCGGATCGCGACGCCGTCGACGCGGCCGTCGCCGAGGTGCAGCGTACCGTCGGCCCGATCGACGCGCTCGTTACCGCCGCCGGCTACTACGAGTTCTCGCCTTTCAGCGAGATCACGGAGGAGAGCTGGAACCGCATGATGCGCGTGCACATCGGCGGCCTCGTCGGCCCCGTGCGGGCCGTGCTGCCGGGCATGGTCGAGCGGGGCGCCGGCGCGATCGTCGCCATCTCGTCGGAGCTCGGTATCGCCGGCACCGAGAGCGAGGCGCACTACTCCGCTGCGAAGGGCGCCATTCTCGGCTTCGTGCGCAGTCTCGGCAGTGAGGTTGCGGGCCAGGGGGTGCGCGTGAACGCCGTCGCGCCCGGGCCGACCGACACCCCGCTGCTGCCCGCCGAGCAGCGCACACCCGAATACTTGGAATCGCTGCCGGCCCGGGCGCTCGCGCAGCCGGGGGACATTGCGCAGGCGGTGCACTTCTTGATCGATGAGGGAGGCTTCTGCTTCGGCGAAGTGATCTCCCCGAACATGGGAGCGGTGATCTGATGAGCGAGCAGTTGAAGCAGCGCCAGCAGGGGCGCATCGCGGTGGTCACCGGTGCGACGCAGGGCATCGGCCGGGCCATCGCGATACGGCTCGCGGCAGAGGGCGCACGGGTCGGTATCAACGGCCGGTCCGACACGCCCCAGCTGCGCGAGGTCGTCGGGGCGACCGGGGGGTTCCCGGTCATCGCCGACATCTCGAAGCCCGACGAGGTGCGCGAAGCCTTCGACGCCGTCGCCGTCGAACAGGGCCCCGTCGACGTGCTCGTCTGCAACGCGGCCTACATGTCGATGAGCCCGCTGCTCGAGCACGATGCCGACGACTGGTGGCGCAATATCGACACGAACCTCTCGGGCGCCTTCCGGTGCGTGCAGGCGGTCGTGCCCGGCATGCGCCGCACCGGCCGCGGCAACATCGTCATCGTCGCATCGGAATGGGGGGTCGTCGGCTGGCCGAATGCGACCGCGTACGCATCGTCGAAGTCGGGGCTCATCGCGCTGACGAAGTCGCTGGGGCGCGAACTCGCTCCCGAGAACATCACCGTGAACGGCATCGCACCCGGCATCATCGACACCCCGCAGCTGCAGGTCGATGCCGACGATGCCGGCATCCCGCTGCACGAGATGCACGAACGATACGGAGCCGAGATCCCTGCCGGCAGAATCGGGCGGCCCGAGGAGATCGCCGAAGTCGCGGCCCTCCTCTCGCGCCCCGATACGCGGGCGTTCGTCGGCCAGACGCTGCAGGCCAATGGCGGCAGCACGCGGGCGCGCGTGTGAACGAGCCGCAGCACCGAGAGAGGACGCAGTCATGACCCAGCAGTTCACCGCAGACGCCACGAGGCCTGCCGCACCGATCGCCTGGCCGAAGGGATTCCGCTCGGCCGCCAACCTCGGGTTCGACCTCGATTCCGAGGATGTCGCGCTCACGATTGATCGGGGCACCCGCGACCGCCTGTCGGTCATGAGCCACCAGGCCTACGGTGCGCTCACCGGCGTGCCGCGCGTGCTCGATCTGCTCCAGCGCTTCGACGTGCGCGCCACCTTCTTCGCCCCCGGCTACACCGTCGAGCGATATCCCGACCTCCTGAAGCGCATCCGCGATGCCGGGCACGAGATCGCCCACCACGGGTACATGCACGAGGCGATGGCCGGGCTCTCGTACGATGAGGAGGCCGCCATCATCGACCGCGGTCTCGAATCGCTCGAACGGGTGCTCGGTATCCGCCCGGTCGGATACCGGGCGCCGCTCTGGGAGACGTCGTACTCGACCGCCGAGATCCTGCTCGACCGCGGCTTCCTGTACGACTCGAGCATGATGGACTCCGACCTGCCGTACGAGCTCGCGGAGCGCCCCGGAGCCGGCGCACGCTCCCTCGTCGAGATCCCGGTGTCGTGGGCCCTCGACGACTGGGAGCAGTTCGCATTCGTACCCGATGTGTTCGGGCCCGGCGTCATCGAGGACCCGGCGAAGGCGCTCTCGATGTGGCAGGGCGAGCTCGCAGAGTCGCACCGCTACGAATCCTGCTTCACGCTGACCATCCACCCCTTCCTCAGCGGGAGGCTCGGTCGAATGCGCGCGCTCGAAACCCTGCTCGAGACGATGGCGGGGATGTCCGATCTCTGGCTCACGAGCTGTGGCGAGATCGCCGAGCACGTGCGCTCGCTCGACCTCGAACCACGGGTGTTCCCGAGGCCCGAGATCGACTGAACGTGCGACAGGGGTCGCGCTCCGCACAGCGATCCGTCGCAGACGACCGGTGCTGCCCGATGCCGGGGGCTGCACCGGCCGTCAGTACTCCGCCCGCTGAGGCAGTGTGTCGGCCGCCTCGGATACACTAGAACGCTGTGACAGAAACCGGCCCGCTCCATCTCCCCGGGACGAGTGCCGCCGAACACCTGCCCCCGGCATACCCCGAACGCGCCGCCCACGGCACCGCCGGCACACTGCGGAAATGGCAGGAGGAGGCGATTCGCCTCTACCTCGACGAGAACCCGCGCGACTTCCTCGCCTCCGCAACACCCGGCGCCGGCAAAACGACCTTCGCGCTCCGCCTCGCCGCGATCCTCCGCTCCACCCACGTGGTGAGCCAGATCATCGTCGTCGCTCCGACCGAGCACCTGAAGACCCAGTGGGCCGACGCCGCGGCACGCGCGGGCATCCGCTTGAACCCGAACTACTCGAACAGCGACGGCCTCGGCTACGGTCGCCACTACCACGGCGTCGCCGTGACCTACGCGCAGATCGCCATGAAGCCGGTGCAGCACCGGCGGCTCACCGAGAGCGCCGACACGCTCGTCATCCTCGACGAGGTGCACCACGGCGGCGACGCCCTCAGCTGGGGCGACGCGATCCGCGAGGCCTACGGCACTGCGAAGCGCCGCCTCTCGCTGACCGGCACGCCCTTCCGCTCCGACGAGGCGCCCATCCCGTTCGTGCAGTACCAGCCGCAGGGCGATGGCTCGCGCGTCTCGCTCACCGACTACGACTACGGCTACGGCCGCGCGCTCGCCGACGGGATCGTGCGGCCCGTCATCTTCATGGTCTACGCCGGCAAGATGCGCTGGCAGACGTCGGCCGGCGAAGAGATGGAGGCCGCCCTCGGCGAGGGCAACACGAAAGACATCACCTCGCAGGCCTGGCGCACGGCGCTCGACCCCGCCGGTGAATGGATCTCGAAGGTGCTGCGCGCCGCCGACCGCAGACTCACCGAGGTGCGTCTGCAGATTCCGGACGCCGGTGGTCTCGTCATCGCGACCGATCATGCCGCCGCCAAATCCTATGCGGCCCAGCTGCACGAGATCACCGGGGAGCCGGTCGCGCTCATCCTCTCGGACGACGCGACGGCATCGGAGCAGATCGACGAGTTCTCGATGGGCAAGAACAAGATGCGGCGCTGGATGGTCGCCGTGCGCATGGTGTCGGAGGGCGTGGACGTACCGCGCCTCGCCGTCGGCGTGTACGCGACGAGCTCGTCGACGCCGCTCTTCTTCGCACAGGCGATCGGCCGCTTCGTGCGTTCGCGCCGTCGCGGCGAGGTCGCCTCCGTGTTCATTCCGAACGTTCCGGCCCTCATGCAGCTCGCGGCAGAGCTGGAGAAGGAGCGCGGCCATGTGCTCGAGGGCCCGAAGAGCGCCGAGGAGATGTGGGACGCCGAGGCGGCGCTCATGGCGGAGGCGGAGCGCGAGGATCGCGCCTCGGGGGAGCTCGAAGGCGAAGGGTTCGTCTACCAGGCCCTCGCCTCGGATGCGCACTTCGACCGCGCCGTCTTCGACGGGGCGGAGTTCGGCGGCTATGCAGAGGTCGAGAGCGAGGAGGAGCTCGACTTCCTCGGATTCCCCGGGCTGCTCGAACCGCAGGAGGTGAAGGCCCTGCTGCAGCAGCGGCAGGCGCGACAGGCGAGGCGCAGCGCCGGCCGGCAGGGGCTGCTCGAGCATCCGCCCGAGAAGGCCGAGGCCCCCGAGGCGCTGCACCGCACGCTCGGCGAGCAGCGCAAGCTGCTGAGCTCGCTTGTCGGCATGTACGCCAAGGTGTCGGGAGAGTTCCATAAGGACATCCACACCGAGCTGCGCCGCGTCTGCGGCGGACCCGCCGTGCCGCAGGCGTCGGTGACCCAGCTGCAGAAGCGTATCGACCTGCTGCGTCGTCGACTGCGGCCGTAGCGGCGCGCCGTATCCTGGAACGATGGCGAAGAAGCGAGCAGGATCGGCGACACCGGCGACGAAAGCCCTCGATACTCTGGGGGTTCCGTACACCGTGCGCGCGTACGCGCACGACCCCGCCGTCACCGATTTCGGGGGAGAAGCCTCGGCAATGCTCGGCATCTCACCGGAACGGGTGTTCAAAACGCTGCTCGCGGACGTCGACGGGGCGCTCGTCGTGGGCATCGTGCCGGTGTCGGGCAAACTCGATCTGAAGGCCCTCGCCGCCGCGGTCGGGGGCAAACGCGCATCGATGGCCGACCCGGCGGTCGCGGAGCGCCGCACCGGGTACGTCGTCGGCGGCATCAGCCCGATCGGGCAGCGTGCGCGGCTGCCGACCGTGCTGGATCGGAGCGCCGAGGAGCATGAAACGGTGCTCGTCTCGGGCGGTCGCCGCGGCCTCGACCTCGAACTCGCGCCCGCGCACCTCGTCGCCGCGACCGGAGCGCAGATCGCCGCCATCGGGCGCCCGGACTGACCCCCGAGTCGGGGTGCGAAGGTGCGGCGCGCGCGAGTTCCGGAAGCGATTCGCATTGCTCGCCGGAACCGTGCTAAGTTATTCTCTGTTCGGCCGATGAAAGTCCGAACAAGATTCGCGCGGGTGGCGGAATGGCAGACGCGCTAGCTTGAGGTGCTAGTGCCCGTATTAGGGCGTGGGGGTTCAAGTCCCCCTCCGCGCACGCGAATCGAGAATGGCGGGATCGAAAGATCTCGCCATTCTTGTTTTCCCGCCGTCTCGCCGCGGTCCCGAGCCGCGGGTATGCGGCGCCGCGCCGCACCGAGCCCATCCTGGTGGCCGGGCGAGCCCGAGGTCTACACTGAGCAATGACTGCACTGCCGCGGTTTCATGCGGGTGCGCAGTCATCGTTCGCGAGACGTGCGGCGCAGGTGCACCGCACGTGACGAAGAAGTCAGAGTGTTGCTGAAGGAGCGAGTGCGGTGCAGAAGATCGACGTCCTGGAAATGAGCATCTCCGAGATGCTGGATGAACTCGATTCGGGGAAGGTGACCAGCGTCGACCTGGTCTGCGCCTACCTGAACCGCATCGCATATTACGACCGGTCGGGCCAATGCCTCAAGGCCGTGCCGCTGATCAACCCCGATTGCATGGCGGAGGCCATCGCCTCGGACGAGCGCCGGCGGCGCGGCGAGGCCGGCAAGCTCGAGGGCGTTCCCTTCACGGTGAAGGACAGCTACAAGGTCAGGGGGATGACGGTCGCCTCGGGCAGCGAGGCGCTCGTCGACCTCGTCTCGAACGAGGACGCGGCATCGGTCGCCCAACTGCGCGCGGCGGGTGCGGTGCTCATCGGCAAGACCAACATGCCGCCGATGGCGGCGGGCGGCATCCAGCCCGGCGTCTACGACTACGCGCGCAGCCCGTACAATCCGCTCTACCTCACCGGAGCGTATGGTTCGGGCTCGTCGAACGGCTCGGCGACCGCGACGGCATCGAGCATGTGCGCCTTCGGTATGGCCGAGGAGACGGTGTCGTCGGGCCGCTCGCCCGCCTCGAACAACGGACTCGTCGCGTACACGCCGTCGCGCGGCATGCTGTCGCTGCGGGGCAACTGGCCGCTGCGCCCGAGCTGCGACGTCGTGGTGCCGCACACGCGCACGGTCGATGACCTGCTGCTGCTGCTCGACGTGCTCACCGAGGCTGACGAGAATCAGGAGGGCGAGTTCTGGCGCCAGCAGAATGTGGTCTCGCTGCCGCAGCCCGACCAGGTGTTCCGCCGCCCCATCGCCCGCCCGCGCCCGGAGCGCCTCGACGGTATGCGCATCGGTGTGCCGAAGATGTACATCGGCGAAGACCCCGATGCGATCGACCCGCCGGTGATCCGCCCCAGCGTCCGTCGGCTCTGGGATGCGGCCGCCGCAGAGCTCCGCGATCTCGGGGCCGAAGTGGTCGAGGTCGACTTCCCGGTCGTCTCGAACTACGAGGTCGACCGGCCGGGGGCCCAGGGACTGCCCGAACGCGGCCTGGTGCCGAAGGACTGGCGGGCGATCGAGGGCGGCGTCGTCACCGCGATGGCGCTCGACATGTTCCTGCGCGAGAACGCCGACCCCAATCTCAACACCTGGGCCGACGTCGACGGCGACACCGTGTTCCCGGAGAAGGACGAGCCCATTCCCGTATGGGTGACGCGGGCGCGCGCCGGGTTCGACTGGCAGCGCCTCGCCGAGATCGTGAAGGGCGGCATCCCCGACTCCTACGACGACGTGCCGGGCCTCGACCACCTGCTGCGCGGCCTCGAGGAGGCGCGCAAGCTCGACTTCGAGGATTGGCTGGTGGCAGAGGGACTCGACTTCGTCGTATTCCCGGCGGCGGGCGATGTCGGCCGCGACGATCTGTTCACGCGGGTGGAGAGCCTCGAGTACGCCTCGCTGAACGGCGTCGTCTACTCGAACGGCAACCGCGTGCTGCGCCATCTCGGCATTCCGACCGTGACGGTGCCGATGGGCCACATGCACGACACGCAGATGCCGGTCGGGCTCACATTCGCGGGCGCCGCCTACACCGATGACGCCCTGCTCGACTACGCCTACGCCTACGAGCAGGCCACGCACCACCGTCAGCCGGCTTTCCTGACGCCGTCGCTGCCGAGCAACCAGATCACGGCGGGCGAGGCTGCGCCGATTCCGGACGAGATCGACTATACGGTGAAGATCGACCAGCACGGGCGGTCGTGGGATGTCGAGGTGCGCATCGACGGAGAGACGGGCACGCGCGCCGAGGTGTGGGCCGACGGGCACATCTTGCTGCCGGTCGATGATCAGCCCGGAGTGTATCGCGGCAGGATCTCGCTCTCGCGCGAGCGCGTCGAGGACGAGGTCATGGTCGTGATCAACGCCGGCCACTCCGTCGGCCTGGTCGGCACCGTACCTCTTCCCTGAGCTTCGGCGCGCGGGACACGGTGCTCTCTGCGAGCAGAACGTCCCGCGCGCCTACCCGGGTGCATCGGCGGCAGTCGGCGCGTTTGACAGCTCCGGCATTGCGGGGTCGAGCCGTTCGGCGAGCGCATCGGTGAGCGTCTCGGCGTAGGCCCAGCTGATGTGATGCGAATCGCGATAGACCAGTACGCCGCCGAGCACCGGAGGGTGCTCCTCGCCCGAGCGGAAGTACTGGCCCATGTCGACGGTTTCGACATTGCGGCTGACCGCCGCGGCGCGCAGCAGCGGGTCGTCCTCCGGCTGCTCCGTCGCGGGTGCCGCGCACGCGCTCGCGGCCTTCTCGCCGTTCTCGCCCACGCATTGCAGCACGTCCTCGGGCATCTGCGGGGTGTCGGCGATCGCCACGACGCCGCGCACGCTTCCGGGCAGCTGCTGCCAGCGCTCCTCGTAGCCGAGTACGGCGGCATCCTGCCAATCCTCCGCATTCGAGACGACGCGGTTCGCGGCTTTCGCGGAGGTCACGATCGTGTCGATCTCGGGGCGCTCCTCGAGAGCCTCGATGACCTGATCGTTCCAACTGCTGCAGTCGGCCCGCAGCTTCTCGTTCTGGGCCTCCGGTTTCGTGACGTAGTCGCGCTCGGCGGTCGTGAACGGGCACGATCCCTTCGCCATCACCACGAGATGCCAGTTCTCGCGCTCGGCGATGCGCTTGAGCGGGGTGAGCCACTGCTCGGCGTGGGAATCGCCGAGGAGCGCGACCGTGCGCTCGGCCTCGCCCACCGGTGCGCCGTACTCGCAAACGAGCAGCTGATCGCCCGCGACGTTCGACAGACAGCTCTCGGGGCGGTCGGCGACCAGGTCGATGCCCGGCGT
Organism: Leucobacter sp. GX0328; assembly: GCF_053567315.1. Classification (NCBI taxonomy): domain Bacteria; kingdom Bacillati; phylum Actinomycetota; class Actinomycetes; order Micrococcales; family Microbacteriaceae; genus Leucobacter; species Leucobacter sp. GX0328. The sequence goes on from NZ_JBSGPC010000002.1 coordinate 562,215, forward strand.
CGGCTCGAGATCGGGCACTGCCTCGCATCCCGATCCGGTGTCGAGCGCGCCTGCACCCGTGCACCGATCGGCGACGCGGAGGTCCGCGGCGATGCTCTGCTGCGCCGCCGCGACATCCTGCTTCGCGACCCCGAAGCCGCCGAGCGTGAGCCCGATCAGCACGGCCATGCCGCCTCCCGCGAAGGCGAGCGAGCGCCGGTTGCTCCATCGTCGGGCAGGGCCGAAGCGGAACGGGTCTTCGACGTATCGTTTCGACAGGGCCGCAGCGCCGAGCGTCGCCACGACGACGATGCAGCCGGTCCAGAAATCGAGCGGGCGGCCGAGCAGGTACGGGGCGAGCACGATGAATGGGAAGTGCCAGAGATAGATGCCGTACGAGGCGTCGCCGAGCCACTGCATCGGCCGTGAGGCGAGGAGCGGCTGGAGCGATCCGGGGCCGCCCGGTTCTGCTGCAGCGACGATGAGCAGGGTCGATACGACGGGGAGCAGGGCCGTCGCGCCGGGGAACGGTGTCGCATCCGAATAAACGAGCGCGGTGACGACGATGCCCGCCACGCCCGCCCACACCGCGCCCATGCGCAGCCGCGGGTCGATCCGCTGCAGCGCACGGGGCCACGCGGGACGTGCGGCCGCGAGCCAGGCGAGCACGCCGCCGAACGCGAACTCCCATGCCCGCGTCGCGGTCGAGAAGTACGCCCACGAGGGGTTCGCGGCGGTCTCGGCGATCGAATGCCCGAATGAGAGCAGCGCGATGACGACGATCAGCGCGGCGAAGACGCCTGCGGGCCCCGGTACGCGCAGGCCCGGCGCGCGGTCGCGAGAGCGGGCCCGCAGCTTCGCGGCGATCGCGATCGCGAGCACCGCAGCCAGCGGCCAGACGATGTAGAACTGCTCCTCGACCGATAACGACCAGTAGTGCTGCACCGGTGAGGCCGCGGCACCGGCAGCGGAATAGTCGACGGCCTGTGCGGCGAGCATCCAGTTCTCGGCATAGCCGGTCGCGGCGGCGACCTGCGCGAGGAAGGCCGGCGTGAGCCCGGTCGGTACGAAGGCGTAGACCCCGGCGACGGTCACGATGAGCACGACCATCGCGGCGGGCAGCAGGCGTCTCGCTCTGCGGGCCCAGAACCGCGGCAGATCGATGCGTCCGGAGCGGTCGAGCTCGCCGAGGATCTGCCCGGTGATGAGGAAGCCCGAGATGACGAAGAAGATATCGACGCCGATGTAGCCGCCGCTCAGATGCTGCGGCGCGAGGTGGTAGATGAGCACGAGCCCGACGGCGATGGTGCGGAGCCCCTGCACGTCGCGCCGCACGGCGCTACCCGCCGGCCGAGCCTGCACCCGGCCGGTCCTCGCGTCGGTTCCCGTCGGCATCTGAAAGTTCCTCATCGTGTGCATCCAGGTTATGCAACGATTCGGTAACGGTCCACCCCTGGTGGGATGACGCTCGAACTGCTACGCGCGCAGGCGATGGGCCTGGAACGCGACCGCGAACGGCGCCCCTGCCTGCGACCCCGCCTGGGCGAGCACGCCAGGGATCAGGTCTTCCGGAGCATCGTGCCACGGCAGGTCGGCGAGGTAGGCGCGGTGGGCCGAGAGCGAGGCCACGGCGCGACGGACCGATCGCTCGGAGATCGCAACCGCGCAGTTCGGTTCGGCGCCGGTGAGCAGCAGCCACGTCGCGCCCCAGGGTGCGAGCCCCTCGTCCTGCAGCTGCTCCGTGAAGAGCCAGCGGTTGTCCGCGTCGCGCACCGCATCGATCGTCGCGAGCCCGGTCGCCCGGTGGTCGGCATGATCGAGGCCCCAGGGCACGACGAGCGCTCCGGAGCCGGTGATCACGGCATCGGGGCGGAAGCGTCGGATCTCGCGTGCGATCGCTCGGCGCAGCTCGATACCGTACTGGAGCATGCCGTCGGGGAAATCGAGGATGGTGAGGTGTTCGACTCCCACTTCCGTGCATGCCTTCCGCTGTTCTTGCGCGCGCAGCGGCGCCGCCTCCTCGGGCGGGCGCTGCATGCCGGCTTCGCCGGTGGTGAGCAGCAGATACCCGACTTCGATGCCGCGAGCGGTCCATTCGGCGGCGGCGGCAGAGGTGCCGTACTCGGGGTCGTCGGGGTGGGCGACGACGACGAGCACGCGGCCGATGCCGGTCTCGTCGAGCGCTTCGAGCTGCGGTGCGGTTTCGGCAGGTGCGTTCATGCGGCCCACCCTACGCGGGACTACTCCGAGATCGCGGAGTCGCCGTCGATGAGCGCGGCGTAGCGTGCGCCGACTTCTTCGGCGGCCTGGGCCGAGACGACCTTGTCGGGGCCCGATCCCTCGACCATCACCGTCCTGCGGAAGTACGCGAGCTCCTGGATAGACTCGGCGATATCGGCCAGCGCACGGTGGCCGCCGCGCTTCTCGGGCGCTCCGAAGTAGGCGGGCACGTACCAGCGGCGCGCCAGCTCCTTGATCGTGGAGACATCGATGCTGCGGTAGTGCAGCCGCTCTTCGAGCGTCGGCATGTACTTCGCGATGAAGCGACGATCCATGCCGATGGTGTTGCCCGCGACGAGCGGCCGTCGGCCCGGGCCGACGAAGCGGTTCACGTAGTCGAGGACCTGCTGCTCGGCGTCGGCCACCGAAGCGCCCGATTCGATGCGGGGGAGCAGCCCCGACTTCTCGTGCATCGACCGCACGAAGTCGTTCATCTGCTCGAGTGCTGCAGCGCCCGGGTCGATGACGATCTCGAACCCCGCATCGAGCGGCTCGAGATCGAAATCGGTGACGATCACGGCGATCTCGCAGAGACCGTCTCGATCGGTGTCGAGCCCCGTCATCTCGCAATCGATCCAGACAATCTGCTCAGCGGGCGTATTCGACATAGCTGCAACTTTACTAGGCTTGAGCACATGGCAGTTCTTCCCATCACGATCTGCGGCGAGCCCGTGCTGCACCGCCCCGCCGAGACCGTTACCGAGTTCGACGACGGTCTGCGCGAACTCGTGAGCGACATGTTCGAAACCTGCGAGCGCGCGCCCGGTGTGGGGCTCGCAGCGCCCCAGGTCGGCATCGGCAAGCGCATCTTCGTCTGGATGTACGACGATCAGGAGGAAGCACCGGCGCGCGGCGTCGCGATCAACCCGACGCTCTGGATCTCGCCGCCCGAGCCCGGCCTGCCCGACGAGGAGGACGTCGAGGGCTGCCTCTCGTTCCCCGGCGAGCGCTTCGCATTGCGCCGCTCCGAGCGCGCGCTGCTGCGCGCGCAGGACATCGACGGCGAGTGGTTCGAGCTCGAGACGAGCGGCTGGTTCGCGCGCATCATGCAGCACGAGTACGACCACCTGCTCGGGCTGCTCTACGTCGACCGCCTCGTGCACCCCGAGAGCAAGGGGGCGCAGAAGGCGCGGCGCAAGAACGGGTGGGGCGTGCCCGGGCTCACCTGGATGCCCGGGGTGGACGACCTCGAAGGCTGAGGCCCGGCGATCCCTGGCCCCTCATTCTTATGAGCGCAGCTGGTCAGTAGATGCTCCCCGCCCGCGAAAGCAGTGCTACTGACTAGCTGAGCCCGGCCACGGGGCACCGCTCCGACGCGCCGCCTAATCTTCCGGGGAACGGTTCGCCGGTGCGAGGTCGCGCACCAACACCCACCCGATCAGGGCAGCGACGATCAGCGCTGCGGTGACGCCGAACGCCCACCCGAACCCCGCGAGATCGAGGATCGCGCCCGCGATGAGCGGTCCGAGCACCCCTCCGAGGTCGGTCATCATCGAGTACGCGGCGACCACGTTGCCGCCCGGGCGCTGATCGAGCACATCGGCGAGCACGGCCTGCTGACCCGGGTTCACGAGCGCCGAACCGGCGCCCGCGACGGCCATGAGCGCGATCGCCGCCCACAGCGACGGCGAAGCCGGGAAGACGAAGTAGCTCGCCGCGAGCACGGCCATGCCGGTGACGAGCAGCGGCTTGCGGCCGACGGTATCGGTCCAGCGGCCCGAGGGGAAGATCAGCAGCGCATTGCCGGCAGCGTAACCCGCGAGCACCCAGGCGGCATCCGCCGCGTCGCCGCCGTAGACGACCGCGACGAAGATCGGGATGACCGAGATGCGCACGCCGAACGATGCCCAACCGAAGGCGAACACCGACAGGAGCAGCGATCGGTACTGCGGAACACGCAGCGCCTCCGTGAGGCCGACCGGTGCCGCGTCGGTGGCGCCGGCGGCCGGGCCGCCGGCGAACGTCGACCGCCTGAGCGCGATCGCGACGACAGCGGCGGCCACGAGCAGGGTGAGGAAGTAGAACACGAACGGCGCGCGCAGTCCGAAGCCCGCGACGATGCCGCCGAATACCGGCCCGAGCAGGCCGCCGAGCAGAAACCCGGCGGCATTGAGGCTCGCGACGCGCCCGCGCGAGTCGGGCGGGCTGACCTTGACGAGCAGCGCGGTGGCGGCGACGGTGAACATGGCAGACCCGACACCGCCCGCACCGCGCAGCACGATGAACTGCGTGTAGTCGGCCGCGAGCGCCGTGGCTCCGGTCGAGAGCGCGACGATCAGGATGCCGATCGTGTAGGTGAGCCGCTCGCCGATGCGCGCCACGATCCACCCCGCGAATGGCGCTGAGACCAGTCGCATGAGCGCGAAGGCGCTCACGATCGCCGAGGCGGCGAACTTCGAAACACCGAACTCGAGGGCGAACTGAGGGATAGCCGGGGCGACCACGCCGTAGCCGAGGGCAACCGCGAAGGCGCCCGCTACCAGGGCCCAAACCTCGAACGGAAGCGGGGCTCTGGAGGTTCGGGGCACCCTGCGATCCTATCCGGCCCAGCACTCCGTCGGTTCGGGCGGCGAGTCCGTCCGTCCTCATGCGAGCGGCCGAAAACACGCGCGTAGGCAGCCGCTGTGGCGGCTGGGGTCGCCTCGCATGCGAAGCGATGCTTCGCAGAACGCTCGGTGCCCCCTGCTGGATTCGAACCAGCGCGAGAATCTCGAAGCGAACGCGTCGCGTTCGCGATTCTCGCGGGGAGCGAGGTGCGACCGCTTCCCAGGAACGGAGTTCCTGATCATGGCAATTCCAAATAATGGTGCCCCCTACTGGATTCGAACCAGTGACCGACAGATTAGAAGGCTGTTGCTCTATCCACTGAGCTAAGGAGGCGGACGCCGCGTGGGCGAACATATCGAGGTTACTATGATCGGTCGTCTCTTCGCAGGCGCAGGGGAGCCTCAGAGGTACGAGGCGTGCGTCCACAGCTGCAGCAGTGCGTACGAGCGGTAGGGGGCCCAGGTTTCCGATCGCGCGGCGGCCTGCTTCTGGTCCATGCCGAGAGCTCGACGGGCGACGAGGTCGCCGGGCACGAACGTATCCGGATACTGCATCGCGCGCACGAGCAGGCAGTCGGCGGTCCAGGGGCCGACGCCAGGGATCGCGAGCAGTGCTTCCCGCGCCTCGGCCGCAGCAGCGCCGGCAAGCAACGGTCCGCCCGCCCAACGCTTCGCGACCTCGTGCAGGGCGCGTGCGCGCGCCCTGGTCAGGCCGACCTGCGAACGGATCCGCTCGGGGCCCGCATCCACGAGCGCCGCAGCGGTCGGCAGCGAGCGCCATGCGCCGGCGACGGCGCCGAAAGCGGCAGCGAGGCGACTCGAGAAGGTGCGGGCCGCCGCGAGTGACACCTGCTGCCCGATGATGGCGGCCGCGACCGCTTCGAACTCGTCGGGATGGCCGGTGATGCGCACGCCCGGGTGCCGTGCGATCATCGGGCCGAGAAGCGGGTCGTGCGAGAGCGCGGCGTCGATCGCTGCGATGTCGGCGTCGAGGTCGAACCATCGGCGCAGCATCGCGGCAGTGCCGTGCGGGTCGCGGAGCTCCGCATCGAAGCGCGCCGTGAGGCCGTGCGGGTCGAAGACGAGCTCGATGAGCACCGGCCGCGCCTCGCTTTCGCCGCCATCCGAGATCAGGCGCCGGTAGACCGCACCGTCGACCGCTTCGACGCCCGGCACGGCATGGGCGGTGAGCATGGCGAGCACCGCCCGGTGGTTGAATGGACCGATCGCCTCGAGGCGCAGTTCGACCATGGCGAGGCGAATGCCCGTGCTGCTCAGCCGCGCTTCGCGGCGGCTTTCGCGGCGCGCTTCGCCTCGCGCACCAGCAGCAGCGTCTCGGGCGACGTGATGTCCGCCACGCTCATGTGCGTGCCCTCGGCGCCGTACGGGGCGGAGGCCTCGCGCCACCCGGCCCCGTCGAAGCCGACCTGCTTGCCGAGCAGGGCGAGAAAGATCTTGGCTTTCTGATCGCCGAAGCCGGGCAGTGACTTGAGTCGCTTCAGCACTGTCCTGCCGTCGGGGGAGCCCTGCGTCCAGATCGCCGCGGCGTCGCCGCCCCACTCATCGATCAGCCCTTGGCAGAGTTTCTGCACGCGCGCCGCCATCGACCCGGGGAAGCGGTGCACGGCCGGGGTCTGCTTGAACGCCGCCTCGAAGTCGTCGGGATCGATCGAAGCGAGGTGCTCGGCCGTGATATCGCCGAGGCGCTGCTGCATTTTGAGCGGCCCGGCGAAGGCGACCTCCATCGCGACCTGCTGGTCGAGCAGCATGCCGATGAGCAGGGCGAGCGGGTTCTCGGTGAGCAGTCGGTCGGCTGCGACGTCGTCGGTGAGGTGGATATCCATCCCGTCAGTATCGCATCGATCGTTTGCGGTGTCGTCGTAACATCATTCGCGCCAGTGGTACCATAAACACGTACAATTTGTTGAGAGGCGGGGGCCGGTCATGTCAATCACCGCGAGCGAGGCTCGACGCACACTCTTTCCGCTGATCGAGCGCGTCAACGCCGACCGCGACGCCGTCGAGATCGTCTCTCGAAAAGGCAACGCCGTCTTGATGCCCGCCGACGAGTACGCAGCATGGCAGGAGACCGCGTACCTGTTCCGCTCGCCGGCGAATGCGCGCAGGCTGCTCGATTCCTACGAGCGCGCACGTACCGGAGGTGCTGAGGAACACGAGCTCGATAGAGACGAATGATGCGCCTGTCGTGGGACCGATCGGCATGGGAAGACTACAAGCACTGGCAGAGCGCGGATCGACGAGTGCTGGAGCGCATCAATACGCTCATCGATGCCTGCCTGCGCGACCCGTTCGAGGGGATCGGCAAGCCCGAACAGCTCAAATACGGTGCGCAGGGAGCGTGGTCGCGTCGCATCACCGAGGAGCACCGTCTCGTGTACCTCGTGGACGGCGACGATCTCATCATTCTGCAAGCGCGATACCACTACTGAGCGTGAGGCGGGCCGGCTACTCCGCGTTCCAGAGCCCGCGGTAGAAGTCGATGCGCGCCGGGTCGGGCGCGACGCCGTAGGCCTCCCAGAAGACCGCCTCGTCGTAATCTGCGTAGTTCCATTCCAGCGACATCGTCATCACGGCGAGGTCGGCCCAGCGGTCGGCGATGCCGAGCCGCCCGAGGTCGACATGGGCGAGGAACGAACCGTCATCTGCGATGATGGTGTTCGGTGCGCACGGGTCGCCCTGGCAGACGACGAGCCGGTCGATGGGCGGCACCGACCCGAGGGCTTCGGCGTCGACTCCCGCGGCGGCGATGCGATACTCGACGCTCCAGTCGAACGGGCAGCCGGCGACGGGCGTCGCGTGCAGCCGGCGCAGTCCGTCGCCGAGGGCGCGCAGCGCCGTCCCGGGGTCGCGCTTCCAGCGCTCCGCCACCGCCGAGGCGCCGGGCAGCGCGCGCGTCAGCATCACCTCCTCGCCGCCGTCCGCGATGAGCTCGACAACGGTCGGTGCCGAGTGGCGGCCGTGCAACCAGTGCAGGCGCTCCGCTTCGGCGGAGAGCGACTCGCCCGACCCGGCCGGGTTCCACTTCGCAAAGAACTTCGCGGCGGGGCGATCCCTGTCGAGAGGCCCGCCTGAACCGCCGCCCACCGCGAACGTCAGGCCGCCGACGCCATTGCGCCACACCGGGCGCAGCCGCGCATCGCCGAGACCGCGGGCTGCGAGCGCGCGCCGCACGGCGGCCGGCACCGGCATCATCTCGGGCGGCGGGCCGGCGAGATCGGACGGCACGGGCCGCGAACCGTCAGGGGAGGAGCTCATACCGTTCAGGCTAATCCACGACCGCGAAGCGGGGGCCGCGGCCGAAGCCGCGACCCCCGCCCGGGTGCTTCCGATCGGCTCTGCGATCGGAGAGGATGATCAGCCGAACTGGTTCATGGTGTTGTCCTTGCCGCCCGCCTTGAGGGCGGCCTCGCCGGCGAAGTACTCCTTGTGATTGTCGCCGATGTCGCTGCCCGCCATGTTCTGGTGCTTCACCGTCGCGATGCCCTGACGGATCTCCTCGCGCTGCACGTCGCGCACATAGGTCAGCATGCCCTCGTCGCCGAAGTAGCCCTTCGCGAGGTTGTCGGTCGACAGCGCCGCCGTGTGGTAGGTCGGCAGGGTGATGAGGTGGTGGAAGATGCCGGCGCGAGCCGACGCGTCCTTCTGGAAGGTGCGGATCTTCTCATCGGCGAGGCGCGCGAGCTCGGTCGCGTCGTACTCGACGCTCATGAGCTTGTCGCGATCGTACGCCGACACGTCCTGTCCCTCTTCGGTCATCTGATCGAAGGCCTGCTGGCGGAAGTTGAGCGTCCAATTGAACGACGGGCTATTGTTGTAGACCAGCTTCGCGTTCGGCACGACCTCGCGGATGCGGTCGACCATCCCGGCGATCTGCTCCACGTGCGGCTTCTCCGTCTCGATCCACAGCAGGTCGGCACCGTTCTGCAGCGACGTGATGCAGTCGAGCACCACGCGATCCTCACCGGTGCCCGTGCGGAACTGGTACAGGTTCGAGGCGAGGCGCTTCGGGCGCAGCAGCTTGCCGTCGCGCTTGATGACGACGTCGCCGTTACCGAGATCGGCCTCCGAGATCTCCTCGACGTCGAGGAACGAGTTGTACTGGTCGCCCAGGTCGCCCGGGGTCGTGCTGACGGCGAGCTTCTGCGTGAGGCCGGCGCCGAGCGAATCGGTGCGGGCCACGATCACGCCGTTGTCGATGCCGAGTTCGAGGAAGGCGTAGCGGATGGCGTTCAGCTTCGCGATGAAGTCCTCGTGCGGCACGGTGACCTTGCCGTCCTGGTGGCCGCACTGCTTCTCGTCGGAGACCTGGTTCTCGATCTGCAGCGCGCACGCACCGGCCTCGATCATCTTCTTCGCGAGCAGGTACGTCGCCTCGGGGTTGCCGAAGCCGGCGTCGATGTCGGCGATGATCGGCACCACGTGGGTCTCGTAGTTGTCGATCTGCGACTGGATGAACTCGGCCGCCGTGTCGTCGCCGGCGCGGCGGGCGTCGTCGAGCTGCGAGAACAGCAGGTCGAGCTCGCGGGCGTCGGCCTGGCGCAGGAAGGTGTAGAGCTCCTCGATGAGGTCGGGCACCGAGGTCTTCTCGTGCATGGACTGGTCGGGGAGCGGGCCGAACTCAGAGCGCAGCGCCGCGACCATCCAGCCCGACAGGTAGAGGTAGCGCTTGTTCGTGCTCTTCAGGTGCTTCTTGATCGAGATCAGCTTCTGCTGGCCGATGAAGCCGTGCCAGACGCCGAGCGACTGCGTGTAGACCGACGAGTCGCCGTCGTACTCGGCCATGTCCCGGCGCATGATGTCGGCCGTGTACTGGGCGATCTCGAGCCCGGTCCTGAAACGGTTCTGCGCACGCATGCGTGCGACGTACTCGGGGTCGATGGCATCCCAGCCTGCGCCGCCCTGCTGCTTGAGCTCCTGAACTGCTGCGATGTTGTCTTGGAAGGCGGTCATCGTTGATTCCTTTGCGTGGTGGCTGCTCGCCCGCCGGTGCTGCGGGGAGTTGGGCTACTTCCACTTTGGGGCACGAATCATGACCGAATCGCACATTTTAGGGGTGAATTAATCGAGTATTTCTGCTTTCTGAAATTGACTGCGGGATGTGCGGCGCCAGGGATCGCCTCGCGTGCTCCCCGTCGCCGCTCGATCGCATGAGCGGCGCGCTACTCGAGGCGATTCACCATGGCGGTCGCCGCGCGGTCGACGTAGTCCCGGAACGGGGCATCGTAGATCGGCGGCAGGGCGACCTCGTCGAGTGCGGCGTTCATGTGGTGCAGCCAGCGGTCGCGCGCCCGCGGCGTGACGGGGAACGCGACGTGCCGCATGCGCAGTCTCGGGTGCCCGCGCTGCTCCGAATAGGCGGTGGGGCCGCCCCAGTACTGCTCGAAGAAGGTGCGCAGCCGCCAGATCGCGCCCTCCCAGTCGTCCTGCGGGTACATGAAGTTGAGCTCGGGGTCTTCGCGCACGCCGGCGTAGAAGGCGCGCACGAGCCTCTCGAAGGTCTCGGTGCCGCCGACCCGGTGCCAGAAGGTCTCGGTCAGCGCATCGCCGTCGATTCCCGATCGGAGCGTCAGGTTCGGTGCGGGCGCGACGCCTTCGGTCGCCGCGCGCTCACCGGGAACGGGCTGTTCGGTCATGCCGTGCCTCCTGGGAATCGGGGGAGCTCTTCGGCCAGCTTGATGCCGGCCTCGTTGAAATGCCGTACGAGCGAGGCGCGGAGCGCGCGCTGCACCGCCCACTGCGCCTCCGGGCGCGTGCGCACCGCGAGGCGCAGTGTCGCGCGGTCGCCGAAGGCGCTCTCGACGCCCCAGACCTCGGGCTCGCTCGTCACCTTGCGCGCGATCTCGGGGCTGGAGCGGATCGCGCGCGCCGCATCGATGGCGGTCTGCTCGACCTTCTCGAGGTCGCTATCGGCCCGCACGGTGATGTCGATGAGGGCGCGCCCCCAGCCCTGCGACGAATTACCGAGGGTGAGGATCTCGCCGTTGCGGATGAACCAGAGCGTGCCGTCCATCGCACGCACGCGGGTGACGCGGATGCCCACGTCCTCGACGGTGCCGCTGACCTCGCCGATCTGCACGATGTCGCCGACGCCGAGCTGATCCTCGAACACCATGAAGATACCGTTCAAGATGTCTTTCACGATGTTCTGCGCACCGAAGGCGAGACCCGCGGCAACGATGCCCGCCGAGGTGAGCACGGCACCGAGATTCACGCCCATGGTGCCGAGGATGAGGATCAGCGCGATGACGACGATCGTCCACGTGATGACCGCGCGGCCGACGGTGCCGAGCGTGCGGGTGCGCTGCACGGCGCGCGCGTTCACGTACGGGGAGGCCTGGATCTCGGACGTCGTATCGACATCCTGCGCCTTCTTGACCCCTCGCACGATCTGCGTCACGGTGCGCATGAGCAGGCGCCGCAGCACCCAGTTCAGCAGCACCGCGACGATGATGATGCCGAGCACCGTGAGCGGCGCCTGGTAGGTGTGTAGGAACGACACGAACGCGTTCGTCACGACTTCCTCCACCTGGTCGACACCGTCCACCTAGCCCTCCGCGCCGTTCGCGGCGCGGTCGGCGGCCTGTGCGACGAGCGCGCGCTCGACGCCGGCGAGATGCTCGATGATGAGACGCCGCAGCGCCGCCGGGGCCTCGGGGTTCGCGTCGAGCCACCCGCGGGTCGTCTCCGCGAGCTCCGCGCTCGCCAACGGCGACGGGTAGAAGCCGTCGATCAGCTCCTCCGCGATCGCGTAGCTGCGCGACTCCCACACACGGTTCAGCGCCGAGAAGTACTGCTCCACGAACGGCGCCAGCAGCGCGAGATCGGCGGTGTGCAGGAACCCGAGCCCGGTCGAGCGGATGACGAGGTTCGATGCGCCCGGCGCGCCGAACGTCGACTCCCAGGCCGCCTGCTTGTCCGCGAGCGTCGGCAGAGCGGCGCGCGCGTGGGCCGCGGAGCGCTCGCCGCTCGCGGTGCGATCGTCGGCGAGGGCCGCATCGATCTCCTCGGCCGTCGCACGGCCGCCGGCGGCGAGCGCGATGAGCAGCTCCCAGCCGAGATCGGTGTCGATGTCGAGGCCGTCGAGCGAGACCGACTCGTCGAGCAGCTGCATCACGCGATCGAGCTGCGCATCCGTGCGTGCCAGCTGAGCGAACACGCGCACGAACTGGAACTGGTTGTCCGAGCCGGCCGACGCAGCGCCCGAGAGCTCCCACAGCCGATCGGCGACGCGTGCCACGGCCGAGTCGCTTCGCGACGGGTCGACGTAGTTCTCGGCCGCGAGCGAGACCTGCTGCAGCAGCGTGCGCAGCGTGGTCGACGCGGTCTCGCGGTCGATGTGGCGCAGCACGATGTCGATGAACCGCGAGGCCGGGAACTCGCCGTTGCGCGTCGCATCCCAGAGCGTGCCCCAGACCAGTGACCGCGGCAGCGACTCCTCGAAGTCCCCGAGATGCGCAGCTGCCGTCTCGAGCGACGCCTCGTCGAGACGGATCTTCGCATAGCTGAGGTCGTCGTCGTTGAGCAGCAGCAGGTCCGGCCGATCGGCGCCGACGAGCTCGGGCACCTCGGTCAGCGCGCCGTCGATGTCGAGCTCGACGCGCTTGGTGCGGCGCAGCACCCCGCCCTCGAGCGAATAGAAGCCGACGGCGATGCGGTGCGGGCGAAGCGTCGGGTACTCGTCGTTCGCGCTCTGCGAGATCGCGAATGCCGTGTAGCGGCCATCGCCGTCGATCTCGAAGACCGGGCGCAGCGTGTTGACGCCGGCGGTCTCGAGCCACAGCTGCGACCACTCGGCGAGATCGCGCCCACTGCGGGCCTCGAGCTCGACGAGCAGGTCTCGCAGCTCGGTGTTCGCGTGATGGTGCTTCACGAGGTAGTCGTGCACACCCGCCATGAAGGGCTCGCGGCCCACCCAGGCGACGAGCTGCTTCAGTACGGACGCGCCCTTCGCATAGGTGATGCCGTCGAAGTTGACGAGCACATCCTCGAGGTCGCGGATCGGCGCGACGATCGGGTGCGTCGACGGCAGCTGGTCCTGCCGGTACGCCCACGACTTCTCGCTCGCCACGAACGTCGTCCAGCACTCCGACCACTCCGTCGCCTCGGCGGTCGCGAGGGTCGACATGTACTCGGCGAACGACTCGTTCAGCCACAGATCGTTCCACCAGCGCATGGTCGCGAGATCGCCGAACCACATGTGGGCGAGCTCGTGCAGGATGGTGACGACCCGGCGCTCGCGCATCGCGTCGGTGACCTGGCTGCGGAACACGTACGCTTCAGTGAAGGTCACCGCGCCCGCGTTCTCCATCGCGCCGGCGTTGAACTCGGGCACGAACATCTGGTCGTACTTGTCGAAGGGGTACGGGTAGTCGAACTGACCCTCGAAGAACGCGAAGCCCTCGCGGGTCTTGTCGAAGATGTAATCGGCGTCGAGGTGCTCCGCGAGCGACTCGCGGCAGAAGACGCCGAGCGGGATGGTGCGGCCGTCGATGCTCTCGAGCTCCGAGCGCTCGACGTGGTACGGGCCGGCGACGATCGCCGTGATGTAGCTCGAGATGACCGGAGTCGGCTCGAACTTCCAGGTGGCGATGGCCTCGCCGTTCGCCTCGCCCGCCGCATCCGGTTCGGGCGTCGGCTGATTGCTGATGACCTCCCAGCGCGCGGGCGCCGTCACCGAGAAGGTGAAGGTCGCCTTCAGGTCGGGCTGCTCGAACACCGCGAACACGCGCCGTGAATCGGGCACCTCGAACTGCGAGTAGAGATAGACCTCGCCGTCGACCGGGTCGACGAAGCGGTGCAGGCCTTCGCCGGTGTTCGTGTACGCCTGGGTCGACGCGATGGTCAGCGTGTTCTCGGCGGCGAGACCCGGCAGCCGCACCCGCGAATCGGCGAAGACCTCGGCCGGGTCGAGCAGCTCGCCGTTCAGCTTGACGCTCTCGACCGCATCGGCGATGAGGTCGATGAAGGTCTCGGCGCCCGGCTCGGCTGCGAACCGCACCGTCGTCACTGCGGCGAACGTCTCCGCCGAGGTCGTGAGGTCGAGCGCCACCTCGTAGCTCTCCGTACGGACGATGGCCGCCCGCTCCTGGGCTTCGGCGCGGGTGAGATTCGTTCCTGGCACTGTGCACTCCTGAAGATGTCGAATAGGCGGCAACCGATCCCTCCACCCTATTCCCGTGAGCTATGGCTACGCTGAAGCCATGAGCGAAACAATTGCACGGTCAGAGCAGCCCGAAGTCGAGTTCTGGTTCGATCCGAGCTGCCCCTGGTGCTGGATGACGAGCCGCTGGGCGAGCGAAGTCGCCGAGGCCCGCGGCTTCACCATCGCCTGGCACCCGATCAGCCTGACGGTCATCAACGAGGGCCGCGACGACCGCCATGCCGAACTGCACCTTCAAGGGCACCGCTGCGGCCGCGTCATCGAGGCCGCGCGCACCTCGGTCGGCCCCGAGGCCGTCGCCGCGCTCTACACCGAGATCGGCACGCGCCGCCACCCCGGCGGGCGCGACGACTTCGATGCGATCATCGCCGAGGCGCTCGCCGCGACCGGCCTCGACGCCTCACTCGCGGCCGCCGCGGACGACGAGCAGTACGACGCGCAGCTGCGCGCGAATACCGCCCACGCGCTCGAGATCGCCGGCCCCGACGTCGGTGTGCCGATCATCTCGATCGACGGCGTCGCGTTCTTCGGCCCGGTCGTGACCCCGGCACCCACCGGCGATCTGGCGCTGCAGCTGTGGGACGGCATCCGCGCCGCGGCGAGCGTGCCCGGCTTCTACGAACTCAAGCGCGGTCGCACCGTCGGCCCGCAGTTCTCGGCGCCCTTCGCTTCTCGCTAGGATCGAGCCCATGCGCATTCACGTTGCCACCGACCACGCCGGCCTCGAGTTCAGCCAGCAGCTGCAGCAGCATCTGCGCGACCAGGGGCACGAGGTGATCGACCACGGCCCGGCCGAATACGATGCGCTCGACGACTACCCGTCGTTCTGCATCAATGCGGCGCTCGGCGTGGCCCGCGATGAGGCGGCCGGCGTCGAAGCGCTGGGCGTCGTGTTCGGCGGGTCAGGCAACGGCGAGCAGATGGCGGCCAACAAGGTCGCGGGCGTGCGCGCCGCGCTCGTGTGGAACGACTCCACCGCAGAGCTCGCACGCGAGCACAACGACGCGAACGTCGTCTCGATCGGCGCGCGCCAGCACACGGTCGAGGAAGCGATGCGCTTCATCGACCTCTTCATCGCGACGCCATTCCCGGGCGACGAGCGCCACGTGCGCCGCATCGGCCAGCTCGGCGAGTACGAGCGCACCGGCGCGATCGTCGGCAAGCAGGTGGACTCCCTGTAATGCCTGAAGGGCACAGCGTCCACCGCATCGCGCGGCAGTTCGGTGCGAACTTCGTCGGCACCTCGCCCGCCGTGTCGAGCCCGCAGGGGCGCTTCGCCCAGGGGGCCGCGCTGCTCGACGGGCGGCGCATGCTCGACGCGCGCGCCGTCGGCAAGCAGATGTTCCTCGAGTTCGAGGGCGACCGCTGGCTGCGCGTGCATCTCGGCATCTACGGGGCCTGGGATTTCGCGGGCGACGTCAGGGTCGACCCGTCGATCATGATCCACGGCATGGGTGATACGCACCTGAAGTACGGGCGGTACGGGCAGACGGGGGAGTACACCCGCGTCGGCGGAGCCCGCCTGATCGATCGCGACGCCGAGGACTCGGTGACATCGATCGGCGCCCCGCGCCGCACGAGGGTGCGGATGGCGGAGAACGAGAAGGAGAGCGAGATCTCGGGCGCTTTCCCACCCGAACCCGTCGGCCAGGTGCGGGTGAGGCTGCTGAACGAGAGCGTGTGCGCCGACCTGCGCGGCCCGACCGCCTGCGAGGTGCTCTCGCCGGCGGAGGTCGACGCCGTGATGATGCGGCTCGGGCCCGACCCGGCGAACGCGAACACCGCCGCCGAGAAGCAGCGTTTCATCGAGCGCGCCGCGAAGAAGCGCACGCCGATCGGCCTCGTGCTCATGGACCAGTCGATCGTCGCGGGCATCGGCAACATCTATCGGGCCGAGATGCTCTTCCGTGCGGGGCTCGACCCGCATGCCCCCGCCAACACGCTCGACCGCACGGTGCTCGAAGCGCTCTGGGACGACTGGGCGCACCTCCTCGAGATCGGCATCACGGTCGGCCAGATGATGACGATCGACGGTCTCGAGGGCGATGCGTACCGTCGCGCGCTCGAGGAGCGCGACGAACGGCACTGGGTGTACAAGCTCGAGGGCACCCCTTGCAAGCGCTG
This sequence comes from Leucobacter sp. GX0328, assembly GCF_053567315.1. NCBI lineage: Bacteria > Bacillati > Actinomycetota > Actinomycetes > Micrococcales > Microbacteriaceae > Leucobacter > Leucobacter sp. GX0328. The sequence goes on from NZ_JBSGPC010000002.1 coordinate 578,325, forward strand.
CGGCACGAACATCGTGCTCGAGGAGATGGGCAATCGGAAGCTCTACTGGTGCCCCGGCTGCCAGTCCTGACGCCGTGCGTCAGGTGAACGGCCATTTCTGGCCGTTCATGCAGCCGCCGAGGCCGTCTCGGTCTCGGTGTAGCGCCCTGCGCAGTGCGGGCGCGTGCTGCCAGTCCTGACGCTGTGCGTCAGGTGAACGGCCATTTCTGGCCGTTCATGCAGCCGCCGAGGCCGTCTCGGTCTCGGTGTAGCGCCCTGCGCAGTGCGGGCGCGTGCTGCCGGACGTGATCACCGCGCGCGGAGTGTGGCATAATAGATCCTTGTGCCACGGCGCGACGCTGCCGCGAGGGTTTCGCACGGTCCGTGAACGCACACCCATACTTTGAATACGATATTCCGCGTTCCGACTTGCGGCGGGCGCAGAGAGAGACTGAAATGCAGAAGCTCGACCACGTCGATGCCGCGTCGCTCAAGAGCGACATCCCCGAGTTCCGCGCCGGCGACACCGTCAAGGTGCACGTGAACATCGTCGAGGGCAACCGCTCGCGTGTCCAGGTGTTCCAGGGCATCGTCATCTCCCGTCACGGCGAGGGCGTTCGCGAGACCTTCACCGTTCGCAAGATCAGCTTCCAGGTGGGCGTCGAGCGCAAGTTCCCGGTCCACTCGCCCGCGATCGACAAGATCGAGGTCGTGACCCGCGGCGATGTGCGCCGTGCGAAGCTCTACTACCTGCGCGGCCTCACCGGCAAGAAGGCCAAGGTCAAGGAGAAGCGCGAGTTCTAATCGCGTTCCCCGCAGTACCGCATGCGACGTTCTCAGGCTCCCCTCGAATAATGATGGGAGCCTGAAGCGTCTGTACGGGCTGCAACCGGCGCCGATCGAGTGCGACGCCGGCAGATGCCGTCCGGTCGCCCTCGCAGGCGGCCGGACGGCAGACGGATGCCGATCAGTGGATGCGCCCGAGCGGGCCCTCCGGGACAGGAGCAAGAGTATGGGCGAGTCCGGTTCGCGGAGTCGGAACGGGGTGCTGTCGTTCCTGCGCGATCTCATCGTCATCCTCGTCGTGGCGTTCCTCGTCTCGTTCATGCTGAAGACGTTCCTCGTACGCAGCTTCTACATCCCATCGGTGTCGATGGAGCAGACGCTGCAGGTGAACGATCGCATCCTCGTCAACCAGCTCGTGCCCGAGGTGAGCGACGTGCAGCGCGGCGACATCATCGTGTTCAAGGATCCGGGCGGCTGGCTGCATCCGAGCAGCGCACTGCCGCCGCAGGGCCTCGAGAAGCTGCTGCAGGCCGTCGGGCTCGCGGCCGATACGAGCGCGGAGTACGTCGTCAAGCGCGTCATCGGCGTCGGCGGCGACCGCGTCGAATGCTGCGATGCCGACGGCCGTGTCATGGTCAACGGCGTGCCGCTCGATGAGCCCTACATCGTCATCCCCGAGGGCGAGACGCGCGCCTCGGCGATCGACTTCAGCGTCGAGGTGCCCGAGGGCTCCGTCTGGGTGATGGGCGACAACCGCTACCAGAGCAAGGATTCCCGTTACAACCAGGATCAGCCGGGCAAGGGCTTCGTGCCCGAGGACGAGATCGTCGGCCGCGCCTTCGTGCTGAACTGGCCGTTCTCGCGCTTCACCTGGTTCACCCGGCCCGACGCGACGTTCACGGGCGTCGACGAGGCGCGGGCCGCCGCGGAGTCGATGAACCCGCAGCCGGCTCCCGCCGGCGAATGATCCCGATGGGCGAGTCGAAGGATCCGACGCTCGAGTTCGAGGCGCAGCTGTTCGACGCCGGCTATCCGTTCGTCATCGGTCTCGACGAGGTCGGCCGCGGTGCGGTGGCGGGCCCGGTCGCGGTCGGCGCGCATGCGATTGCCGCAGGCGTTCGCGAGTTCCCGACGGGGCTGCGCGATTCGAAGCTCCTGAGCGAGAAGAAGCGCGAGACGCTCGCCCCGGTCGTCGCCGATTGGGGCCTCGGAGTCGTCGGCTTCTCGAGCGCCGCCGAGATCGACGCGTCGGGCATCACCGCGATGCTCGGCGAAGCCGCGCGCCGGGCGCTGCTCGAACTGCACGGCCTCGGCATCCCGGTCGATCGGGCGGCCATCATCCTCGACGGCTCGCACGACTGGCTGACGCCCGTGCTCAGGTCGCCGCTCGACGTGCGCACCCGCGTCGGGGCCGACCGATCCTGCGCCAGCGTCGCGGCGGCATCGGTGCGGGCGAAGGTCGCCAGGGATCGCGTCATGCGCGAAGCCGACGCCGAGCATCCGGGCTACGCCTGGGCCTCGAACAAGGGCTACGGCGCGAAGGCCCATTACGCCGGCATCGCCGATCTCGGCCTCACCGATCTGCATCGCCGCACGTGGATCAAGTAGCCGGCAGGGCGGCGCGATAGGCTGTTCGGGTGATGAATCTCGACCCGGAAGCGCCGATCGGCGTCTTCGACTCGGGCGTCGGCGGTCTGACCGTCGCGCGCGCGATCAGGGATCAGCTGCCCGGCGAGTCGATGGTCTACGTCGGCGACACGGCGCGCACCCCGTACGGCCCGCGGCCGATCGCCGAGGTGCGGCGCTTCGCGCTCGAGGTGCTCGACGGCCTCGTCGACCAGGGCGTGAAGATGCTCGTGATCGCCTGCAACACCGCATCCGCGGCGGTGCTGCGCGACGCCCGCGAGCGCTACGACGTCCCCGTGGTCGAGGTGATCGGCCCGACCGTGCGCAGTGCGGCGGCGATCACGCGCAACAAGCGCGTCGGCCTCATCGGCACGAAGGGTACGATCCAGTCGCGAGCGTACGACGACCTGTTCGCGATGCGCCCCGACATCGCCCTGAGCTCGGCCGCATGCCCCCGCTTCGTCGAGCTGGTCGAAGCCGGGCGCACGAGCGGCCCGGAGGTGATCGCGGCGGCCGAGGAGTACCTGGCCCCGCTGGTGCGGCACGGCATCGACACGCTCGTGCTCGGCTGCACCCACTACCCGTTCCTGCGCGGCGCGCTCAGCCAGGTCGTCGGTCCCGACGTCGCGCTCGTCTCGAGCGATATCGAGACCGCCAACGAGGTCTACCGCGTGCTCACCGTCCAGGGCCTGCTGCGCCCCGAGAGCGCGGGGGCGCCGGTCGTTCGCTACGAGGCCACGGGCGACGACACCGAATCGTTCGTCGAACTCGCCCGCACCATGCTGGGCATGCCGATCCCTGTCGTCGATCATCTCGCGACCGGCACCATCCGACTGCCGTAACCGACCCGCCGGTGCGCTGCACCGCCCACACCGCAACGAACCTGGAGACACCGATGAGCAACATGACCCGCGTCGACGGCCGGACCGCCGAACAGCTGCGCCCCGTGACGATCGAACGCGGCTGGAGCACGCAGGCCGAGGGCAGCGCCCTGATCTCGTTCGGCGACACGCGCGTGCTCTGCACCGCCTCGTTCACCCCCGGCGTGCCGCGCTGGCTCGCCGGCAAGGGCACCGGCTGGGTGACCGCCGAGTACTCGATGCTGCCCCGCTCGACTAACGAGCGCATGCAGCGCGAATCGGTCAAGGGCAAGATCGGCGGCCGCACCCACGAGATCTCGCGCCTGATCGGCCGCAGCCTCCGCGCAGTCATCGACATGAAGGCGCTCGGCGAGAACACGCTCGTCATCGACTGCGATGTGCTGCAGGCCGATGGCGGCACTCGCACGACCTCGATCACGGGGGCGTATGTCGCGATGGCCGATGCGATCGAGTGGGCGCGGGCCGCGGGCCATATCGCGCGCAAGGCGCAGCCGTTGAAGGACAGCGTCGCGGCCGTCTCGGTCGGCATCGTCGGCGGCGTTCCGATGACCGACCTCGCCTACACCGAGGATTCGCGCGCCGAGACCGACATGAACGTCGTCGTGACCGGTTCGGGCGACTTCGTCGAGGTGCAGGGCACCGCTGAGGGCGCACCGTTCCGCCGCGACGAGCTCGACGCGCTGCTCGACCTGGCGCTCGCATCCGCGGGCGAACTGCGCGACATCCAGCAGCAGGCGCTCGCCTCGCAGGGCGCCGGGGCCGGCGCATGACCCGCCTCGTACTCGCCTCGCACAACGCCCACAAGCTCACCGAGCTGCAGCGCATCCTCGGTCCGCTCGTGCCCGGCATCGAGCTCGTCGGCTACGACGGCCCCGAGCCGGTCGAAGACGGCGTGAGCTTCGAGGAGAACGCGCTCATCAAGGCCCGCGCGGCAGCGGCCCATACGGGGCTGCCCGCCATCGCCGACGACTCGGGCATATCCGTCGACATCCTCGGCGGCAGCCCGGGCATCTTCTCGGCGCGGTGGGGCGGCCCGGCGCGCAACGACCAGGCCAATCTCGACCTGCTGCTGTGGCAGCTCACCGACGTCGCCGATGAGCACCGCGCCGCGAGGTTCGTGTGCGCCGCAGCGCTCGTCGTGCCCGGTACCGCGGGGGTCGACGCCGACGAGGTCGTGCTGCGGGGCGTCTGGAACGGCCGCGTGCTGCGCGAGGCCTCGGGCGCCGGCGGCTTCGGCTACGACCCGATCTTCCAGCCCGAGGGCGAGAACCGCTCGTCGGCCGAGCTGAGCGCCGCCGAGAAGGATGCGCTCTCGCACCGCACGCGGGCCTTCACCGCCCTCGCCCCGGAGATAGCGTCGCGACTGTAGACTCCACGGGTATGAGCGTTCCCGATTCGCTCCACGATCACCGGCTTGTGCGGCACCATTGCCCGGGCCAGAGTGCCCCCGCACGCGCGGTTCGCGGCACCCAACACACTGCATTCCCTTCGACACCGGTGACGGAGTATTCACGATGACAGAACAGCAGGACGGTCTGGTGCGCCCGGAAGCGACGACGGGAGACGCGGCGGAGATCGCGCGGACCCTGTACGGCATCACGGCCGAGGCGGTCGAGCTCGGCAGCAATCAGGATCGCAATTTCGCGCTGACCGAGGGCGACGGGACGCGCAGCGTGCTGCGCATCGACAACCCGGTATTCGGCGATGCGGCGCGCGACGCCCAGCACGCGGCGCTCGACGCCTACCGCGCGGCGGGGGTCGCGGTCGCCGCTGTGCTGCCCGGGCTCGACGGGGCGCTCACCCAGCGCTGGCGCGGCCTCGCCGTACGCCGCAGCGAGTTCGCGACCGGCGAGCCCATGGTCGATGCCGGCTACTTCGCCCCGACGGTGCTGCGCGAGTTCGGAGCGCTGGCGGCCGAATCGGTGCTGGCGCTCGCCCCGCTCGCGCACGAAGGACTCGACCGGGGCTGCGACGGCCCCGGCAGCGTCTGGGATATGCGACGCGCCCACGAGATGACGCTGCGACTCGCACCCGCGATTCTCGACGACGAGCTTCGCGCACGGGTCGTCGACGCGGCGAACGCGGCGGCCGAGGCCCTCGCGTCCGTCGCCGCAGCGCTGCCCGTGCAGGCGATCCACGGCGACCTCACCGACGACAATGTGATGGGCGAGCGCGGGGCCGATGCGCGCCTGCACCCGCGCACCGTCCTCGACCTCGGCGATCTCGGGTACGGCTGGCGCGTTGCGGAACTCGCCGTCACGGCGTCGTCGCTGCTGCATCACGAACCCGAGCGTCCGTTGCGCGTACTCGACACGATCGAGGCCTTCCACGCACGGGCGCCGCTCAGCGCGGCGGAGGCGCGGGCCGTCTGGCCCCTCATCGTGCTCCGTTCCGCGCTGCTCGTCGCGAGCGGGTGGCGTCAGCTCGAGATCGACGGCGGCAACGACTACGCCCGTGAGCGCATCGCGGGCGAGCAGGCCATCTTCGAAGCGGCGACGCTGCACTCCCTCGCAGCGGCCACCGAGTCGGTGCTCGCGCGGCTCGGATTCACCGGGGTGCCGAGCGGCGAGGGGCTGCGTCTCGTCGCGGTGCCGACCGGCCCGGCCGGAGGCGCGCAGCCCGCGCGGCCGCTCGCGGCGCTGCTCCCGGGCCTGACCGGTGAGGTCGCGATCATCGACGCGGGCGTCGAATCGGCATCGCTCGAATCGGGCAAGTGGCTCGAGGGCGATGCCGAACAGGTACTCGTCGATGCGGCGTTCGCCGACGGCGCCGCGGCCGCCGTACTGCCGTACGGCGTCTACCGGCTCACCCGCACCGCGACCGACGCCGCCGACGCGGCCGCCACCTGGCCCGCGAACACGGTGCTGCACCTCGCCCCCGGCGACGAGCAGCGGGTCGCCGCTCCGGTCGATGCGACGGTGGCGGAAGCGGGGCCGAACGCGCTGCTACTCGAACTCGCGGGCGGCTGGCTGCTCGGCATCAGCGGCATCTCGCCGCACGTCGAGCGCGGTGCCGCGGTACCGGCCGCGACGGTGCTCGGTACGGTCGTGCAGAGCGCCGGCACGCGCACCGTCACCGTCGGCATACGGCGACCCGACGCGTTGCCGCTCACCGAAGCGCACTTCGCGTCGCCGCAGCTCGTCGTGCCCGAGCTCGCGCCGGCCTGGCGGCGCTTCGCGCCCGACCCGGCTCCGCTCCTCGGTCTGCCCGCGCTCGCGCAGCGCGACGAATCCGACGACGAGCTCGCCCGGCGCACCCGGATCTTCGCGAGCGCGCAAGAGCGGTACTACGCAGAGCCGATGCAGATCGAGCGCGGCTGGCGCCACCACCTGGTCGATACGACCGGCCGCTCGTACGTCGACATCGTCAACAACGTGTCGGGCATCGGCCATGCGCACCCGGCCGTCGCCGACGCGGTCGATCGGCAGATCCGCATCCTGAACACCAACTCGCGCTTCCTCTACCGCGAACTCGCCGAGTACAGCGAGCGTCTGCTCGCGACGCTGCCGCCGGCGGTGCGGGAGAGCCGCGACGGCCGCGACGGTCTCGACACCGTGCTGCTCGTGAACTCCGGTTCCGAGGCCGTCGATCTCGCGATCAGGCTCGCCCAGGCCGCGACGGGGCGCAAGACCGTCATCGCGCTGCGCGAGGCCTATCACGGCTGGACGATGGCGAGCGATGCGGTCACGACGAGCGCGTACGACAACCCGTACGCGCTCGAGAGCCGGCCCGACTGGATCCATATCGCCGACGTGCCGAACCGCTTCCGCGGCACCTACCGGGGCGCCGCCGACGACCTCGCGGTCGGTGCACGCTACTCGGCCGATCTCGGGGCCGATCTCGCAGCGCTCGCAGCTGCCGGGCGAGACGCCGCCGGCTTCATCTGCGAATCAGTGCTCGGCAACGCCGGCGGCGTGCTGCTGCCCGAGGGATACCTCCCCGATGCCTACGACCGGGTGCACGGAGCGGGCGGGCTCTGCATCGCCGACGAGGTGCAGGTCGGCTTCGGCCGCATGGGTACGAGCTTCTGGGGCTTCGAGCAGTCGGGCGCCGTGCCCGACATCATCACGATCGCGAAGCCGATGGGCAACGGGTTCCCGATCGGCGGCGTCATCACCTCGAAGCGCGTCGCCGACGCGCTCTCGCAGCAGGGCCAGTTCTTCTCGACCGCCGGCGGCAACGCGGTGAGCTGCAGGGTCGGCATCGCGGTGCTCGACGTCATGCGCGATGAGCAGCTGCAGGGCAATGCGGCGCGTGTGGGCAGCCACCTCGCCGACGGCTTCCGAGCGCTGGCCGAGAAGCACGACCTCATCGGGCACGTGCACGGCGAGGGGCTCTACCTCGGTGTCGAGCTCGTCAGGGATCGCGCGACGTTCGAGCCCGCGACGGCCGAAGCGAACGCGATCTGCGAGCGTCTCCGAGAGCTCGGCGTGATCGTGCTCACGACCTCCGAGCGCTCGAACGTGCTCAAGGTGAAGCCGCCGCTCTGCCTCACGGTCGAGAGCGCCGATTTCGTGCTCGCGCAGCTCGACCGGGTGCTGTCGACCGGGTGGTGACGCGTTCAGGGGTCCCGCCGCTCGGGCGTGCGGGATCCCTGTCGCCGCACCGCGGCGATAGGATCGCATCGAGCACGAGACTTCGAGGGAGCGGAACATGACGGAGAACACGGGCCCCGCCCCGGCGGCCGACGACGCGATCGCATTCGCCCACCGGCTGTTCGATGCCGCGCGGGCGGGGGAGACCACATTCGTGACCGCAGCAGTCGATCAGGGCGTCCCCGTCGACCTCACCGATGCCGCGGGCAACACGATGCTCATGCTCGCCGCCTATCACGGCAACGCGGAGCTCGTGGCGGCGCTCGTCGAACGCGGCGCCGATGTCGACCGAGCGAACGACCGCGGGCAGACCCCGGTGGCCGGCGCCGTGTTCAAACGCGCCGATGACGTGACCCGCGTGCTGATCGCTGCAGGCGCCGACCTCGACGCGGGTACGCCGTCGGCGCGGGCCGCGGCGCGCATGTTCGAGATCGAACTGCCGGAGGCGTAGGCCGTGCGCCGATCCTCGACCTGACGATCGAGGCGCGAGACAACCCGCACACTGCGTGCGCGCCTGGGAGCGAAGGGTCAGTCCTCTTCGAGTTCGAAGCGCCCCGACTGGTCCGAGAAGACGGCGGTCTGACCCGGGCGGGCCGAGTTCAAGAAGTCCTTCACGAACGGGAAGTCGCCGACGAAGTGGCCGACCGACCAGACTTCGTGGTTGTCGGCGTCGTCCATGTACTCGTCCGATTCGATGCCGACGACCGATTCGAGCCGGTCGCCGTGAACCGTCACCCAGCGGGGCGGGTGCTCTGCGTGCATCTTGGAGAGGAACACCGGGATGCGGGCGTGCTCCATCATCTCGATCTGCGTCGGCGGAGCGTACCGCGGATCGACCTCGGCATCCACGGCGTCATTTTCAGACTCGGGCTTCGGGGTCTTCTTGAACAGTCCCATGCAGTGCTCCTTCGGCTCTGCGATATTTCTAGCACGCTCGGCCCGAATCGCCTACGCCCGAGAGACGCTGTCGCCGGCCGCGGCCCGCTCTCGCGAGTGCGCCTGAGTTCCTCTAACACAGAAAAATTGATGAAAACCCTCGGCTACCTCGCTGAACTCAAACTTACCCCTGTTAATTCAGTCGCTGTAGAATCGAGTCCGGAGCCTCGCGACAGCATCAATACCGGCCGCCAAGTCACAGGTAAGGAAACCGAGGAAATTCTTGCTCTGTATGGGAACGGACTGAACGCAGAGGAGGTTGGGCGGCAAATCGGACGACCTGGGCGGACTGTGCTTGATGTCCTTAGGCGACACGACATCAAGCTGAGGCGTAGAACCAAGCTTGACGAAATCGACAGCGAAGAAGTAGTTGAGCTCTACGAGTCAGGGCTATCGCCGATCGAAGTTGGGACCCGGCTCGGCATCAGCTCAAACAGCGTGAACAAGATCCTCATTCAAGCGGGCATCGAGACACGCAAACTAGCTGCACCGTCAGAAGAAATGGAGATCCGGTTAGTTAAAGGATACGAGAACGGTGCGTCGCGCCAAGCGCTCGCTGAGCAACATTAACTCTCAAAGAGCACCATCTCGAGAGTGCTGCATGCGCGAGGTGTCGAGATTCGCCCGAAGGGGCAGCCACGCAAGCAGTAACGGGTGGCGAGCCTAGGCTTACTCCTCGAGCTCGCTTTCCAGAAGCCTCTCTACGAGAAGAATTGAGATGAGCTCGTCAACAGATTTTCCAAGCTTGCGGATATTGGTCGAGCCTTGGGCCATGACCCTAGCGTGCTCTTTCAGGAAGTCTTCCTCCAGAATGGCCTTCTCATCATCGTCAAGCGACGCAAACTTTCGCTCAGCCAGCCGATCTGCCACGGTAAGGATCTGCTCGGCATCGAGCTGTTCGAATTTGATCAAGGCATCAAATCTTGAGAAAAGCGCATCTCCCAACGCCTTATGGATCTCATCTTCTGAGTCATAGTTCGACGTGCAGATAATCAACGACCGGCCCACGTCTACGCGGTAATTCCTATCTTCGAACACGCCACCGTCGAAGAACTCGTAAAACGCACTGTGGAACACAGACGCGGCTTTGTCGAACTCGTCAATGAGGATAACGCCAGACTCTCGATCCAAAAGGTCGTGTGCAAACGAGCCTTCGCTGTGCTTACCGCCGAAAATGTACGACCCAAATTGCTCGTTCTGGTACATCGAGAACTGCTTGCGCATGAGCTTGCCGCCGAGTAGCTCACTGATGAACTTCGCTGTCTCGGTTTTACCGACTCCAGATGGACCGTAGAACATTACGACCACAGGCTTGTTGTGTCGCGAACGCGTCAGCGGGTAGAGCGCCGAGAGCATGATGTCTCTCACCCGCTCTTGGCCTACGAGATGGCCTTCGAATCCGTCCCGGAAGGATCTGAGCTCTTTACTGGTAACTGTCGCGTATGCAAAGGTTTCCACCTCAAAGCTGCTTCGAAACGCTCGTTCGAGGTGCGTGCGGATCTGCTCGGGCGGATTATGGAGATGCACCTCCAGCGGGCGGAGTGCTTGAATGAGCCCCGGAAAGTTCGAGATCACATGCTCACTCAGGCTTGCGTAGTCGCCAGACTTTGCAATGAGCCGCTGCGGGCGGTCGAACTGCTCATCCTCTTGCTGTTCATTGTCGCCGGGAAAGCCGACAATACGGAACTCCTTGCGTCGCTCGTCTAGCTCTGACGCAGCTTCAAGGATGCCCTCTTCTTCCTGCTCCGCGACTGTCGCATCAAACCATGCGAGTGGTCCGTAGTAGACCGTCACCTTCGTCTCAGGCTGCATGCTGAACTCCTGCGAGCAGGACATCGTAGACATTCAGCGCATCAGGCTGTTTCGGAGCTTCCTTGCCGAGAGCCTCGCGAGCAGAAACGGAAGTTGCAGCTGGTGTTTCGATATTCATCTCTGCTTCCATACTCAAGCTCGACTCAAGAGCTTTGCCGACCAGGACGCCGTGAAAGACGAGGTTCATTCGGCCCAAGTCAACCAACCCGTAGTTGTTGCGGAAGGCTTGGATATTGAAGCGGAGAATACATTTCGTACCGTCTTGATTCTTACCTACAAGCTCGTAGTACCCCTTTGCAGATAACAGAGCAGCGTCCAGCGCAGCAAGGTTGATCGGGAGTTCTTTGCTATCGACCATGGCCATGTACGGGGTAAACATCTTCGTATGAGCAGCAGAACCAGGCTGTGCCGTCAGAGTGAGGTCTTCAAGCTCAACAATTCCCGACATCTTCCTGCGCTTATCCAGGTAGTCGGTCAGGATCGTATTCGACAGCGTCTTGTTAAGGATGCTGCGACCAAGCGCAGATGCGCTTGCGGCTGCGCCCGCTTCAGCAGATCCGCCGAAGAATGGGAGCCAGTTAAATTTGGCTGCCGCCTTGACTGTAGCCTCGGTTGCGACCTCAGCGACACGCTCATTGCCCTGCTGCTTGGAAGTTAGTTCTTTTCCACCCGCTTCCATATCTAGCAGGTCGGAGACAGACTCCTCGTCAAAGTAGACGATCTTGATGAGCTTCGAATTCTTACTAGCCTTCGCCATGACCTAACTTTCCTCACTCAGCGAGTGACCTGGCCGCGCGAGGAGCGCCGTGTATTGTGCGCATACAGTCGACTTAGATTGAATTCCCGCGCGGCTCACTATGTATGCCACCAGCCTAGGCTGCTTTCGTCTCGGGGGTCTTTAGCCGTTGCTCGTGACCATCAATCGCATCTTGCTGCTCGTTGGAAATCTCTGTGATGCCGTGCAGGGTGACTTTGATTTCGGCAACATCGGCTTTGAGTACCACGACACAACTAAATCAGTCTCCACCAAACCCGACACTTGACAGCGGGCGAAGAGCGCAAACGCATAGAGACTGAGAAGCGTCAGATCGAACGCAAACAGCAGAAGCTCTTGGAAGCCCACTACAACGATGCGATCCCAGTCGAGCTACTTCGTGACGAACAGAAACGACTCGAAGTCGAACTTGCCTCAGTTACAAGAACGCTCGACGCTCAGCTTGAAGACCTCAAGGAAATAGAGCACCTAATTACCTTGGCGCTTGACCTGTGCGAAAACGTCGCACAGAGCTACAAAAAGTCACCACCACACATTCGGCGGATACTTAACCAGCTCATATTCGACCGACTTGATGTGTTCTTTGACCCACACGAGTTCGAAACCACGGTTGAGCCAAGATTCTCTGAAGCTTTCGCATTCCTCGGCGAACATGAGATCCGCGTTGCTGCATCTGCGTTCGGGCTTCAAAACAAAGAACCTGCCGGAGATTCCGGCAGGTTCTTTGCTGTTCTTAAAACACCCGATGTTCTTTCTCAAATCTTTTGTTTAAGTAAGAGCATCGTGGTGCGCAAGGGGGGACTTGAACCCCCACGTCCGAAGACACTGGAACCTAAATCCAGCGCGTCTGCCAATTCCGCCACTTGCGCGTGGTCGGCGCTGCACCGAATCGACCGGAGGCGGTCGGGCGGTCTGCGCCGGGAACCAGCTTAGCGGTGCTCGGGTACGATGCGCGCACCGTCGGGCAGCTGCGTGCCGGCCGGGAGGCGCACCGTGATGAACCCGTCGGCGTCGGCAGCGGGCGCTTCGTGCTCGCGGGTCATCAGTTCGGCCTCGACCTGGCCCGCCGTGACCTGATCGGACTGGGCGGTGACGGCCTCGTGCTTGCTGTGGCCGTGATCGCTCTTGCTCATCTTGTCGATCCAGGCGAGGGCGAGCGCCGACACGATGAAGGCGAGGTGGATCAGCACCTCCCACATCACACCCTGCGACGAGTAGATGACCCTGCCCGAGGCGTCGAGCACGATGCCGTCGTTCATGCGGCCGACCTCGATGAAGGTCTTGAGCAGGTGGATCGACGAGATCGAGATGATCGAGATCGCGAGCTTCACCTTCAGCAGGTTCGCGTTGACGTGCGAGAGCCAGTCGGGCTCGTCGTGGTGGCCGTCGACGCGAATCTTCGAGACGAAGGTCTCGTACCCGCCGATGATCACCATGATGAGCAGATTCGCGATCATGACGATGTCGATGAGGGCGAGCACGCTCAGCATCACTTCGGTCTCGCTGATGTGGCCTTCGAGGATCGCATTGTGCACGAGATGCCAGAGCTCGACGCAGAACAGCACCACGTAGACCGCCTGGGCCACGATGAGGCCGAGGTAGAGCGGAGCCTGGAGCCAGCGGCTCGCGAAGATGAAGCCCGCGAGGGTGCGCGAGGCCGCACCCGGGCCGCGGTTCGTGCTGCGTTCGATCGGTGCTGCGAATCGCTCGGCCAAGGGGTGCTCCTCAGGTTCGGGGATGGGCTCGTCGGGGCTCGCGACCCGCGGGCGCCGGCCCGGCACCGTCACGGAGACGCGTGAAAAGCGTAGCGCAGCCGAGGCCGTCGCGCGCTGTGCGATCGGCGCAGGGTAGCCAAGACCGATGTTCGCGCCTAGGGTGGCTCGGACATGCTTCGGAGAGGATCGGGGGCCCGCATGCCAGCATTCGACGATATCCGCGCCGTGGCGATCGATGTGCTGGGCACGCTCGTCGACGAGCCTGCCGCGATCGCCTCGACCCTGCGTGCGCAGCTGCCGGGAAGCTCCGGCGACGACATCGATCGGGCGCTGCACGAGTGGGACGCGTATCTCGCACGGGCGCAGCGCGATATCGCGGCTGGCCGGCGCGGATTCGTCGACGCGGATGCGCTCGAAGCCGAGACGCTTGCGCACGTGCTCGGCGATGCCCGGCCCATCGACGACGCTCCCGCGGCGCCGCTGTCGTGCGTCGGGGCCGCGCTCGATCCCTGGCCCGATGCGGTCGAGGGGGTTCGCCGGCTCGCCGAGCTGCTCCCGGTGCACGGGCTCTCCAACGCGACGACCGGCACGCTCGAGGCGCTTGCGTCCAGGGCCGGATTCGCGTGGTCGGGGGCCCTGTCGGCCTCGGCCGCTGCGGCATACAAGCCCGCCCCCGAGGTCTATCGTCTCGCGCTCGATGCGACCGGGCTCGACGCCGAACAGGTGCTGATGGTGGCGGCGCACGCCTGGGATCTGCGAGGGGCGGCCGCGATCGGCATGCGCACGGCCTACGTGGCCCGACCGGTCGGCGACCCGCCGAGCAGCGACGACGCATTCGACGGAGAGTTCGGGAGCCTCGCTGAACTGGCCGACGCGCTGCGCGGCTGACTGCCGGTGCAGCCGGTGCCGGCGACGGCGGTTCGCGTGCGCCTACGCTACGCCGCCTCCCCGTCGCCCAGTACTCGGAGCAGCGTCTCCGTCGTCGCCTCCGGCGCATCCCAGGTGACGATGTGGCCGGCGTTCGAGACGACGTGCTCGTCGACGCCCTCGAACTCCGCCCAGGCGCGCATCGCCGACGCGATGTTCCCCGTCGCGTCCTGTTCGCCGCGGATCAGCGCGAGCGGCACGGGCGAGCGGTAGCCGGGGTCGGGCGCGACGAACGAAACCGCCGCGCCCCACACCTCGAGGAATCGCGGCTTCGGCATCCGCGCGAAGACGGCCTCCGTCCGCTCGACCGCATCCGGGGTGATGGCCGAGGCTCGGGCCATCAGACCGGGCAGAGTGCGCGCGGGGATCAGCCGCAGGGACGGGGCGGCGAGCCGCAGCGCGAACCGTTCGAACGCGGTGAGGGGTCCGGCGTTCCAGGTGGAGTCGACCGCGACCACGCCGGCCACCCGCCCCGGGTGCATCCGAGCGTACTCCTGGGCGAGGTTGCCGCCGATCGAATGCCCGACGAGCGTCGCGCGGGGCACCCCGCAGGCGTCGAACAGCCCGTCGAGATCCGCCAGGGCGTCCTGCCCCGTGAACGGTGTCGCCTCGGCGAGCGAAGACGCACCGTGCCCGCGCATATCCCACACGATCACGCGGTACCCGGCATCGCGCAGAGCCTCGGCCTGCACCGACCACATCGTGTGATCCATGCCGGCGCCGTGCAGCAGTACGACAGCGGCGCACACGGCGGTTTCGGGAGCAGCCGTGCGCAAGTCGGCGTATGCGATCTCGGCGTGCGGGCGATTGAGACGTCGGTCGAGCTGCACCATGCTTCGAACCTACCCGGACGCGTCGCGGGTGTCGATGGTCGCGGGGTCCGACGTCTTCTCGGGCTCGACGGGAACCGGTATAGTAGTGCGGGCGAAGGGGAGTATTCCGTCAACTTCAGCATCGTCAGTACGCGGCACTCGGAAGTGCCGCCGGTGCGAGCGGCGTCGCGAGAGCGGCGATCGGGGAGAGACCTTCGGCGATTCGCGCACCCCGCGCCGGCCGAAGGAGAAACCACCCCGTATGTCCACCGCACTGCCGCTCTGGTTCGAAGTCGGGTCCATGATCGCGCTCGTGGCGATCCTGATCCTCGACCTGCTGCTCATCATCAAACGCCCGCACGTGCCCTCGATGCGCGAAGCCAGCCTGTGGGTCGGGTTCTACGTGCTGCTCGCCCTGATCTTCGCCGGCCTCATCTTCGTCCTCGGCGATGTGCAGCACGGCACCGAGTTCCTCGCCGGCTGGCTCACCGAGTACAGCCTGTCGATCGACAACCTCTTCGTCTTCGTGATGATCCTCGCCGCATTCAAGGTGCCGTACGCCTATCAGCAGCGGGTGCTCATGGTCGGCATCATCCTCGCCCTCATCTTCCGCGGAGTCTTCATCCTCGCCGGCGCCGCGCTCATCGAGCGGTTCGTGTGGATCTTCTTCATCTTCGGCGCCTGGCTCATCTGGACCGCCTGGCAGCAGGTCTTCTCGAACGAGGACGAGAACGCGGGCGACAGCTGGCTCATCCGCCAGCTCAAGAAGGTGCTGCCCATCACCGACGAGTACGACGGAGGGAAGCTCAGCACCCGCATCGACGGCAAGAAGATGTGGACCCCCTTTCTGCTCGTCTTCATCTCGCTCGGCACGACCGACCTGCTCTTCGCGCTCGATTCGATCCCTGCGATCTTCGGTATCACCCGCAGCCCGTTCATCGTGTTCACCGCGAACGTGTTCGCGCTCATGGGGCTGCGCCAGCTCTACTTCCTGCTCGGCGGCCTGCTCGATCGTCTCGTCTACCTGAAGTACGGCATCGCGGCGATCCTCGCCTTCATCGGAGTGAAGCTCGTCATGCACGCGCTGCACGAGAACTCGCTGCCGTTCATCAACGGCGGCGAGCCGATCTCGTGGATTCCCGAGATCAGCATCTGGGTATCGCTCGGGTTCATCGTGCTCTCGATGGCGGTCGCATCGATCGCGAGCGTCGTCCGGATGCGCAGGCAGGCGGCGCTGTCGGGGGAGAAGCTGCACTTCGGCGCGCACGAGACCGAGCAGAATGACGGCGACAGCGGTCGCGACTGACCGCGGGCGGCTCCGAGGGGCGGGGCGCGCTGCGCCTCCGTCCCCTCAGCACCCGCGCACGGCGCCGGTGCTAGACTCTGATGCTGTGCATCGCAGGCAGCTTCTTCTTCCTTGCCGCGGTGGGAAGTAGCGGATTCGGCCCTCCCATCGCGGAGGTTCGCCGTGGTCGAAGAGCGGTGGCGCACGCATGCGTGCGGCACCGCGCTGCAAGTTAACGGAAGATAGAGAAGCTCACGAATGACTGATTCACCGAAGCCCCGCACTCTGGCCGAAAAGCTCTGGGATGCGCACACCGTCGTGAAGGGCGAGGGCGAGAACCCCGATCTGATCTACATCGATCTCCACCTCATCCACGAGGTGACGAGCCCCCAGGCCTTCGACGGTCTCCGCGTCGCGAACCGCCCGCTGCGCCGCGTCGACCTCATGATCGCCACGGAGGATCACAACACTCCGACGCTGAATATCACGCGTCAGATCGAGGACCCGACGAGCCGCCTGCAGATCGACACCCTGCGCAAGAACGTCGAGGAGTTCGGCGTGCGCGCCCACCCGCTCGGGGACAAGGAGCAGGGCATCGTGCACGTCGTCGGGCCGCAGCTCGGCCTCACCATGCCGGGCATCACGGTCGTCTGCGGCGACAGCCACACCTCGACCCACGGCGCGTTCGGCGCGCTGGCCTTCGGCATCGGTACGAGCGAGGTCGAGCACGTCATGGCGACGCAGACGCTGCCGCTCAAGCCCTTCAAGACCATGGCGATCAACGTCGAGGGAGAACTGCGCCCCGGCGTCACGGCCAAGGACATCATCCTCGCCGTCATCGCGAAGATCGGCACCGGCGGCGGCCAGGGCTATGTGCTCGAGTACCGCGGTTCGGCCATTCGGAGCCTGTCGATGGACGGCCGAATGACGATCTGCAACATGTCGATCGAGGCGGGCGCCCGCGCGGGGATGGTCGCTCCCGACCAGACGACCTTCGACTACGTGCAGGGCCGCGAGGCCGCACCGAAGGGCGCCGACTGGGACGCGGCGGTCGAATACTGGAAGACCCTGCCGACCGACGAGGGCGCCGTCTTCGACGAGGAAGTGTTCATCGACGCCTCCGAGCTCGAGCCCTTCGTCACCTGGGGCACGAACCCGGGCCAGGGCGTGCTGCTCAGCGACCGCATCCCGAACCCCGCGGAGATCGACGACGCCAATGAGCGCGCCGCCGCCGAGCGGGCGCTCGAATACATGGACCTCGAAGCGGGCACGCCGATGAAGGAGATCGCGGTCGACGCGGTCTTCATGGGCTCCTGCACGAACAGCCGCCTCGACGACCTGCGTACCTTCGCGAGCATCATCAAGGGCAAGAAGAAGGCCGACAGCGTACGGCTCATGGTCGTTCCGGGCTCGGCCCGCGTGCGACTCGAGGCCGAGGCCGAGGGCATCGACAAGATCGTCGAGGAGTTCGGCGGCGAATGGCGCTTCGCCGGCTGCTCGATGTGCCTGGGCATGAACCCCGACCAATTGGCGCCGGGCGAGCGCTGCGCATCGACATCGAACCGCAATTTTGAAGGCCGTCAGGGCAAGGGCGGCCGTACTCACCTCGTCTCGCCGCTGGTGGCAGCGGCGACCGCGATCCGCGGCACGCTCTCGAGCCCATGGGATCTGCAGGACGACGCGGAGCGGGGCATCTCGCACGACGCAGACGGAGGCGCGGCCGGCGCCGAGAAGGCAGAGGCAGCGTAATCATGGACAAGTTCACCACCGTCACCGCCGTCGCCGCGCCGCTCAAGCGCTCGAACGTCGATACCGACCAGATCATCCCCGCCGTCTTCCTGAAGCGCGTCACCAAGACCGGCTTCGACGACGCCCTGTTCCACCACTGGCGCCAGGACCCGGAGTTCGTGCTGAACCAGGACACGTACGCGAACGCGCAGATCCTCGTCGCCGGCCCCGACTTCGGCACCGGCTCATCGCGCGAGCACGCCGTCTGGGCGCTGCGCGACTACGGCTTCAGAGTCGTCATCTCCGCACGCTTCGCCGACATCTTCCGCGGCAACTCGGGCAAGCAGGGCCTGCTCGCGGCGCAGGTCGCAGAGACCGACGTCGAGAAGCTCTGGGCCGAGATGGATGCGGTGCCCGGCGCCGAGGCGACGGTCAGCCTCGAAGACCGCACCGTCACGGTCGGGAATACAACCGTGCCGTTCGTGATTGATGATTACACGCGGTGGCGCCTGCTCGAAGGGCTCGACGATATCTCGTTGACGCTTCGCAACGAGCAGGCGATCTCCGATTTCGAGGCGCGGCGTCCGAACTGGATGCCGAGCACCCTTCCCCAAGGAGCCGAGTGACTGAGAAGACGAAGACCGAGGCGCAGCCCGAGGCAGACGCAGCAGCGCTGCCCGAGGCCGGACTGAAGCAGGACGCGCAGAAGGCCGGAGCCCGCGTGGGCCTGACCTCCGATGAGATCCTCATCAACGGCGGCCGCCCGCTGCAGGGGCGCATCGAGGTCCGAGGTGCGAAGAACCTCGCACCGAAGGCGATGGTCGCGGCGCTGCTCGGACAGACCCCGAGCGTGCTGCGCAATGTGCCGAACGTCTCCGACATCCGCGTCGTCGCCGGTCTGCTCGCGCTGCACGGCGTGCTCATCACGCGCGGCGAAGATCCCGGCGAGTGGCGCTTCGACCCGTCGAACGTCGAGACGGCGCACCATGCCGACATCGATGCCCATGCCGGTTCATCGCGCATCCCGATCCTGTTCTGCGGGCCGCTGCTGCACCGGCTCGGAGAGGCGTTCATCCCCGATCTCGGCGGCTGCCGCATCGGCGACCGCCCGATCGACTTCCATCTCGACGCGCTGCGCAAGTTCGGCGCCGTCGTCGAGAAGCTGCCGAGCGGCATCAGCCTCTCGGCCCCGAACGGGCTCAAGGGTGCCAACATCGAGCTGCCCTACCCGTCGGTCGGCGCGACCGAGCAGGTACTGCTCACGAGCGTGCTCGCCGAGGGCCAGACCGAGCTGCGCAACGCGGCCATCGAGCCCGAGATCATCGACCTCATCTGCATCCTGCAGAAGATGGGCGCGATCATCAACGTGGAGCCGAACCGCGTCATCTTCATCGAGGGCGTCAAGGAGCTGCGCGGTTACGACCACCGCGCCATCTTCGACCGCAACGAGGCCGCGAGCTGGGCCTCCGCAGCCCTCGCCACCAAGGGCGACGTGTTCGTCGGCGGCGCGCAGCAGGAAGAGATGATGACCTTCCTCAACGTCTTCCGCAAGGTCGGCGGCGACTTCGATGTGCAGGACGACGGCATCCGCTTCTGGCACCCGGGCGGCGACCTCAAGCCGGTGACCATCGAGACCGATGTGCACCCGGGGTTCATGACCGACTGGCAGCAGCCGCTCGTGGTCGCGCTCACGCAGGCCCAGGGCGTCTCGACCATCCACGAGACCGTCTACGAGAACCGTTTCGGCTTCACCGACGCGCTCAACAAGATGGGCGCCGACATCCAGGTCTACGAAGACGGCCTGGCTGATGCGAACCGGCGCGTGAAGCGCCGCGAGTTCGAGCAGGCCGCGGTCATCACCGGCCCCAAGCCGCTCACGGGCGCCGAGATCGAGGTGCCCGACCTGCGCGGCGGCTTCAGCTACCTCATCGCCGGGCTCACCGCCGAGGGGCAGACGAAGGTCACGAACCTCGGCATCATCTCGCGCGGCTACGAGAACTTCATCGAGAAGCTGCGGCAGCTCGGCGCAGATTTCGTCTTCGAAGGCTGAGTTCTTCGGATTATCTCTCGGATTCCGCGCCTCCCGGCGGATATGCAGTCGGGAGGCCGCGGCTCCGGGATAATCGAGGTATGAGTCACACGGTGAAGCTGCGCAGTCGGCCATCTGCTGAGAAACGTCGTCCGTCGATGTTCTGGTTTCTCGCGTCGGCGATCCTGCCGATCTGGTCGCTGATGGTGCGCTACCGCTTCACGCCCACGTCGAAGCTGCCGCAGACCGGGCCGTTCATCCTCGCCCCGAACCATTACAGCGAGATCGACCCGATCGCCATGGGCGCCGCGGTCTGGCATCTCGGCCGGCTGCCCCGCTTCATGGCGAAGGCCAGCCTCTTCAAGGTCCCGGTGCTCGGCTGGGCGATGCGCCGTTCCGGTCAGATCCCGGTCGAGCGCCAGGGGTCGGCGCGCGGTGGGAGCCCCATGGGGGCCGCGAACCAGCTCATCGCGCAGGAGTCCGGCGTGATCGTCTACCCCGAGGGCAGCCTCACCCGAGACCCGCAGCTGTGGCCGATGCGCGGCAAGAGCGGCGCGGTGCGTCTCGCGATCGAGTCGGGCATCCCGTTGATCCCTGTCGCCCACTGGGGCACTCAGAAGCTCATGCCGCGCTACGGCAAGCGCATCCACCCCTTTCCCCGCAAGACCATCGAGGTGTCGGTCGGCGAGCCGATCGATCTCGACAAGTACCGGGGCCGTCCGCTCGATCAGCGCGTCGTCACCGAAGCGTCGAAGGAGCTGATGGACGCGATCACCGTACTCCTCGTCGAACTGCGCGGCGAGCCCGCGCCGTCCGAGCAGTGGGATCCGAGCAAGCACGACCAGAGCGAGACGGGGCGCTTTTGAATACGCGCCCGATTCCCGTCGTCACCGGTAACGGCAAGCGCAATCGCGGCCGCAAGGTCGCCGTCGTCGGCGGCGGCAGCTGGGGCACGACCTTCGCGAAGATCCTCTGCGATGCGGGCTGCGACGTGCGCATCTGGGCGCGCCGCCCCGAGGTCGCGAACGAGATCCGCGTCGCCAAGCGCAATTCGCAGTATCTGCCGGGCATCAACCTGCCCCGCTCGCTGCACGGAACCTCCGACCTCGCCGAGGCGCTGAAGGGCGCACGGCTCGTCTTCCTCGCAGTGCCGAGCCAGACGCTGCGGCAGAACCTGCTCGATATCGAGCCGTACCTCGACCGCCGCAGCGTGCTCGTGAGCCTCGTGAAGGGCGTCGAGAAGACGACGACCATGCGCATGTCCGAGGTCATCATGGACACGCTCGATGTCGGCCCCGAGCGCGTCGGCGTCGTCTCGGGCCCGAACATCGCCCTCGAGATCGCCAAGGAGCAGCCGACCGGCGCGGTCGCATCGTGCGTCTCGCTCGATGTGGCGCAGGAGATCGCGACGGCGGCCTCGGCCCCCTACTTCCGCACCTACGTCAACACAGACGTCGTCGGCACCGAGCTCGGCGGCGTGCTCAAGAACCTCATCGCGCTCGCGATCGGCATCGTCGACGGCGTCGGCTACGGCGAGAACACGAAGGCCGCCATCATCACACGCGGCCTCGCCGAGATGACGGAGTTCGCGATCGGGCAGGGCGCCGACCCGACGACGCTCTCGGGCCTCGCAGGTCTCGGCGACCTCATCACCACCTGCCAGTCGCCGCTATCGCGCAACAACACCGCCGGCCGTCTCATCGGCCAGGGGTATACGCAGGAGGAGACGCGCGAGCAGATGCAGCAGGTCGCCGAGGGCATCACTTCGGTGGCCCCGATCCTCGAGATCGCGCACGAGCGCGGCATCGCGATGCCGATCGTCGAACAGGTGCGCATGGTGCTCGACGGCCGCATGCCGCCGAAGAACCTCGGCCCGCACCTCGCGACCGAGGACGACGTGCCGCAGCCCGAGCTGAGCCTCAACGTCGCGAAACCCGGGCGCTGGCGCACACTGCTCGGACGCTTGAGGGGAGCCGCAGAATGATCACGTCCGTCACCGGGGCCGCGCCCCGCAAACGCACCGTCGTGCTGCTGTTCGGCGGCCGTTCGAGCGAGCACGGCATCAGCTGCGTCACCGCCGCCGGCGTGCTGCGCGCCATCGACCGCGAGGCCTTCGACGTCATCACGGTCGGCATCACCCGGCGCGGTGCGACCGTGCTGATGCGCGAGGACGACCTCGCCGACTACCGCCTCGACGCGGGAGCGCTGCCCGAGGTCGTCGACAACGGCACGCGCGTGCTGTGGCCGGCGTCGGTCGATGCGCACGCGCTGACCGTCGTGCACGAGGACGGCTCCGTGCGATCCCTCGGCCATATCGACGCGGTGCTGCCGATGCTGCACGGCCCGTTCGGCGAGGACGGCACGATTCAGGGCCTCTTCGACCTCGTCGACCTGCCTTATGTGGGCAGCGGCGTGCTCGGTTCGGCGCTGTGCATGGACAAGCACGCCGTCAAGACGCTGCTGCAGGCCTCGGGGATTCGGGTGGCGCCGTGGCGCATGATCACCCGTGAAGAGCTCGATCGGGGCGACTCGGCCGTCGCCGGCCTCGACGCCGGCCTCGACTACCCCCTCTTCGTCAAGCCCGCCCGCGCCGGCTCCTCGGTCGGGGTGACCCGCGTTACCGAGCCATCGGGCCTGCCGGAAGCCCTCGAGACCGCGTTCGCGGAGGACCGCATGGTGCTCGTCGAGTCGGGGGTCACCGGCCGCGAGATCGAGATCGCGGTGCTCGAAGGGCGCGCAGGGGCGGCGCCCCGCGCGAGCTCCGTGCTCGGCGAGATCGTATTCACGGGCCGCGAGTTCTACGACTTCGAGGCGAAGTACCTGGGAGCCTCGGGCGTCGAGCTCGCGCTGCCCGCCGACGTCACCCCGGAAGAACTCGCCGCGGTGCAGCAGGCCGCCATGCGCGCGTTCGAGGCGGCGCAGTGCGCCGGGCTCGCGCGCATCGACTTCTTCCTCACCGACGACGGTCCGGTGCTCAACGAGATCAACACCATGCCGGGCTTCACCCCGATCTCGATGTACCCGCGCCTGTGGGAGGAATCCGGGCTCGCCTACTCCGACCTCATCACCGAGCTCATCGAGCTCGCGCTCGAGAAGCCGCGCGCGCACTGACCCGCGACTCCGGGCGGACGCGCTCACGTCGTTACTTCATTCGGAGATGAGCGCTCGCTCGGATGAATTCGGCGGTTTTCGTCCGAACGAGCTCGCAACTCCGAGCGAGCTCGCGCGCCCGGCTGCGTTCGCCGAGAGCGCGGGCCGATTGCGGGCGGTGCGTACCGGGTCAGCCGGCGTCGGGGCCGAGCTCGAATGTGTCGTTCACGCTCGTGCACTGGCGCACCTGGGGCAGCTGCTTGACGACCGCGCTGAGGTCGAGCACGGCGGCGGTGCCGCTCGCCTTCTCGGAGTCCACGACGACCTGGAGGCCGGGTTCGCGGCCGTACGCCTCGAAGCGGTAGAGCGGGGCGCGGGTGTCATCGACGATCCAGTCGACGCCGTTCACATTGACGCACTCCTGCGTGGTGGGGCCCGTCGGCTCGATGCCGCAGTAGAGCAGCACGCCGGCCGGATCGCCCCACGCGCCCGTCGCCTGGGCGTTCGTGGTGCGCTTGTCGAGCTCGGCGACCGTCGCGGGCAGTCGCACGATGACGTCGGCGCATGCCGGGTCGTTCGAGTTCTCCGCAGACTCCATCGGCACGTCGCCGGCGCATCCGGCGAGAAGCGACACGCCCCCCGCGATGACGGCGATTGCGGCGATGAAGCGGGTGCGTCGAATGGTCACGGATTCAGCCTAGCGCGGGCCGCCTGCGCCGCAGCCGTGACGCCGATCGGTGCCCGCACGCGCTAGCGTGGAGAGGTGCGAATCGAAGCGGAGAGCGAACCCCTGCAAGGCCCCGATGCGGGTGTCGCCGTGGGCGACCTGGGGGAGTCGGGCGTGCTCGCGCGCGTGCTCGCGAAGCTCGGCGCTGCGGATGCCGCGGTGGTGGGCCCGGGCGACGACTGCGCCGTGATCAGCACCGATGCCGGCACCGTCGTGACGACCGACACCATGGTCGAGGGGCCCGACTTCAGGCGGGCCTGGCACGACGGGTTCGAGCTGGGGTGGAAGCTCGCGGCGACCAACCTCTCCGATGTCGCCGCGATGGGGGCCCGCCCGATCGCGCTCACCGTGGCGTTCGCCGTGCCCCGGGATACCCCCGTAGTGCTGCTCGAACGCATCGCCGAGGGGCTCGACGCTGCTTGCCGCGAACTCGCGCCCGGATGCGGTGTCGTGGGCGGCGACCTCGGTACGGCACCGGTCGTCATGGCCTCGGTGACTGCGCTGGGCGCGCTCGAGGGGCGACCGCCGGTGCTGCGCTCGGGCGCTCGCGCGGGCGATGTCGTCGCCTACGCCGGCGACCTGGGGCTCGCGGGTCTGGGGCTGTCGCTGCTCTTCGCCGAGGCGGCGGATGCCGATGGCACGGCGCACGCGCGCACGCTGGTCGAGCTGAAACGCGCGCATCCGGCCGAGCTCGCGGCCCAGCTCGCTCCGGCTCCGCCGATCGGGCTCGGTGCCGCGGCTGCAGACGCCGGTGCCACAGCGATGATGGACGTCTCGGATTCCCTCTCGATCGACGCAGCCCGCATGGCGCGCGCGAGTCGTGCCGACGTGGTGCTCGATACCGCCCTGCTCGAATCCGGATTCGGCGCGCAGCGGGGTGCGCAAGTGCCCGTCGCTGCCATGCTCACCGGGGGAGAAGACCACGGGCTCCTCGCAACGTTCCCGCCGGGCACGGTGCTCCCCGAGGGATTCCGTGAGATCGGCATGGTCGGCCCGGCTCAGGACCCGCGGCGGCCCGGCGTGCGACTCGACGGCGAACCGTTCGAACCGCGGGGCTGGGACCCGTATACGGTGCGCTTTCCGGGCTGGTGAACCGGGTGCGCTGATGGTGCTCGACCTCGCGATGAAGCGACACGCCCGGGATTCCCGGCCGTGAAGTGTCGGGCCGCTTCGGAGCAATACTAGGTATGAGACAGACGCACGTGCCGAATGATGCGCAGGTGATCATTCGCTCCAGGGATCGGCCCGAGGAGTTCAGCGAACTCTACCGGCGCCACGCCAGGGCGGTGTTCCGCTACGCGGCGTCGAGGCTCGGGCGCGAGCACGCCGACGATGTCGTTTCGGAAGCGCTGCTGGTCGCCTTCCAGCGGCGCGGATCATTCGACCCGGTGGCGGAGTCGGCCCTGCCCTGGCTGCTCGGCATCGCGACGCGGCTCATCCGCAAGCGCCGGCGCGAGGAGACCGCAGCCTGGCGGGCGGTGGCGCGGGCGAGCGGGCTCGGCGGCGCCGGCACCGACCGCTCGGGGCACGACCCGGCCGAAGCCATCGACGACCGACTGGACGCCCATGCGTCGATCGAGCGCATCTCATCCGCGATCGCGGCGCTTCCTGCACGCGATCGCGACGTGCTCACGCTGACCGCCTGGTCAGACCTCGACGCCTCGGGCATCGCCGAGGCGCTCGCCATTCCCGAGGGCACCGTGTGGTCTCGGTTGAATCGGGCCCGCAGGGCCCTTCGCAACATCCTCGACGCGGATGCGGTCCGCATTTCGGAGAACGATCATGAATATACGACTGAACGATGACGAACTGCGGCTGATCCGCTCTGCACGCAGCGGCGCCGAGACCGAGATGAGCGATGACGAGTTCGCTCGGGGCCTGGCCGCGTTCGAGCGCACCATCGAGGCTTCATCACAGGGATCGCACCGCGCCGGTTCCCAGGCGCGCCGGAGTCGCCGTCGGCGTCGCGGCCTGATCTGGACTGGAGCCGGCGTCGTCGCAGTGGGCGCCCTCGCCGGAGTCGCCCTCGTCGCGACGCCCGCGCCGGTGCTGTCTCCGGTGCTGGGCCCCGCGACGCCGAAGGAGTCGCACGCCGAGGCGGTCGAGCTGCTGCAGCGCGCCGCCGATGAAGCGCTCGCAGACGGTACCGAGTTGCAGCCGGGCCAGTACTTGAAGATGAGCTGCGAACTCACCGGAATCTCACCTATGTACACCGCCGACGGGTTCGCCGATGGAAATCCGCCGACGGGGTTGATGAGAGTGAGTGAAAAGCAGGCCGCCTACGTCCCGGATAACGATTCGGCTGAGACCGTGTTCCACCTCTCCCCGAAGTACGACACAGAGGTCGTCTTCGGGGAGTATCCCGATACCGAGTCTCCCGTGCCGTTCGACGGCGAGCGGGCGCTCGCCCCTGGCGAATATCAGGAATCCATACTGCCGCCGGGGCAGTTCTTTGCTGGCGTGACGATTCCTGAGAATCCCAGTGAGCTGGAGAGCGTCGCCCTGCGGCAGTGGGAGGACGGGCTCGCCGAGTTCTATCCGGACTCTCATTTCACGCCGGAGCAGACACTGTCGCGCGCGCTGTTCCCCTACCTGTCGAATGTGATGCCGCGGGAGATCAGGGCGGAAGCCTTCCGTCTGCTTTCTCAGCAAGCCGGTGCGCGGATGGTGGCGCTCTCGGAAGACGATCTGAGCTTCGATACGGCTGGCTCGGACACCCGGGTCGTGGCGTTCGAGGTGCTGGAGAACACCGAAACACAGCTGGTCTTCGACGTCGAACGTGCGCAGTTCATTGGTCAACGAGAAGTGCTCGTTGCGCCGACGGATGACTACCCCAACATGCAGGTCGGAGACACCGTGGGCTCGTCTGCCTGCACCACTTCGATCGTCGACGAGATCCCCGACATCGAAACCTGGAAATGAAGCCTTCCGAGGCGCGGATCCTGCTGAGCGAGGGCCGCGCCCTGTTCCGCCCGAGCGACTTCGCGAAGCTCGGTGATCCGCGTCTCAGACCCGTCGAATGGTGCCGCGAGGCGATCGGGGTGCTGGTCGAGGAGGCCTGCTGGGCTCCGGAGATCCATTGGATTCCGAGCGACGAAGTACGACTGGAGTTTCGTCGGGCCGGCAACGCGGAGTGGGCGTTGTCGGCGGCGAAACGGGCGGGCTTGGAGGCTCGGCATCTCGAAGCGGGGCGCGTCGTCATCGTGACCTTCGAACTCGAGAGCCTTCCGGCGTAGAGTGCCGGGCTCAGGTAGGCGGCGCGAGGAGCCGCAGCGCCGCCCAGAGCTCGGCGCGCGCGTCGGGGGAGTCGAGATCCATGCGCAGCAGCTCGGCCGCCGTGCGCATGCGCGCGGTGAGTGTGTGGCGGTGCACGCCGAGCTCGAGCGCGGCGGGGCTCGTCTGGCCGTGGTGGGCGAGCCAGACGCGCAGGCTCGCCTCGATGGCGTCGCTCTGCTTCTCGTCGTGGCGTCGCAGCGGCTCGAGGAGCCCGGCGGCGCGGCGCGGCGCCTCGGGGTTCTCGTGCAGCAGGCGGATGACGCCGGGATGGAGCTCGGGAGAGTAGTCCGTAGGCGCATCGATCGCCTCGGCCGTCGCATGCTCGAACGCGCGCTCGGCCTGGTCGAGCATGAGTTCGAGCTGCTCGAGCGGTGCCCGCTCCGAGAGCCCGGCGGCCTCGTGGTGGGTGCGGAACCGTCGGCGCAGCGCCTCGGCTTGACGAGCCTCCGCGATGATGACGGCGGCGCCGTGGAGCGTCGCCGCGAAGACACCGCTCGATGCCCCTTCGAGTTCGCGCAGCTCGTCCACGAGCTCGAACGGCAGGCGCTCGCGATCCCTGTGGCGCACGACCACCGCGTTGCCGCTCGGCAGCGCCGTGCCGGCGCCCGCGACGAGCCGCTCCGCGAGGGCGTACTCGTGCCCGAGCAGCAGCTCGACGACGGCCTCGCGCAGGGCCGCTTGCTCGGCATCGGCCCCGACGCGGCGCTCGAGATGCATCGTGGCGAGCGCAGCGACGAGAGCGAGCAGATTCCGCTCGGCGGCATCGGGCGGCCCGGCCTCCTCGACGACGAGCACGCCCCGCACCGGGCGCCCGAGCGCCTGCAGCTGCAGGCCGCCGCTCCGGGCGCCGATGCGGACGGCGCTCACACCGCGGTCGAGCATGCGCTGCACTTCGGTGCGCAGCAGCTGCGCCGGCGCGTCGGCACGCTCGGCGGCCGGCGCGAACTCGATGATGCGGCCGGTGCGATCCGTCACGCCGACCGGCCGGCCGAGTCGCGCCGCGGTTTCGGCGAGCACCGCCGAAAGACCCGTCGGGTGCAGCGACGCGTTCGACACGGCGCGTTGCGCATCGAGCGCCCAGAGATCGCGTTCGCGATCCCTGGCCTCGAGCAGTCGCACCGATGCCTGCACGATCGCGATGAACGGAGTGTCGTAGGGCACCCGGAAGAGCGGTAGCCCGAGGCGGTCGCAGGCCGACACGATGCGGGGCGGCACACGGTCGAGATGCAGGCCGACGCCGACGCCGAGCGCGGCGACGCGGGCGTCGATGAGGCGCCCGATGTAGGCGTCGGCATCGCTCTGCCGCCGGATCGCCGAGAAGCGGGCGCCCGTCGTGAGCAGCACCGTGTCGGGGGTGAGGAAGGGCGCCGGGTCCTCGATCTCGCTGACGTGCACCCACTGCACCGCGCGTTCGCCGGTGCGGTCGTCGGCTCCGGCGATGAGTACGAGCCCGAGATGGTACTGGTGCAGCAGCCCGCCGAGCGGGATGACCCGCACGGCTGATTCCGTCGTCATGGGCAATCCCTCTCTTGGTGCCAGGCTGTCGAAAGTTGCTCCTAGAAATATACATTCTGGCACGAGGTTGCACGGTATCGCGAGATTAGGCTGAGACGGAAATCGCAGCATGCCGGCCCGACCGGGCCAGAACCGAAGCGCATGCCCGACCCAAGGAGAACATTCATCATGGTCGATGTCATCGGCGGACCGTCGCTTCCCCAGGAGCGCAAGCTCGTCACGAGCATTCCCGGACCGAAGTCGCAGGAGATCATCGCGCGCAAGAACGCTGCGGTCGCTGCGGGCGTCGGCGCGGCTCTGCCGATCTCGATCGTCGCGGGCGGCGACGGCGTGCTCGTCGACGCCGACGGCAACTCGCTCATCGACCTCGGCTCGGGCATCGCGGTCACCGGTGTCGGCAACTCCGCGCCGCGCGTCGTCGAAGCGGTGCAGCGCCAGGTCGCCCAGTTCACCCACACCTGCTTCACCGTGACCCCGTACGAGGGCTACATCGCCGTCGCCGAGAAGCTGAACGAGCTCACCCCCGGCGACCACGAGAAGCGCTCGGCCCTGTTCAACTCGGGCGCCGAGGCGGTCGAGAACGCGATCAAGATCGCGCGCCACTACACGAAGAAGAACGGCGTCGTCGTGTTCGACCACGCCTACCACGGCCGCACCAACCTCACCATGGGAATGACGGCGAAGAACATGCCGTACAAGGACGGCTTCGGCCCGTTCGCGCCCGAGGTGCACCGCGTGGCCACCTCCTACCCGTTCCGCGACGGCCTCAGCGGCGCCGAGGCGGCAGCGGTCGCCCTGACCCAGATCGAGAAGCAGGTCGGCGCATCGAACCTCGCCGCCATCATCATCGAGCCCATCCAGGGCGAGGGCGGCTTCATCGCTCCCGCAGAGGGCTTCCTCCCCGCGCTGCAGGAGTGGGCGACCGCGAACGGCGTCGTCTTCATCCTCGACGAGGTGCAGACGGGCTTCGCCCGCACCGGCCAGATGTTCGCCGCCGAGCACGAGGGCGTCGTTCCCGACCTGGTGACCACGGCGAAGGGCATCGCGGGCGGCCTGCCGCTGTCGGCGGTCACCGGCCGCGCCGAGATCATGGATTCGGCGCACGCGGGCGGTCTCGGCGGCACCTACACCGGCAGCCCGATCGCCTGCGCCGCTGCGCTCGCCACGATCGAGACCTATGAGCAGGAGAACCTGCTCGAGAAGGCCACCGCCATCCAGGCCACCATCGAAGAGGTCTTCGGCGCACTCCAGCAGTCGGACGACCGCATCGGCGACATCCGCGGACGCGGCGCGATGATGGCGATCGAGCTCGTCGAGTCGGGTTCGAACACGCCGAACGCCGCGCTCACCTCGGCCGTGGCGAAGGCCGCCGCCGATCAGGGCGTGCTCGTGCTCACCTGCGGCACCTACGGCAACGTCATCCGCTTCCTGCCCGCGCTCACGATCTCCGACGCGCTGCTGCGCGACGGCCTGCAGGTCGTCGTCGACGCGATCACCAATAACTGAAGCGAACCCCCAGTACTCAGGCAGAGCGACGACAATCGAGTCGTCGACCCAGTGTGTAAGGAGCCACAGCATGGTACTCAAGCCCAATGAGCAGGATCTGCTCGATCGCGTCCAGTCCGGTCTCGGCATCGGCGGCAAGTGGGAGGCCTCGACCTCCGGCGCGACGTTCGACGTGCAGGATCCCGCGACCGGCGAGACCATCAAGACGATCGCCGATGCGACGGTCGAGGACGCCGTGCGCGCGCTCGACGCCGCGGTCGAGGCGCAGGCCGAGTGGGGTCGCACCCCGACCCGCGTGCGGTCGAACATTCTGCGCCGCGCGTTCGATCTGCTGATGGAGCGCAAGGAGGAGTTCGCGCTGCTCATGGCGATGGAGATGGGCAAGCCGATCGCCGAGGCGCGCGGCGAGGTCGTCTACGGCGGCGAGTTCCTCCGCTGGTTCTCGGAGGAGGCCGTACGCGTGCAGGGCGACTACCGCCAGAACCCCGAGGGCACCGGCAACATGGTCGTCTCGCACCTGCCGGTCGGCCCGTGCTACTTCGTGACGCCGTGGAACTTCCCGCTCGCGATGGCGACCCGCAAGATCGCGCCGGCGATCGCCGCCGGCTGCACTTCGGTCATCAAGCCCGCGGGGCTCACCCCCCTCACCACGATCTACTTCGTGCAGCTGCTCGAAGAGGCCGGCCTGCCCGCCGGCGTCGTGAACGTGGTGCCGACGACCAAGTCGAGCGCGCAGTCGAGCGCGCTGCTCTCTGACCCGCGCCTGCGCAAGCTCAGCTTCACCGGTTCGACCCCGGTCGGTGTGAAGCTGCTCGAAGCGGCAGCCCAGAACGTGCTGCGCACCTCGATGGAGCTCGGCGGCAACGCCCCGTTCGTCGTGTTCGAGGATGCCGATCTCGATCAGGCCGTCGAGGGCGCGATGCTCGCGAAGTTCCGCAACATCGGTCAGGCCTGCACTGCGGCGAACCGCATCATCGTGCACGAGTCGGTCGCCGACGAGTTCGCGAAGCGCGTCGGCGAGAGGGTCGCGGCGATGAAGGTCGGCCGCGGCGCCGACGAGGGCAACGATATCGGCGCGCTCGTCGAGGAGAAGGCCGTGGCGAACACGGCGCGCCTGGTCGCGGATGCGGTCGCCACCGGCGGCACGATCGTGACCGGCGGCGAAGCCGTCGAGGGGCCGGGCTACTTCTTCCAGCCGACCGTCATCGACCACATCAGCCCGCAGGCGGCGATCATGCGCGAAGAGATCTTCGGGCCGCTCCTGGGCATCGTGCGCTTCTCGACCGAGGAGGAGGCCGTGGAGATCGCGAACAGCACCGAGTACGGCCTCATCAGCTACGTGTTCACCGAGAACCTCGCACGCGGGCACCGCATGATCGAGCAGCTCGAGACCGGCATGATGGGCCTGAACACGGGCCTCGTGTCGAATGCGGCGGCGCCGTTCGGCGGCGTGAAGCAGTCGGGTGTCGGCCGCGAGGGCGGCTTCGACGGCATCCACGAGTTCCTCTCGACGAAGTACACGCTGATCCCTCGCTGATTCAGCACCGAGCGCTTCTCGGGCCCGCAGGGCACCGCGCACCCGTCACGGGTCGCGGTGCCCTGCGGCGTTCGCGGAGCGTTCAGCCCTCGCGCGAGGAGAGCTCGCACCACCACAGCACGGTCTCGCCGTAGCGGCGATCGCGAAGCGGTGAGAGCCCATCGGGCAGCGTCGGTTCGGGGGAGCGGCTGCTGCGCTCGACCAGCACCACCGCGTCATCCGCGAGCAGCGGGACGAGCGATGCGAGGTTCGCCGTGAGCTCGGCCTCGCCGAGATCGTAGGGCGGGTCGAGCATGACGACATCCCAGCGGTCCGGAGCCGCTGCGCCTCCGGCGGCGCGCTCGGCAGCCGCATCGACATAGCCCTGCGCCGATTGGCGCACCACGTCGATGACGGGCCGGGACTCCTCCCGCTCGAATGCCGTGAGCACCGTGCGGGCATTGCGCCCGGCCACCTGCGCCGCCGGGGCGTGCTTCTCGACGAGCACGACCGCCGACGCGCCGCGGCTCGCGGCCTCGAGACCGAGCGCGCCCGAGCCCGCATACAGGTCGAGCACCCGCGTGCCGTCGGTCATGCCCCACGACTCGAGCGCCGAGAAGATCGCCTCGCGCACGCGGTCGCTCGTCGGCCGGGTGCCCGCCTTCGGCACGTCGAGGCGCAGTGAGCCGGCACGGCCCGCAATGATTCTGGTCACCCGATGAGCGTACCGGGTGGTGCTTGGCCTCGGCGATGCCGCGGGGTACGATCGCCGCACCGATGTGCTCGATGCTCGCGACCCGACGCCGCTGCCCGTGCACGGAACGACTTACGGGGGAGGACGCGATGAGACCGCTGCGATACTCGATCAACGTCACGCTCGACGGATGCTGCCACCACGAGGCCGGGTTGCCGCCCGATGAGGAGTCGATGCTCTACTGGACCGTCGAGATGGAGCGCGCCGACGCACTGCTGCTCGGCCGCGTCACCTACGAGATGATGGAGTCGGCGTGGCGCCGGCCGGCGGCGGGCGGCTGGCCCGACTGGATGGAGTCGTGGGAGACGCCGTTCGCGGAGGCCATCGACGGGGCGCGGAAGTACGTCGTGTCGCGCACCCTCGACGCGGTCGATTGGAACGCCGAACTCATCGAAGGCGAGCTCGGCGAGACCGTGAGGGGCCTCAAGCAGGAGCCCGGCGACGGCCTGTGGGTCGGCGGGGTGACCCTGCCGCTGGCGCTCGCCGATCTCGGGCTGATCGACGAGTACGAATTCCTCGTGCACCCCGTGATCGCGGGGCGCGGGCCGACGCTGCTCGCGGGTCTGCGCGAGCGCACCCGCCTCGAGCTCGTGTCGCGCCGCGAGTTCAGTTCGGGCGTGGTCGCGGTGCGATACCGCCCCGTGCCGCGGACGGAGTGACCGACGGCTCCGTGACCGATCGAGCGCGTCGGATGCGGCCGATACGCTAGAACCATGGTGCATGCGACGCTCGACACGCCCCTCGACGGGGTCATCGGCGCGCGCACGGCGAAACCGCTCGCCAAGGCCTTCGACGTGCGCACTGTCGGCGAGCTGCTCATGCACCTGCCGCGCCGGTACTCCCGCCGCGGCGAGCTCACCCCGCTCACGGGTCTGCCCCCCGGCGAGCAGATCACGGTGGTGGCGCAGGTGCTCGATGTGCGCGAGCGGCAGATGCAGCGGCGGCGCGGTAGCATCCTCGAGGCGCGCATCACCGATGGTCAGGGATCGCTGACGCTCACCTTCTTCAACCAGGCCTGGCGCACCCGCGATCTGCGGCCCGGTCGGCGCGGCATCTTCGCCGGCAAGGTCAGCGACTACCGCGGCAGCCTGCAGCTGCAGCACCCCGAGTACGAGCTCTTCGAGGACCGCGACGATGCGCCGGGAGCCGAGAAGCTCGACGAGGCCGCCGCGAAGGCGTGGGCCGAGACGCCCGTTCCGATCTATCCGGCGACCGCGCAGGTGCCGAGCTGGACGGTGCAGAAATCGATCGTGCTCGTGCTCGATGCGGTCGCCGAGATTCCCGAACCCCTGCCCGCCGACATCGTGCGTGCGGAGGGCATCATGCCGCTCGGGCGCGCGCTCGAACTCGTGCATCGGCCGCAGAACGAGGCCGACTACCGCGAGGCCCGCCGCAGCCTGCTCTTCCGCGAGGCGTTCAAGCTGCAGCTCGCGCTGCTCGACCGGCGGCGACGGGCCGACGACGAGGCGAGCACGCCGCGCCCTGCTGCCGATGCCGGCGGTGCGCTCGCGCGCTTCGATGCGCAGCTGCCGTTCGAGCTGACGGGCGACCAGCGCAGCGCGGGCGCGGTGATCGCGAACGAACTGGCGCGGCCGCACCCGATGCACCGGCTGCTGCAGGGCGAAGTCGGTTCGGGCAAGACGCTCGTCGCACTGCGGGCGATGCTGCAGGTCGCCGCGAGCGGCGGCCAGAGCGCGCTGCTCGCCCCGACCGAGGTGCTCGCGTCGCAGCACTTCCGTTCGGTGGTCGAGGCGCTCGGGCCCGACCTCGCAGCCGAGATGAACCCGGTGCTGCACACCGGCCGCATGCCGGCAGCCGAGCGCAAGCGCGCGCTGCTGTCGCTCGCATCGGGGGCGTCGCACATCGCCGTCGGCACGCATGCGCTGCTCGGCGACGCCGTGAGCTTCTTCGACCTCGGGCTCGTCATTGTCGACGAACAGCACCGCTTCGGCGTCGACCAGCGCGAGGCGCTGCGCCAGAAGGGGCAGGCGCCGCACGTGCTCGCGATGACGGCGACCCCGATTCCCCGTACCGTCGCGCTCACCGCCTTCGGCGACCTCGAGGTGACGACCATCAGGGAGCTGCCGCCGGGCCGGCTCGGCATCGAAACCTTCACGGTGCCCGAGCTCGAAATGCCGAATCGTGCGGCCCGGGTATGGGCTCGAGCGCGCGAAGACATCGCCGCGGGGCTGCAGGTATACGTCGTCTGCCCGGCGATCTCGGCGGGCGTGGTCGAAGACGGAGATCTCGCAGATGCCGCAAGCGCCGACGGAGAAGGCGGTGCGCAGCGTCCCCTCGCGACGGTCGCCGACACGGTCGCGGAGCTGCGTGCGAGACCCGACTTCGAGGGGGTGGCCGTCGACGGGCTGCACGGCGGCATGGCGTCGGCCGACAAGGAGCGCGTCATGGGCGCGTTCGGCTCCGGAGAAACCGATGTGCTCGTCGCGACGACGGTCATCGAGGTCGGCGTGAACGTGCCGAACGCGACCATCATGATCGTGCGCGATGCCGACCGCTTCGGCGTTTCGCAGCTGCACCAGCTGCGCGGCCGCGTGGGGCGCGGCAGCCACGCCGGGCTCTGCCTGCTCATGACGACGGCCGAGCAGGGGTCCGTGGCGCGGGAGCGCATCGAAGCCGTCGCCGCCACCTCCAACGGATTCGCGCTCGCCGAGGTCGACCTCGAGCTGCGGCGCGAGGGCGACATCCTCGGCACGGCCCAGTCGGGCGGGCGGTCGACGCTGCGGCTGCTGCGCGTGACCGAGCACGGAGAGCTCATCGAGCACGCCCGAGCGGTCGCCGCCGGTCTGCTGGAGCGCGACCCGGAGCTCGAGACGGCGCCCGGAATGGCGGCGGTGCTCGCGAAGGATCGCGAAGCCGGCCTGCTCGACAACCTCGCGAAATCCTAGGGAGCACGGCGGAGCTGCGATGCGGCGCCGGGTACCCGGGTACTACGGGGTCGGTACCGTCGCACGATGAGCGGGCCGCCGTCGGCAAGTAAGGTGAACGCATGACCAGCATCAACGACGGGGCGGGCCGCGTCGTCGCCTCGGATGCGCGCCTGCCGAGGCCTCCGGGAATGTTCCGGCGCGCCCTCGCGGCGCATCCGGTCGCCGTCGATGTCTTCATCGTCGTCTGGTATTTCATCGGCACCGCGATGGGTGTCGGTCTCGATCTGCTCGCGGCTTCTGCGCAGACGGGTGATTCTTTCTCGTCGCTGTTCGGTGCGCCGCCCCATCTCGTCTGGCCCTGGTGGCCGCTCGCCGTCGTGCGCACGCTGGCAGTCGCTGCGGCGCTCCTGCTCCGTCGCAAGTACCCGTTGAGCGGCCTCGCGGTGACGGTGCTCGCGATGCTCGGCACCCAGGGGCTGACCGGTGCCGCGAACGCCGTCGCCCTGCTGTTCATGCTCTACGCCGTGCCGGTGTTCCGTAGTGCGGCGGCGGGGTGGGTCGGCTACGCCATGGCGCTTGCCGGCACGGCGCTGCAGTACCTGTGGGAGTTCGTAACCGGCGGGGGCGAAGCGGTCGATAGCGCGGCGGATATCCTCGCATCCGACACCACCACCATGGTCCGGTCCTTCGGCGACCTCGTCGTGCTGACGATCTTCTCAGCGCTCTGGTACCTCGCGGTGGTGCTGTTCGGCATCAATCTCGGCAATCGGCGCCGCTACCTCGAGGCGGTGATCGACCGCGCGCATCAGCTCGTGCGCGAGCGCGATCAGCTCGCCCGGCTCGCGGTGGCCGAGGAGCGCTCGCGCATCGCCCGCGAGATGCACGACATCGTCGCGCACTCGGTGTCGGTGATGATCGCTCTCTCGGAGGGGGCGGCGCGCGCCGCTTCGGCAGCGCCCGACAAGGCGGCCGAAGCGATGCAGCGCAGCGCCGAGACCGGCCGCACCGCGCTCGCCGAGATGCGCCGCCTGCTCGGCGCTCTGCAGGCCGAGGGGGAGAGCGCCGACCTCGTGCCGCAGCCCGGGGTCGATCAGCTGCCCGAGCTCGTGCGCGGGTTCGAGGATGCGGGCCTGACGGTCGTCTGCGAGGTCGCGGGCGCACCCTCGGGCGATCAGGGCCAGGAGCTCGCCGTGTACCGCATCGTGCAAGAGGGGCTCACGAACGTACTCCGGTACGCCGGGCCCGGCGCGCGAGCCGATGTGACGGTGCGTCACCAGGCCACCGGCGTCGAGATCGAGATCACCGACACGGGGCGGCCGTCGGGCACGACCGGGCCGAAGAGCGGCGTGGGCTCGGGCCGCGGGCTCGCGGGCCTCGCCGAGCGCGCCCGAGTGTTCGGCGGCCGCATCAAATCCGGGCCGTTCGCCCATGCCGACGGCAGGGTCGGCTGGCGCCTGCACGTCCATCTGCCCGCCCACGCGAGTACGCAACGACCATCGGCCCCGGTAGCGGGCCAGGAGGATCTCCCATGAATGACACCGCGATCCGCGTCATGCTGGTCGACGACCAGGAGCTGATCCGCACGGGATTCTCGCTCGTGCTGATGGGGGAGCCCGGTATCGAAGTCGTCGCCGAGGCGGCCGACGGCGAGGCCGCGCTCGCCGCGCTCGAACGGTTGCAGCACGAGGGCGGCGGCTGCGACGTCGTGCTCATGGACGTGCGCATGCCCGGCATGAACGGCATCGACGCGACCGCCGCCATCGTCGAACGGTTCGCCGAGACCCGGGTCGTGGTGCTCACGACCTTCGATCTCGACGAGTACGCCACCGGCGCCATCCAGGCCGGTGCCAGCGGCTTCCTGCTCAAGGACGCGAAGCCGACCGAGCTCGTCGACGCCATTCTCCGGGTGGCTTCGGGCGACGCCGCGATGGCGCCGAGCGTGACTCGGCGACTGATCGACCAGCTGCGCCGCTCCGACAGCGGGATCGGCGCGCCCGCGACCGGCGGAGACGCCGCGGCGCTCGACCCCGCCCTCGCAGTGCTGACCGAACGCGAGCTCGACGTGCTGCGGCTCATCGCGCGCGGCAGCAACAACGCCGAGATCGGCGCCGAGCTCTTCCTCTCGGAGTCGACAGTGAAGACCCACGTGGGGCGGGTGCTCGCGAAGCTGCAGCTGCGCGACCGGGTGCACGCGGTCATCTTCGCGGGGCAGCACGGGCTCTGACCGCCGCGCGGCGCGGAGAAGACCGGAGGATCGGCGATCCCTGTCGACCCGACCGCGCCGCCACCCGGTGCGACTTGAGCAAATTTTCGGCCTGAACCCCTAGGCTGAAGGCATGACGAGAATCGCAGTGGTACCCGGTTCGTTCGATCCGGTGACGATGGGGCACATGGACGTCATTCTTCGGGCGGCCGGCATTTTCGACGAGGTGCACGTGCTCGTCGTGCACAACCCGGGCAAGAACGCCATGCTCCCGATCTCGGAGCGCATGAATCTGCTGAAGCAGTCGCTCGAAGAGATGCACGCTCCGCAGAACATCACCGTCGCGTCGTGGTCGGTCGGGCTGCTCGTCGACTACTGCACCGAGGTCGGCGCATCCGTGCTGGTCAAGGGCATCCGATCGCAGGTCGACGTCGCGTACGAGACCCCGATGGCCATCATGAATCGCAGCCTCGCGGGCGTCGAGACCGTGTTCATGCTGCCCGACCCGGCCCACGCCCACGTGTCGAGCACGCTCGTGCGCCAGGTCTCGGAGATGGGCGGCGATGTCAGCACCTATGTGCCGGGCGCCGTCGCGAGCTTCCTGAACAAGCGGAGGCCCAGCTGATGCAGTCGACCCGTGTATACGAGGAGAACATTCGCGACCTCGTGGGCAAACCCGGCGAGATGCGCGAGCGTTCCCGCTCGTTCGCCGTGCCCGAGAAGCTCGGCGAAGCGCTGGCCGAGGTTCCCGCCGGCACCGTGCTCGACCTCGACGTGCGTCTGGAGTCGGTGCACGAGGGCATTCTCGTCTCCGCAGAGGTGAGCACCACCATGCACGCCGAATGCGGTCGCTGCCTGAAAGAATTCGCCACGCCGTTTCAGATCGAATTCCAGGAACTTTTCGCGTATACTCCTACGGAGGCCGACGAGTACGGGGTTCACGGTGATCACGTGGATCTTGAACCCCCGCTCCGAGATGCGGTAGTGCTTGCACTGCCGTTTCAGCCTGTGTGTCGCCCGGACTGCCCGGGGCTCGACCCCGAGTCCGGTGAGCTGCGCGATGCCGAGGTTGGAGGGCTGCCCGCAGAGGATCTGGATCCGAGGTGGGCGGCGCTGGCAGGCTTTCAGACGAATGCCGCCACGGCTCAAGATGAACCTGGCACGGGTGAGACTCCCGGGCCCGTAAGCAAGTAGGAAAGAGAACATCATGGCTGTTCCCAAGCGGAAGATGTCGCGCTCGAACACCCGTCACCGTCGTTCGGCGTGGAAGGCCGAGGCCCCCAAGCTGGTGAAGACCGTCGAGAACGGCCGCACCGTCTACAGCCTCCCGCACCGCGCTCGCGTGGTCGAGGACTCGCAGGGCAACGCCCTCTTCCTCGAGTACAAGGGCCGCAAGGTCGCTGACGCCTAAGTTGGCGTCGACTGAACGAAAGCCGCCGGAGCCGCCCCAGGGCGAACCCGGCGGCTTTCTCATCCCCTTCGGAGTGCGGCCCGACCCCGAGCTGCTCGAGCTCGCCCTCACGCACCGGTCGTGGGCGTACGAGCACGGAGGCGCCCCGCACAACGAGCGCCTCGAGTTTCTCGGCGACTCGATTCTCGGCCAGGCGGTCACGATCAAGCTCTACCGCGACCACCCCGACCTGACCGAGGGCGAGCTCGCGAAGCGCCGTGCCGCCCTCGTCTCGACCGTCGCGCTCGCCGAGATCGCCCGCGGACTCGACCTCGGCGCGCACCTGAAGCTCGGCAAGGGCGAGAAGCAGACCGGCGGCCGCAACAAGGATTCCATCCTCGCGGACACGGTGGAGGCGCTGATCGGCGCCGTCTTCCTGTCGACCGACGCGGCGACCGCCGACCGTTTCGTGCTCGACCTCGTCGCGCCGCTGCTCGCCGACCCCGAGCGCTTCACCGAGACGCTCGACCCGAAGACCGCGCTGCAGAAGATCGCGGCCGAGCGCGGGCTGCCGCACCCGCCCTACGAGACGACCGGCACCGGCCCCGACCACGACCGGCTCTACACGGCGGTCGTGACCCTCGACGGCGAAACCGGCACAGGCACCGGCACGAGCAAGAAGGTCGCCGAGCTCGCCGCCGCCCGCGACGCCGTCGAACGCCTGCGGCAGCGCAGGAGCCGGCGCAAGCGCCAGCGGAATGCCTGAGCTCCCCGAGGTCGAAGTCGTGCGTGCGGGTCTCGCGCCCGCCGTCACCGGCGCCCGCATCGCCGCCGTCGAGGTGCGCGACCCGCGCGCCCTGAAGCGGCACGTGCCGAGCGGCGGCGACGACGGTCTCGGCGGCCACAGCGTGACGCTGACGCCCGAGGCGGGCGCTGCGCGCGCAGCCGATTTCGAACGCCGCGCCGTCGGTCTGCAGCTCCAGGCGCCCGTACGGCGGGGCAAGTTCCTGTGGATCCCTGTCGAGGGCGAGGCCGGCTCGTCGGCCGCGCAACCCGCGGCTCTGCTCGCGCATCTCGGCATGAGCGGTCAGCTGCTGCTGAGATCGCACGAGGCGATCGACGATCGGCACGTGCGCATCAGGCTCTGGATCGAGCATGCGGAGCACGGCGAATTGCGCGTCGACTTCGCCGATCAGCGGCTGTTCGGTTCGCTCGCGATCGATGCGCTCGCGCCGGCACCCGATGGGCACGGCGAGCTGCCGGCCCAGGCGCTGCATATCGCCAGGGATCCGATCGACCCGCACTTCGACGACCTCTCGTTCTTGTCGAAGCTGGTCTCGCGCTCGACCGGTGTGAAGAAGCTGCTGCTCGACCAGACCCTCGTGAGCGGCGTCGGCAACATCTACGCCGACGAGGCGCTCTGGCGTGCGCGCGTGCACCCGGAGACGCCGGGCAGTGCGCTCAGCGGTCGGAAGGCGAGCGAGCTGTTCGTCGCGCTGCGCGACGTATTCGCTCAGGCGCTCGCCGAGGGCGGCACGAGCTTCGACGCGCAGTACGTGAACGTCAACGGCCAGGCCGGCTATTTCGCGCACTCCTTGAACGCCTACGGGCGCACGGGAGAGCCGTGCCCGCGCTGCGGCACGGCGATCAAACGCATTCCGTTCGCCGGTAGGTCTTCCCATTTCTGTCCGAGGTGCCAGCGGCTCCGCTGACACTGCCGACGGGGAGCTCGTGCCCCGATATCCTTCCCTGATGCAGTTCTGTGCGTTACATGAGTTCTTCGACATCGTCGGCGACCGTTATGGGGTGCCGGGTGCGCCCCAGGCGGAAGATCAGAGCGGTGACTACGAATCCGGCACCGTGATGATCGGCGCTGAACACTGGCGGATACGTACGGCGCGGGTGACGCCCAGGAAGCCAGGGGCGTTTGTTGCCGTATGGAAGCGCGACGAGGCGGGGGAGACGAAGCCGTTCGCTTCGGACGAGGAAGTTGACGGACTTCTTGTGTTCGTGCGTGAGGCAGAGAACTTCGGGGTTTTTCGATTTGCTGCCTCCCATCTCGAGGTTCTGGGCGTCACTCGCTCGTCCGCGTATCCCGGTAAGCGAGGGTTCCGTGTATATCCCCATTGGAGTGAGGGTCTGAACCCACAGGCCACCCGCGCGCAGAAGGCGCAGTCCGAAGCCTTCATCATGCTCCGATAGATAGATGGGGTACGTCGCGCGCTCCTCGGTATTTACGGTCTCGAGCGCGTCGTGGAGACCCGCGACTCCTGGTCGCCCGACGGCCCCCGCAGGTCGTCCAAGGTCACGGTGGGTGCGCTCGACTCCTCGGGCGACCGTCTGCTCGTCGTCACGACGTTCGACTGAACCCCGGGGATCCGCGCCTGTGGAAGCTCGGCCAGCTCAGGCCGAATTGCGGTGCTCTGCGCTCGTGGTGACGAGTGCCCGACTCCGGGTGCGCCACGGCGATACTTGTGCCGTGCCCGTCGGCGCGCAGGCGCTCCGAGCAGACCGCCTCGCCGCTGATGAGGCGCAGCGGGCCATCTTCGCCACGAGAATCTGCTCTTCGTCGCCCCAATCGATGTTGTCGATCACATGGATCTCAACGGCGAACTCGCTCGTGCCGCCCAGTATCACCGAGGTGTCGGTGCGTCGCGCCTCGAGGGCAGCCGGGTTGTACTCGTCGACGAACATCGCAGTGCAGCCGTGGCGGGCGAGCTCGCAGAAGCCCGCGGCGGCGCAGCGCACACGTCCCGTTGCCGCCGATTCTCACTCCATCTTCAGCGTCATCAGGTGCTCGCGTGCCCGTGCGGCCGCCGCCTGGTCGTCCCGTGCGGCGATCGCCTCCAGGACGCTCGTGTGCGCGTGCTGGTCGGCGTCGCCCCCGAACTCGCCGCGCAGCCGCAGCATGTCCACCATCGCCTGACGGCTGCGCGGTGTGAAGCTGTCGAAGAGGTCGACCAGGATCGGATTGTGCGCGGCCACGACGATCGTGCGGTGAAAGGCGATGTCCGCATCGACGTGCGACTCGACATCGACCTGATGTTCGGAGCGCTCGTTCACGGCACGCCGCATGGCGCGCAGCTCGGTCGACGTGCGCCGCTGGGCGGCGAGCATCGCCGCTTCGACCTCGATCGCGATGCGGGCCTCGATGACTGCATCGATGTCGGCCCGCTGCAGCGCCTCGCTCCAGTCCTCGACGACGTCGAGCGAGGCCACGAACACGCCCGCCCCCTGACGGGTCGTCAGAACGCCCTGTCCGGCGAGCCGTCGGATGGCCTCGCGCACCGTCGACCTGCCCACGCCGAGCTGGGGTCCGAGGGAGTTCTCCCCGGGAATCTTCGACCCCAGCGGCCATTCGCCGCCCCGGATGCGCTCGAGGAGCAGATCGGCCGCCTGCTCGGCGAGCGGTGCTCGCGACACTTGCACCATGAGACCCCACCTCACTACTTGTCTGAGAAGTTGTGTATAGTCTAGCCTATGTCTCAGCGAAATCTCCTTCTTCGCCGCGCCAGGAATTGACTCGACCCAACGACCGGACGACCTGCGCGCGGAGCGACCCCTGACCACTGCCGGTCCCATCCGTGCGGCGCCGCGCCCGAGCGCGCCCGATCCGAAAGAACTCCATGAGCACGTCCTCTCATCGCACCCGCCGCAGGCTCGGCCTGTGGGCTCTCACGGTCACCCATGCCGCGAACGACTTCTACACCGGCGCGGTTGCCGCCCTGCTGCCGTTCTTCGTGCTCCAGGCGGACTACTCCTACGCGGCGATCGCCGGCATCACCCTCGCGGCGACCGCCCTGTCGAGCGTCGCCCAGCCCGTATTCGGATACCTCAGCGACCGCTACGGCATGAGGTGGATGAGCCTCGCCGGGCTCCTCGCCGCCGGCACGGGAATCGCTCTGAGCGGGATCGTCGCCGACTCCTACGCCGCGGTCTGGATCGTCATGGCCGTCTCCGGCATCGGCGTCGCAGCGTACCACCCGGCGGCGACGGTGGAGGCGCGCGAGCTCGGCGGCGGCACGAGCGGCTCGATGAGCCTGTTCTCCGTCGGCGGCAACTTCGGCGTCGCGCTCGCGCCGTCGGCCGTGATCCTCGTCATCGGCACGTTCGGGCTCTCGGGCACGGGCTTCCTCATCATCCCGGCCCTCGTGCTCGGGCTGGTGTTCGCGATGGTCTCCGGGAAGCACCTGTTCTCGCGAACTGCGCCCACCGAGCGCGCGTCCGCGACATCGAGGCCGTCCGTTCCCGATGACTGGAAGGCGTTCCTCTGGCTCACCGTCGTGCTGGCCACCTGGTCGGTCGCCTACGTCGGTACCTCAACCTTCATCGCGCTCTACTCGATC
This sequence comes from Leucobacter sp. GX0328, assembly GCF_053567315.1. NCBI lineage: Bacteria > Bacillati > Actinomycetota > Actinomycetes > Micrococcales > Microbacteriaceae > Leucobacter > Leucobacter sp. GX0328. The sequence continues at coordinate 621,422 of NZ_JBSGPC010000002.1, forward strand.
GAGCGCTTCTCGGTGAGCACCGGCTTCGCGTCCATCGCGCTCTCGCTGTTCCCGGCCGCCGGCGCAGCGGGGACCCTGGCCGGCGGTTGGCTGGCCGACCGTTTCGGGCGGTTGCGCATCGTCCGCACCGGCTATCTGCTGGCCGCCTTCTCGACCATCGCGATCGTCCTCGCGCCCTCGCCGACCGTGGTCATCGTCGCGACCGCGGTCCTGGGCGCGAGCCTGTTCCTGCCATTCGCGGTGCAGATCACGCTGTCGCATTCGTACCTGCCCAATCGGATCGGCGTGGCCAGCGGCGTCACCCTCGGGCTGACCCTATCGTTCGGAGGGCTGGTCAGCCCGCTGCTGGGGTCCGTCGCGGACCAGTCGAGCGTTCAGACGGTCTTCCTGATCTTGGTCGGGCTGCTGGTCGCAGGCTTCGCGCTCTCGTTCGTTCTCAAAGAGCGACGGAGCACTGCTGCCGAGAATACCGAACGGCCGGACCCGGCCGTCGAGCTGGAGGGGGCCAATGGCTGAGCCGGAGATCCTCCGCCTCGACGGCATCGACTTCATCCGGCAGTCCCAGCAGATCCTTGCCGGGATCGAACTGACCGTCCGGTCGGGGGAGCGGTGGGCCCTGATCGGCCCGAACGGCGCGGGCAAAAGCACGATCTTGAGCATGTGCGGTGCGGTCGAGCATCCGAGCCGCGGCACCGTGCACGTGCTCGGCCGTCGGCTCGGGCGAGTCGACATCAGGGAGTTGCGCGAGTCGATCGGACACGTCAACCCGCGGCACCCGCTGCGATCGCCCCTCTCCGTCCGCCAGGTGGTCCTCACTGGAGCGACCGGGACCACGGAGCTCATGCCCAGATGGGAGCCCGACCAGCACACCCTCGCCAAAGCCGACGAGCTCATCGACCTGCTCGGGTTGGCCGGCAGCGAGTCCGCGACCTGGCCGACGATGTCGCAGGGGGAACGCGGCCGTGCGCTCATCGCCCGCGCGTTGCTCAGCAACCCGCCCCTCCTGCTCCTCGACGAGCCTACGACCGGGCTCGACGTCGCCGCGCGCGAGCAGTTCCTCACCACGATCGACGTGCTGCACCGCGCCCGGCCAGAGCTCGCGACCGTCCTGGTGACGCACCACTTCGAGGAGCTGCCCAGCACGACCACCCATGCCATGCTGGTCAAAGGCGGCCGGGTGCACGCGTCGGGAGCGGCCCGTGACATGCTGAAGACCCGGCTCGTGAGCGAGTGCTTCGACCATCCGATCGAAATCGCGCACCGCGCCGGACGATGGCAGGCGCGAACGCCCGTCGCTCGCTGACCTGCTGCCGCACTGAAGCTCGTGTTACGCCCATCCGGCGGCGAATCCGACGCAGCTCGCGGACACGCCAGCCGGAAGACCCGCCTCGCTGCACACCTGCGGTCGCACGGGGGAGCCTTGCTCGTGCTGCGGCGGGCGATCGACCTGAGCCGAGCGCAGCAGCCGAACGCATTGGACCGATTCGTCGGAGAACTCGCCGGACGGCTCGGGAAGCCCGCCGTGCTGCACGACGCATACCCCGACGAGTGAGCCCTGAGGCGCGGCCTCCTACGGGACGAATCGGGCCAGAATCTGGCTGACGATCGCTCCTGGGAGGAGGAGAGCGGCGCCCCGGGCGGAATCCCGTGCCCGAATCGGGAACCCATCGCGTTCCAGCTCCCTGCGTGCGAGGATCGCGCCGGGCAGCATGACGGGAACAGCCGTCGCGACACCGGCGGTGTATCGACGCTGGGCGACCGATGCGGCGAGATGCGTGTAGACGTGCCATTCGAGACCGGCGACCGCGGCTCGATAGAGCTTCGAACGGCCGCCGGTTCTGCTGCCCCGCCAGCAGGCGACCGCGATCACGATTCCCATGAGCCCGACCGCGACCCACGACTGCCGTCTGCCGATGCGCAGCCCGTCGATTCCGGTGCGTTCGGCCAGTGCATCGCAGGTCGAGGGGAATGCCAGCGCCTCCTCGACGTCGTGAAGCGCCCAGGCGGTGAAGAGCAGTGCGGGCCCGCGTGCGATCATGCCTGCATTCTAGTAACTGACCGACTGGTTCAAAAGGCATATACGCTTGTCTGCATGCACATCAACGAGACTCGTGCCTGGAATCGCTTCTACGCGCCCGGCACTCCCGTGGACATCGAACCCGTCACCGGCTCGCTCATCGACCTCCTCGAAGAGCGCTGCACGCAGTGGGCCGTACGCGACGCCATCAGCTTCTTCGGCCGCACCCTGAGCTACCGCGAACTCGGCGACCAGGTGTCGCGCGTCGCACGGGGTCTGCGCAGCATCGGCGTCAAGGCCGGCGACCGCGTCGCCCTGATCATGCCGAATGCTCCGCAGCATGTGATCGCGTTCTACGCGGTGCTGCGCCTCGGCGCGACGGTCGTCGAGCACAACCCGCTCTACACCCCGGATGAGCTCGAGACCCAGTTCCGCGACCACGGCGCGACCGTCGTCATCGCCTGGAGCAACGTCGTCGAGCAGGTGCAGGCGCTCCCGAAAGATCTCGGTATCCGCACGATCGTGTCCGTCGACGTGACGGAGGCCATGCCGGTCGGCATGCGTATCGCCCTCCGGCTGCCGATCGCGAAGGCGCGCGAGTCGCGGGCGAAGCTCTGGTCGTCGACCGTCGGCACCATCCCGTTCTCGAAGCTGCAGCGCTCGGCGCCGATCCCTGCCGACCACCCGCGACCCGGGCGCGACGACATCGCCTGCCTCCAGTACACCTCGGGCACGACCGGGGCGCCGAAGGGCGCCATGATCTCGCACGGCAACCTCTGGGCGAACGCCCGCATGGGGGCCGCGTGGATGCCCGACTTCGAGCACGGTTCGGGCAGCATCTACGGGCTGCTGCCGATGTTCCACTCGTTCGGGCTGCTGCTCTCGGTGATCTACTCGGTCGAGACCGGCTCGCGCGCCGTGCTCTTCCCGACCTTCGACCCCGAGCTCGTCGCGACGGCCGCGAAGCGGTTTCCGCCGACCTTCATCCCCGCGGTGCCGCCCATGTTCGACCGGCTCGCGCGCGTCGCCCGCGACGGCGATCTGAACCTCGACGAGGTGGTGTACTCGATCTCGGGCGCCATGACGCTGACCCCCGCCGTCGTCAAGCGGTGGGAGGGCCTTGCCGGCAGCATGCTCAACGAAGGCTATGGGCTCACCGAGACGAGCCCGATTGCGCTCGCGAATCCCTTCACCGACGAACGCCGGATCGGGGCGATCGGCCTCCCGTTCCCGTCGACCGAGATCCGTGTCGTGAACCCGGAGGAGCCGACCGAGCAGGTCGAGTTGGGCGAGGTCGGCGAGCTGCTCATCGGCGGCCCGCAGGTCTTCACGGGCTACTGGAATCGGCCGGAGGAGACGGCGGCGACGCTGCTCGACGGCGGCTGGGTGCGCACCGGCGACCTGGTGGTGCAGGATGAGGACGGCTTCGTCACGGTCGTCGACCGGAAGAAGGAGCTCATCATCACGGGCGGTTTCAACGTCTCGCCGAGCGAGGTCGAGCGCGTCGTGAACACCGTGGCCGGGGTCGCGGAGTCGGCAGTGGTCGGGGTGCCGCGCGGCGGTGGCGCCGAGGTCGTGACCGCCGCGGTCGTGCTCGAGCCCGGTGCGTCGTTCGACGAGGCGGCGGCGCGGGAGGCCGCGCGCGAGCACCTCGCGGAGTTCAAACGGCCGACCACTTACGTCGTGTGGGAGGAGCTGCCGAAGTCGCTCATCGGCAAGGTGCTGCGTCGCCGCGTGCGCGATACTCTCGTAGCAGATCGCGGTGCCGTGCGCGCGATCGAACTCGCAGAGGAATAGGCGGGCGGTATGGGCGACGTGCGCGAGGGCGCGGGCGTTGGTCGTGCCCGGGCACTGCTCCCGTTCCTTCCGTATGCGCTCGCCTCGGTCGTGCACTGCGTGCTGATCGTCTTCGATTTGCCCGGCAAGGGGTTCGAGACGAAGCAGCTGCTGATGCCGGCGCTCGCTCTTGCGGTGGTGTGGGCGACTTGGGGGGAGCGTCCGTGGCCGCGCGGCGCCATGGTGCTCGTGCTCATCGCACTACTCGCCTCGTGGATCGGCGACGGCGCCGGCCTCTTCTTCCCGAGCCTGCCGGCACTGCCGATGATGATCCTGTTCTTCGCGATCGCGCACCTGGCGTACATCGCCCTGTTCTGGCGGGCGCCCGGCATCGACGGCGTGCGTCGCGTGCCCGGATGGTCGTTCGTCTACGCGATCTGGTGGGTCGCGACGCTGATCGTCGTCGGGCCGCACGCGGGCGCGCTGTTGGTGCCGTTGGCCGTGTACGGCGTGGTGCTCGGGATGACCGCCGCGCTGTCTCCGCGATTCGGCCGTGGCGTCGCGGTCGGCGGCGCCTTCTTCCTCGTGTCGGACACCTGCATCGCGCTCAAGGAGTTCGTCGGCCTGCCGGTCTGGCTCGGCGACCTGATGATCATGCCGACGTACACGCTGGGTCAGGGGCTCATCGTGTACGGCACGCTCGCGCTGCTGCGCCGACAATCGGGTGATTTCTCCAGGGATCAACGAGTGTTCTGAGCTTCACTCTTCCTCCACAGGGTGGCGTTTCGGGCGGATTCGCCCGAATTAGGCGAGTTATCCACAATTCCTGATCAGAAGCATTTTTCGGGGTGCGGATGTCGGTGGGAACTGGGACAATGGAAGCATGTTCACCACCTCCGATCACGCGCCTCAGGGCCCGGGT
>NZ_JBSGPC010000003.1:0-275012 GCF_053567315.1 Leucobacter sp. GX0328
TAGCAAGCGCGAGATCCGGCGCTGTCTCAAACGCTACCTCGGTAGGCACTTCTACCGGACGCTCAATGCCCTACATTCTGCCGGTTCTACGACTTGACAATCATAGAAGCGTCTCTGGTGCAGGCGCTCGCCACCGAACTCGGCGTCAGCGGTCAGGAGCTGATCAGCGCCAGCGAGGACCACGAGGGTCGAGCCGACAAGCGCGACGCCCGCAACTACCGTGGCTGGCGCCGTGCGATCCTCTGGACGACGCTGCTCACCTGGGCCGGCGCGATCCTCACCTGCTTCATCGTCAACCTGTCCGTGCAGCACACCCTGAGCTGGTTCTGGATCGTGCTGCCGGCCGTGGGTCTCGCGTTCTCGCTCACCACTCTGCCGCTGCTGCCCGTACCGCGACCGGGCTGGTCGGCCCTCGCGAGTGCCACGGCGTGTCTCGTAGTGCTGCTGCTCGTGGTCTGGCTGCAGTTCGCGGCAGGGCCGTGGCTCGTGATCGCGGTGTCGGGGGTGCTGTTCGGGCTGCTGCTCGTCTTCACGCCGATCTGGCTCACGCTGCTCGAACTGCCGGGCGGTCTCGGGCGGCATACCACCGTTCTCGCGCTCGTGATCGACACGGCGGCGCTCGTCGTGTTCCTGCTCATCGTGTTCGTCGCCCTCGGGCGGCTCGAACTGTGGGTGTGGCCGGTGCTGCCGCTCGTCGCGATCGGCGCCGTGCCGATCTGGCTGGTCGCGCTGACCATCCGCTACCTGCCGCTGCCTGCTCTCGGCGTGACCGCAGCGGTCGTGCTGCTCTTCGGAATCTGCGCGCTGGTGATCGGCCGACTGGTGAACGCGGTGCTGGGGGAGCGGGAGGCTGGGTACGTCGACCTGATGACCTGGGGCGACGCGACGATCGAAGCCAACATCCGCCTGCTGATCTTCTGCGCGGCCTGCGGGGCGGCGCTGGTGTTCGGAGCGGCGGCTCTCGTGCAGAGCGGGGCTCGCCGCCGCAGCGGGGCGACGGTCAGGTGATCGGCAGGGATCGCCGCGACGTGAAGCGCCGGTCCGACCCGTCGACGGGGTCCGTGAACGATAGCTCGCTGGCGAGCAGCTGCAGCGGATGCGCGAAGTCGTCGATATCGACCCCGCGCGACACCGGGTAGTGCGGGTCGTTCACGATCGGTACGCCGAGTCCGTTCATGTGCAGGCGCAGCTGGTGGGTGCGACCGGTAGCGGGCGTGAGCCGGTAGACGCCGGTGCCGTCGCCGAGGTCGACCTCGAGCTCGACGAGGGTGCGGGCGTTGACCGGGGCGCCGGGCACGACTTCGGCCTGCATCACGCCGTGCTGCTTCGCGATGTGGTTCTCCACGGTCAGCGGAAGCTCGAGCGCGGGGCCGATCGGGGCGACCGCCCGGTACACCTTGTGCACGGTCTGCTCCTGGAAGAGCGACTGGTAGGCGCCGCGCCACCGGCGTTCGACGGTGAGCAGCAGCAGGCCCGAGGTGACGCGGTCGAGACGGTGCGCCGGGGTGAGCTCGGGCAGCTGCAGCCGGTCGCGCAGCTTGACGACGACGCTCTGCGAGACGTGCCGTCCGCGCGGGATCGAGGACAGGAACGGCGGTTTGTCGATGACGACGATGCGATCGTCGCGGTGCACGATATCGATGCTGCCGGGCACCTCGGCCTCGTCGCGCAGCTCGCGATGGAACCACACGAAGGTGTGCGGGCGGTAGCGATCCCCGGAGCCGACGACCGAGCCGTCCTCGTACACGAAGGCACGCGCGTCGAGCATCGCGGCGACATCGACCTCCGCGGGGATGCGGCTGCGCAGCCAGGCGCCCATCGTGTCGAACGGCGGAGGTTCGCCGTGCACACGGTTCGCGGTGCGCAGCCAGGCGGCATCGAGGCCGTGGCGCTGTGGCAGCGGGGAGCGGGGAGGCACCCGGCCAGCCTAGCTCGGCGGCGCGGCGAACCCCGGGCGTGTCGCCGCTTGTTTCTGCGTGGATCGGCGGGTTAGACTGGAGTGTCACTTTTGTGGCGACTCAACCATGTCCACGCGCGGGTGGGCCCGGCGGCCGCGATCGCATCGCGGCCGAGCAGTTCCGGTGCGCTCCCGCCCGAATATCCTGTCCATTCTGGAGACCAATTTCATGACGAACGCAACGACCACGAGCAAGCAGGTCGCTATCAACGACATCGGCTCTGCCGACGACTTCCTTGCAGCGGTCGAATCGACCCTGAAGTTCTTCAACGACGGCGACCTCATCGAAGGCACCGTAGTGAAGATCGACCGCGACGAGGTGCTCCTCGACGTCGGTTACAAGACCGAGGGTGTCATCCCCTCGCGCGAGCTGTCCATCAAGCACGACGTGAACCCCGATGAGGTCGTTCAGGTCGGCGATCCCGTCGAGGCGCTCGTGCTCCAGAAGGAGGACAAGGAAGGTCGCCTGATCCTGTCGAAGAAGCGTGCTCAGTACGAGCGCGCCTGGGGCGACGTGGAGAAGATCAAGGAGAACGAGGGCGTCGTCACCGGCACCGTCATCGAGGTCGTCAAGGGCGGCCTGATCGTTGACATCGGACTCCGCGGCTTCCTCCCCGCATCGCTCATCGAGCTGCGCCGCGTGCGCGACCTGACCCCGTACCTGGGTCAGGAGATCGAGGCGAAGATCCTCGAGCTCGACAAGAACCGCAACAACGTCGTCCTCTCGCGCCGCGCGCTGCTCGAGGAGACCCAGTCGGCGACCCGCTCGTCGTTCCTGGCCGAGCTCAAGCCCGGCCAGGTGCGCAAGGGCGTCATCTCGTCGATCGTCAACTTCGGCGCATTCGTCGACCTGGGCGGCGTGGACGGCCTCGTGCACGTCTCCGAGCTCTCGTGGAAGCACATCGAGCACGCCTCCGACGTCGTCGAGGTCGGCCAGGAGGTCACCGTCGAGGTGCTGTCGGTCGAGCTCGATCGCGAGCGCGTCTCGCTGTCGCTGAAGGCGACGCAGGAGGATCCCTGGCAGGTCTTCGCCCGCACCCACGCGATCGGCCAGATCGCCCCGGGCCAGGTCACGAAGCTCGTTCCCTTCGGCGCATTCGTGCGCGTCGCGGACGGCATCGAGGGCCTCGTGCACATCTCGGAGCTGTCGGATCAGCACGTCGAGCTCGCCGAGCAGGTCGTGCAGGCGAACCAGCAGGTCTTCGTCAAGATCATCGACATCGATCTCGAGCGTCGCCGCATCTCGCTCAGCCTCAAGCAGGCCAACGAGGGCATCGACCCCGAGGGCACCGAGTTCGACCCGGCTCTCTACGGTATGACCACCGAGTACGACGAGAACGGCGAGTACAAGTACCCCGAGGGCTTCGATCCGGAGACCCAGGAGTGGAAGGAAGGCTTCGAGAGCCAGCGCGAGAAGTGGGAGCAGGAGTACGCTGCTGCCCAGGAGCGTTGGGAAGCCCACAAGAAGCAGGTCGCGACCGCGATCGTCGAGCAGGCTCAGGCTCAGGCCGACGCCCCCTCGTCGAGCTTCTCGAGCGATTCGAACTCGGGCGGCGCTCTCGCCGACGACGAGGCGCTCGCCGCTCTGAAGGCGCAGCTCGAGGGCAACTAACCCTCTGCTGACGACTCCAGTCGCACACGAAGGCCCGGTCTCCGTTCGGAGGCCGGGCCTTCGGCGTGCATGCGGTGCGCGTGCGGCGCGCACCGGGGGAATGCGTGCGCACCGGGGGACTAGGCAGTGGCGCTCGCAGCGCGCTTCGCACGGCGAACGGCGAGGCCCCGACGCAGTCGGCGCACGAGCAGCACGAGTACGAGCGCGAGGAAGACCACCGCCAGCACCGGCACGATGACCGCGAGCAGCGTGAGCACGACGGCGCCGATGTCTTCGAGGGTGCTCATCACCGCCGCCCCGGCCCCCGCCGTGACGAAGTTGATGACCGGGCGCGCTGCTGCCTTCAGCACGTGCGGCACGAGCGCGATCACGATGCCGAGCACGAACGGCCAGAAGTGCGCGGAGGTGACGAAGCTCTCGGGGTCGGCGACGGCGACCGTCTGACTCGCCGAACCCGCGGCGAACACGATGCCGCCCGATGCGGGCCGCACGACCGTCTGGATCACATCGTTCACCGAATCGAGCGCCGGGAACTTGTCGACGAGCACCTCGACGAGCAGCAGCGCCGCGACGATGCCGAGCGACCACCAGTTCTCGAGCCACAGCCAGCCGTCGGGCAGCTGCACGATATCGGTGAAGCGCGAGAGCAGCCCGATGCCGAGCATGGGGATGTACGCATTGAGCCCCGCAGCCGATGCGAGGGCGAGGCCGGTCAGGATCTCGAGCATGCCACCAGACTAAAGGAGGCCCGCTGCGCGCGCGGTAATCTATCGCGTATGCAGTTGATCGCGCTCACCGGCGGAATCGCCGCCGGCAAATCGACCATCGGCGACCGCTTCGCCCAGCTCGGCGCGGTGCGCATCGACGCCGATCGGCTCTCCCGTGACGCCGTGGCCCCGGCGACACCCGGCCTCGCCCGGGTCATCGAACGATTCGGCCCCGAGGTGATCGCGACGGGCGGCGAACTCGACCGCGCGAAGCTCGGCGGTATCGTGTTCGGCGACGCCTCGGCGCTCGCGGATCTGAACGCGATCGTGCACCCCGAGGTGCAGCGCCTGCTCGACGAGCGCCTCGCCGAAGTCGAGCGGTGCGACCCCGACGTCATCGTCGTCTACGAGATCCCGCTGCTCGCCGAGACCGGGAAGACGCGCGACTACGACCTCGTCGTCGTCGCCGATGCTCCCGAAGAGCAGCGCGTGCAACGCATGATCGAGCTGCGCGGCATGACCGAGAGCGAGGCCCGGGGGCGTATCGCGAACCAGGCGGGCGACGAGGCGCGCAGGCGCCTGGCCGATGTCGTCATCGACACGTCGCGCACCCGGGCCGACACGATCGCGCAGGTCGATGCGCTGTGGGCGCGCCTCACCAGGCGGCCCGCATGAGCGCAGAGGCGGCTCCGGGTCAGGCCCGTGCGAACTCCGCGAGCCAGTCGAGGCGCACCTGGGCGGCGAACGCGATGACGAGGTAGGTCGCGACGACGAAGACCCACGACCATGAATGCAGTTTCTCGAGCGACCCGCGACGCGCCGGGCCGGCCTCCCACTTCGACGGCGGCAGCAGCATCGTGATCCAGAACAGCGGGATCATGACGAGCCACACGATCATGCACCACGGGCAGAGCGTGCCGAGCACGAAGACGCTCTGGTACGAGAGCCAGCAGATGAAGGCGAATCCCGCCGCGAGGCCCAGCCGGTAGCCGATCCAGAACCACCGGGGGAAGCGTACGCCTGCGAGCAGTGCGACGCCCACGAGAACGGGGACGACGAAGGCCGAGACCCCGATGATCGGGTTGCTGAAGCCGAAGAGCGATCCCTGCCACGAGCCCATGTTCGGGCCGCAGGTGACGAGCACGCTCACCGAGCAGTTCGGAATGTAGTCGGGATTCTGGAGCGTGCGGATGTATTCGGTGAGCAGCTCGAACGAGGCGAACCAGCCGATCGCACCGGCGATGACGGTGAAGAGCGCGAAGGCCGTCGGGCGGGAGCGTGCGCGTGAGTCACTCATACGGGCGATCCTACTCGCCGAGGGGTGTGATCCGACTGCGAAAGGACCGCCGGTCGCGCGTCGCGTCGTGGCGGGGCGCGTTCTGGAAGATCTCGGGCGGGGCGTGTCATAATGAACTACGCGCGACATGCCGACGAGGCGGGTCGCACGCACAGTCTTTTGAATGCTGCGAAGCGTTCACCGGCCCGAGAACGGCCGAGTGCGGGTGTCGTATACGCCCGCGGACACACCAGAATTTCGCGGTGTTCCACCGCACCATAGAGTTCCCGCACTGCGCCTGGCGCTGCGGGTCATAAAGGAGACCACCGAGTAATGGTGAAGGATACGCAAAGCGAAGCAGCTGCAGCAGCGGGGGAGACCCCGGTCGTGAACGGAGAGAACGAGGAGCGGGTCGAAGCCGCGGGCGTACGGGCAGAGACCGCCGAGCAGCCCGAGTCCGAGGCGTCGGTCGCTGAAGCAGAGACCGAGTCGGTCGCCGAAAGCACCGAGTCGACCGAGCAGAGCGCTCCGGAGACCCCGACCGCCCCGACCTGGGCCGAGATGACCCCGGAGGAGCGCTTCCGCGCGACGACCAAGCTCATCTTCATCGCCCCCGATGTGCCCCCGATCCAGCCGCGGCCGCGCCGCAGCGATCTCACCCGGCTCGACGACATGCTCGACCGCCAGTTCGATCGCCAGGAGCGCCACGAGCCGCGCGACACGCGCGATGCGCGCAGCCAAGCGCACGAAGAGGACGACCGCGATCGGGCGGGCGCTTCGTCGCGCCGCCGCAGGCAGCGCGGGGGAGAGTCTGTCGCAGAGGACGACGCGCCGCGCCGCGCCCCGCGCCAGGCCCCGGTCATCAGCGAGCCGCAGCGGGTGAAGGGCTCGACGCGGCTCGAGGCGAAGAAGCAGCGCCGTCGCGACGGCCGCGATGCGGGCCGTCGCCGTATGGTCATCACCGAATCCGAGTTCCTCGCACGCCGCGAGGCCGTCGACCGCGAGATGGTCGTACGCACGACCGCCGACCGCGTACAGATCGGCGTGCTCGAGGACAAGGTGCTCGTCGAGCACTACGTCGCACGCTCGAGCGAGAACTCGCTCATCGGCAACGTCTACCTCGGTCGCGTGCAGAACGTGCTGCCGAGCATGGAGGCCGCTTTCGTCGATATCGGACGCGGCCGCAACGCCGTGCTCTACTCGGGCGAGGTCGACTGGTCGGAGTTCGAGGGATCGAACTCGGCGCGCAAGATCGAGAACGCGCTGAAGCCCGGCGACCAGGTGCTCGTGCAGGTCACGAAGGATCCGGTCGGGCACAAGGGCGCGCGCCTCACGAGCCAGATCTCGCTGCCGGGCCGCTTCCTCGTCTACGTGCCGGGCGGTGCCATGAACGGCATCTCGCGCAAGCTCCCCGACACCGAGCGCGCGCGCCTCAAGAAGATTCTGAAGGCCGTGCTGCCCGAGGGCGCCGGCGTGATCGTGCGCACGGCGGCCGAAGGTGCGAGCGAGGACCAGCTGACGCACGACGTGCAGCGGCTGGCGCGCCAGTGGGAGTCGATCCAGAAGCGCACCGAGAAGGGCGGCGGGCCGGCACTGCTGCACTCGGAGCCCGACATGCTCATCAAGATCATCCGCGACGTCTTCAACGAGGACTTCCATCGCCTGGTGATCTCGGGCGCCGAGACCTACGGCACGATCGAGCACTACCTCATGCAGGTCGCGCCCGACCTCATGCAGCGCGTCGAACGGTACGAGGGCGAGCGCGACGTGTTCGTCGAGTACCGGGTGACCGAGCAGATCGCGAAGGCGCTCGACCGCAAGGTCTGGCTGCCGTCGGGCGGCTCGCTCGTCATCGACCGCACCGAAGCGATGACCGTCGTCGACGTGAACACGGGCAAGTTCGTCGGTTCGGGGGGCAATCTCGAAGAGACGGTCACCAAGAACAACCTCGAGGCGGCCGAGGAGATCGTGCGCCAGCTGCGGCTGCGCGACATCGGCGGCATCATCGTGATCGACTTCATCGACATGGTGCTCGAGTCGAACCGCGATCTCGTGCTGCGCCGTCTCGTCGAGTGCCTCAGCCGCGACCGCACCAAGCATCAGGTCGCCGAGGTCACCTCGCTCGGGCTCGTGCAGATGACGCGCAAGAAGCTCGGCCTCGGGCTGCTCGAGTCGTTCAGCGACCCCTGCGAGGTGTGCGCCGGCCGCGGCATCATCGTGCATCACGAGCCGGTGACGAAGCATCGCAGCGAGCAGTCGTCGCGCGGTTCGCGCCGCGGCAAGGGGCAGCAGCAGAATCAGCAGCCGCAGCCCCAGCAGAACCACAATCCGCAGGCGCACGCCATCACCGACGGCGCGAAGAATATGCTCGCCCAGGTGGCGGCGTCGACGCTGAGCGGTGGCAAGCCGCACGGTGAGGACGACCACGTCGCCGAAGCGCACGGGGGCGCGCAGCCGTCGCGCGCCGGCGATCGGGCCGCGGCCGACGCATCCGGCGCGCAGAGTACCGGTCGTCAGCACGCGAGCGCTTCGGCTTCGGCGTCGCCCGACGATCTGCTGAACTCGCTGCTCGACGCGCTGCCTGAATCGCCGGCGGCAGGCACGGGCCGTTCGCGCGCCCGCCGTCTCGCCGGCAGCCGCGGCGGTGCGGAGCGCTCTGCCGCGGCCCGCGAATCCGCTGCCGCCATCGAGGCGAAGCAGGCGCTCGCGCAGGCGCTCGAAGAGACCTCGCGGCGCTCCGCGACCGGAGGCGAGTAGCGCGCCCGCATCCGGTGCGACACGATCCTGCGAAACACGCGGGGCCGTATTTGACCGGATTTGGGTCTGTGAGATATTATTGAGCGTTGGTGCCACTCCTTCCGGGTGGTGAAACGCAGACTTCGAAGCCGGTACACAGGCTTCGACATGATGACGATCCTCAAGGAATGGGTGACAAGTGGTTTACGCAGTAGTGCGCGCAAGCGGCCGACAGGAGAAGGTCGAGGTCGGCTCGATCATCACCGTGAATCGTGTGGCAGGTGACGCTGACGGCAAGCTCGAGCTGCCCGCAGTGCTGCTCGTCGACGGCGACACGGTGACCACCGATGCCGCGGCTCTCGCCAAGGTGAAGGTCACCGCCGAGGTCCTCAACGACCTCCGCGGCCCGAAGATCGTGATCCAGAAGTACAAGAACAAGACCGGTTACAAGAGCCGTCAGGGTCACCGTCAGGATCTGACCCGCCTCAAGGTCACCGGCATCAAGTAATTCGCCTTCGCGAAGACAATAAGGAGCACACAGACTCATGGCATCCAAGAAGGGCGTCGGTTCCAGCAAGAACGGACGCGACTCGAACCCCCAGTACCTCGGTGTGAAGCGCTTCGGCGGCCAGCAGGTCAACGCCGGCGAGATCATCGTTCGTCAGCGCGGCACCAAGTTCCACCCCGGCGTCAACGTCGGCCGTGGTAAGGACGACACGCTGTTCGCGCTTGCCGCGGGCGAGGTCGCATTCGGCGCGAAGGGCGGCCGCAAGGTCGTCAACATCGTAGCCGCTGCCTAAGAGCGGGCGACTACGGCGAGGCGGGCTTCGGCTCGCCTTTTGCCGTATCTAGGGAAGGAAAACGGGCATGGTGACATTCGTCGATCGTGTGCAGCTGCGTCTCCAGGCGGGTCGCGGCGGAGACGGCTGCGTCTCGGTGCGCCGCGAGAAGTTCAAGCCCCTCGCGGGCCCCGACGGCGGCGCCGGTGGGCACGGCGGCGACATCGTCATCCTCGCCGACCCCCAGGTCACCACGCTGCTCGAATACCATCGCCGACCGCATCTGAACGCCGAGAACGGCGGGTACGGCGCGGGCGACTACCGCTCGGGCACGAACGGCGCCGAACTCGTAGTGCCGGTGCCGGTCGGCACCGTGGTCAAGGACGAGGCGGGCGAGATCATCGCCGACCTCGCGGAGGCCGGCATGCGCCACCTCGCGGCGCAGGGCGGCCTCGGCGGCCTCGGCAACCATGCCCTCGCGAGCCCCAAGCGCAAGGCGCCGGGCTTCGCTCTGCTCGGTACCTCGGGCAAGCAGGCGCGCGTCACGCTCGAACTGAAATCGATCGCCGACGTCGCGCTCGTCGGCTACCCCTCGGCCGGCAAATCGAGCCTCATCGCGGCGATGAGCGCGGCCAAGCCGAAGATCGCCGACTACCCGTTCACGACGCTGCACCCGAACCTCGGAGTCGTGCAGTCGGGCGAATCGCGGTACACGATCGCCGATGTGCCCGGCCTCATCGAAGGCGCGAGCGACGGCAAGGGCCTCGGACTCGACTTCCTCCGTCACGTCGAGCGCTGCAGCGCCCTGCTGCACGTGCTCGACTGCGCGACGCTCGAGCCCGGCCGCGACCCGGTCTCGGACCTCGAGGTCATCAAGGCCGAGCTGGCCGCCTATCCGGTGCCCGAGGGGCAGGTTCCGCTGCTCGGACGCCCGCAGCTGGTCGCCCTCAACAAGGTCGACGTGCCCGAGGCGCGCGAGCTCGCGGAGTTCGTGCGGCCCGAGCTCGAGGCCCAGGGGTACCGGGTGTTCGAGATCTCCACCGTGTCGCACAGCGGTCTGCGCGAGCTCGGATTTGCGCTCGGCGCGCTGGTCGATGAAGCGCGCGCGGTGCGCGCAGCCGAGGAGCGCGAGCCCGAACGCATCGTGCTGAAGCCGCGCGCTGTCAACGAGAGCGGTTTCCGCGTGCTCACCGAGGGCGGCACCTACGGCACCCTCTACCGCGTGCTCGGGGAGAAGCCCGAACGCTGGGTCGAGCAGACCGACTTCCAGAACGACGAAGCGGTCGGCTACCTCGCCGACCGGCTGCAGAAGATCGGCATCGACTCCGCCCTCATCAAGGCAGGCGCGGTGTCGGGCTCGACCGTCGTGATCGGCCCGGGGTCGGGAGTCGTCTTCGATTGGGAGCCCACGCTGACGAGCGCCGCAGAGGTGCAGATCGGCGCGCGCGGCACGGATGCCCGCATCGATGCCTCCGATCGCCGCACCAACAAGGAGCGGCGCACCGAGTACCGCGACCGTATGGATGCGAAGGCCGAGGCCCGCGCCGAGCTGGAGCGCGAGCGAGAGGCCGGGCTCTGGAGCGAGGAATCGTGAGCCGGTCTGATCTGCTCTCCGCCGATCGGATCGTCGTCAAGGTCGGCTCGTCATCGGTCAGCGGCGAGAACGCGTCGCAGATTCCGGCGCTCGTCGACTCATTGGCGAAGCTGCACCAGGCGGGCGTCGAGGTGATCCTCGTCTCGAGCGGCGCGATCGCCACCGGCGTGCCCTTCCTCGAGCTCGCCGAACGCCCCGATGACCTCGCGACGCAGCAGGCCGCTGCGGCCGTCGGTCAGAACATCCTCGTGAACCGGTACCAGCGCGCGCTCAGCGCGCACGATATCATCGCCGGGCAGGTGCTGCTGACCGCGCACGACATGGAGAACCCGACGCACCGGGGCAATGCGAAGCGGGCGCTCGAGCGTCTGCTGCAGCTCGGCACGCTGCCGATCATCAACGAGAACGACACGGTGGCGACCCACGAGATCCGTTTCGGCGACAACGACCGGCTGGCGGCGCTCGTCGCTCGCCTCGTGTCCGCAGACCGACTCGTGCTGCTCTCGGACGTCGACTCGCTGTACACCGCGCCGCCTGCGATGGCCGGCGCGAAGCGCATTCCCCACGTGCCCTACGGCGACCGCCTCGAGGGCATCGAGATCGGCGAAGCGCAGTCGGGCTGGGGCACCGGCGGCGCCATGACCAAGGTCGCGGCCGCGCGGCTCGCCGCCGATGCGGGCGCTTCGGTGCTGCTCACCGAGACGAAGCTCTTCGCCCGGGTGATCGCGGGCGAAGACTACGGCACCCGCTTCGATGGGGCGCCTGCGAGACAGTAGTCTGGAGGGTATGACTCACGCCGATCCCTTCCTCGCCAAGCTCGAGCTCGCCCGCGGTGCCGCCAAGCAGCTCGCGACCGTCACGACGCTGCAGAAGAATGCGGCGCTCGAGGCCATCGCCCGGTCCCTCGAGGGCAGCATCGCCGAGGTCGTCGAGGCGAACGCTCTCGACCTCGCAGCGGGGCGCGAGAACGGCATCGGCGAGGGCCTGCTCGACCGTCTGCGCCTCGACGAGCCGCGCCTGCGCGCACTGGCCGCTGCCGTGCGCGACGTGATCGCCCTGCCCGACCCGGTCGGCCAGATCGTGCGCGGCAGTACGCTCGCCAACGGCATCGCCATCACCCAGGTGCGAGTGCCGTTCGGCGTGATCGGCGCGATCTACGAGGCCCGACCCAATGTGACGGTCGATATCGCGGCGCTCGCGCTGAAGAGCGGCAACGGCGTCGTGCTGCGCGGCGGCAGCGCCGCCGAGAACTCGAACCGCGCGCTCGTCGGCATCATCCAGGCCGCGATCTCGAGCACCGGGCTCGACGGCGACGCGGTGCAGACCATCGACGAGTTCGGCCGCGAGGGCGCCGGTCGCCTCATGCGGGCGCGCGGCTACGTCGACGTGCTGATCCCGCGGGGGAGCGCCGGGTTGATCTCGACCGTCGTCAACGAATCGACGGTGCCCGTCATCGAGACCGGTTCGGGTATCGTGCACGTGTTCGTCGACGCCACCGCCGATGAGGAGATGGCCGCTTCCATCGTCAAGAATGCGAAGACGCACCGCCCGAGCGTCTGCAACGCCGCTGAGACCCTGCTGGTGCATCGCGACGCCGTCGAACGGCTGCTGCCCCGCCTCGCGGGTGAGCTGATCGAGGCCGGCGTCGACCTGAGCGGCGACGATACGGCTCGCGCGACTGCCGCGGGTATCGCCGCCGCCGACGACGAGACCTGGGCGACCGAGCACCTCGCCCTCGAGATGGGCGTGCGCATCGTCGACTCGCTCGATGAGGCGCTCGCCCACATCGAACGCTATTCGACCCGTCACACTGAGGCGATCGTGACCGAGGATTACGCGAACGCCGAGCGCTTCCTCGCCGAAGTCGATTCGGCAGTGGTGATGGTGAACGCGTCGACGCGCTTCACCGACGGCGGGGAGTTCGGTTTCGGTGCAGAAGTCGGTATTTCCACGCAGAAGCTCCACGCGCGAGGCCCGATGGGCCTATCCGAGCTCACGAGCACGAAATGGCTCGTGCGCGGTTCGGGTCAGATCCGATAGCCCGAACCGGTAGACTGTCAAGGTCGATTCCGTTTCACTTGTGATGACAGGGGTTTCAATGTCACTTCTCGCCACGTTCGCAGCAGCCGAGGGCGCCGCGCATGTCGTCAACGAGCTTCCCATTCCGGCGATCGCCTACGGCATCATCGTCTTCTCGATCTTCGTGGTGCTCGCCATCGTCACCTTCTCGTTCCACGACGTGGCGAACCGCCACGCGGCCAAGGCCGCGGCCTACGCCCGCGACCACGGCGTCACCGATCCGCACGGCACTGACGGCAAGCACGAGTAACCCCCGGTGAGCGGCAAGCGGCGCGTGGGGGTGATGGGCGGCACCTTCGATCCGATCCATCATGGCCACCTCGTCGCGGCGAGCGAAGTCGCGCAGAGCTTCGACCTCGACGAGGTCGTCTTCGTGCCGACGGGTCGCCCCTGGCAGAAGACGAATGTCTCGGAGAGCGAGCATCGCTACCTGATGACGGTCATCGCGACCGCATCAAACCCCCGTTTCACGGTGAGTCGGGTGGATGTCGATCGCGAAGGCTCGACCTACACGGTCGACACGCTGCTCGATCTGCGCAAGCAGATGCCCGA
The DNA here is from genome assembly GCF_053567315.1 of Leucobacter sp. GX0328. Lineage (NCBI taxonomy): Bacteria > Bacillati > Actinomycetota > Actinomycetes > Micrococcales > Microbacteriaceae > Leucobacter > Leucobacter sp. GX0328. The sequence continues at coordinate 13,293 of NZ_JBSGPC010000003.1, forward strand.
CGCCGAGCTGTTCTTCATCTCGGGCGCCGACGCAGTCGAACAGATCTTCAGCTGGAAAGACGTCGACCGACTCTGGGAGATGGCTCATTTCATCGCCGTCTCACGGCCCGGGCACGAGCTCTCGCTTTCGGGTTTGTCAGGCGAACACGTAAGCTTGTTGGAGGTTCCCGCTCTTGCGATCTCGTCAACGGATTGCCGGGCGCGGGTAGCTCGAGGATATCCGGTGTGGTACCTGGTGCCCGATGGCGTCGTTCAATACATTGCGAAGCACGGCCTGTACAGCACTGAGGAAGTGACGAAAGATGAGTGAGCACGACGACCAGCCCCCGATGACCCGACGGGAGCGCAGACTGCGCGAACTCGCGGAGACGGGCGCGCTCGACCTTTCAGAGGCGCTGCAGCAGGCGAAGGAGCCCGTGGCAGCAGCCGAAAGCGCCGCACCCGCCCCCGAAGCCAACGGGTCGATCGAGATCTCGCCGTTCAACGAGGATGGTACGCCGCGCAGCCGACGCGAGATGCGGCAATTGCGCGAGGCCGCCCTCGCGGAACAGGCCGATTCGGGCGACGCCTCCTCTGGTGCCGACCCCGCTACCGGGCCTGAGGCCGCTGCAGAGCCCCAGGCATCCGCCGAGCCCGGTGCAGACGCGGCAGAACCAGAACCGGTCGAACCCGAGGCGGCAGAGCCGGTCGAACCCGAGGGCGTCGAGGCCGAGGAAGTCGGTGTCGAGCCCGACGCAGCGATCACGGGCGAGGATACGGAGAACGCGATTCTCGGCGGCATCTTCGAGACCTCCAAGAATGCTTCCGATGCGCCCGAGACGTCGGCGCTCGACTTCGACTCGCTGATGGCGCCGCCGACGGCTCCCTTCTCGGTGGAAGATCTGCGCGAAGCCGAGCGAGGTCCGAGCAATGAGGCCGCCGACATCTTCACCGACGCTGTCGATGGGGCGGACGTCGATGAGGCCCCCGAGACGTTCGAGGCTCCCGAGGCCGATCTCCCCTCGGGCCCGGATGCCGAGCCCGAGGTCGAGGCTGTCGCCGAGCCGGTGAAGCCGAAGCGCCGGTTCCCCTGGGGCCGCAGCAAGACCGAGGCCGCCGAGCCGAGCGACTCTGCGGAGGTGGCCGCCGAAACGAGCGAGCCCGAGGCCGACGCAGCGGTGTCTCCCGAGGAGCAGCCCGAAGCCGAGGCGGCGCCCGTAGAGCCCGCTTCCGAACCCGAAGACGTGCTGCCGGTTCCCGGTCCGCGACGCGGGGGCGCTCAGCCGAAGCCCGCGCCCGTCTCCGAGACGCCGGAGCCCGTGCAGGCATCGGAGTCGCAGAAGTACTCGTTCCCCGACATCCAGCCTCCCGAGGAGTGGCGCTCGGTCTTCGACGACCCGGCATCGCGCACCGTCGGCGGCCAGGGGGCGAGCGAGAAGGGCGATTTCGACGATCTGATCTCGCGTGCCGTGGCCCAGGAGGGTGCCACCGGTTCGTCGAACACGTCGGCGCTGATCCTGCCCTCGATGCCCGATGACACCGGCGGTCTCACCGGCCCGCTCGGAGCGACCGGCGAGCTCTACATCACCGGGTCGATCGAACTGCCGCGCTCGCTCGGCGAGACCGGCGGCCACTCGTCGATCCACGATTCGCTGCAGATGCAGCCGATCAGCATGCCCGAAGCCGGCGAAACCGCTCAGACCACCGAAGCAGGCCCCACCCCGGTCTCCGCGAAGCACGCGGTGAGCGCGCGCATGCCCTCCGGCATGCCGGTCGTCGCGAAGCCGACCAAGGAGAAGAGCAAGCTGCCTCTGGTGCTCGGCATCTCGGGCGGCGGTCTGCTCGTCGTCATCGTCGGCCTCGGCGTCTGGGGTGCGACGAGCGGCATGTTCTCGGGCTGAACCGCTTTCAACACCGATCTCGATATACAGGAATGGGAACGACACTGGACACTCAGGTAGACCAGATGCGTGAAGTGCTCGCACACCTCGAACTGGCAGTGCGCGCCGCGGATGACAAGGGTGCGACAGCACCGGTGGCGCTGGAGGTCGGTGAGCAGTTCGGCTTCGCCGATGCCTTCCTCATCCTCACCGGTTCCGTCGAACGCAATGTGCAGGCGATCTCCGATGCGATCGAAGAAGCCCTGAATGCGGCCGGCGTGCGCACGCTGCGCCGCGAGGGCCGCGAGAGCGGCCGTTGGGTGCTGCTCGACTTCGGCGATATCGTCGTGCACGTCTTCCATCAGGAGGAGCGGGGCTTCTACCAGCTCGAGAAGCTGTGGAGCGACTGCCCGGTCGTCGACCTGGCTCCGATGCTCGAAGCCGCGGCTCCCGACTCCGCGTTCGACGATCGATCGTAGCCGTCTTCCGGCTGATGCGCCCGCGCCCCGGGCCGTGACACGCGCGGGGGAAGCGGTTCGGGTCGTCGATTTGGACTTCGAGGGCCCGGCCGGTGTAGAGTAGAGGAGTTGTCGGGGGAGCATTCCTCCGACTTCAACGGGTCTGTGGCGCAGTTGGTAGCGCACCTGCATGGCATGCAGGGGGTCAGGGGTTCGAATCCCCTCAGATCCACCCAAAGTGTCTTACGGGAACACGCGACATCGGTAGAGGTGGCGTGTTCCCGTTTGGCTTCCTTGCCTTCGTCGCCGGTGTCGTGGGCTTCGCGGAAGATCGTCGCGAACGGCTCCGCGAGGTGTGGCCGGAGTTGTTCGTCGTCGGTGATGTCCAAGCGTGTGTAGAACGCCTGATTCGCGAGCCGCCGGCCGGCGTCGCCAGAGTGGGCGTAGGCGCGGTGCGCGTCGGTGAGGAGCCGCAGGCTGTCGTGGAGGAACGCGCGCCCGCCGGTGTGATGTTCGCTGTGCTCGGCGAGGCGACGGTTGATGTCGGCGAGGCCGGTGCGGATGCGGTCTTGATGCCGCTTGAGGGTGTCGAGGTCGATGGCGTCGGCGAAATGCGCGGCGAGGAGTTTGTCGGACTCTGCCTCCAGGCGTGCCCGGTTCGCGGTCAAGTCAGCAACTTCCTGATCCTGGCCCGCGTTGCGCTTATCGAACGCCGCATCCACGTCAGCCGCGAGCCGTTGATAGGTGGCGTCGCCGATCGTGATCGAGGCGTACGAGTCCGCCACGAGGCGTTCGGCGACTGCGACGGGGACAGCGCGTCTGGTGCAAGTGGTCTTCTTGGCGGCGCGGCCGGAGCAGATGAAGTAGGCGTAGGTGGTGCCGCGTGGATTGGTGGCGAAGTCGAGCAGCATGCGGGACCCGCAGGTGCCGCAGTGCAACAGTCCTTTGAGGTGGTGGGCGTGCTGAACGTGCCGGGTCATCTTCGCCGTCCGCGCCCGGAGTAGCGATTGCACTTTGTCGAACAGTTCCGGTTCCACGATCGGGTCGTGCGCGCCGGGGTGCAGTGCGCCCTTGTAGCGGATCACGCCCGCGTAGTACGGGTTCGTCAGCAGCTTGTAGAGCGTGTTCTTCCCGAGCGGCTTCGAGGGGCGCTTCGGTGTCGGCACCGTCAGCAGCCCCCGTGCTGTCAGCTCCCGCAGGAGACCGGTGACGGAGGTTTCCCCGGTCGCGTAGTGCTCGAATGCCCAGGTGATAAGCGGGGCGCGTTCGGGATCGACCTCGACGGTGCGTATCTCGCGGCCGTTGTCGTCGATGCGGCGCACGTTGAGGTAGCCGATGGGTGCGCGCATGGGCGTGCCGCCCTGGGCGACCTTCTGCGTCAATCCCTTGGTGACTTCGGTGGCGAGGTTACGGCTATAGAACTCGGCGATGGAGGACATGATGCCGTGCACGAGCATCCCCGACGGCGTCTGATCGATCGACTCCGTCGCGGATATGAGCGTGACACCAGCAGCGATGAGTGCTTGGTGGATGGCGACGTCGTCGGCGCGGTTGCGGGCGAGGCGGTCGAGCTTGTGCACGATGCAGAACTGCACCCGTGTCGCGGCGATGAATGCGAGCATCTCCTGCAACCCGTCGCGGTCGGCGGAGCGTGCAGACTCGCCCGCGTCCACGAACTCGCGGACGATCCGCGCACTGAGTTCGTCGGCCTTGCGGTGATTAGCCTCGCGTTGGGCGGGGATGGAGAACCCTTCCTCGGTGCCGCCGCGCTCGGCCTGCTCACGGGTCGAGACGCGCAGGTAGGACACAGCCAGCAGCACCGGCCGGTCACCCACTCCGAGGACGACGGCACCAAGCGGCGTGAGCGTAGGAGCGATGTTCGGGGTCATGCGGTGCTCCTTCGTTGGCGCAGTTCGGGTTCTCGTTCTTCCTCTACTCTGCCCCGCGCATCTGACATCAGGCTCAGATTCTGAGGAGCCGGGAGGCCGTAGGGGTCGGGCTGTCCGTTGCGGTAGGCGTCGTAGCGGGCCTGGGTGATGTTCAGCACCCACTCGACCAGCTTCCCCACGTCCGGTTCCGAGCGGCGGATCGTGCGGAGGCGGAGCTGCCTCGGATCACTCCCCGACCCCGACCCCGACGAGTGCGCACCCCAGCCCCGCGCCGCGCGGGAACGGCGCTCACGGGTCGGGGTTGGGGTCAGAACACTCACCTCAATCTCATGCGATAGCAGGTACGCCATATCAAGGTAACACACTCTTGGCGTAATGGCCATTATTTGAGATGAATCAGAGGTTCCACTACCCTGGAGGCATGAGTCAAGACGTGGAGGATGTTCCGCTGCTGGTCCCCGAAGACCTGCCAGCGGGCTGGGTGATGCCCGATCCGCCCGTGATCGCCTCTGCTGCCGAATCGGTGGCCATCGACGCGGCGCTCAGGTACGACAGGCGGGTCTACCCGACGCCGGGGCCGGATGGGGACCTGACCGGGTATAACGATGGTCGTGATGGGCGCTGGTTCCTCATCCAGCACGTCCAGTCCTCCACGCGCGTGCTGCTGCGGTTGCAGCGCCAGTACGTCCTGCTCCAGGAGCCGATGGGTGAGGTGCGGATCACCGGGATCGTGTACCTGCCCGAACAGGCCGGTGATCCGGTGGCAAGCCCGATGCTCCGGAACCTGCCCACGTCGCGGATCGAGGCGGCGATCAACCGCCGCCAGTTCGCCGTCACCGGTACGACCCGGTTCGAGGGTGGCACACTCACGATGCCCTCCGGCCGCATACTCCGCTCAACCGAGGTCATGAAACCGTTGGGGAACCCGAAGCGCACCCCGGACTTCTACGAAGTCGTCGCCCTGCAACACACCCGCCTCGTCGACGACGGGGAACCCAACCCGACTGCGCGCATGGCTGAGATCAGCCGGGTGCCGCTCTCGACCGCGCAGGGGTGGGTCGCCCGCGCCCGCTCCAAGGGTCTGCTGCCGCCCGGCAGGCGTGGGCGCGCGGGCTGAGGGTGAATCTGCATCATGGAGACTGCGCTTCGCGATGACTCATCCGCTGCGAGAATCAGCGTTATGAGTTCTGGCCGGTATGGTTCCGATGCCTGGCCCCTCTGGGGATGTGCTCGGTGGGCCGTGACGTCGGTAGTTGCTTGGGCTTGTGCCCATGTATCGGCGGAAGATCGTTGATGCTTGCCCGTCTTGGGGTGCCCAGCCGACGCGCGTGGAGATGGTGGCGATGGGCTCGTTCGTCTCGCGGATAAGACGTGCCATCTCCTGCGCACGCAGGATCGAGAGGTACGTCATCGGTGACACTCCGAAGGAGTCCTTGAACACTCGTCTTAGCTGGCTGGATGACAAGCAGGCATGCGCAGCGAGGTCTTTGACCCGCCATCGTTCCGCAAGTCTGTGGTGCAGGAGTTCCGCTACTTGCGCGGCCTCTTGGCGGACGGGCCGGAATGCTCGCCATCGCGGAGAGGCGACGTGGGTAGCGCGTTCGCGTGCTGTCAGCAGGGGCATCTCGATTGGAGCGTGTCGAAGGTGCGGGACGATCACCTCGAGCGTCGTCAGGAGCAGCGCATGGGTGCGGAAGTAGACCGCTGCATCTTGGTGTGTTTCTGTCAGGGTGCCGAGTTCATCGAGGGTCGGCGCGAGCCGTTCGATACCTTGTTCTCCGAGACGGACAAGCTGTATGGGGTCGGGGTAGAGCTTGACGGCGAGTTCTCGGGCGGCGTCACGGTCGGGGATCAGGTCGAGGTAACGCCAGAACAAGTGCTCGATGAGATAGTCCGTGTCGATCAGGAGCGTGGTGGTCATGACCGCAGCCTCTGCGCGGTATCCGAATGGCGCACCGGCCGCGACCAGCACCGTGTCGCCGGGGGTAGCGAACGCGGGTCTGGCGCGGCCGGTGTCAAGGATCAGCGTGCCGTCACGGACGAACACGAGTCTCACGCAGTCGAAAGGAACCCGTGGTTCACTATGACCGCTTGTGAATGTCCGAACGGCGCTGGATACCATTGTTCTCTCGCACGTTCAGCATCAGCGAATTGCGGAGCCGTAAGCCGCTACTTGTCGGCAGAGAGGAACTACTGGCAAATAGAGCGGCATCATCGTGGGGTCGGCTCGGCGTCGTAGGTCACCCAAGCGGTTCGAGTGGCGAGGGTGTTGTAGAGCGCCTGTGCCTGGTGGTTGTCCTCTGCGGTCATCCACTGCACCCCGGCGCGGCCCTCGGCTGCGGCCATGTCGGTCAAGCGTCCGATGAGTGAACGTCCGACGCCGCGCCCGCGAGCTGCGGGTGTCGTGAACAGGTCGTCGAGGAAGATGTGCGAGGTGCCGGTGTAGGGCGAGGAGAACCGGCGGTGGTGGGCGAAGCCCAGAATCTCGCCGTCTGCCTCAGCGACGAGGGCCTTGCACTCGTGGGTGGGATCCATGAACCAGCCCCAGGCGCGCGAGACGACTTCCTCGGATTCTTCGAGCTTGTAGAACTCCCGGTAGGCGCGGAAGAGGGCGCGCCACTCGTTTTCGTCGGTAGGGGCCAGGAAGCGGATGGTCGGGGCGATCTTGGTAGTCATTGATGTGTCCTTGCGTCTTGAAATGAAAGCAACGCATTGATGCGCTGCGGGGCGAACTTGCGGGTTACGCCGCCCCTCAGTGGGAGCGGCAGGAGCGGTGTCACGCGGTCACGTCGGCCTCCTGCCTCGTCTTGGCGCGGCCAGACGCTTCCCGTGCCGGGGTGAGCACGAGGTAGACTGCGGCCCCCGCGATCAGTCCCCAGAATGCGGAGCCGACGCTGAGGATGACGACGCCTGACATGGTGACGGCGAGGGTGGTGATCGCGGCGAGGCCGGTGCGGGTGTTGCCGCTCATCGCGCCGGTGAGCGCCGTGAGCGCCGCGCCCAGGAGCGCGACGGCAGCGACGACGGAAACGGTCTCTGTGGGGATCGCTTGGAACCCGGCAACGAGTACGCCGCCGAAGGAACCGACCAGCAGATAGGCGAGGCCACCCGAGAGACCAGAGATGTACCGCTTGGTGCGGTCGGGGTGGCACTCCGGGCCGATGGCGACTGCGGCGGTAATCGCGCCCAGATTGATGCCGTGCGCGCCGAAGGGGGCCAGCATCGCCGAGACGGTCGAGATGGTGCCGACCAAGAGCCGGTCATTGGGCTGGTAGCCCTGCGAGTGCAGGAGTGCCAGGCCGGGCGCGTTCTGCGATGCCATCGTGACGATAAACAAGGGCAGGGCGACGCTGATGAGCGCGGCGGGCGTGAACACGGGCATCGTGAACACCGGGCCACCCAGCGTGAGCGAGGGCGCGACCTCCTGGAACGATCCCGTAGCCCAGGTCGCGATGAGGCCCGCGGCGAGTGCGGCGAGGACCGCGAAGCGGTCGAAGAAGCGTTTGCCGAGGAAGAAGGTGACCACGATGCATCCGGCGATCACCGGGGCGCTGGCGAACGCTCCCGCTGCGGTGACGACGAAGGGCAGCAGGATGCCCGCGAGCAGCGCCTGGAGCATGGGGCCGGGGACTTTGGAGAGCAGCCACCCGAACCAGCCGGTGTAGCCTGCGACGGCCGCGGCGACCGATGCGACAAGGAACGCCCCGACCGCCTCCGCGAACGAGAAGCCACCCAGGGAAGCGATCAGCAGGGCGGCTCCCGGCGTCGACCAGGCCACGATGACCGGGATACGAGTGAACAGGCTCAGCACGATGCTGCACACCCCATTGCCGATGGACAGCGCCCACACCCAGGAGGCAGTCTGCGCTTCATCGAGGCCAGCAGCTCGGGTAGCTTCGAGAACGATCAGGAACGGCCCTGCGAAGTTGATCAGCGCCGAGAGGAACCCCGCGACGATCGCGGTGACCGACACATCCCGCAGCACAGCGGTAACCCGACTCATGCCCGCACCGCCAGAGCCTGAGCAAATCTGCCAGCGAGACCCGGCGAATGCCGGGGTAACGGACTTGCCAAATCATGAGTAACGTTATCTACTGGGTTCATGTCCAATGATAACAGAGCGTCAGTGATTGCGGCACGCCTGCGCGAGCGAGTGAGAGCTGCGCCCGCCGGGGAGAAGCTGCCGGGAGTGCGGGAACTGTCAAAAGAGTTCCAAGCGAGTGCCGCCACCGTCTCTGCCGCACTGTCAGAACTCACCGCCCTAGGCCTGGTGCGGGCCGAACCTGGCCGGGGTACATTCATCGCCGAGCGGGAGCAACTCTCGGAACCGGATTTCGCGTGGCAGTCGCAGGCGCTCGGCCCCGCCCGCGTGGACACTGAGCGGGCGTCGCGCCTGGGTGGGTACGGCACCCCCGAGCACATTCCGCTGTCCTGGGGATACCTCGCCCCCGAGCTGCTGCCCAATGACGAGATGCATCGCATCGGCTCCCGAGCCGCGAAAAGCAACCGGTCGTGGATGATGACCCCACCGGCAGGTTCCCCCGAGCTTCGCCGGGTGTTCGCGACCGAATACCGGGCCGATCCCGGTGACGTGCTCGTGGTCTCCGGCGGGCAACAGGGCCTGGTCTTCACCATGCGCACCCTCGCCGAACCGGGGGCGACCGTAATCACCGAAAGCCCCAGCTACCCCGGCGCGATCCTCGCCGCCCAAAGCGCGGGCCTGACCATCGCGTCCGTGCCCGCCGACAAAGACGGGATCATCGTCGAACGGCTGGCCGATGAGCTGGAACGTACCCGCGCGCGGGTGATCTACCTCCAACCCAGCTACGCCAACCCGACCGGCACCGTGCTCAGTCGAGAACGACGTACGCAGGTGCTCGACCTCGCCGCCCAACACGGCGCGTTCATCATCGAAGACGACTGGGCCAGACACCTCGGCATCGACGGGCGCACCCCGCCGCCGCTGATCACCGAAGACCCGAACGGGCACGTCGTCACCATCACCACGCTCTCCAAACCCGCCTCGCCCGGACTCCGGATCGGGGCAGTGATCGCACGCGGCCCCGCCGGTGACCGGCTCCGCGCCTCCCGCACCGGCGACGACCTCTGCGTCGCACCGATGGTCCAAGAAATCGCCCTAACCCTGCTCACCTCGAACGTGTGGGCGCGACACCTCAAACGCCTCCGCATCGAACTCGCCGAACGCCGCGACACCCTCACCGCAGCCATCAGGCAGACCCTGCCCGGCGTCCGCATTCAAGGCGTCCCGGGTGGGGGCATCCACCTCTGGGCGAAACTGCCTCACGGAGCAGACACCCACCAGATCAGCAGCGACGCCTATGCTGCCGGGGTGCTCGTCGGAGACGGGCGACACTTCTTCGTCAACGAACCCCCCGCCCCCTTCCTGCGCTTCTCCTACGGCGCAGCCACCCCCGCCCAGATCGCCCAGGGCATCCGAAAACTCGCCCCCATCATCACCTAACGCCTCGCTTCAGAATCACTCCCATCGCCTGAGCGCATCCTGAGTTCTCCCGTCACCCTCTTGACCATTCAAACCAGAATGAACGTATCCTAAGTGCCGTAGTTGCTGATACGCTAGTTGAGCGAAGCGGCGGATTGAAGGTGGTCGAGATGCATGGCGGCGTGATCCTGTTCCGGGGCACCGGGGCCGATGCACTGCGCTATGTCGAGGCCGATCGCTCCCGCGCTGACGACTACTACCTGGGCGCGGAAGCGACCGTCGCGCAGTTCGTGGCGCTCGACGGATCGGGCGCGGTGACCGCTGAGCTTGCCCTTGACCCCGAAGCGTATGCAGGGTGGGTGGACTGGACGAACCCGCTCACGGGCGAGTCGATGGGCAAGCCACGCCGGGCGGGGTCTGATCGGCAGGGCTCGCCCCGGTTCATGGAAATGGTCATCAACACGCCCAAGTCGCTGTCGATCGCCGCTGCGCTGCACCCGGAGGTCTCTGATGCGCTCGATGCCGCCCAGCAAGATGCCCTGGCGGAGATTCGGCGGTGGCTCGCCCAGCACTCGGTGACTCGTGTGGGGTCATTGGGGGCGCAGGAGGTCGTACCTGTCGAGCAGATGCATGTCGTCGGGATCACTCACCGGACGAGTCGGGCGGGTGATCCGCACCGGCACATTCACATGCAGATCGGCTCACGCGTGTTCGCGGCAGGGAAATGGCGTGGCCTGTTCACCGCCGCACTGTTCAAGCAGCAGGGCACGATCCGCGCTCTCGGCACGGCCGTGATCGCTGCCAGCCCCGGCCTCGCGGATACGTTGGAGCGGCACGGCCTGACTCTCGACCCCGCCACCGGCGAGGTCACCGAGTTGCAGCCGTTCAACGCGCTGATGAGCAAGCGCGGCAAGCAAGTAGGCACGAACCTCGAACGCCTCGAAGCCGAATGGGATCACGCGCACCCAGGCGAGAGCATGGGGCCGGTCGTCGCCACCCGTCTCCGAGCGGAGGCGTGGGCGCATGAACGCCCCGCGAAGAAGCCCACCACCCTGACCGAGGAAACCGGATGGGTGAGGGAACTGCGCGAGGCCGGATACGACCCCGCAACGCTGCAACGGCCAGCACCGCGCGCATCGGTGCGATTGGATGACCTGAGCGTGCAGGACGTTGCATCTCGCACGCTCGACCGTTGCGCCGCATCCAGTTCCGCATGGACGGCTCACACGGTGACCGAGCACGCAACCCGAATCATGACCGAATACGGCGTCCGTGCTACCCCTACCGAGATACGCGACTTCATCACGGCCGCATCGCGGTTGGCGTTGGAGGACTGCTTCTCGATCCTCCCACCGGATGCGCCCCGGCTGGAGCATGTGGCGCATTTGACGAGCGTGCGCGTCATGCAGGCTGAAACGGAACTGCGCGACCTCCTCGCCGCCCGCATACCCAAGATCGAGCCGGCAGTGCCGGACGTGCGCCAGTTGGCGCAGGCCGCCGGCCTCGACGCCGGGCAGACCGCAGCGGCCGTAGCCCTTGCCTCGACTGATCCGCTGGTGATCGTGGAAGGGGCAGCCGGTAGCGGGAAGACGACCATGCTCGCCACCGCCATCACCGCCGCCGAGCGGGAAGGACGTTCGGTACGGGTGGTTGCGCCGACGAAGAAGGCCGCCGACGTCGCACACCAGACCCTCGGCATCCCGGCGGACTCGGTGGCCGCGCTCATCCACGCCCACGGCTACAGGTGGAACACCGACGGGGTATGGACGCGCCTCGCACCCGGCGACCTCGACCCCGAGACGGGCCGTACCTACATCGGCCCACCCGAGACGGCACGGCTCCGCGAAGGTGAGCGGATTGTGGTGGATGAGGCGGGGATGCTCGACCAGGAAAGCGCCCTGGCGTTGTTCACCGTTGCCGCCGAAGCGGGCGCGATCCTCGCGCTCGTCGGTGACCGGGCGCAGCTCCCCGCAGTCGGTCGCGGGGGCGTGCTCGATATGGCCGCGCAGATTCGGGGTCGCACCATAGACATGAACGAGGTGCATCGCTTCACCGATGCCGCCTACGCGCACCTGTCGGTGCGGTTGCGTGACCGTGACGACCCTGGCGCGATCTTCGACCAACTCAACGTGCTCGGGCTGATCCGCCTGCACGCCGACACCGAGCACTTGCACGAGTACATCGCGCAGCAGCGGAGCGACGGGGCGGCGGTCACGGTCGCCACGAACGACGAGGCTGCGCGGCTGAACGTGCGCATCCGTGACGAGCGTCTACGCGCCGGGGCCGTTGACGATCAGGCGACCGCGATCGGCAGCGATGGCCTCCCCATCGGGCGGGGCGATGTGATCCAGACACGGAAGAACGACACCGGCCTGGGGGTGGCGAACCGTCAACTGTGGGTCGTGCAGCACGTCGCCGACGACGGGGTGCTGTGGGCGATCGAGGTGGGCGGCGACCGGAAGCGCGAGCGCACCGTGCGGCTGCCCGCCGCCTACGTTGCCGAGCACGCGCACCTTGCCTATGCCTCGACCGCCTACGGGGTGCAGGGCATCACCGTGCCGAAGTCGCACACGATCCTCACCGATGCCATGAGCGGAGCTGCGGTCTATGTCGGCATGACCAGAGGCACCGGCGGAAACCAGTTGCACATCATCGCCGACAGCACGGCTGAGGCGCGGGAGCAGCTCATCGACGCTCTCGAACGCGACCGCGCAGACCGAGGACTCACCGACGCCACACAGCAAGCAGCAGAAGCCGTGCGAGGTCTCGTCGACGACGGCCCAGCGAAACTCGTCACCACTGAGATAGCGGCGCTCATCCGGCGCGCCGAGCAGGCCGAGACGCGAGCGGCACGCTGGCAGCAAGCATCCGACGCCCTGGACGACTTGTACGTGCGGCAGCGCACCGAACACGACCAGGCAGCCCAGACGAACGACGAAGCGAAGCGACACGTCGAACTCGTACGCTCTGAGGTTGCTGAACCGCTGACCGCACAAGCTGCGGAAGCGCTCACCGATTGGCAGGCCGCCGATACCGCCGAGAAGAAGGCACTCGACAAGGTGCGCGCTGCGGGGATGTTCAAGAAGCGCCGCGCGATCGCCGAACACGACACCGCTCAAGGCACAGCCCGCAGCGCGAAGCGGAAGCTCACGAAGGCTTGGGGCGAACCGCCCCGATGGAACGAGAACCAAGCTGCATGGGTCGAGCGCGTCACCCGGCCCCGGATCGAGGCCGACCCGCGCGTGATCGAAGCCGAGCAGCAGCGGGCTACGGCTGCGCACGCGTTGCATGCCGCGCTGGAGCCGAACCCCTGGCCCAGTATCGCCGTCTATGCACGCATCTTTGGGGAAGACGCGGTGAGGAAGAATCCCGGTGTCTACGTCAACGCCCGACCTGCCAGACAGGTCGAGGATGCGACCCGCACTGCACGGCACGCCTGCGCCGAGGCCGAGGTGCTGCGCGAGCTCACTCCCGCCGAGGCGGTCGAGCGGATCAAGCAGACTCGCGCATCCGAGGAAACCAAGCGTGAGACCGCCCGCATGCTTGCCGAGCGTGCACGTCAGCTCGGCGCTTCCCGTCAGAGCCGAACCAGTCCGAGCCACGACGGGCCAACTCTGGGCCGGTAAGCCGAAGGAGCCGCCACTATCGCGGGTAGCCTGCGTCCATTCAGAAGTCAGCAGAGCGATCTTAGAATCGCACTGTGCGACACGGAAGGTTCGCGTAAGTCGGTGACGGCTTCTGAGCCGCGAGTGAACACTGCGTGAATGCAGCGCGGCGAGTAGCGCCAGTCCCGGATGGTGCCCCATTCTGAGTAAGAAATGTTATCCGCAGAAAGTGGCCGTCGAACCGACTTTGGCGCGCCATTGCTGGTCCTTCTGGTGTTCTTGAGGTTAGGGTGCACGTCGTTCGGTGGCCCGGTCGCTCATCTTGGATATTTTCGAGCAGAGTTCGTCGAGCGACGCAGATGGCTGGGTGATCGCGCGTATGCGGATCTTGTCGCATTGTGCCAGTTTCTTCCCGGCCCGGCATCAAGCCAGGTCGGCATGGCGATCGGTTTGCAGAGAGCTGGAATACTCGGTCTTGTCGCGGCATGGCTCGGGTTCACACTGCCATCTGCGGTATTGCTGTTCGGGTTCGCGCTCGGCGTATCGACCCTTGGCGACGTATCGCAGGCTGGATGGGTGCTGGGCCTGAAGGCTGCGGCGGTCGCGGTCGTGGGTCATGCTGTGCTCGGGATGGCAAAGTCACTCACGCCTGATGCGCGACGAGCGACGATTGCTGTCGGGGTGCTCACTGTCGTGCTGCTCGTACCCGGCCCGCTGACGATGTTCGGCGCGATGGCCTTGGCCGGGATCGCGGGGTTCTTCGTCTGTCGATCCCCGAGCACGACCGAGAACGATGAACCGCGTTTCCGGGTGCGCCTGCGGCCCGCAGTCGGATGGTTGAGCCTGGCTGTGTTCGTCATGCTGCTCGCAGGGTTGCCGATTTTTGCTGTGTTCACCGGCAACGCCACGGTAGGCCTGATTGACACCTTCTATCGTGCGGGGTCGTTCGTGTTCGGCGGCGGGCATGTCGTGCTCCCGCTTTTGCAGGCTGAGACAGTGCAGACTGGACTGGTGGAGCCGGGTGCGTTCCTCGCGGGGTATGGTGCCGCGCAGGCGGTGCCAGGGCCGCTGTTCACCTTCGCCGCGTTTCTCCGAGCGGTCACCACGGGCGGCCCGAGTGGGCTGCTCGGCGCATCCATTGCGCTGCTCGCGATCTTTCTGCCGTCTGCGCTGCTCGTGATGGGGGTGCTGCCCTTCTGGGAGCGGTTGCGTGGTGCGCCGAGAGTGCAGCGTGTGCTGACGGGCGTGAACTCCGGAGTCGTCGGGCTGCTCGCCGCCGCGCTGTACGACCCCGTATTCACCGCGGGTGTCACGAACGCCGCATCACTCGTCGTCGCGGCACTCGCGTTTGTCGCACTCACGTCCTGGAAAACACCGGCATGGGCGGTAGTGCTCGGGGCCGCAGGAGCCGGGGCATTGCTGCTCTGAACGCGCTACGCGGATACTCAGGCGAGGCTGGCCTGCAATGCGAGAAGCGTGCCCGCCTGGGAGGATTGAAGCATGAGCCGTTTTTCATCTCTGGTCAGGGCATATCCACTCGTGATCGCAACACTGTTGGTGGCTATGATCGGGTTGGTTCTTTTAGCGACTCCGGCCATTGAGTCGGCCAGCTGGATTGTGGGTGCGTATGCGCTCGTGATTGCCGGGTGGGAGGCGGTCGGGATGATCCGGCAGCTCATCCGAGGGCACGCCGGGCTCGACATTCTTGCGGTGACGGCAATCACCGCTGCAGTGCTCGTTGGGGAGCCGTGGGCGGCGCTCGTGGTGGTGCTGATGCTCACCGGCGGGGCGGCCCTCGAAGATTACGCTGAGAACCGTTCGAAGCGGGAACTGACCGCGCTGCTGCGTAAGGCACCCCAGCAGGCCACGCGCATCCTCGCCCCAAGCGCACCCGGCGCGGACATGCACGGGCATACTGCCGAGGTCACGACCGAGGACATACCGGTCGAAGAAGTCGAGGTGGGTGATCTGTTGTTGGTGCGGCCGGGTGCACTCGTGCCTGTGGACTCGATCCTCGTCTCCGAGCACGCCGTGTTCGATGAGTCGTCATTGACCGGTGAAAGTCTGCCCGTTGAGCGTGACGCGGGAGAGAAAGTGTCGAGCGGTGCGGTGAATGGACAGGCCGCAGTCACCATGCGGGCTGCGGCTCCGGCCGCCGAGAGCGAGTATCAGCAGATTGTTCGGCTCGTCGAACAAGCCGCGGGGAGCAAAGCCAAAGTCGTGCGGCTCGCAGATCGGTACGCGGTGCCGTTCACAGTGCTCGCGCTCGTGATCGCCGGGATCGCGTGGGCGGTCAGTGGAGAGGCTGTCCGGTTTGCCGAGGTGCTGGTGGTGGCGACCCCATGCCCGCTGCTGATCGCCGCGCCGGTCGCGTTTCTCGGTGGCATGAGCCGTGCCGCGAGGTTCGGGCTGATCGTCAAGGGCGGCGGCACCCTCGAACAGCTTTCACGAGCCCGCTCGGCGGCATTCGATAAGACCGGCACCATCACTACCGGCAAGCCAGTGCTCGAACGCCTTCTGCCCGCCGACCGCGCCAGCGAAGACGAGCTGCTGCGTTTCGCAGCCTCAGCGGAGGTGTACTCCTCTCACGTGCTTGCGGACTCCGTCGTGCAGGCCGCGAAACAGCACGGCTTGTCGCTCGTCGAAGCCGAACATGCCGAGGAGATCGCGACAAACGGAGTCGCGGCTGTGTTCCGCACTCCTGACGCACCTGAGGCAGTGACGGTTCGTGTCGGCAAGCCCTCCTGGGTGCGCCACTCCGCGCCGGACCTCGTGCTGGCAGACCTTGCTCCAGGGGAACTCGCAATCTACGTCTCAGTCGATGGCCGTTTCGCCGGAGCCATCGTCATGCGCGACCAAGTGCGCGAAGAAGCAGCCCAGGCTCTCCGTCAGCTGAGCGCACTCGGTATCGAGCGTACGCTCATGGTCACCGGAGACGTTGCAGCCACCGCCGAACCCATCGCGCGGCGCCTTGGAATCAGCGAGGTGCACGCGGAGTGCCGCCCCGGCGACAAAGTTCGCATTGTCAGTAGCGTGCAGCCCCGCCCGCTCATCATGGTCGGTGACGGCCTCAACGATGCCCCGGTGCTCGCTGCTGCGGATATTGGCTTCGCAATGGGGGCGCGCGGTGCAACCGCAGCATCGGAGTCTGCGGACATCGTGAACCGCTACGACACGCTCTCGGCCCTGCCGCGCGCGGTGAGCATCGGCAAGGACACCGTGCGGATCGCACTGCAAAGCATCTGGCTCGGCATCATCATCAGCGTCGGCCTCATGCTCATCGCCGCCTTCGGGTTCCTCCCAGCACTCCTCGGCGCGTGGCTGCAAGAAGTCGTTGACCTGGTGGCCATCCTCGGCGCACTCCGTGCAGTCGGCCCACGATCTGAGCGAATCACACGATCATCACCAGTCGCATCGACGGAACAACTTCACTTCAGCACGACCCAAGACAGGAAATGAACAATATGGCATCCGACTCAAGCACCACGCCGCATCCCGGCGAAGCCCACCTGCAGAACGTGGGCCAACGTTTGAACTGGCTACGTGCAGGGGTGCTCGGCGCAAACGACGGCATCGTCTCTACCGCGGGTGTCGTCGTCGGTGTCGCTGCCGCTACACCAAACAACGTACTGGCAATCGCGACGGCCGGTATCGCCGCCGTAGTTGCCGGGGCGTTCTCAATGGCTGGCGGAGAGTATGTTTCGGTGAGCACCCAACGCGACACAGAGAAAGCGCTCATCGCAAAAGAACGGTGGGAGCTCGAAACCATGCCCGAGGAGGAGCTTGAAGAACTCACCGAGCTCTATCGACAGCGGGGCCTCTCAGATGACCTCGCACATCAGGTCGCGGTGCAGCTTACCGAGACGGACGCTCTCGCCGCTCACGCAGAGGTCGAACTCGGAATCGACCATGAAGAGTTCACAAGCCCGTGGGCAGCCGCCGTGTCATCGTTCATTGCGTTCGCCGTTGGAGCGCTGATCCCACTCATCATGATCTTGCTCCCCGTCGGCGGACACCGAGTTTGGATCGCAGCCATCGCAGTTGTGATCGGCCTCTTCCTCACCGGTTGGATCAGCGCTGCGCTCGGTGGCGCGCCGCGCGGTCGCGCAATTCTCCGGAACGTGGTCATGGGCTCAGCGACCATGATCGCCACATACGCCATTGGGGCACTCTTTGGCGTGGCCATCGGATAGGCCGCTTCTCGTGATCCGGCCCGCTTTCATGTGCTAACTCATGTGCTACCGACGCTGCTAGGTTGTGAATCGCGGTGCAGTTATCCACAGGTGGGCCTCGCAGAAACCGCGGAATCATGCGGCAGAACGCCGATTCACGATTTCGTGTGCGAGGGGGAACGGATCAGTTCAACTCCCACGCCGCTATCGAGTCTTCGCCCACACCGTGCCCCGGTGAATCCCGAACTGCTTCGCGATGGCCTTCACGCTTACGCCAAGGTCGCGCGCTGTTCGCATACCGTCCACTTCGTTGTCCGTGAGCCGTGTTCGAGGTCGTTTACTTGGTTCCACTGACGCCGCGATCCGCTCATCATCAACCTCACCCGCGTCGTCGGCATCCTCGCGAATCCCTTGATTCCACGCGGAGACGAGCTTCTGAATCCGTGGTCGCCTGTTCCCACAGCGCCCAATTGCGTCCACGTAATCAGAAATGTTCGAACCTTGCCCGCGATCCCGCGGGCAAGGTTTTTTCGTTCTGGGACCGGGATCGCTGGCGAGGATCGCCGCGGACGGCCTGCTGCGGAGCCTGTCGGTGTCGGTCCGGTGCGACTATTCTCGAAGACATGGCGAAGTTCACCACCGTAGAGTTGTATTCATCCGACGCGGCAGCCTCGGCTGCGTTCATGGCTGAGGCGTTCCAGTACGAGAACACGTGCTACGGCGACTCCTATGTGGATGTTCACGCCGGAGACGGCTTCACGGTGGCGTTCGAGACGACTTCGGGAGAAGCTGCGCCGCCGCCATTGGCGATCTTCCAGGTCGCCGACCTTGATGAGGCGCGTTCCGCCGTCATCGCCGCTGGTGGGAGCATCACCGTAGAACCCTTCGATTTTCCCGGTGGCCGACGCTTCCAGTTCCGTGAGCCGGGCGGAAACGAGCTATCGGTCTGGGTGCCGGTCGAGGCATGATCGACGGGATCGATGGCTTTCTCGCGGCTCTCGAGGAGCAGGCAGACGGGCGCTACGAGATCGTCACTCGGCTTCGTGGATTGATCACACGCGGGTTTCCCGACGCTGATGAACACTTCAAGTACGGCGGCCTGCACTACACCCTCGAATCGTCGCCCTTCGCGGGGATATACGCCTACAAGAATCATGTCTCCGTCGAGATCAACGGTGGCGCGCATATCGAAGACGTCTACGGTCATCTTGAAGGCAGGGGCGGCAGATCGGGTCGCAAGCACGTTCGTGTGAACAGCGTCGCCGAGATCGAATCTCAGCATGTCGCGGACTATCTCGCCCTCGCCCGGGAGGCGTTCTCGGCATCCCGCCAACGCGCACCCGGCCGCAGGGCTTCCAGTACCGCCACGGGCTTCTGAACCCGACGCCCCGATCGGATGCGCCTGATGCCCGCTGCATCGGTGTGCATCGGCGCGCGGCACCCTCATCATGTACTGGTACGCACACGGTCGGCAGCGCTGATCGGTATGCCCGCCGTTGCAGGGATCGATGCGCTGCTCGCGTTCATCATCGCGATCGCGGAGCCCGCGTTCCCGCTCGTGATGCCGCGGCTCAGTAGGCCTGCTGAATGGCCGCGGCGACCGCGCCGACATCGTCGTTCGCCTGCAGCACACCGTCGATATCCGCGGTGAAGCCGTTATTCAGCATGATCATGAATGCGACATCGCGCCCGGAGGCGGTGCGCATTGCACCGCCGAGCGCCTTCGTTTCGAGGCGGAACCGCCCGTTGAGCTGATCGCCGCCGACGAGGGTGCCGGTCTTGGCGTGCACGAGGCCCGCTGCCGGGCTGCCGACCTGCACCTCCGCGAGTGAGCCGTCGACCCCGAGCACGGGCAACGTGCGCATCCACGCTTCGGCGTCGGGCCGTGCGAACATGATCCGCTGCAGCTCCACGCTGTTCTCGGCAGTGACGAGGTTGCCTGCGAGGCCCGACCCGTCGATCAGCGAGATACCGGTCGTATCGAGCCCGGCGTCGGCGAGCGTGCGGCCCATCTCGGCCAGGCCGTCGGCGCAGTCGTCGGACCCCGCTTCGACGGCGAAGAGGCATACGGTGGTCTGCGCACCGCGGTTGTAGCTCACCTTCAGCACATAGGTCGCCTGCTCGGCGAGCGGCAGCGACTCGAGCGCGGCGACCGTGGGCAGGGCGGCGACCGCGTCGGGAGCGGCAAGCCCCGAGGTCGCATTGATGCGCGTCGGCGGTGCGCTCGTCGCGACTCCCGCGCGGTCGAGCGCCTCGATGAAGGCGGTGCGCGCGAAGGTCGCGGGGTCATCGAATGCGACGACCTTGAGCACGGGGACGCTGCCTGCGGCGATCGACCCGTCGATCGAGATCTCGCCGTTCGAGACGATTCGCGGGTTCGACACGCCCGAGCTCGTCTTCTCGCCCGCCGCGACCGTCTGCACCGTGCTCGTCACCTGCCAGGGCGCGACCTCGGGGCGCATCTCGACCCGTGCCGGCTCGCCCGCACCGCCGGGAGTGACGAGCACGTCGATGAGGTTCTGGTTGACGATGATGGGGGAAATCGGCTGCCCCTCGAGCTCGCCGTGGAACAGGCGGTCGTCGACCACGATGTCGCCGGTCACGCGATCGATGCCCGACGCCTTCACCTGGGCCGCGAGGTCGTTCAGCCCGGCGAGCGGATCCTCTGCAGTGAGCGTCGCACCGGGTATGGCGTTCGCGTCGTTGTGGTCGAAATTCTCGAAGTCGACGGTGCCGTCGGCCCCCGTGCGACCTCCGAGAGTGAGGTCGCCCATGCCGACGAGCACGAGATCTCCGTCGAGCACCCCGTCGATGACGTCGCCCTGCGCCTTCACCGGCGTCTCGACAACGTGGTCGGGGCCCCAGCGCAGCCAGGCGGCGCCCATCGTGTAGGTCTTCGTGAACGACGCCGGCTCGGCCATCTTCTCGCCGTCGATATCGATGAGGGTCTCGCCCGTCGACAGATCGAGCGCCGAGATCGACCATCGTGCGTGCGCATAGGCGGGCTCGTCGATCACTCTCGCGGCTTCTCCCGGCATATCGGCCAGATTTCGGATCGGCTCCACTCCACCCTCGTTCGGCGAACACGCGGCGGCGCCGCCCAGTACGAGGACGGCCGCAGCGGCGGCGGTCGTGGCGCGGTGCAACCGAGTACGAGCGACGAACGTCAGCGATATGCCCAGCGCGCGATGCCTGTTAGCGAGCATGGCGTCCTTTCCGGAACATATGCGTTCGGTGCGATGCCCCTATGTATTCGCGACAGTAGCACCGGCCGAGTTCTCCCGGAAGGGGCGAGCGCGCCAGGTCCATGGAGCGCTTCCGGAACCGGTCATCGGACCTGGCCGGGTGCACAACCGTAACGCGTCTTCAGCCTGCCGGTGCAGGCGGCGGCTAGCCTGGACGGGCTATGGAGAAGACATCGAGGAGAACGAACAGCATCATCGCCGCCCTGGCGCTCGCGGCGGTGGCTGCCACCAGCGCCTGCGGTTCAGCGGGAGAGACGGTCGAGCAGACCCCTCCCGCCGTGGAGACGCCGGCGAACGGGCAGGCGGGCGCACTGAACGAGGACGCGGCCCCCGAGAGCTCCGAGGGCGAACAGGGATCACCCGCCGCGGATCTCGTGACCGTCGCTTACGAGGACGCGATCAAATCGGTGTACCTGCTCGACCGCACGCAGGTCGAGGCCGCCGCCGGGCAGGCGCTCGACGCCGGCACCATCGAAGCGGTCGCGCAGTCGCTCGCGCGCTCGGAGCTGTGGCAGCGCGACAGCCGCACGGCCCCCTACGCGCAGCTCATCGCCGACGCCTTCGCCCGCGAGACCGGCAGCACCGAGGGCGCGCTGCAGGCGGTACTGCACGACTCCGGAGGCCGGCTGAAGATCTTCGTGCTGCACAACGGGCACCGGGAGATCGCGCACATCGAGACCGACCACGACGACTGAGGCGGCCGGCCCGGCGCCTCATGCGTCCGAAGCCCGGAGTAGGGTCGAAGCATGGGAGACCTCTTCGATACCCGCCATCCGCTCGTGGCCGCGCCCATGGCCGGCGGCCCCACCACCGTCGTCCTCGCGACCGCAGCAATCGAAGCGGGCGCCTTCGCATTCATCGCGGGCGGCAACAAGACCGTCGAGGCGCTCGCCGCAGAGATCGATCGCATGCGGGGGCTGAGTGCGCCGTTCGGCGTGAACCTCTTCGTGCCGCCGACGCGGCGGGTCGATCGGAAGTCGTTCGCCGCGTACGCGCACCGACTGCAGCCCGAGGCCGACGGCTACGGGCTCGAGCTCGACCCCGAACCGCACGGCGGCGACGACGCCTGGGCCGGCAAGATCGACCTGCTCGTACGCGAGCCGGTGCCGGTCGTCTCGTTGACCTTCGGGTTGCCGCCCCGGGCCGACGTCGAAGCGCTGCAGCGCGCGGGGTCGCGTGTGCTCGCCACCGTGACGAGCGTCCCGGAGGCGATCGCCGCCGAGCGGCTCGGAGTCGACGGGTTGACGGTGCAGGGCCCGCGAGCGGGCGGCCACAGCGCCGTGCACGACCCGGTGCGCACTCCGACGCCCCTCGAGACCGCGGAGCTGGTGCGGCTGGTCAGTGCTGCGTGCCCGCTGCCCCGCATCGCGGCCGGGGGAGTGGACGGCCCGGACGCCGTCGCCGAACTGCTCGCTGCAGGCGCCTCGGCGGTCGCGGTCGGCACGCTGCTGCTGCGCACCGACGAGGCCGGCACCTCGAGGGCGCACCGGGCAGCGCTCGATGCGGCCCGGACACGTCCCGACTCGGCGGACCACGGCACCGTGCTGACGCGCGCCTTCACCGGCCGCCCCGCGCGGGCGCTGCACTGCGGATTCATCGACCGGCACGACGCGGAGGCGCCGACCGGGTATCCGGAGGTGCATCACCTGACCCGCGAACTGCGTCAGGCCGCGGCACGCGCGGGTGATACCGAACGGGTGCACGCCTGGGCCGGTACCGGGCACCGGGCGGCCCCCGAGGGGCCGGCCGCCGCCGTCTTCGAGTGGCTCGCCGAGGGGCTCGCCGTCAGCGGATGAACCCGACGATGAGGCCGCGGGTCGCCTCGACGTGCTCGTGCATGATGGTGCGAGCGGCGGCCGGGTCGGATCGGAGAATCGCCTTGACGATCCGTTCGTGCTGCTCGTTCGAATGATCCATGGCGGGGCCGATCTCGGGCAGCACCTGCATGAGCTGTTCGTTGAGCAGCAGCTGCAGATTGTCGATCGACTCGGAGAGCGCCTTGCAGCCGCTCAGCTGACCGATGTACCCGTGCAGTTCGGCATCGGGAATGCGCGCATTCATGCCGGCGGCGGTCACTTCCTCGAGTAAACGCAGTAATTCCTGCTCCTGCTCCGCGGTCAGCTGCTGCGTTGCAGCGAGCTCGGCAGCGCCCGGCTCGAGAATCGATCGGAACGCCAGGCTGTCGAGCAGCCGGGCCTGCATCGCGGAGCTCAACCGCGCAGGCTTCTGCGCGCCCTCATCGCCCTCGCCCTGCCAGATCACCGTGCTGCCGCCGCTGCGGCCGCGCAGCGTTCTCAGGTAGCCCGATTGCTGCAGGGTGCGGATGACCGCCCGCAGGGTGACACGGCTCACCTCGAAGTAGTCGCTGAGTTCGCGTTCGGGCGGGAGGCGCGTGCCGAAGGGAAGTTCGCCCGTGTGCATCCGCGAAACGAGGTGCGCCATGACCTGTTCGAACGGGTTGGCCAGGGGAGTGCCCTGACCGAGACCGGAGATCATGTCGAAATCGAACTCGGGTCGGTGCGATCGCGGCGGCGAAGCGGTGTCGGTGGGGGTGTGCTGAAGCTCTGCCAACGGACGTCTCCTCGGAATCGATCTCTGCCGCAAGCATACGGCGAATCAGTACAGGAACGCTGCGACATCCGCAGGGGCGGGGAATCGATCGAACCCTATTTGGTAATGCCATTGATTTTCTTGCTCAAGATAAGCATGATGGTGATCGTGACCTATGCAAGGTGGCATAACGGCGCGTATTGAGCTTGAGAGGAACAAATACTATGACCATTCGTACTCTGACGCACTTCATCGGAGGAGAGCACCGGGAGGGAACATCGGGCGAGTTCGCCGATGTCTTCAACCCGAGCACCGGCGAGGTCCAGGCGAAGCTTCCGATAGCCAGCAGGGAAGAGGTTGCGGAGGCGATCCGGGTCGCCGAGGCGGCGCAGCCGGCCTGGGCGGCGACCAACCCGCAACGACGTATCCGGGTGCTGATGAAGTTCATCTCCCTGGTGCAGCAGGAGCGCGACGAGCTCGCCCGCGTGCTTTCGAGCGAGCACGGCAAGACCTTCGAAGATGCGAAGGGCGATATTCAGCGCGGGCTCGACGTCATCGAGTTCGCGCTCGGCGCACCGCATCACCTGAAGGGCGAGTACTCGACCTCGGCGGGGACGGGCATCGATGTCTTCTCGATGCGTCAGCCCCTGGGGGTCGTCGCCGGCATCACCCCGTTCAATTTCCCGGCGATGATTCCGCTGTGGAAGCTCGGCCCGGCGCTCGCGGCGGGCAACGCGGTCATCCTGAAGCCGTCTGAACGCGACCCTTCCGTACCGCTGCGCCTCGGCGAGCTGCTCATCGAGGCGGGATTGCCGGCCGGTGTGTGCAATGTCGTCAACGGCGGCAAGGTCGCCGTCGATGCCATTCTGGAGGACGATCGCATCAAGGCCGTCGGCTTCGTCGGGTCGACGCCGATCGCTCAGTACATCTACGAGGCGGCCGCCAGGCACGGCAAGCGCGCCCAGTGCTTCGGCGGTGCGAAGAACCACATGGTCGTCATGCCCGATGCCGACCTGGATCAGGTCGTGGACGCGCTCATGGGCGCGGGGTACGGTTCGGCCGGCGAGCGCTGCATGGCGATCTCCGTCGCGGTTCCCGTGGGGGAGGAGACGGCGGAGGCGCTCACCGCGAAGCTCGTGGAGCGGGTGGGGACGTTGAAGGTCGGCCCTGCACTCGACCCCGAGTCCGATTACGGCCCGCTCGTCACCGCGGAGGCCAAGGCCCGTGTCGAGAACTACATCCAGATCGGCGTCGACGAAGGGGCCACTCTGCTCGCCGACGGGCGCGGCTACACCGTGCCGGGTCATGAGCAGGGCTTCTACCTCGGCCCGACGCTCTTCGATCATGTGACGACGGATATGGCGATCTACCGCGAAGAGATCTTCGGTCCGGTGCTGTCGATCACCCGTGCCGATACGTACGAAGAAGCCCTCGCGCTCGTCACCGATCATATGTACGGAAACGGTGTCGCGATCTTCACGCGAGACGGAGATACGGCCCGCGACTTCAGCGCCCGCGCCGACGTCGGCATGATCGGCGTGAACGTGCCGATTCCCGTGCCGATCGCGTACCACACCTTCGGGGGATGGAAGAAGTCGGGCTTCGGCGACCTCAACCAGCATGGTCCCGATGCGTTCCGCTTCTACACGAAGACCAAGACGGTGACGAGCCGCTGGCCCTCGGGCATCAAGGAGGGCGCGAGCTTCGTCATGCCCACTATGTGATCCGTCCGGGGCCGTGCGGAGGCGCGGCCCGCGCTTCGAGCCGTGTCTCCCAGCGCTCCATCACGGAGCCCGGGGGCGCGGCTCGCCGCGTTCACGCGCCGACTCCGGTCGTCGAGCAGGCGGTGACGCGAAAATAAATGGTGAGTCCATTGTGTTGAATATCGCCTCATGACTACTATTTGGTATGAGCAAAAATTTCTCGCCGGCGATCGGCGGCGGCCACGGTTCACGGGGGGATCGCACTCGGAATCGGGCGGTGATCGGCATTCCCGTTCCCCTCGAGCAGGCGAGCTGGCGGGTGTGGGAGGGGCAGGCGCACCTGCTGTCCCTGTCGTACACGCAGCATCTGCAGTCCGCCGGGGCGACAGTCGTCCTGATCCCTGTGCCGACCGAACCGCGGCAAGGATTCGAGCAGGATGCCGCCGACGTCGTATCCCGCCTCGACGGCCTCGTCCTCGCGGGGGGTGCGGACATCGATCCGGCGAGGTATGGAGCCGACGTAGCGCCTGAATCAGGCCCTTTCGACGGAGCCAGGGATGCATGGGAGGCAGCGCTCATCGAAGCGGCGATCAGTGCGGGAGCGCCGGTATTCGGCATCTGCCGAGGCTTGCAGCTGCTGAATGTCGTGCTGGGCGGCACGCTCATCCAGCATCTTCCGGCGGTCGTCGGCAGCGCGATCCACAACCCGGCCCGAAACGCATTCGGCGAGCATCGCGTGCGCACCGTCGAGGGGAGCTGGTTGCGCGGCGCCATCCACGAAACGGCCGATGTCGCGACCTACCATCACCAGGCGATCGATGAGCTCGGGCGCGGGCTCGTCGTCACCGCGCATGCCGATGACGGCACGATCGAGGGCATCGAAGATCAGCGTCGAGGCCTGATCGGGGTTCAATGGCACCCCGAAGCGAAGGCTCATGGCGGCGTCTTCCGCAGCTTCGTCAAGCTCTGCGAGACGCGCCGGGAGCAACCGGGGGAGGCCCCGACCGCGTCTGCGGAGATCTGAGCTACCAGCACACCCACCGCACGCCGACGGCGCCTCGACGTCGATGCGCCGTCGGCCGCACAGAGAAGGAGAACCTCCGATGAAAGCAGCAGTACTCGAACACGAGCGAAGCGACCTGATCATTCAGGATGTCGAGGTCGGCAGTGTCGGTCCGCGCGAGGTGCTCATCCGCACCGCCGCGGCGGGTCTCTGCCACAGCGATCTCAATCACCTCAACGGCGTCTTCGAAATACCCCGGCCCTCCGTGCTCGGGCATGAATCCGCGGGGGTGGTGGTCGAAGTGGGGGCCGACGTCGAGGAC
Source organism: Leucobacter sp. GX0328 (assembly GCF_053567315.1). Taxonomy (NCBI): domain Bacteria; kingdom Bacillati; phylum Actinomycetota; class Actinomycetes; order Micrococcales; family Microbacteriaceae; genus Leucobacter; species Leucobacter sp. GX0328. Next base: position 39,560 of record NZ_JBSGPC010000003.1, read on the forward strand.
TTCGCGCCCGGCGACCACGTGATCACCTGCCTCGCAACATTCTGCGGGCATTGCGATCGCTGCCTCTCGGGCCGCTCCTACCTCTGCGAGAGCACGGAGAGCCGGCGCGGCCCTGGCGAAGCGCCGCGGCTGCATCGGGACGGCGCGGAGATGCACCAGTTCCTGAACGTGTCGAGCTTCGCGGAAACGCTCCTTGTGCATGAGAGCGCCGTCGTGCGCATCGACGACCGCATGCCGCTCGACCTCGCCGCGCTCATCGGGTGCGGTGTGACGACGGGTCTCGGCGCGGTCTTCAACAAGGCCCGCGTCGAGCCCGGGCAGACCGTGGCGGTGCTCGGGTGCGGGGGGATCGGTCTCAGCGCCATCCAGGGCGCGCGCATCGCGGGCGCCTCCGAGATCATCGCGATCGACCTCAATGCGGAGAAGCTCGGTGTCGCGAGGCGGCTGGGGGCGACGCAGGTGCTCGCGCCCGAAGACGGCGATCTCGCCGAGCAGATTCGCGAAGTCCTCCCGGACGGCGTGGATCATGCGCTCGAGGCCGTCGGCGTCGCAGCGACCGCGACAGCGGCGCTGGAGAGCCTGGCCGTCGGCGGCACCGCCACCATCATCGGTTTGATGCCCGCCGGCCGCACATTCCCGGTCCAGGGGCGCCTGCTGCTCGACGACCGCAAGCTGCAGGGCGCCTACATGGGGGCGCAGAACTTCCGTGTCGCCATGCCTCGATACGTGTCGATGTATCTCGACGGCCGGCTGGATCTCGAAGGCATGGTCAGCTCGCGCATGCGGCTCGAGGACGTGAACCGCGGCTTCGACGCCATGCGCAAGGGGGAGGCGCTGCGAGACCTCATCGTCTTCGACGAGGCGTAAGCCGCAAGCGCCTGCGGCATCAAGCAGATCGCCCCCGCTGAGAATCTCAGCGGGGGCGAACTGCTTCGGGCGCGGCTTCTAGAGCTCGTCGAACATGTGGCCCATGTCGGCCCAGACCTGCTTGCGGTTGGCGCGGATCCAGAGCGCGAGCAGGAGGCCCACGGCGAAGATCGCGATGCCGACCCAGGGTACGAGGCGCATGCTCATGGGGATCTCGGCTCCCGGCTCCGACGGGATGAAGGAGAAGTAGAGCCCGCCGATGATCGCGACGATCGAGAACAGCGCAGCGGCCGCTCCCGCCCACACGAACTTCGGGGAGCGGTTGCGCAGGCCGTGGAGGATCGCCGTGATGCCGAGCATCACGTAGACGAAGATCACCACGGGAGTGCCGTAGCCGAGCAGCAGCGAGAACGCGTACTGGCCTCCGGTCGTGTAATCGTCGATGCCGCCCACGAGCGCCACCTGAACCTCGTACGGGGTCAGCAGTACCGGGCCGCCGATGAGCAGGACGATCAGGATGATGACCAGGAGCATCGAGTTCCACGGGGTGTTCCACCGCGGGTGGAGCCGGCCGAGCGCCTGCGGCAGCACGCCCTCGCGCCCCATGGCGAACAGTACGCGCGAAGTCGCAGTGTGCAGGCCGAGAGCGCAGAAGAGGCTCGCCCCGGCCGCGGAGGCGAGCACCAGCGCGGAGCTGAGAGTGTTCGGCGCCACTGCCGCGAGACCGGTCGCCGCGAGCGGCCAATCGGTGGTGGCCTGCTCGACGCCGAATCCGATGGCGGTGGCATAGGTGACGATCAGGTAGAAGATGCCGGCGATGACCACCGAGCCGATGACGGCGCGCGGAATATTGCGCTTCGCGTCTTTCGTCTCCTCCGAGAGCGACGCGGAAGACTCCGAGCCGACGAACGAGAGCATCGCGAAGCCCATGCCGAAGAAGATGCCCATCCAGGGGACGTCGACGGCGGGCGGCCAGAAGACGGCCATATCGAAGTGCGCTCCGGCCGATGCGATCGGAGTCTCGCCGTCGACGACGCTCGCGTCGGGCGACCCGATGGCGATCACGATGAACGAGACCGTGAGCATGATGACCATGCTCACGAGGAGGAAGATCAGCTGGTTGCGCGTCGATACCGCGACGTTGAAGAAGTTGAGCAGCGCGATGATGGCGAGGCCGATCAGCGTGAACCAGTACCAGGGAATCGTGCCGCCGAACAGGAGGTCGACGAGGGTCGACATGAAGAAACCGAAACCGGCGAGCACGCCGCCTGCGAAGAGCAGGTAGGCGGCGACGTATCCCCAGCCGCCGACGAAGCCGGTGGTGCGGTTGCCCCCCTTGCTGAGGTAGGTGTACATCGAGCCGGAGGAGGAGATGGTCCTGGCGAACAGTGCGACCACGGATCCCACGCACAGCATTCCGAGCGCTCCGAGAAGGAAGGAGAGCGACGTTGCTCCTCCAGCCTTGATGGCGGCTTGATAGGTGATGAACGCCCCCGACATTGCGGGCGCCATCACCGACAGGCTTTGCGCGATGACATCCTTCAAACCGAGCTTCTTCTGAAACTCCTGGACCTGTTGGCCCGCCGTAGTAGTCATTCCGACTCCTCATGATCAAGACGAGAAACGCCCCGCCGGGGCGCGATCTGCTCCGCAGATTATGGCCACCGTATTTGGGCTGAGAATATAGAGCAAGGGAATCGATGAAGTCGTCCTATATTATGGATATCCACGCCATGAAGTGGATGAAATGCCCATATAAAGGGCTTGCCATTTGGTTGGAAGTCGGATTCACCGCGGCCGGCCATGGGCGACTCGGCCGGTACGGCATTCGACGAACGCGAAGAAGGAATAGGTGAAATTGAAGATCGCACTGCTGCATCTGAGTGATCAGAGGCCTCACATCCCCGTGTACCACGGCGCTCTGCTCGAGCTGGGCACGGCGGCGAAGACGGCGGTCACCGCGTTGGGCTGGGAGTGCGAAGCGGTCGCAGGGAACGATCTGCCGCTGCACGAGTCCGTCGCTGTCGCGGCGGATGCCGACGCCATCGTGATTCTCGGCGGCGAGGATGTGGCCCCGGAATTCTACGGAGGCACACGGGAGTACGACGGAAGCGGGGAGTACCTGCTGCGCGCCGATGCTGCGCATCTCATCGCCGTGCATACCGCGCTCCGTGCCGGACAGCCGGTGCTCGGCATCTGCAGGGGGCTGCAGCTGATCAACGTCGCCCTCGGCGGCACGCTGATCCAGCATCTCAAGACCGGTGGGCGGCATCGCCTCTCGGCCCCCGGGATGCAATCGTTCGCGACGAATGCCATCGAACTCGCTCCGGACGGGGACTACGACCAGGACCTGGTCGCTGATGCCGTGCGATGCTCGCACCATCAAGCCATCGATGCGCTCGGCGAGGGCCTCGTCGTGGCGGGGCGTGCGCATGACGGCATCATCGAGGCCGTCGTGCACGAGAGCGCTCCGATCACCGGTGTGCAGTGGCATCCCGAACATCCCGAAACGGCGGCCGAGCAGCTGACACCGCTGCTGCGCCGTCTCGAACGTCAGGCTGCGCAGCGCTAGATCTGATCCTGCTGCAGCAGCCTCGTCGCGAGCAGGATCTCGGGCCAATGGCTCTCCTGGCCGAGATCCGATTCGATGAGCGTCGACGCGCGCGAGAGCCGCTGACGCAGGGTGTTGCGGTGGATGAAGAGCGCTTCGGCCGCGTTGGCGATCGAACCCCCGTGCAGCGCGAAGACCTCGACCGTCTCCACGAGCTGCGTGCCGTGCTGCTGATCGTATTTCAGCAATGGCCGCAGCCTCTCGCAGTACTGCTGCACGCCTGAGCTGAGCTCGTAGACCAGGCGGGGGAGATCACGAACGGACTGGATGGAATCGTAGGCCATCACCTGCGGGGCCTTGCGCGTGGAGGAGAAGCTCGCCCACGCGAGTGCCGCCCGAGCCTGGATCAGCGCATTGCGAATACTGTTCGTGCGGATCGTGCTCTGACCGATGCCGATATCCGCGCTCATGCCGATCGTCTGCTCGAGACGTGCGAGCCACTGGGTGATCCGAGTCAGTGCGGTCGATTCCGGTGCCGAAAGGTCGACCTGCACCAGCAGCACGACCAGCGTTCCCGATTGCGCGAGGAGCGTCTCGGGCCCCAGCTCGGAGAGCACCGACTCCTGCACGATGCGCCCGAAGGTTTCGACATCGGCGCCGAGCCGTTTGACCTGGACCAGCGCGGGGATGAATCCGTTCCCTTTCCACCCGAGGTACTTGAGGCTCTCGAGCATCTGGTCCTCGCGGTCGGAGGCGAGCAGCGCCATCATCTGCGCCGCCCGGTTCGGCGCGACGCCGATGTTCTCGATGAGTACGCCGACCTGCGTAGCGAGCATGTTCAGCCGATCGGTTTCCTCCTTCGTGAACTTCCGCGATCTGAAGCAGGTCAGCACGCCGTGCGAGATGCCGTATCCGAGCGAGGCGGAGATCTGGTCGTACCCCTTGCTCTCGTACCGCTTCTCGACGTCGCGGGCCTGATGCTTCGAATGGCTGAGCCATACCTTGGGGCGCTCCGGATCGCCGAGCCTCTCGGCCACGGCGATCGGTTCGGTCGCCATCGAGAGCCAGCCGACGTAGTTGATGATGCAGGCGTCGGCGTCGAGCAAGGTCAGAATGCGCCGTGCGCATTCCCTGGCGGCGGCGGGGAACGATACGCCCGATAGGGGCGGGAGGTCGATGAGGAAGCGGGCGGTGGCGGACTGCAGCTCGAGTTCGCGCACGGTCTGAGCGCGCTTGAGGGCGCTCGCGAGCAGCAGGCCGACCTCTTCGGCGATATCGAGCTCGGCCTGCCCGAACGCGTGCCGTTCGACGGAGTAGATCGCGAAGACGCCGTAGAGCGCCTCCTCGTCGTAGATCGGTACCGTCAGCACCGACTCGAACGCGTCTTCTGCGACCCCGTCGAGCGAGATGAAGCGGGGGTCGTCCCGGTAGCCCTCGTTGATGAGGATCGGTTGGCGGCGCAGTGCGCTCCAACCGGTCAGGCCTTCCCCCAGACGCATGCTGATGTTGCTCGCGGAGTATCCGAGATCTGCGTGCGTCATCGTGCGCAGTTCGAGACGCTCGGAGTCGGGGTCCCAGAAATAGACGAACACGCTCATCTCGCCGGTAGCTCGAGCGACCAGGTTGACGGCGGCTTCGACGAGCCCGGCGGGCTCCTGCTCCTGGGAGAAGATCCGCACGAGCCCCGAGAGCACATCGGCCCTGCGCTGCGCGAACTGCACTCCCGAGTCGCGGGGGGCAACAGGATCGTCCAAGTGCTTCATCCTCTCATCATCGAGCGATCGAACCGTCTTCGAACTATCGGGCGGCGAAGCACCGTAGGTCTCCCCATCGTAGCGGCGCCTCAGTAGACGTCCTTCGCATAGCGGCCCGCGTCGCGCAGAGACTCCAGGGTGATGCTTCCGCTCCCGCCGTCTCGTTCGGAAGTGCTCGTCTCGAGGACGGCGGCGAGCGCCTTCTCGACATCGTGCGCCATACGGTTCTTGTCTCCGCAGATGTAGATGTGCGCGCCGCGCGCGAGCCAGGACCGCAGCTCCTCCGCTTGCTCGGCGATCTCGTGCTGGACGTAGTGCTTCGTGTCGCCGTCCCGGGAGAAGGCGAGGCTGAGGCGCGTCAGCACTCCGGCCTCCTGCCAGCGGATCATCTCGTGCTCGTAGAGCCAGTCGCTCGAGCGATGCTGATCGCCGAAGAAGAGCCAGGCATCGTTCTTCCGCTCGCGCCCCTCGATGGACTGCAGGAACGAGATGAACGGTGCGACTCCCACGCCGGGCCCGATCATGATGACGGGGGCATCGTCTTCCGGGAGACGGAAATCGTGGGCGACGATCCGGCGCACCGAGACTTCCTGCCCCAGTGCGGAGTCGAGGTGGTGAGTACCCGTTCCGAGGTGCAGTCGACCCCGGGCATCGTAGGAGATCGTCGAGACGGTGAGGCTGAGCCTGCCCTGCGCGGCCCGAGGGCAGGAAGCGATCGAGTACGAGCGCGCCTGCACGGGGCGCATGACGTCGACGATGGCCTGCAGGTCGGTCCCGGCGAACCCGAGTTCGGTGACGATATCGAGCACGTCGCGGCTCCACAGCCAGTCGTCGATCTCGTACCGCTCGCCGGAGTCGAGCAGGTTGCGGATACGATCGGCGGCCTCGGACGAGGTGATCCTGCTGACGAGCGCATTGATGAGGCCGATGTGGGGGAGCCTGAGCTCGAGCCGGTCGGTCAACGCCTCGCGCAGGTCGAGCTGTTCATCGGCGATGCGCACTGATTCGATGCCCGGGAACGCGGTCAGCCACTCCGCGACGAGCTTCGCGGAGTTGCGCGGCTTGATCTCGACCGAATCGCCCGGCAGGTACTCGAAGTCATCGGGGAGTTCGAGATCGTAATGGACGACCTGCTTCCGGGAGCCCGGCGCCGTGAGACTGCGGCTGCTCGAGATGCGCGCGGTGCGCCACGCCTCGGCGGCTGTGGCGAATTGCTGCGCTGTCTCGGTATCGACCAGCACCTGCGCATCCGGCTCCCACGGGGAGACATCGGGCACGGCCGCCAGGAACGTCTTCACCCAGGGAGCCGCGGTCATATCGAAGTCGACATCGCATTCGATGCGTTCCTGGATCGTGGTGGCGCCCAGCGCCTGGAAGGCGCCGTCGAAATCCTGACCGGCCTTGCAGAAGTCTTCGTACATCGAGTCGCCGATCGCGAGCACGGCGTAGGGGAGTCCGGCGTACTGGCCGGCTTCGCAGGTCTGCAGCCAGGACCAGAATGCATCGGCGTTCTCGGGCATATGGCCGTTGTCGTGGGTGGATGTGACGATCAACAGGCGCTGCCACGAGAGCGTGTTCTCGCTCAGGGCGTCGTCGAGGGTGAGGAGCTCGGTCGAGATGCCGGCCCGCTCTGCGTCCTGGGAGATGTTGTAGGCGAGGAACTCGGCATTGCCGGTCTGGCTGCCGTACAGGATCGTCAATTCTGCGGCGGATACTGAAGTCATCAATACTCAATTCGTTTCTGCGGGCCGGCGACGGTGCCGATCGCGGTTCGAATGCCCGTCCGGGCTCGAGGTCGTTTCCACTCTCGAGGAAAAGGCCCGGCTCCACGCATGCAAACGGCACTGAAGCGTGCCGGCGTATGTGCGCGATGCACATATTGATCGCCGTGCCGTCTGGTCTGATGTATCCGCGTCGAACCGGCACCGGTGCGCGGTGCTCGGGCCGATCGCCGAACACGACGGAGTTTCAGAGGAGGACTGAGCCATATGGATGGAGCGACTGGGGCGGTGCACTCGCGACCGCGCGTGCTCGTGCTGCAGCCCGACCGCGACTGCGGGCCCGCACGCATCGAGCGATGGGCCCGCGCTGCGGGTGCCGACCTGGACGTGCGACTCGCCGATATCGCGGGCGCGATCCCGGAGACGCTGCAGGGATACGACGGGCTGATGGTGCTCGGGGGCGACATGGGCGACGGGGACACCGAAGCGTTCCCCTGGCTCGAGGATCTGCGCGCGCGTTTGCGCGAAGCCCGGCGCGATCGGATCCCGGCGCTCGGCATCTGCCTCGGCGGCCAGCTGCTCGCCTCGGCGCTCGGCGGCGCAGTGCGTCGGGGCGCTGCAGGGATCGAGACCGGTGTCGTAGAGATCACCGTGACCGAAGTCGCCGCGGGCGATCCTCTCATGCGCGGCCTTCCGCCGACCTTTCTCACCGGGGCGATGCACGGCGATGCCATCACCCGCCTGCCCGACGACGCGGTGCTGCTGGCAGCGGGCGCCCGTTACCCGCATCAGGCGTTCCGCAGCGGTTCGACCTGGGGCGTGCAGTTCCACCCGGAGATCGGGCTCGAGGAATACGCGAACTGGCGCGACGCCGTGTCCGCGACGATGCCCGACTTCCTGCCGGAGTTCGACGGCACCGTTGCCGAGTTCGCGCGTCTCCAGGACGAAGTGGGGCCGGCGTGCGAACGGTTCGTCACGAACTTCCTCGGAGTCGTGGCCGCTCCACGCGGCTCGCGGCGAGCGGATCGCGAATGACCGCAGGCGGCCCGCTGAACGAGGTTCCACCGTGCCGCCTGCACCGCGCCACGGACGGCTATGTACAGAATGCACAGTCTGCCGGGGGACGGTTTCAATACGGTGGACCGTGCACTCACTGCCCGTACGAAAGGTAAGTCACTAATGAACAATGGAGTTCGTGGATACGACCCCTCGACCGACTTGAAGCGCTACTTCGTCGAGAACGAGATCAGAGTCGTCAAAGTCGGTGCCCCCGATATGGAGGGCATCTGGCGCGGTAAGCGCATCATGGCGGAGTTCTTCCTCAAGACCGTCGCCACGGAGGGAAGCCATTTCAGCGACCTCCTCTTCGGCTGGGACGTCCAGGGCGAACCGATCCCCGGATTGCAGTACACCGGTCCCCACACCGGCTTCCCCGATCTCGCGCTCATCCCGGACCTGTCGACGCTGCACGTCGTGCCCGGCGAGCCCGGAGTCGCCGCGGTGATCTGCGATGCCTTCACGCTCGAAGGCGACCCGATGCCGCTCGCTCCCCGCGAGATCCTGCGACGGGTCGTGCAGCGCGCCGAAGCGGCCGGCCTGCGCACGCTCTGCGCCTACGAGTTCGAGTTCTACCTCTTCGAGGGCACACCCCGAGAGCTCGCCCGAGGCGGCTATCGCGACCTCGTGCCGATCAACGACGGCGTGTACGCCTACAGCATCTGCCGCGACAGCGGCACCGACTGGCTCATCGGAGACATCCGCGACCGCCTCGCCGAGATCGGCGTCTTCATCGAAGCGAGCAACAGCGAGTACGGCCCCGGGCAGTACGAGGTGAATATCCACTACGGCGAGGCGCTCTCGGCGGCCGACAGCGCTCTGCTGCTGAAGAACACCGTGAAAGAGGTCGCGGCCGAACACGGATACACCGCATCGTTCATGGCGAAGATCAAGAACGATGCCGCGGGCAACTCCGGCCACGTGCATATGAGCATGAACTCGCCGGAGACCGGTGCGACCCTGTTCTCGAACCCGGAGGACGGCCGAGCGCTCAGCGAGATCGGTATGCACTTCATGGCAGGCGTGCTCGAGTACTCGCACGAGATGACCGCGCTGTACCTGCCGACGCCGAACGCCTACAAGCGCGTCGAGGGCGGGCAGTTCGCCGGCTCGAATACGTCGTGGGGAGTCGACAACCGCACGGTCGCGGTGCGCTCGATCCCGTCCTCCGGGCCGTCGGCTCGCGTCGAGAATCGCATCGCCGGCGCAGACGCGAACCCGTACCTCGTGCTCGCGGCCACGATCGCGAGCGGCCTCGAGGGCATCGAACGGAAGCTCGACCCGGGAGCGCCGGTCGTCGGCAATGCCTACGATCTCGACGCCGATGAATCGATGCGCCTGCCGAACACGCTCGACAAGGCCGTCGACCAGTTCTCGCGGAGCGAGATGGCGAAGAAGTACTTCGGCGCCGACTTCGTGGAGCACTACTCGCAGATGCGGCGCTGGGAGGCGCACCAGTCGCGCATCGCCGTCACGCAGTGGGACATCGAACGCTACCTCGAACGCATGTAGGCGACCGTTCCACACCCCTCTTGAACCGCCGGACCCCGACGCCCTCGCGAAGCCCGAAGGCTGCGGTCCGGCACCGAAGAAAGGACCCGATCATGGCCAAGACCACCGAAGACCTCAACGAATTCAGCTACCACGGCGACCACCTCGACACCATCTTTGACGACTACGAGGTCATGATGAACGAGTGCCCCGTGGGGCGCAGCAAGAAGTACGGCGGGTTCACCTTCCTCGCCAAGAGCGAAGACATCTTCGCCGCCGAGCAGGATCCGGAGACCTTCTCGGTACGCCCCACGATGCTGCTGCCCGACCTCGGCATCGACTTCCCGATGGTGCCGATCGACGTCGATCCGCCCGAGCACACGGCGTATCGCAAGATCTTGCTGCCGCTGTTCACCCCGATGAACATCGCGAAGCTCGAGCCCGGTATGGTCGAGACCGCGCGAGCACTCGCAGAAGAGGTGCTCGCGGAAGCGGCAGCGAACGACGGTATCGCGGACCTCTCGAAGGGGTTCGCCCGCCCCATGCCGACGATCATCTTCAGCCGTCTCTGCGGGTACCCCGAGGCTGACTGGCCGAAGTTCGACAAGTGGGTGGACGACATCCTCTACGAACGCACCGAGCATCCCGAGGTCGCCCGCGCCGCGAGCGACGAGGTCATCGGGTACTTCCGCAACATGATCGAAACCCGCCAGGCCGACGGCGGCGAATACACCGACCTCATGGACAAGATCATCCATTCGAAGATCGACGGACGCGCGCTCACTCAGGAGGAGATGATCTCGTACGCCTATCTCCTCTTCGTCGCCGGCCTCGACACCACCGCATGGGCGCTGCGAGCCTCCCTCTGGTACCTGGGCCAGAATCCGAAGGCCCAGCAGCAGCTCCGCGAGAACCCCGACCAGGTGCCGATCGCGGTCGAAGAGTTCCTGCGCACCATGTCACCGGTGCAGGCGATGGCGCGCAAGTGCACGCGCGACACCGCCGTGCAGGGGCACGAGATCAAAGCAGGCGAACGGGTGGTGCTCGTGTTCGGCGCGGGCAACCGCGACCCCGAGATCTTCGAAGACCCGAACACGATCAAGATCGATCGCGAGGACAACCGGCACCTCGCATTCGGCGGCGGAGTGCACCGCTGCCTCGGGTCGAATCTCGCACGCAAGGAGCTCATCATCGGTCTGCAGGAGTTCCTGGCGAAGGTGCCCTCGTTCGAGACCGTCGGCGACCAGGTCTGGCACGGAGTCGGCCCCCTCGCCGCTCGCATCGGGACGGAGTGATCATCATGGCGAAGGAACTGTACATCGATCTGAACCGCTGCCAGGGTCATGCCCGCTGCTGGGCGCTCGCCCCCGAGACCTTCGGCATCGACGACGAAGGCTACAGCTACGTACTGCCCGGCCGCGAGGGCTCGGTCGACGAGGAGAACGTGCGCAAGGCTATCAAGAACTGCCCGGAACGAGCCATCATGCTCCGAGACGTCGAAGGCGCACCATGATCGCCGACGAGTACGACATCGTCGTCATCGGCGCCTCGGTCGCGGCCGAAGCGTTCGGCAACCGCCTGCGCGAACTCGGTTACAGCGGCGAGCTGCTCGTCGTCGACCGGGACCCGAGCATGCCGTACGAGCGACCGCCGCTCTCCAAACGCTTCCTCACCAGCCCCGAGGATACGGAGATCGCCGTCGAGTGGCAGGGGATCGCTCCGGTGATCGCAGCCGAAGCGACGGGCGTCGATCCCCTGGCATCGACCGTCGAACTGCGGTTGGAAGAGAGCGGCGAGACCAGGCGGGTGCGCTACGGTCGCCTCGTCATCGCTACCGGAGCATCGCCGGTCAGTCTGCCCATCGAACCGGAGGGAGTGCTTCGCCTGCGCACGCTCGGCGACGTCGAACGCATACGCCGAGCTGCAGGCGACGGCGACCGCGTCGGCATCATCGGCGCCGGCGCGATCGGATCGGAACTCGCGACCTCGCTCGTCGGCAACGGCGCAGAGGTCGTGCTTCTCGACAAGGCCGACCGGCCGCTCGAACGGCTGCTCGTCGGCCACCTCGGCGCCGACGTCGCGTCCTGGCTCCAGGCGATCGGCATCGATTGCCGATGGGGGGCCGATATCGAACAGATCACCGGCGGTCCGGGCGACTGGACCATGATCCTCGGCGACGGCAGCGTGCTCGCCTTCGATGCGCTCATCAGCGCGGTCGGTGCGCGGCCGATCACCTCCTGGCTCTCCGACAGCGGCCTCCTCACCGACGGGCAGCTCGTGTGCGACGAACGGGGGCGCGTGATGACCGGGAAAGCGGTGCACGAGACCGTCTTCGGCATCGGCGATGTCATCACCCGGCAGACGGTATCCGGCGAACGCATCCGAACGGAGAGCTGGACCGCTGCCGCCGAGCACGGCACGCACCTCGCCGAGACGCTCATCGGCCGCGAACCGAGTGCACCCGAGATGCCCTACTTCTGGACGGACGTCGCCGGTCGCAAGATACAGGTGCTCGGCACGCTGAGACGCGACGGGGCGATCGAAGTCGAATTCGAGAACCCCGGCCGCGGAGCCATCCTCTACCGCGTCAGCGGCGACGACGGCAGCGAAGGCTGGATCGGCGTCAACGCACAGCCCCAGATCGCCATGCTCCGCATGGCACGTTAGGACACGGACCCATGACCAGAACCATCCCACCGATCATTCTCCAGCGCTCGTACATCGATGGCGAATGGATCGCGCTCGAAGACAGCGGCCGACCCCTCTGCGACCCGAACACCGGCGAAGTGCGCCAGCAGAAGCTCACCACCGCACCTGCGGACATCGAGCGTGCGCTCGCCGCAGCGCATCGTTTTTCGGAGGGCGGCCGAAGCCGCGAGATTCAGCTCGACGCGCGCGTCGAGCTGATGGAAGCATTCGCCGATGCGCTCGATCGCCGTCAGGAGGAAGTCGCGTATCAGGATTCGATCAACACCGGCTGCCCGATCGCAACGGCGAAGATCATCGCCTCGTCGCTCGGCGACCGCGTGCGGTCGGTGGTGCGCGAGGCGATCGAACTCGGCGAATCCGTCGAACTGGGCACTCCCGACTACCCCGTACGGTTGCTGCGCGAACCGATCGGCCCGGCGGTCATCGTCGCCCCGTGGAATGTGCCCTCGTTCACATCGTCGGGCAAAGTCGCCGCTGCGCTACTCGCGGGCTGCCCGGTGCTGCTGAAACCGTCTGAGAACACCCCGAGCGGGGTGCAGCTGATGGCGGAGATGCTGATCGGTCTGATCGAGGAACGGGGGCTTCCGAAGGGGTACTTCCAGCTCCTCCAGGGCGGCTCGTCGATCGGTACCCTGCTGACCGGGGACCCGAGGATCGGAGCGCTGGTGTTCACCGGAGGCGTCGACACCGGCAGGTCGGTGGCAATGAGCGCGGCCTCCGCCCTTGCTGTGGCGCAGATGGAGCTCGGATCGAACAACCCAGTCATCGTCCGGCACGACGCGGATGTGGCCGCCGCCGCCGCATCGCTCGTACAGGGCACGACTCGGGTCAACGGCCAATGGTGCGAGGCGCCCGGCAAGATCCTCGTGCACGACTCGCTGCACGACGACCTGGCATCCGCGATTCAGACGGAGTTCGCCGCGCTCCGCATGGGCGACGGACTCGATGAATCGACGCAACTCGGGCCCCTCGCATTCGAGCGCCATCGCGACGCGCTGCAGCACGAGGTCGCGCGGCTCGAAGGCCTCGGCGGCTCGCTGCTCGGGCGCGATGACCTGCCGGATCTGGGCGGATGGTTCCTGAACCCCGGCGTCGTCGTCGGCACGGCCGCGGAAGACGCGACGACCGAACTCTTCGGGCCGCTGCTCACGATGCACGCGTACACCGACGAACTCGAAGCGCTGCGTCACGCGAATGCGCCGACCGGCGGGCTCGACGCCTACGTCTTCAGCGGCGACATCGATGCGGCACTCGACCTCGCCTCCCGCATCCGTGCGGGCGAGGTGCGCATCAACGGGACGTTCATGTCCGACCTCGCCGACGGGTCGCAGCAGACTTTCTGGGGAACGAGCGGTATCGGCGGGCACGGGCCGCAGTACGGCGTCCGCTTCTTCCTGGGGGACCGCGTGGTGGGCGTCGACCGGGGCGGCTTCGCGCTCTGACCGGCACGCCGCCGTCTTCGAGTGGCTCGCCGAGGGGCTTCAGCGACCCGGCGGGCTACTCGGGCGAGACCTCGAAGCGCTCGCCCGACCAGCGGCGGCGCAGCCAGCGGTCGTGCGACGCGACCACCACCGTGCCGGGGTAGCGCTCGAGCGCCGTCTCGAGGGCGTCGATCAGGCTCAGCGAGAAGTGGTTGGTCGGTTCGTCGAGCAGCAGGATCTCGGGCGGGTCGGCGAGCAGCACGGCGAGCGCGAGCCGGCGCTGCTGCCCGACGCTGAGCGTCGATACCGGCCGGTTCAGGTCGCGGCCCGCGATGAGCCCGAACGCGGTGAGCGGCACACGCTCCGCAAGACCGGTATCGCCCGTCCGCTCGCCGACGAGGTCGGTGTACGCCTGCAGCACGGTGCGGCCGTCGCCGCGCCCCCGCGGGTCGGCGAGCTCGATCTCCTGCGACAGCAGCTCGACCCGGTCGCCGCTCGAACGCGTCACCTGCCCGGTATCCGGGGAGAGCCGGCCCGCGAGTATGCCGAGCAGCGTCGACTTGCCCGCACCGTTCGGCCCGGTGATGAGCCAGCGCTCGCCGCGGCTGATGCTGAGTGAATGCGGCACGAGGCGCTCGGCGGAAGAGACGTTCGTCGCCACGAGCACGGGCTCCAGCGCACCTGAACCGGTGCCGTCTCCGCCGGCGCCCGATGCGCCGGCGCCCGATGCGCCGGCGCGCGGTGCGCCCGCGACCGTGAGACCGCGGAACTCGAGCTCGACCGGAGGCTTGCGGATCTGCTCCGCCTCGAGCTGCTCGAGGCGGCCGCGCGCATCGTTCACCCGGCGCGAGACGACCTTCGCGTTGCGGTCGCCGTAGAACTTCTGGGCGATGCGGCTCTCCGTGCGGGGCTTCCAGTCGGTATGCCCGACGGTCTGCTGCCCCGAGACCGAGGCGCGCATCTTCGCGATCGCGGCCTGCTCGTCGCGGTACTGCCGCTCCCAGCGCGCCCGGGCGTCCTGCCGATCGGCGAGATAGTCGCTGAAGCCGCCGGTGAAGCGGGCGGCGCCGATCCCTGTGCCGCTGCCGTCTTGCACGAGCGGGCCCGAGACCGCGTGCGGAATGGGCGAGGGGTCGAGGTCGATGAGCGAGGTCGCGGTCTCATCGAGGAAGGCGCGGTCGTGGCTCGCGATGAGCACCGGCCCCCGCCAGGCCGCGAGTGCGCCCACGAGGAACGCGGTCGCGGCATCGTCGAGGTGGTTCGTCGGCTCGTCGAGCAGCAGCACATCGGGGGAGCTGAGCAGCAGGCAGGCGAGACCGAGACGCGCGCGCTGCCCGCCCGAGAGGGACCCCGCCGCCCGCGATCGATCGAAGGCTCCGAGGCCGAGACCGTTCACGGTCGCGGCGATGCGCGCGTCGACCTCCCACGCCCCGAGGCGTTCGGCGTCGTCGAGGGCGCGGGCGAACGCATGCTCGATCTCCGGGTCGTCGGGGTGCTCGGCCATTGCGCCGCCGAGCTCGCCGACCGCGGCCGCCGCGTGCCGCACGGGCGCCACCGACCCCTCGAGCGCCTCGTCGATCGAATCCTCGAGCGCGAACGGCGGCTCCTGATGCAGCAGGCCGATCGTGGTCGCCGCGCCGCCGGGCGATTCGACCGAGACTGTGCCGACGCGATCGTCGAGCAGCCCCGCGATCGCGCGCAGCAGCGTCGACTTGCCCGAACCGTTCTCGCCGATGAGGCCGACCCGCTCGCCCGCCGAGACGGTGAACGAGATGTCGGTCAGTACGCGCCGCCCGGCGTAGGAGTGCGAGACGCCATCGACCCGCAGGTGCGTGCGTGCGTCGAATGCAGATGCTGAATGGAACATGAAACCCTTGAGATCGTCGAGTGACCTGCCGGGCGCGCGAAAGGGCCTCGGACGCAGGTGCGTGTCGATGGTCAGGAGATCATGCGCAACAGCGTAGCAGAAGACGCGGCGCCTCCGTACGCGGAGGAACGAGAAGCGCCGCTCAGAATGGGACGCCCGACCGCAGGATCACGTTCGCATAGGGGCGGGCCTCACCGGTGCGCACGATGAACCGGCAGTCGGCGGTGAGCCGCTTCAACTGCTCGTGCGACACCTGTTCGAGCCCGGGGAAGCGCTCGCGCAGCGCTGGTCCCGCCGCATGGTCGTCGGCTTCGACCGCGGCGATGGCGTGCTCGGTCACGACCTCGGCGGTGAGGGCGTCGAGCACGTCGAGGAACCCCGGCACACCGGCGACCACCGCGAGATCGATCACGCGCACGCCCGGCGGGATGGGCAGCCCGCAGTCGGCGACCGCGAAGGTATCGGTGTGCCCGAGCGACCCGATCGCATACAGGAGGTCGCGGCCGAGGATTCCGGATCGTTTCATCGCATCTGCCTGCTTCCGTCCATCGGGTGTTCGTGGCCGGCTGCCCGGGGCTCGTCACTCGTCGTCGTCGGCGTCGTCGTGCCGCACCTGCACGGAGCGGATGCCCGGCACTTCGTGGAGCTTCGGGATCAGCACTTCGAGCGGGGGCTTGCCCTTGAACCGCACGTCGAGTTCGACGATGCCGGTGTGCTCGTGCTTCTCCGAGCGGAGGATGTAGGCCGAGAAGCCGACCTCCGCCGCATCGGTGAGCACCTGCCGGAGCGTGCCGCTGCCGTCGAGATAGACGAGGTGCAGCACGCGGTTCGAATCGCGGTTCGGCAGCTTCGCCACCAGGGGGCCGACAATGATGAGGGCGAACATGTGCGCGGCGGTGAGTCCGACGGCGAGCATCACCATTCCAGCGCCGCACGCCATGCCGACCGCCGCCGCAACCCAGACCGTGGCCGCGGTCGTGAGGCCGCGCACCACGTCGCGCCGCGTGAAGATGACGCCGGCGCCGAGGAAGCCGATGCCCGAGACCACCTGCGCCGCGATGCGCGAGGGATCGCCGCCGGTCGCATGGCCGAGCAGCGGTTCGAACCCGTACGCAGACACCAGGGTGAACGTGGCCGAACCGGTGCCGACGAGCACATGGGTGCGGAACCCGGCGGCCTTTTGGCGGAACTGGCGTTCGAGGCCGATGAGGCCGCAGAGCACGAACGACGCGGCCAGCAGCCCGAGCTGCAGGCCGGAAGTCGGAGTCCACCACGGCATGGCCCCAGGATAGCGAGCCCCGGTCCGATCGGAACAGGGCTATGCGCGTCCCCGGTCGCGGCCCTTCGCGAGCTCGCCGAGACGCACGACGACGACGCCGCTGATGATGAGAGCAGCCCCGATCCACTGCATGCCCGTCGGCAGGATGGCGAGCAGCACGATCGTCCAGAAGATGCCGAAGAGGGCCTCGGAGTACCCGGTGAAGCTCGACAGCGTCGCGCCGAGGCGGCGGGAGGCCGCGACGCCGAGCACGTAGGGAGTGGCGGTCGAGATCACGACGAGCCCCGCGACGGCGACGACGGGGGAGACCTCGGCGCCCGCGATCACGACCGGGGCGTCGGCCACCTCGAACGGCAGGATGCCGGTGAGCGAGACGCAGACGAGCACGACCGCGCCGAGGCCCAGACCGAGGCCGACGAACGGGATCGGCGGGATGCCGTGCGAGGCCTGAGCGCCGGCAGCGTAGTAGGCCGCGTTGCCGATCGCGGCGACGAGACCGAACACGATGCCGAGCGGATGGAGCGCGGCGCCCCCGCCGCCGATGCCCGAGATCGCGAGCAGCCCGCCGACCGCGAGCACGGCTCCGACGAGGGTCAGCGCCGACGGCGCCATCCGGGTGCGCAGCCAGACCCACAGCACCAGGAGCACGGGGCCCATGAACTCGATGAGCAGCGCGAGGCTCGGCGCGATCAGCTGCACGGACATGAAGAAGGCGAGCTGGCAGATCGCGACCGCGAGCAGACCGAAGAGCAGCACCGATTTCCAGCCGTGCCGCAGTAAGGACCAGCGGCCGCGCATCGAGACCACGGTCGGGACGAGCAGCACGAGCGCGGCCAGCACGAGGCGCGTCGTCGTCGTCGCGCCGGCCGACCATCCCGCCGCCATGAGGGCGCTCGCGAAGATGCCGGAGAGCGCGAACGTCGCTGCAGAAGCGATGGCGAGCAGGAAGCCCGCGAGCGGGAATCCGCCCGTGCTGTTCGACGTGGCCACGTTCGCCCCTATCTGTAGTTCCCGATGCGAGCGTAGCGCGTCATACGGCGCAGCATTCGCACGCGCTCCCGACCCGGCCCGATCGCGCTCGGCTACGCTGGGAGCATGCCGAACGAGACCATCACGAACGAGCTCTCCGAGACAGCGAAGATCGCGCGGGACCTGATCCGCATCGACACCACGAACCGGGGCGGCGGCGACGCGAATCCCGAGCGGCCGGCGGCCGAGTACGTCGCCGAATACCTGCGCGGCCTCGGCCTCGCACCGCAGATCTTCGAATCGGCTCCGGGGCGCGCGAGCCTCGTCGCCCGGGTCGTCGGGGCCGAGCCCGAACTGCCGGCCCTCGTGCTGCACGGGCACCTCGACGTCGTGCCGGCCGACCCCGCGAACTGGAGCGTCGACCCGTTCGCGGGCGTCGTGAAGGACGGCATGCTGTGGGGCCGCGGCGCCGTCGACATGAAGAACATGGACGCCATGATCCTCACGGCGATCGCCGAGCTGCAGCGCGCGGGGGAGAGGCCGCGACGCGATGTGATCCTCGCCTTCTTCGCCGATGAGGAGAACGGCGGCGAATACGGCGCCCGCTACATGGTCGACCACCACCCCGAGCTGTTCGCAGGGGCGAAGACCGCGATCAGCGAGGTGGGCGGCTACTCGATCGACATCGACGGCACCCGCGCCTACCTCATCCAGACCGGCGAGAAGTCGCTCGACTGGATCAGGCTGCGCGCCCGAGGCACGGCCGCGCACGGCTCGCGCGTGTGGCGGGACAACGCCGTCACGCGGCTCGCCGAGGCGATCGCGGCGCTCGGGCGGCACGAATGGCCGCTCAGGCTCTGCGACACGACGCGCGAACTCGTCGACGAGATCGCCCGCATCCTCGGCGAAACGCCGGGGGAGCGCGACCCGGAGGAGCTCGTCGTACGCCTCGGCGCAGGCGGCGGCTTCATCCAGGCGAGCCTGCGCACGACGAGCAATCCGACGGTGCTGCAGGCCGGGTACAAGCACAACGTCATCCCCGACACCGCCGAGGCGCTCGTCGACGTGCGATCCCTGCCGGTCGACCAGGCCGGCGTGCTCGACGAGATTCGCGCGATCGTCGGCGACGACATCGAGATCGAGAGCGTGCACTCCGACGTCGGCCTCGAGACCCCGTTCTCGGGCGAGCTCGTCGACGCCATGGTGGCGAGCCTGAAGCGCGAAGACCCCGAAGCGCGGGTGCTGCCGTACCTGCTCTCGGGCGGCACCGACAACAAGTCGCTGTCGCGCCTCGGCATCGCGGGCTACGGCTTCGCGCCGCTCAGGCTGCCCGCCGATCTCGACTTCCCCGGCATGTTCCACGGGGTCGACGAGCGCGTGCCGCTCGACGCGCTCGACTTCGGTCATCGCGTACTCGTCGACCTGCTGCGCAGCTACTGAGCCGTCACCTGGGTTAGTCTGGACGGCGGCCCGCACCGAACCCGCACCCGCGCGCCTGCGCGTGCGACCGGGCCGGCGCGACTGCCGCGCCCGGAAAGGAACACACGAAGCGATGAATTTTCTCGAGGCGATCATCCTGGGCATCGTCCAGGGGCTGACCGAGTTCCTGCCGGTCTCGTCGAGCGCGCACCTGCGCGTCGCGAGCGAGCTGCTCGGCATCGGCGACGCCGGGGCGGCCTTCACCGCGATCACGCAGCTCGGCACCGAGGCCGCCGTCGTCGTATTCTTCTGGCGCGATATCGTGCGCATCATCGGGCGCTGGGCGCGATCCCTGGCGGGAAGCGTGCCGCGCAAGGACCCCGACGCGCTCATGGGCTGGTGGATCATCCTCGGCACGCTGCCGATCGTCATTCTGGGGCTGCTCTTCCAGGATCAGATCGAGACCACCCTGCGCTCGCTGTGGTTCGTCGCGACCACGCTCATCGTCTTCGGTCTGCTGCTCGGCCTCGCGGACTGGGTCGGCAAGAAGCAGCTCCCGATCGAGGGCCTCACCTGGAAGCACGGCCTCATCTACGGCCTCGCCCAGGCGCTCGCGCTCATCCCGGGCGTCTCCCGCTCGGGCGGCACCATCACCGCCGGCCTGCTCATGGGCTACAAGCGCGAAGCCGCGGCCCGCTACTCGTTCCTGCTCGCCATCCCCGCGGTCTTCGGTTCGGGCCTCTACCAGCTGTACAAGGTGCTCAGGGAGCCGAGCGGCGGCGCCCCCATGTCGATGACCGTCGTCGCGACCGTCATCGCGTTCGTCGTCGCGATCTTCATCATCAAGTTCTTCATGAGCTACATCTCGAAGCGCAGCTTCATGCCCTTCGTCGTCTACCGGGTGCTGCTCGGTATCGCCATCATCATCCTGCTCGTCACCGGGGTGCTCACCCCGACCGGCGGAGCAATCGCCGGCGGCGCCGCGAACGCCGCGATCGGAGCCGCACTGTGAGAACCTGGACCCCGCCCGACATTCCCGAGCTGCCCGGCGAGGGCGTGCTGCCCCGCTTCTACAACACGGCGACGGGGCGCATCGAGCACCCGGGCATCTCCGAGGGCAAGGCGCGACTCTACGTCTGCGGCATCACCCCGTACGACTCGACGCATCTCGGGCACGCCTTCACCTACCTGACGTTCGACATCATGCAGCGCGCCTGGCGCGACGCCGGCATCGAGACGGTCTACTCGCAGAACATCACCGACGTCGACGACCCGCTGCTCGAGCGCGCGAACGCGACCGGCGTCGACTGGCGCGAGCTCGCCGATGACCAGATCGGCCTCTTCCGTTCCGACATGCACCGCCTCGGCATGATCCCGCCCGAGCACTACGTCGCGGTGACCGAGCGCATCGACGAGATCGCGGCTGCGGTGCACGGTCTGGTCGAGCGCGGCTACGGCTACTCGGTGCCCACCGACGATTCCGCGGGCGACGACATCTACTTCGACACCGTGACCGCGAGCCGCGAGTCGCAGTGGCGCCTCGGCGACGTCGCCTCGTCGATGGATCGCGAGACGATGCTGCAGCTGAGCGCGGAGCGCGGCGGCGACCCCGATCGGCCCGGCAAGCGCGATCCGCTCGATCCGCTCCTTTGGCGCGCGGCGCGCGCCGGCGAACCGAGCTGGGACTCAACGGTCGGCCCCGGCAGGCCCGGATGGCACGTGGAGTGCTCGGTCATCGCGGCCGGCACGCTCGGCGACGCCTTCACGGTGCAGGGGGGCGGTTCCGACCTGGTCTTCCCGCACCACGAGTTCACGGCGGCGCACGCCACCGCGCTGTCGGGCACGCCGCTCGCCCATGCGTACTGCCACGCCGGCCTCATCTCGTACCAGGGGCACAAGATGTCGAAGTCGCGCGGCAACTTGGTGTTCGTCTCGCGCCTGCTCGAGGGCTCGCACGCCGGGCAGCGGGATCGCGCCGCGGACCCGTCGGCGATCCGTCTCGGGCTGCTCGCCCACCACTACCGCTCTGAGTGGGAGTGGCACGATGAGGACCTCGGCGTCGCCGAGCGCAGGCTGGAGGCCTGGCGCGAGGGGCTCGGGCGACGCAGCGGCGACCCCGCATCGAGCGTCGCCGTGCTGCAGCAGCTGCGCGCCGCGATCGCGAACGACCTCGACACCCCGGTGATGCTCGCGACGCTCGACGCCGCCTTCGACCGGGGCGTCGACGATGCCGAGTTGCTCGCCGACGCCGTCGACGCGCTGCTGGGCGTCAAACTCTAGGGAGAAAACGCAGCGCGTTTTCTCGAGTTTGACGCCGCGGCCACTGCCGCGGAACTCTCGGGAGAAAACGCAGCGCGTTTTCTCGAGTTTGACGCCGCGGCCTCTGCCGCGGAACTCTCGGGAGAAAACGCAGCGCGTTTTCTCGAGTTTGACGCCGCGGCCTCTGCCGCGGAACTCTCGGGAGAGAACGCAGCGCGCCGTGCTTCACCCGAACTTCGGCTCTCACCCGAACTTCGGATCGAAACGTCGATTCTCATCCGAAATTCGGGTGAGAGCCGAAATTCGGGCGGGCCGGGGCCGGCGGAGCGCCTACTCCGCGGATCCGTCGTCGTCCGCGTCGCCGTCGGAAGAGTCGGTGCCGGTACGGCCGGGCTTCGGCTCGCCGTCGCGTCCGCCCTCCAAGAACTTCTCGAACTCGGCCGCGAGCGCGTCGCCGGTGGTCTCTGCGGCGAGGGCCTCGTCGCGCGAATCCTCGAGGCTGCGGATGTAGCGCGACATGTCCTCGTCGCCCGCAGCGATGCGATTGATGTTCGATTCCCACTCGTTCGCCTGCACGAGCAGGTCGCCGCGGGGGATCACGATGTCGAGCAGCTCCTCGAGCTTGTCGAGCAGCGCCAGCGTCGCTTTGGGCGACGGCGAGCTGTGCACGTAGTGGGGCACCTGCGCCCAGAGCGAGACGGTCTCGAAGCCCGAGGCGACGAGCGCGAGGTCGATGACCGTCGAGATGCCGACGGCCCCTTCGTAGCTGCTGCGCTCGGCGCCGGTGTCGGCGCGCAGACGGGCGCTCTCGGAGGTGAGGGTCGTCACGATCGGGCGGGAATGCGGGGCGTCCGAGAACATCGAGCCGAGAATGATGACGACGTCGATGTCCCAGCTCTCGAGCATCTCGACGACGTCGTCGGCGAAATTCTGCCAGTCGCGCGAGGGTTCGACGCCGGCGAGCAGGAACAGGTCGGTGACGGGCGAGCCGTCGATGCGTCGGACCGTCTCGGCGGGCCCGTCGATGGCATCGTCGGGATCGCGCCCCTCGCGACCGGTGCCGATGAGACGTGTGTCGGGCCAATCGAGACGGCGGTCGCCGTGCTCGTCGATCGAGATCTTCGGACGATGCACCTGGAAGTCGACGTAGCCCTCCGAACCGATCGCGTGCAGCACCTCGCCGCCCATCAGATCGCCGAGGTGCTGCAGCACCTCGGTCGTCGCGTCTCCGGCGTCGCTCCAGCCCTGGAAGGCCATGATGAGCACGCGGGGGCGGCCGATCGGGGCGTCGGTCTCGGTCACGGGGCGGGACTCCTTCGGATGGTCGGTGCGCACGGCGGGGCGGTGCCGCCGGGTTCGCTCCAGACTATCGGCTGCCGCCGGGGCGCGCGCTAGGATGGACCGGATGAGCACTTTCTCGAATACGCAGGCGCCCGCGGCCGTGCTTTGGGACATGGACGGCACGCTGATCGATACGGAACCGCTGTGGATCGAGGCCGAGACCGGCCTCCTCAACCGGTACGGCATCGAGATGACCGATGAGATCAAGTCGTGGCTGATCGGCGGCGGACTCCGCAATTCGGCGAAGCGGTTCCAGGGTCTCGGCGTGCCGCTCGAGGTCGACGAGATCGTCGACGCCTGGGTGACCGGCGTCGTCGAGGGCCTCGCGGTGCGCGGCGCCGACTGGCGGCCGGGGGCGGTCGAGCTGCTGCACGAGCTGCAGGCGGCGGGCATCCCGTCGATCATGGTGACCGCGGCGGCGCGCCGCAACGCCGAAGCGGTCGTCGGCATGCTGCCCGAGGGGCTCTTCTCGGGCATCGTCTCGAGCGACGACGTCGAGTTCGAGAAGCCGCACCCCGAGCCGTACCTGCGCGGCGCCGCGCTCGCAGGCGTCGCGATCGAGGACTGCGTCGCGCTCGAGGACTCCCCGAACGGGCTGACCGCGGCGAAGGCATCGGGAGCCGTGACCTTCGGCATCCCGAACATCGTCGACCTCTCGGCCGCGCCGTCGCACGAGCTGTGGCCGACGCTCTCGGGCGTCGGCGCGGCCGAGCTCGCCGCACGCTTCCGGGCGCACCGCGCCGAGGGCTCCGCGGTCGTCGCCGATCCCTCTGCCGCATCGGGGCCCGCCCTCAGCGGCCCGTTCGGCTACGGCGACCGCGTGCAGCTGACCGGCCCCAAGGGCCGCATCAACACGATCTCGCTGGTCGTCGACGGAGAGTTCCACAGCCACCATGGCGTCATCGCCCACGCCGACCTCGTCGGGCTGCCCGACGGGTCGGTCGTCGCGAACAGCGGCGGCGAGGAGTACCTGGTGCTGCGCCCGCTGCTCTCCGACTTCGTGATGTCGATGCCCCGCGGCGCGGCGATCGTCTACCCGAAGGATGCGGCGCAGATCGTGTCGCTCGCCGACATCTTCCCGGGCGCCCGGGTGGTCGAGGCGGGCGTGGGCTCGGGTGCGCTGTCGCTGCACCTGCTGCGGGCGCTCGGCCCCGAGGGCGAGCTGTTCTCGTTCGAGCGGCGCGAGGAGTTCGCCGAGATCGCCCGGGCCAACGCCGAGGCGTACGCCGGTCGCGCCCCTGAGAACTGGACGGTCGCGGTCGGCGACCTGCAGGATGCGCTGCCGGCGGCATGCCCCGCAGGTACCATCGACCGCGTCGTGCTCGACATGCTCGCGCCGTGGGAGTGCGTGGACGTCGCCGCCGAGGCGCTGAAGCCCGGCGGGGTGCTGATCTGCTACGTCGCGACCGCGACGCAGCTCTCGCGCACGGCCGAGGAGCTGCGGCGCAGCGGGCTGTTCACGCACCCGCAGTCGTCCGAGACGATGGTGCGCGGCTGGCACGTTGAAGGGCTCGCCGTGCGCCCCGACCACCGCATGGTCGCGCACACCGGCTTCCTCATCACCGCGCGCCGGCTCGCCCCGGGCGCCGTGCTGCCCGAGCTGAAGCGCCGCGCGTCGAAGAGCGACTTCAGCGACGCCGACATGGCGAGCTGGCTGCCCGATCTCGGCGGAGCCGACTCGAACGAGGTGTGGGTGCCCGAAGCGGTCGGCGAGCGCGCGAAGAGCGACAAGATCCTGCGCAAGAAGGGCCGGGAGGCCCGCCGCATCGCCGACGCGCGCGAGACCGGCGGCACGACCGCTCCGTGATCGTGCGCGGCCGCCCCGAACGATCCGGTTCGTGCCCAGCCTGCTTTCGATAGGATGGTCGGGTTCGCCCACGCCGCCACCGGCTCTTCCGAGAGGTTCTCCATGCTCCGTCGCATCGCATCGGCCACCGCCGTCGCCGCCCTGCTCGTCGGCGGTCTGACCGCCTGCAGCACCTCGCAGAACACGGCGGACGATTGCGAGGCCGTACTGCAGCCCGGCGTGCTGAGCGACGGCGCCGAGGTCACCGGCGCGTTCGGCGAGCAGCCGAGCGTGAAGGTGCCGAAGGGGCTGACGATCTCGACGACGCAGCGCACCATCGATGCGAGCGATGCCGAAGCCGGCGGTGAGCGCGCCGACGAGGGTACGCTCGTCGGCATCGACATGGCCTTCTTCGACGCCTCGACGGGCGAATCGCTCTACGAGGGCGCAGGCTTCCAGGGCGGCCCGCACGAGTTCCTGCTCGTCTCGGCCGACCAGGCGAACCCGCTCTCCGAAGCAGTGCGCTGCGCGGCCCCCGGCGATCGCGTCGTGCTCGGCCTGGCACCCAACGACGCGATGCAGCTCGTCGGTCAGATCGGCGGCACCCCGGGCGAATCGATGGTTGGCGTGCTCGATGTCGTCTCCGTCTCCGAGCTCTCGGCGCAGGGCAAGGACCGCGCGCTCCCCGCGGGCTTCCCCTCGGTCGTCACGAACGACGAGGGCCGCCCGGGCGTCGTGCTGCCCCCGAACGCCGCGCCCCGGGGTACGACCTCGGCGGTGCGCATCGAGGGCACGGGCCCCGAGGTGACCGCAGACCAGAACGTCATCGCCCAGGTGCTCGAGGTCGGCTGGGACGGCACCGAGCTCAACAACACCTGGACCTCGGGGCCGACCGCTCTGCAGAGCACCGACCAGATCCCGGCGACCGGCAACACGTTCCGCGAAGCCCTCACCGGCAAGCGCATCGGTTCGCAGATCGTCGTGATCGAGAACGACGGCGCCGAGGCGCGCGTCGTCGTCGTGGACATCCTCGGCGTCTCCTGAGCCGACCGGTATGAGCGAGAGTCCGGTGCCGCGGCGCGCTCGGGCGGTACCGCCCGAGCAGCGCCTCTTCAGCGTGGTGCTCGCACTCGTCGCGAGCACCGAGGGGCTGACGAAGCACGACCTGCTGTCGTCCGTGTACGGGTACGCCGACAAGTTCCGCTTCGGCGAGAGCAACCCGTCGCTCGACCGGCAGTTCGAACGCGACAAGGAGCTGCTGCGCTCGCTCGGCATCCGCATCGAGACGATCGATTCGCCGCTCGAGGCCGGTAACAACCAGTTGACCCGCTACCGCATCGCGAAGGATCAGCTCGAGTTCCCCGCCGACCTGCGCTTCACCGAGCGCGAACTGATGCTGCTGCGCCTCGCGGCGGTCGCCTGGCGCGAGGGCAGCATGACGGCCGAGGCCCGTCGGGCGACGATGAAGCTCGAAGCGCTCGGGGCCGGGCTCGACGTGCGCCAGCTCGGCATCGCCCCGAGCTTCGGCGTGCCCGAGCCGGCGGGCGCCCCGCTGCAGGCCGCGATCGACGCCGGGAGGGTCGTCGAGTTCTCGTACGCGCTGCCGGGCCGCGACGCCCCGGCCCGCCGGCGCGTCGCACCGCTGCGCCTGCATCGCGCCGATGGGCGCTGGCATCTCATCTCGTGGGATCTCGAGCGGGACGACGGCCGCGTCTTCCTGCTCGAACGCATCCGCTCGGAGGTCGAGATGACGCGGACCGTGTTCGACGAGGCGCTGCGCGGCGAAGCCGATCGGCTCGTCGCGGGCCTGCTCGAGCAGGCGGTGCACCAGCGCGCGATCGTCGAGGTCGCATCCGGGTCGGTCGCCGAGGCGCGCCTCGCGCCCCGCGCGAGCGCCGACGCGGTCGCCGAATCCGGTGCGCCGGCACTCGTCGTGCCGGCGCTCGATCTGCACGTGCTCGCCGACGAGCTGTCGGGGTACGGCGGCGAAGCCGTGGTGAGCGGGCCCGCCGAGCTGCGCGAGCTCGTGGTCGGCCGGCTGCAGCGCACGCTGACGGCGCACACGGGGGAGCCCGCGGCCCCGGAGCGCGCGAACGACCCGGCCCCGCCCGCGGCCGCCGAGCATCGGCCCGTCCGGCCCGCGCCGCTGCCGGCGGGAGACGCCCTCACGCTGCTGCTGTCGATCGTGCCCTACCTGCTCGATCACGGGCCCACGCCCATCGCCGAGCTCGCCGAGGTCTTCGATGTCAGCGCTCGGCGTCTCGAACGCGAGATCATCCCGTTCCTCGGCACCGCCGGGGTGCCGGGGGAGACCGCGTCGTACCAGCACGAGGATCTCTTCGACATCGACTGGAGCGCCCTCGACCTTGGCATCGCGAGCCTCGTGCGCACGGTGGCGGTCGACGAGACGCCGCGGTTCGCGCCCGTCGAGGCCGCGGCGCTCATCGCCGGTCTGCAGTCGCTCGCCGCCCTGCTGCCGGCGGCAGACGCCGAGGCCGCGCACGCCGCGGCGCGCAAGCTCGGCGCGGCGATGGGCGGCGAGATGCCCCCGGCGTCGTTCTCGCTCTCGGACGATGCAGCCGACCCGGCGCTGCCGATCATCGTCGCCGCGCTCGACGCACGCGCAGACGCCCCCGAGGGTGCCCCCGATGAGGCTCCCACGGCCCTCCGCTTCGGCTACCGCGACGCTTCGGGAGCGGAGAGCACGCGCCTCGTCGACCCGATCGCACTGCGCCAAGAGTCGGGCATCTGGTACCTGCGCGGGCACTGCGCCGATCGCGGCGCCGAGCGCACCTTCCGCGTCGATCGCATGCGCGGCATCCGCGCCGTGCGGCCGCCCGCCGGGCCGGTCGCGCATGGCGAAGCGGACGTCGTGCACGACGACCCGGCCGCCGAAACCTTCGATCTCGTCGCGCTCGTGCCGGAGCGCCTGCTTCAGCGCTTCGCGGGGTTCGCTCCGGAGGTGCTCGACAGCGTCGCCGACCGGGCCCGGGTGCGCATCGACGCCTGGAACTCGGGTTCGGCCGTGCGTCTGGTGCAGGAGGCGCCCGGCGAGGTCGTCATCCTCTCGCCTGCGCGGGCTCGCACCGCCGTCGCCGAATGGGCCGCGCGGGCCCTCGCAGCCTACGATGCGTGACACCGGATACACTGAACGAATGGCCACCCAAGTGCGCAAGGGGCGCAACCCCGAAGGGCGCATGAGCCTCGGAGCGCACCTCGTCGAGCTCCGTCGGCGCCTCATGATCGCGGCCATTGCGATCGTCGTCGGCATGGCGGCCGGCTGGGTGCTCTCGACTCAGGTCTGGGTACTGCTGCGGCGCCCGATCGACGATCTCGAAGCGATGGGGCGCGACGCGATCATCGCCTACGGCGACATCTCGAGCGGCTTCGACACCCGCATGCAGATCGCGCTCTTCATCGCCGTGCTCATCGCGTCGCCCATCTGGCTCTACCAGATCTGGGCCTTCCTCGCGCCGGGACTGACCCGTCGCGAGAAGCTGTACGGCGTGGGGTTCCTGGCCGCCGCCGTGCCGCTGTTCCTCGGCGGCGCATACGCGGGCTGGCTCGTGCTGCCGAACATCGTGCGGCTGATGGCGAGCTTCCAGCCCGAGGGCGATGCGTTCTATCTGAACCCCCGCACCTACCTCGAGTTCGCGATCCGCCTGCTCATCGCCGTCGGCATCGGCTTCGTACTGCCGGTGCTGCTCGTCATGCTGAACCTCATCGGCGTCGTGCGCGGCGCCACGATCCTGAAGGGATGGCGCGTGGCGATTCTCGTCATCATCCTGTTCGCCGCGATCGCGACCCCGGCCGCCGACGTGTGGAGCATGTTCATCCTCGCGGTGCCGATGATCGTGCTCTATTTCATCGCGGTCGGCGTCGCGCTGCTGCACGACCGCCGCGTCGACAAGAAGCGGGCGGCCGAATTCGCGGGCTACGGCCTCGACGATTCGGGGAGCGCCGCGTGAGCGGGGAGGCCACGGCGCTCGACGCGTTCGCCGCCCGACTCGACTATCCGCTCGATGAGTTCCAGCGCACCGCGTGCGAGCGGTTGGAGGCCGGCAGCAGCGTGCTCGTCGCCGCCCCGACCGGCTCGGGCAAGACGACCGTCGCCGAGTTCGCGGTCCACCTCGCGAGGCGCGAGCGCGATGCGCGCATCTTCTACACGGCGCCCATCAAGGCGCTGTCGAACCAGAAGTTCCGCGAGCTGTGCGAGCAGTACGGCGACGACGAGGTCGGCCTCCTCACGGGCGACACGAACCTGCGCGGCGACGCCCCGATCGTGGTGATGACCACCGAGGTGCTGCGCAACATGATCTACGCCGAGAGCCGAGCGCTCGAGGGGCTCGCCTACGTCGTGCTCGACGAGGTGCACTACCTCGGCGACCGATGGCGCGGCGCGGTGTGGGAGGAGATCATCCTGCACCTGCCCCGTTCCGTGCGCCTCGTATCGCTCTCGGCGACGGTGTCGAACGCCGAGGAGTTCGGCGACTGGATGCACGCGGTGCGCGGCGACACCGATGTCATCCTCTCGGAGCACCGCCCGGTACCGCTCTACCAGCACGTGCTCACTTCGAAGGCGCTGCTGCCGCTGTACGTGGGCCGCGACGGCGAGGCATCGAGCGGGGCGAACGGCCGGGTGAATCCCGAGGTGCGCATGCTCGAGCACGGCGGCAGGTCGCAGGGCTCGAATCGACAGGGATCGCGCCCCTCCGGCGACGAGTACCGCGGTCGGGGGGCGCAGGGCGGTCGCGGCGGCCGCGGCCATCGCGGCGGCGGTCATCGTGGGCGCGGCGGCGGCTCGCACGGCTACGGCGCGTCGAACCGCGAGCGCTCCCGCGGCGGCGCTCCGGTGCGCCGGGCGAAGCGGGTGTCGCGCGGCGATATCGCACGGGCGCTCGATGAGACGCGGCTGCTGCCGGCGATCGTCTTCATCTTCAGTCGCGCGGGCTGCGACCAGGCCGTGCGGCAGTGCCTGTACGAGGGCATCGCCCTCACGACGCGCGAGGAGCGCGAGGAGATCCGGCGCGTCGCCCGTGCCGAGATCGATGGCATGAGCGAGGAGGAACGACGCGTGCTCGGCGTGCGCGAGTGGCTCGCCGGTCTCGAGCGCGGCGTCGCCGCCCACCACGCCGGCATGCTGCCCTCGTTCAAAGCCGTCGTCGAGCAGCTCTTCCAGCGCCGCCTCGTGAAGCTCGTGTTCGCGACCGAGACGCTCGCGCTGGGCATCAACATGCCGGCGCGCGCCGTCGTGATCGAACGGCTCGACAAGTTCAACGGCGAGCAGCGCGTGCCGCTCACCTCGGGGGAGTACACGCAGCTGACCGGCCGCGCCGGGCGCCGCGGTATCGATGTGGAGGGCCACGCCGTGGTCGTGTGGAGCGAGGGCGTCGACGTCGAATCGCTCGCGCACCTCGCGGGGGCGCGCTCGTTCCCGGTACGGTCGAGCTTCCGGCCGACGGCGAACATGGCGGTGAACCTGCTGCAGCGCCTCGACCGGCAGCAGGCGCGCGACATGCTCGAGCTCTCGTTCGCCCAGTTCCAGGCCGACCGCGCGGTCGTCGACCAGGCGCGCGAACTGCGCGCCGAGCAGGATTCGCTCGCGGGGTACGATGCCGCGGCGCAGCGGGCCCAGGGCTCCGACCGCAAGCGGTGGGAAGATCGGGCGCGCAAGCTGCGTCGGCGCATCGAGCGCGGGCGGCGCCAGATCGCCTCGCGCACCGGCACCATCGCCCGCACGTTCGACCGGGTCGTCGAGCAGCTGCTCGAGCTCGAATACCTCGAGGCCGTCGACGCCGGGAAGCACGGCGGCGAGATCGTCGTCGCCCCATGGGGCGAGTTGCTGCGCCGCATCTACGGCGACCGCGACGTGCTCGTCGCCGAGTGCGTGCGGCACGACCTGTTCCGCGGGCTCGACACCGCGGGCATCGCGGCCATGTGCTGCATGCTGAGCTATGAACCGCGTCGCGACGACGAGGGCGAGCCGCGGCTCCCCGGGGGCGCGGCGTTCGCGGCGGCGCACGACCGGGTGCTCGACGCCTGGGTGCAGCTCGACGATCTGGCCGACCGGTACCGGCTGCCGCGCGCCGAGATGCCGCATGCGGGGCTCGCCTCGGCGATGCACTCCTGGGCCTCGGGCTCGCCGATCGAGCATGTGCTCGAAGCCTCGGGCATCGGCGCCGGCGACTTCGTGCGCTGGACGAAGCAGACCGTCGACCTGCTCGATCAGATCGCGCAGGCCTGCGAGGCGATGCTGCAGGCCGGCATCGACGAGGATCGGCTGGGCGAGCTCGCGCAGTCGGCGCGGGGCGCGAGGCGCGCGGTGCGCCGCGGCATCGTCGAAGCCTCGAGCACCGCATGAGCGCGTCCACGGCGTCCGCTCCGCGGTTCGCGCGCGCCCTGCTGCGCCCCGGCGCCGGGGAATCCAGCGCGCCGCGATCCCTGCGGCGCGGGGCCGCCCTCCTCGCGGCCGCGGCGGGCGGGGCACTGCTCGACGTCGCATCGCCCGGGCTCGCCTGGTGGCCGCTCGCGCTGCCCGCCGTCGTACTCGTGCTCGCTGCGGTCTGGCAGCAGCGCGCCGGTTTCGGACTGGTCGCGGGCCTCGTCGCCGGTGCGGTGTTCTGGGCGCTCCAGATCTCGTGGCTGACGCTGTACCTCGGGCCGATCCCGTGGCTCGCGCTGAGCGCGCTGATGACGCTCTGGTTCGGGCTCGGCGGGGCCCTGATCGCCGCGGCGACGCGCACCCTCGCCCTCTGGCTCCTCGGCCCCGAGTCGCCGGCGGGGCTCGCACGTCGCGGAGGTCTCGTCGCCGTGCTGCAGTCGGCCGTCGCCTCAGGGCTGTGGGTGCTGCGCGAGCAGGTCCAGGGGTCATCGCCCTACGGCGGCTATCCGTGGGGCCGCGTCGCCCACCTGTTCTCGGGCACGCCGCTCGAGCAGTCGGTGTCGTGGCTCGGGTTCGCGGGTCTCTCGGGCCTCATCGTCTTCACGTGCGCGCTGCCCGTCGCGGCGTGCTTCCGACTCGCGCGCCCGGCGAATGCGGCGCCCGCGCGACGCAGCTTCGGGCTGCGGGCCGTCGGCGCATCCCTGGCGCTGCTCGCCGTGCTCGCGCTCGTGCCGATCGCGCCGCTCTCCGAGAGCGGCGCTCTGCGGGTCGCCGCGGTGCAGGGCAATTCGAAGTCGGCGATCTTCGACGACCGCGAGTCGGGGTCGGTGATCCGCGATCATCTCGATGCGACGACTCGGCTCGTCGACGAGCTCGAAGCGCGCGGCGAGAGCGTGGACGTGATCGTGTGGCCCGAGAACAGCGCCGAGTTCGAGGTGCGCAGCGACCCCCGCAACTCCCAGCGCATCGAACGGCTCGCGGCGCGGGCGGGGGCGCCCATCGTTCTGGGCTCGGTACTGCGCGACAGCGAGGGCGGAGCCGACGTCTTCACGAACAGCGCGCTCGTGTGGGATGCGCAGGGCGATACGGGCGTGCGCTACGACAAGCGGTACCCGGTGCCGTTCGCCGAATACATGCCGAACCGCGAGTTCTTCCACGCCATCGTGCCCGACCTCATCGACCTCGTGCAGCTCGACTACACCCCCGGCACCCGGCCCGCGGCGTTCGGCGTGGACACGCCGAGCGGCCCCGTGCAGGCCGGGCTCGCGATCTGCTTCGACATCATCTTCGATCAGCAGGCCGTCGCGATGGTCGGCGATGACGCCGAGGTCATCCTCGCGCAGACGAACAACGCCGATTTCGGCCGCACCGACGAGAGCGCGCAGCAGCTCGCGATCGCACGGCTGCGCGCCGTCGAGACCGGGCGCGCGCTCGTGAACATCTCGACCGTCGGCACGAGCGCGATCGTGCTGCCGAACGGGCAGAGCATCGACGCCCTCGCACCCCACACCGCGGGGGCGATGGTCGCCGAAGTGCCGCTCGTCACCGGCGAGACTCCGGCGCTGCGCTTCGGCGCCGCGATCGCCGGGTTCTGGCTCGCGGTGGGTGCGTTCGGCCTGCTCGTACCGGTCACGATGCGCATCGCGATGCGGGCGGCTCCGCGCGGGTAGGCCGTCGCCCGGCGAACCGCCTATACGCTGCCGCGACGTGCGCGGAGCAGCTGCAGCCGCTCCTCGAGCAGTTCTTCGAGCTCCTCGCGCGAGCGGCGCTCGATGAGCATGTCCCACGGCGTGCGTTGCGACGACTCCTTCTCGGCGAACTCGGCGCGGGCGGTGCGCCCGGCCTCGTCGTCGAGGAAGCCGAGTTCGCCGCTCTTCAGCTCGGTCCACTCGGTGGGCGGTTCCGCGTCGGCGTCGAACATGACCGTGAATCGGCGACCGCGGTCGGTGAGATACTCCACCGGCCGCCGCGGTGAGAGCTCGACGCCCACCTCTCCCTGGAGGCTCGTAGCCCCGATGCGTGTGCCTCGTAACGTCCGGTCGGCCATGAGGACCTCCTCGTTGCTCGCGCCACCTGCGGCGATGGGTCGACGGGGCGACTCGACTCTCGAGGCGACCCTGCCGTGATTTTCAGCGTACTCGTTTCGCGTCGGGGGCGACACCCCTGCGATGCATGGCGGTTCCATTACGCTGGAGGCATCCATTCGAAACGACGAGGAGCTTTCGTTGACTCAGATTCTTGAACCCGGCAGCCTGAGCGGCCGCCGCGCGCTGGTGACCGGTTCGTCCCGAGGCGTCGGCGCCGACACCGTGCGCTACTTCGCCGAGGCGGGCGCCGATGTGGTCGTGAACTTCCGCAACAAGGCGCCGCGGGCCGAGAAGCTCGCCGCCGCGCTGCGCGAGAACGGCGTGCGCGCCCTGGTGCAGGGGGCCGACCTCACCGACCCCGAGTCGGTCGCGGGCATGATGGCGGCCGTGCGCGAGGAGCTCGGCGGGCTCGACATCCTCGTGCTCAACGCATCGGGCGGCATGGAGGGCGGCATGGCCGAGGACTACGCTCTGAAGCTCAACCGCGATGCGCAGCTCTCGGTGCTCGACGCGGCGCTGCCGCTCATGGGCGAGGGATCGCGCGTCGTATTCGTGACGAGCCATCAGGCGCACTTCATCCGCACCACCCCGACCATGGCCGAGTACGTTCCGGTCGCCGAGTCGAAGCGCGCGGGCGAAGACGCGCTGCGCGAGCGCATCGGCGAGCTCGAGGCGCGCGGCATCGGCTTCGTCGTGGTCTCGGGCGACATGATCGAGGGCACTGTCACCGCGACGCTGCTCAACCGCATGAACCCGGGCGCGATCGAAGAGCGGCGCGAGCAGGCGGGCAGGCTGTACAACGTCGCCGAGTTCGCTGCCGAGGTCGCGCGCGCAGCCGTCGAGCCGGTGCCCGAGGACCACACGCGCCTCGTGGGCGACGTCTCGAGCTTCACCGCCGAGTAGTCCGCACCAGATCACGCATTCGTCCCCAGCTGGGCCGTCGCAGCGCCGCAGCCTCCGGATCGCCGGGGCCTGCGGCGCTGCGCGTTGTTTCGGTGCCGGAAAATGTTTGTTTCGCGCCGGTTTCGGGCGACGGTGTGATTCGGTTCTTGGATCGATCTACCGAAGAATCTGCGTCATGATCGTGCTGATGGCAGAATGCGAGCAATGAACTGCAGAAAAGATAGGTTTTCAGCGAACAAACGAGTGCTACCGTTGAATCTCCAGCCGCCGTGCTTCTGGCGGACGTCGAAGTCCTGAAGCACCCCAGAGGTGCGGCTCAACTCGGGCCGACGATGTCCCATCGACCGGGAGGACATCGCATGCGCACAGATCGAACGAGCCCCGGCGGCCGCGTGCCGCCGCAGGCGACCGGACTGTACGATCCGACGGAGGAGCACGACGCCTGCGGCCTCGCCTCGGTCGTGTCGCTCGACGGCGCCCGGAGCCATCGCATCGTCTCGCTCGCACTGCGCGCGCTCGAGAACCTCGAGCACCGCGGCGCCGTCGGCTCGGATGCGGGCACCGGCGACGGCGCCGGCATCCTCAGCGACATCCCCGATGTGCTGCTGCGCGAGCAGCTTGCCGCCGAACAGCCGGAGGTCGTGCTGCCCGCCCCCGGCGCGTACGCCGCCGGGCTGGCGTTCCTGCCGCGGCTGTCGACCGAGCGGCGCGCCGTGCAGTACCGCATCGCCGCGATCGCAGCGGAGGAAGGGCTCGACGCGATCGCCTGGAGGCAGGTGCCCGTACGCCCCGAGATCCTGGGCGAGGGCGCTCGTGCCGCGAGCCCCTGCATCGAGCAGCTCGTGCTCGCGCCGTCGCCCGGCCGCGCACTCGCTCCGTCGGAGCTCGAGCTGCGCGCCTATCGCGTGCGCAAGCGCGTGCAGCACGAGACCGGGTGCTACCTGCCCTCGCTCTCGAGCCGCACCATCGTGTACAAGGGCATGGTCACGACGCTGCAGCTTCCCGGCTTCTTCCCCGAGCTCAGCGACGAACGCTTCACGAGCCGGTTCGCGATCGTGCACTCCCGGTACTCGACGAACACCTTCCCGTCATGGCACCTCGCGCAGCCGCTGCGCCTCGTCGCGCACAACGGCGAGATCAACACGGTGCGCGGCAACCGCAACTGGATGCGGGCCCGCGAGGCGCAGCTCGCGTCCCCGGCGCTCGGGGGCATCGACGGGCTGCTCCCGATCTGCACCGAAGGCGGCAGCGACTCCGCGAGCTTCGACGAGGTGCTCGAGCTCCTGGTGCACGCCGGCCGTTCACTGCCGCACGCGCTCGCGATGATGGTGCCCGAGGCCTGGGAATCGGAGACCGGGCTCGCCGCGGATCTCGTCGACTTCCTCGAGTACCACTCCCTCGTGATGGAGCCGTGGGACGGGCCGGCTGCGATGATCGCGACGGACGGCGACGAGCTCGTCGCGCTGCTCGACCGCAACGGTCTGCGGCCCGGCCGCTTCCTCGTGACCGACGACGGCCTCCTCGTCATCGGCAGCGAGACCGGTGTGCTCGATCTCCCGCCGGCGCGAGTGATCCGCCGCGGGCGCCTGCGGCCGGGGCGCATGCTCGCCGTCGATCTCGCGACCGGCGAGATCCGCGACGATGCCGCGGTGAAGGCCGAACTCGCGGGGCTCGCGCCCTGGGGCGAGTGGCTCGCCCGGGGCCGCATCCGGCTCGACGAGCTGCCCGAGCGGGAACGGCTCGTGCACCCGCCGGCCTCGATCGAGCGGCGTCAGCGCACCTTCGGCTACACGGAGGAGGAGGTGCGGCTGCTGCTCGCGCCGATGGCGCGCGACGGTGCCGAACCCATCGCCGCCATGGGCACCGACACGCCGATCGCGGCGCTCTCCGAGCGTCCGCGGCTCCTCAGCGACTACTTCGTGCAGCAGTTCGCCCAGGTCACCAACCCGCCGCTCGACGCGCTGCGCGAAGAACTCGTGACGAGCCTCGTGACGAGCATCGGGCCGAAGGCGAACCTGCTCGCGCATTCCGCCGACCACGCGAGGCAGGTCGTGCTCGACTTCCCGGTCATCGACAACACCGCGCTCGCCCGCCTGCAGCACCTCGGCGAGCCCCGAGCGCACTCCGCCGGCGGCACCGGCCGCGCGGGCGGCCTCCGAGACGCCTGGCGCGACGACCCCGTGCGCGAGAGCGCCGTCACCATCCGCGGGCTCTACCCGGTCGACACCGACGCAGCGGGGCTCGCGGACCGCCTCGACGCGATGTGCCTCGAAGCGAGCGCCGCCGTCGAGGCCGGCGCCGACTTCCTGATCCTCTCCGACCGGGATTCGAACAAGGATCTCGCACCGGTGCCCTCCCTGCTCGCGGTCGCGGCGGTGCATCACCACCTGATCCGCGAAGGGCAGCGCATGCGCACCTCGCTCATCGTCGAGGCCGGCGACGTGCGCGAAGTGCACCAGGTCGCTGCCCTCATCGGCTACGGCGCGGGCGCGGTGAACCCGTACCTCGCGATGGAGACCGTCGGCCTGCTCGTGCGCGACGGGACGCTCCCCGGCCTTACCGAGGAGGAGGCGATCGCGCGCCTCATCAAGGCCCTCGGCAAGGGGATGCTCAAGATCATGAGCAAGATGGGCATCTCGACCGTCGCGTCGTACTGCGGGGCGCAGACCTTCGAAGCCATCGGCCTGTCCCGGCAGATCGTGGACCGCTACTTCACCGGCACCGCCACGAAGCTCGGCGGCGTCGGCCTCGACGTGCTGGCGGCCGAGGTCGCGGTGCGCCACCGCGCTGCATACCCCGACGACTCGGCGCCGCTCGCGCACCAGCGGCTCGAGACCGGCGGCGAGTACCGCTGGCGCCGGGGCGAGCAGCCCCACCTCTTCGACCCCGAGACGATCTACAAGCTGCAGCACGCCACGCAGAGCGGCCGGCGCGAGATCTTCACCGAGTACACGCGACGGGTGAACGAGCAGCAGCACCGCCTGATGACGCTGCGCGGGCTCTTCGCGTTCGCGCCGCAGCGCCCGCCCGTCGACCTCGAGGAGGTCGAGTCCGTCTCGGAGATCGTGCAGCGCTTCGCGACGGGGGCGATGAGCTACGGCTCCATCTCGCCCGAGGCCCATGAGACCCTGGCGATCGCGATGAACTCGCTGGGCGCGAAATCGAATACCGGCGAGGGCGGCGAGGCCGAAGACCGCCTGCTCGATCCGCGGCGCCGCAGTGCGATCAAACAGGTCGCCTCGGGGCGCTTCGGCGTCACCTCGATGTACCTGACCCACGCCGACGAGATCCAGATCAAGCTGGCTCAGGGAGCGAAGCCCGGCGAGGGCGGGCAGCTGCCGCCGCAGAAGATGTACCCCTGGATCGCCCGCACGCGCCACGCCACTCCGGGAGTCGGCCTCATCTCGCCACCGCCGCACCACGACATCTATTCGATCGAAGACCTGAAGCAGCTCATCTTCGACCTGAAACGGGCGAACCCGGCCGCGCGCATCTCGACCAAGCTGGTGTCGCAGTCGGGCATCGGCCCGGTCGCGGCGGGCGTGGCCAAGGCCCTTTCCGACGTCATCCTCGTATCGGGGCACGACGGCGGTACGGGCGCGAGCCCGATGAACTCGCTGAAGCACGCCGGCTCCCCGTGGGAGCTCGGGCTCGCCGAGACCCAGCAGACGCTCATGCTGGGCGGCCTCCGCGAGCGGGTCGTGCTGCAGGTCGACGGGCAGCTCAAGACGGGCCGCGACGTGGTCATCGCCGCCCTGCTCGGCGCCGAGGAGTTCGGGTTCGCGACCGCGCCGCTCGTCGTCTCCGGGTGCATCATGATGCGCGTCTGCCATCTCGACACCTGCCCGGTCGGCGTGGCGACGCAGAACCCCGAGCTGCGCGAGCGCTTCACGGGGCGCGCCGAGCACGTCGCGAACTTCTTCCGCTTCATCGCCGAAGAGGTGCGCGAGATCCTCGCGTCCCTCGGCTACCGCTCGATCGCGGAAGCCGTCGGAGACACGGCGGCGCTCGACGTCGATGCGGCGATCCGGCACTGGAAGGCCGAGGGGCTCGACCTGACGCCGATCCTGCGCGGGCCCGAGTTCCCGCCCGAGGAGCCGCGCCGGAACGGGCGCGAGCAGGAGCACGACCTCGCAGCGCACTTCGACCGATCCCTGATCGAGATGTCCGCGGACGCCCTCGAGCGCCGCGAACCGGTCGTCATCGATCTGCCCGTGCGCAATACCGACCGCACGGTCGGCACGATGCTCGGCCATGAGGTGACGAAGCGCCACGGAGCCGCGGGCCTCGCACCGGAGACGATCGACATCACCCTCACGGGCTCCGCCGGGCAGTCGCTCGGCGCCTTCCTGCCGCCGGGCATCACCGTGCGGCTCATCGGCGACGCGAACGACTACGTCGGCAAGGGACTGTCGGGCGGCGAGATCGTCATCAGGCCGCATCCCGAGGCGCCGACGCCCGCCGACGGCGCCGAATCCGATGTCATCGCGGGCAACACCATCGGCTACGGCGCCACGGCCGGCAGCCTCTGGATCGCCGGAAGCGCCGGCGAGCGGTTCCTCGTGCGCGGCTCCGGGGCCACCGCCGTGGTCGAAGGAACGGGCGACCACGCGCTCGAATACTTCACCGGTGGCTTCGCCCTGATCATCGGGCCGACCGGCCGCAATATCGGCGCCGGCATGTCGGGCGGAGAAGCGGTCGTCCTCGACCTCGACCGGGCCGATCTGAACGCTGCCGAGGTCGCGAGCGGCGCGCTCCTCGTGGCCACGCTCGCACGCGGGCCGGGGCTGCCAGGAGACCCGGGAGTACCGGACGCTGCCCTCCTTCCGTTGCGGGAGCGGGTACGCGCACTCCTGAAACGGCATCATGAGCAGACGGGCTCGCCCCGGGCCGCCGCGCTGCTCGCGCAGATCGCGGCCGACCCCGAAACCGCCTTCGCACGATTCACCCGACTGATCCCGCGCGGCTACTCGAGAGTGCTCGAGATCCGCAGTCGCGCCGGCGAGAACGGCACCGACCCCGACGGCGATCGGGTCTGGGCCGAGATCCTGGAGGCCACCCATGGCTGATCCGCACGGCTTCCTGAAGACCAGGGATCGCGAGCTCGCCCCCAAGCGGCCCGTCGCTCTGCGCCTCCTCGACTGGCGCGAGGTGGTCGACCCGGCGAACCCCGAGATGGTCGCGCGCCAGGCCTCGCGCTGCATGGACTGCGGCGTCGCCTTCTGCCATCAGGGATGCCCGCTCGGCAACCTGATTCCCGAGTGGAACGATCTCGTGCAGCGCGGACGAGGCCGCGAGGCGCTCGAACGCCTGCACGCGACCAACAACTTCCCGGAGTTCACCGGCCGCGCATGCCCGGCGCCATGCGAGTCGGCGTGCGTGCTCGGCATCAACCAGCCGGCCGTCACGATCAAGCAGATCGAGAACAGCATCATCGACGAGGGCTTCGCGAACGGCTGGGTGCAGCCGCAGCCGCCCGCGCGTCTCACGGGCAGCACGGTCGCCGTCATCGGGTCGGGCCCGGCCGGGCTCGCCGCCGCGCAGCAGCTGACGCGCG
Organism: Leucobacter sp. GX0328; assembly: GCF_053567315.1. Taxonomy (NCBI): domain Bacteria; kingdom Bacillati; phylum Actinomycetota; class Actinomycetes; order Micrococcales; family Microbacteriaceae; genus Leucobacter; species Leucobacter sp. GX0328. The sequence continues at coordinate 78,979 of NZ_JBSGPC010000003.1, forward strand.
CGGGTCACACGGTCGCGGTCTACGAGCGCGACGAGGAACCGGGCGGCCTGCTGCGCTACGGCATCCCCGACTTCAAGCTCGAGAAGCAGCTCGTCGCGCGCCGCATCGAGCAGCTCAAAGCCGAGGGCACGCGGTTCCGCTGCGGTATCGAGATCGGGCGCGACCTCGGTTGGGAGGAGCTGCGCCGGCGATTCGACGCCGTCGTGGTGGCGACCGGGGCCACGGTTCCGCGCGGCCTCGACCTTCCGGGCGGCGACCTCACCGGCATCCGCACCGCGATGGAGTACCTGACCGCCCAGAACCGTCGCGACGTACCGCCGGAGCTCGATGCGCGCGGCAAGCGCGTCGTCGTGATCGGAGGAGGCGACACCGGATCCGACTGCATCGGCACGGCGCTCCGCCAGGGCGCCGCATCGGTCGTGAACCTCGCGATCGGCAGGCGGCCGCCGGTCTCCCGCTCCGACGATCAGCCGTGGCCCGTGCATCCTGCGGTGTTCGAGGTGTCGAGCTCGCACGAGGAGGGCGGCGAACGCCGCTACCTCGCATCGACGGTCGAGTTCGTCGGCGACGAGCGCGGTGCCGTGCGGGCGCTCCGCGTCGCCGAGACCGCGTACACCGAGGCCGGGCGCCTCCCGACTCCCGGCACCGAGCATCTCATCGACGCCGACCTCGTGCTGATCGCGATGGGGTTCACGGGCCCCGAGGCGATCCGCGGCGCCGACGACGGCCTGCCGATGACGACGCGCGGAGCGTTCGCCCGGCAGCCCGACTTCTCGACGTCGGCCGACGGCGTCTTCGTCGCCGGCGACGCCGGTCGTGGTCAATCGCTGATCGTGTGGGCCATCGCCGAGGGGCGGGCGGCGGCTGCGGCGGTCGATCGCTTCCTGATGGGGGAGAGCCGGCTCCCCGCACCGGTCACGGCGCTCGACCGCGCTTTCGCCTAGCGCCGCGGGCGGCGGCCCCCGGAGCCGCCGACCGCGTTCGCTCAGCCCCGCCGGCAGGAGTAATCTGCGAGGTGAGAACCACGGTGCGAGCCACGACAGAGCGGAGACTGGACATGACGACGTTGACGGTGATCGGCGGAAGCGGCTACGCGGGGGCGCACATCCTGGAGGCGGCCGCCGTGCGCGGGCTCGAGGCGCGCAGCCTGAGCCGGAGCGAGGTCGCCGAGCAGATCGGCGGCGTGGAGTACCGTCGCGGTTCGATCGCCGATCAGGCCGCCCGCGCCCGGGCCATCGAGGGCTCCGACGTCGTGATCGCGGCGATCTCGCCGCGCGGCGACATGCTCGGGCAGGTACGCCCGGCGATCGCCGCCCTCGCAGCGGAGGCGGCGGCGGCCGGCGTGCGCCTGGGAGTCATCGGCGGCGCGGGATCGCTGCTGCAGTCCGAGGGCGGCGACCTCGTGATGAACGCCCCCGGTTTCCCCGAGGCGTTCACAGCCGAGGCCGCCGAGATGAGCGGCGTGCTCGACGACCTGCGGGCCGCGCCCGAGAACCTCGACTGGTTCTACGTGAGCCCGGCCGGTGGATTCGGCGCCTTCGCGGCGGGCGAGTACCGCGGCGAGTACCGGGTCGGCGGCGACGTGCTGCTCGTCGACGATGCGGGGGAGTCGCAGATTTCGGGCGCCGACTTCGGCGTCGCCGTCGTCGACGAGGTCGAGGCGGCGGAGCACCGCCGCGAGCGCATCACCTTCGCCTACTGAGCGGGCGCGGGCGCGGGGTTGCCTGTGCCCGTGCGAGTCCCGGTGCGACCTCGCTCGGATCCTGCAGCTCGTTCGGATGAATCGGTGCGCTTCCATCCGAACGGGCTCTCGTCTCCGAATGACGTCGCGGGCGAGCGCGGGGTCGATACTCTGGTGGCGTGGATGAGAGCCTGATCGAACTGCTGCGCGCCGACCTGAAAGCCGCCGGATACTCGGCCGGCGCGGTGGAGACCCTGCTCGGGCCCGCCGCCGACGGGGCCCGGCAGCGCGGAGTATTCGCCCCCGCCCGGCGGGTGCTCGCCGCGCGCGAGGGGTCGGCGCTGGCGACGCTCGTGCGGGTGTTCCTGCTCGGCGAATCCGCCGCTGCCGAAGAGATCGAGGCGGCGCTGCCCGAGCTCGGCGCCGCCGGCGCGGCCGGGCTCGGACTCGTCGATTCCGACACCGGCGAGGGCTCCGGAGCCGGTGCCTTCCGCGCCGCGCTCTCGCTGAACCCCGTGCGCATCGCCGACGCCGTCGCGACCGAGCCGCAGGAATGGATCGTGCTCTCCGACCTCGACGATCAGCTGCGGCGCGGCCCGGCGCGCCCCGACCACGTGATGGGCGTCGGCGGTGCGACCCGGTCGCTCATCGCCCAGGCTCCCGCGGGCGCCGTCGCACGCGGCCTCGACCTCGGAACGGGCTGCGGCATCGTCGCGATGCACCTCGCCCTGCGCGGGCCGGTCGTCGCGACCGACATCTCCGAGCGCGCGCTGCGCATCGCGCGGGCGAACGCGCGGCTGAACGGGGTGGGCGGCCTCATCGAGTTCCGCCGGGGCGACCTCTTCGCCCCGGTGGCGGGGGAGAGCTTCGACCTCGTGCTCTCGAACCCGCCGTTCGTCATCACCCCGCGGGGCTCCGATGCGCCGATCTACGAGTACCGCGACGGCGGTCTCGTCGGCGACGAGCTCGCGGCACGGGTCGTGAGCGGGGCTCCCGGGCTGCTCTCACCGGGAGGCCAGCTCGTCTGCCTCGCCAACTGGGAGTCGCCGTGGGGCGCGAACGGCCTCGAGCGGGTGCGGGGGTGGGTCGACGCCGCGGCCCGAACGGCCGGCCCGGTGTCGGCCTGGGTGATCGAGAGGGATCGCCTCTCGCCCGAGCAGTACGCCGAGACCTGGGCGCGCGACGGCGGGGCCCGACCCGGCGATGCCGAATACGAGCGCCTCATGGAGGCATGGCTGGACGACTTCGCCGCGCGCCGTATCGTATCGATCGGGCTCGGCGCGGTGCGCGTGCGCCGGGAGGGCCCCGACGCTCCGGGCGGCGGGCGGGCAGATGCGCTCGTGCACGTCGACCAGGCGGAGGGGCGGTATGCAGATGAGGGACTCGGATCCCTGATGCAGCACGCCTTCGCAGCGGGCGTCACCGCCGCGCGCATGTCCGATGCGGCAGTGCTCGCCGCGCACTGGGCGGTCGACCCGGCCGTCGTCGAAGAGCGCATCCACCGGCCGGGCGAGGAAGCGCCGACCGCGATCACGCTGATCACCGACCGGCCGATCGCCCGCCGCGTCACGGCCGACACTCTGCTCGCCGCCGCCGTCGGGGCCTGCGACGGGGAGCTGAGCCTCGGGCAGATCGCAGACGCCCTCGCGACCATCCTCGAGGTCGATGCCGGAGCCGCCGCGGAGGCGCTCGTCGCCGGTGCGCGCGAGCTCGCTTGGCTCGGAATGCTCGCGCCCGCCGATCGGTAGAATGGACGAGTGATGCGAACTATCGATCTTCGAGGGCGGGAGCTCTCCCGCACCGACCTGCTCCGACTGGTCCCGCGCGCAGCGCTCGATGCCGGGACCGCGGTCGAGCGGGTGCGCCCGCTCGTCGCCGACGTCGCCGAGCGCGGCGAGGAATCGCTCCGCGAGCAGGCACGGGATTTCGACGGAGTGGAAGGCCATGCGTTGCGCGTGCCGGCGGAGGCCATCGCCGAGTCGCTCGCCGATTGCCCGCCGGAGGTCGAGGCGGCGCTCACCGAGCTGATCGCGCGCCTGAGCCGCGGCTCGGCCGCCCAGGTGCCCGCCGAGCAGGTCACCCGCTTCGCCGACGGCGCCGAGATCCGCCAGCGCTGGCAGCCCGTGTCGCGGGTCGGCCTCTATGCTCCCGGCGGCAAGGCCGCATATCCGTCGTCCGTCATCATGAACGCGGTCTCGGCCCAGGTCGCCGGGGTGCCGAGCCTCGCCCTGGCCTCGCCCGCGCAGGCGGATAACTCCGGCCTCCCGCATCCCGCCGTGCTCTGGGCGGCCGCCCTGTGCGGCGTCGACGAGGTGTACGCCATCGGCGGCGCAGGGGCCATCGCGGCGTTCGCTCACGGAGTCCCCGCCATCGGCCTCGAACCCGTCGACGTCGTCACCGGGCCGGGCAACGTGTTCGTCGCAGCGGCGAAGCGCGTCGTGAGCGGCCTCGTCGGCATCGATTCGGAGGCCGGCACCACCGAGATCCTGATCATCGCCGACGGCACGGCCGACCCGGCGTTCGTCGCGGCCGACCTCATCAGCCAGGCCGAGCACGACGAAGCCGCGGCCTCCGTGCTCGTCACCGATTCCGAGGCGTTCGCGGCGCGGGTCTCCGAGGAGATCGCGCGGCGCGCACCGCGCACGAGGCACGCCGACCGCGTGGCGATCGCGCTGGGCGGTCCGCAGTCCGCGATCATCCTCGTCGACGACCTCGCGACCGCCGCTCGCGTGAGCAACGCCTACGGCCCCGAGCATCTCGAGATCCAGACCGGCGACGACGAGGCCGTGCTCGGCGACATCAGCGATGCGGGCGCGATCTTCGTCGGCGGCTACACTCCGGTGAGCCTCGGCGACTACCTCGCGGGGTCGAATCACGTGCTGCCGACCGGTGGCACCGCACGCTTCTCGGCCGGGCTCGGCGCGCACACCTTCCTGCGGCCGCAGCAGATCATCTCGTACGACCGCGCCGCACTCGCCGCGGTCGAGACGCCGCTGCTCGCACTCGCGGGCGCCGAGGGGCTCCCCGCCCACGGCGAGGCCGTGAGCGCGCGCTTCGAAACCGTCTCGGCCCCCGAGACCACTGCGAAGGAGGGCTGATCATGCACTGCCCGTTCTGCCGCCACCCCGACTCCCGCGTCATCGACTCCCGCACCGCCGATGACGGGCTCTCGATCCGTCGTCGCCGGCAGTGCCCGGAGTGCGGCCGGCGCTTCACGACGACCGAGACCGCGAGCCTCACCGTGATCAAACGCTCGGGCGTCGTCGAGCCCTTCAGCCGCGAAAAGGTCATGAGTGGGGTGCGCAAGGCCTGCCAGGGGCGCCCGGTCACCGACGCCGATCTCGCGGTGCTCGCGCAGCAGGTCGAGGAGTCGGTGCGCGCCACCGGCATCGCTCAGTTCGACGCCAACGAGATCGGGCTCGCAGTACTGCCGCACCTGCGCGAGCTCGACGAGGTCGCCTTCCTGCGCTTCGCGAGTGTCTACCAGGCCTTCGAATCGTTGGCAGATTTCGATGCCGCAATCGCCGAATTGCGTGCCCACCCGGCAGGCGAATCGCCCGCCCCGACGGCTTCGGAGGCCTGACGCATGCGGTTGTACCCGCTCCTCTTCCAGACCGTACTCCGCCGCATGGACCCCGAACGCGCGCACCACCTGGCATTCCGCGTGATCCGGGCCGTGCCCTTCGCGGGCGGCATCGTGCGGCGCTTCTGCGCGCCCGATCCCTCGCTGCGGGTGCGCGCGCTGGGCATCGACTTCCCGAGCCCGTTCGGCTTGGCCGCCGGGTTCGACAAGAACGCCGAGGGCATCATGGGCCTCGGCGGCATCGGCTTCGGCCACGTCGAGGTCGGCACGCTCACCCGCCACGCCCAGGCCGGCAACCCGAAGCCCCGCATGTTCCGTCTCGTCGACGACCGCGGCCTCATCAACCGCATGGGGTTCAACAACGGCGGCTCCGCGGCCGCGCTGCCGCGCATCGAACGCGCCCGCCTCGATCGCCACCGCCCCGTCATCGGGGTCAATATCGGCAAGAGCCGCGTGACCGCGGTCGAAGACGCCGTATCCGACTACGTCTGGAGCGCCGAGCGGCTCGCGCCGGTCGCCGACTACCTCGCGGTCAACGTGAGCTCGCCGAACACGCCGGGGCTGCGCGGACTGCAGGAGCTCGAGATGCTCGAACCGCTGCTCGCCGCGGTCAAGCAGGCGGCGGGCGATACGCCGCTGCTCGTGAAGATCGCCCCGGATATGGGCGACGAGCAGATCGACGGCATCGTGGCGCTCGCGGTGCGCCTCGATCTCGACGGCATCATCGCCACGAACACGACCATCGCGCGCACCGGGCTCTCGGCCCCGGCCGACGAGGTCGAGGCGATGGGCTCCGGCGGGCTGTCAGGGGCCCCTCTCCAGAGCCGAGCGCTCGAAGTGCTGCACCGCATCACCCGCGCCGCGCCCGCCGGGTTCTGCGTGATCTCGGTCGGAGGCGTCACCGATGCCGCCGACGTGCTCGCGCGGCTGCAGGCCGGGGCGACGCTGGTGCAGGGCTTCACGGCGTTCATCTACGAGGGGCCGCTGTGGGCGCGCGCCATCAACCGCGGGCTGGTGCGCGCCGGATGGCGGGGGAGCCGGGCCTAGAAAGCGAAGACCGACCGGTCGCGCGAGATCGCGCCGGTGAACGACGAAGCGGGGGTGCGATCCTGGAACATCCAGGATCGCGCCCCCGCTCTCGTTCGGAGCCGCTGAGATCAGGAGGGGAAGGCGCCCCGCTTGTTCTGCGGCTTCGGAGCGCGCATGGGGCGGAACTGGAACGCGCGCATCGCGGCGTACCAGCGGAAGCCCTTCTCGACCTTGCCCTCGCCGAACTTATCGGTGAGCTTGCGCTGCAGGCGCAGGCCGAGGAGGACCGCGTCGAGCACCGCGAGCCCGACGAATCCCCACACGATGTAGAGGCTGTAGAGCTGCAGCGTGCCCGGGATGAAGGTGAGCACCAGCACGACGAGCATCATGGGGATGAGGAACTCGCCGATGCTCCAGCGCGCATCGACGTAGTCGCGCACGAAGCGGCGCTGCGGCCCGCGATCGCGGGGCATGAGGTAGCGCTCCTCGCCCTGCAGCATGCCGATACGGGCGCGCTCGCGCGCCTCGTTCTGGGCCCGCCGCTGCTCCTTGAGCACCGACTTGTCCTTGGAGCCGACGATCGGGCGCGCGTTCGCCGCCTCCGCCTGCTTGCGGCTGGGGGTCGGCCGCCCCTTGCCGGCCGTGGCCTTCTCCTTGCCGTTGCCGACTTCCTCAGCGCCCGTCTCTGCCACGCCCGTCCCTTCCGAAATGCGCTCGCGCGCGAAGAATCCAGCACGCGGCGCACGATACGACCGCATGCATACCGGACCAGCCTACATCGAAGCATTGCGGGCGGGCTCCGCGCGGTAGAGTTGAGGGGAAGCCTCACGTGCAAGTCTTGAAGGAGTGGGTCGAATGACTACAGGAACGATTGCTGCCGAGGAGACCGGCGCCGCGGAGCAGGCGCACGGTGTGAAGCTCAGCGAGGCCGCCCGCGACAAGGTGAGCAGCCTGCTGGCGCAGGAGGGGCGCGATGATCTGCGCCTGCGCATCGCGGTGCAGCCGGGCGGATGCTCGGGCCTCATCTACCAGCTCTACTTCGATGAGCGCGAGCTCGATAACGACGCGGTCGTCGCCTACGACGGCGTCGAGGTCGTCGTCGATGCCATGAGCGTTCCGTACCTCGACGGCGCTTCGATCGACTTCGAGGACACCATCCAGAAGCAGGGATTCACGATCGATAATCCCAACGCCGAGGGCAGCTGCGCCTGCGGCGACAGCTTCAGCTGAACGATCGAATCGCGCGAGTCGCCGCGACACCCCTCCCGTGTTCGGGAAACGTTCAGCTTCGCGCTAAGCTAAGTAACACATGACCAGCTTCGCCTGAGCTTATGCAGGTATCGACAAAGTTTCGAAAGGTATGCGGTGCGTTCCAATCGTCGAATGAAATGGGTCGCGGCCCCGGTGGCACTTGCGGCTGCACTGGCGTTCGCGGGCTGCACGCCCGAACAGCAGCGCGGCTTCTTGCCCGAGGGATCCGTGGGCGCCACGAGCCAGACTGACGGCATCACCGGCCTGTGGGTGACCTCCTGGACGGTGCTGCTCATCGTCGGCATCATCACCTGGGGCCTGATCATCTGGGCCACGATCGTCTACCGTCGCCGCAAAGGCGAGACCGGCCTGCCGGTCCAGCTGCGGTACAACATGCCGATCGAGACCTTCTTCACCGTCGTGCCGGTCCTCCTGATCCTCGGCTTCTTCGCGTTCACCGCGCAGGAGCAGTCGCAGATCGAGGCGCGCTACGACAATCCCGAGAACGTCGTCGAGGTGTTCGGCAAGCGCTGGGCATGGGACTTCAACTACCTGAACGACGACGTCTACTTCTCGGGCGTGCAGGTGCAGACCGATGACACCGGCGAGGCGAAGGCCGAGACCGTGCCGGTGCTCTACCTGCCGGTCGACAAGACCACCGAGATCCGTCTCGAGACACGAGACGTCATCCACTCGTTCTGGGTCGTGGACTTCCTGTACAAGAAGGACATGATCCCGGGGCAGACCAACTACATGAGCTTCACTCCGGAGAAGACCGGAACCTTCATGGGCAAGTGCGCCGAGCTCTGCGGCGAGTACCACTCGATGATGCTCTTCGAGGTCAAGGTCGTCGAGCAGGACGAGTACGACGCGTACGTCGCCTCGCTGCGCGAAGAGGGCAACACCGGCACCGCCGGCGAGGAACTGAACCCGAACCAGGCTCACTTCCAGAGCGACGAGGCGAAGGCCGAGAACGAACACCAGACGAATAGCGAGAAGAAGTGATGAAGAAGGGCAATGTCATCGTCTCGTGGTTGACATCCACGGACCATAAGGTGATCGGATACATGTATCTGATCAGCTCCGTCGTGTGGTTCATGATCGGCGGCCTCCTGGCGCTCCTGATCCGCGCGCAGCTGTTCGCTCCCGGTCTCGAGGTCATTCCGACCAAGGAGCAGTACAACCAGCTCTTCACGATGCACGGCACGATCATGCTGCTGATGTTCGCCACCCCGCTCTTCGCGGGCTTCGCGAACGTCATCATGCCGCTGCAGATCGGCGCCCCCGACGTCGCGTTCCCGCGCCTGAACGCCTTCGCGTTCTGGCTCTACTCCTTCGGCTCGCTGATCGCCGTCGGCGGCTTCCTCACCCCGCAGGGTGCGGCATCGTTCGGCTGGTTCGCATACGCGCCGCTCTCGGACGTCACGTTCTCCCCGGGCGTCGGCGGCAACCTCTGGGTGCTCGGCCTGGGCATCAGCGGCTTCGGCACCATCATGGGCGGCGTGAACTTCATCACGACCATCATCACGATGCGCGCTCCCGGCATGACCATGTGGCGCATGTCGATCTTCACCTGGAACACGCTGATCACTTCGATCCTCGTGCTCGTCGTCTTCCCCGTGCTCGCGGCTGCGATGTTCGGCCTCGCCGCCGACCGCATCTTCGGTGCGCAGATCTACAACGGCGAGGGCGGAGCCATCCTCTGGCAGCACCTCTTCTGGTTCTTCGGCCACCCCGAGGTGTACATCATCGCGCTGCCGTTCTTCGGCATCGTCTCCGAGATCTTCCCGGTCTTCAGCCGCAAGCCGATGTTCGGGTACAAGACCCTCGTCTACGCGACGATCGCCATCGCCGCGCTGTCGATGACCGTCTGGGCGCACCACATGTACGTCACCGGCTCCGTGCTGCTGCCGTTCTTCTCGCTGATGACGATGCTCATCGCGGTGCCCACCGGCGTGAAGATCTTCAACTGGATCGGCACCATGTGGCGCGGCTCGATGACGTTCGAGACGCCGATGCTCTGGTCGCTCGGCTTCCTCGTGACCTTCATCTTCGGCGGCCTCACCGGCGTCATCATGGCGTCGCCGGCGCTCGACTTCCATATCTCGGACACCTACTTCATCGTCGCCCACTTCCACTACGTGGTCTTCGGCACGGTCGTGTTCGCGATGTTCGCGGGCTTCTACTTCTGGTGGCCGAAGTGGACGGGCAAGATGCTCAACGAGCGCCTCGGCAAGCTCCACTTCTGGACGCTGTTCATCGGCTTCCACTGCACCTTCCTCGTGCAGCACTGGCTCGGAGTCATGGCCATGCCCCGCCGCTACTACACCTACCTGCCTTCGGACGGCGTCACGTGGGGCAACCAGCTGTCGACGGTCGGCGCCATGATCCTCGGCGCATCGATGATCCCGTTCCTGCTGAACGTGTACATCACCGCGCGCCGCGCACCGAAGGTGACCGTGGACGACCCGTGGGGCTACGGCCGCTCGCTCGAGTGGGCGACCTCCTGCCCGCCGCCGCGCCACAACTTCACCTCGATTCCGCGCATCCGCTCGGAGGCCCCGGCGTTCGATCTCAATCACCCCGAGGTCAGCGGCATCGTCCAGCCCGGTCGCGAGCTCGAACGCGAGCTCGCCGAGAAGCACTAGAACTGAGGATATTCAGTCATGAAGTCAAGTATCGTCATCTTCTGGTTGATCGCGGCCTACTTCGCGCTCATCGGTGCCGTCTACACCGTCTGGAACTATCTGGTCCACAGCTACTTCGAGTGGGCGGGTTCGCTGGCCATCACCGGTGCAGCATTCCTGGCGGGTCTCATCGCCGTGTACCTGATGCTCGTGCAGAAGAAGCAGGGCGGCATCCTCACCGAGGATCTCGACGACTCGGACATCGATGACGGCGACCCCGAGATCGGCGAGTTCAGCCCCTGGAGCTGGTGGCCGATGTTCCTCGCCGCAGCCTGCTCCCTGTTCATGCTCGGAATCTGCGTCGGATTCAATTTCTGGCTCACGTTCCTCGCCGTGCCGCTCATCCTCGTGAGCATCGTCGGCTGGGTGTACGAGTACTACCGCGGCTACTTCGCACGCTAAGAGGCGCCGCACGTGAGTATCACGATTCGCCGAGGCCGGGCCGAAGACGGGAAGTTCGTCTTCGACCTGGCCCGGCAGTTCTCCACCGGTCGCGAGCCGATCGGCCGCGACGAGTTCTTGGTCGCCTACGACAACGTGCTGCGCCGCCGCGACCAGGAGACCAATGTGCTCTTCGTCGCCGAGCACGACGGTCGGGTCGTCGGCTACTCGCTTATGACCGTGTCGCGGCTGCTGCACGCGCCGGGCCTGACGGCGCACCTGCAGGAGATCGTCGTCGATGAGGCATCGCGCGCCCACGGCGTCGGCGATCGCCTCGTCGATGCGAACGAGCACTACTGCATGGGACGCGGCGTACGCCAGCTCTCCGCTTCCACCGCGCGCATCGGCTCCTTCTACAATCATCGAGGGTTCGAGGCCGTCGGCGAACACTATCGCAAGCTCCTCGATCTGGGATGACCATGGCGCCACGACGTGCGCGTCGCAGACCCGGCGAGAATCGGGCGCAGCTTCTGGAGGCCGGACTCATCGAGTTCGGCCTCTTCGGCTATCACGGCGCATCCACCGCATCGATCGCCGCACGCGCCGGCGTGCCCCAACCGCACCTCTACGCGAACTTCAGCGGTAAGCAGGAGCTCTTCCTCGCCTGCCTCTCCGAGGCCTCAGCAGCGCTGCTGGGTGCCGGGGGAGCGTCCGATGGATCTCGGCCCGGTCTGATGGTGCTCCAGGCCGTCGCCGCAGCCCGCGACGAACCGCTGCGCGGCGCCCTGAACGACGAACTCGTGCACTTGCGTACTCGGATCGGCGAGGCCGCCTTCGATCGGATCCTGGCCGCTGCTGCGGCCGCTCAGCTCGGTGTCCCGTCCGGTGTCCCGCCCGGTGATCAGGGCGGCGGGCAGCCCGTGTAGGAGCCCCGCTGGGCGGCATGCGCGGGTGGATGCTCCGCGCCCCGTTGTTCGCTTGTTCGTCTGTTCGTCAGCTCATCATGCGCCCCGCGGGGGCGAGGACCGGTGGGGCGAGGACCGGTGGGGGCGAGGACCGGTGGGGCGAAGGAGTCGTGCCTCGGTGCTCGGCGGCTCGGCAGGGGGAGCCGGGCTCTCCGCCTCACGAGTGCCGTTGAGCCAGCCTGGAGGCCTGGAGGCCTGGAGGCCTGGAGACCTGGGAGCCCGTGTGCCCGTGAGCCCGATGGCATTCTCGAGGCCGTGAGGCGACGCACGTCGCTCGAGGCGCTCGAACACCGTTCCTGTCTCTTCAGGCGCCCCTTATGCACGAGACGACGGTGTACTGATCGGAATCCACGGGGGCGTCTCGTGCTAATAGGGGGCGTTTCGCGGGCCCGGTGGGGTAGCACGGGCGTGGTGGTACTGGGCGGGCCTGGTGGTACTGGCGGGCGAGGTGGATTCTCGCGGGTGCGGTGAATTGACCGGTGCGGCGCCGGGGATGCCGCTGAGATTGCCGCATCGAGTTTGCCGCACTGAGATTGCCGCGCTGAGATTGCCGCACTGAGATTGCCGCACCGGGGGTGCGCACACAGGTGCGGCCCCGCAGGAATGAACCTGCGGGGCCGCACCCGAGAATACGGACGATGCCTAGTGGTGGCCGCCCTGCTCGATCTCGCCCTGCGTGGGCGGAACGATGCGGTCCTCGAAGAACCAACGGCTGAAGCCGGCGCGGAGGCGCTTGCCGAACGGGATGCGACCATCGTCGTTCGGGCGCAGCATCAGCGGCGCGTAGTCGTGGTAGCTCACGAGCTGCCAGCGCTCGTACTCGTCCAGGTCCTTGTGGATCTCGACGAACTCGCCGCCCGAGAGGCGCACAATGCGCGCCGACTCGTAACCGTGCAGTGCGATCGAACGATCCTTCTTCTGCAGACCGAGGCAGATGCGCTTGGCCGTGAAGTAGGCGATGATCGGGCCGAGGATGAGTAGGGCCTGCAGAGCGTGGATCACGCCCTCCATCGAGAGCTGGAAGTGCGTCGCCATGAGGTCGGAGCTCGCGCCGGCCCACATGACCGCGTAGAAGGTGACGCCTGCGGCGCCGATCGCGGTGCGAGTGGGGGCGTTGCGCGGGCGGTCGAGCAGATGGTGCTCGCGCTGGTCGCCGGTCACCCAGGCCTCGATGAACGGGTAGATCATGACGAGGACGATGAAGAGACCGATGATGATCAGCGGGAGCAGCATGTTCCACGACCAGGTGTAGCCGAACCACTCGGTCTCGAGCCCCGGCGGTACGAGGCGCAGCATGCCGTCGGCGAAGCCGATGTACCAGTCGGGCTGGGTACCGGCAGACACGGGGGAGGGATCGTACGGGCCGTACGCCCAGATCGCATTGATGCCCACGATCGACGAGATCAGCACGATGACGCCGAAGACGATGAAGAAGAAGCCGCCGGCCTTCGCCGCGTACACGGGGAGCACGGGGAAGCCGACCACGTTCTGCTGGGTCTTGCCCGGGCCGGGGTACTGCGTGTGCTTGTGGATGACCACGAACGCCAGGTGGAGCGCGACGAACAGGATCACCATCGCGGGGAGCACCATGATGTGCAGCATGTACAGGCGGCCGACGATCGCCGTGCCCGGGAACTCGCCGCCGAAGAACAGGAACGAGAGCCAGGTGCCGATCACGGGGATCGCCTTGATGATGCCGTCGATGATGCGGAGGCCGTTGCCCGAGAGCACGTCATCGGGGAGCGAGTAGCCGGTGAAGCCCTCTGCCATCGCCAGGATGAAGAGCACGAAGCCGATGACCCAGTTGAGCTCGCGCGGCTTGCGGAACGCACCCGTGAAGAAGATGCGCAGCATGTGCAGGCCGATGGATGCCACGAACAGGAGCGCAGCCCAGTGGTGCACCTGACGCATCAGGAGGCCGCCGCGGATCGAGAACGAGATATCGAGCGTCGACGCCATGGCGGCGGACATCTCGACGCCCTTCATGCCCATGTACGGGCCGTCGTAGACGACCTCGGCCATGGAGGCCTGGAAGAACAGCGTCAGGAAGGTGCCCGAGAGCAGGATGACGACGAAGCTGTAGAGCGCGACCTCGCCGAGGAGGAACGACCAGTGGTCGGGGAAGACCTTGCGGCCGAACTCCTTGACGGCGACGCCGATCTTGGTGCGCTCGTCGATGTAGTTCGCGGCAGCAGCGGTGAAACGGCTCGAGCCGTTCTGCGCGGGGGTTTCAGTTACGGTGCTGGTCACTTGAGACGCTCCCAGTAGCTCGGGCCGACGGGTTCATGGAAGTCGCTCTGCGCGACCAGGTAGCCCTCGTCGTCGACGGTGATGGGCAGCTGCGGCAGCGGACGCTTCGCCGGGCCGAAGATGACCTTCGCGTGCTCGGAGACGTCGAATTGCGACTGGTGGCAGGGGCAGAGCAGGTGGTGCGTGTGCTGCTCGTAGAGCGCGACCGGGCAGCCGACGTGCGTGCAGACCTTGGAATACGCGACGATGCCGTTGTACGACCAGCCCTCGCGCTCGGGCAGCTCCTTGAGCTCGCTCTGGTCGAGACGCATGAGCAGCACGATCGCCTTGGCCTTCGCATCGAGGAAGTGGTCGCTGCCGCCGCGTTCGTCGAGGCCGAGCTTCTCGAACTCCTCGTGGGTGAGGTTCTCGGGAATGACATGGAATGCGGAGCCGATGGTGACCTCGCTGGCCTTGATCGGAATGCCGGAGGGGTCGCGGGCGAGTCGCGTGCCCTCGGTCCACATCGTGTGCTTGAGGATCTGCACCGGGTCGCGATCCTGCGGTGCGAGGCTGCGCAGCAGGGTGATGCCGGGAAGCGGGAAGGCGATCAGCGCGCCGAGCAGGCTGTTGCGCACGAGCGAACGGCGCGAGAAGCCCGACTCCTTGTCGGCGAGCTCGAAGACCTCGGCCGAAGCCTCGCGGGTCGGGGCGTCGCTCGGCACCGGGTGGCGCAGATCGATCGACTCGTGGTCGGCCATGATGGCCTTGCCCCAGTGCACCGCGCCCGTACCGACGGCGAGCAGCGCGAGCGCCATGCCGAGGCCCACGAAGAGCGTGTGCATCCGGACGGCCGAGAGATCGCCCGACTCGATCGGGAAGAACATGTATGCGAGTACCGCGCCGAGGCTGCCCGCGATCGAGATGTAGAAGAGCGTGTAGACGGTGCGCTCGGCACGCTTCTCGCGCTTCGGATCGAGGTCGGTGACACGCTTCCGGTGCGGGGGAAGGCCCGGATTCTGAACAGCGTCTGATGAGAGCACGGCCGTACCGACGCTCTCACCCCCGCCGTGGCTCTGGGCGGCGACAACGGCGCTTTCGTCGCCGTTGTACTTCGCTTCCTCTGCCATGTTGCTCCTTGAATTACTGAACTAGTCGATATCTGTGCGCCGTGGTCGAAACTAGTTCGACTTCGCGGTGACCCAGACGGTGAGACCGATGATCGCGCCGAGGCCGATCACCCAGATGAAGAGGCCTTCGGCGACGGGGCCGATCGAGCCGAGGGTGAGGCCGCCGACCGAGGGGGCGTTCTCGATGTACTTGAGGTACGAGATGATGTCGGCCTTCTCGCTGGGCGAGATGTTCGCATCGCTGAAGACGGGCATGTTCTGCGGGCCGGTGACCATGGCCTCGTAGATGTGAGTCGGTGCGACACCGGTGAGCGCCGGGGCGAACTTGCCCTCGGTGAGCGCACCGCCGGCGGCCGAGACGTTGTGGCACATGGCGCAGTTGATGCGGAAGAGCTCTCCACCGCTCGCGATGTCGCCGTCGGCCTGGAGGTACTGGGTCTCGGGCAGGCCGGGTCCGGGAGCGAGCGAGGCCACGTACGCGGCCATCTGGAGCGTCTGCTCCTCGGTGAACTGCTGCGGCTTGACCATGCCCTGCGGCCCCTGGAAGGCGAGGGGCATGCGGCCGGTGCCGACCTGGAAGTTCACCGAAGCCGCGCCGACGCCGTACAGCGACGGGCCGTCATCGGTGCCCTGCGCTCCGGTGCCGTGGCACGTCGCGCAGTTCGCCGCGAACAGCTTCTGGCCCTCTTCGATGGTCTGAGGAGAGGTGAGATCGATCTCGGCCGTCGCGGACGTCTGGCTGAAGCCGGTGTAGGCGGCTCCGGTGACGAGCAGGCCGACTGCGACGAGTGCAGCAGTGGCGAGCGGGTGGCGACGACCCGACTTGCGTAAATTCTTCTTGGCGCGAGCCATGATGCCGGTTTCTCCTGATCCTTATTTGAGGACGTAGATGATGATGAAGAGGATGATCCACACGATGTCGACGAAGTGCCAGTAGTAGGACACGACGATTGCGGTGGTCTCTTCCTTGTGCGTGAAGTTCTTGACGGCGTAGAGGCGTCCGATGACGAGCAGGAACGCGACCAGGCCGAGCGACACGTGGATGCCGTGGAAGCCGGTGGTCATGTAGAACGCGGAGCCGTACGGGTCGGAGGACAGGGTGATGCCCTCGGAGACGAACGTCGCGTACTCGAACGACTGGCCCGCGACGAAGATCGCGCCCATGAAGAAGGTCAGGTAGAACCACTCGACGGTGCCCAGCTTGCCGTTCGCGCGGCGGGGGCGGCCGTTCTCGGCGGCGAAGACGCCGGCCTGGGCGGTGAAGGAGGAGGCGACCAGGATCAGGGTGTTGATCAGCGCGAAGGTGAAGTTGTGCTTCGCGGTCTGTTCGGCCCAGAGCTCCGGGTTCATGGCGCGCAGCGTGAAGTAGATCGCGAAGAGGCCAGCGAAGAACATGACCTCGCTGCCGAGCCACACGATCGTGCCGACGGCGACGAGATTCGGTCGCTTCACCGAGGGCACGGCTGACTTGGTATTCATAGTGGTCGTTGTCACCCCTCCATTATGGCTGAAAGTTTGGTGTGCGTTTTCATCGGGGGTCGGCGCGCCGAACTTTCTGCGTGTACTTCAGCAAGCTTATCGTGCTCAGGCGCCCGTCCGTGCACGCCGGGCGCCCCTCGTTCGTCCGACGAGCACCCCTCGTCGATCGGTAGAATCGGCACATGATCGATGAACGCAACTGGCCGACGGTTCTCACGACTCTGCTCAGCGGCGGCGACCTCAGCGTGTCGCAGGCCGATTGGGCGATGACGACCTTCATGACGGGCGCGGCGACGGACGCGCAGATCGGCGCCTTCCTCGTCGCTCTGAACTCGAAGGGCGTCACGGTCGACGAGGTGATCGGGTTCCGCGACGCGATCCTCGCCGAGGCCGAACCGATCTCGTTGCCGGCGATGTCGCTCGACATCGTGGGTACCGGCGGCGACCGCTTCGGCACCGTGAACATCTCGACGATGGCCTCGATCACGGCCGCCGCAGCCGGCGCGCCGGTGGTCAAGCACGGCAATCGTGCCGCGAGCAGCCTCTCGGGATCCTCCGACGTGCTGACGGCGCTCGGGGTCGACCTGGCCTTGGACGCGGATCGGCTGCGCGAAGCGTTCGACGATGCGGGCATCGCCTTCGTGCATGCCGCGCGGTTCCTCACCGGCTTCCGCCACGTCTCCGCGCCGCGAGCGGAGCTCGGCATTCCGACCGTCTTCAACTTCCTCGGCCCGCTGTGCAATCCGGTGCGTCCCGAGGCCTCCGCCGTCGGCATCGCAGATCTCGAGAAGGTTCCGCTGTTCGTCGGCGTCTTCCAGCTGCGCGGCGCTTCCGCGCTCGTGTTCCGCGGCGACGACGGGCTCGACGAGCTGACGACGACGGGGCAT
The DNA here is from genome assembly GCF_053567315.1 of Leucobacter sp. GX0328. NCBI lineage: Bacteria > Bacillati > Actinomycetota > Actinomycetes > Micrococcales > Microbacteriaceae > Leucobacter > Leucobacter sp. GX0328. The sequence continues at coordinate 96,281 of NZ_JBSGPC010000003.1, forward strand.
TCGCGCTTGTGGGAGGTCAGCCGCGGCGCGGTGACGGAGCACGACATCGATCCCCGCGATCTCGGCATCGCCCGCGCTTCGGTGGCCGACCTCGTCGGCGGAACGCCCGACGAGAACGCCGAGGTGGTGAAACGGGTGCTGGGCGGCGAACGGGGGCCGGTGCGCGATATCGTGCTGCTCAACGCCGCTGCCGGGCTCGTCGCCTTCGATCTCGCGCGCGACGCCGAGACGGCCGAGCAGCCGCTGCTCGAGCGCCTCGCGCGCGGTTACGAGCGTGCAGGAGACGCGATCGATTCGGGCCGTGCGGCCGCGAAGCTCGACTCGTGGGTGCGGGCGACCTCGGGGCGCGCATCGGGCGCCTGAGCGGAAGCGCGGAACGGGCCCGGGAACCAGTGCGCCGCACGGGTTCCCGGGCCCGTTCCGTTCGCGTCGGCGGCGCGCTACTTCGCTGCCGGAGCGGGGGTCTCCGCTGGCCGATCCATGCGGTAGTACTTCGCGAGGAAGGGCATCGGGTCTACGGGTTCGTCGTCCACGCGCAGCGCCAGGTGGAGGTGCGCGCCGAAGGCCATGCCGGTCGCGCCGACCTTGCCCGCGGGGTCGCCCATCTTCACGACGTCGCCGACCGCGTAGTCGTGCGAGCTGTACTGCATGTGGCAGTAGCGGCTCGTGACCTCTGCGCCGTCGATGGTGTGCTCGACCTTGAGGCCGAAGCCGCAGCCGTCGGTCGTCGGGCCCGCTTCGGTCACGGTGCCGTCGGCGATGACCTGGATGGGCGTGCCCTCGGAAGCAGCGAAATCCTGCGCATCGTGGAACTGCTCGACGGGCGCCGTGCGGTAGCCGAACGGATCCGTGAGCATCACCGGCGCGGCGAACGGGTAGTTGACGAGGGACTGCGGGCGGAACGCGAACTGCTGCGGCGACGAATCGTCAGCGACGACGGCCTCGACCGCGTCGACGGAGGCGAGCGATTCGGGGAGGTCGTCGCCGGAGAACTCCGAGAACAGTCGCTGCTGGCTCGCGGCGGGGGCCGCGGCTTCGGTGGCGCTGCTGTCGAGCACGGGGAGGGCGAACGCGAGCACGAACGCGGCGACGCCGGCGACCGCCGATGCCTGGGTGAAGCGCCGGGCGAAGGTCGGGCGCCGGCGGGCGGGCGGCTTCGCGGCGGGAGCGGCGGCGTCGGGCTTGTGCTCGCGCAGCGGGAGGCGCACCGAAGCGGTGATCGGAGAGGCCTCTCGGGCATCGGCGGTCGGGGGATCGGTCGTCGACGCCTGCGCGTCGCCCTCGAGCGCCTGCGAGGCGGCGGACTGAGAGACCTCGGTCTGCAGTGCTTCGAGCGGGGGCTCCGCGGGTGCTTCCGTCGATGCCGCCGCCGCGCGTTCGCGGAGGGTGCGGCGGGACGGGTATCGTTCGCCGGGCGCGGGGGTGTCTGTCATTCGAGCTTTCTGCTGTCGAGCCGTGCGGTGTGACGCACAAAAGATAACGAATAGGTTACAACGAAGTGAATCGAAACGCCAGACTAGGCGCCCGGTACGCCTCGGGCGGCAGTGATGAACCGATGTATCCGATCGCGATCCTTGCGGCCAGGCGAGCTCTCGACCCCGCTCGATACGTCGACGCCCCAGGGATCGACGAGCGCCACGGCTGCGCCGACGTTCTCGGCGTCGAGGCCGCCGGCCAGCAGCCACTGCCCACCCAGCCGATCGGGCGCGTCCCCCTCGCGCAGCTGCGACAGGTCCCACGTCTCGCCCGACCCGGGTACCGCGCCGTCGATGAGGAGGCGCTCCTCGCCGAACTCGCCCGCGCGGAGCCCGCTCGAGATCGGGACCGCGCGCCACAGGCGCGGCATCAGGCGGCCTGCGGCAGCGAAGTCAGCCGCGTCGTATCCGCCGTGGAGCTGGAGCACATCGAAGCCGAGGCGCTGCGCGGTCCGTGCGGCGTCCGCCGCCGGGATACCGCGGACGACCAGCACGGTGTCGATCCCGGTACCCCGCACCGCGGCGACGACCGAAGCCGCCTGCTCCTCGCTCGCGTCGCGCGGGCTGCCGGGGCTCATCACCACGCCGATGGCGTCGGCGCCCTCGTCGGCGACGAATCGGGCGTCCCCGGCCTCGCGCAGGCCGCAGATCTTCACGTACATGCGGGGTTCCTCTCGGAGCTCGTCGCGCCGGGCGGGGCGCATCGCAACTCCAGCGTAGCGCCGGTGGTGCACCGCAGAGCTACTGATCGGGATCGGTCGGGATCGTCGGAAGCCCGATGGTGTTGAGGTCGCGCGCCTTATCGCGGCGCTCGATAGCGATGCTCACCACGAGCAGCAGCGCGCCGAGGGCGGCGAGTGCGGCGCCGACCCAGCCGGGGGCGAGGTAACCGAGCCCACCCGCGATCGCGAGGCCGCCGAGCCAGGCGCCGAGGCCGTTGCCGACGTTGAAGGCGGCGTGATTGATCGCCGCGCCGAAGAGCGCGGCCTCGTTCGAGATGCGGATGAGGCGGGCCTGGACTGCGGGGAGCAGCACCGACGAGGTGAAACCCACGAGCAGCACGCCGATGATGAGCCCGACCGCGCTGCCGGCGAGCTGCGTGTAGGCGAGCATCGAGAGGATGAACGCGACGAAGCCGAGGAGCGCGGTGCGGTTGAGGTTGCGGTCGCTCGCCCAGCCCCCGAAGACGTTGCCGAACGTCATGCCGATGCCGAGGGTCGAGAGCACCCAGGGTACGGCTCCGGCCGGGAGACCCGTCTCGCGGGTCGTGACCTCGGCGATGTACGAGTAGACGGCGAAGAATCCGCCGAAACCGACCGCCCCGACCCCGATGAGCACCCAGATGCGGGGGTTCAGCAGTGCGGAGATCTCGCTCCGCGGGCTGCGGCTCGGGTTGCCCGGGAACCGGGGGAGGAAGAGCACGACGAGCAGCATCGTGACGGCGAACAGGAATGCGACGAGCAGGTAGACGGCCCGCCAGCCGAAGGCCTGGCCGAGCCAGGTGGCGAGCGGCACGCCGACCACGTTGGCGAGCGTGAGACCCGTGAGTGACAGTGCGACGCCCTTGCCCTGGCTGCCGGGGCCCATGAGGCGGGCGGCGAGCAGCGCGGACACCCCGAAGTAGGCGCCGTGGGGCAGCCCCGCGATGAAGCGGAACGCCGCGAGGGTGCCGAAGTTCGGCATGCAGGCCGATAGGGCCGTGCCGACGATGAACAGTGCGAGCAGCCAGAAGGCGAGCCTCGTCTGCGACATGCGCGCGCCGAACACCGAGAAGAGCGGCGCCCCCACGACGACGCCGAGCGCGTATACGGTGATGAGCATTCCCGCCCGGGCGATGACGGTATCCGGTGAGGCGTCGAATCCGGGAAGGAGGTCGCGCGCGATCTCGGGGAGCACGCCCATGGTCGCGAACTCGGTGACGCCGATCGCGAAGCCGCCGAGCGCGAGCGCGAAGAGCGCGAGATTGCGGCGGATCGGGGAGAGCTGCTGCATGGGTGGGCGCCTATCCGGGATCAATGGCGGGCGGCGCCGACGACGGCGCGGCCCTGAGGTACGGGTGCGCGTCGTCGCGGTCCTGCAAGACTATCGGGTGCGCTCACCAGCCGCGCGCGAGCCACGCCTCAATCTCCCGGCGCTCGGCCGCGATGGTCGTGCCGTCGCCGTGCCCCGGGCGGACGGTCGTCGCGTCGGGCAGCGTGAAGAGCTCGCCCCGGATCGACTCGATGATCTGCGGGAAGCTCGAATACTCCCAGCGGGTCGCTCCGGGACCGCCCTGGAACAGGGTGTCGCCGGAGAAGACGGTGCCGAGCGAGGGCGCGAGGAAGCACACGGACCCCGGCGTATGGCCCGGGGTGTGCACCGTCACGATCTCGGTGCCCGCGATGAGGAAGGCCGCGCGGTCGGCCAGTTCGAAGTCGGGAGTCGTCCCCGGATGGGCCTCCTCCCAGAGGAAGAGGTCGGCGGGGTGCAGATAGAGGTGCGTATCGAGGCGATCCGCAGCGGCGCGCGCCGCGTTCACGTGGTCTTCGTGACCGTGGGTCAAGAGGATGCCGAGCGCATCTCGATCGCCGACGGCGGCAGCGATCGCGTCGGCATCGTGGGCGGCGTCGATGACGATCGCCTGGGAATCGTCGCCGACGATCCATACATTGTTCTCGAGCTCGACGCCCTCCGGCGGCATCCCGGGCCTGCCCGCCCCGATGCTGCCGGTCGTCACGACGCGCTCGATGCGCACCTCTGCCATGCTCCTCCGATGTTCTGCTGTTCGAGCGGGCGGGGAACGCCGCCCGCTCCGTCGGCCTCGGCCAGTGATCAGTTCCGCGTCACGATGACGGGGCACGGGAGCGCCTGCAGCACCCCGTGGCTGACCGAGCCGAGCAGCAGGCGGCTGAGTCCGCCCCGGCCGCGGCTGCCGACGACGAGCAGCGACGCGCCTTCGGCAGCCTGCACGAGCGCGGCCACGGGCGACGCCTGGATGATCTCGCGCTTGACCTCGAGATCGGGGTAGCGGGACGCGAGACCCGCGATCCCGATCGCGATGGCCTCTTCGGCGGCGGCCTTCTGGGAATCGACGAGCTCCTCGCTCCACAGGTACTCGAGCCCTGGAGTGAGCGGCGGCATCCAGGCGTAGACCGCGATGAGCGGCACCTGGCGCCGCGACGCCTCCTCGGCCGCGTAGGCGACCGCCTTGCGGGAGGCGTCGGAGCCGTCGACGCCGACGACGACGCCCGCGTTGGGGCGCACGTCGTACTCGGCCGGCACGACCGCCACGGGGCAATGCGCCACGGCGGCGATCTTCACCGCCCGGGTGCCGAAGAGCGACCCCGCGAATCGGCTGCCGCTGTGGGCCCCGAGCACCAGCAGGTCGGCGCGCTTCGACGCCTCCTCGACCTCGGCGATGGGGTGGCCCACGACCGCGGTACCCGCGATGGGGCCCGCGAAACCGATCTGCTTCGCGTAGTCGCTCTCGGCCTGCAGCATCTGCTCGGACGCCTTCTGGGCTTCGGAGAGGAATGCCACGCTCTCCGAGAGGAAGGAGTCGTCGGCCACGTGCAGCAGCTCGACCTCGGCGCCGCGCTCGGTCGCCCGGGCGAGCCCCCAGGCGAGCGCCTTCTTGCTGTGCTCGGAGCCATCGACCCCGATGAGGTACTTCTCGGACATGAGCTGGGCCCTTCTCTTCGATTTACCGGAATGCGGACGATGCGCGGGTCAGGCCTCGAGCGCCGGGAAGCGCCGGGGCTGCACGCCGCTGAGCTGTTCGATGATGCGCACCACCTGGCAGCTGTAGCCGTACTCGTTGTCGTACCAGACGTAGAGCACGGCGCTGTCGCCGGTGACGATGGTCGCGAGGCCATCGACGATGCCGGCGCGGTTCGAGCCGACGAAGTCGTTCGAGACGATCTCGGGCGATTCGACGAAGTCGACCTGCGTGCGCAGCGCGCCGGTCAGCGAGACCTGGCGCAGGAACTCGTTGATCTCGTCGCGGGTGGTCGGCTGCTCGAGCTGCAGATTGAGTACGGCCATCGAGACATCGGGCGTGGGCACGCGGATCGCATTGCCGGTGAGCTTGCCCTCGAATTCGGGGAGGGCCTTCGCGACGGCCTTGGCGGCGCCGGTCTCGGTGAGCACCATGTTGAGCGCCGCGGAGCGGCCCCGGCGATCGCCCTTGTGGAAGTTGTCGATGAGGTTCTGGTCGTTGGTGTACGAGTGCACCGTCTCGACGTGGCCGCGCGTGACTCCGAAGCGGTCGTTCAGCACCTTCAGCACCGGCGTGATCGCGTTGGTCGTGCACGACGCGGCGCTGACGATGGTGTGCTCGTCGGTGATCTTGTCGTTGTTCACGCCGTAGACGACGTTCAGCATGTCGCCCTTGCCCGGCGCCGTGAGCAGCACGCGGGCGATCCCCTTGTTCTGCAGATGCTGGCCGAGCCCCTCGGCGTCGCGCCAGCGGCCCGTGTTGTCGACGAGCACGGCGTTCTCGATGCCGTACTCGGTGTAGTCGACGCTCGCCGGGTCGTTCGAATAGATCACCTGGATGCGCACGCCGTTCGCGAGGATCGCATCTTCGTCCTCGAGCACGCGGATGGTGCCGTTGAACGGGCCGTGCACCGAGTCGCGGCGCAGGAGGTTGGCGCGCTTGACGAGGTCGTTCTCGGCGCCCTTGCGCACGACGATGGCGCGCAGGTTCAGGCCGTTGCCCGAGCCCGAGTGGTCGATGATGATGCGCGCGAGGAGGCGTCCGATGCGGCCGAAGCCGTACAGCACGACATCGGTGCCGGTGCCGCGCTCGGCGCCGATGGTGGGCGCGAGCACCTCGCGCAGGTAGGCCTCCATATCGCTGCGGCCCGATTCGCGGAAGCCGCCCGCGAGCAGCGCGAGGTCGACCGATGCGGGGCCGGGCTGAATGGCGGCGAGCCCCTCGACCACCCGCACCGTCTCCTCGAGCGGCAGCTCGACGTCGTCGATCTTTCGGGCGAAGCTGTGGGCTCGGATGATTTCGATCGGCGAGACGCCGACGAGGCTGCGGCCGTGGACGGACATGACGATGTCGTGGTCTCGATAGAGCTGGCCGATCAGCGGGATCATCCGCTCGGCGAGCTCCTGCTTCGCCTTCCAGGCTTCGAGGTGAGCATCAGCGCGCTGGTTCATGGAAACGGAGGGTTCCTTTCAACGATGGTTCGAAGTGTCGGCCTGCCCGCCGGGCCGCATCGTGGCGGCACTCCCAGTATCCCATGACCCGGAGCATGACGCCCTATGACACGAAGATTTCGCGATGCCGGGCGGTTGCGTCAGGCTGGGAGTCGTGGCCCGCCGCGAGATCCTCGGCGAGCAATGAAATTCGAGACCGAGAACCAGATAAGGTACCCGCAATCATGAACCTGAAGAAAGCCGGCGTCTTCGTCGCCACCATCACCGCGGCCGCGCTCGCCCTCACCGGTTGCGCCGGGTCGTCGGACAAGGCCTCCGACGACACCGTCAAGCTCGGCGTCGTCGGCGCCAGCGACCCCTACTGGGAGACCTTCGTCGACGCCGCGGCGAACGAGGGCATCGACGTCGAGCTCGTCGATTTCGCCGATTACAACCTCGCGAACCCCGCGCTCGCGAGCGGCGAGGTCGACCTGAACCAGTTCCAGCACATCATCTACCTCGCGCAGCACAACAACGCGACCGGTGACGATCTCGTCCCGATCGGCGCGACCGCGATCTACCCGCTCGGCCTCTACTCGAACCAGTACCAGAGCGTCGAGGACATCCCCGACGGCGCGACCGTCGCGATCCCCTCGGACGAGACCAACCGCGCCCGCGCACTCCTCGTGCTGCAGTCGGCCGGTCTCATCGAGCTCACGGGCGGCGGCTCGGTCACCTCGACCCCCGACGAGGTCGACGAGAGCAAGTCGCGCGTCAAGGTGCAGGAGCTCGACGCCGCACTGACGGCGACCTCGCTGGGCGACGTCGCTGCGGCCGTCATCAACAACGACTTCGTCGAGGACGCCGGCGTCAAGTTCGAGGATGCGATCGCTCAGGACGACCCGAACGACCCCGCTGCCTTCCCGTACATCAACATCTTCGCCGCCCGCGCCGAGGACAAGGACAACGAGACCTACGAGAAGCTCGTCGACATCTATCAGACCGATAAGGCCGTGCTGAAGGGCGTCGCCGAGAACTCGGGCAACACGGCGGTCTTCGTCACGACCCCCGCGTCGGAGCTGCAGGAGAGCCTCGCGAAGGTCGAGAAGGACATCAAGGAGTAACCAACGGTAGTGAGCCGAAGCTGGGATGCGCCGACACCACCGGTCGCGCCAGCACAGTAAAATCGGGGCATTCGCAAGCGGATGCCCCGATTTTCATCTCGAGGAAGGACCACGTCGATGACGCGCGTACAGATCAGCGGGGTCGGCAAACGCTATCCCGGAAGAGGCAAGGGAGCCGCCGAAGTGGTCGCGGTCGACGACGTGTCGATCGATATCGCGTCGGGCGAGATCCACGCCATCATCGGGTACTCCGGTGCGGGCAAGAGCACGATGCTGCGGTTGATCAACGAGCTCGAGCGCGTGTCGAGCGGCAGCATCCTCGTCGGCGACAGCGACATCGCGACGATGGGGGAGCGCGAGCTGCGCCGCGAGCGCACCGAGATCGGCATGATCTTCCAGCACTTCAACCTCTTCCGCTCGAAGACCGTCGCCCAGAACGTCGCGTACCCGCTCGTGGTCGCCGGGGTCGCCACGGCCGAGCGGCGCGAGCGGGTCGCCGAGCTGCTCTCGTTCGTTGGGCTCGGGGACAAGGCCCGCGCGTTTCCCGAGCAGCTCTCGGGCGGTCAGAAGCAGCGCGTCGGCATCGCGCGCGCTCTCGCGACCAATCCCGGGGTGCTGCTCGCCGACGAGGCGACGAGCGCGCTCGACCCCGAGACGTCGCAGGAGGTGCTCGCGCTGCTGAAGAAGGTGAACGCCGACCTCGGCATCACCATCATCCTCATCACCCACGAGATGGAGGTCGTGCGCTCGATCGCCCACCGGGTGACCGTGATGGACGGCGGCAAGGCCGTCGAGCAGGGCGACGTGTTCGACGTGTTCGCCAGCCCGAAGACCGAGACCACCCGCCGGTTCGTCGCGACCGCGCTGCCGACGCAGCCCGATCCCGAGCACCTGCGCAGATTGCAGCAGAAGCATCGGGGCAAGCTCGTCTCGGTCACGTTCCGCGACGGAGGAGTCGATCAGCCGGTCGTCTTCCGCACCCTCGCCGAGCGCGGCATCGGCGTCAACATCGTGCACGGCGGCGTCACCGAAGTCGGCGGCCGCAGCTTCGGCAAACTGACCCTGGAGCTCATCGGCGATGAGCTCCAGGTCGAGCACGGCATCGCCGCCCTCGAGCAGCAGACCGACCTGGAGGTGCTCGTCTGATGGACGCGATCATCGAATTCCTGCCCAAGGTGCTCGTCGCCACCGGCGAGACCCTGCTCTACGTCGGCATCGCGATGCTCATCGGCGGCATCCTCGGCCTCGTCATCGGCGTCGCCATCGTCGTCACCCGCAAGGGCGGCCTCGTGCAGAGCCTGCCCGTCTACTGGGTGCTCAACCTCCTGGTCAACTTCTTCAGGCCGATCCCGTTCCTGATCCTCATGGTCGCGCTCCAGCCGCTCGCGAGAGTGGTCGTCGGCACGGGGATCCAGAGCCCGGCGTTCATCTTCGTGCTGTCGTTCGCCGCGACCTTCGGCATCGCCCGCCTGGTCGAGCAGAACCTCCTGACCGTCGACCCGGGCGTCATCGAGGCCGCCCGCGCCATGGGGGCGAGCCCGCTGCGCATCATCCTCACGGTGCTCATCCCCGAGGGCCTCGGCCCGTTGATCCTGGGCTTCACCTTCGCCTTCATTGCCGTAGTCGACATGTCGGCCCTCGCCGGCATCATCGGTGCAGGCGGTCTCGGCAACCTGGCGCTGCAGTACGGCTTCCGCCAGTTCAATCCGTGGATCACCTGGGGCACGGTGCTCGTGATGATCATCATCGTGCAGCTCGCGCAGGCGCTCGGCAACGCGCTGGCCCGGAAGATGCTGCGGCGGTAGACGGCCCGCGGCACCGGGGCGTTCCGGTAGCCTCGACCCATGGCTCCCGGAACCCCCACCGCCCCCGTACTCGCCGACCTGCGCCGCGTCGCGGAATCCCTGTGGCCCGCAGCGACGGCGGAGAGCTGGGACCGCGTCGGTCTCGCAGCGGGGCGCGATGCCGCCCCGCTGCGCCGCGTGCTGCTCGCCGTCGACGCCGTCGCCGACACCGTCGACGAGGCCCTCGGACGCGGCGCCGATGCGCTCATCACGCACCACCCGCTGCTGCTGCGCGGGGTGCACACGATCGCCGAGGACACCGGCAAGGGCGCACTGCTCGCCCGTCTGATCCGCGGCGACTGCGCGCTGCTCTCCGCCCACACCAACGCCGACCAGCCCGAGGGCGGAGTCTCCGACGTCATCGCGAAGCGCCTGGGGCTCGCAGGGATCGAGGCGCTCGTGCCGGCAGAGGGGCCGACCGCGGTCTTCGGCATCGGCCGCGCGGGCGTGCTGCCCCGCCCGGAGACGCTGCGCGAGTTCGCGCAGCGCGTCGCAGCGATCATGCCGGCGACCGTCTCGGGTGTCCGGGTCGCGGGCGATCCGGAGCGCCCGATCCGTCGCGTCGCACTGCTCGGGGGCGCGGGCGACAGCCTGCTCGACCATCCGCTCGTGCGCGGCGCCGATGTCTACCTGACCTCGGACCTGCGGCACCACCCCGCGCAGGAGGCCGTCGAGCTGGCGCGCGTGGCAGGGGGTCCGGCCCTCGTCGACGTCGCGCACTGGGCGAGCGAGTCGCTCTGGCTCGACGCCGCCGCGCAGACCCTCGCGCGTCTGCTGCCGGGCGTCGAGTTCGCAGTGAGCCGACTACGCACCGACCCGTGGACCTTCGCCACGGGCGCCGAGGCGCCGGCCATGCCCTAGGCTGAGACCTATGAAGGCCAGCCCCCGCCAGCAGCAACTGCTCCTCGACCTGCAAGAGCTCGACACCGCGCTCGCGCGCCTCGCCCGCCGCCGGCAGTCGCTGCCCGAGCGCGCGGAGCTCGCCGGCCTCGCCGGCGAGGTATCCGCGACCCGCGAGAGCTACATGGCGGCGCAGCGCGAACTCGACACGCAGTCGGCCGAGATCGATCGCATCGAGGCGGACGTGCAGCTCGTGCGCCAGCGCCGCGAGCGCGATGAGCAGCTGATCGCGCAGAGCACCTCGAGCAAAGAGGCCCAGGCGCTGCAGGGCGAGCTCGACGCGCTCGCGCGCCGCATGGGCGAGCTCGAGGACCGCCAGCTCGGGGTCATGGAACTGCAGGAGGCGGCGCAGACTGCGTTCGACGCGGCGGCGGCCGACCTCGCCGGCGTGGATGAGCGCCGAGCGGCGATCCAGGCGAAGATCGATGAGGCCGAGCGCGCCATCGATCGCGATATCGCCTCGCAGAGCGAGGAGCGCGCGGGCCTGGCCGCCGAGGTGCAGCGCGACCTCATCGAGGTCTACGAAGAGCTGCGCGGCCGCATCGGCATCGGAGCCGCGCGTCTGCGCGGCAACGTGTCCGAGGCCAGCAATATGTCGCTGACCCCGGCCGAGCTGAGCAACATCCTCTCGGCGGCGCCCGACGAGCTCGTCTTCTGCCCCGGAACGGGCGCGATCCTCGTCAGAGTCGCGGCAGACGAAGCGGCATAGCCGCGACGTCGCGCCGACCCGATCGACGGGCGGCGGAATGGGCCGACTGTACGCCGGGTTCTGTACCGACCGGTCTCCCGGCCGGTGACGGTCATCTCTCTCGACTCGCCGTTGCCGACGAGTTCTAGCAGCCTACCCGCAGACTCGGCGAGGAGCGTCGACGCCTGCTGTCTGGCCTTGCTGCGAACGAGGTTTACCTGGCCGCCCGTGTCACCACGAGCGCCGGTGGTCTCTTACACCACCCTTTCACCCTTACCCGACGCAGCGAACTGCGCCGGGCGGTCTGCTCTCTGTTGCACTTTCTCGCGGGTTGCCCCGGGTGGGCGTTACCCACCGTCCTCCTCTGTGCAGCCCGGACGTTCCTCGGTGCGGCGCCGCCGAAGCGACCCGCAACGCGACCGTCCGTCGGCCCATTCCGCAGCCCAGTCTACCCGAGACCGAGCACCGAGATCGCGACCGTGAAGTAGATCATGAGCCCGCTCGCATCGCAGAAGGTCGAGATGAACGGCGTCGAGAACACCGCCGGGTCGACGCGGCAGGCCCGCGCGACCATCGGGATGACGCCGCCGACGGTCGCAGCGATCGGGCAGTTGATCAGCAGCGTGAGGGCGATGACCGTTCCGATCGGCACCCCGTAGACGAGCGCGGCGACGGCGAAGGCGATCGCGGCGAGCAGCGCGCCGAGCAGCAGACCCGTGCGCACCTCCTTGAATGCGACGCGCAGCACATCGCGCAGTTCGACGTCGCCGACCGCGAGCGCGCGGGTCACGGTCGTCGCGGCCTGCGAGCCGGTGTTGCCGCCGATGCCGGTGAGCAGCGGGATGAACAGCGCGAGCGCGACCTGCTGCTCGAGGGTCGCTTCGTACAGTTCGAGCACGTTCACCGTCAGCACCGCCGACACCGCGAGCACGAGCAGCCAGACGATGCGCGAGCGCGCGATGCGGCGCACGGGGGTGAGCAGGTACGGGCGCCTGAGCGGTTCGCTGGCGCCCGCTCGGGCGTGGTCCTCGGCGACCGCCTCCTTGTCGATCCGCGCGGCATCGGCGATCGGCAGCACCCCGACGAGCCGCTGCTCGCTGTCGACCACCGGTGCGAGCAGCACGCCGGTGTCGAGCACGCGGCGCGCGGCCTGCTCGACGTTCTCGGCGGTCGAGGCGATGATCGGGTCGTGGTTCAGGATGTCGGCGACCGGAGCCGCGGGGTCCGCCCGCCACAGCTCGGCGGGGTCGGCGGTGCCGACGAGGATGCGGTCGTCGGTGAGCACCGGGATCGCCGCCAGATCGGCGATGCCCCCCGTCTCACGGGCGATGCGCGCTGTGAGCTCGGACACCGAATCGTGCTCGTAGCCGCGCACGACGGTGGGGGACATGTGCCTTCCGACGGAATCGACCGGGTAGCCGAGCAGGGCGAGCACGCGGACGCGGCTGGTCGGGTCGATGGACGAGATGAGCCGCTTGGCGACGCGGGCGGGCAGTTCGTCGAGCAGGCGCGCCTGCTCATCGGGGTCGAGGCCCTCGAAGACCTCGGTGACGGCGCCGTGGCCGAGCTCGTCGACGAGGTCCGCCTGCGTGCCTCCGGCGAGGCTGTCGAAGACGGGTGCGGCGGTGTTCTTGTCGAGCAGGCGGAAGACGAATGCGGCCTCGGGCGTCGGCAGCGCCTCGACGACCTCGACGATCTGCGGGGCGTCGAGGTCGTGCAGGGTCGCGGCGATGCCGGTGAGGTCGCGCTCCTGCAGCAGGTCGCGAACGGTAACCAGGATCTGGGGGTCGAGCATGGCGGAATCCTTCGGGGCGGGCGCGCTCGATGCGGCGGGCCGGCGTCTCCGCGAACAGCGGGAGGCGGCCTCATCCGCGAGGCGAGCGAAAGCGCAGCGGAACGGTCGTGTCGCGCCTCTGCAGACACCTGCTCCTGGGGTGCGGCGGCGCGCTACCCGGCCCAGAAGGTGCGATGAGATCGACTGAGCGGATCGCTCATCATGCACCTCCTCAAGGCCTCGGGGCGGAATTCGCCACCCCCACCCTACTCGGAAACGGTGAGCAGTTCGAAACCGTCCTCGCGTACGACGATCGTGTGCTCGAACTGCGCCGTGATGCTCTTGTCCCGGGTCGTGATGGTCCAGCCGTCCTCCCACTGATCCCATTCGTGGGTGCCGAGCGTGAGCATCGGCTCGACGGTGAAGACCATGTTCGGCCTGATGACGGTGTCGTAGACGGGCGCCGAGTCGTAGTGGGGGATGATGAGCCCCGAATGGAACGACGACCCCACCCCGTGGCCGGTGAAATCGCGCACCACGCCGTAGCCGAAGCGCTTCGCATAGGTCTCGATCACGCGGCCGATGACGTTCACCTGCCGACCCGGTCGGGCGGCCTTGATGCCGCGCATCATCGCCTCGTGCGTGCGCTCGATGAGCAGGTCGACCTCCTCGCGCACCTCGCCGACGCGGAAGGTGCGGTTGGTGTCGCCGTGGAAGCCGTCGAGGTAGGCCGTGACATCGACATTGACGATGTCGCCTTCGCGCAGCACGGTGCCGTCGGGCACGCCGTGGCAGATCACCTCGTTCACCGAGGTGCACGACGAGGCACGGTAGCCGCGGTAGTCGAGCGTCGACGGGTAGGCCCCCTGCGCCACCACGTACTCGTGGGCGATGCGGTCGAGCTCCGCGGTCGTGACGCCCGGGCGCACCGCCTCGCCCACGGCGTCGAGCGCGCGCGAGGCGATGCGCCCGGCGGCGCGGATGTGCGCGATCTCCTCGGCCGTGTAGGTGTCGTCGCCCTCGTACTTCGGCGGCATCGCGAGACCGACGTAGGGCGGCCGCGCGATCGCCGTCGGTACCGTGCGCTTTGCGGGGAGGGAGCCCGGGACGAGATGGCCGTGAGAATCGAAAGGCATGCCCCTAGTCTATGAAGTGAACGCTGCAGGGAGGCACGATGGGCAAGAAGGACTGGGGGATCGACGATCCCCGGGAGACCTACTGGTACAACAGCCGCACCGGCGAGGTCGAGGAGGGGCCGCAGTCGCTCTCGCTCGACCGGCTCGGTCCGTTCGCGACGCGGGAGGAGGCCGAGCGGGCCGATGAGATCGTCGCGGAGCGCGCGAGGCAGTGGGCCGAGGAGGACGCCGACGACTGACCCGCCGCCGTGCGCGGGGAGGCGCCCGGCCGAGCACCGGTGCGCGCTAGTCTGAACGTAGTGGCACGGCCGGGCTGAAGGGAGCTGGTGTGAGCAAACAGCGCGATTTCGTACTCCGCACGATCGAGGAGCGCGGCGTGAAGTTCGTGCGCCTCTGGTTCACGGACGTCTCGGGCACCCTGAAATCGGTCGCCATCGCGCCGGCCGAGGTCGAGGGCGCGTTCAGCGAAGGGATCGGCTTCGACGGCTCCGCCATCGAGGGGCTCACCCGCGCCTACGAGTCCGACCTGCTCGCGGTGCCCGATCCCTCGACCTTCCAGCTGCTGCCCTGGCGCAATCAGGACCAGCCGAGCGCGCGCATGTTCTGCGAGATCCGGACCCCGAACGGGGAGCCCGCGGTCTCCGACCCCCGCAACGTGCTCAAGCGCACGCTCGAGCGCGCGGCCGAGCGCGGATTCGCCTTCTACACGCACCCCGAGATCGAGTTCTACCTGCTGAAGTCGAAGCAGGTGGGGCCCGAAGGGCCGATCCCTGTCGACAGCGCCGGCTACTTCGACAACGTGCCCGGAGGCACCGCCCACGACTTCAGGCGCGAGAGCGTCAACATGCTGGAGGACCTCGGCATCTCGGTGGAGTTCAGCCATCACGAGGCCGGCCCGGGGCAGAATGAGATCGACCTGCGCTACGCCGATGCGCTCACGATGGCCGACAACATCATGACCTTCCGCACGGTGGTGAAGGAGGTCGCTATCGCCCAGGGCGTGCACGCGACCTTCATGCCGAAACCGCTCGCCGAGCACCCCGGCTCGGGCATGCACACGCACCTCTCTCTCTTCGAAGGCGACACGAACGCCTTCTACGACCCCGCCGCCGTGCATCAGCTGTCGCTGACCGGCCGCCGATTCGTCGCGGGCCTGCTGCGCCACGCGCCCGAGATCACGGCCGTCACCAACCAGTACATCAACTCGTACAAGCGCCTCTGGGGCGGCGACGAGGCGCCGTCGTTCGTGAGCTGGGGCCACAACAACAGCTCGGCGCTCGTGCGCATCCCGATGTACAAGCCCAACAAGGGCGCCGCGGCGCGGGTCGAATACCGCGCGCTCGACGGGGCATCGAACCCCTACCTCGCATTCGCGGTGCTGCTCGCGGCGGGCCTCAGAGGCATCGAAGAGGAGTACGAGCTGCCGCCCGAGGCCGAGAACAACGTGTGGGCGCTCAGCGACGGCGAACGGCGCGCCATGGGCTTCGACCCGCTGCCCACGAGTCTCGACCACGCCCTCGCCCTCATGGAGCGCTCCGAGCTCGTCGCCGAGACGCTCGGCGAACAGGTCTTCGCCTACTTCCTGCGCGACAAGCGCCGCGAGGTCGCCCGCTACCGCAGCCAGGTCACGCCGTACGAGCTCGCATCGATGCTCGACACCGTGTGAGCCGCGGCACGATGGCATCGGCGGGGCGCGGAGCCGGCGGGCCGAGGCTCGCCGACATCGCGCGCGCCGGCTTCCAGGAGCTCACCGATGCGCGGGCGCAGCTCGAACCGATCGCCGAGGCGCACTCCGCAGCGACCGGCGACCTGCTCGACGCATTCTCGGCGGCCGCCGACCCCGATGCCGCGCTCGCCCGGGTGCGCCTGCTGCACGATCAGCACCCCGACGCGCTCGGCGCATTCGACGCGGTGCGCTGGCGCCGCCTGGCCCTGCTCTTCGGCGCGTCGCCGGCACTCGGCGACTTCTTCTGCCGGCAGCCCGCCGGCCTCGTCGCACTGCTCGACAGCGGCGGCTGCATCGTCGACCGCGAGACCGCGTCGCGCGAACTGCTGCGCGCCGTCGGGGCGGGCACTGCAGCCGGCGCCCTCGCGGGCGATGCGGGGTGGAACGCGCTGCGCGTGCGCTATCGCGAGCTGCTGGCAGGGCTCGAGCTGTACGAGCTCGAGCACGGCGCGCACGACGGCGCCCTCGACCTCTTCGAACGCGTCGCCGCGTCGCTCTCCGACCTCGCGACGGCGGCGATCGAGGCGTCGCTGCAGGTCGCGCGGGCATCGCTCGCGGCCGGGCTCTCGGGCCCGGCCGTCGCACCCGAGCGCCTCGAAGCGACCCGGCTCGCGATCGTCGCGATGGGCAAGTGCGGCGCCGAAGAGCTGAACGTCGTCTCCGACGTCGATGTCGTCTTCGTCGCGGAATCGGCCGACGACGACGTGCTCGCGGGTGACGCGCTGATCAGGGTCGCGACGCGGCTCGCCAGCGAGACGATGCGCGGCATCCACGACCCGGCCTCGGAGCCGCCGCTGTGGCAGCTCGATGCGAACCTCCGCCCCGAGGGGCGCCACGGCGCGCTCGTGCGCACCCTGGGGTCGATGCTGAGCTACTACGACCGATGGGCGAAGGCCTGGGAGTTCCAGGCGCTGCTCAAAGCCCGCGCCGTCGCTGGCGATATCGGGCTCGGCGAGGAGTTCGTCTCGCGCACGCGCTCCGGAGTCTGGGCGTCGTCGTCGCGTGAGGACTTCGTCGGCTCGGTGCAGCGCATGCGGGGGCGGGTCACCGAGCATATCGACGACGACGAGATCGATATCCAGCTGAAGCTCGGGCCCGGCGGCCTGCGCGACATCGAGTTCAGCGTGCAGCTGTTGCAGCTCGTGCACGGGCAGTACGACGACCGGCTGCACCTGCGCGGCACGCTGCCCGCGCTGCGCGTGCTCGTCGAGGGCGGCTTCGTCGCGCGCAGCGACGGCGAGCGGCTCGCTGAGGACTACCGCTTCCTCCGCGTGCTCGAGCATCGCCTGCAGCTGCGCCAGTTGCGGCGCACGGCGCTGATGCCGAGGGACCCCGACGAGTTGCGCGTCCTCGCTCGGGCGAGCGGGTTCGCCCCGGGTGGGCGCGAGCTCGTCGCCCGGTGGGAGACCGTGAAGCGCGAGGTGCGCGCGCTGCACCTGAAGATCTTCTACGCCCCGCTCTTGAGCGCCGTCGCCGCACTGCCCGAGGAGGAGCTCGTGCTCGGAGGCGACGAGGCGCGTGCGCGGCTCGTGAGCATCGGCTTCAGGGATCCGGACGGCGCGATGCGGCACATCGCGGCGCTCACCCGCGGCACCTCGCGGCGCGCCCGCATCCAGCGCAACCTCATGCCGGTGCTGCTGCAGTGGCTCTCGGACGGCACGGACCCCGACTACGGTCTGCTCGCGTTCCGCCGCGTGAGCGAGGCGAACAGCGAGACCCCCTGGTACCTCAGGCTGCTGCGCGACGGCGCCGAGGCCGCCGAGCGCCTCACCCGGCTCCTCTCGACGTCGAAGTTCGCGGCCGAGCTCCTGGAATCGAACCCCGAGGCCGTCGGATGGCTCGAGAAGGATGCGCTGCTGCAGCCGGTGCCGCTCGCGACGCTGCGCGAGGAGATGCGATCGCTCGCATCGCGGCGTCCGACGGCGGAAGAGGCGGCGCGTGCGCTGCGCTCGGTGCATCGCCGCGAGATCCTGCGCCTCGCGATGGGGCGCGCGGTCGGCGTCATCGGCGAGAGCGAGGTGTCGATCGGCCTCGACGCCGCCCACACGGCGCTGCTCGACGCCCTGGTGCGGTCGCTGCGCCAGGAGCACTCCGCACAGGGGGGCGACGTACCGCAGGTCGCGATCATCGGCATGGGGCGCTACGGGGGCGGGGAGCTCGGATTCGCCTCGGACATCGATATCCTCGCCGTCTACCGGCCCGTCGACGGCGGGGGAGAGGCATCGGCTCGCGCCGCGACGCGGCTCATCTCGGAGCTGCGACGACTCGTATCCGATCCGCGGTTCCCCGTCGACCTCGACTTCGATCTGCGGCCCGAGGGCAAGAACGGGCCGATCGTGCGCAGCCTCGACGCCTATCGCACCTACTACGAGCGCTGGTCGGTCACCTGGGAGGCGCAGGCGCTGCTGCGCGCCCGTCACGTCGCCGGCGACGCCGAGCTCGGCCGCGACTTCGAAGCCCTCGCCGACGCGACGCGGTACCCGCGCGAGTTTCCCGAGGCATCGGTGCGCGAGGTCAGGCGCATCAAGGCGCGGGTCGAGAACGAGCGCCTGCCGCAGGGGGCCGACCCGAAGCGGCATCTGAAGCTCGGGCCGGGCGGCATCAGCGATGTCGAATGGCTGCTGCAGCTCATCCAGCTGCGCCACGCCGCCGAGCATCCCGAACTGCGCACGGTCTCGTCCCTCGAGACGCTCGCGGCCGCACGTCGTCTCGGCTACCTCACCGCAACCGAGGCCGAGCACCTCGAAGACTCCTGGCGCTTCGCGAGCGAGGTGCGCTCCGCGGCGAAACTGTGGTCGGGCAAGGCGTCCGACGTGCTGCCGACGAACTGGGCCGATCTCGCCGGCATCGCCGGAGTGCTCGACCTCCCCGGCGAGCTCGTGTCCGAGCTCGAGGAACGGTGGTTCGCCGTCGCTCGGCGCGCGCGGGCCGTGTTCGAACGCGAGTTCTTCGGCTATGAGGAAGAGGAGCACTACCGCTTCTTCTAGGCGGACCGCACGTCGACCGGCCCGTCACGAGCCGTTCACCGACACGCTACGAAAGAACCCTTGTCCATTTCGTTATGGAAGCGTAACCTGATCGTTATGCAGTACTTACAGTCATTCCTCGAGGCCCTACTCGCCGAAGACGGGACCGAGCTTGAAGACGAGCTCGACTCCTAGATTCCTGATCGAGCGACGATGAAGTCGTTCAGAAAGCGAGAACGCCCCCGGAGATCCGATACGGACCGCCGGGGGCGTTCTCGTACTCGAGCGCGCCGAAGGGTTCACCACCACCGATCAGCGTCGATGCGCAGGTGTGTCGCAGCAGTCAAGTCGTCCTCCGAACGAACTTCACATGGTTGTCAGGATTCACGAGCCGGCCCGAACTCCCCAGCAAGTTGATCACCCGGGCTACTTCGTCTCGTTGTGACGCGGTGAGGCCCTGCAGCGGCAGCGGCAGGCACTGATGCGGTGCCAGGCCGAGGTATTCGGCGATCGCGGCGGTCACGCGCAGGCTCCCTCCGAACTCGGCGAACAACGCCCACAAGGGCGCGAGCCGCTCCGACTCCGCCACCGCGTCCGTGGCTCGGCCTTCTTGCGCAGCACGAGTGATCGCGAGAGCGGGCTCGGGGAGAGTGCCGCCGATGACGGAGTACCAGGCGTCGCAGCCCGCGTTTAAGCCGGTCGCGGCGAACGCGTCACCGGAAACTCCGATGGTGACGTGCTCGGGCACCGCCGCGCGAATCCCTGCCACGTGCTTGGCGGCCTCCGCGGGGTTCGTGGGGACGCCTGGGATCTTGATCGACGCGATCCCCGGCAACTCCGCGATGCGGGCGTACAGCTCGGTGGTGAAGGCGAAGTGGGTGGTGCCCGGGTTGTCGTAGACGATCACCGGCAGCTCCGTGTGCTCGGTGACGGTGCGGTACAGCTCGAACACGTCATCGACGGTGAGTGCCTGATAGGTCATCGGGGCCAACAGCACCCCCGCCGCCTCCGCATACTCCGCGGCCTCGACATGGGCGAGGACGTGCGAGGTGCGCAGGCCTCCGACGCCCACGAACACCGGCGTTGACCCGGCGTGCTCTACTGCGAGCTTCGCGACGCGGGCTCGTTCAGCCGGGGCGAGGTAGGCGTAAGAGCCGGTCGACCCGAGCGCAGTGATCGAGTCCACCCCTGCCGAGGCGAGTCGTTCGATCAGGCCTGCGAAAGCGTCCTCGTCGACGTGGTCGTCCTGGAGCGGGGTGAGGGGGAACGCAGAGAGGCCGGTGAGGATGCTGCTGCTCATGACTGCTCCTGTTCGGGGTGGCTCTCGAACCAGTCGAGCACCTGCTGGGCGTGCATGTTGGGTGGAAAGATCGGATAGAAGACATGCTCGATCATGCTGTCGCGCACGATGAGGGTGAGGCGCGAGTAGAGCCGGTCATGACCGGGTGCAGAGAATGTCGGCAGGCGCAAAGCGTCGGCAAGGGTGAGAGCGGGATCCGAGATCATCGTGAACGGCAGCCGGAGGCGCTGGACCACCTCATCCTGATAGGCGGAGTCCTGGCTCGACATGCCGTACACGCGCTCCGCCCCGGCCTGGCGGAGCTGGTCGAAGTGGTTGCTGAAGTCGCAGGCTTCCGTTGAGCAGCCTCGTGCCCCGGGGATAGCGTCCCATCCGTCGGGAAGATCGACACCCGGTCTTCCTGTGAGGGGATACAGATAGATGACGGTGCGTCCTGTCCCGAGCCCGGTCAGTGACGCCGTGTTTCCGTCGCTCGTGGAGAGCGTCAGATCCGGCATCCGCATGCCAGGCAGGTGGTCGGCCGCGCCGTCGTCCTCGGGGACGGGCAGGCCCTCGGGCAAGGTCGTGAAATCGGTCACCGGCTCCTCCTTCGCGAATGTGCGTCCCGCGCTCTCATCGAGCAGATGCTGCAGTTTCGTACGGCGAGTGGACAGCGATCCGATCATCCGGTCGAGTTCGGCGATCGTGTCGCGGTAGACGCTCAGGGAACTCACGCAGTCATCGCCTCGCTGATGCCCGAGCCCCAAGCACTCGAGGAAGGGTGCAGCCTGCTGCGGAGAGATCCCGACCAGTGCGAGTTCCCGGATCTCGGTGACCGCCCGCACATCATGCTCATCGAACATGCGATAGCCGTTTCCGGTTCGAGCCGGCGCGATGAGCCCCAGTCGTTCGTAGTAGCGGATCGCCTTCACCGATGCCCCGGTGCGGGCCATAAGCTCGCCAATGCGCATATCATCCTCCTCGCCGAAACGATAGACCCTGCCCTTAGGGGCGGAGTCAAGTCGATGGCACTCGTTCCGCCGATTCGTCCTCCTGCTCAGGGCGCCGACGTCCGCCGCGCTGCATGAACACGTTGTACCGGCCCCAGCAGGCGCCCGCGGCGAGAGCGAACCCGACGCCCGCGAAGTCCATGTTCCCGTGCTAGGGCTCGGTCAGGAGCACGCGGCTGAAGCGCATGCGCAGCCACGCGGTACCGGCAGCACCGATCTGGTTGATCACCGGCACTGACAGGGCGTTCGAGAACTGCACCGCCAGCATCGCCGCGACCGCCAGCGACCACGGCGGGATCCCTGTCGAGCGTCGCCGAATCACGCGCTCACCAACCGTCTCGCGACCCGCACGTGCTCGCCCAGACCCGTCAGAGCCACGACCAGCGCATCGCCCGCGGCGTCGAGCTCCTCGTCGGTGACGGGCGCGAGGGTGTCGAGGATGAAGAACGCGGCCCGGGTCGTGTCGGTGAGTCCAGTGCGCCGGCCCTGCCGCCAGTTCCACCGTCGGCACGTCACCCCGGCAGCATCGCACCAGACGACCTCACCGGGCTCGGGATGCTCGATCACGTTCTCCCCGTTCGCGCTCGTGTCGAACGGCTCTGCACCGGTGGCGCGGATCAGGCGAGCCGGTCCGTCGTAACGGTCGACGTCCTCACCGCCGAGGGGGATCTGGTGCAGCACTGAAATCGAGTTGTAGATGTCGGTGAGCGCGTTCACCCGCGGCAGTCCCTGTTCGGCTCGGCGGGTCAGGGCTTCGAGACTGTTACGGGTGCGCTGCGGCTTCGCTCCGAACGCTCGGTACGCCTCCCGCCACGACGCGATATGCGGCAGCTCATCCACGGGCGACCCTTCCAAGAGGTCGCGCGCACGAGCCTCGGCCCGGGCGATGAGCTCGTCGACAGTATCGCTGCCCTCCCCGGACTCTGCCGGGGCGAGGCCATCGACCACCAGCAGCAGGGCGCGGTAGTCCGGGCGCAACTCGAACACCGCCTCATCCACGGTGCACGCGTCCAGGAACTGTTCGGGGGTTGTGGTCTCAGGCATCAGGGGTCTCCGTTCGGTGTGCGGCTCCCACGCCCGGCTCGAACACCGTCAGCGAGAACCGGGCAGACGCATCGGTCGAGTTGATGTAGGCGTGGGTGGCATCGCCGTGGAATGACAGCGCGTCACCGGGTGCGAGGTCGTAGCGGTCGCCGTCGACCTCGACTGTG
Source organism: Leucobacter sp. GX0328 (assembly GCF_053567315.1). Taxonomy (NCBI): domain Bacteria; kingdom Bacillati; phylum Actinomycetota; class Actinomycetes; order Micrococcales; family Microbacteriaceae; genus Leucobacter; species Leucobacter sp. GX0328. Next base: position 118,541 of record NZ_JBSGPC010000003.1, read on the forward strand.
ATCGAGCCCTCATGCATGTGCAGCAGCTCACGAGTGCCATCGCTGTGTGCGCCGCTATCGTGGCGCTCACCGGGCGCGAGGATCCAATCCCACAGCTCGACCACGTCCGGGGGCTCGGTGCCGGCGACGAGCACACCTCGGCCGCCACCATCTCCGGTCCACAGGACAGCGCCTTCCCCGTGGCCGGTGAACTTCACCGCGCGCGATGCCGGAGGCTCCACCAGGGCCGGCAGCCCGACCCCGAGCGCGTCCGAAAGCCGCAACAGCGTACCCACGCTCGGGTTCACCGCGCCTTGCTCCACATTGACGAGCATGCGGCGGCTCACCCCGGCGAACTCCGCGAGCTGATCCAGAGTCCACCCCCGATCCTTCCGCTGCAGCTTCACCCGCGCACCGATTGCACGCGCCAACGACTCCGCACTCGCCTCCATGCAGTGCAGCATAGTGCACCTATGGGGCAGTGTCCATCTTGCACCGCCACCGCGCCAGCACGATGGCTCAGGACTCCGATGACAGCCGTCCTGGCATCGAGCAGGAGCTCGGCCGGAAGCCTCGGAGCCGGCTCTCGCCGATGTGACGCTCGACAGGGTGCAGGTGAGCAACGAACAGCGCTTCGGACGAACAGCGAAACGCCCCTCGCCGCGAAATGCGATGAGGGGCGTTTCGTGAGCGGATCCTGGACGTGCCCTGGACGTGACGAGAACGAACTCTGATGTACTTCCGTGTAGCCAGATGCAGGTCAAGTATCCGTGATAGTCGAGGCTACGACTGGGACCGAGAGGGAAACCCCAGGTCCGCGCGACACTCCCGAGATCCCGGTTCTCACACCCCGTAGTACAGCTCGAACTCGTACGGGTGCGGGCGCAGCGCCATCGGAGCGATCTCGGTTTCGCGCTTCAGCGCGATCCATGTGTCGATGAGATCCCTGCTGAATACGCCGCCCTCGAGCAGGAACTCGTGGTCGGCCTCGAGCGCCTGCAGCGCCTCTTCGAGCGAGGCGGGCACCTGGGGGATGTTCTTCGCCTCCTCGGGGGGCAGCTCGTACAGATCCTTGTCGATCGGCTCCATCGGTTCGATGCGGCCACGGATGCCGTCGATCCCGGCGAGCAGCTGCGCGGCGAACGCGAGGTACGGGTTGCCCGAGGCGTCGGGGGCGCGGAACTCGATGCGCTTCGCCTTCGGGTTCGAACCCGTGAGCGGGATGCGCACGGCGGCGGAGCGGTTGCCCGCCGAGTACGCCAGGTTGACGGGGGCCTCGTAGCCCTTGACCAGGCGGCGGTAGCTGTTGATGGTCGGGTTCGTGAAGGCGAGCAGGGCCGGCGCGTGGTGCAGGATGCCGCCGATGAACCAGCGGGCGGTGTCCGAGAGCTGCGCGTAGCCGTTCTCGTCGTAGAACAGGGGGTCGCCGTTCTTCCACAGCGACATGTGGGTGTGCATGCCCGAACCGTTGTCGCCGAAGACGGGCTTCGGCATGAAGGTGGCGGTCTTGCCCCAGATCTCGGCAGTGTTCTTGACGATGTACTTGAACTTCAGCACGTCGTCGGCGGCCTGCACCATGGTGTCGAAGCGGTAGTTGATCTCGGCCTGGCCGGGGGCTCCGACCTCGTGGTGGGCGCGCTCGAGCTTGAGCCCCGCTTCGATGAGGCGCAGCGAGATGTCATCGCGCAGGTCGGCCTGCTTGTCGACGGGCGAGACGGGGAAGTAGCCGCCCTTCTCGGACGTGGTGTTGCCGAGGTTCGCACCGTCGCGCTTGCGCGCCGAGTTCCAATGCGCCTCCTCGGAGTCGATCTCGAAGAAGGTGCGGCGGGGGGTGGTCTCGTAGCGCACCGAATCGAGGATGTAGAACTCGGCCTCCGGAGCGAAGAACGCGGTGTCGGCGATCCCTGTCGAGACCAGGTACTGCTCGGCCTTCTTCGCGACCTGGCGCGGGTCCTTCGCGAAGATCTCGCCGGTGCGCGGGTTGAAGATGTCGCAGACGATGATGAGCGTGCGCTCGATGCGGAACTGGTCGACGTAGCAGGTGGTGACATCGGGGATCAGCTGCATATCGGAGTCGGCGATGCCGACGAAGCCGCGGATCGACGAGCCGTCGAACATCTGGCCGACCTCGAAGAAATCGAGATCCACGGTCGACGCGGGAATGTTGAAGTGCTGCTGCACGCCCGGGAGGTCGGTGAAGCGGATATCGACGAACTTGACGTCCGTCTCCGAGATGAAATCGATGACTTCCTGCGGACTCGTGAACATTGTGCTCCTCATGTCTGTGGTACGGCAATCGTACCGTTCGCTCGTTACCAGCTTAGGGGAGTCAAATTTCAGAAAAATGCGACTCGTGTTTCGTGCCTGTTACAGAATGCGGTGCGCCCTCAGGCACGGATGAGCACCGTGCCCGCGATCTTGTCATGGAAGCCGCGCTGGTCGGAATCCCAGACGGCGACAGGGATCACGAGGCACAGCAGCACGGTGCGCACGACCGGGCGCCAGAGGCCGACCCAGCCCCCCGGGAGCGGCACGACGCGCATGCCGCACAGGCGATGCCCGAGCGACCCGCCGATGGTGGGGATGAACACGATCTGGAGCAGCGCGAAGCATGCGATGTTCCAGAGCTCGGGGGTGTTGCCGCCGATCAGCAGATAGGCGGGGATCGCCGCGAGCGCCCAGTCGATGGCGATCGCGAGGATGCGCCGCCCCGGGCGGCCGACGGAACCGGGGCCGCTTTCGGGCAGCCCCAGGCGCTCGCCCGGCCACTCGCTCGGGGCGAGGTCGCCGAAAGGTTGCGGGGACTTCGGTGCGGGCATGCGGATCAGCGCGGGCGCTGTGAACGGGCCCGATTCGGGTCGATGCCCTTCGGGATGCCGATCGGGGTGCCCTGCAGCGACGACAGGCGGTTGTAGACCGCGTCGACCTCGGGGCGCCTCAGCACGGCCTTCAGCTTGACGAGCGTGCGCGAGAGCTTCTCGAGAGGCACGCCGCCCTCGTCGGGCCCGACGTACAGGTGTACGACGGGCACGTTGCGCAGTGCGCGCTTCACCTTGCGCTCTTCATCGGAGGCGAGGCGGCGGGTGCGCTGCAGCGAGCCCTCCGAGATGAGCACGACGCCGCCGCGACCGACCACGCGGTACACCGCGTCCTGATTGCGCGTGACCGCGACCGGAACCTCGGAGCCGCGCCACGACCGGCGCAGAGCGCCCTGCACCACGGCGCCGACCGCACCCGGGCGGCCTTCGATCTGACGGTACGCCGTGCGCTCCGCGCGACGGCCGAGCACGATCATGACGACCAGGATGCCCACGAGCACGCCGGTGAGCGGCCACACGATCCACCCGAACCATGCGGTCGAGAAGATCGCGGCGAGGCCGACGAAGACGAGCACGGGCACGATGAAGCACAGGATGAGGATCGCGGTCAGATTGCGGTCGTGGACCTTCGTCGTCTTGTAGACATCGATCATCTGCCGGATGCGACCGGTGCGCTTCGCTTTTTCTGCCATACCTTCTAGGGTATCGCGTCCGGAGGGGTGCTTCTTCCTCCTCCACAGCCTCCGCGAGTCCTGTTTCGCCGGCTTTCTCTCCAGAATCGCGGTTTCCGGGATGCGCATCGCGGGGAACTGCCGCAGAATCGTTGCCGAGCACGCACTCAGGAGCCCGAGATCGGGCCGAGAACCGGGGGAGGGACGTGAGAGGAGCGAGCGTGGAGCGGAACGTGCCGGCGGAGAGCCGGACGGCGGGCGGGCGTGCGAACGCGGCGAAGCGACGGCGCCGCGGATCCCGAAGCGCCCTCACCGCTGGGGAGGCAGCCGGACGATTGCTGACCCTCTGCGATGCGACGATCGCCTTCCGCGCCGGCGGGTGGTGCGCGGGCGCTCCGCATGCGCGCGACATCTCGGTGGGCGCGCACGGGGTCGTGTTCACCGCTTCGGGTCTCGCCCGTGCCGCGCGACCGGGAGCGCTGCGCCGCCATCGCGCGCACCTGCGCGGCGGTCACGACGACGCATGCGCCGCTCTCGGGGTGTCGCGCCGGTTCGTCGGGCAGATGCTCGCCGTATGGGAGGGGGACGGCGTGCGCGATCTGCTGCTCGAGGCGTTCGACGCGGCCGTCGCGGAGCTCGTGCTCGACGCGCAGCGCGGGGCATGGTCGCCGGTCGCGGCGGGCGAGGCGATCACCCATGCCATCGGCATGCGCATCACGCCGCGTCGGTAGCCCGCGGGGGCCGCGCGCAGTGCCGGCTGACCGCCGGGCCGGTGACGCGTCCGCGCAACGCAGCGGGCCGGGCGCCCCCTGGAGGAAGCGCCCGGCCCGTCATGCACCGGTGCAGTGACCGAATCAGATGCCGAGGTTGCCCTCGAAATCGCCGGCCTCGAGACGCGCCTTCACCTGCGTGAGGAACCGCGCCGCGTCGGCTCCGTCGATGGTGCGGTGATCGTACGACAGCGCGAGGTATACGGTCGAGCGGATCGCGATCGCATCGCCGTCCGGGCCCGAGACGACGCCGGGCTTCTTCACGACCGCGCCGGTGCCGAGAATGGCGCTCTGCGGCATGAAGACGAGGGGCGTGTCGAAGAGCGCGCCGCGCGATCCGGTGTTCGTGAGGGTGAACGTGCCGCCGGCGAGCTCGTCGGGTGTCAGCTTGTTGCTGCGGGTGCGCTCCGCGAGATCGGCGATGCCCGCAGCGATCTCGGCGAGATTCTTGTCGCCGGCATCGCGCAGCACCGGGGTGAGGAGCCCGCGCTCGGAGTCGACGGCGATGCTGATGTTCTCGGTCGCCGGGTAGGTGATCGTGTCGCCGTCGAGCGTCGAGTTGATGACGGGGTAGGTGCGGAGCGCCTCGGCCGCGGCCAGCGCGAAGAACGGCATGAAGGAGAGCTTCGAGCCGGTCTTCTGCAGGAACTCGTCCTTCTTCGCCTGGCGCAGCTGAGCCACGCGGGTCACATCGACCTCGACGACCGTCGTGAGCTGAGCGGACTGCTGCAGCGACGCGACGGCGCGCTCGGCGATGACCTTGCGCAGACGGCTCATCTTCTGCGAGGTGCCGCGCAGGGGTGAGACCTCAGGAGCCGGCGCGGGGGCCGCAGCGGTCGCCGCGGCCGGAGCCGCAGCGGCGGGCTTCGCGGCAGCCGCGGCGACCACGTCCTCCTTGCGGATGCGCCCTCCGACGCCGGTGCCGGTGATGGTCGCCAGGTCGACGCCGGAGTCGGCTGCGAGCTTGCGCACGATCGGGGTGACGTAGCCGGGCTGCGATGCCGGTGCGGCCGGGGCCGCGGGCGCTGCCGCCGCTGCAGGGGCCGGCGCCGGGGCTGCGGGAGCAGCCGGAGTCGGAGCGGGGGCTGCGGGTGCGGCCGGGGCCGGCTCCGCAGGCGCAGCGGCCGGAGCCGGTGCAGCCGCGGGAGCCGGTGCAGCCGCGGGAGCCGGTGCAGCCGCGGGAGCCGGTGCAGCCGCGGGAGCCGGTGCTGCGGGCTCGGGAGCTGCGGGAGCCGCCGGAGCGCCACTACCGATACGGGCCAGGGCGCCGCCGACCTCGACGGTCTCGTCCTCCTGCACCAGGGTCTCCTGCAGCACTCCCGCGACGGGCGACGGAACCTCGGTGTCGACCTTGTCGGTCGAGACCTCGAGCAGCGGCTCGTCGACCTCGACCGAGTCGCCGACGTTCTTCAGCCAGCGAGTGACGGTGCCCTCGGTGATGCTCTCGCCCAGCGACGGGAGCGTCACCGTGGTCGCGTCGCCGGACGCGGCGGGAGCGGCGGGCGTCTCAGCAGCGGGCTCGGGTGCGGCTTCGGGGGCCGGCGCGGCAGCGGGCGCAGGAGTCGGCTCCGCAGCGGCGGGCTCCGCAGCGGGTGCGGCCGGAGCGGCACCGCTGCCGCTGCCGTCGCCGATGCGGGCGAGCACGGCGCCGACTTCGGCGGTGTCGTCCTCCTGCACGAGGATCTCTTCGAGCACACCTGCGAAGGGCGACGGGATCTCGGTGTCGACCTTGTCGGTCGAGACCTCGAGCAGCGGCTCGTCGACCTCGACCGAGTCGCCGACGTTCTTCAGCCAGCGGGTGACCGTGCCCTCGGTGACACTCTCGCCCAGTGCGGGGAGCACTACCGATTCACTCATCGTGTTTCTCCTGTTTCGTTCGTGATGTTCGCGCGGGCGCTCAGATGGCGTGCAGCGGCTTGCCGGCGAGCTTCAGCATGGTCTCGCCGATGGTCTCGTTCTGGGTGGGGTGGCCGTGGACGAACGGTGCGATGTCCTCGGGCGTCGCCTCCCAGTTCACGATGAGTTGCGCCTCGCCGACGAGTTCGCCGACGCGTGCGCCGATCATGTGCACACCGACGATCGGGCCGTCGACGACCTGCACGGCCTTCACCGAGCCTGCGGTGCCGAGGATCGAGCTCTTCGCGTTGCCCGCGAGGTTGTACTCGTACGAGGTGACCTTGTCGTCGCCGTACTGGGCCTTCGCCTTGGCCTCGGTCAGGCCGACCGAGGCGACCTCGGGGTCGCAGTAGGTGACCTTCGGAATGTTGACGTCCTCGACGATGATCGGGTTCAGACCCGCGATCTCTTCGGCGACGAAGATGCCCTGCTGGTAGCCGCGGTGCGCGAGCTGCAGGCCGGGAACGATGTCGCCGACGGCGTAGACGCCCGCGACGTTGGTGGCGAGGCGCTCGTTGGTGAGCACGAAGCCGCGATCCATCTCGATGCCGACCTCTTCGAAACCGTTGTTCGCTGTCGCGGGGCCGCGTCCCACCGCGACGAGGAGGTAGTCGGCGGAGAGCTCGGTGCCGTCCTCGAGTGTGACCGTGACGCTCGACGCATCCTGCGTGACGCCCTGGAAGCGGACGCCGAGCTTGAACGCGATCTTGCGCTTACGGAAGGCGCGCTCGAGCTGCTTCGAGATCGACTCCTCCTCGTTGGGGACGAGGTGAGGCAGACCCTCGATGATCGTGACGTCGGCGCCGAACGAGCGCCAGACGCTGGCGAACTCGACGCCGATGACGCCTCCGCCGAGGATGATGACCTTCTGCGGCACCTCGGTCAGCTCGAGCGCCTGCTCGCTCGTGATGACGCGGCCCTCGATCTCGAGGCCCGGCAGCGAGCGCGAGTACGAGCCGGTGGCGAGCACGACGTGCCGCCCGACGATGCGGTCGTCGCCGACCTGCACGGTGTTCGGCGACACGAGACGGCCGGCGCCCTCGATGACCGTGATGTCGTTGGCCTTCAGCAGGCCCTGCAGGCCCTTGTGCTTGCCGTCGACGAGCTTCTCGCGGAAGCCGTTGACACCCGCCATGTCGACGCCCGCGACGCTCGAAAGGATGCCGTACTTGTCGCCCGTGCTCGCGACATCGGCGATCTCGGCGGAATGGAGCAGTGCTTTCGTGGGAACGCAGCCGCGGTGGAGGCAGGTGCCGCCGAGCTTGTCCTTCTCGATGACAACTGCACTGAAGCCGAGTTGCTTGGCGCGGATCGCCGTCGCGTACCCGGCGCTACCGCCGCCGAGGACGACGATGTCAAACTGCTGATCAGCCAAAGTGGGATCTCCCTTGGGTCGTTCGCATGGGAATTTTCGGAGGCGTCCATATGATGAGCGGTCGCACTGCCCACAAGCCTACTACTTCGACCGCGGATCACAGCGGAACGCGGTTCGCTATCGGCGTGACCGGATCGGGCCGGTCGGCGCCGCGGTCTTCGTAGGATGGAAGTGTGAACGAGTCCATTTTCTCCGCGGAGCATGCCGAACGGCGCGCTGCGGTACCGCGCGGCCTGCCGTTGATCGTGGCGCTGCAGGGCTTCAACGACGCCGGGAGCACGATCTCGCAGCTCGAAGGATATTTCTGGGAACGCGCTTCTCCCGAAGAAATCGTGCGCTTCAACGCGGACATGCTGTTCGACTACCGTGCCCGCAGGCCGATGATCACGTTCTCCGAGGACCACCTCACCGACTTCTCTCCGGAGGAGCTCGCGCTCTCCCTCGCGAAGGACGAGCTCGGGTCGCCCTTCCTGCTCCTGAGCGGATACGAGCCCGACTTCCGCTGGGAGCTGTTCGTCGACACCGTACTGCTGCTCGTGCACGAGTTCGAGGTGACGACGACGGTGTGGTCGCACGCGCTGCCGATGCCCGTGCCGCATACGCGGCCGATCGCTGCGACCGTGAGCGGATCGCGGGAGGATCTGATCGACGCTCGTTCGGTATGGCGCCCGACGACGCGCCTGCCGGCCTCCGCCTCCCACGTCATCGAGTACCGCCTGCACAGCCTGGGGGAGGAGGTCGTGGGCTTCGCGCTGCTGATCCCGCACTATCTCGCCAACGCCGAATACCCGAGTGCTCTGCGCGCAGCGCTCGAGGGCATCATGGCGGCCACGGGGCTGATCTTCGCCACCGACGAGGTGCGCGACGCCGAGACGGAGTTCATCGCGCGCGTCGACGAGCAGATCGCCGAGAACGAGGAGTCTTTCGAGATGGTGCGCACGCTCGAGAAGCGCTACGACGCGTATATGGAGGACCGAGGCGCGCAGTCCCCGCTGATCAGCGAGGACGGGACCATCCCGACGGCCGAGCAGATCGCGAGCGAGCTCGAGCGCTACCTGGCCGAGCAGCATCGATCGGGGTCGGGCGAGGGCGAGCCAGGCGACGCCGGCTTCTGAAAGTCGGGGCCGGTGCGCGCGGCGCGGCGCCAGGGATCGCCCGGAGCCCGCTCCGGTCGAACTCGCAGGTCGCGGCGTGCAATAATAGATGAGGTAGCCCATTCAGTCCACTGATTGTTTCTTCGCGAGCAGGAATATTCCGGACTTGACGTGGGTTTTACTGCTGTGAGCACTCGGCCGACCTTTCGAGGCCGCGGTGCGACCCGACTACGGAGAGGCGGATGCGTGGCAACTGCAACCACGACCACAACTCGAGCGACGACCAAGAAGGCTGAGGCTTCGGAGCCGGAGGAGGCCACGACGGCGAAGTCGGGCGATAAGGCCCCCGCTCAGAAGAAGGCCGCTGCGCCGAAGAAGGCGGCTGCGAAGAAGACGACGACTGCCAAGGCGTCGACCGCGAAGACGGCGGCGGCGAAGGCGCCGGCGAAGAAGCGCACGGGCGCGAAGAAGGTCGCCGACGAGATCGCCGAGATCGTCAATTCCGCCGATGAGCCGATCGAGGAGGAGAAGGAAGAGAAGTCGACGCGCGCCGCCGACGAGCCGCTTCCGACCGGTGCGATCGTGCTGAAGGCCTCGGACGAGGTCGATGTGCCGACCGTCACCACGGCGATCCCCGGTGCCACTGCCGACCCGGTCAAGGACTACCTGAAGCAGATCGGCAAGGTCGCGCTGCTGAACGCTGCCGAAGAGGTCGAGCTGGCGATGCGCATCGAGGCCGGCCTCTTCGCAGAGGAGAAGCTCGCGACGGAGAAGGGCCTGCCGAAGAAGCTCACCCGCGAGCTGAAGTGGGTGGCGCGCGACGGCCAGCGGGCGAAGAGCCATCTGCTCGGCGCGAACCTGCGCCTCGTCGTCTCGCTCGCGAAGCGCTACACCGGCCGCGGCATGCAGTTCCTGGATCTCATCCAGGAGGGCAATCTCGGCCTCATCCGCGCCGTCGAGAAGTTCGATTACACCAAGGGCTTCAAATTCTCGACCTATGCGACGTGGTGGATCCGCCAGGCGATCACCCGCGCCATGGCCGACCAGGCGCGCACCATCCGTATCCCGGTGCACATGGTCGAGGTCATCAACAAGCTCGCACGCGTGCAGCGCCAGATGCTGCAGGATCTCGGCCGCGAACCGACGCCCGAGGAGCTCTCGCGCGAGCTCGACATGACGCCCGAGAAGGTCGTCGAGGTGCAGAAGTACGGCCGCGAGCCGATCTCCCTGCACACCCCGCTGGGCGAAGACGGCGATAGCGAGTTCGGCGACCTCATCGAGGACACCGAGGCGGTCGTGCCGGCCGACGCGGTGGGCTTCACGATGCTGCAGCAGCAGCTCGAGCAGCTGCTCGACTCCCTCTCCGAGCGCGAGGCCGGTGTCATCCGCATGCGCTTCGGCCTGGGCGATGGCATGCCGAAGACTTTGGACCAGATCGGCGACACCTTCGGCGTGACGCGCGAGCGCATCCGCCAGATCGAGTCGAAGACCATGGCGAAGCTGCGCCACCCCTCGCGGTCGCAGCAGCTGCGCGACTACCTCGAGTAGGAGCCGCGGGGCCCGCCCTGCTGCACGCGGGGCGGGCCCGACGGCATCGTCGCGCTGCTGCGACGCGAAAACCCCCGGCTCCGAGGAACCGGGGGTTTTCGCGTCTGACGCCGTTCGCCTACGCGGTGGCGGTCAGACGATGGCTCTCGTCATGCCACACCTCTGCGATCGGACGCAGCTTCGCCTCGTGCTTCTTGGCGTGGTGCCCGCAGAAGAGCAGCTCGCTGCCGTTCAGCATCACGCGAACGTACGCCTGCGCGCCGCAGCTGTCGCAGCGGTCGAGAGCATTCATCGGGCGGTCCGCCGCCTCACCGGTCTCGGTGCGTTCGTGCTCCAGCGTGTTCATGGCTGCCTCCCCTGTTCTCCTTGGCTTCGCCTCCATCCAAGCACGCCGAGCCGTGAAAACCGCATCGGGGCGCCACCGGTTCGCTGTACGCGTAGCCGCACGGCCGCGCCGTGCGGCTATCCTTGCCGGCTTCCGTACTCGCCGTCCCGCCTCGCGGCCGATGTCGCGGGCGTGCTCTACGCTTGAACGGTCATCAGGCGAAGGAGTGTCCAGCAGTGGCAGAGGCGAGTTATTCCGCGCGGCATCTCACCGTCCTCGAGGGTCTCGAGGCCGTGCGCAAGCGACCGGGAATGTATATCGGCACGACCGATTCCCGCGGTCTCATGCATTGCCTCTGGGAGATCATCGACAATTCCGTCGACGAGGCGCTCGCCGGCTACGGCGACGAGATCGGCATCACCCTCCACGGCGACGGCAGCGTCACCGTGAGCGACACCGGCCGCGGCGTGCCGGTCGACATCGAGCCCAAGAGCGGGCTCTCCGGTGTCGAGCTCGTCTTCACGAAGCTCCATGCCGGCGGCAAGTTCGGCGGCGGAGGCTATTCGAGCTCGGGCGGTCTGCACGGCGTCGGCGCGTCGGTCGTCAACGCCCTCTCGTCGCGGCTCGATGTCGAGGTCGACCGCAACGGCAAGACCTGGGCCATGTCGTTCAGGCACGGCGAGCCGGGCGTGTTCTCGGGCGACGGACCCGACAGTCCGTTCACGCCGTTCGAGGACGCCTCCGAGCTGCGCGCAGTGGCGAAGGTCGCGAAGGCCAAGACCGGCACCCGCGTGCGCTACTGGGCCGACCCGCAGATCTTCCTCGCGACCGCGCGATTCGAGCCCGAGTCGCTCGTCTCCCGCGCGCGGCAGACCGCATTCCTCGTGCCCGGGCTCGCGATCGAGATCACCGACGAGCGGCCCGAATCGCTCACGGAGGACGGCGCGCCGACCACCCATCGCTTCGCCTACGAGGGCGGCATCTCCGAGTTCGTCGAGTTCCTCGCGGTCGACGCCCCGATCACCGACGTCTGGCGCACGACCGATGAGGCCGAGTTCACCGAGACCGTGCCCGTGATGGACGAGCAGACCGGGCACCTCGTCTCCCGCGAGGTCTCGCGCCGCTGCGAGGTCGACATCGCGATGCGCTGGGGCACCGGTTACGACACCGAAGTGCAGAGCTTCGTGAACATCATCGCGACGCCCAAGGGCGGCACCCATATGAGCGGATTCGAACAGGGCCTGTCGAAGTTCTTCCGCAAGCAGATCGAGCAGAACGCCCGCAAGCTCAAAGCGGGATCGGACAAGCCCGACAAGGACGACATCCTGACCGGCCTCACCGCGGTCGTCACCGTGCGCGTGCCCGAACCGCAGTTCGAGGGCCAGACGAAGGAGGTGCTCGGCACCGCCGCCGTGCGCCAGATCGTCTCGAAGGCGATCGTCGCGGGTCTGACCGAGCGCTACGAGTCGAGCAAGAAGGCCGATAAGACCCAGACCGGCGCGCTGCTCGAGAAGATGGTCGCCGAGATGAAGTCGCGCATCGCGCTGCGCGCGCAGCGCGACACCGCCCGGCGCAAGAGCTCGCTCGAGAACTCGTCGCTGCCGGCGAAGCTCATCGACTGCCGGTCGAAGAACGTGGCCGAGACCGAGCTCTTCATCGTCGAGGGCGACAGCGCCCTCGGCACGGCCCGCCCCGCGCGCGACAGCGAGTTCCAGGCGCTGCTGCCGATCCGCGGCAAGATCTTGAACGTGCAGAAGGCCTCGGTCGCCGAGATGCTGAACAACGCCGAATGCGGCGCCATCATCAAGGTGATCGGCGCCGGCTCGGGCCGCGACTTCGACCTCGACTCCGCGCGCTACGGCAAGGTCATCCTCATGAGCGACGCCGACGTCGACGGCGCCCACATCCGCACGCTGCTGCTCACTCTGTTCTTCCGCTACATGCGCCCGATGCTCGAGGCCGGTCGCGTGTACGCCGCCGTGCCGCCGCTGCACCGGGTGGTCGTGCAGAACGCCGGGCGCAAGCCGAACGACATCATCTACACGTACAGCGAGAAGGAGCTGAACACGCTCCTGGCCGATCTGCGTCGCCGCGGCAAGAAGTACCAGGATCCGATCCAGCGCTACAAGGGCCTCGGCGAGATGGATGCCGATCAGCTCGCCGAGACGACGATGGATCGCGGGCAGCGTGCGCTGCGCCGCGTGCGGGTCGCCGACGCGCACGCCGCTTCGCAGATCTTCGAGCTGCTGATGGGCAATGACGTCGCGCCCCGCAAGGAGTTCATCATCGAGAACGCCGACGACCTCGATCGCGAGCGCATCGACGCCTAGGCGCGGTTCCCGCGCGGGCCGTGCGGGCTGTGCGTCATCGCGGTGCATGCCGCGCGTTCAACCGATCGGTTGATGCCGGGCGCCGCGGTGCCGCATACGCTCGGATGCGTCACTGATCCGATCGCGGCGGGAGCCCTCATGATTCGACCATCGACCGGGCGCGCTGCCGCACGGGCACTGGCTCTGCTGGTGCCGCTCGCGCTGCTGCTGAGCGGATGCGCCGCCGAGCCGGGTGCGAAGCCGGCCCCAGCACCGGCGGAGACCGCCGAAACGCGGGCCCCTGCACCTGTGGCTGAGGATGCGCCCATCGGGACTCCGCAGGCCTCCGAGGTCCCGCCGAACCCCGGGTACGATCAGGCGGAGCTCGATGCGCACCTGCGTTCGGCGGCATGGTCGAACGACGTCGACATGGCGGAGCGTCTGATCGCCTGGGGCGCGAACGTCAACGCGAAAGACGACACCGTGCGATCGGCGTATCTCATCGCGACGAGCGAGGGGCATCTCGAGCTGCTGCGCCTGACCCTCGCCCACGGCGCCGACGTGAACGACCTCGACAGCTGGGTCGGCACCGGCCTCATCCGCGCCGCCGAACGCGGCCACTGGGAGGTCGTCGGCGCGCTCATTCGGGCGGGCGTACCGCTCGATCACGTGAACCGCGTCGGCTACCAGGCGATCCACGAGGCCGTCATCTTCGGGCGCGACGACGAGAGCTACCACCAGACCGTACGCGTGCTCGTCGCCGGCGGGGCGGATGTCGCGACGCCCTCGGGATCGGAGGGCCTGACCCCGGTGCAGATGGCCACCTGGAAGGGATACCCGCAGCAGGCGGCGCTGCTCGAGGCGCTGACCACGGCCCCGGCGCCCGCGGATCCGACCGCGGCGCTGTTCGCGGCCGCCGAGGCCGGCGACCCGAACGCGGTGACGATCGCGCTGCGCGCCGGTGCGCCGCTCGATGCGCGCGACGCCGCGGGGCGTACCGCGCTCGAAGTCGCCGAGGCCGGCAACCACCCCGTGTCGGCGGGCATCCTGCGTGCGCTCGGAGGATAGCTCCGCGCTCGCATCCTTCCTCCACAGGACACGGCTCCTACCGATTCGGGTCGACTTGTTCACTCCGCAGGGATCGCCCTCGCCCGGCCCGCCCGATCTTGCAATGCTGGCCGCATGCCCCGTCCTCCGCTCCCGTTGCCCGCCGCCCTCGGCGAGGTCTTCACGGCCGCGCACGCCCGCGCCGCCGGCGTCGGGTCGCGGCGCCTGTCCCAGCCCGATGTCGAGCGCATCGCACGGGGCGTCTACCGGCGCGTCGGCGCCGGTAGAGCGCTGCCGCCGGGAGGTGCGGTAGCCGCTGAGACGTGGCGCATGATGCAGCGGGAGAACGCAGCGGCGCTCATGCGGTTCCTCCCGGAGGGAGCCTTCTACAGCCACTACACGGCCGCCGCCATCTGGCATCTGCCGGTGCCAGAGCGTCCATGCGCACGGCACGGGCTGGATGTCGCAGTGCATCTGCCCCGTCACGCGGTGAAGCGCGGCGGCGTGATCGGGCACCGGGTGCAGGCATCGTATGCGCAGACCGTGCAGAGGAATGCTCTGAGCGTGACGGATCCCGCATCGACCTGGGCGCTGCTCGCCGCCCTGCTCGTGCGCGACGACGCGGTCGCCCTCGGCGATGCGGCGATCAGGCAGAACCGCATCCCGGGAACCCGGCGCCTGGAACGGCCTCCGCTAGCGGGTATCGCGGATCTGAGCGCGGCTGCGAACGCCGCCGGCCGCTCGGGCGGGCCGCGATTGAGATCCCTCGTACAACTGCTCTCGCCGCACAGCGCATCGCCGCCCGAGAGCCACCTGCGCCTGCGCCTGACGGAGTGGGGCGTACCGCAGTTCGAGCTCGACTTCGATGTGCTCGATGAGCAGGGGCACCTGGTCGGGTGCAGCGAGTTCGCCTTCGTGGAGTTCGGGCTCGCGCTCGAGTACGAGGGCCGTCACCATCTCACCGACGCACGGCAGTGGAACCGCGACATCGAGAAGTACCGCCGCTATGCGCAGCTCGGGTGGGAGGTCATCCGCGTGACCGCCGAACTGCTGTACCGCCGCCCGCACGAACTGCGCGCCCAGATCTTCGAGGCGCTGCGCCGGCGCGGGTGGACGGGGTAGCAGCCGATGCACCGCGGAGCGGGATGGGTTTGGTGCACTATGGTCGCGCGATAGTGCACCAAACCCATCCCGCTCTCGAGAAGTTCCCCTCCACGGTGCGGTGCGGGGCGGGGAGATTACGGGGCGAGGCCGACGAAGGCCGCGGCACCGTCGATCGGAGTGCCCGACCCATCGCGCTTGCCGAGCTCGGCCGGCAGCCGACGCGCCGCGCCGTCCGCCGCGAGCGCCCGCGGGGCGCCGACGCCGACCCAGGCGCAGGCGATCTGATCCTCCCACTTGAGGAACCGCTGCACGCGCACACCGCCCGTGGCGCGGCCCTTCGCGGGAATCTCGGCCCAGTCGCTGACCTTCGCCGTCGCGACGTCGGTGCCGGGCAGCGTGATGGAGCTGTCGGCGACCGTGACGACGCGCGCCTCGGCCCCCACGGGCACGGCGCCCGCGAAGACGACGCGCGCCTCGGCCCCGAGCCTGATGCCGGCCATGCCGCCGGCCGGCCGGCCCTGCGGCCGCACCGACGATGCGGCGAAGCGCAGCAGCTGCGCATCGCTCGTGACGACCGCGAACTCCGACTCGTCGGGTGCCGGGAATGCGGCGACGAGCGCGTCGCCGGCCTTCAGCCCGATGACCTCGAACGAGGGGCGCGACGGCAGATCCGTGAGCACGACGCGCTTCACCACGCCCAGCCGGGTGAAGAGGCCGACCGGGGTCTCGACCGACCCGGCTTCGTCGCCGAGCGGCACGATGCCGACGATGCCGAGCTTCTTGTCGGTGACGCCGATGTAGTCGAGCAGCTTCACGCCCGCAGAGAACGCGATCGACGCGGCCGGCACGATCGGCAGATCGACCGGGGTGAAGCGGTGCAGCGTGCCGTCGGTGAGGATGGCGCCGAACTCGCCGCGCACGGTCCCGTCGACGCTCGAGAGCAGCGCGCCGTGCTTTGTCGCGCGCGACGAACCGCGGGGGGATTCGGGGGCTGCGGGATCCCTGTCGAGGCGCAGGGCCCGGCCCGTGACCGAGAGCAGCACCGTGCACGGGGTGTCGGCGACCTCGAGCGATGCCGAGGCCGCAGCCGCCCGACTGGGGCGCACGACCGCGCCGGTGAGCACGGTGCGGCGCGGCGTGCCGTAGGCTTCTGCGGCCGCGTCCATCTCGGTCGAGACGACCTCGCGCAGACGCTCCTCGCTGCCGAGGATCTCGAGCAGACGCTCGATCTCGGCCTGCAGTTCGTCGCGCTCGGCCTCGAGCTCGACCCGCGAGAACTTCGTGAGGCGGCGCAGCCGCAGCTCGAGGATGTACTCGGCCTGCGCTTCGGAGAGGTCGAAGACCTGCATCAGGCGGGCGCGGGCCGACTCGGCATCGTCGCTCGTGCGGATCAGCTGGATGACCTCATCGATGTCGAGGATCGCGATGAGCAGGCCCTCGACGAGGTGCAGGCGTTCGCGGCGCTTGCGCAGACGGTACTCGGAACGGCGCGTGACGACAGACAGGCGGTGGTCGAGGAAGACGCGCAGCATCTCGCGCAGGCCGAGCGTCTGCGGCTGGCCGTCGACGAGCGCGACCGAGTTGATGCTGAACGAATCCTCGAGCGGGGTCGCCCGGTAGAGCTGCTCGAGCACCGCCTCGGGCGAGAAGCCGGTCTTGAGACTGACGACGAGCTTCAGACCGTTCTTGCGGTCCGTGAGATCGACGACATCGGTGATGCCGGAGATCTTCTTTGCGTCGACGCCCTGCTTGATCTTCTCGATGACGCGCTCGGGGCCGATGAGATGCGGCAGTTCGGTGACGACGAGGCCGGTGCGGCGCGGGCCGAGCTGCTCGACCGACACCTTCGCGCGGGTGCGGAAGGCGCCGCGGCCCGATCGATAGGCATCCTTCACACCGTCGAGGCCGACGATGATGCCGCCGCCCGGCAGGTCGGGGCCCGGGATGAACTCCATGAGCTCGTCGACGGTCGCCTCGGGGTGGTGCAGCAGGTGCTTGGCGCCCTCGACCACCTCGAGGAGGTTGTGCGGGGCGAGATTCGTGGCCATGCCGACGGCGATGCCGCTCGCGCCGTTCACGAGCAGGTTCGGCACGGCGGAGGGCAGCACGGCGGGCTGCATGATCTGATTGTCGTAGTTCGGCACGAAGTCGACGACGTCTTCGTCGAGCGATTCGGTCATCGCGAGCGCGGCGCCGGCGAGACGGGCCTCGGTGTAGCGGGAGGCGGCGGGGCCGTCGTCGAGCGAGCCGAAGTTGCCGTGGCCGTCGACGAGCGGCAGGCGCATCGCGAAGCCCTGCGCGAGGCGCACGAGCGCGTCGTAGATCGACGAGTCGCCGTGCGGGTGCAGCTTGCCCATGACCTCGCCGACGACGCGCGCCGACTTCACATGGCCCTTCTCCGGGCGCAGCCCCATGTCCTGCATCATGTAGAGGATGCGGCGCTGCACAGGCTTCAGGCCGTCACGGGCATCGGGCAGTGCGCGCGAGTAGATCACCGAGTAGGCGTACTCGAGGAACGAGCCCTCCATCTCGCTCGAGATGTCGACATCGTCGATCTTCTCGCCGGCGATCTCATGGGCGAGCACCGGTGAATCCGGCGCGGTCTCGAGCTCGGAGGAATCGCTGTTCGCAGAGGCACTGGGCGCATCGGTCATAATGGACCTCATGCTACCGATTGCCGCCGACAACGGTGCGAGGCTTGCCGCACTTCTGCCAAGCGGCATCGCCGCGGTCGCGGCAGGGATCGGCGCGGCCGTGCCGCCGGCCATCTCCCATGCGGCCTCCGCGGGCCTGCCCGCGATCCGCTCGTTCGTGATGATCGTGGTCGACGGGCTCGGGCATGCGAACCTCGGGGCGAGGAAGGGGCATGCGCCGACGCTCGCGCGGCTGCCCCGCAAGCGCATCGAGACGGTCGCGCCGTCGACGACGGGAGCGGCGCTGACGACGCTGACGACGGGGGCGCTGCCGGGGGAGCACGGGCTCATCGGCTACCGCATCCGCCACCCCGAGCTCGGGCTCGTGACGACGCTGAGCGAGTGGTCGGGCATCGCCGACCGCCGCGCATGGCAGCGCGCCGAGCCGCTGTTCGGCGCCGCCGCCGGAATCGGCGCCCGTCCGGTCGCGATCGGGCGGCCCGCGCACGCCGTCGGCGGGCTGACCGAGGCGATCCTCAACGGCGCCGAGTACCGCTCCGGGCAGCGCATCGAGGATCGCTTCGCCGTCGCATCGAGGCTGCTCCGCGAAGGGGACCCGGTCGTCGCCTACCTCTACGTCGACGAGCTCGACCGCGCCGCGCACGCGTCGGGCTGGCAGAGCGAGGCCTGGGCCGAGCGGCTCGAGCGCTTCGACGCCGCGCTGACCGATTTCCTGCGCACACTGCCGGGCGATGTCGGCGTCGTCGTGACGGCCGACCACGGCATGGTCGACGTCGGCGCCCACCAGCGGATCATGCTCGATGCCGACCCGGCGATGCTCGAGGGAGTCGCCGAGATCGGGGGAGAGCCCCGATTCCGCTCGCTCTACCTCGACGACGGCGTCGATGCGACCGCGACGGCGCGCGCCTGGGCCGAGGCCGAGGGGGCGCGGGCCTGGGTGGCGACCCGAGACGAGGCGATCGCCAGCGGACTGTTCGGCGCCGTCGCGCCGGAAGTCGCGCCGCGGCTCGGCGACGTCGTCATCGCGGCGCGCAAGCAGGTCGCCTACTACAGCGGCTCGGACGACCCGCGGTCGCTCGACATGGTCGGGCAGCACGGCTCGTTCAGCGAGGACGAGCGGGGCGTGCCCCTGGTACTCGCGGGCGCCCTCGCGGGGACCGCATTCGCTGCCGCCGTGGCGGAGACGGCCGCGGGCGTCGCCGGCGCGCTCTGACTAGCGCCCCGACGGGTCCTCGTCGCTGCGGGTGCCGAAGAGGATGTCGTCCCAGCTCGGGATCGACGCGCGCCCCTTGCGAGCCTCCGGCTTCGGGGCGGGTTTCGGTCCCGGCTTCGGAGCAGGATCCGCATCGGGGCGCGGCGCATCCGTCGCATCATCGCCGACCTCGTCGCCGGCCTCGCGGAGGAAGCTCGGGATGCCGCGCTTCTTCGGCGCCCCGGCTTCACGGGAGACGCCGCCGGCCGCCCAGATGCTGCGGGGCCGCGGCGCGGTCTCCGTATCGTCGACCGGGGCGTTCCGATCGACGGGAGGCAGCGGATCCGAGGTCTGCGGCGCCGCCGGAGGCGCGGCGGGCAGCGTCGGGTGCGGCGCGGTCGGCGCGCTGTCATCGACGTTCGGGGAGGTCTCCGAGGCCGTGGACTCGGGCGCGGCCGGGGCGGCCGCCTGCGAGGAGCGTTCGCGTTCGCCCCGTCGCTTGCGCAGCGCGTCGAGCAGATCTGCGGTCTGGCTGAGGTCGGCTCCGGGCTGCGCGGTGGTCTTTACGGCGCGCTGGTCGATCTCGCGGCGGCGCTCGTACTCGGCGTCGGAGTCCGCGTCGTCCTCCTGGCGCTGCTCCGCGGTGCGCGGTGCGGTCGTGCTCGCAGGCCCGGCCTGCGTCTCGGGCGACGAGGCGGCGGGCTCGGCGGCATCGACAGCGGGCTGCTCGCCCGTCACGCCGACGGCGATGCCGTCTGCGATCTGCTCGCGATCGAAGGCGCCGGAGTCGAAACGGCCGCGGCGATCCCCGTCGTCGACCGCGCGGAGCTTCGGGATCAGACGGTCGCCGACCTCGCCCTGCTTCGAGAGGTTGGTGGCGTCCGGAGTGATCGGGGCGAGGGCGCCCTTGCGGTGCTCGAACGACCACACGGCGCGGTGCGCGGTGTCGTGCGAGATGAACTCGAGGCCGACCATCCAGCCGCCCTCGTCTTCCTTCCAGGCGGTCCACTCGGGGGCCTCGGCGCCGAGAGAGACGAGACGCGCACCGATGACGGAGCCGAAGTTCTGATCGTCCTCGTCGTGGGCGTCGGCCTGCACGGCGACGGCATGCGCGCGCTCGAGGATGTAGCGGCGTTCGGCGAGCACCGGCTCCTCGTAGCGTTCGATGTCGACTTCGTCGAGCCCGGTGATCTTCGCGACCTGGGCGCGGTTCTTGCCCGAACGGATCAGCGACTGGATCTCGCGCGGACGGATCTTCACGCCGTCGCGCTCGCGGCGGCCGATATGCCGGAGCTCCCCGAGCACGGTGTCGTCGACGATCAGCCTGAACTCGGTGCCGGAGTCGGTCGCGACGATCAGGGCGGCCTCTTCGCGGCGCACAAAGCGCAATTCGTCCATACTGCTGCTTCCTTCTCTCCGCACCGTCATCCATCCGTAACCCGGCTTGCGCATCCTAGGGTGGCACAGTCGGTGCGTTCGCGCGCGCATTGAGCCGGGCGCGTATGAAAACCAGTGCCCGACGGCGTAGCGGTCTCGGGACGCGGGGCCTCTCGAAGATCGCCGTATCTGCCCGACACGTCGGGGAAGCGGCGCTCCGGGCAGGAGCTGCCCGGGCCGTTCGTTCCGCGCTCAGAGAACTCTGAACGCCCCGGTTTGCATCAGGGGGGAATCGTAGGGCAGACTATGGCCGCTCGCAGGAAACTCAGGTGCTCGTCGGAGCACCGAATCGCAAGGGGACTCACAAGCGCATGGCTACCGATTACGACGCACCGCGTAAGTCTGATGAAGAAGCAGAGTCGATCGAGGCTCTGAAGGAACGCGGTTCGGCGAAGGGTGCCTCCTCGATCGACTCGGAGGACGCCGACAACCCGAGTTTCAACATCGGCGGTTCCGATCTGTCCGATGTCGAGCTCGACGTCGTCGTGCTGCCGCAGCAGGACGACGAGTTCACCTGCGTGAGCTGCTTCCTTGTGCGCCACCGCTCGCAGATGGACCACCAGACCGATCTCGGCCCGATCTGCGCGGAGTGCGCTGCGTAAATCGCATCGCGATTTTTAGCACTCCGCGGAGCCGCCCACGGCGGCTGCTCAGTGAGCTCGGCGCCCTGCGCCGAGCCTTGCCGTCGAAGGGCGAAACTTTGCGGCCGCCGCCGCGGGATCGCCCGATATCTCGCCTTTCGAGCCTGTTCGAGCTCGTGCGAGTCATGGAGCCCGCGGGCCGGGCTCAGCCGTTCGCGCGGGCTCCGGCGATCGCATCGGCGAGCGCCTGCGGTCGGCGCGTCGTGATGATCCAGTACGGCGCAGGGTCTGCGGGGTCGATGTTCGCGATGCGCACGCCGGTGCGCACCCAGCCGCGCACCAGGAGGTAGTTGCGCGCGTCGAGCTCGGGGCCGATGGCGCGCCGGAGCGCTTCGGAGCCGAGCAGCTCGACCGCTCCCAAGTGCTCGAGCGCGATCTGCGCGCGCCCCGCGTGCAGACGGCCATCGGCGACCCTGATCGTGGGGCTCGTCGCGAAGAGGAATCCGGCGATGACGAGGTAGGCGATGATCCCTGCGGGGATGGAGGCCTCGATTGCGATCGGCACGAGCACCATCGCGACGGCCGGAGCCACGAGCAGCACGGCGGCGAAGAGGCCGACGCCCGGCACGAGTCGTTCACGGTAGGCGGTCGCGGCGGCAGCGGTGTTCATACCCTCATTATCCCGTGCCGCTCCTTGGAGGTCGCGTGGAGCGTCGCCGCGGCGGCTCGGCGGGCGGCGCGATGGGAGGGGGATGCGCGCGGCCGCCGGGTGGGGGTTGCCGGATTGATCCGGTAGCCTGTCCGGGTGACTGATGTCGTAGAGATTCCCGCGCTCGCCGGCGCCCTGCCGGTGTATGCGCATGATGATGATGCGGGCGCCGATCTGCGTTCGACCGATGCCGTGGAGCTCGCTCCCGGCGAGCGCGCCCTCGTGGGTACGGGCGTGTCGATCGCGCTGCCCGAGGGCTACGCGGCCTTCGTCGTGCCGCGCAGCGGCCTCGCCGCCAAGCACGGCATCACCGTGGTGAACTCGCCCGGCACCGTCGATGCGGGGTACCGCGGCGAGATCAAGGTGTCCCTGCTCAATACGGACTCCGAGAACTCGTTCAGCATCGAGCCGGGCGATCGCATTGCGCAGATGATCGTGATGCCCGTGTCCCGCGCCGTGTTCGTGCCCGTGGACGTGCTGCCCGACAGCACCCGCGGAACCGGCGGGTTCGGATCGACGGGCGTGCGGGGCTGACGCCCCGCGACATGCGCTCCGGCCGATTCGCGGCCGCGGCACAGCTGAAGAATTGATGAAGGGGATGGTGGAGATGAGCGAGGACGCGCAGAGCGCCGACGCGGTTGAGGTGCACGACGGGGCCGAGGCTCCGATCGACGATGCGAAGTCGGCGCCCGAGGACCGGGCGACGGCTGGTCCGTTCGACGCGGCCGAGGTGCCGACGATGCGCCCGTACGTGGATATGGGCGGCATCAAGGTGGCGCCGCGCGAGGGGCTGCAGCTGCGTCTCGAAGTCGACGACCGCTCGAAGCGGGTCGTCGCGGTCTCGCTCGATTATCAGGGATCGCTGCTGCAGGTGCAGGCGTTCTCGGCGCCGAAGTCGACCGGTCTCTGGCACGGCGTGCGCCACGACATCCAGCAGCAGATGCAGGCCCAGGGCGCGCAGGTCGCGGAGGAGGACGGCGCCTTCGGCCCCGAGCTCGTCGTGACCACGCAGGTCCCTGCCGAGCAGGGCGGCGGGGCGCGCGTGGCCCGATTCATCGCAGTGGACGGCCCGCGCTGGATGCTGCGCGGCGTCATCATGGGCAAGGCCGCGACCGATGCGGAGGCGCGCGCGGGCGTGAACGACCTGTTCCGCGAGCTGGTCGTCGTGCGCGGCGAGCAGCCGATGCCGCCGAGCGAGCTGCTGCCGTTGCGGGTGCCCGCCGGCGTGCAGCAGCAGGGCGCGCAGGGGCAGGGCACGACCCAGGCGTGAGCGAGTCGAACTCCGAGAGCGCTCCCGACGAAGCCGCCCCGAAGACCCGTGCGGGTCTCGGCGGCGTGGTCGAGGCCGGTCTCAGCGGCGAAGCCGTATCGGCCCGAGGCGTGCTCGCCGCGATCGGCGGCTGGTGGGGCGTCGTCGAGACCTTCGTGCCGGCGACGCTCTACCTCGGCATGTACCTCGTCACGCGCGATGCGCGGATGTCGGCGATCGCCCCCCTCGCGGTGGCGCTCGTCTTCTTCGCCCTGCGTCTGCTGCGCCGGCAGACCGTGCAGTCGGCGCTCGCCGGTCTGCTCGGCGCCGTCGTGTGCGTCGCGGTGACGCTGTTCACCGGTCGGGGCGAGGACTACTACCTGCCGGGCTTCTGGATCAACGGCGCCTGGGTGCTCGCCCACGCCGTCTCGCTGATCGTGGGCTGGCCGATCATCGGGCTGCTGCTCGGCTTCCTGCGCGGCTCGTTGACGGAGTGGCGCAAGGAGCGCGCGCTGCGCGTGGCCGCACGAGCGTGCACCTTCGTCTGGATCGCCGTGTTCGGCGCGCGTCTGGCGGTGCAGCTTCCGCTCTTCTTCGCGGCGCGCGGAGGCGACGAAGCGGCGGTCGATGCGCTGGGACTCGCCCGGCTGTTCATGGGCATTCCGCTCTTCGCGCTGGCGGTTCTCTTCACCTGGGTGGTGCTGAGCCGTGTCGCGAGCGCGGTCGACGAGGCGAACTCCCATAACGCCGACGGCGACACCGCGGGCGACGCCGCACCTTCATCTGATGATACGCCGGGCGAAAACGTTGCCAGCACTGGGGAGAACGACCCTTCCGCCTGAGTGCCCCGACCGTTCGAAACGTGTAGAATTATCTCGACATCGAGACAAGTGCCTGCTCGGCGGAGATGTCAGTGTGTCCCGCTGGGCGACGAGTGGAGGAACTGCTATGGCCGCGGTCAACAGCTTTGGTGCGAAGAGCACCCTTGCGGTGGGAGACAACGAGTACGAGATCTTCAGGATCGATCAGGTCGAAGGCCATGAGCGCCTCCCTTACAGCCTGAAGGTGCTGCTCGAGAACCTGCTTCGCACGGAGGACGGCGCGAACGTCACCCAGGAGCACATCAAGGCCCTCGGCGGCTGGGATCCGAGCGCGGAGCCCGACACCGAGATCCAGTTCACCCCGGCCCGCGTCATCATGCAGGACTTCACCGGCGTGCCCTGCGTCGTCGACCTCGCCACCATGCGCGAGGCCGTCACCGACCTCGGCGGCGACCCTTCGAAGATCAACCCGCTGGCTCCGGCGGAGCTCGTGATCGACCACTCGGTCATCTCCGACGTCTACGGAGCGGCCAACGCGCTGCAGAAGAACGTCGAGATCGAGTACCAGCGCAACGGCGAGCGCTACCAGTTCCTCCGCTGGGGTCAGGGAGCCTTCGCGGACTTCAAGGTCGTCCCCCCGGGGACCGGCATCGTGCACCAGGTGAACATCGAGCACCTCGCTCGCGTCACCTTCACCCGCGAGGTCGACGGCAAGACTCTCGCGTACCCCGACACCTCCGTCGGCACCGACTCGCACACCACGATGCAGAACGGCCTCGGCGTGCTCGGCTGGGGCGTCGGCGGTATCGAGGCGGAGGCCGCGATGCTCGGTCAGCCCATCTCGATGCTCATCCCGCGCGTCGTCGGCTTCAAGCTCTCGGGCCAGATCCCGGCCGGCGTCACCGCGACCGATGTGGTGCTCACCATCACCCAGATGCTCCGCAAGCACGGCGTCGTCGGCAAGTTCGTCGAATTCTACGGCGAGGGCGTCGGCTCGGTGCCGCTCGCGAACCGCGCCACCATCGGCAACATGAGCCCCGAGTTCGGCTCCACCGCTGCCATGTTCCCGGTCGACGATGTCACGCTCGACTACATGCGCCTCACCGGCCGCAGCGACGAGCAGGTCGAGCTGGTCAAGGCCTACACGCAGACCCAGGGCATGTGGCACGATCCGGCGCGCGAGCCCGAGTTCTCGGAGTACCTCGAGCTCGACCTCGGCACCGTGGTCTCCTCGATCGCGGGCCCGAAGCGCCCGCAGGACCGCATCGAGCTCACGAACGCGAAGAACCAGTTCGAGACCGACTTGAAGAACTACGCGCAGGCCTCCAACCCTGCGAAGGTCAAGGATCAGGCGGGAAACGAGTTCGAGCTCGATCACGGCGCGGTGACCCTCGCCTCGATCACCTCCTGCACGAACACCTCGAACCCCTCCGTGATGCTCGCGGCCGGTGTCCTCGCGCGCAACGCCGTGGCGAAGGGTCTGAAGGCGAAGCCGTGGGTGAAGACCACCCTCGCGCCCGGCTCGAAGGTCGTCACCGACTACTACGAGAAGTCCGGGCTCACCGGCGACCTCGAGGCGCTCGGCTTCTTCCTGGTCGGTTACGGCTGCATGACCTGCATCGGCAACTCCGGCCCGCTGAACGACGAGATCTCGCAGGCGGTCAACGATAACGACCTCGCGGTCACTGCGGTGCTCTCGGGCAACCGCAACTTCGAGGGTCGCATCAACCCCGACATCAAGATGAACTACCTCGCGAGCCCGCCGCTCGTGGTGGCGTACTCCCTCGCCGGCAGCATGGACTTCGACTTCGAGAACCAGGCGCTCGGCCAGGATTCCGAGGGCAACGACGTGTTCCTCAAGGACATCTGGCCGGACCCGACCGAGGTCGAGAAGATCGCGAACGAGTCGATCGACTCCGACATGTTCCGCGAGAAGTACGCGACGGTGTTCGACGGCGATGAGCACTGGACCTCGCTTCCGGTGCCCGAGGGCAACACCTTCGCGTGGGACGAGCAGTCGACCTACGTGCGGAAGGCCCCCTACTTCGATGGCATGTCGCTCGAGACCTCGCCGGTCTCCGACATCACCGGCGCCCGCGTGCTGCTGAAGCTCGGCGATTCGGTCACCACCGACCACATCAGCCCGGCGGGCAGCTTCAAGGCCGAGACCCCGGCCGGCCAGTACCTCGTCGCCAACGGCATCGCGCCGAAGGACTTCAACACCTACGGCTCGCGCCGCGGCAACCACGAGGTCATGATCCGCGGTACCTTCGCGAACATCCGCATCCGCAACCAGCTGCTCGACAACGTCGAGGGCGGCTTCACCCGCGACTTCACGCAGGAGGGCGGCCCCCAGGCGTACGTCTACGACGCGGCGCAGAACTACATCGCGAACGGTGTTCCGCTCGTCGTGCTCGGCGGCAAGGAGTACGGCTCGGGCTCGTCGCGCGACTGGGCGGCGAAGGGCACCAGCCTCCTCGGCGTCAAGGCGGTCATCGCCGAGAGCTTCGAGCGCATCCACCGCTCGAACCTCATCGGCATGGGAGTACTGCCGCTGCAGTTCCCCGCCGGCGAGAGCGCCGACTCGCTGGGCCTCGACGGCACCGAGAGCTTCGACATCTCGGGCGTCGAGCAGCTCAACGCGGGCACCACGCCGAAGACGGTCGCGGTGCAGGCGACGAAGGCCGACGGCTCGATCGTCGAGTTCGACGCCGTCGTGCGCATCGACACCCCGGGCGAAGCGGACTACTACCGCAACGGCGGCATCCTGCAGTACGTGCTGCGTTCGCTGGTCTAGTACCGGTCGGCACGACGGGCCCGGTCGCTTCGGCGGCCGGGCCCGTCGTCGTCTCACTAGTATGGAGAGATGCCCGGGCAGACCGGCCGGGCCGAGAATCGAGGTGCCTGCGTGACGATCCTGGAGAGAATCGAGCAGCCCCGGGACCTCGATGCGCTCAGCGTCGAGGAGTGCGCGCAGCTGGCCGCGGAGATCCGCGAGTTCCTCATCGCCGAGGTCGCGAAAACGGGCGGGCATCTGGGGCCGAACCTCGGAGTAGTGGAGCTGACGATCGCGCTGCACCGCGTGTTCGATTCGCCCAGGGATCCGATCGTGTTCGACACCGGCCACCAGAGCTACGTGCACAAGATCCTGACGGGGCGACGCGACTTCTCGGGTTTGCGGCAGCGCGGCGGCCTCGCCGGCTACCCCCAGCGTTCGGAATCCGAGCACGACATCGTCGAGAGTTCGCACGCCTCGAGTTCGCTGAGCTGGGCCGACGGCATCTCCCGGGCGTTCGCGCGTCGCGCCCAGAGCGACCCGGCGCAGCGCGACCGGCACGTGGTCGCCGTGGTCGGCGACGGTGCGCTCACGGGCGGGATGACGTGGGAGGCGCTCAACAACATCACCGACGACAACGATCGCAACCTCGTCATCGTCGTCAACGACAACGGGCGCTCGTACGCGCCGACGATCGGGGGCATGGCGCGCTTCCTGAACAGTGTGCGCGTCTCGTCGGGGTACCGCGACCTGCAGGAGGGCAGCGAGAAGCTCTTCTCCGCATTCGGCGCCCCCGGTCGCACCGTCTACCGGGCGACCCGCGGCGCGATGCGCGGGTTCGTCAGCCGGGCATCGGGCAACCAGGATCTCTACTCGAACCTCGACATCAAATACATCGGTCCGATCGACGGCCACGACCTCGAAGCCGTCGAGCACGCGCTGCGCCAGGCGAAGGGATACGTGCGCCCGACGCTCGTGCACGTCATCACCGAGAAGGGGCGCGGGTACGCACCCGCCGAGAACGACATCGCCGATCAGTTCCACGCCATCGGCAAGATCGACCCCGGCAGCGGCCGCCCCGTCCAGGCACCGTCGGTGCTCGGCTGGACGGGCGTCTTCCGCGCACGCCTCGTGGAGCTCGCCGAGAGAGACGAGCGCATCGTCGGCATCACCGCCGCGATGCTCGCCCCGACCGGCCTCGACGGCCTCGCCGAGCGCTTTCCCGAGCGCGTGTTCGATGTCGGCATCGCGGAGCAGCATGCGGTGACCAGCGCCGCGGGCCTCGCCTACGGCGGCCTGCATCCCGTCGTCGCGATCTACGCGACCTTCATGAACCGGGCGTTCGACCAGCTGCTGATGGATGTCGCGCTGCACCGCGCGGGGGTCACGTTCGTGCTCGACCGGGCGGGCATCACGGGGCCCGACGGGCCGAGCCACAACGGCGTCTGGGATCTCGCGACGCTGCAGGTCGTGCCCGGCATCCGCATCGCCGCGCCCCGCGACGCGGCGTCGCTGCGCGAACAGCTCGCGGAGGCGGTGTCCGTCGACGACGCCCCGACTGTGATCCGCTACCCGAAGGGCGCGATCGGAGCCGAGATACCCGCACTGCGGCGCACCGCCGATGGCGTCGACGTGCTGCACGAGGCTTCCGGGCAGGATGCCGCGGCCCTGCCTCAGGCCGATGTGCTCTTCGTGACGGTCGGCCCCATGGCGCAGATCGCGCTCGATGCCGCCGCCATGCTCGAGGCGCAGGGCATCACCTCGACCGTCGTCGACCCGCGCTGGGTGGTGCCGGTTGCTCGATCGGTGACCGATGCCGCGCGGGGGCACCGGTTGCTCATCAGCATCGAAGACGGCATCCGCGTGGGCGGTATCGGCACCCGGATCAGGCAGGCGCTGCGCGATGCCGGGGTGGACACGGCGGTACGCGAGCTCGGGGCGCCCGACGAGTTCCCCGATCACGCGACGCGCGAGGAGCTGCTCGAGGACGCCGGGCTCACCGCGGAGCTCATCGCCCAGCAAGTGGGGGAGCAGGTGCGGGGCACCCGCATCCCCGTCGCCCGACCGACCGATCACGAGCCCGAAACGATATAATCGACCCGATCCATCAACACGATTCGGAGTGACATGCCGTTCACATCTGCGGTGCTCGCTACGGCCGCCGCCGACCCCGAACAGCTCGCGATCGTCGGCAGCGGTGCAGAGGCGACGGAAGCTCCGAGTCTGAGCTACGCGGAGCTGGTCGAGGATTCGCGCCGCATGTTCGCGGTCGTGGACCGGCTGCACCGAGCGCAGCGCTCGGCGCCGCGGCCGGCGGCCGAGACCGGAGGCATTCCGATCACCGCTGTGAGCGTCGAGTCGGCCTACCATGCGGCCCGCATCGTCGCCGGGCTCGGCGGATACCGCGCCGTCTCCGCGACGATGGATCCGCACTGGCCGCTCGCGCATCGCGCCCGTGTCGTGCTCGTCACGGGCATCGGCCTGCTCATCAGCGACGATCGCGCGCTCGCGCGCGAGCTCGGATCGCGCGGTTGGACGGGCACGGTTATCGGCCTCGCCGACTTCATCGCCCTCGAGCACGGCGCCGATCTCGTGCCGGCGCCCGCCCCCGCGGTGCGCGACGGCGCGGAAGCGTTCCTGCTGCTCTTCTCGTCCGGCACGACGAGCGATCCCAAAGCCTTCGTGAAGACGCGGCAGCAGTACCGCGAGAACGTGGCGGTATCGAGCGCCCATCTCGAACCCCTCCCCGGGGTCGCGACGCTCGCGCCCGGGCCGCTGTCGTACAGCCTCACGCTCTACGCGCTCATCGAGTGCCTTGCGACCGGCGGCTCCGCGCACCTCGGCGACGGCTTCTCCGCCGTCGAGATGGCGCGCCGGGTCGCCGAGGAGCGCATCACCCGCCTGGTCGCGGTGCCGGCCGTGGTGCAGGCCCTGATCGATGCCGCGCGTCGCGACCCCGCACGTCTCGCGACCCTCGGGCTCGTCGTCACCGGCGGCGCGAACCTGCCCGCATCGTTGCGCGACGGCCTCGCCGAGGCGCTGCCGCAGGTGCGGCTCATCAGCTACTACGGCGCTGCCGAGATCGGCTTCATCGGAGACAGCCGCGGTGGCGACGGCACGCTGCTCGACGTCTACCCGACGATCGGCGTCAGCGTGCGCGACGATGCGGGCGCCGAGGTGCCCGAAGGTGAACCCGGAACGCTCTGGGCGCGCGCGGCCGCCTGCTCGGACGGCTACGTCGCGGGCACGACCGATGCCGTGCTGCGCGGCCCCGACGGCTGGGCGAGCGTCGGCGACCAGGCGCGCCTCGTCGGCGGCCGACTGCAGCTGCTCGGCCGCGAGGGCGATATCGCCATCACCGGCGGGCACAAGGTCGCGCTCCCCGAGGTCGAGCGCGCCTTCGACGGGGCGACGGGCATCGCCGCGGTATGCGCGGTCGCACTGCCGCACCCGCGGCTCGGCACCGTGATCGCGCTGGTCGTCGAGGCAGCCGCCGATGGCGCGTCGAACAGCGACAACGCTGGGGGCGCCGCGCTCGACAAATCGCGGCTGAAGCGCCTCGCATCGGAGCGGCTCGCCCCGCAGTTCGTGCCGACGCGCTGGTACCGCATGGATCGGCTGCCGCGCACGGTCGGCGGCAAGATCCGTCGCAGCGAGACCGCCGCCGCCGTCGGATCCGGAGAAGCGGTGCGGCTGTGACTTCCGGGCGGGCGGTCATCACAGGTCTCGGGGCCATCGTTCCGAGCGGTCTCGACGTGCGATCGCTCTGGCGTGCGGTACGCGACGGCCGAAGCGCGATCGACGTACTCGACGGGCCCGAGTTCGCACAGCTCCCGGTGCGCATCGGCGGCCGGGTGCGCGGCTTCGATGTCGAGCGGGTGCTGCCCGCCGCGCTCGCGCGCCGCCTGAGCCCCGTGCAGCACTGGGCGATCGCCGCCGCCGACGAGGCGCTCGCGCAGGCCGGCGTCGCACGCCCGGACGCCGCCTCGAACGGACAGCCGCTGCCGTGGCCCGCGCATCGCACCTCCGTGATCGTCGCGAGCGGATCCGGCCCGGTCGACGCCCAGCAGCGCGCGACCCGCGCGTTCGATGAGCGCGGCTCCCGGGCCGTGCCGCTGAGCCTCTCCGTCTACGGGGCACCCGATGCCGCAGCGGCCCTGATGAGCCAGCGGTACGGCGTGCACGGACCGGCCCAGGCCGTCTCCGCGACCTGCGCGAGCGGCGCCATCGCACTCGGCGAGGCGCTCAGACGGGTGCGGCACGGCTACGTCGATGCCGTCATCGTCGTCGGCATGGAGGACTGCCTGAACGAGATCAACCTCTCGGCGAACGCGAACCTGCGATCCCTGGCAGCCGGGTACGAGAGCGAACCGACCGCGGCCAGCCGCCCCTTCGACCGCGCACGCGCCGGGTTCGTGATGTCCCAGGGCGCGGCGGCCGTCATCGTCGAATCGGCAGAGAGCGCCCGTCGGCGCGGCGCGACCGCTCTCGCCGAGCTCGCCGGTTTCGGGGCGTCGAGCGATGCCTTCCACGCGACCGCGCCGCATCCTGACGGCCGCGGTGCGGCCGAAGCGGTCGGCGCATGCCTCGCCGATGCCGGAGCGGTCCCTGCCGACATCGACCACATCAACGCGCACGGCACCGGCACTCCCGCCGGCGACCCGGTCGAGCTGCGCGCGCTCGAAACCGCCCTCGGAGACCGTGCGCGCCGGGTGCCGATCACGGCGACGAAGTCGAGCACCGGTCATCTGCTGGGCGCGGCGGGCATCGTCGAGGCGATCCTCGCCGTGATGTCGATGCGCGATGGCATCGTGCCGCCGACGTTGAATCTCGACGACCCCGAGTTCGCGGGCTGGGACTTCGTCTCGGGCGCTGCGCGGCCCGCGCGTCTGCGCGCCGTACTGTCGACCTCGTTCGGCTTCGGCGGGCACAACGGCGCCGTGCTGCTGAGAACGCCGCTCGAGGCCGGCCCGACCGCACCGATGGACTCGCCCGAGACGCACCCCCGGCCCGCACCGACGAAGGAGCACCCATGACCGACCGCGAAGCACTGCACGCCGAGATCGCGGCCCGCTACCTGCCCGACGAACTGCTCGAGCGCCTGCGCGATCGCGCCGCGGCCAGCGACCGCGAGAACGCCTTCTTCGATGCCGATCTGGCCGAGCTGCGCGAGCACGGCTATCTGACGACCCTCGTGCCCGAAGATTTCGGCGGGCCGGGCCTGACGCTGAATCAGGTGCAGCGGCTCCAGCAGCGGCTCGCGGGCGCGGCCCCGGCCACGGCGCTCGCGATCAACATGCATCTGCTGTGCGTCGGCGTCGCCCGCACCCTGCACCTGCGCGGCGACCGGTCGCTCGAACGGGTCTTCACCGAGGCGATGGCCGGCGAAGTCTTCGCCTTCGGCATCAGCGAGCCCGGCAACGACTGGGTGCTGCAGGGATCGGGCACGGCCGCCGTGCCGCAGCCGAACGGCGACTACCTGCTCTCCGGCGTCAAGATCTTCACCTCGCTGTCGCCCGTGTGGACGCGCCTCATCGTGCACGGCCTCGATGTCTCGAACGGCGACGAGCCGCAGCTCGTCTACGGCTTCCTCGAGCGCGACGGCGTCTCCGGCGAGGGGCCTCAGGGTGCGGAAGGCTCCGGGAACGGCATCTCGACCGCGGGCGAGTGGGACGTGCTCGGCATGCGCGCCTCGCACAGCCGGGCGACCGTGCTCGAGGAGGCCCGCCTGCGCGCCGATCGGGTCGTGCGCCGCCTGCCGCCCGGCCGCCACCCCGATCTGCTGGTCTTCGCGATCACGAGCAATTTCCAGCTGCTCGTCGGCTCCGTGTACGCGGGCGTCGCCGCGCGCGCCCTCGATATCGCGGCGGAGGGGCTGCACCGTCGGCGTTCGGAGAAGGCCGGGACGACCCTCGCCGACGTGCCCGAGCATCGAACCCGCCTGGCCGATGCGCACTTCGACTACCTTCCGGTGCCCGCGCAGCTCGACAGCTATTCGCGAGACCTCGACGAGCTCGTCGACCACGGAGCCGGCTGGCCGCTGCGCCTCGTGAGCGCGCGCCTGCACGCCGGCCGCGTCGCCCGCGCATGCGCCGAGACCGCGCTGGCCTGCGCGGGAGGCGCGGGCTACAGCAACTCCCACGAGGCGAGCCGGCTGATGCGCGATGCTACGGCGTCGCTCTTCCATCCGCCGAGCGCGGATGCGGCCCGCCCGATGTTCGCCGCCGCCCTGCTCGACGATTAGCGGGGTGCCGGCGCTACGCCGGCGAACCGAGATAGGCCGGAATCTCCGCGACCGAGCCGAGCAGCGTCGTGTGCGGCTGGCCCGTGAAGGCGTCGCTTCCGAGTTTGCCCGAGAGCACGCCGATCGTGATCGCGGCGCCCGAGTTCGCGCCGGCCTGCACGTCGACGACCGTGTCGCCGGCGACGAGCACCGCGCCGGTGTCGATGACGCCCGTGCGCTCCATGACCCGGTGGATCATGAACGGCGCGGGGCGCCCCTGCGCGACCTCGTCGCCGCAGCTCAGCGCATCGACGACCAGATTCGCGGCGGCGGCTTCGGGCTCGCCCGCGACCGCCCATCCGAGGCTGCGCAGGATCGGCTCGGCGATGTCGCGCGAGAACCCGGTGGTGAGCGCCACCTTGACTCCCTGCTGCTGCAGCGCCGCGATCGCCTCGGGCACTCCGGCGATCGGCATGGGCGGGGTCGCGGTGTAGAGCTCGGCGAGGATCTCGCGGAAACGGGCGAACGCATCGTCGACCCGATGCGCGGGCTGCGCCGGCTCGCCGCCTCCGAGCTCGATGAGCGCGGTGATGGCGGCGCGCTTCTCGGCGCCCATCCACGTCTGCAGATCCTCATCGGCCACGGAGACTCCGGTCTCCTCGACCGCGCGCCGCAGGGCTTCGTAGACGGCGCCTCCGTCGTCGATGGTGGTGCCGGCCATGTCGAATACGGCGAGGGAGATCATGCGTGCTCCTGTACGAGGTCGTGGTCGGGGGAGCCGACCGGTTGGGGTGGGAACGGGGTGCTCGCCTCGGGCGACGTGCTGTCGCGCTTGAAGCTGCTCGCCGAGTGCTCGGCGCTGTTCTCGATGACGAACGACGCCATCGTCGGCAGATAGCGGTCATCGGCGGTCTCGATCACGGTGCCGAGGTCGCTGTAGGCGAGGCGCCGCACGCGCAGCAGCGGCGACCCGGGTGCGACGCCCAGCTGTTCGATCTCGAGCGGGTGGGCCGAGATGGCGCTGATGACGTGCCGGGCGCGCACGGGGACGATGCCGACGCTGCGGAGCACGTGGTAGATGCTGTTGCCGTCGAGGTTCGCCGTGAGCAGGTGCCGGCCGATCTCGAAGGGCATCATCGAGCGTTCGAGCATGGCGGGCTTCTCGTCGAGCAGGCGTACGCGCAGAATCTCGACCACGGGGGAGTCGGGTGCGATCTGGAGCTCTTGCGCGACGGTCTCGGTCGCGGGCCTGCGACTCACCTCGATGACGCGCTGGCCGGGCACGAACCCGAGCTCCCGGGCCCACTCCGTGAACGAGAGGAAGGTGTCGAACGACTGCGTCGGCGTCGTGCGCTGCACCCGCGGGGGCGCCCCGCGGCCGCCGATGATCATCCCCTCCGCGCGCAGGGCGGCGAGCGCCTGGCGCACGGGGCCGCGCGAGGTGCCGAACTCGGCGACGAGCGACTTCTCGCTCGGCACCTTCTGCCCGGGCTGCCACACGCCGGTGCGGATGCGGCGCACCATCTCGGCATACAGCTGCGCATGCAGCGGCGAGTTCTCGTTCATGGCCACAGCCTATAAGTTGTCTTGATTACTCGAGAGTTGTTCTCATGGCCGCCAGGTGAACGATCTCTGAAGAAGTACGTGCGTTCGGTGACTCCGGTGAACGGTCGACGAACAGTGCTCGAGAAAGTTGTACTGACTACTTTTCGGACCGCAGGATCGAAGCATGACCTCTTCTCCCCATGCACCGCGCATCGTCGTCGTCGGCGCCGGCATCATCGGCCTGGCCCACGCCGTGGCCGCGCTCGATGCCGGTTACCGTGTGACCGTGCTCGAACGCGACGCCGCCGCATCGCTCGCGAGCATCCGCAACTTCGGCCACGTGGGCGCATCGGTCCAGAGCGGCGAGCTCGCCGAGCTCGCACAGGAGGCGTTGCCGATCTGGCGCTCGCTCGTCGAGCGCGCGGGAGTCGAAGCCCGCAGGTCAGGCACGCTCGCGGTCGCCCGATCGCACGCCGAAGAAGCGGTGCTGCACGAACTCATCGACGAGCGGGCCCCCGAGGGCGCCCGCCTCGTCTCGATCGCCGAGACGGCCGAACTGCTCGGGCTGGATTCGACGCAGGCCGCGCCGATCTTCGTCGGGGCGATGCTGCCCGCAGACCTCACGGCGAACCCGCGCACGGTCGTCGCGCGCCTCGCCGCATGGGTGCACGCCCACGAGCGGGGCGAGGTGCGCTTCGGGGCGAACGTGCGCGGCATCGAGACAGGGGCCGTCGACACCAATCGCGGGCGCTTCGCGGCCGATCACATCGTGGTCGCCGCGGGACATCTCGTCGGAGAGCTGTTCGCCGACCTCGCCGACGACGCAGAGGTGCGCCAGTGCGCTCTGCAGATGGCGCGCGTGCGCGCGCCGCACCCGATGGGGCTCGGCCCCGCAGTGCTGACGGGCACGTCGATGCTGCGCTACGGCGCCTTCGCCGGCCCCGCGGCCGATGCGCTGCGGGCCGAGATCGCACGCGATCGACCCGAACTGCTCGAGATCGACGCGAACGTCATGCTCACGCAGCAGGCCGACGGCACGCTGCTCGTCGGCGATTCGCACGCTGTGCACGACACGGCGCCGCCGTTCATGGACGAGCGCTGGTCGCGGATACTGATCGACGAGATCGCCGCGCTGCTCGGAACGGCGCGCCTCGAAGTGCTCGAGCGCTGGCAGGGACTCTACGCGACGAGCGGCCGGCAGGACATCCTCCGCGCGCAGCCCATGCCCGGGGTGAGCGTCGTCAGTATCACCACCGGCGTCGGCATGACGGTCGGGCTCGCGCTCGGCGCGCGCACGATCGCCGCGCTGTAGGCGCCCGGAACTCTCTCTGAAGACCTTCTCACAACAACACAACCAAGGAGAATCGTGAAGAAGAACATCGTGCTGGCCGCCTCGGCGGTCGCTCTGCTCGGGCTCGGCCTGACAGCCTGCTCGGGCACCGGGGAGGAGTCCGCCTCCGCCGCCTCCGGTGGGGACGCGATCACCTGCCCGGACGGCAAGATCCGCTTCGGCATCCTGCCCTACGAGGATCCCGAAGCCCTCGAGCCCGCATACCGGGTGCTCGCCGAAGCGCTCTCCGAGAAGCTCGACTGCCCGGTCGAGGTGACGATCACCGAGGATTACGCCGCCGAGGTGCTCGCGATGGAGAACGACCAGCTCGAGATCGCCCAGTTCGGCCCGCTCGGTTTCGTTTTCGCGAACGAGCGCGCCGACGCCACGGCCCTCGTCTCCTTCGGCGATGCCGAGGGCAAGCCGACGACCTACACCGGCGGCATCTGGGTGCCGGCCGATTCGAAGATCCAGACCATCGACGACCTCGCGGGCCACACCCTCGCGCTCGGCAGCCCGGGCTCGACCTCGGGCGATGCGCTGCCCGCTTCCGCACTCGAAGACGCAGGGATCACCGACGAGGTCACGGCGGACTACGCGGGCGGCCACCCCGAGGCGCTGCTGGCGCTCGTGAACGGCACCGTCGACGCCGCGCAGATCAACTCGCAGACGCTCGCGACGGCGACCGCCGAAGGAACCTTCGATCAGGCGAAGTTCCGCCAGATCTGGAAGTCGGAGGAGATTCCGAACGACCCGGTGACCGTGCGCGGCAACATGCCGCAGGAGTTCCAGGACGCCGTGAAGGAGGCGCTGCTGAGCCTCGACACCGCCGACGTCGAGAAGGTCGGCGCGTTCCTCGGCGTCGACCCCGCCGGCCCGCTCATCGAGGTCGACAACTCGACCTACCAGCCGCTGTTCGATCTCGCGCAGACCATGGGTCTCAGCGAGGAAGACGTCTGATGAGCATCGTCACCGCGCACACCGATCCCGCAGCGGATCGGGCCGGCGAGGCCGAGGGCGAAGTGCTGCTCGACGTCCGAGCCATCTCCAAGAGCTTCGGCGACCGCGTCGTGCTCCGGGACATGAGCATGCGTGTGCACGCGGGCGAGGTCGTCGCGTTCCTCGGGGCCAACGGCTCCGGGAAGTCGACGACGCTGCGCGCGGTGAACGGCCTCATCGAGGCGGATTCCGGCGACATCACGATCGCCGGGGTCCGCCTCAACGAGGCGAGCGCCGGGCGCCGGGCCGAGGCCCGCCGCAGCGCCGCCACCGTCTTCCAGAAGATCCATCTGGTGCAGCGCCGCACGGTACTGCAGAACGTGTGCGCGGGCGGCTTCTCCCGCCTGCCCGCCTGGCGCTCCGTCCCTCCGCTCTTCGGCCGTGAGCTGAAGGAGGAGGCCATGGCCTGCCTCGAACGGGTCGGTCTCGCCGACCGGGCGCACGATCGCGCCGGCAGCCTATCGGGCGGGCAGCAGCAGCGCGTCGCGATCGCGCGCGCCCTTTGCCAGCGCCCCCGCATGATCCTCGCGGACGAGCCCGTCTCGGCGCTCGACCCGAAAGCCGCAGACGACGTGATGCGGCTGCTCTACGACCTCGCGGTGAACGAGGGGCTCGGTGTCGCGGCGGTGCTGCACCAGCCGCAGCTCGCGCGTGCGTACTCGCACCGCATCATCGGACTGCGCGGCGGCAGCCTCGTCTTCGATGCGCCCACCACCGAACTCGATGACGTCGAGCTGGCGTCGCTCTACCTCTGAGGAGCCGACCATGACCGACACGATCTCCCGCACCGACGGCGCCGGCCGGCACACCGGCCGCGCGGACGCGCCCGCGCCGGGCGCCGAGCCCTCGAAGCACCGCATAGCGGTGCCCCGCGACCCCCGCGTTCCCTATCGCGCGGGCTCCTGGGCCGTCATC
This sequence comes from Leucobacter sp. GX0328, assembly GCF_053567315.1. Taxonomy (NCBI): domain Bacteria; kingdom Bacillati; phylum Actinomycetota; class Actinomycetes; order Micrococcales; family Microbacteriaceae; genus Leucobacter; species Leucobacter sp. GX0328. The sequence continues at coordinate 155,909 of NZ_JBSGPC010000003.1, forward strand.
ATCGGCGTGCTCGTCGTGCTGCACCTGCTCGCCTTCGGAGCGACCGAGTTCCATCCCGCGAAGCTCGTGTCCGGGGCGAACGGAATGGCGAACTTCCTCGCCGAGGCCTTCCCGCCCGATCTCAGTTCCGAGGTGCTCGTCAAGGGCGTCTCAGGCGCCCTGACCACCCTCTGGGTCGGTCTGCTCGGTACGACCGTGTCGATCCCGACCGCTCTGCTGCTCGCCGTGTTCGGCGCGCGCACGACGGCCCCGAACACCTTCGTCTACCAGATCGCCCGCGCGATCCTGTCGTTCTTCCGCGCGGTGCCCGACATCGTGTTCGCCCTGATCTTCGTGACCGCGGTCGGCCTGGGCCCCTTCGCGGGCGTGCTCGCCCTGATCTGCCACAATACGGGCGTCATGGGCAAGCTCTGGTCGGAGGCGATGGAGGATATCGACCCCGGCCCCGAGCAGGCGCTGCGCACCGCGGGCGCGTCGCGCTGGCAGGTCGTCGCGAACGCGACGATCCCGAGCGTGCTGCCGCAGCTCACCGGCCTGCTCCTGTACCGCTTCGACGTGAATGTGCGCTCGTCGCTCGTGCTCGGCCTCGTGGGCGCCGGCGGCATCGGGCTGCTCATCAACAAGTCGATCAAGACGTTCCAGTTCGACGAGATGCTCACGTACCTGATCATCATCCTGATCGTGATCGTCGCGGTGGATCTGGCATCCGCCTGGATCCGCAAGAGACTGCAGTAGCCCGTCGCAGGTGCACCCCGGGTCGCACGATCCGGGGTGCTTCGCTGCCGCCGTGCAGACTCGATTCCCAGACAACCCGCATGAACCCCCCTGATCAGAAGGAGTGCACACCCCCTATGTCTCACTGTTCGAGTCGACGCGCCGACCATCGCGCCGGTCGCCTGCTCGCCGGAGGCGCCCTCGCGGTGCTCATCGGCGGTCTCACCATGGCACCGGGCCTCGCGGCCCCCGCGCAGGCCGCAGCGCCGTATTCGCAAGATTTCAGTACGGCAGCCGGGCCCGCCGCAGCACCCGACGGGTGGACCGTCGAGAGCGCGAACACCACCGGAATGCGGGCCGGCTGGGCAGGATGGACTTTCCACACCACCGATGAGGTCATCGACGAGTTCGGCGGCGGAGGCGACCGGAGCGCCTTCGATCTGGCCGAAGGGATCGCGGCCGTCGTCCACTCCGACACGAATCGGCCGGAGTCGGGCGTCTTCGACTCGACGCTCTGGGCGCCGGAATACGCGCTCGACGGGGCCGACGCGGTCTCCGTGAGGTTCGCCAGCCACTACAAGCAGGGGCAGGCGCCGCAGAACGCGAAGCTCGTCGTGCGCTTCGACGCAGCAGAAGCGCAGCCGGTCGCGAACTTCGATAGCCATCGCCTGAACGAGAGCGCCCACTACACCGTCGACGTGCCTGCGGGCGCGACGACGGCTCAGTTCGGCTGGTCGTATCTGCAGAGCAGCAACAACTGGTTCTGGATGATCGACAACGTCGAGATCGCGGAATCGGCCCCGGCCGTCGTGACCCCCGAGATCACCTCGCCGCGCAAACCCGTGGTCGCCCCGGGGGCGACCACCTCCGTGTCGCTCGGCGGTCTGCGCGCGGGACAGCAGGTCGTGGCGCGGCTCGGTGAGGGCGAAGCGACGGTCGAGGTGCCGGGCGTGCCGGCGGCTGCGGCCGACGGCACGGTCGCCTTCGACGTCGCGATCCCCGCCGACCAGGTGCCCGCGACATTGCCGTTGACCCTCACGGGCGAGGGCATCGAACCGACATCGCTCACCGTGACCGTGCTGAACGACCCGGGCGAGGCCGCGAACACCACCGAACCGCAACTGTGGTGGGACGGTTTCGACGGCACCGCAGAGGGGTGGGCGGTCGACGGCGCCTGGGAGTTCATGACGCGGGCAGAAGCGGTCGACGCATACGGGCTCGATCGGCGGCACACCTTCACTCGCGCTTCGGGCGAGATCGCGGTCGCCGAGACCGCTGCCGGGGCATTCGACGGCACTCTCGCCTCTGCGCCGGCCGCCGTGACCGAGGGGGATGACCTCGAGCTGCGCTTCGACAGCCACTTCCGCGTGCGCGGCGGCGGCGAGCACATCGGCACCGTCACCGTCGAGTTCGACGAAGGAGAAGCGATCGAGCTGCGCCGTATGACCGACGAAGAGGAATCGGCACAGCCGCGCCTCTCCTTCACCGTGCCCGAGGGCGCTACGACCGCACGGGTCGTCTTCGACTACGCGGCGCCGGCTGCGGCAGGGTCATGGATGATCGACGACGTGAAGTTCGTGCGTCCGCTCGCGCCGCTCGCCGACGGGGCAGCGCCCGAGGCCATCGTCGACGTCTTCAGCGACGTGCAGGGCGCGAACGGCAAACTGCAGAACCAGGTGCTGCCGGGCTTCCGCAACCTTCCCGGCGGCCGTGCCGACGTGCTCATCTCGAACGGCGACCTGACGAGCAACGGCACCCCGGCTCAGTACGATGCCTATTTCAACGCCTACGACGCGGGCGGCGGCCCCGACTACGGCACGCGCATCTCGACGATCGGCAACCACGAGTTCTATGGTTACGACGGTGCCGCGGCCTATATCGAGCGATTCCTCGACCGCACCGGCATGCGCGACCTCGGCGTCGCAGGATCCGGCTCCCCGAACCGGGGGCTGTGGGGCGAGACCGTCGTCGACGGCAGGCTGCCGGTGCTGTGGATCGGCAGCGAGAGCCACGAGTACCACGGAGGCTCGGGGCCGTTCGTGGAGATCTGGGACGAGCAGTACAACTGGCTGCGCGACCGACTCGACCACTACCGGGAGACGAACACGCCGGTGCTGCTGAGCGTTCACCACGTATTCGAGAACTCGGTTTCGGGGTCGTACGCGAATCTCTACAAGCGCGAGTTCGGCGATGACCAGGAGCGGATCGAGCGCCTGCTCGCGGGCAACCCGAACGTGACCGTGATGTCGTCGCACACGCATTGGAACCCGGAGCTCAACGACTGGAGCGTGGAGCAGCGCTTCGTGCCCACGACCGAGCAGGCGCCGACGATCATCAACACCGCTGCGGTGACCACTCAGTACGGCCCCAGCGGCGACTGGGGCGAGGCCGGGGTCGGCGGTGCGGATCCGGCGGGGATGCGCGTAGCGCTCTACGAGGATCGCCTGCGCGCGACCGTCTACGGCTTCGACGCCGAGGCGCAGCCGACCGAGATCAAGAGCATCGATATCGCACTCCCGACCTCGGAGCCGACCGATCCGGGCGAGGGCGGTGCCGATGCGAACGGTGCCGACGCCGACGGCACCGGGGCGGATGCCGACGCCGAAGTGGGAGCGGACGCCGATGCGAATGGTGCGGAGTCGGGCGCGACCGCCTCCGGCGGAGGCACGGCGAACGGCGCGGATGCGGCCGCCGCAGGCGGGGCTGCCGGCGCCGGAGCGTCGAGTGCGGGTGGCGGCGCCACTGCGGCGAACGGCGGCGGGCTGGCGATGACGGGCGCCGCAGCGCCCGGAGTCCTCGCAGCTGCTGCGGTGGCGTTGATCGCCGCGGGCGCTGCGATCACGATGAGGCGCCGCAGCGCGTCCGCACGACCGCGGCCATAGGCGCAGAACCAGCGATGCCCCGTGCGCCGGTGATGGCGCGCGGGGCATCGCTGTGCGATCGAGGGGCTACTTCGCGCCGGCGATCCTCGGGTCGTGGAAGGCGCGGCCCGTGGCGCGTTCGCTGGCGCCGACGCGATCGAGGTACGGAGTGACGCCGCCGGCCTGGAACGGCCAGCCGGCTCCGAGGATCATGCAGAGGTCGATGTCCTCCGCGGCCGCGACCACGCCCTCGTCGAGCATGATGCGGATCTCCTCTGCCATCGTGTCCTCGGCACGGCGCAGGATCTCCGCTTCCGTGGAGGGCGTGCTGCCGACGGTGATCGCCTTGCGGCCGGTCTTCGACAGCTCCTCGACCTTGCCGATCTTGTTCTTCGAGAGCGGGCCGTCGACTTCTGCGAGCCGGTGCAGATTCTCGGAGGCGTAGAAGCGCTCGGGGAAGTGGCGCACCATCGTGTCCTGCACGTGCGCGGCGACCTTCCACCCGACGAGGTCGATGAGCTCGAACGGGCCCATCGGCAAGCCGATGGGAGCGAAGGCGCGTTCGACCACCGGCAGCGGCGTGCCCTCGTCGAGCGCGCGCGCGGCCTCGCCCATGAACTTCGCGAGCAGACGGTTCACGACGAATCCGGGGCGGTCCGCCGTGATGACGGCGCTCTTGCCGAGCTTCCGTGCGACCTGCATCGCCGTCGCGAGCGACGCGTCGTCGGTCGTCGGGGTCCTGACGACCTCGATGAGCGGCATGATGGCGACCGGGTTGAAGAAGTGGAACCCGACGAGACGCTCCGGGTGCTGCAGCTTCGCGCCGATCTCCTCGACCGAGAGCGAGGAGGTGTTGGTCGCGATGATCGCGCTCTCCGAGATGATCGGTTCGATCTCGGCGAAGACCTGCTGCTTCACCGCGGTCTCCTCGAACACCGCCTCGATCACCCAATCGCAGTCGGCGTAGAGGGCCTTGTCGGTCGTGCCGCTGATGAGCTCGCGCACCTGGTTGGCATCATCTGCCGAGAGGCGGCCCTTCTCCTGCATCTTGTCGATCTCGCCGCGGATGTAGTCGAGGCCCTTGTCGACGCGCGCCTGATCGAGGTCGGTGATGAGCACCGGCACCCGCAGCTTGCGCGCGAAGAGCAGGGCGAACTGGCTGGCCATGAGGCCGGCCCCGATGACGCCGACCTTCTCGACCTTCTTCGCGAGGGCCTTGTCGGGAGCGCCGGCGGGTCGCTTGGCGCGCTTCTGCACGAGATCGAACGCGTAGATGGAGGCGGCGAACTGCTCGCCCGGAATGAGCTGCGCGAGCGCCTCGTCCTCGCGCTCGAAGCCGCGTTCGATGTCGCCGTCCTTCGCCGCTGCGAGCAGGTCGAGGGCGACGTACGGCGATTTCGCAGCGGTACCGATGCGGGCCTTGAGCTGGTCGCGGGCGATCTTGATCGCCGCCGGCCACTTGGTGAGGCGCTCCAGCTTGCCCGGCACGTGCCTCCGTTCGACCGTGATGCTGCCTGCGAGCACGCCGTCGGCCCACGCGATCGACTGCTCGAGGTACGAGGCCGAGCCGAAGAGCGCGTCGAACAGTCCGAGCTCGTAGGCCTGCTGCGGCTTGAGCATGCGGTTGTTCTTCAACGGATTCGAGACGATGATCTCGAGCGCCTTCTCGATGCCGATGAGGTTCGGCACGATCGTCGCGCCGCCCCAGCCCGGGATGATGCCGAGGAAGACCTCGGGGAAGGCGAGCGCTGCGGCCGACGAATCGAGGGTGCGGTAGGTGCAGTGCAGCGCGATCTCCATGGCGCCGCCGAGGGCGAGGCCGTTCACGAAGGCGAACGACGGGACCCCGAGCCTCCCGAGCTTGCCGAGCACGTAGTGCCCGTACTGCGCCATGAGACGAGCGTTCTGCTCGGTCGCGAGCGTCGACACCTTCGAGAGATCGGCGCCGGCGGCGAAGATGAAGGGCTTGCCCGTGATGCCGACCGCGGCGATCTCGCCCGCTGCCGCGCGCGCCGCCTGGGCGTCGAGGATGTTGGAGAGCGCCTCGAGCGTACGGGGACCGAGTGTGTTCGGGCGGGTGTGGTCGCGTCCGTTGTCGAGCGTGATGAGCGCGAGCACTCCACCCGAGGGGAGCGCGACGTCGCGGACGTACGATTCGGTGATGACCTCGTCGGCGGATGCTGCGATCAGCGGCGAGAAATCGATGGTGCTGTAATCGGTCATGGCTCTACTTCCTGCGCTTCTTGCCGTCGAAGTGGGGGTTCTCCCAGATCATGGTGCCGCCCTGGCCGAGGCCGACGCACATGGCGGTCACCCCGTACTGCACGTCGGGGCGCTCGGCGAACTGGCGTGCGAGCTGGATCATGAGCCGGACGCCGGTGGCGGCCAGCGGGTGGCCGATGGCGATCGCGCCGCCCCACGGGTTCACCCGGGGGTCGTCGTCGGCGATGCCGAAGTGGTCGGTGAACGAGAGCACCTGCACGGCGAAGGCCTCGTTGAGTTCGAACAGCCCGATATCCGAGATATCGAGACCGGCGCGCTCCAGCGCCTTCTCGGTCGAGGGGACCGGGCCGAGGCCCATCACCTCGGGCTGCACGCCGGCGTAGCCGAACGAGACGAGCTTCATCTTCGCCTCGAGACCGAGCTCGGCCGCGGTGTCGGCGCCGGCCAGGATCGACATCGTCGCGCCATCGGTGAGGGGCGACGCGTTGCCCGCGGTGACCCGGCCGTGGGGGCGGAAGGGGGTCTTCAGCCCGGCGAGGCCCTCCATGGTGGTCTGGGGGCGACGGCCCTCGTCTTCGGTGGCGAGACCCCAGCCGGCGGCGGAGCGGGTCGCGACCGGGATGAGGTCGTGCTGGATGTCTCCGCGGTCATAGGCGGCCTGCACCTTGTGCTGGCTGAGCATGCCGAAGCGGTCGGCGCGCTCCTTCGTGAGCTGCGGGAACCGGTCGTGCAGGCGCTCGGCGGTGACGCCCATGTTGAGGGCGTCCGCGCTGACGAGCTTCTCCGCGACGAAGCGGGGGTTCGGGTCGGCGTCGAGGCCGATCGGGTGCCGGCCCATGTGCTCGACGCCGCCGGCGATCGCGAGGTCGTACTGCCCCGAACCGATCGCGGCGCCCATGAACGAGGCGACGGTCATCGCGCCGGCGCACATGCGATCGAGCGCGAACCCCGGAACGGTGACGGGGAGCCCCGCGAGCATCGATACGGTGCGACCGAGTGTCAGACCCTGATCGCCCTGCTGCGTGGTCGCCGCGACGCCCACGTCGTCGATCTGCTCGACCGGCAGCGCAGGGTTGCGCTCGATGAGCCCCTGCAGCGCCTTCACGGCTAGATCATCGGAACGGGTGCCGGCGTACATGCCTTTTTCGCCGGCGCGACCGAACGGAGTGCGAACCCCGTCTACGAACACGACTTCTCTCATTGCGACCACTGCGCCTCCATCGACTTCGAACGTGCGTTGCCCCCATCATAGGGACTCAGTCTCAGGCGACGGTAGCTCTGCAAGAAATCGTTGGGACTGCGCCCCAGTCGCCGTGACGCGTTTAGTTATTCTCTACAAAAACGGGCGCGAGGATTGGTGCAGTAAGCGCAACCTGCCATTCCCGGGCGCCGAGCTCCGTGAGACGGAGTGCAACTGTAGCGGTCGTGGCGGGCAACGGCGGTCGCCAGACGAGACGGCGCAGTGTGTCGGGGGTCAGCAGATTCTCCACCGGCATGCGCTGGCGTTCGGCCTCCGCCTCCACGACCGCGCGGGCATCGGCGAGGCGCGCCGCGGCCTCGGGGTAGCGCTGCGACCAGCCCCGATGGTGCGGAATCGCATCCGGGTCCTTCGCGGGCGGGCCGGGCAGTTCGCTCGTGGTCTTCCCGCGCAGGATCGCGCGCCACCAGCGCGAGAGCTCCGAACGGCTCGCACGGCCCTTGAAATTCGGCAGGCGCGCGAGATCGTCGGCCGAGCGCGGATTCGCCGTGACGGCGGCGACGATCGAGGAGTCGGGAATGAGCCGCCCCGGGGCGACATCGCGTACGCGGGCGAGCTCATCGCGGGCCGTCCAGAGCTCCCGCACCATCGCGGCCTGTCGGGGAGTGCGGAGCTTGCTGCTGCCGGAGACCTTGCGCCACGGCTCCGAGCGCGGCGGCTTCGCCGGCCGGTTCATCACCGCGGCGAACTCCTGCTCCGCGAAATCGAGCTTCTGCTGCGAGACGAGCTCCGCATGCACCGCATCGCGCAGATCGGGCAGCAGCGTCACGTCGAGCGCGGCGTATTCGAGCCAGGACTCCGGGAGCGGCCGGCGCGACCAGTCCGCCGCCGAATGCGCCTTCTCGAGGTGCACCCCGAGGAGGGACTCCACGATCGAGCCGAGCCCGACGCGTTCGAACCCGAGCAGGCGGGCGGCGAGCTCGGTGTCGAACAGACGGTCCGGGTGCAGGCCGAGCTGATCCAGGCACGGGATGTCCTGGCTGGCTGCGTGCAGCACCCATTCCTCGCCCGCCAGCGCTTCGGCGAGCGGAGCGAAGTCGGTGATCCCTGTCGGGTCGAAGAGCATCGCCTCCCCGCCGCCGCGGCGGTAGGCCTGCACCAGATAGGCCTCGGAGCCGTACGTGAAGCCGGAGGCGCGCTCCGCATCGATCCCGATCGGTCCCGTGCCGGCCGAGAGCCGATCGGCGGCGCGGCGCAGACCCTCGTCGTCTTCGATCATCGTCCACGAAGTGTCGAGGTCCGTCTGGTCAATCATGTCGGGTCAGGCTCCTGCGAGGGGATTGCGTGCGCGGCGCGCGGCGAGCGAGTCTACGCCCTCCGCGGGCAGGCCAGCGAGCATGCAGAGCAGCTCCGACCATGCGGCCGCATGCGCGTCGAAGCCGGGTCCGTGCGGGGTCCAGGATGCGCGCAATTCGATCTGGGCGGCATCGCCGCGCGCCGCGAGCGAGCCGAAGCCGCTCGACAGCGTCTTCGTGACGGTGCCCGAGAGAGCATCATAGTCGGCGACGCGGGTGTCGAGCGCATCGGTCAGCCAGGAGCGGGTGACCTCGGTGATGAAGGGATCGACGCCGATCTCCATCTCGAGCGGCGCCTGCGCGAAGCAGACGATGCGGAACGGGCCGCCCCATTCGTCGGCCGACGCGGGGTCGTGCATGAGCACGAAGCGCCCGGCCCCGAAGGGCGAGTCGATGGCGTCGTCGTCGCCATCGCTGCCGTTCGCGATGCCCGCGGCCAGTGCGAACGAGTGCGGGGCGATGCGTTCGGGGGCAGGGATCTCGCGGACGCTCAATTCGCTGCGCAACCGCGCGCCGCGGATCTGCTCGACGGCTTCGGTGAATTCCGCGGGTGCTCCCGCCGTGGTGTCCCTCACACCACGGACATTAGAGTTTGCTGTGTGGTGCGGCCGGTAGGCTCGCCGGTGAAAGGCGATATCGGGGAGGTCGATGGTGGCGAAACGAATCTCTGGCGCGGCCGCGCTCGGCGCGGCCGGGGGAGCCGCCGCCGTGGTCGCGCTCGGCGCGGTCGGAGCAGTGGCGCTCGGCACCCTGCTCGCGCGGATGGCCGTGACACCGGCGGAGCGGACGCAGGAGCCCGTGCTGGTCGAGCGCGTCGAGCGGGGCGAGGGCAGCGCGCTCGTATGGCTGCACGGCGACGACGTCGCGCTGCCGGGCCGCTATTCGCTGCTCTTCGACCAGGGATCGGGGCACGCCCGACTCGGCGACATCGTCCAGCGCTCCGGCGGTTCGGTCGCGCGGCCGGTGCTCGCCGTCGATCGCGGGCAGCTGCGCCCGGGCGCGCGCGGTCGCATCACCGGGTGGTGGTACACCTCGCCGGAGGAGCTCGGCTTCCGCACCGAGCGCATCACCTACGAGACCGAGCTCGGCGCAGCCGAGGCCTGGATCGTGCACCCCCGCGTCGCCCGGAAGAAGCGCTGGGCGGTGCACGTGCACGGTCGCGGCGCGCGGCCCGAGGAGACGCTGCGCGGTGTCGCCCCGCTCGCGCGCGCCGGTATCACGAGCCTCGTGATCAGCTACCGCAACGACGCCGGAGCCCCCGCCGGCGAGAACGGCCGCTACGGCATGGGCCTCTCCGAGAGCCGCGACGTCGACGCCGCCATCGCGGAGGCGCTCGCGCGCCGCGGCGAGCGCGTCACGCTCTTCGGCTGGTCGATGGGCGGCACTGCCTGCCTGGTCGCGGCGACGCGGGGCGGGCACCGCGAGGCGATCGACGGGCTGATCCTCGACTCGCCCGCGGTCGACTGGCCCGCGCTCCTGCGCCATCAGGCCGGCGGCAAGCGCATGCCCGGCCCCTTCGCCGACATCGGCATCGGGCTGCTCGGTCGCGGCTACGTGCGCGGAGGCGAACCCGGGGGCCTGGCTTTCGAGACCCTCGCGCCGGCGACGTTCGCCCGTGAGCTCGCGGTTCCCGTGCTCATCCACGCCGGCGAGCACGACACCTTCGTGCCGAGCGGCCCCGCGCTCGAGCTCGCGCGGCTGCGGCCCGACACCGTGCAGGTGCGCCTGCAGCCGACCGGAGAGCACGTCAAGCTGTGGAATACCGAGCCGGAGGCCTGGGAGCGGGTGACCGAGGCCTTCGCGCGATCCCTCTCGAGACCGGCGTGGCGCGGCTAGAATAGCGCTGATGCCCGCAGACAACACCGCACCCACAGCGCTCCCAGCCCAGCAGCACAGCTCGTCGCGACTCGTCGATCGGAGGCCCAGCATCTCGGGCGCCGACCTCGTCGCCTCGCTGGTGCCGCCGCCGCAGTTCGACCACGCCTCGTTCGATTCGTACCGGCCCGACCCGCAGTACCCGTCGCAGGCCGAGGCCCGCGATCTGCTGCGCGCGTTCGGCAAGCCGGCACCGGCCGCTCCGCGCGGCGGGCTCTTCGGCTTCGGGCGCAGGAAGCAGCAGGCCGAGACTCCCGCAGTCGGTACGGACAAGCCGGGCATCTACCTCGACGGCGGATTCGGCGTCGGCAAGACCCACCTGCTGGCCGCGACGTGGCACGCGACGCCCGGGCGCAAATACTTCGGCACCTTCATCCAGTTCACGGCGCTCGTCGGCGCGCTCGGCTACACCGGCGCCGTGGGCGTGCTGCAGGGCGCGAAGCTCATCTGCATCGACGAGTTCGAACTCGACGACCCGGGCGACACGATGCTCATGACCCGTCTGATCGGCGAGCTCACGGCATCGGGGTCGCGCTTCGTGGCGACCTCGAACACGCCCCCGAACGCCCTCGGCGAGGGCCGCTTCGCCGCGGCCGACTTCATGCGCGAGATCCAGGCCATGTCCGATCGATTCGCGACCGTGCGCATCGACGGCGTCGACTACCGCCAGCGCGACATCGAGGGCGAGGCCGTCGCGCTCTCCGACGACGCATACCGCTTCGCGCTCGCGGATGTGGCGGCCGCGGGCGACCGCATGACCGACGACGACTTCTCCGAACTCATCGCCCATCTGGCGACAGTGCATCCCTCGAGCTACATCGGGCTCATCTCGGGCGTGCGCGCGATCGGCCTGCGCGATGTGCACGAGCTCACCGACCAGTCGGCGGCGCTCAGGTTCGTGGCGTTCATCGACCGCGTCTACGATGCGCAGATCCCGATCTATGCGACCGGCACGCCCCTCACCTCCATCTTCGGCGGAGGCATGCTCGAGGGCGGCTACCGCAAGAAGTATCAGCGATGCATGTCGCGCCTGAACGCGCTCACCGCGAACGGAGTGCAGTAGGCATGGGCAAGGGGCAGGGCATCATCCGCTCGATCGTGTCGGTGCTGGTCGCGGGTCTCGCGAAAGAGGCGCGGCGCGAGGTGCGACGCAGCACGAAGAGCGCATCGCAGCCCGCTCCGAGGTCGTCCGGTCCGAAGCCGCGGCTGCGCACCCAGACGGTCGCGGCAGGCGCGGGAGCGAGCGGCGCCTCCGCAGTGCTCGACAGCCCCGGGCGGTCGGGCGGCACGGCGACGCGCGAACTCGATCCCGCGGCGGTGCGCGGCCTGAAGCCGAGCTACGCGCCGGCGCCCGACGGCAACCCCGACCCGGGCGAGATCGTCTGGACCTGGGTGCCGTACGTCGAGAACGATGGGCGGGGCAAGGATCGCCCCGTGCTCATCATCGCGCGCCTCGACGCGCACACGACCGCCGGCTGCTACCTGAGCACGAAGCAGCACCGGGGGTTCGTGCCGATCGGTTCGGGCGGCTGGGACCCGCAGGGGCGCGAGAGCTTCCTCTCGCCCGAGCGCGTGCTGCGCATCTCGGACGAGGGCATGCGGCGCGAGGGGCATGTGCTGGCACGGGGGCCGTTCGATGCGGCGGTCGCGGCGATCTCGGCGCTGCACGGCATCCGCGGCTGACGCGCCGTCTTTCAGGCGGGACCACGGCCCGGGCTTCGGGCGCGGCCCTAACCGGCCGTGACGAGGCCGCTCACGAGCGACACGATCATCGCGACGACGAGCGCGTTGAAGGCGAAGGCGATGAAGGTGTGCGTGCGCACCACGGCGAGCCCCGCCCGAGTGCGCGGCGACCCCGCCGAGAGCGCCCCGACCGATGAGACCATCACCGACATGGAGACGAAGTCGATGAACTCGGGCGTCTCCCTGATGTCGAAGACGATCTCCTCTCCGCCCGCGTGCAGACGGAAGTAGCGCAGGGCGAAGGCGTAGACCATCGTCGCCCAGGCCGTCGCGGCCGTGACGAGCACGAGCGCGGGCAGCCAGATGCCGCGGGTGCCGGCGCTCACCGTCGTCGCGCCGATCGAGATGATGAGCGCCGTGCTGGCGGCGAACACGGCCCAATCCTCGGCGCGCGCGAACCCGAGGGTGCGGGCGAGACGGCTCGGGCCCCGGCGATGCTGGATCGCCGCGATACGGTTCACTGTGCCGGGATCGGTGCGCGTGAAGGCGCGGTGGGTCCAGATCAGGTACATGACCGAGAAGCCGGAGTACATGAAGCAGATCGCCGCGAAGGCGTAGGGGAGCGCCGTCGCGCCTTCGAGGCCGCGCTGCAGCACGGCGATGAGCAGCACGGCGAAGGGCAGCGGCGTCGAGACGAGCATCGTGATCGCGGCGCGGAAGCCGTCGTCGTAGCGCAGCGGAACGACGCGAGAAGGGCGAGCAGGCATGGTCAACATTTTACGGTCAGCGGCACCGGCTCTTCCGGTTGCACCGTCGAACCGGAATAATGACCAGTGAGCACGCAGTACCGCTCGGCAAGTCTCGATTCATTCGAAAGGACGCAGAACATGGGTATTGAGGATCTGGGCAAGAAGGCCGCGGACCTGGCGCGGGACAACGCGGACAAGGTCAACGATGCGCTGAAGAGCGAGCAGGCTGAAGGCATCAGCGACAAGATTCTCGGCGGCGCCGCTGACCTCGCGAACAAGGTCACCGGCGGCAAGTTCGCCGACCAGGTCGAGGACGTCCGCAAGAACATCGACGGCCAGATCGGCAACGAGTAACGGCTCGAGAGTCCAGGGGTCGCCGCCGGTGAACGTCGGCGATCCGCTGCAGAGCCCCGCACGGTGAATCGTGCGGGGCTTTTGCGTCTGCCGCTGACACGCCCGGCGTTCGCACCGCCTGCGCCCGCGTCGGGCTAAGTTGGTGCCATGAACGCGATGACGCCTCTGCTGGCCATCACCGACGAACCGCTCGGCGAACGAATCGGTCCATACATCTTCTGGGCCGTCCTCGCGCTCCTGCTCGCGACGATCGTCTGGGCGATGCTGCGCAGGTCGAAACCCGGGGGCACTTCCGCGGCCGACATGCGCAGGCCCGGCAAGCCCGGCAGATCCGGCGCATCAGCGAAACAGTCGAAGACCTGGACTCGGCCCGAAGACTACGCAGAACATCACCGCGTCGAATGGAGCGAGGATCCGACGACACTCTCGCCGAACGACCTGCACTGGCCGCTCGCAGTCGCAGCCGTGTTCGGCATCTGCACCGGTGACCCGTGGGATCGCCTGGCATTTCGCGATCTCGAGAACGCCGCTTCGGGACTGCAGGAGGCCTGGGGCATTCGATCGCGCCCGCAGCTGCTGAGTCGTCTGCATTGGATTCTGCGCGAGGGACACCGCGTCGAGTTCGAGTTCGAGATCGCGCAGGCCGAAAGCCTCAGCGACGCGGAAGCTGCGGAGTTCTCCCGGAGAGCCGCCGCGGACTCGAATGAGAGGACTCAAGAGCAGGGCTGGCGGGTGCTGCAGCTGCGCGGCAATGCGCGGGGCATTCGCGATGCGAACTTCGAAGCGTGGGATCTGGTGCGCGCTGCCATGCTGACCCGCGCCGGGTATTCGCTCGGATGGCTGAGCGAAGCCGAGGCCGTCGATACCCTCAATCTCGTGTCGGCGCAGCTGCAGCAGAGCTATTCGAGTTGGCAAGAACTCGGCGAGCACTTCGTGACCGCCCGCTGGTTCTGGGAAGGCGTCACCGGACTCGAAGCGAAGCAGTCGGACGCGCACGACGCAAGCCGCCAGGCGGCGCTGCTCGACCCCGAGCGCGGGCCCTGGGCGCACGTGCCCTGGAGCCAGCGGATCACACCGAGTCGGGTGCTGATCGCTGATGCGCTGGTCGCCGAGGATCTCCTCGACGAGAGCGCGCTCGAGGTCGATCCCTTTTCCGCGACAGCGCTCGCCGTACTCATCGACGATGCCGTCGCAGCCAGACTCGAGCAGCGCCCGTGAACCCGGTCCGCTTCGCCCGCGGCGAATGGACGCCGTGGGTCATCGTGATCATCGCTCTTGCAATGATCCTTCTCGCGATCGTGTGGTGGTCCCGGCGCAGGGAGCGCCGTGGAGATTGGAGGCCGGGGCTTGTGAACGTCGCGCAGACCCACGGGTATTCGCCTGCCGATCTGCGAGGATCGGCCCGGGCGTTTACGGTGGTCGATCCGTATGAGGCATGGCTGCTCGGTCTCGCCGCCCTGTATGTCGAGCAGGCGGGCCTGCTGCATGATCGTTGGAGCCTCGTGCCTGCGTTCTGCGGCGACGACTGGCGTCGGCGGTTGCTCGGCGTTGCCCAGAGCTGGGATGCGGTGCGCGGGAACGAATGGCGCGGTTCGGTCGCCGCTCTCGAGCAGCAGCTGAACCGCCTGTCCGCAGCAGGACGGACGCAGAGCGCCGAATCCTCAGGCGTTGCGGCAGCCGCGCCGGATGTCGACGCGCGGCCCATGCTGGTCGCCAGGCTCGCGATGCTGCTGCGCCTCGGCGTCGCCGCGCGGCACGTCAGCGCCGGCCAGGCCCGTCGTAGACTCGCGACTGCTGCCGCACCGCTGCGAGAGGATTGCGGAGACTGGCTCGGCTTTGGCACCGCGCTCATCGAGGCCGAAACCCGGGCGAGCTCGCGCGGCGCACTCGATCTCCGGGCCGACATGCGCATGCTCTACGCACCCGGTGGCCCGTGGCACGAAGTCCAGTGGCCGCTCGCCGAAAAGCGCTAAGTTCTCACAACAAAATCCCCCGTTCTGAGAGCGGGGGATTTCTGATCGGTGGAAGCAATGGAGCGTTGCGGGAACAGCCGACAACGGGTTCAGAAGCTTGTTTCCGCATGGAATCAAGGGTCTCAGCGCGGCGGCGATGCAGTAGGCGAGGCTGACGACGCACTGATCGGGGCATCGGCGGAACCAAAGAAACGACCTCGAACACGACTCACCGGCACCGAAGTGGACGCTATGCGAACAGCCCGCGAGCACGGTGTCAGCGTGAAAACGCTCGCGAAGCGGTTCGGTGTTCACCGGGGCACCGTATGGGCAAAGACGCGGTGATGGCGTGGGAGTTGGACTGATATCAATCCCTCGCACCGCGAACCTTGGTAGCGCGTTCTGGTGCATGGATTCAACGACCGATGGGAGGTCCTCTATGGAGAACTCCACTGCTATACGCAGACCTGCGCACACGTCTCGTTCAGACCATCACGTTCCATCGCCAGTTCTCCGTCGTCGTCGACGTATCACGACGATGACGACGATGACCACGAGGGCGAGTACGAGAATCGCACCGAGCACGAGAACCGCGATGACAGGAGCGAGCATCCACATCACGGAATCCGCACCCGAAGCGGCCGGTTCCGAAGAAGGCGTAGGCTCTGGTTCCGGCTCCGCGAAGACTTCGTCATAGGAGAGCTCTTGATCGTCGCGGAACAGCGGGTACTCATCCGGATACTGCGACGGATCCGTCGCGATCATCGCCAGCAGATCGATAACGCCGTACCCGACAGCGTCGTTCCACGCCATCTCTTCCGCATCATCACCGGCATTTCGAATCAACGACTGGAGCAGCTGAGCCGAAGTCGCGTCCGGCCATTTCTGCTTTGTCAACGCCAGCGCCCCGGACACGAGTGGTGTCGCCGCAGAATTGCCGCTCCAGTACCCGTATCCCCACCCATCGGCGCTCGCAGCCTCCTGCACGCCTGCAACGTCGAGGCCCGGCGCTGCCACATCGACGTTCTCGTTGAGCAACGGTCCGTCTTTTAGATTATTGGGCTGTATATCGCCTGCCGCGTCCACCGCGGCAACGCTCACGACACCGCTTGTCGTATCGAAAATGCCAGAATCGACGCCCCAGGCGTTTGGCAACCCGGTGACGAAGATCACGCCAGCGCGCATCGCCTCAGCCATCAGCTCGCGCTGCGCCCTCTGGCCTTCAGGCGTCGCCGCCCCGAACGTACCGGAGATGCTGACGATGTCCGCACCCTGATCGATGGCATCCTGCAGGGTCACGTCGAACGAGAGGTGAGTATGGCACTCGATATCGAGCTCGTTGTAATACAGCACGCGGACATCCGGAGCGATGCCCTTTACTCCAGCGCCGCTCGACGAGGTCCCGTTGCCGACAATCAGAGATGTCACGTCCGAACCATGTCCCGCATCCAACTTATTCGTTGATTCGAGCTCGCACCCCTCCAACGGGCGTAACTCGATATCGGCACCATCGAATGTCACCAGATCCGGGTTGAACTTTCCGTCGAGCACCGCGATCGTGACGCCCTCGCCCGTGATACCCGCATCATGAACGGCCTGCACCCCCATCTGCTCGAAATACCACAGCGGGTTCACGTCATCTGCGGATGCCGCTACCGGCGCACTCACCAGCAGAGCGGCCACGCTGAGAGCAACCGGCGCGACAAAGCGACGAACCCTCGTCCGGAGCGCCCTGTGTGTCCGCGCACGAGCACCGGTGTGCGTTGCAGAGCGATCCCGCTCATCGTCCAGATGTGTGATGTCGTTCATTCGCTCTCTCTGTCTTGACTGTGCGTGCCTGCTGCGGTGTCGTCGCCTGCGCGCGAGTACCACGCGTCCCGCAGCGCTCTCCCTCCGAGCCAGCAGAAGAGCGCTCCCCAAGCGCCGGCCCAGATTGTCCCGAGCCAGATCGGCATGCCTCCGCGTTTCGTGCTGAATAGGAAGGCCGGGTCTCCGCCCGCACGCACCCACCCGAAGACGATCCCTACCCCGCACAGAACACCCAGAGCGAGAAAGAAGATGCCGACAATGATGAGGGGTCGCCGGGTGGCGCGCTTAATGGCTGGTTTCTTCATGGAAGATGGTCCGGGGTTAAGCGCGCTGCGCGCGGATTCGCGAGGATTCTTCGTCGGCACGACGCGTCCAGAGCCCGTGATACCCGAAGAACAGGATCACGCCCGCAGCGAAGGTCGTCACGATGAGAGTGTTCGTGTGCGCGTCACGAGCCTTCCCGCACACAACCTCCGTCCGAAGCGAGTCGATGTTCAGGCCAAGGATCTGCTGGTTAAAGGGCAGCAGTAGCGGGTTCGGGTCAGTGTTCACCTCCTGGCCGCGCACCACCTTAGGAGGATCCCATCTGAACGAGCCTCCGTTCGCGCATGCGAACGAGTGAAACTCGCCCTCCGCGGACAACGACTCCACCTGTACTTCGGGAATGCGAAACCACACGACCATCACCATGATCATCGCCGCCAGAACGACAACGACATATGCGGGACGCTTCCACCGCCTGGGCGCTTTAGGGACAGCGCGTTTGTCGTTCTCGGTGCTGTTGTTATCCATGCATAACGCTTTCCGATACTAGGCGGCACAAGCTGGGCATACCGCGATCTGAAATCAGAAAAACCGAGGCCCCAGACTCCTCAGATAGTCAAGACGATTCTATCGGGGTGTCCGCAGAAGCCAGCCTGCGAACAGCTGGCTCTCGGAGACAACCGCCGAACGCCTCCTCAACGCAATTCGTGAACGTCGCCCCCATCCAATTCGGAGCTTCCAAATCTGCCGCGTTCTCGGAATGTCCAATGACCAGCTCGAATTACCTGTTCGCAGCGTTCCGCACCCGGTTCTCACCATCCTTGCCAACATGGAGCGGCACGTGAACCCAACGCTGACCGACGGTCGGGATGCGCATCCCGTGCGTGGCGTTCTCCGTCGCTAAACTTCTCCGATATGACACATGCTCCCAACAGCAAGGCCGCACACATCGCTGCTCTGGCTGCCGGGGTACTCGCCATCGTAGTGCTGTTCGCCATGCCCGGGGGGCCGGTCAGCTACCTCATCGCGATCGCTGCCGGATTGATCGCAGTGATCATCGGTCATTATGCGGCCCGCCGTTCTGGACCACTCTGGCGGGCGAGCATTCTCGGCGTCGTGCTCGCGTACCTTGAGCTGATCGTCTCTGTGGGCTTGTTCGTGGTGCGTGTCATCCGCATCCTGACTTGAATGAAACACTCGCGCCCGTGCTTGCATCGGCCTGAGTTCGGGCCCCGACGCCGCTCCCAGAGGCATGAAGGCGCTGGACGTTGTCGAAAGACCGAACCTGCCCCGGGGCATATCAAGCGACTTTCGCAATTGATTATCAGACGGCCCTTCGCTTCACAATGACTGATCAACGCAGGCCGCCGACGGTAGTGATTCGGATACTTCACCGTCCCAGACCCGGTCCGCTCTGGGCGCTGATACCGTGGGGCGTACGCGACGGCTGGCGTTCGCGTTCTGCGAGCATGCGGGCGGTCTCCCGTCTGGCTTCCTCGGCGGCGCGGGTCTGCTTGATTCGTTCGACCGCCTCGGCGGGGGTGAGAGCGCGCAGAGTCGCGGCTTCAGCGCGAGCCTGCTGGGCGGTGCGGGTCGCGGCCTCGGCCTGCCGAGCGGGTCGGGCGTCGACGTAACCGCCGGGGTTCCTCCTCACGGCTTCGTCGCCGAAGATGCGGACGTAGACGCTGATGCTCTGCCACGGGTTCGACTCGATCACCGTGTGAAGATCCTGCCCGGTGTCGGTGCGCCGCTGCTCGGCCTCAACCACGCGAGGATCAGCATCAACTCTGTGCTGAGTGACGCGCTCTGCCCAGGCCGCCTGACTCTGGTTCCAGCGAGGCGGCTCTCCCCACGTCTTCGTGAGGCGTCGTTTCGCGTCGCGGGCGACAGTCTGGGTGATGTCGTGCTCGGCGGTGGCGCGGCGCTTCTTGAACCTCCCCGCCGTTCGTACTTTCGCGCGGGCGGTCTGCTCGGCACTGTCCGCGTCCTGCCAGTCGGTGAGCGCGGCGCGCGCCTGCGCCATAAGCGGTTCTGCGACCTCAGCGCGCACCAGGTCGAGCTGCTGCTTCGCCGCGTCGTTCGCCTCAACCGCCTGCTCGCGCTCAGCCCATTTTCGAGCGTGCATCTTGTCCAGGGCATCACTGGCTTGCTGCCACTGCGCGGCGCTGACTTCGGCGTGTTCGGCGCGCCGGACGAGGGCCGCTATTTCGTTGCGTACGAGCTTCACCGGGCCGTCTTCAACCAACCCACGCACGGCCTCTGCGGCCTGCTGGGTTGCGTCGGTGATGCCGCGGTCTGCGCGGTCGCGTTCCATCGCCTCAATGAACTGCTCCCGCGCCTCCGGCAGGTTGTCGGCGATGATGTGTAGCCGGTTCTCGTCCTTGCCCCTCGTCATGCCGACGTAGACGGCCGGGCCGCTCAGCGCGTCGGTGAGGATGTGTGTGACACGGGCGCCGTCGCGCCTTGTACGCCGTAGGCGGTGGAGGCGTAAGCGAGATGCGCATGCTCGGAAGTATAGGCGGCGGGCAGGCGCACCGAATGATCACGCTTCCGGCCACTGTCGGCCTCGACCGCCCAGACGGTGCCGTCCTCCTCGACGTGCTGGATGACCCACTGCTGCCGGTTCGCTACGTTCAGGCTGGTGTCGTTCTTTCGCGTCTGGAGCAAATCGCCCCTCCCGATGGGTAGCCCGTCGCTGCCGGTCGTTGTCACCTGATCGTCCACGGTTCCGGCGCGCACGCGCTGGTCACGGATGCGGGCGTTCAACCGGGTGGCTTCGTCGTTGGTGGCGACGGTGACCGCCTGCCCGTCGCGCCGCTGCGTGGCGATGTGCTCGTGCAGATCGTCGGCGTCGGCGTGCAACTGAATGAGACCCAGATTCTGTAGCTGCTCGAAGATCGCGGCGGGATGATCCCGACCCCGCAGGCGGATGGAGAGTTCGGCGTAGGCGGCGTCAGTGAAACGGTGAACCTCGGCCATGTCGATGGTGCGACCCCGAATCTGCGCAGTCATGTCGAGCACCCCGCCGCGCCCGACGGCGGGCAGTTGCGCCCGGTCGCCGACGAGCGCGAGTGTTGCGCCGTGCTCGGCTACGACGGTGAACAAAGCGAGCGCGCTGTCTTGATCGAGCATCCCCGCCTCATCCACCACGATCCGCTCATCACGTAGTAACTGCGCCGCTTCCAGCGGGCCGGTGTAGGTGCGGCCGGTCTCCGGGTCAGTGTCACCGACGGCGAGGCGTGTCCATACGCCGTCACCGTTCCATCTGTACCCGTGGGCGTGTACGAGCGCAGCAACGGAGTTGGCGGGCACGCCGAGGGCCTGGTGCGCGACGTCAGCGGCTTTCTTCGTCGGCGCAACCACCCGCACAGACCGTCCCTCCCGCTCGGCAGCGGTGATGGCGGTGGCAAGCATGGTCGTCTTCCCGCTGCCCGCAGCTCCTTCAACGATCACCAGCGGATCAGCGGACGCGACCGCTGCGGGCGCGCCTGGAGTCAGAGTCCGACAAGCTCCTCGCGGCGCACTTCGCCGACGCCATCGACCTCGACACATTGAAGCGCCACCAAGACCGTATTCGCGCGGGCCTGGCCGACGTGAACCGTCGCCTTGCCGAGCACAGTGAGCACCACACGGGCGGACGCGCGTTCCTCCACGACAGCCTGCGACTGCTGACCGATGCGCACCGCGCCTACCTGCACTCCGGCGACGCCGACCGCAGGCTCGCGAACCAGGCGTTCTACACCCGGCTCGACATCACCGACGACGAACAACTCCGCCCGACGCTCGCGGAGCCCTTCGCGACGATCTTGCGCGAAGCCCACGACAGTGGCGACGAAGGCAAGGAAGCGAAACGGGAACACACCACATCTCTCGATGTCGCGTGTTCCCGTAAGACACTTTGGGTGGGCGATGCCGGGCTCGAACCGACGACCTCTTCCGTGTGAAGGAAGCGCGCTACCAGCTGCGCCAATCGCCCGAAGGCACTGCGCTCGCGCGTTGTGCCGACCGAAACGATAGTACACGGAAAAGCACGGCCTGATGCTCCCGCACGGGCGAACCGCGGAAACTCGGGGCTGCCGGCCGCTCTATTCGGGCGTGTCGCTCACGGGGGCGAGGGAGCTGTTCAGCTTCTCATCGAGCTCGGCGCTCACCTGGCCGAGGTCGCGCAGCTGATCGCGCATCGAGTTGTAGGCGTCGATGTCGGCTTGGAGCTGCGCGAGCGTGGCCTCCAGCGCGTCGCGCCGCGTCTGGAGCTCGGCCTTGAGGCGATCGAACTCGGCGACATCGCCCGAGAATTCGAAGCGGTCGTTGCGGGCCGAGAAATCGGCGGCGTCGAGATTGAACTGCGCGACGGCGGCGTCGTAGTCGGCGTTGCGCTGCTCGATATCCGCGCGCAGGTCGGTCATGTCCGACTCGAGCGCCGTGGCCTGGAGCTCGAGGTCGGTGAAGACCGCGTGGAAGGCGTCGAAGCGGTCGAGAAGCACGGCGCGATCCGAGAAGTACCGCGCGTAGTGCTCTTCGATGGCGTCGGGAAGGTCGCGCACCTCCGTACCGAGCACCGAGTGCAGCTCGTTGGCGTAGGCGCTGGGGGAGAGGTGGTTGTAGACCGCCATGCGTTCGGCGAGGGCCGAGTCGCCGGCGCTCAGCTCGTCGAAGGTCTGCCGCAGCTCGCGATCCAGCGCGTCGCGCTCCCGCTGCCCCAGGCGGGCATACGCGGCATGCAGCAGCTCGTGCGCCGCCGTGACCTCGACGATCCCGCTGATGCGCTCGTCGGTCACGTCGAACAGCCGCACATGCTCCTGCGAGTAGCAGCCGAGCACATGGCCGTTCTCCGAATGCTCCACATCCGCGCACTGCGTGTTGAAGTACTGGCTGCCATCGACCGTCGGCCGGGACGCGAGGAAGATGCGTTCGCCGCGATCGGTCAGGTGCAGATCGTCGAGGATCTGGGAGATGCGGGCCGACGGTTCGAAGGACGCGGCGCGGATCCGGTCGCTGATGTCCTGCCTATTGGCGAAGCCGATCGCCACGGCGCCGGCGATGAGGATCACGAGCGCCCACGTGAATACGCGGCGCACGGCGCTGCGCTCCCGATCTGCCATGGCATCAACAGTATCTGCGCGGCCTTCGCAATTGAGAGGAAGCCCTGCGGAAATCGGGGCATTCCCTTGTGTATTCCCAGGTGGCCACGTAAATTGGAGGCGCGGCGCGCCCGGGCATTACGGCGTGATTTGCACTGCCCGGCGCACCCCCCTATAGTTATCTAGGTCGCCACGGCAACGGAAACGAAGCCGGCAGGTGATTTGCGGATGTAGCGCAGTTGGTAGCGCATCACCTTGCCAAGGTGAGGGTCGCGAGTTCGAGTCTCGTCATCCGCTCCAGTGGCCGAGTTCGTCTCGGCCGCTTGTGGTGTCAACCACTCCGGTGGCGTGGCCGAGAGGCGAGGCAGCGGCCTGCAAAGCCGTATACACGGGTTCGAATCCCGTCGCCACCTCGCTGGTATAACTGAATAGCCTGCATAGGCGCGATTGGCGCAGCGGTAGCGCGCTTCCCTGACACGGAAGAGGTCACTGGTTCGATCCCAGTATCGCGCACAGAGAAAAACCCCCGGTTCTGCCGGGGGTTTTTGCGTTCGCGGGGCGATCGAACACGGTGACCTCGCGAGAATCGCGAACGCGGTGCGTTCGCTCCGAGATTCTCGCGCTGGTTCGATCCCAGTATCGCGCACAGAGAAAAACCCCCGGTTCTGCCGGGGGTTTTTGCGTTCGCGCGTTCACGAGGTCACTCGGCGGGCCTCTCCGGGAGGCGACGAACGATCATCGATCCGGCGAACAGCGCCGCTGAGAGCGGGAGCCCGAAGAGGCTCGCGACTTTGCCGATGTAGCTCGTCAGCAGTCCCAGATCCTGGTACGGGTTGCCGAGCTCGATGAGGAGCCCGGTGAGCCCCATCGTCCCGATGAGGCCGAGCACCAGGAGCCAGATCGCCCCAAGGCGCATCCTTCTCGCGGTGGCGACGTTGCTCCGGTCGGTTCGTTCGAATGCGTCCATAGTGCCGATACCTCGATTCTGCTGGGACTCGGTCCGTATCCCCGCGGCGTCGTTCCGGGCCTCGATCTGAAGGCTTTTCTCCTCCACCGTTGCACGAACTCGGCGAGATCGCGAGCGGTCAGCGCATTTCCTGACCTCCCTGATCGCGAACTGCCCGGTACCGGGCGGGCCGCCTGTGCTATCGCGTCGCGGTCACGACCTTCTGCGAGGACCCGGAGCCGCTTCACCTCGGGGCTGCGTTCGGCGAATGCGGTGATCAGTGCAGAATCACGGCGCGATTGCGCACCAGATCGGGCATTCGCGCTCCCTCGGTGCGTGACCACCGGGAACGCCTGCGCTGCTCCGGCCCCTAGGGTGGAGAGTGCCGAAGCGCACGGATGTGCACCGACCCGAAGGAGCGAAGTTGAACGACCAGCCCGTCGAGAAGCCCCAGAACGGTGCGCCGGTGCCTCCACCGGCGCAGGGCGGCGATGCGACCGTCAGCCGCCCGCCGCAGATGCCGTCGCAGCCCGCGCAGGCGTGGCAGCAGGCGCCGCAGCGGTCGACGCAGGCGTGGCAGCAGGCGCCGCAGGCGCAGCAGCAGGCGCCGGTTCAGCAGGGGGCGCCGTACCCGGGGCGACAGGGATCGCCGATGCCGGCCGCACCGTCGGCAGCGGCCCCGCAGCATCCGTTCCCGCAGCAGGATCCCGGGCCGCACGGTGCGCAGTACGGGCAGACGCAGCCCTATCCGGCGCAGGGCTTCCCGGCCGCGCAGATGCGGCACCGCGGTCCCGGAGACGCGGGCAACGCCCGCGCTGTCGGTCAAGCGGGCCGGCGACCGGCCAGGAACGGCGAGCCCGGCTTCTTCGCCGCGCTGTTCGATCTCGACTTCGCGCACTTCGTCTCGATCAAGTTCGCGAAGGTGCTGTACGTGCTCGGCATCGCGTTGAACGTGCTCGCCTGGATCGGCTGGGTCGTGTTCTTCTTCGCCGCCGCATCCGCGGTCGGTTCGTACGACGGAGGCGGTGCGTTCGTGATCCTCGGAGTGCTGGCATTGCTCTTCGGCTGGGTCTTCGTCGGGCTCAACGTGATCGTGCTCCGGGTGGTCATCGAACTCGTCGTCGCGCAGGTGCGCACTGCGCAGAACACGTCGTTGCTCGTGCACCGAGAATCGTGAGCCGGTGCCGGTAGACTCGACTGGTCTGCAGTTCCCTCCTGAAGGAGATCACCCGTGGCCGATGGCTTCACCCTGTTCACCGATCGTTCGATCGTCGCGATGCGCGTCAATGGCGAGCTGAGAGACCTGGCGGCCACGGTGTCCGACACCGACACGGTGGAGCCGGTGTCGATCGACTCCGAGGACGGGCTGAACATCCTGCGCCACTCGGCGGCGCACGTGCTCGCGCAGGCGGTGCAGCGCATCAACCCCGAGACCAAGCTCGGCATCGGTCCTCCTATCACCGACGGCTTCTACTACGACTTCGACCCCGCAGAGTCCTTCACGCCCGAAGACCTCAAGGCGATCGAGAAAGAGATGCAGAAGATCGTCAAGCAGGGTCAGCGCTTCGTGCGCCGCGTCGTGACCGACGACGAGGCGCGCGCCGAGCTCGCCGACGAGCCGTACAAGCTCGAACTCATCGGGCTCAAGGGCGGCGCCGACAGCGGCAGCGATAACGAGAGCGTCGAGGTCGGCGGCGCCGAGCTCACCATCTACGACAACATCGACCCGAAGACGGGCGAGCTGTGCTGGAAGGACCTCTGCCGGGGCCCGCACCTGCCGTCGACCCGCCTCATCGGCAACGGCTGGTCGCTCATGCGCTCCGCGGGCGCCTACTGGCGCGGCAGCGAGAAGAACCCGATGCTGCAGCGCATCTACGGCACCGCCTGGCCCACGAAGGCCGAGCTGAGCGACTACCGCACCCGCCTCGAGGAGGCCGCGAAGCGCGACCACCGCAAGCTCGGCGTCGAGCTCGACCTCTTCAGCTTCCCCGACGAGATCGGTTCGGGGCTCGCGGTGTTCCACCCGAAGGGCGGCATCATCCGCCACGAGATCGAGAGCTTCATGCAGGCGGAGCTGCGCAAGAACGGCTACGAGTTCGTGAACAGCCCTCACATCACGAAGGGCACGTTGTTCGAGACCAGCCAGCACCTCAACTGGTACAAGGACGGCATGTTCCCGGCCATGCACCTCGACGAGGTCGAGGATGCGGCCGGCAACGTGGTCAAGCAGGGCCAGGACTACTACCTGAAGCCCATGAACTGCCCGTTCCACAATCTCATCTTCCGGGCGCGGGCCCGCAGCTACCGCGAACTGCCGCTGCGCCTCGCCGAATTCGGCACCGTGTACCGCTACGAGAAGAGCGGCACCCTGTCGGGCCTCACCCGCGTGCGCGGTCTGACGCAGGACGACGCCCACATCTACGTCACCGACGACCAGGTGAAGAGCGAGATCAAGCGCCAGCTCGATTTCGTGTTCGCGACGCTGCGCGCCTACGGCCTCGATGACTTCTATCTCGAGCTCTCGACGAGGGATCCTGAGAAGTCCGTCGGCACCGACGAGCAGTGGGAGATCGCGACCGAGACCCTGCGCCAGGTCGGCGAGGAGTCGGGTCTCGAGCTCGTCGCGGACCCGGGCGGGGCCGCGTTCTACGGCCCGAAGATCTCGGTGCAGGCGCGCGACGCGATCGGCCGCACCTGGCAGCTGTCGACCGTGCAGCTCGACTTCAACCAGCCGGCGCTGTTCGAGCTCGAGTACGCGGCCGCCGACGGCACCCGCAAGCAGCCGGTCATGATCCACCGTGCGCTGCTCGGATCGGTCGAGCGCTTCTTCGCGATCCTGCTCGAGCACTACGCCGGCGCGTTCCCGGTCTGGCTCGCCCCCGAACAGGTGGTGGGCGTGCCCGTCGCCGAGCAGTACGGCGAGTACCTCGACGGCATCATCGCGAAGCTGCGCGAGCACGGCGTGCGCGCCCACGTCGACCACTCCGATGATCGCATGCCGAAGAAGATCCGCACCCATACGAAGGCCAAGGTGCCGTTCCAGCTCATCGCCGGCGAAGAGGATCGGGCGAACGGAGCCGTGAGCTTCCGCTTCCGCGACGGCACTCAGCTCAACGGCGTGCCCGTCGACGAGGCCGTCGAGCGCATCCTCGCCTCGATCGCGGGCCACGAGCAGGTATCGACCGCCTGGACGGAGTAGCAGTGGCGGCGGTAGAGGATCTCGGCTCGACGCACGCGGTCGGCACCCCCGACGAGATGCAGCGCCTGTGGGTGCCGCACCGCATGGTCTACGTGTCCGACGGGCATCAGCCCGAACAGCACGACTGCCCGTTCTGCGCGGCGCCCGGCCGCGAGGACGAGGACGCGCTGATCGTGGCGCGCGGCAAGACCGCCTATGTGCTGCTGAACCTGTTCCCCTACAACAGCGGGCACATGCTCGTCTGCCCCTATCGCCATATCGCGCAGTACGACGAGGCGACCCCCGAGGAGGTCGCCGAGATCGGGGCTCTCACGCAGACCGCCATGCGGGTGACCCGCGAGGTGCTCGCCTGCCACGGCTTCAATCTCGGAATGAATCAGGGCCAGATCGCGGGGGCAGGCGTCGCCGCCCATCTGCACCAGCACATCGTGCCGCGCTGGTCGTCGGACGCGAATTTCTTCCCGATCATCGCGCAGACGAAAGCGCTGCCGCAACTGCTCGGCGACGTGCGCCGCCTCATCGCTGCCGCCTGGCCGGTGGACCCCGGACCGGACGACTGACGCATGCGCACCCGAACTTGAAACGACACGAACACGACTGAGAAATGAGGTGCTCCGGTGTCCGGACACTCCAAGTGGGCGACCACGAAGCATAAGAAGGCGATCCTCGACTCGCGCCGCGCGAAGGCATTCGCGAAGTACATCAAGGTCATCGAGGTCGCGGCCCGCATCGGCGGCGCCGACCTCGAGGGCAACCCGGCGCTCGCCGATGCCGTGCACAAGGCGAAGAAGAACTCGGTTCCCGGCGACAACATCGACCGCGCCATCAAGCGCGGCGCCGGCATCTCGGGCGAGGTCGTCGAGTACACGACCATCATCTACGAAGGCTACGGCCCGAACGGCGTCGCGCTCATGATCGAGTGCCTCACCGACAACAAGAACCGCGCCGCCGCCGAGGTGCGCACCGCGCTCAGCCGCAACGGCGGCACCCTCGCCGACCCCGGCTCGGTCGCGTACAACTTCGCGCGCAAGGGCGTCATCACGGTTCCCGCAGAGGGCACGACCGAGGACGACGTGCTCATGGCGGTGCTCGACGCCGGCGCCGAGGAGGTCGTCCCGACCCCGAACGGCGAGTCCTTCGAGGTGTTCACCGAGGCCTCCGACCTTGTCGCCGCGCGCACCGCGCTCGTCGAGGCCGGCATCGACTACGACTCGGCCGACGCCGAGTTCGTGCCGAGCCTCAAGGTCGAGATCGACGCCGACACCGCGCGCAAGGTGTTCCGCCTGATCGATGCGCTCGAAGACAGCGACGACGTGCAGAACGTGTTCTCGAACTTCGATCTGACCGCAGAGGTGCAGTCGGAGCTCGCGAACGACGAGTAGTCGGCACTGCCGAGAGCAATGGGTCGCGAATCGGGGATCTCCGGGAAGGAAGCCCCCGATTCGCGACCCATTGCCGCATAACGGAGGTGCGCCGCAGCCGCCCTCGGTTGCGGTGCGGACGAGGGAGCATACGTGTCACGGATCATCGGCATCGACCCCGGTCTCACCCGCTGCGGCATCGGAGTGGTGACCGCCGGCGCGGGGCGCAAGTTGGAGTTCGAGCACGTCGAGGTGCTCACGAGCTCGGCCGACATGCCGCTTCCGGAACGCATCCACCGGCTGGGGTCGGCGATCGAGCGGCTGTTCGACGGCGAGAAGCCCGCGGGCGTCGCCCTGGAGCGGGTGTTCGCGCAGGACAACGTGGCGAGCGTGATGGGCGTCGCCCAGATCAGCGGCGTCGTCATGTACCTCGCCGAGGAGCGGGGGATCCCGGTCTCGCTGTACACCCCGAACGAGGTCAAGGCGCAGGTGACGGGGTACGGCGCGGCCGAGAAGGCGCAGGTGACCGCCATGGTCACCCGGCTGCTCGGCCTGCAGGCCCCGCCGAAGCCGGCGGATGCGGCCGACGCCCTCGCGCTCGCGATCACGCACGCCTGGCATCTGGGCCGCGGCGGCGCGGCGAGCCGCATGGAGCGCTTCGACACGCGGGCCACGGGTCGATCGGCCGGCGGCCGTGCGGGCGAGACTCCGGCTCAGCGCGCGTGGCGGGAGGCCGAGACGAAGCTCGGTCGACGGCGCGGCGCGCGGTCGTAGGCGCTGCGGCTCGTCACTCGGGTCGGCGGCGTCGGCGTCGGCCGCGCCCCTCGTCGTCGGAATCGTCGCCGCCGGGCTCGCCGAGCCCGTCGAGGTCGTCGAGGTCGTCCAGGTCGAGCCCGGGAATCGTGATCGGCATGGTGATGGTGCCGGTCTGCAGGGCCTCCTCGATGACCTCTTCGACCTGGCGCTGCTTGCGCAGCTTGAGCCGGCTGAGCGCCCGCTGCTCGGGCAGGCTCCATCCGAACTTCACGGAGAGCATGCGCATCACCGCGGTCACGACGGTGCAGACGATGCCCGCGGCTACCACGGGCACGCCGAGGGCGAGCAGCACCGTGAGCACCGAAACGCCCGCGAGGGCGGCCGCCGCGTAGAGCGAACCGACGTGCATCACCGCGATCGGCAGGTTCAGCATCACATCGCGCAGCGCGCCGCCGCCGACCGCCGCGATCGTGCCGATGAACAGCGCGGGCACGACGGGCAGGCCCGCTGACAGCGCCTTCGTCGTGCCGATCGCCCCGAACATGCCGATGCTGATCGCGTCGAGCAGGTTGACGAGCGGGTCGAGCCGGCGGAAGAGCCGGGGGAGCATCATGCCGACGAGGGCCGATCCGACCGCGACGAGCAGGTAGAAGTTGTTCGTGAACGCGGCCGGCGAGATGCCGAGCAGGATGTCTCGGAGGAAGCCGCCGCCGATGCCGCAGACGACACCGATGAGCGCGACGCCGAGCAGGTCGAGACGGCGGAAGCCGGCCGCGAAGACGGCGCCCTGCAGACTGCCGGTGCCGACCGCGATGAGGTCTGCGGCGAGCGGAATCTTGAAGGTCTCGAACACGCGCTCTATTCTTGCGCACCGACCGGCTTCCGCGCACGGGCGGTCGCGGTTCGCGACGGGCGGAGCGCGCGCCGCCGCCGGGGTGCGCGATACTGGAGCCGTGCCCCTGTACCGTGAAGAAGGCGTCGTGCTGCGCACGCAGAAGCTCGGCGAAGCCGACCGCATCGTGACGCTGCTCACCCGCGGTCGCGGTCTACTGCGCGCGGTCGCGAAGGGCGTGCGGCGCACCTCGTCGAAGTTCGGCGCCCGGCTCGAACCGTTCATGGTCGCCGACCTGCAGTGCTACGAGGGGCGCACGCTCGACACCATCACGCAGGTGGAGACCCTCGCGCCGTACGGTCCGCGCATCTCCGCCGATTACGACCGCTATCGGGCCGGGAACGTGATCGTCGAGACCGCCGAGCGGCTCGCTGAGGGGGCGCCGTCGGCGCAGCAGTACGCGCTGCTCGTCGGTGCGCTGCGCACGCTCGCGGCGGGGAGGATCCCTGCCGACCTCGTTCGCGACGGCTACCTGCTGCGGGCCATGTCGCTCGCGGGATGGTCGCCCGGGTTCGACGAGTGCGTGGTCTGCGGGTCTTCCGGGCCGCACACCGCGGTCTCGGTGCAGCTCGGCGGCGTCACCTGCGAAGCGCACCGGGTACCGGGCTCGCCGCGGCTCGACGCGGGGTCGATCGCCCTGCTGGCGGCGCTCGCGCGGGGCGACTGGGATGCGGCGCTCGAGAGCAGCGAGCGCGAGCAGGGGCAGGCGGCGGGGATCACGGCGGCCTATACCCAGTTCCACCTCGAACGCGGTCTGCGCTCGTACGGCGCGGCGAAGCGGTGACCTCGGGCCGGCGGCGCCGGCAATAGACTCGTCCCATGCCCCCAGCACCCTCCTCGCTCGTGCCGGTCGATTGGACCGGTGCGCAGCCCCCGCGCTTCGCGGGCCCGCCGCCCGAGCACGTGGCGATCGTCATGGACGGCAACGGCCGGTGGGCGAACCAGCGGGGGCTCCCGCGGGTGGAGGGCCACCGGATGGGCGAGCAGGCGCTGCTCGACGTGGTCGCCGGCGCGATCCAGGCCGGGGTGAAGCACTTGAGCGTGTACGCCTTCTCGACCGAGAACTGGCGGCGTTCGCCCGACGAGGTGCGGTTTCTCATGGGGTTCAACCGCGATGTGCTGCGGCGTCGCCGCGAGCAGCTCGACGCCTGGAACGTGCGCATGCGCTGGGCCGGGCGCAAGCCCCGGCTCTGGGGGTCGGTCATCAGCGAGCTGCAGGCCTCCGAACGGGCCACGCACGCCAACACCGGGCTCACACTCACGATGTGCGTGAACTACGGCGGCCGCAACGAACTCACCGACGCGGTGCGCGGCATCGCCGCCGAGGTACGTGCGGGGCGGCTGTCGCCGAACGGCATCACCGAGCGCACCATCGAGCGGCATCTGTACGTGCCCGAGCTGCCCGACGTCGACCTGTTCCTGCGCAGTTCGGGCGAGCAGCGCACGAGCAACTTCATGCTGTGGCAGTCCGCGTACGCCGAGATGGTCTTCCTCGACACGCTCTGGCCCGACTTCGGGCGCGAGGAGCTGTGGCGGGCGATCCAGATCTACCATGACAGGGATCGCCGCTTCGGGGGAGCGATCGACGCGCCCTCCCAGTCGTGATCTGCGAGAATGGGGGCGATATGACTGCTCAGACTCTGCACGGCGAACGCCTGCGCATCGGCCCGATCGAACTCGATGTCCCCGTCGTGCTCGCGCCGATGGCGGGCATCACGAACACCGCCTTCCGCAGGCTGTGCCGCGAATACGGCGCGGGCCTCTACGTCAGCGAGATGATCACGAGCCGAGCGCTGGTCGAGCGCACGCCGGCATCGCTGCGGCTCATCAAGCACCACGAGAGCGAGACGCTCCGGTCGATCCAGCTCTACGGCGTCGATCCGAAGACGGTCTCGGAGGCGGTGCGCTTCCTCGTCGATCAGGATCTGGCCGACCACATCGACCTGAACTTCGGGTGCCCGGTGCCGAAGGTGACGCGAAAGGGCGGCGGGTCGGCCCTGCCGTGGAAGAGCGATCTGTTCCGCTCGATCGTCGAGGAGGCGGTGCGCGCCGCCGGCGACATCCCGCTCACGGTGAAGATGCGCAAGGGCATCGACGCCGACCACCTCACCTACCTCGATGCCGCGCGGGCCGCCGAGCAGGCGGGAGTCGCGGCGATCGCGCTGCACGGCCGCACCGCCAACGAGTTCTATTCGGGCCACGCCGATTGGAGCGCGATCGCGAAGCTCAAGGAGACGATCACGAGCGTGCCGGTGCTCGGCAACGGCGACATCTGGTCGGCCGACGACGCGCTCCGCATGGTGCGCGAGACCGGCTGCGACGGCGTCGTCGTGGGGCGCGGCTGCCTCGGGCGGCCGTGGCTGTTCGGCGATCTGCACGCGGCGTTCCGCGCCGAAGCCGGCGAGATCTCGGCCGATGAGGCCGCGAGCGCGCTCGCGAAGCCGCCGCTCGGGTTCGTGATGGACGCCATGCGCCGCCACACCGAACTGCTCGTCGAGTTCTTCGACGGCGACGAGGGCCGCGCCTGCCGCGACATCCGCAAGCACGTGGCCTGGTACTTCAAGGGCTACGGCGTCGGCGGCGACACCCGTCGCGCGCTCGCGACGGTCGAGTCGCTCGAGCAGATGGACGAGATCTTCCGGACCATGGACGCTTCCATGCCCTACCCGGGCGAGGGCGCCGAGGGGCAGCGCGGCCGCGCCGGCAGCCCGAAGAGCGTGCACCTGCCCGACGGTTGGCTGCAGAGCCGTTCGATCGACAGTGCGGCCCGCGCGATCGTGGCCGAGGCCGAGCGCGTCGACGGAGGCTCGGACGGTGGCTGATGCGCAGACCCCGGCCGGCTACGGCGCCCGCGACGCCGAGCGCTTCATGCCCGAGCAGCACCGGGGGCCGCGCAGCGACTACGCGAGGGATCGCGCACGCGTGCTGCACTCGAGCGGCTGGCGCCGGCTCGCCGCGAAGACCCAGGTGCTCAGCCCGACCGCCGGCGTCGACTTCGCCCGCAATCGGCTGACGCATTCGCTCGAGGTCGCGCAGATCGGGCGCGAGCTCGCCGCGTCGCTGGGGCTGTCGCAGGACGTCGTCGATACGGCCTGCCTCGCCCACGACCTCGGCCACCCGCCGTTCGGGCACAACGGCGAGAAGGCGCTCGGCGAGTGGATGTCGGGCTTCGGCGGCTTCGAGGGCAACGCGCAGACGCTCAGAATCCTCACGCGGCTCGAGCCCAAGCACTTCGCCGAGAGCGGCGAGAGCGTCGGGCTGAACCTCACCCGCGCCACGCTCGACGCGAGCTGCAAGTACCCCTGGGCGCTCGACGAAGCGGGCCCCGGCGGGGCCGCGGGCGGCGTGAAGTTCGGCTACTTCGCCGATGACGCCCCCGTGTTCCACTGGCTGCGCGACGGCGCCCCCGATCGGCGCAAGTGCGTCGAGGCCCAGGTCATGGACCTCTCCGACGATATCGCCTACTCCGTGCACGATTTCGAGGACGCGATCGTCAGCGAGCACATCGACCCCGCGTTCCTCACCGCGCGCTCGGGGCACAGCGCCCTGATCGCGCAGGTCGCGGCGTGGGCGGACGACCGGTTCACGACCGACGACCTCGGCGCCGCGTACGACCGCATGTCGGCGAGCCGCAGCTGGTCGGATGCGTGGGACGGATCGCGCCGCCA
Organism: Leucobacter sp. GX0328; assembly: GCF_053567315.1. NCBI lineage: Bacteria > Bacillati > Actinomycetota > Actinomycetes > Micrococcales > Microbacteriaceae > Leucobacter > Leucobacter sp. GX0328. The sequence continues at coordinate 188,849 of NZ_JBSGPC010000003.1, forward strand.
TCAGGCCCGTCTCAAGAACTTCACGAGCGAGATGATCGGCCGCTTCGCCCGCGGCTCGATCGGCGCCACGCTCGATGCGGCGGCGCCCGGGCCGCTCGCCCGCTACGGGGCCGAGATCGTCGTGCCGCACGAGATCCAGGCCGAGATCGCCGTGCTGAAGGGCATCGTCGCCGCCTTCGTGATGCAGAGCGACCGCCGCAGGCCGACCTATCGGCGTCAGCGCGGTCTGCTCACTGAGCTGCTGCACACGCTCTGGGAGTCGGGGGCGCATGAGCTCGAACCCGCCTACGCCGCCGACTTCCGCGCGGCCGGGAGCGAGGCGGCGGCGCGGCGCGCCATCGTCGATCAGGTCGCATCGCTCACCGACCAGTCGGCGATCGCCTGGTACCAGCGGCTGTGCACGGCGCCGCTGGTTTAGGCGGAACGCATCGCGTTCCGCACCAGCGGCGCGGCCGCACCAGATTTCCTCCGAAGCGTGGAGCCTCTGTGCGCATCCGAGAGGCTCCGGTGGGCGATACGGCTCCACACGACCTTCGGCGCGAGCCAGCCGGTATGCTCATCAGCATGGCAGGGCGTATTCAGGCGAGTGACATCGAGGAGGTCAAGCGCCGCGTCAACCTCGGCGATCTCGTCGGCGACTACGTCACGTTGAAGAACGCCGGCATCGACTCGATGAAGGGCCTCTGCCCCTTCCACGACGAGCGCAGCCCCAGCTTCCACGTACGGCCGGCCCTCGGCTACTACCACTGCTTCGGCTGCGGCGAATCGGGCGACGCCTTCACCTTTCTGCAGCGCATGGACCACCTCACCTTCGCGGAGTCGGTGGAGCGTCTCGCCGCCCGCATCCACTACACGCTCACGTACGAGGAGGGCGGGTTCCAGCGCGAGGACGGCCCGAACCGGGCCCGACTGCTCGCCGCGAACCAGGAGGCCGCAGCCTTCTACCGCCAGCAGCTGGCGGAAGAGGAGGGCGCAGCGGCGCGCCAGTTCCTCTCGGGCCGAGGATTCGACGACGCCGCGTGCGAGCGCTTCGGCGTCGGCTACGCCCCGCGCGGCTGGGACGGCCTCACGAAGCACCTGCGCGCCGCCGGCTACACCCAGGTCGAACTCGTGCAGGCTGGCCTCGTCTCGGAGGGGCAGCGGGGCGTCTACGACCGCTTCCGCGGCCGTATCGTCTGGCCGATCCGCGACACGAGCGGGCAGACCCTCGGGTTCGGCGCGCGCAAGCTGTACGAGGACGACAACGGCCCGAAGTATCTGAACACCCCGGAGACGCCGGTCTACCACAAGTCGCAGGTGCTCTACGGCCTCGATCTCGCGAAGAAGGCGATCTCCCGCGGTCGGCGCGCCGTGGTCGTCGAGGGGTACACCGACGTCATGGCCTGCCACCTCGCCGGCGTCGAGACCGCCGTCGCGACGTGCGGCACGGCATTCGGCAAGGATCACATCTCCGTGCTGCGGCGCATCATGAGCGACGACTCGGCGGCGGAAGTCGTCTTCACCTTCGACCCCGACGAAGCGGGCCAGAAAGCGGCCCTTCGCGCCTTCAGCGAGGAGAAGCGCTTCACCGCGCAGACCTACGTCGCCGTCGCGCCCGACGGACTTGACCCGAGCGACCTCCGTCTGCACCGCGGCGACGACGCCGTGCGCGAACTCTTCGCGCGGAAGACCCCGCTGTTCGAGTTCGCCCTGCGCCAGGAGGTCGCCCGCTTCGACCTCAACTCGGTCGAGGGCCGGCTCAACGCGCTGCGCGCCGCCGCCCCCATCATCTCCGAGATCAAGGATCCGGCCCTCAGGCCCGGCTACACCCGTGAGCTCGCCCGCATGCTCGGCAGCGAGCTCGTCGAGGTGCAGCAGGCCGTGCGCGCCGCGAGCGCGAAGCCCGCGCCGCAGGGCGGCGGGCGCGGCCCGCAGCGCCCCGCGCCGCAGCCGCAGCCGCGCACCGGCCGCGCGCACGGCGGCCCGGTCGGCGTACCCGATGCGCCGAGCGACTGGGGCGACGACGGGGGCGATCCCTGGAGCGAGGAGAGCGCCCGCGCCGCACGGATCTCGCTCTCGACCCTGCCCAGCACCCCCGTCGCCTGGCTCGAGCGCGATGCGCTCATGGCGATGCTGCAGCAGGGCGTCGCCGTCGGCCCGGGCCTCATGCAGCAGGCCGTCACGGCCCAGGTGACGACCGAACCGCTGCGCGTCGTGCGCGACGCCGTCGCCGCCGGACTGCCGGCGCTCGGCACCGACAAATGGCTCGACGCCGTGATCGCCGCTGCCCCCGAGACGCATCGGGGCCTCGTGCGCGAGCTGGCGATCGCGCCCATCCCGCAGCGCAACCCCGACATGCTCGAAGCCTACGCCCGCGGCGTCGTCGTCTCGCTGCTCGACCGCGACCTGGTCTCGTTGAAGCAGGAGCTGCTCGCCCGGATGCAGCGCATCGGCAACCCGAGCGACGCGGGCTCCCGGCGCATCCAGGAGCAGCTGGCTGCGCTCGAGGCGGCGCGTCGGGGCTTACGCGAAGAGTGACCGCGTAGGCTGAAAAAGCACGTCCGCACGAAGCAACTGACGGTTAGAAGGAGGCCTGATGGCATACCCCGTCGTCGATGCAGACCCCGTGGTGCGGGTCTCCGACCTCTCACTCTCCTACCCGGCGCACGCCGGCGGCCGATCGTTCCAGGCCGTGGAGGGCGTGTCGTTCCAGCTGCCGCGAGGCGGCATCACGGCGCTGCTCGGCGAGAGCGGCTCGGGCAAGTCGACCCTGACGAAGTTCCTCGCCGGCCGCGCGCTCGACGCCGGGCAGAAGGCGGCGCGCATCAAGCACAGCGGCGGCGAGGCCTCGGTCATGGACGTGCCGATGCGCCGCCTCGGCCGTCGCACCCGCAGCCGCCTCACCGCCTATGTCGGGTACCTGGCGCAGGATGCCGGGGCGACGCTCGTGCCCGAGCTCAACGTCGGCGACATCCTGCTCGAGCCGATCGCGGAACGGTCGAAGAACTTCGACCGGGAAGAGCTCGGCGAGCGCATCGCCGAGATGATGGACATCGTCGCCATGCCGCTCAGCAAGCTGCAGGAGTATCCGTACGAGCTCTCGAAGGGGCAGCGGCAGCGCATTGCCGTGATCCGCGCGCTCATGCTCGACCCGGCCCTGCTCATCGCGGACGAGCCGACCCTCGGGGTCGACGCCAACAACCGGCCGAAGATCGTCGAACTGCTGCAGTGGTACCGCTCGCGCACCGGTGCCTCGATGATGCTCATCAGCCACGACATCGGTATGCTCGAGGCGCTCGTGCAGAACGTGCTCGTCATGCAGCAGGGGCGCTTCGTCGGCGAGGGCGACATCAACGATATCTTCCGCAATGCCGACCACGGCTACGTGCAGCGCCTCGCGCAGGCGCTGCGTGCGACCGCGTACGACGAGATCGCCGAGGAATAGGCGCGTCGGCGGGGGAGCGGCAGTGCTCCGTTCGCGGCCCGCGGGCCCGACGCGCCCGGGGCGCACGATTCGATTTGCGCGGCATCCTCGGGTTTGCCTAGGATAGAGGACGTTGCTTCGGCAATATTCCCCCTTAGCTCAGTTGGCAGAGCGCTTGACTGTTAATCAGGATGTCGCTGGATCGAGACCAGCAGGGGGAGCGGATTCAGCCCCTACCGATTCGGTAGGGGCTTTTCGCTATCCGCGAGGAGGACTCATGGCCGAGGCGGCAGTTCAGCGGGGGCTCGAGATCGCGGTGCCGCCGTACGGCGCCCCGGACGTGCATGCGACGGCATGGCTCGCGCCGGGATCGATCGTCGTGGGCGACGTCGTCATCGGCGAGGAGTCGAGCATCTGGTACAACGCGGTCGTGCGCGGCGACTCGAACGCGGTGCGCATCGGCGCCCGCACCAATGTGCAGGACGGCGTCGTCATCCACACCCAGCGCGGCGACTCCGAATCAGGCGCGGCGATCATCGGCGACGACGTCTCGATCGGCCACAACGCCGTCGTGCACGGGGCGCGCGTCGAGCACGGGTGCCTCATCGGCATGAACTCGACGGTGCTCAGCGGTGCGGTGATCGGCGAGGGATCGCTCATCGCCGCCGGCGCGCTCGTGCCCCAGGGCATGGTCGTGCCGCCCCACTCGCTCGTCGCCGGCATCCCCGGGCGGGTCGTGCGCGAGCTGCGCGAATCCGACCGCGCCGCCGTGCAGCGCAATGCCGAGGTGTACGCCGACTACACGGAGCACCACCGCGACGCGACCCGGTGAGACGACGATCGCCCCCTACCGAGGCAGGGGGCGATCGTCGTTATTGACCGAGGGGATGACGGGCGCGACGATTCTCAGGGATGGACGCATCGCGTCCATCGAATCTCGCGCGATTCCCGGTCTCAGACCCGGAACGAAGTGGAGGGGATGACGGGAATCGACGCGAATGCTGGGCTGCGCCCGGCATTCGCCGCGCTCGCTACGGCTCCGCCTGCGCTCGCGCCGCGACAGTTCGCACGCGATGCGTGCTCATGCTGTCGCGCCCCTTGCGGGGTTCGATTCCCGTCAACCCGGAAACGAGGTGAACCCCTACCGATGGCAGGGGTTCACCTCGTTGTTCACAGAGGGGATGACGGGAATCGAACCCGCGTGACCAGTTTGGAAGACTGGGGCTCTACCATTGAGCTACATCCCCGGAGGGGGTCGGCGCCGCAGCACCTCATCGATCATAGTGCAAAACTCGAGAGGTTCGCATTCGCGCGGTTGCTGAACCCTCGGCGGCTTTCGGCTAGACTTGCTCAGGTTGCGCGGAGACCCGCGCGGCGCTTGGTGACACCCACGTGTTTCGGGGCATAGCTCAGCTTGGCTAGAGCGCCCGCTTTGGGAGCGGGAGGTCGCAGGTTCAAATCCTGTTGCCCCGACCAGGGTCATCAGACCCGACAGGCAGTAGAACGAATTCGATTCATGAGAGGCCAAATTGCCGAAGATCACCGCTGAGAAGCTCACCCCGACCCGTGCGAAGCTGAGCGCCACCGTCGCTCAGAGCGAGCTGGATCCGTACCTCAAGCAGGCCTACAAGACCATCGCCGAGCAGGTGTCGATCCCCGGCTTCCGCAAGGGCAAGGCGCCCGCGCAGATTATCGATCAGCGCGTCGGCCGCGAGGCCGTCATCCAGGAGGCCGTCAACGCCTCGTTGGACGACTTCTACCGCGCCGCACTCGACGAGTCGGGCGAGCGCCCCATGGGCCGCCCGAGCGCCGACGTCGAGGCCTGGCCCGACGCGAAGGACGAGAAGAGCGAGCTCGTGCTGGTCTTCGAGGTCGAGGTGCGCCCCGAGTTCACCCTGCCGGACTACGACGGTCTCGAGATCGTCGTCGACGACGCGCAGACCGATGACGACGCCGTCGAGGCCGAGCTGACCAAGCTGCGCGAGCGCTTCGGCAACCTCGTCACCGTCGACCGCGCCGCAGCGAAGGGCGACTTCGTCGAGCTCGATCTCGTCGCGCGCATCGACGGCGAAGACGTCGATCAGGCTTCGGGCGTGTCGTACGAGGTCGGCGCGGGCAACCTGCTCGAGGGCACCGACGAAGCCGTCGAGACGCTGACCGCCGGCGAGACCACCACGTTCGCTTCGCAGCTGCTGGGCGGCGAGCACGAGGGCAAGGAGGCGGAGGTCGAGCTGACGCTCACCGCCGTCAAGGAGCGAGAGCTCCCCGAGGCCGACGACGAGTTCGCGCAGCTCGCGAGCGAGTTCGACACCATCGCCGAGCTCCGCGAGAGCCTCAAGGAGCAGGCCGACCGCACCGCCGTCTTCGCTCAGGGCCAGCAGGCGCGCGACATCTTCACCGAGACCCTCATCGAGCAGGCCGGCATCCCGGTCTCCGAGGAGCTCGTCGAGGAGGAGGTGCACCGTCACCTCGAGGGCGAAGGCCGTCTCGAGGACGACGAGCACCGCGCCGAGGTGCGCAAGTCCTCCGAGCAGCAGATCCAGCTGCAGCTGCTCCTCGACGCGATCGTCGAGGCAGAGGGCGTCACTCCGACCCAGAACGAGCTGTCGCAGTACATCTTCCAGTCGGCGCAGCAGTACGGCATGGAGCCCGCGCAGTTCCTCCAGGCGATCAGCCAGGGCGACCAGATGGGCGTCATCCTCGGCGAGGTCACCCGCAACAAGGCGCTCGCCGTTGCGCTCGGCAAGGCGAAGGTGACCGATAAGTCGGGCAACGTCGTCGACCTCAGCGAGTTCGTCTCGGTCGACACCGAGGACGAGGCGGAGGAGGCCCCCGAGGCCGCCGAGGCCGCCGAGACCGAGGCTGCGGAGACCGAAGCCGCCGAGTAGGGCGCTTCGCACTGCGCGAACACCGTGAAGAGGGATCCCGCCGCCGAGGCGCGGGATCCCTCTTCCGTCTTCTCGGGCACGCCGGGCGACGGGGCGCCCGCGACGTGTCGCCGTCAGCGAACACGGCCGCGCATCGCCCGGCGAGTCGATAGCCTCGAATCAGACAACAAGAATGGAGCGCCGCATGGCAGAACAGACGCCCCCGCCGAACCAGGTGTTCGACCGGCTGCTGAAGGATCGCATCATCTGGCTCGGGTCGGAAGTACGCGATGAGAACGCGAATGAGATCTGCGCCAAGATCCTGCTGCTCGCAGCGGAGGATCCCGAAGCGGATATCTACCTCTACATCAACTCGCCCGGCGGCTCGATCACGGCCGGCATGGCGATCTACGACACGATGAGCTTCGTGCCGAACGACATCGTCACGGTGGGCATCGGCATGGCGGCCTCGATGGGGCAGTTCCTGCTCACCGCGGGCACCCGGGGCAAGCGCTACATCACGCCGAACGCCCGCGTGCTGCTGCACCAGCCGCACGGCGGCTTCGGCGGCACCGCGAGCGACATCCAGACCCAGGCGGCGCTCATCACCTCGATGAAGAACCGCCTCGCCGAGATCACGGCGGCGCAGACGGGCAAGACCGTCGAGCAGGTGAACGCCGACGGCGATCGCGACCGCTGGTTCACCGCCGATGAGGCGCTCGAGTACGGTTTCGTCGATTTCATCCGCGATTCTGCCGCAGACGTCGTCGGCGGCGGCGGCACGAACAAGTAACGGTGAGGAAGAACCCGGATATGACGAACCTTCAGATGCCGCAGGCCGGGGGCTCCGGCCTGCAGATGCCCGACGCCCGCTACGTGCTGCCGTCGTTCGAGGAGCGCACGGCCTACGGCTTCAAGCGCCAGGACCCGTATGCGAAGCTCTTCGAGGACCGCATCATCTTCCTCGGCGTGCAGGTCGACGACGCGTCGGCGGACGATGTCATGGCCCAGCTGCTCGTGCTCGAGAGCCAGGATCCCGAGCGCGACATCACGATGTACATCAACTCGCCGGGCGGTTCGTTCACGGCGATGACGGCGATCTACGACACGATGCAGTACATCCGTCCGCATGTGCAGACGGTGTGCCTCGGTCAGGCCGCTTCGGCCGCCGCGGTGCTGCTCGCCGGTGGCCAGCCGGGCAAGCGGCTGGCGCTGCCGAACGCGCGCGTGCTGATCCATCAGCCCTCGGTCGGGCAGGCGGGGCACGGCCAGGCCTCCGATATCGAGATCCAGGCCGCCGAGATCATGCGCATGCGCGACTGGCTCGAGGAGACGCTTTCGAAGCATTCGAAGCGCTCGATCGAGGAAGTGCACAAGGACATCGATCGCGACAAGATCCTGAGCGCCCAGGAGGCGTTCGAATACGGTCTGGTCGACCAGGTGCTGACGAGCCGCAAGAACGCCTGATCGGCTCGCGGCCCCCGCATCCCGTTGCTTCTGCAGGGATCGGGGGCCGCTCCCGCGCACCCTGTTCGAGCGACTGCGGCTCGAGACGGCGTGCCCAGCAGGGCAATGTCGGCGGGTGCGGTTAGTCTTCATAAGAAGTTGATGCATACCGAGTGTGAAGGAGCCTGGGGTGGCGAAGATCGGCGAGAGCAGCGAGCTGCTGAAGTGTTCCTTCTGCGGGAAATCGCAGAAGCAGGTGCAGCAGCTCATCGCCGGCCCGCAGATCTACATCTGCGACGAGTGCGTCGCGCTCTGCAACGAGATCATCGAGGAGCGCCTCGCGGAGCATCAGACCGCGGAGCCCTCGGACTTCGCGCTGCACAAGCCCCGTGAGATCGCCGAGTTCCTCGATCAGTACGTGATCGGCCAGGAGCGCGCGAAGCAGTCGCTCGCGGTTGCCGTCTACAACCACTACAAGCGCGTGCGCGCGATGTCGGCGCTGACCGCCGCCGAGGAGGCGTCGGAGCAGGTCGAGATCGCGAAGTCGAACATCCTCATGCTCGGGCCCACCGGGTGCGGCAAGACCTATCTCGCCCAGTCCCTCGCGCGCCAGCTCGGCGTGCCCTTCGCGGTCGCGGATGCGACGGCGCTCACCGAGGCGGGCTACGTCGGCGAGGACGTCGAGAACATCCTGCTGAAGCTGCTGCAGGCGGCCGACTTCGACGTGCAGCGCGCCGAGACCGGCATCATCTACATCGACGAGATCGACAAGATCTCGCGCAAGGCCGAGAACCCCTCGATCACCCGCGATGTGTCGGGCGAAGGGGTGCAGCAGGCGCTGCTCAAGATCTTCGAGGGCACCGTCGCCTCGATCCCGCCGCAGGGCGGGCGCAAGCACCCGAACCAGGAGTTCATCCAGCTCGACACGACGAACGTGCTGTTCATCGTCGCGGGCGCCTTCGCCGGCCTCGAGGAGATCATCGGATCGCGCCTCGGCAAGGGCGGCATCGGTTTCGGCTCGCCGGTCGCGAGCAAGCGCAACGACGACGAGCTGATCTCCGAGGTGCAGCCGGAAGACCTGCACAAGTTCGGGCTGATCCCCGAGTTCATCGGCCGTCTTCCCGTCGTCGCGACGGTCAGCCCGCTCGACGTCGAGGCGCTCACGCGCATTCTCACCGAGCCGAAGAATGCGCTCGTCAAGCAGTACCAGCGCATGTTCGAGATCGACGGCGTCGGCCTCGAGTTCGAACCGCAGGCGCTCGAGGCGATCGCCGAGCTCGCCGTCGCCCGGAAGACGGGCGCGCGAGGACTGCGCGCCATCATGGAGGACGTGCTGGGCCCGGTGATGTTCGAGGTGCCCTCGGCGGGAGATGTCGCCAAGGTCATCGTGACGCGGGAGGCCGTGCTCGGTGAGGCTCCGCCCCGGGTGCTGCAGGCCCACGGGCGCGCAGAGCGCAGCGCCTGAGACGGCCTCGCGGGCCCCGGGCCCCGGAGGAGCTCAACCGGCGATGCTCGTGATGTCGTAGTTCAAGAAGACCGGGCCGCCATCGGGTTCGGGCATCGTGACGGCGATGACGGAGAGCTCCGCGCTCGTGAGCGTCGCGGCGATGCCGCCCTCGGTGGTATCGGCGGTCTCGCCGACCGTGAACCCGCCCTGTTCGATCACGGCCTGCCAGGCCGCGTCGGCGCCGGCCTGATCCCTGGCTTCGAAGACGATGAACCAGACCCCCGGTTCGCGTTCGCCGGTGTCGTCGACGGTGAGGCCGTCGATCAGGGGGAAGGCGGCGGGGAAGCTTTCGGGGATCTCGGTGCGCTTCTCGAACGCCTCCTCCGGAGGCTCGGGATGCTCGGCCTCGCCCTGCTCGATCGGGTTCTTGCCGTGGAACTCGCTCCCATCGGGCGCGGAGCCGGGCTCGGGCGCGCAGGCCGCGAGCGAGAACGCGACGAGCACGGCGGCCAGCGAAGCCGCTACCGAGCGATACGGGTGCTGCAGCATGGGTGATGCCTCGTTTCGGAAGTGTCGTTCAGTTGAGCCAGTCGTCGTCATCGTCGGAGTGGCCACCCGGCGCATCCGGTCGCTCGGTTGCGTCGACCGCGCCGACCCGTCCCGCGGCATCGACGCCGAGCACGACGAGGTCGTCGAGGGCCGCCCGCGGCCGGCCCTCGAGCCAGGTCAGCGTCCAGGCCGACGCTCCGGGGTGGACGGCCTCCTGCTCCGCGATCGCGTCGTGCAGCAGCGGGGGCACGCTGCGGTGCGGCGCGTCCCCGGCCTGCCAGCGCACCCCCAGCTGCATGATCAGCCCTCGACCTGCTCGAGGCGGATCTCGGCGACGGTCACGGCGTCGACGTCGGCGGCCTCGATGCGCAGATCCGCGATGCGGCCCACCGCCGCGAGGTCGGCGGACGCGAGCTCGAGACGATCGCGATCGGCCGCAGGGGCGTGCACCCGGGCGAGCTCGACGGGCGTGCGCTGAGACGCCTTCGCCTCGGTCTTGGCGCCGCGGATGCCGATGAGCGCGCGCCCGACGAGGTCGAGCAGCGCCGAGTCGGCGTCATCGCCCACGAACTCCTGCACCTCAGCAGCGCTCGGCCAGGCGGCGCGGTGCACGGAGCCCTCGCCGAACCAGGACCAGACCTCTTCCGTCGCGTAGGGGAGGAACGGAGCGAACAGGCGTGCGAACGCGGAGAGCGCCGTGCGCAGCGCGGTGACGGCGGAGGCCTGTTCCTGGCCGACGCCGTTGTGGGCGCGCTCCTTGACGAGCTCGAGGTAGTCGTCGCAGAAGGTCCAGAAGAACGATTCCGTGATCTCGAGAGCGCGGGCGTGATCGTAGTTCTCGAAGGCGCGAGTGGCGCCTGAGATCACGTGCTGCAGGCCCGCGAGCATCGAGCGGTCGATGGCCTCGGTCACCGTCCCGGCGCCCGACGCATCGAACGAGAGCGTGAACTTCGCCGCATTCAGCAGCTTGATGGCGAGACGGCGACCGATCTTGATCTGGGTCGGGTTCTGCGGGTCGAAGGCGGCGTCGGTTCCGAGCTTCGCCGATGCCGCCCAGTAGCGCACCGCGTCCGAGCCGTGCTGCTGCAGCATGCCCGCCGGAGTGACCACATTGCCCTTCGACTTCGACATCTTCTTGCGGTCGGGGTCGAGGATCCAGCCCGAGATGCCCGCGTTCTTCCAGGGCAGGGTGCCCGACTCGAGCTCGGAGCGCAGCAGGGTCGAGAAGAGCCAGGTGCGGATGATGTCCTGGCCCTGCGGGCGCAGATCGTAGGGGGAGACGAGATCGAAGAGCGCGGGATCCCGCTCCCACTGGCCGGCGAGCTGCGGGGTGAGCGATGACGTCGCCCAGGTATCCATCACGTCGACTTCGCCCTGGAAGCCGCCCGCTTCGCCGCGCTGCGACTCGTCGTAGCCGACGGGGACGTCGCTCGACGGGTCGACGGGCAGGCTGTCCTCGCTCGGCAGGATCGGACGATCGAATACGGGGTTGCCGTCGGCGTCGAGCGGGTACCAGACCGGGATCGGGACGCCGAAGAAGCGCTGGCGCGAGATGAGCCAATCGCCCGAGAGGCCCTCGACCCAGTTCTCGTAGCGCACCCGCATGAAGTCGGGATGCCATTCGAGCTGCTTGCCGTGCGCCAGGAGTCGCTCGCGCAGCGCCTCGTCGCGGGCGCCGTTCTTGATGTACCACTGGCGTGTCGAGACGATCTCGAGCGGCTTGTCGCCCTTCTCGAAGAACTTCACGGGGTGGGTGATCTTGCGGATCTCGCCGACGAGTTCGCCCGAGGACTGCAGGGCCTCGACCACGGCCGCCTTGGCGCTGAAGACGGTCTTCCCGGCGAGCTGGGCGAAGAGCTCGCGGCCGCGTGCGGAGGTGATGGCCTCGGGGGCCTCGGAGACGATGCGGCCATCGAAGCCGAGGATCGCGCGGTTCGGCAGATCGAGTTCGCGCCACCAGATGACGTCGGTGACATCGCCGAAGGTGCAGATCATGGCGATGCCGGTGCCCTTGTCCTGTTGGGCGAGGTGGTGCGCGACGATCGGCACCTCCACGTCGAAGAGGGGCGTGCGCACCGTCGTGCCGAAGAGCGCCTGGTAGCGCTCGTCGTCCGGGTGGGCCACGAGGGCGACGCATGCCGCGAGCAGCTCGGGGCGGGTGGTGTCGATGAGGAGGTCGCCCGATCCATCGCTCTTGTGGAATGCGAGCGCGTGGTAAGCGCTCGGCTGCTCGCGATCCTCGAGCTCGGCCTGCGCGACGGCGGTGCGGAAGGTCACGTCCCACAGCGTCGGCGCCTGCGCCTGGTAGGCCTCGCCGCGCTCGATGTTGCGGATGAACGCCAGCTGGGAAGCTCGCAGCGACTCATGGCCGATCGTGCGGTAGCTCTGCTTCCAGTCGACCGAGAGGCCGAGCGTGCGCCACAGATCCTCGAACTGCTGCTCGTCCTCTTCCGTCAGGCGTTCGCAGAGCTCGATGAAGTTGCGGCGCGAGATCGGCTGCTGGTCGGCGGCCTTGATGCTCTTGCCGTCGCCGCCGTCATGCGGGGGGACGAAGCCGTCGACGTAGGGGAGCGCGGGGTCGCAGCGGACGCCGTAGTAGTTCTGCACGCGGCGCTCGGTCGGGAGGCCGTTGTCGTCCCAGCCCATCGGGTAGAAGACGCGCTTGCCGCGCATGCGCTGGAAGCGCGCGACGGTGTCGGTGTGGGTGTACGAGAAGACGTGGCCGACGTGCAGCGAGCCCGATGCGGTGGGCGGGGGAGTGTCGATGCTGTAGACGTCATCGCGGGTCGCGCCCGCACGATCGAAGGCGTACGTGCCCTCGGCTTCCCAAACCTCGCCCCACTTCTCCTCGAGTCCTTCGAGTTTCGGCTTGTCGGGGATCGCGCTCATACAGGGGCTCCGTTTTCGCTATGGGCGGCACCGCGTGATCGAGCCGGCCGATTCGGCGGACGGGCTCTGGTGCCTGATGGTCAACCCGACCCAGTCTAGCCGCTGGCGTTCGGGAAAGCGGGGAGGCGGTGCACGGCAGAAGGGTCGCCCGGTGACCTGCACCGGACGACCCTTCGTCGCTCTGTCGACCGAGCGTCAGTCGGTCAGCAGGCCGGGGTAGGCGTCGGCGTTCTCGGCGAGCCAGGCGTCGACCGCGCCCTGCGGGTCGTCCTGGTACTCGTCGCCGGTGATCAGTCCCTCGAGGGCGCCGTACGCGGCGTCATCGAGCTTGATCTTCGACACGTACTCGGCGACCTCGGGGAACTCGTCCGCGAAGCCCTTCTTGCCGAGGAAGTGCAGCGACTCGGGCTCGCCCATGGCGCCCTTCGGATCCTCGAGATCCTTGACGGGGAAGGCGTCGTTCGCCCAGAACGGGCGCCACAGCGTGACGACGACGTCCTCCTCGTTGTCGATCTTGTCCTGCAGTGTCGCGAGCATCGTGGCGGTCGACGAGGTGACGAGCTCGTACTCCGAATCGAGTCCGTACTCGGGCATCATGACGGTCTCGGTCTGCTCGGTGAGGCCGGCGCTCGGCTCGATGCCGATGATCTCCCCGCCGAAGCGGTCGGCCTGGCCCGTGAGATCCTCGATCGAGTTCACATCGTCCATGTACTCGGGCACGGCGATGGTGAGCACGGCGCCGTCGTAGTACGCGCCGAGATCGTCGATGTCGTCGCCGTACTGCTCCATGTAGGTCGCGTGGGTGACCTCGGACCAGGCCGACGGGTACATGTCGAAGTCGCCGCTCGCCAGGCCGGTGTAGAGCACGCTCGCCTCGGTGAGCTCCTCCATCTTCACGTCGTAGCCCATCTTGCCGAGCTGATCCTCGAGCAGGTACGCCGTGCTCAGGCCGTCGGTCCAGCTGGGGAGGAAGCCGAGGGTGATGGTGCCCTGGTCGCCGCCCGTGGCCTCTCCATCGCCGGAGCCGGAGCAGCCGGTGAGCGCGAGAGCCGCGGCGGCTCCGAGTGCGATGAATCCGGTGAGCTTGCGCATGTGCATATTGCGTCCTTTCTTCCCGTGCGACGAACGCACGGCTGGTGGGTTTCTAGAAGTCGTGCAGCGGCCGGTCAGGCCGCCTTGGCCAGGGCCTGCTTGCGCTGCGCATCGCGCCGCTTGCGCAGCGCGCCGAGCAGCGAGTGGCGGTAGTCGCCGGGGTTGCCGAGCGCGGCGGTGACGCGGTCGAGGAAGACGGCGAGGATCACGACGCCGAGACCGGCTTCCACGCCCTGGGCGATGTTGAGGGTCGCGATCGCCGCGACGACCTCCTTGCCGAGACCGTTCGCTCCGGCCATGCCGGCGACGACGGCCATGGACAGCGCGAGCATGATGACCTGGTTGATGCCGGCCATGATGGTCGGCATGGCGAGGGGCAGCTGGATGCCGCGGAGAATCTTGCCCGGAGTCGCGCCGAAGGCGTAGCCCGCCTCGACCGTCTCCGAATCGACGCCGCGGATGCCGAGCTCGGTGAAGCGCACTCCCGGCGCGACCGAGAACAGCACGGTCGCGAAGACGCCCGGCACGTAGCCGATGCTGAAGAAGATCACGGCGGGGATCAGGTAGACGAAGGCCGGCATCGTCTGCATGAAGTCGAGGATCGGCTTCACGATCGCGCTGAACGCGTCGTGCCGCGCGGCGAGTATGCCGAGCGGCACCGCGATCAGCACGGCGATCGCTGCGGCGACGATCACGAGCGCGAGGGTGAGCATCGCGTTCTCCCATTGCCCCATCGCGACGATGAGCAGCATCGTGAGCAGCGTGCCGACGGCGAGCTGCCACGAGCGGACGAGCCAGCCGATCAGCGCGAAGACGATGATGAGTACGGCGAACGGGACGGCGGTGAGACCGTCGGCGAGCCCGGAGACGAGCATCTTCACGACGAGCGTGATCACGTCGAGCAGCCCGTCGAAGGTGCTCTTGAACCAGTCGAGACCGTCGGCGACCCATTCGCCGAGCGGAATGCGGAATCCGTCCATCAGCGCGCCTCCCCGTCCTCAGCGCCGCCCGCGGTCGCGGCGGCGAGCGTCTGCGTGATGATGTCTGCGGGAACGTCGGGCGTGGGTTCGATGATCGGGATCTCCGTAGTGACGGCGGGCAGGTCGGTGAGCGCTGCGAGCAGCGTGACGCGGGGGACGACGCCGATGAGACGGTCCGCCTCATCGGTGACGGCGACCGGCAGCGGCGATTCGACGGCGAGCTCGAACAACTCGGAGATGAGCTGGTCGGGTTTCACGATCGATGGCGTCGGACGCAGCCGCTCGGTGATGTCGCTGCCGCCCTCGCGCACCTGGCGCAGCACGTCCTTGTCGCGGACGACGCCGAGGAGCTTGCGCGACCCGGTGGTCACGAAGCATGCGGAGGTCTGCAGGTCTCGCATCGTGCGCAGCGCGGTGCGCGGGCCGGCGCTGGCGGGGACGACGGCGCGCGGCGGCTCCATGACATCGCCCGCGGTCAGTACGCGCGCACGGTCGACATCCTGCACGAACTGGGCGACGTAGTCGTTCGCGGGGTCGGTGAGGATATCGTTCGGGGTGCCCACCTGCACGATGCGGCCGTCGCGCATGACGGCGATGCGATCGCCGAGGAACATCGCCTCGTTGAGGTCGTGGGTGATGAAGACGATGGTCTTGCCCAGCTCCTGCTGCAGCTCGACGAGCTGCTCCTGCATCTCGCGGCGGATCAGCGGGTCGAGTGCCGAGAACGCCTCATCCATGAGCAGGATATCGGTGTCCGCGGCGAAGGCGCGGGCGATGCCGACGCGCTGCTGCATCCCGCCGGACAGTTCGCCGGGCATATGGTTCTCCCAGCCGGCGAGGCCGACGCGGGCGAGCCACCCGGTGGCGCGCTCGTTGCGTTCGGCGAGCGGAACGCCCTGCAGTTCCAGGCCGTACGCCACGTTCTCGAGCACGGTGCGGTGCGGGAGCAGCGCGAAGTGCTGGAACACCATCGACATGCGGTCGCGACGGATCTCGCGCAGTTCGGCGGGGGAGCGATCGACCACTTCGGCGCCCTGCACCTTGATCGAGCCCGCTGTCGTCGGGTTCAGCCCGTTGAGCATGCGGATCAGCGTGGACTTGCCGGATCCGGAGAGGCCCATGACGACGAAGATCTCGCCCGGCTGCACAGTGAAGTCGGCGTCAATGACCGCGGCCGTGCCGAACTGCTTCACCTGGTCGCGCGTGGCTCCGCTCTTCAACCGCTTCACGGCCTCGCGCGCGCGACGGCCGAAGACCTTGTAGGCCCCCGTCACCTCGATCGCCGGGACGACCGCGGCGCTGTGCTCGGGTGGTGTATTCACTTCTTCAACTCTCTCGATAATGAATCCGAGAGGCCGGGAACGACGGGGTCGTCGCAAACGATTCCGATCGGTCGAGCCGTTTTCCGGCGCTGCCGAGCGAAGGCCTCTCAGCAGGCCTGCATCTGGTATTGCGCGAGCATATCGGCCACCTGCCATCGCACTCATCCCGGTTCGCCGTATCTCAGCGTTTTCGGTCCGGGGGCGCAATGAGCGGCACTGATTTCTGCACTCAACGCTGTCTTCGACGCTAACAAGGGTGTGGTGCGATCTGCAATGCCTGTGTTTCGGCCATCGGTCGCTATGAAGATCCGATTGTTAGCCTGATCTGGAGTTCTCACTTCGAGCAGTCGTTATGCGTTCGTTACCTGGAAGTCCGTTCGGCGGGCCGCCGGGCCGCATCCGCGGGCTGCGGCCCGGTTCGGGCTCTGCTCGGATACGATGCGATAGGGTGGTCTTCAAGGACTGCGAACCGGCTATCACCGGGGAGTCCTCGGAAGAACGGTGCCGCGGCTCGCCGCGGCGCTCAGTAGAACCGAGCGGGTGGCCCGTTACAGCCGAACGAAGTGGCCGCGCAGGCATCCGCAAGGGTGCAGTGCGGCAAGCGGGGTGGTACCGCGGGTCGACGAATCTCATCGGCCCGTCCCGGCAGCAGGACACGATCAGCCGCAGCCGACAAGGACCCCCATGCCGTACCCGCAGCAGCACACCGGTGCAGAGCAGCCAGCAGCCGAAGACCGCTCAGGAGCAGCGTTCGGCGTCTCGCCGTCGCCGAAGCTCCCCGAGATCGAGCAGAGCGTGCTCGGCTACTGGGCCGCCGACGACACGTTCCGCGAATCCATCCGTCAGCGCGAGTCCGCGCCCGAATGGGTGTTCAACGACGGCCCTCCCTTCGCCAACGGCCTGCCGCACTACGGCCACCTGCTGACCGGTTACGCGAAAGACGTCTTCCCGCGGTTCCAGACGATGCGCGGCAAGAAGGTCGAGCGCCGCTTCGGCTGGGACACTCACGGCCTCCCGGCCGAGCTCGAGGCGATGAAGCAGCTCGGCATCACCGAGAAGAGCCAGATCGAGGAGATGGGCGTCGCGGAGTTCAACGCGAAGGCCCGCGAGTCGGTGCTGCAGTACACGAAGGAGTGGGAGGAGTACGTCACCCGCCAGGCGCGATGGGTCGACTTCGAGAACGACTACAAGACGCTGAACCTCGGGTACATGGAGAGCGTGCTGTGGGCGTTCAAGCAGCTCTACGACAAGGGCCTCGCCTACGAGGGCCACCGCGTGCTGCCCTACTGCTGGCGCGACGAGACTCCCCTCTCGAATCACGAGCTGCGCATGGACGACGACGTCTACCAGATGCGCCAGGACCCGTCGGTGACGGTGACCTTCCCGCTCACAGGCGATCGCGCTGAAGCGCTCGGACTCACCGGCGTACGCGCCCTCGCGTGGACGACGACCCCGTGGACGCTGCCGACGAACGCCGCGCTCGCAGTCGGGCCCGAGATCGACTACGCCGTCGTGCCGGCAGGGCCGCTCGGCGCGGCCGACGGCGCTGCCGAGGGCGAGGCGGAATACCTCATCGCCATCGATCTCGCGGGCAACTACGCCAAGGATCTCGGCTACGAATCCGCCGACGCCGTGCGCGAGGCCGCGGCGCGAACCGTGCGCGGCGCCGACCTCGCCGACGTGCGCTACACCGCCGTGTTCGACTACTTCGCCGATGCCGAGACCTGGGGCACCGAGAACTGCTGGCGCATCCTCGTCGACGACTACGTCTCGACGAGCGACGGCACCGGCATCGTACACCAGTCGCCGGCGTACGGCGAAGACGACATGCGCATCACGACCGCTGCGGGCATGCCGACGATCGTGAGCCTCGACGACAGCGGACGCTTCATCAAGGCCGTCACCGACGTCGCCGGCGAACTGTGGATGGATGCGAACCGGCCGCTCATCCGTCTGCTGAAGCAGAACGGCCGGCTGCTGCGCGAGCAGAGCTACGAGCACAGCTATCCGCACTGCTGGCGCTGCCGCAATCCGCTCATCTACAAGGCGGTCTCGAGCTGGTTCGTACGCGTCGCTCCCATCAAGGAGCGGATGCTCGAGAACAACGAAGCGATCACCTGGGTGCCCGAGAACGTGAAGCACGGCCAGTTCGGCAAGTGGCTCGAGGGTGCGCGCGACTGGTCGGTGAGCCGCAACCGCTACTGGGGCAGCCCGATCCCCGTCTGGAAGAGCGACGACCCCGAGCACCCGCGCGTCGACGTCTACGGCTCGCTCGCCGAGCTCGAGCGCGATTTCGGGGCACTGCCCGTGAACGACGACGGCGAGCCCGACCTGCACCGCCCCTATATCGACTCGCTGACCCGGCCGAACCCGGACGACCCGACCGGCAAGTCGACCATGCGCCGCATCGAGGACGTCTTCGACGTCTGGTTCGACTCGGGGTCGATGCCCTTCGCCCAGGTGCACTACCCGTTCGAGAACCGAGACTGGTTCGACACGCACCAGCCCGCCGATTTCATCGTCGAGTACATCGGTCAGACCCGCGGCTGGTTCTACGTGCAGCACGTGCTCGCGACCGCGCTCTTCGACCGCCCCGCGTTCAAGAACGTGATCAGCCACGGCATCGTGCTCGGCTCGGACGGCAACAAGATGTCGAAGAGCCTGCGCAACTACCCCGACGTCAACGAGGTCTTCGACCGCGACGGATCCGACGCGATGCGCTGGTTCCTCATGGCATCGCCCGTCGTGCGCGGCGGCAACCTCATCGTCACCGAGGAGGGCATCCGCGAGGGCGTGCGCCAGTTCATCCTGCCGCTGTGGAACACCTGGTACTTCTTCAGCCTCTACGCGAACGCCGACGGCACCGAAGGCGTGCGCCGCACCGACTCGAGCGATCCGCTCGACCGCTACATCCTCGCGAAGACCGGGCAGCTCGTGCGCGACGTCGAAGCGCACCTCGAGGGCCTCGACACGACCTCCGCTGCGGAGTCGCTGCGCGCGTTCGCCGAGGTGCTGACGAACTGGTACGTGCGGCGCTCGCGCGATCGCTTCTGGGAGGGCGCGACCGGCGACCCCGCGAACCGGCAGGCCTTCGATACCCTGTACACCGTGCTCGAGACGCTCACCCGGGTCGCCGCACCGCTGGCGCCGCTCGTCACCGAGCAGATCTGGCGCGGGCTCGGGTACACCGAGGGCCGCAGCGCCGGCCGCTCGGTGCACCTCGAGGACTGGCCCGTCGCCGACGAGTTCCCGGTCGACGACGAGCTCGTCGCGGCCATGGACGAGGTGCGCGACATCACCTCGCACGCGCTCTCGCTGCGCAAGGCCCGCCGCCTGCGCGTGCGTCTGCCGCTCGCGCGGCTGACCGTGGTCACGACGCGACCAGCAGCGCTCGAACCCTTCACCGACATTCTGCGCGAAGAGCTCAACGTGAAGTCGGTGGAGCTCGCGCAGCAGACGGAGGGGAGCGCGGCCGAGCACGGCATCGTGCACACCCTCGCCGTCAACGCGCGTGCAGCGGGCCCTCGTCTGGGCAAGCAGGTGCAGCAGGCGATCAAGGGCGCGAAGTCGGGCGACTGGAGCGAGGTCGACGGCGTCGTCACGGCCGGCGGCATCGCCCTCGAGCCGCACGAGTACGAGCTGACGCTCAAGGCGGGCGACGACTCCGCGGGAGCTTCTGCGCTCGCGCTGATTCCCGGCGGCGGCTTCCTGCTGCTCGATACGGCGACGACTCCGGAGCTCGAAGCGGAGGGCATCGCGCGCGACGCGATCCGCGCCGTTCAGGAGGCGCGCAAGAACGCCGGCCTCGACGTCAGCGATCGCATCTCGCTCACCCTGAGCGCGGCTCCCGAGTACGCCGCGGCGCTCGAGGCGCACGCAGATCTGATCGCGAGGGAGACCCTCGCGACGAGCTTCGGCCTCGGCGAAGGCACGGGCGAGGCTCCGGAGCAGACGCCCGATGGCGTCTTCGCGACCACGGCCTCCGCTCTCGGCGCCGAGAAGGCGGCGGTGCAGATCGTGATCGAGGCCGCGCGATGAGCCCCCTGGTCACCGGTGGTGTCGGCGCGGGCGGCTCCGAGCCCGCGGAACGGGTCTTCGAGGAGCTCATGACGCGGGTGGGCGAGGCGAACCCGCGCCCCCGTATCGAGCCGGTGCGCCGACTCGCCGAGCTCGCCGGATCGCCGCAGCTGTCGTTCCCCGTCATCCAGATCGCCGGCACCAACGGCAAGACCTCGACCAGCCGGGCGATCGAGTCGCTGCTGCGTGCGCACGGGCTGCGCACCGGTCTCTTCACGAGCCCGCACCTCGTCGACTTCACCGAGCGCTTCCAGATCGACGGCGAGCCCGTCGACGGCGCCGTGCTCGAATCGGCCTGGAAGGAGCTCGAGCTGCCGCTCCAGGCGGTCGACGCCGAGCTCGAGGCCGCCGGGCAGGGGCCCATCACCTTCTTCGAAGCGCTCGCCGTGCTCGCCTACGCCGTCTTCGCCGATGCTCCCGTCGATGTGGCGGTCATCGAGGTCGGGATGGGCGGCGAATGGGATGCCACCAACATCGTCGATGCGCAGGTCGCGGTGTTCACCCCGATCGCCCTCGACCACACGGCCATCCTCGGGCCCGACATCGAGACGATCGCGCGCACCAAGGCCGGCATCATCAAGACCGGCAGCACCGCGGTGACGGCCGAGCAGCGGCCGGAAGCGCTCGAGGAGCTCGAAGCGGCGGCCGAACGCCACGGCGCGCGTCTCATCGTGCAGGGCCGCGACTTCCGCCTCGTCGAGGACAGGCTCGCGGTCGGCGGACGCCAGATCGACGTGCTCGGCGTCTCGGGCCAGGCCTACGATCCGGTGTTCGTGCCGCTGTTCGGGCGGCATCAGGCCGAGAACGCGACCCTCGCGACCGCGGCCGTCGAGGCGTTCTTCGACCGCCCGGTCCCCGAGGAGATCATGGACGAGGGCTTCGGGCAGCTGACCTCGCCGGGCCGTCTGCAGCTCATCAGCGCCGACCCCGTCGTCTACGTCGATGCGGCGCACAACCCGCATGGAGCCGAAGCGCTCGTGCGCGCGGTCGTCGAATCGTTCGCGTTCACCGAGATCGCGATAGTGGTCGGCGTGCTGGCGGAGAAGGATGCCGCGGGTCTGCTCGAGAAGTTCGCGCCGATCGCCGATCGCGCCACCGTCACGCGAGTGGATTCGCCGCGCAGCATCGGGTCGGACCGGCTGCGGGAGATCGCCGTCGAAGCGATGCCCGAGACCGCGGTCGAGGTCGCGGAGTCGCTGGCGGAGGCGCTCGACGAGGCGCGGGCGTGGGCCGCTCGCGAGCAGGGCCGCGCGGTGCTGGTCGTCGGTTCCGTCGTGCTCGCCGGCGAGGCGATCGCCCACGCGCGCGCCGAGGGCTGGGGGAGCGCATGACCGATCAGCAGCCCGGCTCGGACGACGACCTCGTGCTCTCGCCCTCCGAGGAGCGCGCGCACAATGCGGCTCTCCGCGTGTCGGGCGCGGGGCGGGGCGCGGGCTCGACGCAGAAGGCGCTCGCCTCGATCGTGCTCGGCTTCGAGCTCATCATCGTCGTGCTCATGGGGCTCACCATCTTCGGCCTCGGCATCCTCGACCCGCGCGAGCTCGGTCTCTTCATCGGCGGCGGCCTCGCAGTGGTCATCATCGCGGCCCTCGCCGCGATGCGCTTCGGTCGCATCGGCATCGTGATGGGGTGGGCGGTGCACCTGCTCATGCTCATCACCGGTTTCGTGCTGCCCGCGGCCGTCTTCGTGGGGCTCGTGTTCACGGCCCTCTGGGTCTTCTGCATGGTGCGAGGCGCGAAGATCGACCGCGATCGCGCAGCCTGGATGGCCGCCCAGTAGACTGGCTCGGCAGGGATCGACCCCGCCTTCCCGACGACACGAAGGAGCGTGCATGTCCGCAGAACAGACCCTCATCCTGGTGAAGCCCGATGGGGTTGCCCGGGGGCTGACCGGCGAGATCCTGCGCCGCATCGAGGCGAAGGGATACTCGATCGCCGATCTGCGCATGGTGCAGCCCGATCGGGGCCTGCTGGCGGAGCACTACGCCGAGCACGAGGGCAAGCCGTTCTACGAGCCGCTCGTCGAGTTCATGATGTCCGGCCCCGTCGTCGCGATCCGCGCCGAGGGCCACCGAGTCATCGAAGGGTTCCGTTCGCTCGCGGGAACCACCGATCCGACGACTGCGGCCCCCGGTACCATCCGCGGCGATCTCGGCCGCGACTGGGGCCTCAAGGTGCAGCAGAACCTGGTGCACGGCTCGGACTCGACCGAGTCGGCGGAGCGCGAGCTCGCCCTCTGGTTCGGCTAGACGGCGCAGTGAGAACGGAGCGATGCGGCGCGAGATGAGATCGTCCCCTCCGCCGCATCGCCCGGCCCTGCAGCTGAGCCCGACCGAGGCCCGTCGCGTCGCGCTCGGCGCGCAGGGCTTCTCGAACGCCCCTCGGCTGCGCCGTCGGCGCCCGTTCGACGCCGCCCTCGAGCGGCTGCACGTGCTGCAGATCGATTCGGTGAACGTCTTCTCCCGCAGCCATTACCTGCCGGTGCTGTCGCGGCACGGCGCATACGATCGCAGCGCGCTCGATGGGCATCTCTGGTCGAGCGGCGAGTTCACCGAGTACTGGGCGCACGAGGCCGCCTTCATCCCGGTCGCCGACCGCCCGCTGTTCGCCTGGCGCATGTCGGATTTCCGCGATCGACATATCCGCACCGGCCGCACCGAGGCGCTCGAGGCCGCGGTCTCGCGAGTCAGGAGCCGCCTCGCCGCCGACGGCCCGCAGTTCGTCCGTCAGCTCGAAGACGGATCGCGCGGTGGCCGGGGCCCATGGTGGGACTGGAGCGAGACCAAGCGCGCCGTCGAGCAGCTCTTCGCCGAGGGCGAAGTCGTCTCCGCCGGTCGCGAGGGGTTCCAACGGCGCTACGCGCTCGCCGAGCAGACGCTTCCCGATATCGCGCTCGGTGCGGCGCCGCGCGAGCTCGCTCAGCGCCGCCTCATCGACCGGGCCGCTCGTTCGCTCGGCGTCGCAACGCTCGCCGACCTCGCCGATTACCACCGCCTCAAGGCCGGCGACGCCCGGGCGGCGGTGCAGGCCCTCGAACAGTCCGGGGAGCTGATCCCTGTCGAGGTCGCCGGGTGGGCCCGGGCCGACGGCCGTCCCGAGCGCGCCTGGATGCATCGCGACGCCGCCGTTCCGGCGCGGCTCGCGCCCGATGCGCTGCTGACGCCCTTCGACCCGCTCGTGTGGTTCCGCCCGCGCGCCGAGCGCATCTTCGACTTCCACTACCGCATCGAGATCTACACTCCGAAGGCGCAGCGGCGCTTCGGCTACTACTGCCTCCCGCTGCTCGTCGGCGGGCGCATGGCCGGGCGGCTCGACCTCAAGGCCGATCGGCCGAAACGGCTCGGCGAGCGCGGGGCGCTGCTGGTGCAGGCGGCGTGGCGGGAGCCCGGGGCGCATCCGCGCACGGCGGAGACCGCGGAGCGGCTGCTCGCGGAAGCGGCGCGGTGGCAGGGGCTCGACGAGGTGCGGTGGAGCGGAGCCGGCGACCTCCGGCTCCCCGAGCGCTTCGCCGCGGCCGAGGCCTGACGAGGAGTGCTGTGCTGACGTTCGCCGCCGTGACGGTTGTCGCGATCGCTGCCGCGGTGCAACGGCTGACCGGTCTCGGGTTCGCGCTCGTGGCGACTCCGCTCATCGTGCTGCTCATGGGGCCCGTCCAAGGAGTGCTGACGATCACCGTCATCGGCTTCTTCGTGTCGCTGGTGCTCCTCGTGATGATGTTCCGGGACGTGGATTGGCGGCGCACCGCAATCATCGTCGGCGCGGGCGCCCTGGCCTCGCCGCTGGCCGCGCTGGCGATCGTGCGCTCCTCGGCGCCGATGCTGCTGCTCGGGGTGGGATGCGCCGGCCTGCTCGCGCTCATCGCCGGAAGACTCACCGTTCTCACGCGACGGCTGCGCGGTACCGGAGGCGCGATCGCCACTGGCGTCGCGAGCGGATTCCTGCATGTCACGAGCGGTCTCTCCGGGCCGCCGCTGATCGCCTACGGCCTCAACGATCGGTGGGAGCAGCGGAGCTTCATCGCCTCGCTCCAGGCGATCTTCATCGGGTTCCACCTGATCACCCTGGGCTGGCGCGGGTTCCCGGAAGTGTCCCTCGCCCGCTTGAGCGAACTGCTGGTCGCAGCTGCTGCGGGCACGCTCGTCGGTGCGCTGGCGGAGCGGCGGGTGCGGCCCGCCTGGTCCCGGATCGGGATGCTCGTGATCGCATGGATCGGCACGATCGCCGTGCTGCTCCGCGGACTATGGATGATGGTCGCGCCGGCGCTCTGAGCCGCCGCCTACCGGGGCGGCATATCGGCGAGGATCTCGCGGAACATGTGCGCGGGGAGATCGGGATCGGCCCCCGTGCCATTGATGAGCACAGCGACGGTGCGGCCCGAGCCAGCGTCGTGCATCGTGAGCGCCTGGAAGCCGAGCCCGTTGCCCGTGTGGCCCACCCAGCCGTCGATCTCGCCGAGCGCGAAGCCGTACCGGTCGTACTCGGGGCTCTTCGGGTCGTCGGCGATCGAACCGAGAACGGAGAGTCGGGCGGAGTGCGTCGCGGCATCGATGAGCGCTCCGCTCCCGAGAGCCGTGCCCCAGGTCGCTAGATCCCGGATATCTCCGGTGAGGGCTCCGGCCGCGCCGAACCAGCCGGGCGCCGCCTGCGGAAGGCGTTCGGGGTCGCCCTCGAGCCCGAACTGGAAGCCGCGCGCGTCGAGCTGCGGATCGGTGAATCCGTAATGCACCGAGTCGAGGCGCAGCGGCCGCAATATCCGCTGCCGCACCGCCTCCTGCCACGGCTTGCCGGTGATGCGCTCGATCGTCTCGCCGAGCAGCAGCGTGTTGGTGTTCGAGTACTCGTACGCCGTGCCGGCGTCGAAGACCGGCGAATCCGGGTAGGCGAGGTCCAGCAGTTCGGAGGTCCGAGGCTCCCGATCGGGGGCGGAGACGAGCAGCTCGCCGAGCTGCGGACTCGCCGAGTAGTTCGCGAGGCCGGAGCGCATATCGCCGAGATCGGCGATCGTCACGCCGTCTCCGCCCGGGACGCCGTCGACGTATCGCGAGATCGGGTCGTCGAGCGCCAGTTTGCCCTCGTCCGCCAATTGCATGATCACCGTACCGACGAAGGACTTGGTGATGCTGCGGTAGGCGAAACGCGTGCCGTCCGCGACCTCGCGCGATTCGCCGCCGGTCTCGCCGGGGGCTTCGCGATCGGCGTCGCCGAACGTCAGCAGAGTCTCGGCCGCGCCGGGGCCCGTGACGATGATCGCGCCGCCCGGAACGTCCTGCCCCTCGAGCGCACGGTGCACGGCGCCGCTGAGCTCGGCGTGAGTCGGAACGCCGCGCGGCTCGGTTGCGGCCTGCGGGGGAGTCGCGCACGCGGCGAGGAGCAGTACCGTGCCGAGGGCGGCGACTCTCATGAGGGGCTTCGATGCCTGCATGTGCTCATGTAAACACTCTGCGGGGCATTCGACAACCCTATGATCGGTCTCGGCGTGCATCGAGACGTCTGCGAACCTCGGCGAGCAGTGCTTCGGGGTCGTCGGCCCAGAACCTCAGGACATCGATGGCGTGCCCGCCGCCCTTCGGGGGCCTCCCCGGCA
Source organism: Leucobacter sp. GX0328 (assembly GCF_053567315.1). NCBI lineage: Bacteria > Bacillati > Actinomycetota > Actinomycetes > Micrococcales > Microbacteriaceae > Leucobacter > Leucobacter sp. GX0328. Next base: position 214,505 of record NZ_JBSGPC010000003.1, read on the forward strand.
GGTCGACCTCGAGCGGCGCTTCGAACTCGATCGCGAGGTTCGTTTCGCTGCCGACCCAGATCGCGCCGACCCGCTCGCCCTCGTACTGGAACACCCGCCCGGGCTTGTCGGTGCTGGTCGGATCGATGCTCTCCTGGGTGAGCGGGGCGTAGCGGATCGCTCCGAACTCCTCCCAGCTCACCGGTATCTCGATCTCGAGGCCCTCCCGCACGATGATGCCGTCATCGCCGACGGTGTGGGGCCGGGTGAAGTAGGCGCAGAGCAGGCCGATCATCCAGGTGAGCCCCCAAATTCCGAGCACGAGGAAGGCGATGCGCACCGGCGTCCAGCGGTGCACCACGGCGTCGATGATCGGAATCTCGACCGCGGAGACGGCCATGAAGATGATGAGGATCGTGAGGACCGGTCGATGGTAGGCGAACCCCGTCGCGCCCTCGTCGATCTTCGGGCGTCGGGCGACGGCGCGCCAGAGGCTCTCGTAGATGCGCAGCTCCATGCGAGCGGCGCGCACCGCGAGATCCGTGATGACGTGACGGCGTGCGCTCATGCTCCCGAGAGTACCGGCAGCATCGCGCGGAACATGTGCGCGGGGAGGTTCGCATCCTCCGAAGCCCCGTTGAGCAGGATCGCGACGGTGCGGCCGGTGCCCGGGTCGTAGAGCACCAGCGATTCGAAGCCGAGGCCGTTGCCGGTGTGCCCGACCCAGCCGTCGATCTCCCCGAGCGCGAAGCCGTATCTGTCGTACTCGGGGCTCGACGGGTCGTCCTCGACACCGCCGAGCGTCGCGCTCCGGTAGTCGTGGGTGCCGAGGTCGAGGAGGGAACCCGAGCCGAGCGCCCGGCCCCATGCTGCGAGATCGACCACGTCGCCGTCGAGGCCGCCCGCTGCGCTGTACCACCCGGGAGCGGCGTCCACGACCCGGCCGAGGGTCTCCGCGCCGAGCACATCGAATCCGTCGGCGTCGAACCCCGAGCCGTCGGCGCCGACGTGCACGGACGCGAGTTGGAGCGGCTCGGTGATGCGTTCGGCGATCGCCCGCTCCCAAGGCTCGCCGGTGACCTCGGCGATGACCGCGCCGAGCAGCAGCGTGTTGGTGTTCGAGTACTGGTAGGCCTCGCCCGGCGCGAAGACGGGTGAGGCGGAGTATGCGATCTCGAGCAGTTCGGCGTCGTCGGGCGAGTGCTCGGGATCGGCCTCGAACAGCTCGTCCGTCTCGGGCATCGCGAGATAGTTCGCGAGCCCGGAGCGCATCACCGCGAGGTGCTCGATCGTGATGTCGTCGCCGTTCGGTACGCCGTCGACGAATTGCGAGATCGGATCGTCGACGTGCAGTGCGCCCTCGTCGGCGAGTTGGAGGACGACCGTTCCGATGAAGGTCTTGGTGATGCTGCGGTACGCGAATCGGGTCGCCTCCGTCACCTCGGTGTCGGTGGTCGCGCTGCCGAACACGTCGACGACCCGGTCGCCGTCGGCGGCGGTGAGCATGACGGCCCCACCGGGCACGGCAGCATCTCCGAGCGCGTCGGCGACGGCGGCGCTCAGCTCCTCCTCGGAGGGCAGCGGTGCGGTGTCGACGATCGGGGCCGGTGCCTGTGCGGGACGCTCGCCGTCGGCGGCGCAGCCTGCGGCCGCGATCGCGATCAGCGCGCCGAGGGCGCAAGCGGCGAACGCGCGAGTGGGGTGTGCGGGCATGGGTGCCATCGAACCACACCGGATTCGATCGCAGATGTGCGAACGGTGCGAATGCGGGCGGCGACCGTACCCGAGTCGGCTATGCGGAGCCGTCGGCGACGAGCTGCCTGAGTCCGGTGTCGTGCAGCAGGAACTGCGCTCGGATCTGGGGGCCGTTCGACGGCCAGGAAGCGGCGAGCTCGCCGGCCCACTCGAGATCCTCCGCGCTGAACCGCTCGCTTCCGAGCCGCTCCCAGACGAGCACGACGCGGGAGGCGCCGGCGAGTTCCGCGATCATCGCGAGACGGTCGCGGAACACTTCGATGAACGGTACCGTCCCGAGATCCTCGACGTCCCAGAGCTCCTGCGGATCATCGGGGAGTTCGTCGAACGGCATGACGGGGTCGACGATCCGGTGCGATTCGTCGAGCAGGAACGTCCATACCTGGCGCCGGCACGCACCGGTGAGCAGTTGCAGCAGCGTCCGCTGCAGTTCGGCATCGGTCTCGAGTCTCGCTCGCGGGGGAGCGGCGGGGGTCGGGCCGGCGATTCGGGGAGTCATGCCAGGAGTCTGCGGCTCCGCGGTCGCGGAAGCGAGCGGGAAACCGCGAATGTGGACAGGTACTCGGGAATAGCGCTTCAGAGCTGCGTGTGGAGGAATGGTCGGCGAGCATGCGGGAGGCGCGACCCGCGAGAATCGAGCCCAGGGTGCGCCGGTCCCGCGACTGATCCCGGTTCGCCCGGAGCGGGAATCCGAGACGGATGTCGTACCCGCGGAGTAGCCTGGAGCGCATGCAGCCGACACGCAGTATCCGCCCGTTCGAAGTGATCTCGGAGTACGAGCCTTCCGGTGATCAGCCCGCTGCCATCGCGGAGCTCGCCGGCCGCATCAACGCCGGCGAGACCGACATCGTGCTGCTCGGCGCGACCGGAACCGGCAAATCGGCGACGACGGCCTGGCTCATCGAGCAGGTGCAGCGGCCCACGCTGATCCTCGCGCACAACAAGACGCTTGCGGCGCAGCTCGCGAACGAGTTCCGCGCACTGATGCCCAACAATTCGGTCGAGTACTTCGTGTCGTACTACGACTACTACCAGCCCGAGGCCTATGTGCCGCAGACCGACACCTTCATCGAGAAGGATTCGTCGGTCAACGCCGAGGTCGAACGCCTGCGCCACTCGACGACGAATGCGCTGCTCTCGCGGCGCGACACCGTCGTCGTGTCGACCGTGTCGTGCATCTACGGCCTCGGCAAGCCCGAAGAGTACTACGAGGCGATGGTGCCCCTCGCCACCGGCGATCGCCTCGATCGCGACGTGCTGCTGCGCAGGTTCGTCGACATGCAGTACCAGCGCAACGACATCGAGTTCGTGCGCGGCAATTTCCGCGTGCGCGGCGACACCGTCGAGATCATCCCGATGTACGAGGAGCTCGCGATCCGCATCGAATTCTTCGGCGACGAGATCGAAGCGCTCTACTACCTGCACCCGGTCACCGGAGATGTGATCAAGCAGGTCGACACCGTGTCGGTCTTCCCGGGCTCCCACTACGTCGCGAGCCGCGAGGTGATGAACCGGGCGATGCGCGACATCTCGGCCGAGCTCGATGCGCGCACCGGCGAGCTCAAGCAGCAGAACAAGCTGGTCGAGGAGCAGCGGCTGCGCATGCGCACCACCTTCGACCTCGAGATGATGGAGCAGATCGGGTTCTGCTCGGGCATCGAGAACTATTCGATGCACATGGACGGCCGCAAGCCGGGCGAGGCGCCCCACTGCCTGCTCGACTACTTCCCCGATGATTTCCTCGTCGTGATCGACGAGTCGCACGTGACCGTGCCGCAGATCGGGGCGATGTACGAGGGCGACGCCTCCCGCAAGCGCACGCTCGTCGAGCACGGCTTCCGCCTGCCGAGCGCGCTCGACAACCGTCCGCTCAAGTTCGGGGAATTCAAAGAGCGCGTCGGGCAGACGGTGTACCTCTCGGCCACGCCCGGCAAGTACGAGATGGAGCTCGCCGATGGCGTCGTCGAGCAGATCATCCGGCCGACCGGACTCATCGACCCAGAGATCGTGGTCAAGCCCTCCGAGGGCCAGATCGACGATCTGCTCGAAGAGGTGCGCGCCCGCGCCGAGCGCGACGAGCGCGTACTGGTGACGACGCTCACGAAGAAGATGGCCGAGCAGCTGACCGCCTTCATGGAGGAGGCGGGGGTGCGGGTGCGCTACCTGCACTCCGACGTCGACACGCTGCGACGGGTCGAGCTGCTCACGGAGCTGCGGGCCGGAGTCTACGACGTGCTGGTCGGCATCAATCTGCTGCGCGAGGGCCTCGACCTGCCTGAGGTCTCGCTCGTGGCGATCCTCGACGCCGATAAGGAGGGCTTCCTGCGCTCGTCGACCTCGCTGATCCAGACCATCGGCCGCGCCGCGCGCAACGTGTCCGGCCAGGTGCACATGTACGCCGACACGGTGACGCGTTCGATGCGCGAAGCGATCGACGAGACAAATCGGCGCCGTGCGATCCAGATGGCGTACAACACCGAGCACGGCATCGACCCGCAGCCGCTGCGCAAGAAGATCGGCGATATCACGGAGCTGTTGAACCGCGAGGCCGCCGACACCGAAGCGGTGCTCTCCCGCACCGGGGCGCACGCTCAGCGGGGCGGCTCGTCGTCGCAGCGCGCGAAGGGCAAATCGGCTGCGCGCGCCGGTGCGATCGCCTCCGAGGGTGCGCACAAGCTGGAGGAGCTGATCGCCGACCTCACTGAGCAGATGCTGTCGGCGGCGGATGAGCTCAAGTTCGAGCTCGCGGCGCGGCTGCGCGACGAAGTCGCCGAGCTGAAGCGCGAGCTGCGCAGCATGGATGCCGCTGGGCACATCTGAGCCGCGGATCGCGCGGTGTCTGCGAGTCGGCGGCTCAGACCGGCTGCGACCCGACTGCGCGGGATTCCACGGCGATGCCCTCGGCGCGGCGGACGGGCTGCCTGAGGATAGTGCGCCGCTTCTCGGGCGCCGTTCTGCGGAAGTCGCCGAGGTAGATCTCGTGGTGCGTGCCGCGGAGTGCGAGCCCGTGCCGCGGTGCGATCTCCTCGTGCAGGCGGGCTAGCGTCTCGCCCTCATCATCGAAGGGGCCGATGTGCAGCGTCTGAAGGCACAGCCCCTCGGTCAATGTCTCGAGGCGTAGGGCGTCGAGTCGAGGCGCACGGCCCTTCTGCCGCGCCGCGTGCACGGAGCGGTCGAGATCCTCGTGCCCGAGCCACGCGGGCAGCATGAGCATGAGCGTCCAGTGCCACAGCGACTTGTCCCGCGCCGCGGTGAATGCGCTCATGTCATCGGCCCACCACAGGCCTTCGAGCGGCGGCACGACGTAATCTCGGCCGAGTTCGCGCTTGCTCGCGAATTTGAGCCCGTACGCGACCGGGTAGAGCGTTTCGACCGCCGCGGCGAACTCCGGCGCCCGGTTCGGGTCGCCGTGGCCGTCGATCATGAGGTACTGCATCGGCGGGAGGTCGATGAGACGGAACTCGCCCGGCTTCGCCCGGTACGCGTCGCCCTCCCGGACGAAGTCGATCTTGCGCGCCGCGGGGTGTTCTGGAGGCATGGCGAACAGTGTAGGCGGTGCGGGGCGGGCGTCAGAGCACGAGGTAGCCGTAGCGGTCGGCTGCGGCGTCGATGAGGGACGTGAGTTCATCGCGGTCGAGTCTCAGGCGGGCGAGCGGGTGGCGCGGCAGCGCATCGCGCGCCGGGCTCCACAGCGCGGCGATGCGCACCGGCGGTACGACGGAGGACGCGGAGACGACGCCGTCGAGTTCGGGGTACGCGACCCTGATCGCGCGGGCCCAGGCTCGGGCGCGCGATCGTTCGCCCGAAGAGATCGCGGCATTGCCGCCGGCGACGGCCAGCCAGTCGCTGTCGCTGAGATCGAGCAGCCGCAGCGGTCTGGCGTTCTCGAACATCACGAGCGTCGGCGCGCCCTCGCTGCGCTGCACCATGCGGGTGCTCTGGAAGGCCTCGAGGAGGCATGCGGCGAAGGCGGCCGCCGGGAACGCGTGCTCGCCCTGCGGCTCCAGCACCGCATAGTAGACGCCCTCGTCGGGATGCTCGCCCGTCGGTTCCGGGTGCGGGTCGAAGCGGGAGTCGAGCGGTCCGTACTCCCGGAACTCGTGCCAGTCGACCGGGTGCGGCCCGCCGGCCTTGTAGATGCGCGACAGCAGGGTGCCGGCAGGGATCTCCCGCACCCATTCGCCCTCCGGTCGGAGTTCGGGGAAGCGGTCGGCCCGCGGCGGCGGGAGCTCCTCGCTCACGGCAGGCGGCTCAGCGCGTCGTCGACCGCGGCCGCGGCCTCGTGCGGGTCGCCGCCCTGGGCCAGCCATTCGAGCGGTGCGAGCTCTTCGCCGTCGATGCGCAGCCGCGGGGCCGGCGAAGTGAGTACGCGCTCCGCGAGCAGCAGCGGCGTCGCGCGGGGGATGGCCTGCGCGACGGTCGCCCATCCCCGGGGTTCGCGGCGGTCGTGGAACTGGAAGGCGGGGAGGTGCCAGCCGTCGCTGCGCCGCTGCGCGAGCAGCGTGCCGGCGGCGCAGCGCTGGCGCACGCGGGTGGGGGTGACGCCGAGGATCTCGGCGGCCTCGGCGACGGAGACGCTCTGCGCCCCCAGCTGTTGCTCCCACACGAGGCCGCGCGTCGACGCGGGCAGGGCGGTCGGCTGCTGCAGCTGATCCTCGGTCGCCCCGAGCCGCGCGAGCGCCGCGGTTTCGGCCTCGGTGAGGCCGCGGAGGTCGGTCTGCTGATGGGCCACCACTCCTGCGAGCAGCGACTCCGCCGCGTTCAGGCGATCCGCGTCGATCTGCGCGACGAGGCCGGCGAGGCGCTCTCGCGCCGTGCGGGCCTGCGCGTCCCCGTGCGTGCTCCGGCCGCTGGCCGGCAGTTGGGCGATCGACATCTCGGCTCCTTACGTGATCTTTCATCAATAGTACGCGAAAGGCGAGTTTCGGGGAACCCTGCTGCGGAGCAGCGGCGCCGGGAGGGGCCGAAAAGTTCGTAGATATGTTCGAACACTCAGTCGAATCGAAGTAGGATGAAGTGGTGACTCCGCAGCAGACGACTCCGATCCGATCCTCGGCCGCCCAGGCGCATATCAAGGTGCAGGGGGCCCGCGTCCACAACCTGCGCGACGTCGACCTCTCGATCCCGCGCGACTCGATGGTCGTGTTCACCGGGCTTTCGGGCAGCGGCAAATCGAGCCTGGCATTCGACACGATCTTCGCGGAGGGCCAGCGCCGGTACGTCGAGAGCCTGAGCGCCTATGCACGGCAGTTCCTCGGCCAGGTCGACCGCCCGGACGTCGATTTCATCGAGGGCCTGAGCCCTGCCGTGTCGATCGACCAGAAATCGACGAACCGCAACCCGCGCTCCACGGTCGGCACGATCACAGAGATCTACGACTACATGCGCCTGCTGTGGGCGCGCGTCGGCGTGCCGCACTGCGCCGTCTGCGGCGAGAAGATCGAATCGCAGACCGTGCAGCAGATCGCCGACCGGCTCATGGAGCTCCCGGAGCGCACCCGCTTCCAGGTGCTCGCGCCGGTGGTGAGCAAGAAGAAGGGCGAGTTCGTCGACCTCTTCCACGACCTCGCGGCGAGCGGCTACTCGCGCGCGATCGTCGACGGCGAACTCGTGCAGCTCTCGGACCCGCCGAAGCTGAAGAAGCAGATCAAGCACGATATCTCGGTCGTCATCGACCGCCTCGTCGCGAGCCCCGAAGGCCTCGGTCGGCTCACCGACTCGCTCGAGACCGCGCTGAAGCTGGCTGGCGGCATCGTCGCCATCGACTTCGTGGATCTCGACGAGACGGCGGAGGACCGCACCCGGCTATTCTCCGAGCACCTCTCGTGCCCGAACCAGCACCCCGTGCAGCTCACGGAGATCGAACCGCGCACCTTCTCGTTCAACGCGCCGTTCGGCGCGTGCGCGACATGCTCGGGGCTCGGTACGAGCATGTCGGTCGATGAGGATCTGGTGCTCGGCGACCCGCAGCTCTCGATCGCCGAAGGAGTCATCGTCCCGTGGACGAGCCAGGGCAAGAGCCTGTACCAGTACTACGAGAAGCTGCTCGTGGGGCTGTCGCGCGATCTCGACTTCTCGCTGAAGACCCCCTGGGAGGAACTGGGCGACGAGGTGCGGGAGGCCGTGCTCTACGGCAACAACTTCAAGGTGAACGTGCGGTGGCGCAACCGCTTCGGGCGCGAGGTGAAGTACTCGAGCGGCTTCGAGGGCGTCATCCCGTTCATCGAGCGGCAGTACGCCGAGGCGGAGTCCGACGCGAAGCGCGATCGCTGGCAGGAGTTCCTGCGCGAAGTGCCGTGCCACGCCTGCCACGGGCAGCGCCTGAAGCCCGAGGTCCTGGCGGTCACCGTCGACGGCGAATCCATCGCAGCGGTCGGCGAGTTCAGCCTCAGCGACGCGAAGCGCTTCTTCGACGACGTCGTGCTCACCGAGCGCGAGGCGAAGATCGCCGCCCAGGTGCTGCGTGAGATCCGCCTCCGCTTCGATTTCCTCATCGAGGTGGGCCTCGGCTACCTCACGCTGGCGCGCGCAGCGGGCACGCTCTCGGGCGGCGAAGCGCAGCGCATCCGCCTCGCGACCCAGATCGGCTCGGGGCTGACCGGCGTGCTCTACGTGCTCGACGAGCCCAGCATCGGCCTGCACCAGCGCGACAACCGTCGGCTGATCGAGACGCTGGTGAAGCTGCGCGATCTCGGAAATACGCTCATCGTCGTCGAGCACGACGAGGAGACGATCGAGGCCGCGGATTGGATCGTGGACATCGGCCCCGGCGCGGGCGTCGAGGGCGGCACGGTCGTGCACTCGGGGGAGTACTCGGGGCTGCTCGAGAACCCGCGCTCCATCACCGGCGACTATCTCGCGGGGCGCCGTTCGATCGAGACGCCGAGGAAGCGCCGGAGACGCGAGCGCGGGCGCGAACTCACGGTCGTCGGGGCGCGCTCGAACAATCTCCAGAACGTCGACGCCACCTTCCCGCTCGGGGTGATGACGGCCGTCACCGGCGTCTCTGGGTCGGGCAAGTCGACGCTCGTGAACGACATCCTGTACCGTGTGCTCGCGAACCAGCTCAACGGCGCGCGTCTCGTGCCGGGCAAGCACACGCGCGTGACCGGGCTCGAGCACCTCGACAAGGTGGTGCACGTCGACCAGGCGCCCATCGGGCGCACGCCGCGCTCGAACCCGGCGACCTACACCGGGGTGTTCGACAAGATCCGCACCCTCTTCGCCGAGACGCCCGAGTCGAAGATCCGCGGCTACCTGCCGGGCCGATTCAGCTTCAACGTCAAGGGCGGGCGCTGCGAAGCGTGCTCGGGCGACGGCACGCTGAAGATCGAGATGAACTTCCTGCCCGATGTCTACGTCGCCTGCGAATCCTGCGGCGGCAAGCGCTACAACCGCGAAACGCTGCAGGTGCGGTACAAGGGCAAGAACATCTCCGAGGTGCTCGAGATGCCGATCGCCGAGGCCGAGGAGTTCTTCGAGCCGATCTCGTCGATCCACCGCTACATGAAGACGCTGGTCGACGTCGGCCTCGGGTACGTGCGTCTCGGCCAGAGCGCGACGACCCTGTCGGGCGGCGAGGCGCAGCGCGTGAAGCTCGCGACCGAGCTGCAGAAGCGCTCGAACGGGCGGAGCATCTACGTGCTCGACGAGCCGACCACCGGCCTCCATTTCGAGGATGTGCGCAAGCTGCTGCTGGTGCTGAACGGCCTCGTCGACAAGGGGAACACGGTCATCACCATCGAGCACAACCTGGATGTCATCCGCAGCGCCGACTGGGTGATCGACCTCGGCCCCGAGGGCGGTTCCGGGGGCGGTACGATCCTCGCCGTGGGAACTCCGGAGCAGCTGGCGGAGCACGAGGAGAGCCACACCGGCCGGTTCCTCGCAGAAGTGCTGCACGGACGCGCCGCGAAGGCGGCGAACTCGGCGAAGGCGGCGCACACCTCGAAGGCGGCAGCTCGGAAGCAGCCGGCGGCCCGGAAGCCGGCGGCGGGCAAGGCGAAGGCCCGGGCGTGAGCCCCGACGATCGTCGGGCGGCCTTCCGGCCCGCCCAGGGCGAGATCCCGACGAGCCCGGGCGTCTACCGCTTCAGCGATCGCTACGGGCGCGTGCTCTACATCGGCAAGGCGAAGAATCTGCGCGCGCGGCTCGCCAACTACTTCCAGCCGCTCGACGCGCTCATGCCGCGCACGCGGCGCATGCTGATGCTCGCCGCGAAGCTCGACTGGACGGTGGTCGCGACCGACACCGAGTCGCTCGTGCTCGAGCACACCTGGATCACCGAGTTCAAGCCGCCCTTCAACGTGCAGTTCAAGGACGACAAGACCTATCCGTACCTGGCGGTGACGCTGCGCGAGGAGGCGCCCCGCCTCATCATCACCCGCAACGAGCGCATCCGGGGCGCCCGCTACTTCGGTCCGTATCCGAAGGTCTGGGCCCTCAAGGAGACCACGCGCCTGCTGCAGCAGGCGTTCCCGATCCGCACCTGCAACGACGCCGACTACCGGCGCGCGATGCAATCGGGGCGGCCGTGCCTCGCCGGGCAGATCGGACGCTGCAGCGGCCCGTGCTCCCAGCTGCTCACCGTCTCCGAGCATCGCGCCCGCGTCGACGAGCTCGTCGCCTTTCTCTCGGGCGGCGATCGCAGCCACCTGCGGGCCCTCCAGAGCGAGATGCGCACCGCGGCGGGGGAGCAGCGCTACGAGGACGCCGCGCGGCTGCGCGATCAGGCCGAGGCGGTCGAGCACGTGATGGAGAAGAACGCCGTCGTGCTCGGCCTCGACGTCAATCTCGACGTCTTCGGGCTGCGCTCCGACGAGCTCGCCGCCGCCGCCCACCAGTTCATCATCCGCGGCGGCCGCATCCGCGGCGAACGCAGCTGGATCGTCGACGTCGAGCTCGACGATTCTCCGGGCACGCTGCTCGAGCAGGTCATCCAGTCGGCCTACGCCGACGACCGCGAGCCGCCGCCCGAGGTGCTCGTGCCGCAGCTGCCCGAGAACTCGCTCGAGCTCGAGAACGCGCTGGCCGAGCGGCGGCCGCGCCGGGGGCGCGTGCGGGTGCGGGTGCCCGAGCGCGGCGACAAGGCGCAGCTCATGGAGCGCGCGGTGCTGAACGCGGGCGAGCACCTGATCCGGCACAAGCTGAAGCGTGCGGCGGACCTCACCGCCCGCACCGACGCGCTCGCGGAGCTGCAGCAGGCGCTCGGCATGGACGAGCCGCCCCTGCGCATCGAATGCATCGACGTCTCGCACCTCCAGGGCACGGGCGTCGTCGCGTCGCTCGTCGTGTTCGAGGACGGACTGCCCGCCAAGGGCGCCTACCGCAAGTACCGCATCGAATCGACGCGCGACGACACCGACTCGATCCACCAGGTCGTGTCGCGCCGGGCCGCGCAGCTCAATGCGGCGGCCGAGAACGGCGACCTGCCGTCGGGCGTCTACCGCGACCGGCCGCAGCTGCTCGTCGTCGACGGCGGCGAGCCGCAAGTGAAAGCGGCGGCGCGCGCGCTCGACGCCGCAGGGATCACCGATGTCGCGCTCTGCGGCATCGCGAAGCGGCTGGAGGAGATCTGGCTGCCCGGCGATCCCTTCCCCGTCATCCTGCCGCGCACGAGCGAGGCGCTGTTCCTCGTGCAGCGCATCCGTGACGAGGCGCACCGATTCGCGATCACCTTCCAGCGGCAGCGCCGCAGCACCTCCATCTCGAGCCGGCTCTCCGAGATCCCCGGGCTCGGCCCGAAGCGGGTGCAGGCACTGCTGAAGCACTTCGGGTCGGTCGCCCGATTGAGGGCCGCCTCGCTCGACGAGCTCGCCTCAGCCCCGGGCGTCGGGCCGAAGCTCGCGGAGCAGATCGCCTCGCATATCGCAGATCCATCGGCGGAGGGCGAAACCGAGCAACCGAACGCCGTCGCTGACGCTAAGCTGGGTGGGACGAAGCTACCGGATGCAGACGAGGGGGAAACCGAATGAACGGCACAGCGTCGATTCAGGAGATCCTGATCGTCACGGGCATGTCGGGCGCTGGTCGCAGCACGGTGGCGAACACGCTCGAGGATCTCGGCTGGTACGTCGTCGACAATCTGCCGCTCGCCATGGTGAAGACGCTCGCCGATATGGCGGATCGTTCGGGCGGCGCCCTGCCCCGCATCGTCGCCGTGGTCGACGTGCGCGGCCGCAATCTGTTCGAGGACATCCAGCAGACCGTGACCGATCTCGGGCAGAACGCCGATGTGCGCGTCGTCTTCCTCGACGCGACCGACGAGACGCTGGTGCGCCGATACGAATCCGTGCGCCGTCCGCATCCGCTCCAGGCCGACACGGGCAGCCTGCTCGAAGGCATCAGGCTCGAGCGCGAGCGCCTGCAGGAGCTGCGGGCCTCAAGCGACGTCGTGATCGATACGTCCCGCTACAACGTGCACGACCTGTCGACCGCGACGCGGGAGCTGTTCTCGGACGAGGACACCCCGGGACTGCAGCTGTCGGTGATGAGCTTCGGGTTCAAGTACGGCACGCCGACCGATGTCGACCTGATGGTCGACATGCGCTTCCTGCCGAACCCGTTCTGGGAGCCAGAGCTGCGCGCCCTCACGGGAGTCGACCCCGAGGTGAAGGACTACGTGCTGAGCCGCGACGGCGCCGCCGAGTTCCTCGACCACTACGTCGCAGCGCTCACCCCGGTGCTCGCGGGCTTCCAACGCGAGAACAAGCGCCATGCGTCGCTCGCGGTGGGGTGCACCGGCGGCAAGCACCGTTCGGTGGCGAGCGCTCGTGAACTGGCCGATCGCCTCGCGGGTCTGCCCGGTGTCAGCGTCAGTCTGCGCCACCGCGATCTCGGCCGCGAATAATCCCGCGCCGCGGCTGCTGCCGCCGATCGCCGTTTTCTATCATCGTTCCAGAGAGGATCATCTGTGCCGTCAACCGCTGAGGTCAAGAGCGAGCTTGTACGCATCCCCGTCGCGCAGACGGGGGAGCGGATCGCGGAGGTCGCGACCGTGCTGCGCCTCGCGGGCGGACTGCACACGATCTCGGGACGCATCGCGCTCGAGGCTGAACTGCACACCCCGCAGATCGTGCAGCGCGTGCGCAAGGATCTCGCTGAGCTCTACGGCGTGCGCTCGGAAGCGAAGCAGCTGCCGCCGACGAGCACGCGACCGGGCGCCCCGCAGTTCCTCGTGCGCGTCATCGACGGCGAGACCCTCGCACGCCAGCTCGGCCTGCTCGATCAGCGCCGCCGTCAGATCCGCGGCCTGCCGAACCGCTTGACCACGGGCGCCCAGCCCGAGCTCGCCGCGATCCTGCGCGGCGCCTTCCTCGCGCGCGGTACGCTCACGCCTCCCGGCCGCTCGGTCGGCCTGGACATCGGCTGCCCGACCAACGAGGTCGCGATGGCGCTCGTGGGCGCGGCGCACCGTCTCGGCGTCGAAGCGAAGAGCCGCGAGATCCGCGGGCAGCACAAGGTGCTGATCCGCGACAGCGAGACCATCGGCCAGGCTCTCGGCGTCATGGGCGCGACCGGGGCCCGCAGCGCCTGGGACGAGCTGCGCAAGGCGCGCGAGACCCGCGCCACCGCGAACCGTCTCGTGAACTTCGACGACGCCAACCTGCGCCGCTCGGCGCAGGCGTCGGTGGCGGCCTGCGCCCGCGTCGAGCGCGCGCTCGAGATCCTCGGCGACGAGGTGCCTGAGCACCTGCGCTACGCAGGATCACTGCGCCTCACCCACCGCGAGGCGAGCCTCGACGATCTCGGCGCGCGCGCAGAGCCTCCGCTGACGAAGGACGCCATCGCGGGGCGCATCCGCCGCCTGCTCGCGATGGCCGACAAGGAGGCCTCCGCCCGAGGCATCCCGGGCACCGAGGCGAGCCTGCCCGAGGAGCTCGACTAGCCCGCGGGGCGCGTTCCGCCAGGAGTGAATCTTCGCGCGGCGCGAACGCGCCGAGGACTAAGCTGGAAGCGACCACCGTCGATCGCAGAGATTGGAGCACCGTTATGGCTGCCTACTCACTTCCCGAATTGCCTTACGATTACGCTGCCCTCGAGCCGCACATCAGCGGCAAGATCATGCAGCTGCACCACGACAAGCACCACGCGGCATACGTCGCCGGCGCGAACGCTGCGCTCGAAGGCCTCGCCGAAGCGCGCGAGACCGGCAACCTCGCGAACGTCAACAAGCTCGAGAAGGATCTGGCCTTCAACCTCGGCGGCCACGTCAACCACTCGATCTTCTGGACCAACCTGTCGCCGGAGGGCGGCGGACAGCCCGAGGGCGAGCTGAAGGCCGCCATCGACGAGTACTTCGGTTCGTTCGAGAAGTTCCAGGCGCACTTCGCCGCCGCCGCCGCGGGCATCCAGGGCTCCGGTTGGGCCGTGCTCAGCTGGGACGTGCTCGGTTCGCAGCTCATCGTGCAGCAGATGTTCGATCAGCACTCCAACACAGCGCAGGGCACCGTTCCGCTGTTCCAGCTCGACATGTGGGAGCACGCCTTCTACCTCGACTACCTGAATGTGAAGGCCGACTACATCAAGGCCGCATGGAACATCGCCAACTGGCAGAATGTCGCCGAGCGCTTCGAGGCTGCACGCAAGCAGACCCCGGGCCTCATCTGACCCGTACCACCCACCGCTTCTCGTCACGCACTCACCCAGGGAGACTCCCACATTCATGCGCACACTCGATACGCTGGGCGACCTTCGCTCGCAGACCGTGGTTGTCCGTTGCGATCTGAACGTTCCGCTGAAAGAGGGTGAGATCACCGACGACGGCCGCATCCGCGCCTCGCTCACCACTATCCGGGAGCTGCGCGAAGCCGGCGCCAGACTGGTGCTCGTGAGCCATCTCGGTCGCCCGGCCGGCGCGCCCGACGAGAAGTATTCGCTGCGGCCCGTCGCGGCGCGCATGTCGGAGCTGCTGGGCGCCCCCGTCGGCTTCGCCTCGGAGACCGTCGGTCCCGAGGCCGAAGCCGCGCGAGGGGCGCTCGCGGACGGCGACGTGCTGCTGCTCGAGAACTTGCGGTTCAACGCGGGGGAGACGAGCAAGGACGAGGCCGAGCGCCGCGCCTTCGCCGAGCAGCTCGCTCGCGGTGCCGACGCGTTCGTCTCGGACGGCTTCGGCGTCGTGCACCGCCGTCAGGCGAGCGTGACGGAGCTCGCAGCGATCCTGCCGAGCGCCGCCGGGCGCTTGGTCGCCGCTGAGCTCGAGGTGCTCGAGCGCCTCACCGTGAACCCCGAGCGCCCCTACACGGTCGTGCTCGGCGGGTCGAAGGTCTCGGACAAGCTCGGCGTGATCGCCCACCTGCTCGAGCGCGTCGACACGCTGCTCGTGGGCGGCGGCATGCTCTTCACCTTCCTCGCGGCGCAGGGCCGAGGCGTCGGCGCGAGCCTCCTCGAGGAGGATCAGCTCGACACCGTCCGCGGATACCTCGCCGAAGCGGAGAAGCGCGGTGTGCGCATCGTGCTGCCGACCGATGTGGTCGTGGCCGAGGCCTTCGCGGCCGACGCCGCGCACGAGGTCGTCGCGGCCGATGCGATCGAGAGCTCGAGCTTCGGCGCGGCCGGTCTCGGACTCGATATCGGTCCCGACTCCGCGCGCGCCTTCGCCGCGGAGATCGCGGCGTCGGCCACCGTCTTCTGGAACGGCCCGATGGGCGTGTTCGAGATGGAGGCGTTCGCGGGCGGCACCCGTGCCGTCGCGCAGGCGCTCACCGAGACCGACGGCTTCACCGTCGTCGGCGGCGGCGACTCCGCGGCCGCCGTGCGCGCGCTCGGCTTTGCAGACGATCAGTTCGGCCATATTTCTACCGGAGGCGGGGCCAGCCTCGAGTTCTTGGAAGGGAAGCATCTTCCCGGTTTGGAGGTGCTCGCGTGAGTGAGCAGCAGCGTACACCGCTCATCGCAGGCAACTGGAAGATGAATTTCGACCACCTGCAGGCGATCGCTTTCGTGCAGAAGCTCTCGTGGAGCCTGAAGGATGCGCGTCACGACTACGGCGACGTCGAGGTCGCGGTGTTCCCGCCCTTCACCGATCTCCGCTCGGTGCAGACGCTGCTCTCGGCCGATAAGATCTCGATGTCGCTCGGCGCGCAGGACCTGTCGCAGCACGCCTCGGGCGCCTACACCGGCGATATCTCCGCCGACATGCTGCTGAAGCTCGACGTCGACTACGCGCTCGTCGGCCACTCGGAGCGGCGCCAGGGCCACGGCGAAGGCGACGACGTGGTGGCGTCGAAGGCCCGCGCCGCGCAGGCCGCAGGCCTGGTGCCGATGATCTGCGTCGGCGAGACCGCAGAGGACCTCGAGGAGCACGGCGCCGCCGCGATCCCCGTCGCG
Organism: Leucobacter sp. GX0328; assembly: GCF_053567315.1. Taxonomy (NCBI): domain Bacteria; kingdom Bacillati; phylum Actinomycetota; class Actinomycetes; order Micrococcales; family Microbacteriaceae; genus Leucobacter; species Leucobacter sp. GX0328. The sequence continues at coordinate 230,567 of NZ_JBSGPC010000003.1, forward strand.
CAGCTCACCGCCGCGATCGCCGACCTGCCCGAAGACGCCGACTTCGTCATCGCGTACGAGCCGGTCTGGGCGATCGGCAGCGGTCAGGCCGCAACGCCCGAGCAGGCCGAGGAAGTGGCGAAGGCCATCCGCGAAGCGCTGCGCGAGCTGCGCGGCGACGATCGCGCCGATGCGACCCGTATCCTGTACGGGGGCTCGGTCGCGAGCCAGAACGTCGCCGGCTTCATGCGCCAGCCGAACGTCGACGGCGCCCTCGTCGGGGGCGCGAGCCTGAAGGCAGACGAGTTCTCGAAGATCGTGCAGTTCAAGAAGCACGTCACCGGCGCGTAAAGGAAGGCCTCGGAAACGGGGCGGTATACTGGTCGTTGGCCCACGGCCCCCTCGACCCGAAAGGCGAACCGAGTGTTCATTCTCAAGATCGCACTGATCGTCCTCCTCGTGGTGACGAGCCTGCTGCTCACGCTCTTCATCCTGCTCCACAAGGGGCGCGGCGGCGGCCTCTCCGATATGTTCGGCGGCGGCATCACGTCCAGCCTCGGCTCTTCGGGCGTCGCGGAGCGCAACCTGAACCGCGTCACGATCATCGTCTCGCTCGTGTGGGGCGCGTCGATCATCGGCCTCGGGCTGCTGTCGCGGTTCGCCGTCGTCTAACCCGGTAGCGACCGGGAACTCAGCACCACAATCCAGAAAGGTCACCGATGGCCGGCAGTAACGCCATTCGCGGTGCCCGCGTCGGATCCGGCCCCATGGGCGAGATGGATCACGGAGCGCGCGCCGATCGTATTCAGATCTCGTACTGGGACGCGCTCGGCAACGAGACCGTCCGCTATTTCGCAGCCGACGTGTCGGCCGACGACATCCCCGAGCAGATCGACTGCCCGAGCACGGGCCTGCCCGCGGGGCGCGACCGGGAGAATCCGCCGATGCTCCCCAAGAACGAGCCCTACAAGACGCACCTCGCATACGTGAAGGAGCGCCGCACGCCCGAGGAAGCTGAGGAGCTGCTCGAAGCGGCCCTCGTGAAGCTGCGCACCCGTCGCGGCTCGCTGAAGGCCTCGGCGTAGGCGACGCAGCGCAGAGCGCAGAAAGAAACCCCCGGGGCCTCAGCCCCGGGGGTTTCTTCGTCTCGCCGTCGTCAGATCGCGGCCGCGAGGCTGGAGAGCACCGCCTCCGGGTCGTCGCAGGCGACCGTGATGACCGGGCGGCCGCGCTCGACGAGCACGTCGCGGTCGCCGCGGGCCTGAGCCGCGATCAGCGCCTCGAACGTGCTGCCCTGGCCCGGGATCTCGAGCGAGCCGGGATGGGCGTCGGTGAACTGGAGGTAGACGCCGACGCGCGGCCCGCCCTTGTGGAGCTGGCCGGTGGAATGCAGGAAGCTCGGGCCCCAGCCCAGAGCCACCGGAGCACCGAGAGCGGCGGCCAGACGGTCGCGCAGGCCGCGCAGCACCTCGGCATGCGGCGCATGAGGGTCGAGGTAGGCGTGAATCGCCAGGTACCCGTTCTCGGGAAGCGCCTCGCGCAGGCGTTCGACCAGCTCGGCTCCCGTGGGCACCGGCTCGACCTGCGCGTCCTGCTGCGCGCCGGCTCCGGCCGCGGCCGCGAGCGCCGCGCGAGCCGCGACCTTCGCCGCCTCGACATCCGGCTGGTTGAACGGATCGATGCCCATGAGGCGGCCGAGCGCGGCGGTCGCAGTCTCCCAGAGCAGGAAGTGGGCGCCGAGCGGGCCGCCGACGGCGATCGCCGTGCCGGAGTCGGCGGCGTCGACCGCGGTGTCGGCCGATACGGTCGCCGAGAGCACGTTCGCGGGTGCGTTCGCGCCGAGCTCCGGGGCCGCGTCGGTGAGGGAGACGGGGAGCACGCCGTGCCCCTCCTTGCCCGTCGACTCGGCGATGAGCTGCTCGATCCAGGCGCCGAGCGCCCAATCGGCGTCAGCGGCCTGGCGCACCGCGAGGATGTACTGATCGGGCAGCCCGGCCGCCAGCGCCGCGGCGAGCCGCAGCGCCGGGTTCGACGCCGAGTTCTCGGACAAGCCCGCGCGCACCGCGACCGCCTCGTTCACGAGAGCCGCGATATCGACGCCGGCGAGTCCCGAGGGCACGAGGCCGAACGCGGTGAGCGCCGAGAAACGACCGCCGACATCGGGGTCGGCGTTGAAGACGATGCGGCCCGCCTCGCGCGACTCCTGATCGAGCGGCGAACCGGGATCGGTGACGATGACGACGTGCTCGCCGGGAACGAGCCCGGCTTCGCGGAAGGCGTGCTCGAAGAGCGCGAGATGGCTGCGCGTCTCGATCGTGCTGCCCGACTTCGAGCTGACCACCACCGCGGTGCGCGCGAGGTCGCCCTCGAGCGCGCGCGCGACGGCCGCGGGGTGCGTCGAGTCGAGCATCGTCAGCTCGACCCGCGCCCGACGGGTGATCACCGCGGGCGCGAGGCTCGAGCCGCCCATGCCGCACAGCACGATGCGGTCGATGCCGCGTGCGGCGAACTCGCCGCGCAGTCGTTCGATGGCCGGGACCAGGTCGGCCGCCGCGGGGGCGATATCCGTCCAGCCGAGGCGGATGCGGGCCTCGGCCTCGGCGGCCTCGCCCCACAGCGTCGCATCGAACCCGAAGATGCGCGATGCGGCGCTGTCGGCGACGAGCGCGTCGAGCGCCGAGCGGTAGCGCTCGTCGGCCTCGAGCGCCGAGGAGAGGGAGACGCCGATGCTCATCGTGCCGCCTCCAGCGCCTCGTCGACGGTCTGCTGGAGCTCGGCCCACGAGACGTCGAACTTCTCGAGGCCCTCGACCTCGAGCTTCTCGGTGACCTCGGCGTAGCCGATGCCCTGAGCGTCGAGCGCGTTGAGCAGCTGGTTCGACGCGGCGTACTCGGAGGTGACGGTGTCGCCCGCGACCTCGCCGTGATCGGCGAAGGCGTTCAGCGTGGCCTCGGGCATCGTGTTCACGACGCCATCGGCGACGAGCCCAGCGACGTAGAGGGTGTCGGGCAGCGCCGGGTCCTTGACACCGGTCGATGCCCAGAGCGGTCGCTGACGGTTCGCCCCCTGGTCGAGCAGGTGCTTCGCGCGCTCGGACGAGAATGCCTGCTCGTACACCTCGTAGGCGAGGCGCGCGTTGGCGAGGCCGGCCTGCGACTTCAGCTCGAGCGCCTCGGGCGTGCCGATCGCGGCGAGGCGGCCATCGACCTCGGAGTCGACGCGCGATACGAAGAACGACGCGACCGAGTGGATGGTCGACAGGTCGATGCCTGCGGCGCGCGCCTGCTCGAGGCCGGTGAGGTACGCGTTGATGACCTGGCGGTAGCGCTCGAGGCTGAAGATGAGCGTGATGTTCACGCTGATGCCCTGGGCGATCGTGGCGGTGATCGCCTCCAGCCCCTCGACGGTCGCCGGGATCTTGATCATCGCGTTCGGGCGGTCGACCTTGGCCCACAGCTCGCGCGCCTGCGCGATGGTGCCGGCGGTGTCGCGGGCGAGGTGCGGCTCGACCTCGATCGAGACGCGGCCGTCGAAGCCGTGCGACGCGGCGTAGACGTCGGCGAAGATGTCGCAGGCATCGGCGACATCGGAGGTCGTGAGCTCGAAGATCGTCGCGTCGGCACTCAGGCCGCGCTTCGCGCAGTCGGCGATGCGATCGCCGTAGCCGACGCCGCCGCCGATCGCGTTCGCGAAGATCGTCGGGTTCGTGGTGACGCCGACGACGTTGTGGCTCGAGATCGCCGCGGCGAGCGTGCCGCTCTCGATGCGCTCCCGGGAGAGATCGTCGAGCCAGATGCTGACGCCGGCCTTGCTGAGTTCTGCGGTACGAGCATTCGTCATAGTGTTTCGGTCTCCTTCAACCTGTTCTGATATCAAGCCTGGGCGGTCGCGCGTGCCGCGTCGACGACGGCGTCGGCGGTGATGCCGAACTCGCGGAAGAGGGTTTCGTAGTCGGCCGAGGCGCCGAAGTGCTCGATCGAGATCGAGCGGCCGCGATCTCCGACGTAGCGCTCCCAGCCGAGCGCGATGCCGGCTTCGACGCTCACGCGCGCGGTCACGGCGGCGGGCAGCACGCTCTCGCGGTACTCATCGCTCTGCTCGGCGAACCACTCGAGGCAGGGGGCGCTCACGACGCGGGCGCCGATGCCGTCGGCGGCCAGGCGCTCGCGCGCCTCGACGGCGAGCTGCACCTCGGAACCGGTGCCGATGAGGATCACGTCGACCCGGCCGGTGGGGGAGTCCGCGAGCACATATGCGCCGCGGCGCACGCCGTCTGCGGAGGTGCCCTCGAGCACGGGGACGTTCTGGCGGGTCAGCGCGATGCCGGTCGGGCCGGCGTGGCGCGACAGGATCTCGTGCCACGCGTACGCCGTCTCGTTCGCGTCGGCCGGGCGCACCATCGCCAGATTCGGGATGGCGCGCAGCGCGGCGAGGTGCTCGATCGGCTGGTGCGTCGGGCCGTCCTCGCCGAGGGCGATCGAGTCGTGCGTCCAGACGAAGATGCTCGGCGTGTTCATGAGGGCGGCGAGACGCACAGCGGGGCGCATGTAGTCGGCGAACTGCAGGAAGGTGCCGCCGTAGCTGCGGGTGTTGCCGTGCAGCTGGATGCCGTTCAGGATGGCCGCCATCGCGTGCTCGCGGATGCCGAAGTGCAGCACGCGGCCGTACGGGTTGCCCTGCCAGCTCGAGGTGGAGTGCTTCTCGGGGATGAACGACGCCGCGCCGGGGATCGTGGTGTTGTTCGAACCGGCGAGGTCGGCCGATCCGCCCCACAGCTCGGGCATGACGGCGCCGAGGCCGGCGAGCACCTTGCCGCTGGCGGCGCGGGTCGCGATGCTCATTCCCGCTTCGAACACCGGCAGGGCGTCTTCGACGCCCTCGGGGAGCTCGTGCGCCTCGAGGCGGTCGAAGAGCGCCTTGCGCTCGGGGTTCGCCGCGGCCCACGCGTCGAAGCGGGTCTGCCACTCGGCATGTCGGGCGGTGCCGCGGTCGACGGCCCCACGGGTGTGGGCGATGACCTCGGGCGCCACGGCGAAGTGCGCTGCCGGGTCGAAGCCGAGCGTGGTCTTCAGCGCGGCGAGCTCATCGGCGCCAAGCTTCGAGCCGTGGATGCCGCCGGTGTTCTGCTTGCCGGGGGAGGGCCATCCGATGATGGTCTTCAGCACGATCAGCGACGGCTTCGAGGTCTCGGCCTTTGCCGCCTCGATTGCGCGGTTCAGCTCCGCGATGTCCTCGACGTACTCGCCGGTCTTCTTCCAGTCGACCTCGAGCACCTGCCAGCCGTAGGCCTCGTAGCGCTTCGCGACGTCCTCGGTGAACGAGACGTTGGTGTCGTCCTCGATCGAGATCTGGTTCGAGTCGTAGATCGCGATCAGGTTGCCGAGCTCCTGATGGCCGGCGAGCGACGACGCCTCGCTGGTCACGCCCTCCTGCAGATCGCCGTCGCCCGCGATGACGTAGATGAAGTGGTCGAACGGGCTCGTGCCGGCGGCCGCTTCGGGGTCGAAGAGGCCGCGCTCGTAGCGGGCGGCGTACGCGAAGCCGACAGCCGAGGCGAGGCCCTGGCCGAGCGGGCCGGTCGTGATCTCGACGCCGGCGGTGTGGCCGACCTCCGGGTGGCCGGGAGTCTTCGAACCCCAGGTGCGCAGTGCTTCGATGTCTTCGAGCTCGAGGCCGTAGCCGCCGAGGTAGAGCTGCACGTACTGCGTGAGCGACGAGTGGCCGACCGAGAGGATGAAGCGGTCACGGCCGGCCCAGTGGGCATCGGAGGGATCGTGCTGCATGACCTTCTGGTGGAGCAGGTAGGCGACCGGTGCGAGACTGATCGCGGTGCCGGGATGGCCGTTGCCGACCTTCTCGACGGCGTCCGCCGCCAGTACTCGGGCGGTGTTCACCGCGGCCTCGTCAAGCTCATTCCACTGCAGTTCGTTTCCCAACGATTCACCTTTCTGCGGAGAGGTTCGGGCGCGGTTGCGCACACAGGCCAATCCTAGGGCAGTACGGGGTACGATAGGGAGTGATGTCCACCGAGATCTCAGCAAATACCAGCACGGCGCCCTCCCGGTCCGGCCGCTCGTTCGGTCGTACGATCATGAACTACGTCGCGCTGACGAAACCCCGCGTGATGGAGCTGCTGCTGGTGGTGACGGTGCCGGCGATGATCCTCGCGGCGCAGGGGCTGCCGAACCTCTGGCTCGTGCTGGCGACGCTGATCGGCGGCGCGATGAGCGCCGGCTCGGCCGGTGCGTTCAACTGCTACATCGACCGCGAAGCCGACCGGGTGATGAAGCGCACCAAGAACCGGCCGCTCGTGACCCGCGAGATCTCCGACCGCAATGCGCTCGTCTTCGCCTGGGTGCTCGGCATCGCCTCGATCGTCTGGCTGTACGTCACCACGAACTGGCTGGCGGCGCTGCTCAGCGCGGCCGCGATCTTCACCTACGTCGTCGTCTACACGATGTGGCTCAAGGGCCGCAGCGAGCAGAACATCATCTGGGGCGGCATCGCGGGCTGCTTCCCGGTGCTCATCGGCTGGGCCGCGGTCACCGAGTCGCTGGACTGGCCGGCCTGGGTCTTCTTCCTCATCATCTTCCTGTGGACGCCTGCCCACTACTGGCCGCTCTCCATGCGCTACCGCGACGACTACGCCGCGGCGGGGGTGCCGATGCTCGGCGTCGTGCGCGGCCGCGCCACGGTCGGCCTGCAGGTCATCCTGTACGCGTGGGCGACCGTCATCTCGAGCCTGCTGCTGATCCCCGCGGCCGGTATCGGCTGGGTGTACACCGTCATCGCGGTGCTGACCGGCGGCTACTTCATCTTCCAGGCCCACCGCCTCTACGGCAGCGCGATCCGCGGCCGCGAGGGCAAGCCGATGCAGGTCTTCCACGGCTCGATCAGCTATCTGTCGCTGCTCTCGCTCGCGATCGCGATCGACCCGCTGCTGCCCTTCTGACCCGGCGCCGGTGCCGCGGCGCTCCGGTACTTCATCGCTCGCGGCGCGGTACCCGCGTAACGGCCGGTAACACGCGCCGCGAGCCCCCGGGGCGCGGGAGTAACGTGGTGCGCATGAACGACTCCGCGCATCCGCTGTCAGCAATCGACCCGAGCACCGCGGTCGTCTCGCTGGGTCGGCCGCCGCGCGAAGTCGGCGCCGCGCTCAACCCGCCGATCGCGCTGACCTCGACGTTCGTCGGGTGGGATACCCCGGACGGCGACACCGATCGCGGCTATGCGCGCTTCGCGAACGCGTCGTGGGAGCCGCTCGAGGCGGCCGTCGCCGCGCTCGAGGGATCGCCGCTGCCCGCGCTCGCCTACGCCTCGGGAATGGCCGCGGTCTCGGCCGCGCTGTCGCTGGTGCCGGTCGGCGGCGTCGCGCTGGTGCCGGCGACCTCGTACAACGGCACGATCGGCCTCGCCCGATCCCTGGCCGAGGCGGGCGCACTGCGGCTGCGCGAGATCGACCCGTGCGACATCGAGGCCACGGTCGCGGCGATGGACGGCGCCGACCTCATCTGGCTCGAGTCGCCGACGAACCCGCTGCTCGAGGTCGTCGACCTGCCGCGGCTCATCGGGGCGGCCCGAGAGCGTGGCGTGCGCACCGTCGTCGACAACACCTTCTCGACCCCGTTGCGGCAGCGGCCGTTCGAGCACGGCGCCGACGTCGTCGTGCACTCCGCGACCAAGTTCATCGCCGGCCACTCGGATGTGCTGCTCGGCATCGTGGCGACCCGCGACGCCGAGACCCGGGCGCGGCTCGTCGCGCAGCGCACGCTGCACGGTGCGATCGCCGGCCCGTTCGAGGCGTGGCTGGCGCTGCGCGGTCTGCGCACCCTCTCGCTGCGGCTCGATCGCGCCGAGGCGACGGCGGGGGAGCTGGCTCGGCGGCTGAGCGCCGCGTCGGGCGTGTCGCGGGTGCGGTATCCGGGCCTGCCCGACGACCCGGGCCACGCGCTCGCGACCGCGCAGCTCGACGGCTACGGCGCGCTCGTCTCGATCGAGCTCGCGGGCGGCGCCGACCACGCCGACGCCTTCGTCAGGGCGCTGCGCCTCGTGACGCCCGCGACGAGCCTCGGCGGCGTCGAGACGCTCGCGGAGCGCCGGAGGCGCCAGACGAGCGAGCCGGTGCAGGTGCCCGAGTCGCTCGTGCGGCTCAGCATCGGCATCGAGCACGTCGATGATCTGTGGGCCGACATCTCGCAGGCGCTCGAGGCCGCTGCGCGCTGACCCGGGCGCCTCCCGCGACCGGATCCGGTCTTCGGCCCGCTGCCCGCCCGGCCCGGCTCTGACCGGGGCAATCGGTCTCGAAGGGCGAGAAATCAGGGCCAGGGATCAATCCCTGTCGAATCTCTCGCCCCTCGAGCACCATCCCACGGCGAGGGCCTATCGAGGGGCTTCGCGCGCAGCTCTGCGACGCGGGTGCTCAGGCCTCGTTCTCGCTCGGGCCTGCGATGGGGCGCTTCAGGCGCAGCACCGTGACCGTCATCGCGGCCGCGGCGAGCGATGCGAGCACCATGTGCATGCCGACGATCAGGGGAGGCAGGCCGTTGCGCGCCTGGTAGAGGCCGAGACCCACCTGCACCGCCTCGACGACGAGCAGCGCGGTGAGCCAGGCCGCGGGGCGCAGCCGGTCGCGTCGCGCCCAGACGAGCAGCACGACGGTGAGCAGCGCCAGCAGGTAGCCGGGCCAGGCGTGGATGTGGCTCATGAGCACGGCGTCGATGCCGTCGCGCTGGATGTTCGCGTCGCCCGAGTGCGGCCCCGAAGCGGTGGTGAGCACGCCGACGAGGGTCGTGATCGCGAAGACGACGGTGGTGATGTGCGCGAGGATCGCGAAGGCCCGCGGCACCGCGCGCTCGCGGGCGCCGGCGGGCTCGTAGAGGCGCACGAGGTACGCAGCGGTGATGCACACCAGCAGCACCGAGACGATGTAGTGGAAACCGACGAGGTTCGCGTTCAGGTGCAGCCAGACGATGACTCCGCCGACGAACGCCTGCAGCAGCACGAGACCGAGCACGACCGAGGCGAGCACGACGAGGTCGCGGCGCGAGCGCCGGGCCAGGAGCGTCAGCGCGAACACGAGCACGGCGAAGATCAGCAGCGGGCCCGAGATCGTGCGATTGCCGAACTCGATGAGCGAGTGGTAGCTGAGCTCGGGGGTCGGCACCAGCGAACCGGGGGTGCACAAGGGCCACTCCGAGCAGCCGAGGCCCGAGCCGGTGAGCCGCACGGCGCCGCCGGTGCCGATGATCAGCACGTTGAGCGCGAACGAGACCCACGCCGCGATGGGGAGGAGCCTCGGGAACGACCTCTGCGCGAGGCGGGTTTCGCTGGATGCGGTCGTGCTGGGCACGGGGTTCCCTTCTGCTGACGTTTTCCACTGCCGAATCGCCCGGGGAACGGGCGCTTGTGTGGACACGAGCCGATCTCGCCCCATTCCGGGCAAGAGCCTGTAGACTCGGAAGTCGTGGTTTAGTGCGGCGTTTCAAAACGTCTGACGATTGATCGGAAGCATCCGAAACGCCCGAAGCCCAGACTACTGCACCGGTGCAGGGCATAATCTGTGCACCCGATTCGTTTTCGCGAGTGCACGGTACGACTGCCCTGCGAGGACGAAGATGAGGGAGTGATCATGCCTGAGGTATTGATCGACCGACCCGAGCTCGAAGGCTTGGGCCAGTACGAATTCGGCTGGCACGACAGCGATGAGGCGGGCGCGATCGCAAAACGCGGCCTCAACGAACAGGTCGTGCGCGAGATTTCGGCCTTGAAGAACGAGCCCGAGTGGATGCTCGAGCGCCGGCTCAAGGCCCTGAAGATCTTCGAGCGCAAACCCATGCCCACGTGGGGCGCCGATCTGTCGGACATCGACTTCGACAACATCAAGTACTTCGTGCGTTCGACCGAGAAGCAGGCGACGACCTGGGAGGAGCTCCCCGACGAGATCAAGGAGACCTACGAGAAGCTCGGCATCCCCGAGGCCGAGCGCCAGCGCCTCGTCGCGGGCGTCGCCGCCCAATACGAGTCGGAGGTTGTCTACCACCAGATCCGCGAGGATCTCGAGTCGCAGGGCGTGCTGTTCCTCGACACGGACACCGCGCTGCGCGAGCACCCGGAGATCTTCAAGGAGTACTTCGGCACGGTCATCCCGTCGGGCGACAACAAGTTCGCGGCGCTGAACACCGCGGTGTGGTCGGGCGGCTCGTTCGTCTACGTGCCGAAGGGTGTGCACGTCGAGATCCCGCTTCAGGCCTACTTCCGCATCAACACGGAGAACATGGGCCAGTTCGAGCGCACGCTGATCATCGCCGATGAGGACAGCTACGTGCACTACATCGAGGGCTGCACGGCGCCGATCTACAAGTCGGACTCGCTGCATTCGGCCGTCGTCGAGATCGTCGTGAAGAAGAACGCCCGCGTGCGCTACACGACGATCCAGAACTGGTCGAACAACGTGTACAACCTTGTGACGAAGCGCACGCTCGCCGAGGCCGGCGCCACCATGGAGTGGGTCGACGGCAACATCGGTTCGAAGGTCACCATGAAGTACCCGTCGGTGTTCCTGGTCGGCGAGCACGCGAAGGGCGAGACCCTGTCGGTCGCCTTCGCCGGCCCCGGCCAGCACCAGGATGCGGGCGCGAAGATGGTGCACCTGGCGCCGCACACGAAGTCCTCGATCCTCTCGAAGTCGATCGCGCGCGGCGGCGGGCGCACCGGCTACCGCGGCGAGGTGCGCGTCGAGGCGAACGCCCACCACGCGGCCAACTCGGTGGTGTGCGACGCCCTGCTCGTCGACACGATCTCGCGCTCGGACACCTATCCGGCGATCGACATCCGCACCGATGACGCGACGCTCGCACACGAGGCGACGGTGACGCGCGTGAGCGAGGAGCAGCTCTTCTACCTGATGAGCCGCGGCCTCTCCGAGGAGGAGTCGATGGCGATGATCGTGCGCGGCTTCATCGAGCCGATCGCGCGCGAGCTGCCCATGGAGTACGCACTCGAACTGAACAAGCTCATCGACATGAGCATGGAAGGATCCGTCGGTTAAAGATGTCAACGCTTCAGACAGCACAAGCTGAACAGATGGGCCACCGGGCGCACACCGACGGCGATTGGGATCACCGGGCCCCGGTGCAGACCCGCTCGGACCGCTTCAAGTCGAAGAACATCGCGGACTACCCGGAGGTCACCGGCCGCGAGGTGAACTGGAAGTTCACCCCGGTCGCGGAGCTCGGGGCGCTGCTGACCGGCGAGCTCGACGGCGGCCCGCTGCCCGTGGAGATCTCGGAGAGCGCCGGCCTCGAGGTGTCTGCCCTCGGCATGGATTCTGAGCTCGTCGGCCGCGCCGGCATCCCCGAGGATCAGGCCGCGGCGAACGCCTGGGGCCAGGTGCGGGAGGCGCAGCGCATCCTGCTCTCGGGCGAGGAGCGCCAGACCGTCACGATCCGTCGCTCGGCGCTCCGCTCCGAGCCGACCGCGGCGCACACCATCATCGAGGCGGCACCGAACGCGAACGCGCTCGTGATCATCGAGAACTCCGGCAGCGCGCAGCTCACCGAGTCGCTCGAGATCGTCGTCGGCGAAGGGGCGAACCTCTCGGTCGTCTCGATCCAGGAGTGGGACGACGACGCGATCCATCTCGCGAGCCACAGCGCGACGGTCGCCCGCGACGGCAACCTGCAGCACATCGTGGTCTCGCTCGGCGGCAAGATCGTGCGCGTGAACCCCACGATCCACCTCGACGGCCCGGGCGCGAACGGCGAGGGCTACGGTGCGTACTTCGCCGATGCCGGCCAGCATCTCGAGCACCAGGTCTACATCGATCACAATGCTCCCCGCACCCGCAGCCGCGTGGCCTACAAGGGCGCGCTGCAGGGCGAGGGTGCGCAGGCGGTCTGGATCGGCGACGTGCTGATCCGCCGAGTGGCCGAAGGCACCGACTCGTACGAGGAGAACCGCAACCTCACCCTCACCGAAGGAACCCGCACCGACTCGATCCCGAACCTCGAGATCGAGACGGGCGACATCGAGGGGGCCGGTCATGCCTCGACCACGGGCCGCTTCGACGAGGAGCACATCTTCTATCTGCGCAGTCGCGGCATCTCCGAGGACGAGGCGCGCAAGCTCGTCGTGCGCGGCTTCCTGTACGAGGTCATCCAGCGCATCGGCAGCGAGCAGGTCGAGGAGCGCCTGCAGCGGGCCATCGACGCCGAGCTGCAGCAGAGCGTGCTGGCGTAATGGCCCGTCAGAAGGCGCTCGCTCTGAGCGATCTGGCGCAGGATCAGGCGGTCCGTGTCGTCATCGACGACACGCCCATCGCCGTCGTGCTCGATGCGCAGGGCGAAGTGCACGCCATCGGCGATACCTGCAGCCACGGCCAGGTCAGCCTGTCGGAGGGATTCGTGGAGAGCGACACGCTCGAGTGCTGGGCGCACGGCTCCCAGTTCTCGCTGACCACCGGAATGCCTCAGAACCTCCCGGCGTACGAGCCGGTACCCGTCTACACGGTCGAGATCGTAGACGGCGACGTATTCATCGACCCCAACGTTACGAAAGAGATTTGAACACATGAGCTCCGTTCTGGAAATCAAGGACCTGCACGTCAGCGTCGAGACCGAACAGGGTCCCAAGGAGATCCTGAAGGGCGTCAACCTCACCATCAAGAAGGGCGAGACGCACGCCATCATGGGCCCGAACGGCTCGGGCAAGTCGACGCTCGCCTACGCCGTCGCGGGCCACCCGCGCTACGAGATCACCAGCGGTCAGCTGCTGCTCGACGGCGAGGACATCACCGAGAGCGGTGCCGACGAGCGCGCCCAGGCCGGCCTCTTCCTCGCGATGCAGTACCCGGTCGAGATCCCGGGCGTCACGAACGCCAACTTCCTGCGCACCGCGAAGACCGCGATCGACGGCGAGGCCCCGGCCATCCGCACCTGGATGAAGGACGTCAAGGAGGCCATGGGCAACCTGCGCATGGACGAGTCGTTCGCGTCCCGCAACGTCAACGAGGGCTTCTCCGGCGGCGAGAAGAAGCGCAACGAGATCCTGCAGCTCGAGCTGCTGAAGCCGAAGTTCGCCGTGCTCGACGAGACCGACTCGGGCCTCGACGTCGACGCGCTGAAGATCGTCTCCGAGGGCGTCAACCGCGCGAAGGAGAACACGGGTCTCGGGGTGCTCCTCATCACGCACTACACCCGCATTCTGCGGTACATCAAGCCCGATTTCGTGCACGTCTTCGTCAACGGCAAGATCGCCGAAGAGGGCGGCCCGGAGCTCGCCGAGCGTCTCGAGGAGGAAGGCTACGACCGCTTCCTCACCGAGGCTGCGTAAGCGGCGGGCACTGGTCTAGGCTGGACTCATGAGCGACGAAGCAACGACAGTTCCGCAGTCGATCGACCCCGAGTTCAAGGAACAGGCGATCGAGGCGCTCAAGAACGTCTCGGACCCCGAGCTCTGCGTCAACATCGTCGACCTGGGGCTCATCTACGATCTCGCCTTCGACGAGGAGCACGACGCGCTCGTGATCAGCATGACGCTGACGAGCGCGGGGTGCCCGCTGACCGACGTGATCGAGGCCGACATCGCCGAATCCCTCGACGGTCTCGTGACGGCCTTCCGCATCAACTGGGTATGGATGCCGCCGTGGACTCCGGAGCGCATCACCGATGACGGTCGCGACATGATGAGAGCATTGGGCTTCGCCATCTGACCGATCACGACGCACCGGCGGCGGGCCGTGCGCATCGCCGCCGGAGGCGATGCGCACGGCTCGTGCCGGCTCGTCGGATCGCCTTCCACTCCCTGCAACCTCGAGAAAGGCCGGGATGCTTCCCCCCGAGAATCCGCTCCGCTCGCCCGATGATCCCCGTCTCAACCGGATCGCCGGCCCCAGCGCGCTCGTCATCTTCGGGGTGACGGGCGACCTCTCCCGCAAGAAGCTCATGCCAGCGGTCTACGACCTCGCGAACCGCGGCCTGCTGCCCCCCGGCTTCGCGCTCGTGGGCTTCGCCCGCCGCGACTGGGCCGATCGCGACTTCGCCGAGATCGTCCGGGAGGCCGTGCGCAAGTACGCCCGCACGCCCTTCCGCGAGGAGACCTGGCAGCAGCTCGCCGAGGGCATCCGCTTCGTGCAGGGCCAGTTCGACGACGACTCCGCCTATCGGCGTCTGAAGGAGACGGTCGACGCGCTCGACAGCGAGCGCGGCACGATGGGCAACCACGCCTTCTACCTCTCGATCCCGCCGCGCATGTTCCCCGAGGTCGCGCAGCAGCTCTCGCGCTCGGGTCTCGTCGACCGTTCGGCCGACGGCGGGCCCTGGCGCCGAGTGATCATCGAGAAGCCCTTCGGCGAGGATCTCGCCTCGGCGCGCGCCCTCAACGATGCGCTCGAGGCGTCGTTCCCGGCCGAGTCGATCTTCCGCATCGACCACTACCTCGGCAAGGAGACGGTGCAGAACATCCTGTCGCTGCGCTTCGCCAACACGATGTACGAGCCGATCTGGAACCGCAACTACGTCGACCACGTGCAGATCACGATGGCGGAAGACATCGGTGTCGGTGGCCGAGCCGGGTACTACGACGGCGTCGGCGCCGCCCGCGACGTCATCCAGAACCATCTGCTGCAGCTGCTCGCTCTGACCGCGATGGAGGAGCCGATCAGTCTCAGCGCCGACCATCTGCGCGCCGAGAAGGAGAAGGTGCTCGAGGCGGTGCGCCTGCCGAGCGATCTCGGCGAGGCGAGCGCCCGCGGGCAGTACGCGGGCGGCTGGCAGGGCGGCGAGCTCGTGCACGGCTTCCTCGACGAGGAGGGCATGAACCCGGCCTCGCGCACCGAGACCTATGCGGCGATGAAGCTGTTCGTGAACACGCGCCGCTGGGCCGATGTGCCCTTCTACCTGCGCAGCGGCAAACGGCTCGGGCGCCGCGTCACCGAGATCGCCGTGGTCTTCCGCAAGGAGCCGGGCGAGCTGTTCGGCAAGAACGAGACCACCGAGCAGGGATCGAACGCCCTCGTCATCAGAGTGCAGCCCGATGAGGGCATCACGATGCGCTTCGGCGCCAAGGTGCCCGGCACCGCGGCCCGCGTGCGCGATGTGACGATGGACTTCGGCTACGGCCACGCCTTCACCGAGGCGAGCCCCGAGGCCTACGAGCGGCTCATCCTCGATGTGCTGCTCGGCGATGCTCCGCTCTTCCCGCGCCAGCGCGAGGTCGAGCTCTCCTGGCGCATCCTCGACCCGGTCGAGGAGTACTGGGCGTCGCTCGACGAGCCGCTCGAGCAGTACTCGCCGGGCTCCTGGGGCCCGGCATCGGCCCATCAACTACTCGCCCGCGACGGCAGGGTCTGGAGGCGACCGTGATCGAGGAACTCCCCAAGACGACCGTGAGCGAGGTCGCCAAGCGCCTCGTCTCGATGCGGCAGGAGAGCGGCGTCTCGGCGCTCGGACGCGTGCTCACCCTCGTCATCGCCGCTCAGGGCGAACTCGACGAAGCCGCCGTCGAGGCCGCGAACGCCGCGTCGAACGAGCACCCGATGCGGGTCGTCGTCGTCATCACCGAGACCGACGGCGAGGATCGGCTCGACGCCGAGATCCGCGTCGGCGCCGATGCCGGCGCCAGCGAGGTCGTCGTGCTGCGCGCCTTCGGCGACGTCTGCAGCGGCATCGAGAGCCTCGTCACCGGGCTCCTGCTGCCCGACGCGCCCGTCGTCGTCTGGTGGCCCGGCCAGGCCCCGGAATGCCCGGGCTGCAGCCCGCTCGGCCGCATCGCGCAGCGCCGCATCACCAACAGCACGGAGGGGCTCAACGGACCGGAGCTCGAACGCCGGCTCGCCGGCTACATTCCCGGCGACACCGACCTCGCGTGGACGCGCATCACGCGCTGGCGCGAATACCTCGCGGCGATCCTCGATCAGCCGCCGCACGACCCCGTGACGAGCGTCGAGGTCGTCGGCGCCGCCGGATCCCTGTCGACCCAGCTGCTCGCGGCATGGCTCGAGCTCGCCCTCGGCGTGCCCACGACCTGCCGCATGCCGCACGACGACGAGACCGTCGAGGGCGTGCGATCCGTGACGCTGCGCCGCGATGCCGGCGACTCGGTCATGGAGCGCATGACGCCCGTGCAGACGTCGCTGCGCCAGCCGGGCCACCCCGAGCATCGCATCGTACTGCCCCGACGCACGCTGAGCGAGTGCCTCGCGGAGGAGCTGCGGCGCCTCGACGAGGACGTCATGTACGGGCGCGTGCTGGCGCGGCTCAGCAGCATCCGCACGGAGCAGGAAGCGCATCAGAACCGAACAAGTGAATGGAGCACCGAACATGAGTGATGGCAAGGCGAACATCGGCGTTGTCGGCCTGGCAGTCATGGGCGCGAACCTCGCGCGCAACCTCGCGAGCCGCGAGGGCAACACCGTTGCGGTGCTCAACCGCAGCCGCGGGCGCACCGATGCGCTGGTGACCGAGCACCCCGAGGCGGGACTCGTGCCCGCGTTCTCGTACGAGGAGTTCGCGGCGAGCCTCGAGCGCCCCCGCACCGCCATCATCATGGTCCAGGCCGGGCAGCCGACCGACGACACCATCGACGCGCTCGTCGAGGTCTTCGAGCCGGGCGACATCATCGTCGACGGCGGCAACGCCTACTTCCCCGACACGATCCGTCGCGAACGCGCCGTGCGCGAGACCGGCATCAACTTCGTCGGCGCCGGCATCTCGGGCGGCGAGGAGGGCGCGTTGAACGGCCCGAGCATCATGCCCGGCGGCTCGGACGAGTCGTGGGTGACCCTCGGGCCGATCCTGAAGTCGATCGCCGCGGTCGCCGAGGGCGTGCCGTGCGTCACCCACATCGGGCACGACGGCGCGGGCCACTTCGTGAAGATGGTGCACAACGGCATCGAGTACGCCGACATGCAGCTCATCGCCGAGGCCTACGACATGATCCGTCGCGGCACGGGCATGGCCCCCGCCGAGATCGCCGATATCTTCGCCGAATGGAACACGGGCGAGCTCGAGTCGTACCTCATCGAGATCACCGCGGAGGTACTGCGTCAGAACGACGCCGCGACCGGCAAGCCCCTCGTCGATGTCATCCTCGACCAGGCCGGCGCCAAGGGGACCGGCGCCTGGACGGTGCAGACGGCCCTCTCGCTCGGCGTGCCGGTATCGGGCATCGCCGAGGCGACTTTCGCGCGCTCGCTGTCGTCGCACCCCGAGCAGCGCGCTGCGGCGGCGGCGCTTCCCGGCCCCGACGCGTCCGTCGCGGTCGCGGACCAGGCCGCATTCATCGAGGATGTGCGGCAGGCGCTCTACGCATCGAAGATCGTCGCCTACTCGCAGGGCTTCGACGAGATCCGCGCCGGCGCCGCAGAGTACGACTGGAGCATCGACCTCGGCGCAGTGTCGAAGATCTGGCGTGCCGGCTGCATCATCCGCGCCCAGTTCCTCAACCGCATCGCCGACGCCTACGCCGCCGAGCCCGAGCTGCCCGCGCTGCTCACGGCACCGTACTTCGCCGAGGCGCTGGGCCGCGGCCAGGCGGCATGGCGCCGCGTCGTGGTGCACGCGGCCCAGGCCGGCATCCCGGTGCCCGCGTTCTCGTCGTCGCTCTCGTACTACGACGGCCTGCGCGCCGAGCGCCTGCCGGCCGCCCTCGTGCAGGGTCAGCGCGACTTCTTCGGCGCGCACACCTACAAGCGCGTCGATCGCGACGGAGTGTTCCACACCCTGTGGTCGGGCGACCGCTCGGAGGTCGAGATCTGATGCGCATCGAACGCGTCGCCGACCTCGCCGATCTGGGGTCGCGTGCCGCGGGCGAGATCCTGAGCGTCTTCCGCGAACGCCAGGCCGCGGGCGGCGTCCCGTGCCTGGTGCTCACCGGCGGTCGCGGGGGAGCGCAGGTGCTCATCGGCCTGCGCGACCACGCGGATCGGGACACGGTCGACTGGAAGCGCGTGCGCCTCATCTGGGGCGACGAGCGCTGGGCACCGGCCGGTCATGCCGATCGCAACGACCTGCTCGCCGACGACAGCCTGCTCGGCGCGGTCGAGACCGACCCGGAGCTCGTGCACCGGATCGCGGGCCCCGATTCGGGCCTCTCGCTCGACGAGGCCGCCGCGCAGTACGCCGCGATCGTCGACCGCATCGATCGCATCGACATCGCGGTGAACGGGGTGGGCGAGGACGGCCACGTCGCCTCGATCTTCCCGGGACGCGACGATCTGCTGCGCGAGGACGACGGTGTGCCGTCGGCGTTCGCCGTGCGCGACTCCCCGAAGCCGCCGCCCGAGCGCGTCAGCCTGTCGCTGCCCGCACTGCGCCGCGCGGAGCGCGTGTGGCTGGTGGCCGCCGGCGCCGGCAAGGCCGAGGCGCTGCGCGATGTGCTCGAGCGGGCCGACGGCGCCGATGCGCTGCCCGCCGAGCGGGTGAGCACCGGGCTCGACGCGACGCTGTGGGCCGACGGCGCCGCCCTCGGCCTCGTCGCCTCCGCTTCCTGAACCCCCTCCTCGATCGAGGGAGTAGACTGGAAAGGTTGCCCGCAGACTGGGCAGCCTTTCCAGTCGTCTTGAGGAGCCCCGCAGCATGATCATCGTCGAAGACCTCGCGATCGACGTCGGCGCCAGGCGCCTCATGTCGGGCGTCGACTTCCGAGTGAACCCGGGCGACAAGATCGGTCTCGTCGGGCGCAACGGCGCCGGCAAGACCACCCTCACGCGCACGCTCTCGGGGGAGTTGCAGCCCGCGGAGGGCAAGATCACGGTCGGGGGAGAGCTCGGCTTCCTGCCGCAGGATCCGCGCACGGGCGATCCCGAGCAGATCGCGCGGCACCGCATCCTCGACGCCCGCGGTCTCGGCACGCTGCAGCAGAACCTCGCCCGGGCGACCGAGGACATGGCCTCCGAGGATCCCGTGATCGCCGAGAAGGCGATGCGGCGCTTCGGAAATCTGACCGATCGCTTCCAAGCGCTCGGCGGGTACGCCGCCGAGTCGGAAGCGGCGTCGATCTCGCACAACCTCGGCCTGCCCGACCGCATCCTCGAGCAACCGCTCAAGACCCTCTCGGGCGGTCAGCGGCGTCGCATCGAGCTCGCCCGCATCCTGTTCTCGGACGCCGACACGATGATCCTCGACGAGCCGACGAACCACCTCGACGCCGACTCGATCATCTGGTTGCGCGAGTTCCTCAAGAGCTACAAGGGCGGCGTCATCGTCATCTCGCACGATATCGACCTCGTCGGCGAGACCGTGAACCGTGTGTTCTACCTCGACGCGAACCGCCAGGTCATCGACGTCTACAACATGAACTGGAAGCTGTACCAGCGTCAGCGCGCCGCCGACGAGGAGCGTCGACGCAAGGAGCGCGCCAACGTCGAGAAGAAGGCTTCGGCGCTCAAGGACCAGGCCGCGAAGTTCGGTGCCAAGGCGTCGAAGGCGGCCGCCGCCCACCAGATGGTCGCGCGGGCCGAGAAGATGCTGTCGGGGCTCGAAGAGGTGCGCCAGGCGGATCGGGTCGCGAAGCTGCGCTTCCCGGACCCCGCTCCCTGCGGCAAGACCCCGCTCATGGCGGAGGGGCTGTCGAAGTCGTACGGCTCGCTCGAGATCTTCGCGGGCGTCGACCTCGCGATCGATCGAGGATCGAAGGTCGTCGTGCTCGGCCTCAACGGCGCCGGCAAGACGACGCTGCTCAGGCTGCTCGCGGGCGTTGACGCGCCCGACACCGGCGAGCTCGTCGCCGGGCACGGCCTCAAGGTCGGCTACTACGCGCAGGAGCACGAGACGCTCGATGTCAAGGCGAGCGTGCTGCAGAACATGATCTCGGTGTCGCAGCACCTGACCGAGACCGAAGCGCGGCGCGTGCTCGGCTCGTTCCTCTTCACCGGCGACGACGTGCACAAGCCCGCAGGGGTGCTCTCGGGCGGCGAGAAGACGCGCCTCGCCCTCGCGATGCTCGTGGTCTCGAGCGCGAACGTGCTGCTGCTCGACGAGCCGACGAACAACCTCGACCCGGCGAGCCGCGAGGAGGTGCTCGACGCTCTGGCGCACTTCTCCGGCGCCGTCGTGCTGGTCTCGCACGACCCCGGTGCGGTCGAGGCGCTGAATCCCGAGCGCGTGCTCATCATGCCCGAGGCGACCGAGGATCACTGGTCGAAGGAGTACCTCGAGCTCATCGAACTCGCGTAGCCCGCGCTGCGGCGCAGCGATACTGCGGCCCAGCGCGGGTTACGGCGCAGCGCTGTTCCAGCCGAGCTTCTCGAGCACGAACGCCGCGGCCTGCTTGCGCATGCCGTTCTTGAAATAGTCGACGTGGCCCTCCTCGTCGATCTCGCCGTCGTCGCGCAGCACGATGCCGCTCTGGCAGATGAAGTCCTCGGCGACGCAGAAGTCGAGCAGGCGCTCCTCGTACGCGGCGAGCGCGCCGCTCGGGCGGGGGAGGAGGCCACTGTAGGCCGAGTCGTAGGTGCCCGCGTTGAACGCCTCGGCGGCGTTGAAGCGCGGGTCGCCGAAGAGTGCGACGGCCCAGATGCCGGCCGCCGCGTCGATCCCGACCTCTCCGGCCGTCGCGCCCACGAGTCGGGTATCGGGCGCGCTGAGCGCATCGCCGATCACGAGCGCGCCCTGCGAGTAGCCGAGCAGCACGAACTGCTGACCGGGGCAGTGCTCCGCCTGCACGTTGAGCGTATCGATGAGCGTGCGCACGCCGAGGGTGCCGCCCTCCTTGACCTCGGTGTCGGCGGGGTAGTCGAGGTCGATCACCTCGGTCTTGTCGGGCTCCGCCTTCTCGATCGCCTTCGCGATCCCCGAGACGAGCTGCCCTTTCGTCGGTTCGCCCGTTCCGCGAACGGTGATGACGAGCACGGGGGTGCAGTCCTCGTTCGGTGCGACGATCGGGGCGGGATGCAGCGACGCATCGTACTCCTCGGCCGCATCGGGCGGTGCCGGGTCCTCCGTGACCTGCTCGAGCGACTCCCGTGCGACCACCGGGTCGGCGGGCTGGGCGCAGCCGGCCAGCCCGAGCCCGAGCGCGACGAGCAGGCCGGACCCGAGGCCGAAACGCAGCGCCGATTCACGCATCGAGCAGCGCGTCTTCCTCGTCGGCATCGCTCGGGCGGCGCCGGCTCCGGCGTTCGGCGCTGCGACGATCCTGCTCGGCGACGGCGTCGCTACCGCTGTTCAGGCCGCGGAACTCGCGCCTGGCGGCGTAGGCCACGCCGATGCCCGCGATGAGGATGAACACGTACCACTGCAGCGCGTACGACAGGTGCGGGCCCTCGTCGCGCTCGGGCCGCTCGGGCAGCGCACCGTGCGCGCGCGCGGGGCTCTCGGAGACGAGCATGCCGTAGGCGCCCGTGTAGGCCTCGCCCGCGGTGCCGCTGAGCCCGGCGAGCTCGTGCAGATCGATGCTCGCGACGGTGTTGCCGGTGGCGGTGCGGCCGCCGATCTGCGGTTCGGAGGCGCGCAGTCGCGCCTCGACGGTCACCGTGCCGGTCGCGGGCAGCGGCAGGTCGAGGTTCTCGAGCGAGAGCGAGCCGTCGTCGATGCTGTCGGCGGTGATGCCGTCGACCGGCACCCAGCCGCGGTCGACGAAGAAGATGTCGCCCTGCTCGGTGCGCAGCATCTGCAGCAGATTCGACCCCACGCCCTGAGGGCCCGGCCGGTTGCGCGCGAAGTACGGCTCGCCGACGTACTCGCCGGTCGCGGTGACCGTCTGCCACTTGTTGCCGTCGAGGTCGAAGCTCTCGAGCGTCGGCAGCTCGTCTGCGAGCGGCACGGGCGCAGCGTCGTAGTTGGCGTCGATGCGCGCGATCTCCGCGCGGGCCTCGGCCCGTCGGTCGAACTGCCAGTTGCCGAGGAAGACGCAGGCCACCGCGAACACGATCAGCATCGCGAAATAGCCGAGCCAGCGGCGCGAGTACAGGAACGTCCAACCGACGTGCTGCGGTGCAGCGGTCTGCGGGGTCGGGTCAGTCATCGAGGGCACCTACCGGGACGATGTCGAGCGGAAAATCGCGGGCGGCGAGGAACTCGTGCAAGGTGCCGAGGTGCTCGTCGCATGCGAGCCAGATCTTGCGACGACCGGCGTCGTGGATCTTCGGATTGCGCCAGCGTATCGCGTTCACGGCCGGTCTCGTGCAGCCCGCGCGGGAGCACTCGAAGCGCTGCCCGGTGTCGCCGCCGAGCCCGGGTAGGCCGATGGCGTTCACGAGTCCGCCTCACCCGGCACCGCATCGCCGTCCGGCGAAGGATCGGGCTCGGCGGGAGGCGCCGCGGGGCCCCCGCGCCGCGCGGGCTCCACATCGACGACGATCAGCGTCTCGGCCGCGTCCTCGCGCGGAGCGGGCGCCGTCGACGCCTGCAGCTGCAGCGGCTCGGGGGCGTCGGGCTCGACCTCGCCGCCGTGCGCGACCGCGTTGCCGACCATCACCGCGAACCAGGGCAGCACCGCCACCGCGATGCCGACGAGCAGCACCCACCAGCCCCGCACCCAGAAGAGGGAGATGACGCAGAGCACGCGCAGCACCATGGCGACATAGTACATGCGCATGCGGTGCGCGCGATCCTGCGCCGGGTTCACACCCGCCGATGTCACGCTGTAGCTCTTCGACATGCGCCCCTATCTCCGTACCCCACCAGCCTACGCCGTCTAGGCTGGTGCTCAGCTGGCCAGACGGAAGGATCCACACATGACCACCTCGCGCACCGTACTCGTCACCGGAGGCAACCGCGGCATCGGATACGCGATCGCCGAGCGCATGCTCGCCGACGGCCACCGCGTCGCCGTGACCTCCCGTTCGGGCACCGGCCCCGAGGGCGCTTTCACGGTGCACGCCGAGATGGGCGACGCCACATCGATCGACGCGGCGTTCACGCAGATCGAGGCCGAGCTCGGCCCGGTCGAGATCGTCGTCGCGAACGCGGGCATCACCAAGGATACGCTGCTGCTGCGTATGAGCGAGGAGGAGTTCTCGAGCGTCATCGACATCAATCTCACCGGCACTTTCCGCGTCGTGAAGCGGGCCGCGAAGGGCCTTCTGAAGGGGCGCTTCGGCCGCGTCATCCTCATCTCCTCCGTCGTCGGCCTCTACGGGTCGCCGGGGCAGATCAACTACGCCTCGTCGAAGGCCGCGCTCGTCGGCTTCGCCCGCTCGCTCACCCGCGAGCTCGGTGCGCGGAACATCACCGCGAATGTGATCGCCCCGGGCTTCATCGAGACCGATATGACTGCGGCACTCCCGGAGGCGCAGCAGCAGCAGTACCTCTCGTCCATCCCGGCGGCCCGCTTCGGTCATGTCGCAGAGATCGCGGGCGCGGCGTCGTTCCTCGCGGGCGATGACGCCGCCTACATCTCGGGCGCGGTCATCCCGGTCGACGGCGGCCTCGGCATGGGTCACTGAGAGCTTCGTTCCCAGGGCTCCCTGTTCTCGACAGGGATCACCCGAGCCGTTCGCGCAGGCGGGCGACGAGCGCTGCGGTCAACGATCGCGGCGCCGTCGCCGACGCCGCGAGCACGATGTCGATGGGGCGCTGACGGGGGAGCCCGCTCCCGGCGCCCATGATCTCGGCTCCCTCGGGCATGCAGCTGCGCGCGATCGGCGCGATCGCGAGCCGGGCGCGGATCGCGGCCTGCACCGCCGACATGCTGCGGCTTTCGCAGACGATGTCGGTGGCGATGCCGAGCGTCGAGAGATCGGCGAGGGCCGCGGCCCGCACGATGCAGCCCGTGGGGAAGAGCGCCAGCGGGATCGCGCCATCGGCGAGCGCCGTCTCGTGCCGGGCCGATGCCCACACGACCTCCTCCCGGCGCAGCAGGACTCCCGCGCCGGAGCCGGCGGGCTCCGAGAGCACTGCGAGGTCGAGATCGGCATTCGCGATGAGCGGCCGGAGCTCGGCGCTCGGGGCGCACTGCACTTCGAGGCGCGCCTGAGGGGCGACCGCGCCGAGCGCGTCGAAGAGGGGCGACATGAGCGTCGGCACGTAGTCGTCGGGCAGACCGACCCGCAGCGTGCCGGCGAACGCCGAGGCGTCGAAGCGCGCGAGGAGCTCGTGCTCGAGGCCGACCATGCGTCGCGCGATCTTCACGACCTCCGCGCCGTCCGGCGTGAGTTCGAGACCCCGCCCCCGTCGCTGCAGCAGCGGTCGGCCGATCGAGGTCGAGAGCTTCGAGAGGTGGGTGCTCACTGCCGACGGCGTTCTGCGGACGACGCGGGCCGCGTTCTTCACGCTGCCGGTGTCGGCGAAGGCGAGCAGCGTGCGCAACTGGTCGAGGTCGAGACTCATGGCGATAGTTTCCAGAATACGAATCGTCAGGTCAAGTATTTCTGATTTTCTTCATCGTCTTATCGCCGTAGCCTGAGATCGGCAGCCGATGACGGCGCCGTACGAGGCACACAGGAGGCGAAGATGTCACTGCTCAAGCTGCGCAAGCTCGTGGTGCAGGTCGAAGAGACGCACTCGGAGATGGGACGCCCCGTCGACCCGCCGACGCGCAAGGCCATCGCCGCCGCCGTGGTCGACAACCCCTACGCCGGGCGGTACGTCGAAGACCTCTCGCCGCTCTACGATCTCGGCGCCGAGCTCGGGGGCCTCCTCGCCGGCCGCGCGGTCGAGGCACTCGGCGTCGAGCCCGGCGCCGTCGAGTCGTACGGCAAGGGCGCCATCATCGGGCTCGCGGGCGAGATCGAGCATGCCGCCGCCATTCTGCATCCCCGCTTCGGCGCACCGGTGCGCGCGGCGGTCGATCACGGCGACGACATCATCCCGGGCACGAAGAAGATGGGCGGCGCGGGAGCCGTCATCACGATGCCGCTGACGAACAAGAACAGCATCTGGGAGTTCGACGACATGGATGCCGCCGACATCGCGATCGGCGATGCGCCGCGCGATGACGAGATGCTCGTAGCGGTCGTGCTCGCGATCGGCGGGCGCCCGTTGCACCGCGTACCGAAGCCCGCATGAGCGGGAGAACCATCGGCTGGAGATAAGAGGAAGAGGCGATCGAGATGGCGTTCAAGGCGATCATCATGCTGACCCGGCGGGACGGGATGAGCCGCGACGAGTTCGCCGAGTGGTGGCTGCGGCGGCACGCCCCGCTCGCGCGGCAGCTCCCCGATGTCAGGGATGCGCGTTTCAACCTCGTGCTCGGGGATGAGACCGGGGGAGTGGACGGCATCTCGGAGCTCTGGTTCGACTCTCAGTCGGCGTTCGAGGCGGCCTACGCTTCCGAGCTCGGTCAGCGGGTCGCTGCCGACTCGCTCGCGAACGTCTCGGGTCGGCAGCGGCTGTTCGTCGAGGAGCATCGCATCCTCGAGGGATAGACGAATCGCTCTCAGGAAATAGGCAGGCGATCCAGCAGCGGGATCGCTCCCGCGAGGTCGTGCTCGAGCGAGACGTCGGCCCGTTCGACGACGATGGGCTTCGCGTTGAAGCCGACGCCGATCGCAGCGAGCTCCATCATCCGCAGGTCGTTCGCGCCGTCGCCGATCGCGATCGTCGCCGAGAGCGGTGTTCCGCTCGCCTCGGCCCACTCGCGCAGCGCGCTCGCCTTCGCCTCGGCGTCGATCACCGGGCCGACGGTGCGCCCCGAAAGAGCACCGTCGACGATCTCGAGCCGGTTGGCGCGCCAGAAGTCGAGACCGAGATCGGCCGCGATCAGGTCGAGCACCTCGTGAAAACCGCCCGAGATCACGCCGACCTTGCCGCCCCGTGCGTGCACGGCCGCGATGAGCTCGCGGATGCCGGGGGAGAGGCGCACCTTGCCGTACGCCTCCGCGAACACCGATTCGGGCGTGCCCCGCAGGGTCGCGACGCGTTCCGCGAGGCTTGCCGAGAAATCGAGATCGCCGCGCATCGCGCGCTCGGTCACCTCGGCGACGAGCTCCCGCGTGCCCGCGGCTTCGGCGAGCAGTTCGATCACCTCGTCCTGAATGGTGGTGGAATCGCAATCGAGCACGACGAGGGGTGAAACGGTCATACCCCCAGTCTAGGGAACTCGCGCGACCCGCTTCAGCGCGCCGTCGCCCCGTGCGGGCAGATCACTCGTAGCATGGTGGGCATGGTCAATGTTCTGCGCCTCACCGACGTCACCTACGCACGGAACGGCCGCGCGATCCTCGATCATCTCGATTGGAGCGTCGAGGATTCGGAGCGCTGGGTCGTGCTCGGGCCGAACGGGGCGGGCAAGACGACGCTCATGAAGCTCGCCACCGGCAACGACTATCCGTCGACGGGCACCGTCGACGTGCTCGAGAACCGTCTCGGCAAGATCGACATCTTCGAACTGCGCAGCCGCATCGGCCTCGTCTCCTCGGCGACGTCCCGCCGCATCCCCGCGAACGAGTCGGTGCGCAACCTCGTGCTGACGGCAGCGCACTCGGTCGAGGGCCGCTGGAACGAGCACTACGACGACATCGATGTGCGCCAGGCCGACCGCATCCTCGCCGAGTGGGATCTCACCGATCTCGCCGATCGCACCTTCGGCACGCTGAGCGACGGCGAGCGCAAGCGCGCGCTCATCGCCCGCGCGGTCATGACCGACCCCGAGATGCTGCTGCTCGACGAGCCGAGCGCGAGCCTCGATCTCGGCGCCCGCGAGCGCCTGCTGCAGATGCTCTCGGGCTTCGCGCAGTGGCCGTACTCCCCGGCGATGATCATGGTGACCCATCACGTGGAGGAGATTCCGCCCGGATTCACCCATGTGCTCCTCGTGCGCGACGGCCGAGTGCAGGCCGCCGGCCCGATCGCGCTCACGCTGACCGCTTCGAACCTCGAGGCGACATTCGGCATGCCGTTCGAGCTCACCGAAACGAACGGCCGCTACACCGCCGTCGCCCGGCCGAGCATCTGATAAGATAGAACCTTGTGCGGTTATCCGCGCACTCCCAAGACCTCGGGGCGTGCTGCTACACGCCCGTATCCAGGCACCAATCCGAAGGAACACTCATGAAGAACGAAATCCACCCCGAGTACAACGCCATCGTATTCCGCGACCTCGCGTCGGGCGAGACGTTCCTGACCCGTTCCACGCTCACGAGCGAGAAGACCATCGAGCTCGACGGCGCGACCTACCCCGTCATCGACGTCGAGATCTCGAGCGCATCGCACCCGTTCTACACGGGCAAGCAGCGCATCATGGACTCGGCCGGCCGCGTCGAGAAGTTCAACCAGCGCTTCAAGGGCTTCGGCGCCTAAGGCACGATCCCTGCAGAAGGACCTCCGGAGCTCGCGCCCCGGAGGTCCTTTTACTATGCCTTCTGCGGCCAGCGGCCATCGGCCACGAAGTTCGGGTCGCGCACCCGCCGCATGTATTCCTGGAAGTTCGCGGCCTGCGCGGCCGCCCAATCGATCTGGGCGCGGTGCAGGTCGTCGAGCTCCTGCGGCAGCACATCGGCGTACTTCAGTGCGAGGCGCTGGAGCACGCGCCCCGCGGCGATCGCATCGTCGCCGGCATCGTGCGCGTTGCCGAGCGCGACGCCGTGGTGGGCCGACACTGCGATGAGGGTGCGCTTGCCCTTGCGGTAGCGGTCGAATTGCTTGTCGATGATGAGCGGGTCGACGACGGGGGAGATGCTCGCGGGCCAGGCGATGCCGTGGCGCGCGGCCTCCGAGGCGAGCAGGCTGAGATCGTACGGCGCGTTGTATGCGACGATCGGGAAGCCGCGCTCGATCATCTCGAGCAGCTGCGCGACGATCTGCTGCACGCCGACGGCCGCGTTGATGCCGCTGGCCCGCGCGACCTCGGTCGTGATGCCGTGCACCTGAGCCGCTCCTGCCGGAATCTCGATGCCCGGGTCGAGCAGCCAGTCGTAGCGCTCGCGCACGGTGCCGTCGGCGCCGAGCAGCGCGATCGTCGCGCTCACGATGCGCGCATGGTCGGTATCGACCCCGGTCGTCTCGGTGTCGAACACGGCGATGTTCTCGGCCCAGAGCGGCATTCTGTTGGTCACGGGAGTCCTTTCGTCTCCCACGATGCTAGGGCATTCCCGAACCGCCGCCGCGGCCGGTGCACGCCCTGCGAAACTCCGCGGGGCGCCAAGGGGCTTTCCAGGGCGCGCCATTACACTCGATCCGTGACCATCGCGCCGAATCCAATTGCCGCCGCCACGCTCGGCATCCAGACCCGGGCCTGGGCCTACGGCGACCCCGCAGGTGCGACGCTGATCCTCGTGCACGGCTTCCGCGGCGACCACCACGGCCTCGAAGGGCTCGCACGGGCGCTGGTCGATTCGACCCCGGGTCTGCGCGCGATCGTGCCCGACCTGCCGGGTTTCGGCGAGACGCCCGCTGTTCCCGGCCGCGAGCACGACATCGCCCTCTACGGAGAATGGCTGCGGGAGTTCGCGGCCGCGGCGGCCCCCGAGAGCTTCGCGGTGCTCGGGCACTCGTTCGGGTCCCTAGTCGTGTCGGCGGCGATCGCCGGCGGGCTGGCACCCCGGCGACTGGTGCTCGTCAATCCGATCTCCGCGCCGGCGCTCGAGGGGCCGCAGGCCCTGCTCACCCAGCTCGCGATCGGCTACTATCGGGCCGCAGACCTGCTGCCCGGCGCCGCATCGCGTCAGCTGCTCGGCAACCCGCTCATCGTGCGCGGGATGAGCGAGGTGATGGCGAAGACCGGCGATGCAGAGCTGCGCTCATGGATCCACGGGCAGCACGCCGAGTACTTCAGCACGTTCTCCGACCCGAGGACGCTGCTGCAGGCGTTCCGCGCCTCGGTATCGCATACGGTCGCCGAGTTCGCGGATGCGATCGGCATGCCGACGCTGCTGATCGCGGGGGAGCGGGACGACATCACGCCGCTCGCGAAGCAGCTCGATCTCGCCCACCGCATCGCGGACGCGCGGCTGCGCATCGTCCCGGGCACGGGGCATCTGGTGCACTACGAGGCCGTCGGCGACGCCTGCGCGTTCGTGCGGGAGTTCCTCTCGGAGCCGACCCGGCTCGACGCTGCGGACGCGGTCGAGGCCGCCGCGTGAGGGTCATCCGCATCGACGACCTCACGATTCCCGAGCTCGCCGATTACACGCAGCTGACCGATGTCGCCCTGCGCCGCGTTCGCGAACCCGAAGAGGGCCTGTATCTCGCGGAGTCGCCGAAGGTGATCGAGCGCGCCCTGCAGGCAGGGCATCGCCCGCGCTCGGTGCTGCTGCTCGAGCAGTGGCTGCCGAAGGTGGAGCCGATGCTCGCGGCCTTCCCCGACGTACCCGTCTACGTGGGGGAGTCTGAGCAGCTGGAGGCCCTCACCGGGTTCCATATGCATCGCGGCGCGCTCGCGTCGATGCACCGGCCGGCGCTGCTCGACCCGGCGGAGCTGCTGCGCGCATCGCGCCGCGTGATCGTGCTCGACGACCTCGCCGATCACACGAACGTCGGGGCCATCTTCCGCTCCGTGGCCGCGCTCGGCGCCGATGCGGTGCTGCTCTCGCCGGCCTGCGCCGACCCGCTGTACCGGCGCGCCGTGCGCGTGAGCATGGGCGCCGTGCTGCAGGTGCCCTGGGCGCGTCTGCCCGATTGGCGGGTCGCCGGTCCCTTGATCCGCGACGCCGGCTTCGAACTCGCCGCGTTCGCGTTGAACGACGAGGCGGAGGACCTCGCTGATTTCATGCTCGACGTACCCGAGAGGCTCGCCCTGATGTTCGGTACCGAGGGCACCGGGCTGTCCCGGCGGGCCCTCGCCTCGGCGACGCGTTCCGTCGTGATCCCGATGGAGCACGAGGTCGACTCGCTCAACGTCGCGACCGCAGCGGCGCTCGCGCTGTTCGCCGTGCGCACCTCCGATCGGCGGGGCCGCCGGTGAGGCATGCGCTCGGCCGGCGCCGCAGCGCGATCTGGTCGGCCGTCTTCTGGGCGGTGCTCGGCGTCGGCTCGTTCGTGCTCGGCGTCGGCAGCTCGCTCGGGCAGCGCGCCGAGGAGAGCGTGCTCGCCGCCGCCCGATTCACGACCGATCCGCCGGCGCCGCTCGATCTCATGTCGGCGCCGACGCTGCTCATCGCGATGGCGGTCATCGGCGTCATCGCGCTCGCCACGTACGGCTGGAGGCGCGCCATCGGCGTCGTCGGAGCCTCGGCCGCGGCGATCATCGCGTCCCAGTTGCTCAAGTTGCGGGTGCTCGAGCGGCCGCAGCTGCTCGACTTCAACATCGACAACACCTTTCCGAGCGGTCACATGACGGCGTTCGTCGTCGTCGTCGCGGCCGCGGCATGGGCGGTGCCCGTGGCGTTGCGCTCGGCGACGGCCGTCGGGGGAGCCGTGCTGCTCTCGACCGTCGCCTGGCAGCTGCTGGCCTACGGGTGGCACCGGCCGAGCGATGTGCTCGGCGGCATTGCGCTCGGGGTGCTCACCTTCTCGTGCGCCGCCATCGTGAAGCCGCTCGACGCCGGTCGCCGCTCGCCGCTCGGCCGGCTGGTCGCCGCAGGCCTTTTGCTCGCCGCGCTGCTCGTCATCGTCGGGGCGCTCGTACTGCTCGCGGTCGCCGTCGCGAAGGATCAGATGGGCCTCATGCTCACGGCCGGCCAGTTCGGCTCGATCGGCGTGAGCGCCTTCGCCGCGCGCACGGTGCTCGCGCTCGCCGAGCCCCGTTGAGCGCTCGGCGGCATGCGGCGGGGAGGATCCCTGCGGCTGGGCTACGCCGGCCGCGAGCCCCTCGGGCTCCTGATCACGAGCACCGCCTCGCCCGGCCCGTCGACCGCCGTGTAGCGGTGCGGCCGGTCGCTCGCCCAGCTGGTGCTCTCGCCGGCGACGACGGTGCTGCCGGCGCCGTCGGGGCCGACCTCGAGGGCGCCGGCGACGACGGTGATGTGCTCGGTGACGCCGGGGCCGTGGGCGGGGGAGACGTGGTCGGCGCTCGCCGGGAACTCGAGGCGGAACACCTCGACGGTCGCATCCGAGAGCTCGCGCACCGAGATGAGGATCGTGCGCATGCCGCCCGGAGCGACGGATTCGGACCCGGCTGTGCCACCGAGCAGCGCGCTGAGCGGGATGCCGAGCGGCCGGCAGAGCGCGTAGAGCGTGTCGACGGTCGGGTTTCGCTTGCCCGTTTCGATCTCCGAGAGCGACCCCTTGCCGACGCCCGATCTGCGTGCGAGCTCGGAGAGGCTCAGCCCCTGCTCGGTGCGTGCGCGGCGCAGGCGCAGGCCGATCTCGAGTGTGCTCATGCTGAGGATGCTACAGTGAACCCGTGCATCGTTCCGTAAACAGAACAACTGGGCCAGGGATCGCCGAGCCGCTCACCGCAGGTATCGCCAGCGGGGTAGTGGGCTTCGCCTCGACGTTCGCCGTGGTGCTGGCGGGTCTCTCCGCCGTCGGCGCGAGCCCGGCCCAGGCCGCATCGGGCCTCGCCGCGGTGACAGTGCTGATGGGGCTTGCGACTGTGCTGCTCTCGTGGCGGTACCGTATGCCGATCACCGTCGTCTGGTCGACGCCCGGCGCGGCGCTGCTCATCAGCGTCGGCGCCGTCGCCGGGGGATGGCCTGCGGCGGTCGGAGCCTTCGCCGTCACCGGCGTACTGCTGGCACTGACCGGGCTGTGGCCGCAGCTCGCATCGCTCGTGCAGCGTATACCGGCGTCGCTCGCGCAGGCGATGCTCGCGGGCATTCTGCTGCCGCTGTGCCTGGCGCCGTTCCGTGCGCTCGTCGAGGAGCCGTGGCTGGTCGCGCCCGTGCTGATCGCCTGGCTCGTCACGATGCGACTGCGGGCGCGATGGGCCGTGCTCGCCGCGGTGGCCGCGGGGCTCATCGCCGTCGGTGCGCATCGCGCGCTCACCGGCGCGGCATTCGATGCGGCCGCCTTCGTGCCGCACTTCGAGTGGACGATGCCCGTCGTCGCATTGCAGGCGCTCACCGGCGTCGCGCTGCCGCTGTACATCGTCACGATGGCGTCGCAGAACATCCCGGGTGCGGCCGTGCTGCAGAGCTTCGGGTACACCGTGCCCTGGAAACCGGCGCTCGTCACGACCGGCTTCGGCACCGTCGTCGGTGCATTCTTCGGAGCGTTCGCACTCAATCTCGCGGCGATCACCGCGGCGCTGGCTGCGGGCGCGGATGCCGGCGCCGACAAGCAGAGACGCTGGATCGCGGGCTTCACCGCCGGCTGCCTGTACATCGTGCTCGGGCTCGCGAGCGCCGGACTCGTCGCGGTCACCGTCGCGGCGCCGCCGGAGATCATGCAGGCGGTCGCCGGCGTCGCGCTGTTCGGCGCACTGGCATCCGCGTGCGTCGAAGCGCTGAGCGACCCGCGCGGGCGCATCGCGGCGATCGTCACGATGCTCGTCGCCGCATCGGGCGTCGTCGTCGCCGGCCTCGGCGCCGCATTCTGGGCGCTCGCCATCGGCCTGATCACGTGGCTCGTCACCGCAGCGGGCAAGGCCAGTGCGACACGGTCCGTCTCAAAGGATTCGGCATGATGGTCGAGTGTCGATAATCTATATTATGTCAGTTTACACTTCGAGCAGGGACGCCACGACTCCCCGCACGGCCCGAACTGCGCTTCCCGCCGAGCGGCACCGAGGGAAGCTCCGAGCCGTTGCGATGCGACGAAGTCCGCCACGAGCTCGGTGCGTCGCGCCGCGCGAGTCGACGACTCCGGGCCTCGATGTTTCTACGGGCGAAGTGTCCGTTCGATCGGGCCGCGCCCGACGTCGACGGCGTACGGGCCGGACGACGTATGTGGAGGAAACGGTGCGCCCTGAGAGACTCGAACTCCCGACCCTCTCGGTGTAAACGAGATGCTCTAACCAACTGAGCTAAGGGCGCATTCGCGAAACGAACCTCACCAGCATAGGGTACGGGGTCGCATCACGACGAATCGCACTGCGGCGCTCCGGGCTACTCCCCGATCGCCGCGATCGCCTCGCGGTACGAGGCGAAGTCGCGGGCCTGCCCCGGTGCGGTCTCGAACGAGGCGAGCACGCGCCGATCCTCGCCGATGAGCAGCGTCGCCCGGGTCGCGATGCCCCGCTCCTCGATGAAGACGCCGTAGTCGCGCGCTACGGCACCGTGCGGCCAAAAGTCAGAGAGGATCGGGAATTCGTATCCCTCGCGCACCGAGAACTCGCGCAGCGTCGGCACTGTGTCGACCGAGATCGCGAAGAGCCGCACCTCGCCGTCGTCGAACACCGAGAGGTTGTCGCGCAGTTCGCACAGCTCCCCCGTGCAGATGCCGGTGAATGCGAGCGGGAAGAACACGAGCGCGATCGGGCCCGAGGCGACGAGCTCGGAGAGGGTGCGCTCCTCGCCGTGCTGATCGGAAAGGGTGAAGTCGGGCGCCTGTGCGCCGGGCTCGAGAACCATCGATACTCCTCAGTGAATGTGTGCGGACGCCGTGCGCACCGCAGTCGGCTACTCCCCCAGAGTATCCGAACGCATAAAGCGACGCTTCACCGAAGAATATCCGAAGCTTCTTCGCGTGCATTTGATATCACAAATGAAAAATGCACGAAATCAGTGCAATTTCGTATCCGTTGGTTCGTAATCGGTTGTTTTGCGGCTGATCCGCTGCGGGGTATGCGAATTTTGTGCAGCTGTGACACTTTCTACAAGCGTACTCCGTGTTTCGCAGTGGACTTTCGATAGTCTTGAGGGAAGACCGCGAATCACGCGGCCGACCCGCTGTGCCGCGTTCGTGCGTCTACCCGCGCCCCGCCAGGT
The DNA here is from genome assembly GCF_053567315.1 of Leucobacter sp. GX0328. Classification (NCBI taxonomy): domain Bacteria; kingdom Bacillati; phylum Actinomycetota; class Actinomycetes; order Micrococcales; family Microbacteriaceae; genus Leucobacter; species Leucobacter sp. GX0328. The sequence continues at coordinate 264,171 of NZ_JBSGPC010000003.1, forward strand.
ACGCAAACATGGTGAATGGAGATTGAATCTTGGCTGTGAACACTCAGGATCCCTACGCCCCCGACCAGGACGATATCGATCCGCAGGAGACCGCGGAATGGCGGGAATCGCTCGACGCAGTCGTCGAGGAGCGCGGCGCAGGCCGGGGTCGCGAGGTCATGACGAGCCTGCTCGATCGCTCGCGCCAGCTGCACTTGAACGTGCCGATGGTGCCGACGACCGATTACGTCAACACCATCGCGAGCGATGACGAGCCCGACTTCCCGGGCGACGAGCCGCTCGAGCGCAAGTACCGTCACTGGATCCGCTGGAACGCCGCGATGACCGTGCACCGCGCGCAGCGCCCCGGCATCGGCGTCGGCGGCCACATCTCCACCTACGCGTCGGCGGCGTCGCTCTACGAGGTCGGCTTCAACCACTTCTTCCGCGGCCAGGATCACCCGAGCGGCGGCGACCAGATCTTCATCCAGGGCCACGCCTCCCCCGGCATCTACGCGCGCGCCTTCCTCGAAGGGCGCCTGAGCAACGATCAGCTGGACGGCTTCCGCCAGGAGAAGTCGCGTGCCGCGAACGGACTCCCCAGCTACCCGCACCCGCGTCTGCTGTCCGACTTCTGGCAGTTCCCGACGGTGTCGATGGGCCTCGGCCCCATCAACGCCATCTACCAGGCGCAGCTCAATAAGTACCTCACCAACCGCGGCATCAAGGATGCCTCGGATCAGCATGTCTGGGCCTTCCTCGGCGACGGCGAGATGGACGAGGTCGAGAGCCGCGGCCAGCTGCAGGTCGCCGCGAACGAGGGCCTCGACAACCTGACCTTCGTCATCAACTGCAACCTGCAGCGCCTCGACGGCCCGGTGCGCGGCAACGGCAAGATCATCCAGGAGCTCGAGAGCTACTTCCGCGGTGCCGGATGGAACGTCATCAAGGTCATCTGGGGTCGCGAATGGGACGAGCTGCTCGCCCGCGACACCGACGGCGCGCTGCTCAACGTCATGAACACGACGCCCGACGGCGACTACCAGACCTACAAGGCCGAGAACGGCGCCTACGTGCGCAACCACTTCTTCGGCAAGGACGAGCGCGCTCTGCGTCTCGTCGAGAACTACACCGATGACGAGGTCTGGGGTCTGCGCCGCGGCGGCCACGACTACCGCAAGGTGTACGCCGCCTTCAAGGCCGCGACGGAGCACAAGGGCCGCCCGACCGTCATCCTCGCGAAGACGATCAAGGGCTACGGTCTCGGCCCGCACTTCGCCGGGCGCAATGCGACGCACCAGATGAAGAAGATGACGCTGGACGATCTGAAGATGTTCCGCGACACCATGCAGGTGCCGATCACTGATGCGCAGCTCGAGGAGAACCCGTACCTGCCCCCGTACTACCACCCGGGCGAGAACGATCCGACGATCCAGTACATGCACGAACGCCGTCGCGAACTCGGCGGCTTTCTGCCCTCGCGACGCTCGTCGCATGCGCCGCTCGCGCTCCCGGAGCAGAAGACCTACGCGATCGCGGCGAAGGGCACCGGCCACCAGGAGGCCGCGACCACCATGGTGTTCGTGCGCCTGCTGAAGGATCTCATGCGCGACAAGGGCATGGGCGAGCGCTTCGTGCCGATCATTCCCGACGAGGCCCGCACCTTCGGCATGGACGCCTACTTCCCGACATCGAAGATCTACAACCCGCACGGCCAGAACTACACTTCGGTCGACCGCGAGCTGCTGCTCGCGTACAAGGAGAGCGCGCAGGGCGTGCTGCTCCACGTCGGCATCAACGAGGCCGGTGCCGCCGCCGCGTTCACGAACGTCGGCACCTCGTACTCGACGCAGGGCGAGCCGCTGATCCCGATCTACATCTTCTACTCGATGTTCGGCTTCCAGCGCACCGGCGACGCGTTCTGGGCCGCCGGCGACCAGATGGCGCGCGGCTTCATCATCGGAGCCACCGCCGGCCGCACCACGCTCACGGGCGAAGGCCTGCAGCACGCCGACGGCCACTCGATGGCGCTGGCGTCGACCAACCCCGCGGTCGTCTCGTACGACCCGGCGTACGGTTACGAGATCGGGCACATCGTGCGCTCGGGGCTCGAGCGCATGTACGGCGGCACCCACCCCGACCCGAACGTCATGTACTACATGTCGGTCTACAACGAGCCGATCATCCACCCGGCCGAGCCCGAGGACGTGGATGCCGAAGGCATCGTCAAGGGCATCCATCGCGTGAGCGAAGCCGCAGGGGACGGCGTCCGCGCGCAGATCCTCGCCTCGGGCGTCGCCGTGCCGTGGTCGATCGAGGCGCAGCAGCTGCTCGCCGACGACTGGGGCGTGGCGGCGGACGTGTGGAGCGTCACGAGCTGGAACGAGCTGCAGCGCGACGGCCTCGCCGCAGAGCAGCACAACTTCCATCACTTCGGCGACGACCCCCGGGTGCCCTACCTCACGCAGAAGCTGCAGAGCGCCGAGGGCCCCTTCGTGGCGGTCAGCGACTGGGAGACCCTCGTCCCCGAGCAGATCCGCCCGTACGTGCCCGGCGACTACTCGGTGCTCGGCGCCGACGGCTTCGGCTTCTCGGACACCCGTGCTGCGGCGCGCCGCTACTTCGGGATCGACCGCGAGTCCGTCGTCGTGAAGGTGCTGCAGCGCCTCGCCCTGCAGGGCAAGATCGATGCCGACGTGCCGCGCCGCGCGGCCGAGAAGTACCGCCTCGACGACGTCAACGCCGGTTCGACGGGCGGAGCGGGCGGCGAGGCCTGACCCGGTGACCGGACACGGAGCGGTGAAGGATAAGGAGCTGGCGTGGCTCCGCTCGATCACGGGCGAGCTCTCCACCCGCACCATCACACGACTCGATGACACGCTGCCCTGGTACGGCGATATGCCGCCGTCCAGGCGCAGCGCCGTCGGCCTCGTCGCGCAGACGGGCATCACATCGTTCATCCAGTGGTACGAGGACCCGACATCGACTCCGTGGATCGCCTCGGATGTCTTCGGGGCCGCACCGCGCGAGCTGCTGCGCTCGATCAGCCTGCAGGAGACCCTGCAGTTGATCCGCGTCGTCGTCTCGGTCGTCGAGGAGCGCGTCGCACCCCGCAGCGCGGCCCTCCGGGATGCTGTGCTGCACTATTCGCGCGATGTCGCCTTCGCGGCGGCGGACGTGTACGCCCGCGCCGCCGAGGCGCGCGGGCTCTGGGACGCCCGGCTCGAGGCCCTCGTCGTCGACTCGATCCTCACGGGCGAGAGCGATGACGAGCTGCCGAGCCGCATCGCGGCCCTCGGCTGGCACGGCGACGGAGAATCGGCGGTGCTCGTGGGCACCGCCGAACGGGTCGTCGATGTCGACCAGCTGCGGCGCAGCGCGCGCCACGCGGGCGCCGACCTGCTCGTCGGCCTTCAGGGCAGCCGCCTCGTGCTGGTGCTCGGGCGCATCGAGCCGAAGCAGCGCGACGCGTCGGGCCAGCCGGCGGAGGCGCTCAGCTTCCTCGAGATCGCCGGGCGCCTGGCCGACGGCTTCTCGGACGGCCCGCTCGTGCTCGGGCCTACCGTCGACAACCTGATCGAGGCATCGCGCAGCGCGCGCGCCGCTCTCGCAGGCGTCGCGGTGGCGCGTTCGTGGCGCAATTCGCCGCGCCCGGTCGCGGCCGACGATCTGCTGCCCGAGCGCGCGCTCGTGGGCGACGGACTCGCCCGGCGCACGCTCATCGAGCAGATCTACGAACCGCTGCGCGCGCAGTCCCCCGAACTGCTCGAGACCCTCTGGTGCTACCTCGACAACGGCCGTTCGCTGGAGGCGACGGCCCGCGAGCTCTTCGTGCACCCGAACACGGTGCGCTACCGGCTCAAGAAGGTGTCCGAGCTCATCGGGTGGAACGCGACGGGTGCGCGCGAAGCGCTCATCCTGCAGTCGGCGCTCATCGCCGGTTCGATCGCCCACCAGGCCCGCCGAGGGCCGACATCCGGTCGGAATTAGGCGCTTTCCGACAGCACTCCGGCAGATTTGTGGTGGAATATATGCAGAATCGTGCCGTTTGATCTGAGAGACTGAAACACGTGATCGTTATCGCATGCCCTGGACAGGGCTCACAGACCCCCGGCTTCCTGAACGAGTGGCTCGAACTTCCGGGCGCGCGCGAGCGCCTCGGCGCCGCCTCAGAGAGCGCCGGCACCGACCTCATCGCCCATGGCACCGTCAGCGACGCCGATACGATCCGCGACACCTCGATCGCGCAGCCGCTCATCGTCGCAGCGAGCCTGCTCGCCTTCGAGGCGCTCTCGCAGCGCGCCGACACGTCGGCCGCCGGCGTGGCCGGCCATTCGGTCGGAGAATTCGCCGCCGCCGCGGTCGCCGGCGTGCTCGACGCGAGCGACGCGCTCCGCCTCGTGGGCATCCGCGGCCGCGCGATGGCGGAGGCCGCGGCCCGCGCCGAGACCGGCATGTCCGCGGTCGTCGGCGGCGTCGAAGCCGATGTGATCGCCGCGATCGAGGCCCAGGGCCTCACCCCGGCGAACCGCAACGGCGGCGGCCAGATCGTCGCGGCCGGTGCGAAGGATGCGCTCGCCGCGCTGTCGGAGAACGCACCGCGCGCCGCACGCGTCATCCCGCTGCAGGTCGCGGGCGCCTTCCACACCGACTACATGGCTTCGGCGATCCCTGTACTGCGCGAAGCCGCAGACGGCGTCGCGGCCGGCGAGCACGGAGTGCACGACCCCCAGCGCGCCCTGTGGACGAACGCCGACGGATCGCTCGTGAGGAGCGGCACGGCCTTCCTCGACTCGCTGGTCACGCAGATCGCGAACCCGGTGCGCTGGGATGCCTGTATGACCGGTTTCCAGGATGCGGGCATCACCGGCATCATCGAGCTCTCCCCCGCCGGCGCCCTCGTCGGCATCGCGAAGCGCGCGCTGAAGGGCGTGCCCTCGGTCGCGATCAAGTCGCCCGACGACCTCGAAGCCGCGGTCGCGATGATCGCCGACGCAGCCTGACCGGAAGGACTCCCGAACCATGGCATCCCTGCTCCAGCAGACCGGCCCTGCCCACACGCGCATCCTCTCGGTCGGCGCCGCGCGCGGCGACCTCGACGTGCCGAATGACGACCTCGTCGGGCCGATCGACTCCTCCGACGAGTGGATCCGCCAGCGCACCGGCATCGTCCAGCGCCGCCGCGCCAGCGCATCGGTGCAGGCCGTCGACCTCGCCGTAGAAGCCGGCGAAGAGGCCATTGCTCGCTCGGGCCTCGACCGCGCCGCCATCGACGGCGTGATCATCTCGACGATCTCGAACGTCGCGGTGACGCCCTCGATGGCTTCGCTCGCCGCGCACCGGCTCGGGCTCACCCCCGCGGCCGCATTCGACATCTCGGCCGCCTGCGCCGGCTACGTATACGGCGTCGCGCAGGCCGACGCGCTCGTGCGCTCGGGTCAGTGCAAGAACGTGCTCGTCATCGGCGCCGAGAAGCTCTCTGACATCGTCGACCCGACCGACCGCAGCATCTCGTTCCTGCTCGCCGACGGTGCCGGCGCCGTGATCGTCGGCGCGAGCGACCACATCGGCATCGGCCCGACCGAGTGGGGCTCCGACGGCGAGAAGTGGGACACCATCCGTGTCACCTCCACGTTCGAGGAGTACCGCAGCAACCCCGGCGAGGTGGCCTGGCCGACGCTCCGCCAGGACGGCCAGACCGTGTTCCGCTGGGCCGTATGGGAGATGGCCAAGGTCGCCCGCCGCACCCTCGAGGTCTCCGGCGTCGAACCCGGCGAGCTCGCCGCCTTCATCCCGCACCAGGCCAACATGCGCATCATCGACGAGTTCGCGAAGCAGTTGAAGCTCCCCGACACCGTCGCGATCGCGCGCGACATCGAGATGCAGGGCAATACCTCCGCGGCCTCGATCCCTCTCGCGATGCACACGCTGCTCGAAGCTCAGCCCGAGCTCTCGGGCGGCCTCGCGCTCACCATCGGCTTCGGAGCCGGACTCGTCTACGCCGCGCAGGTCGTCGAGCTGCCCTGATTTCCGCGAGTCGCGCATTGCGACCCGCGGTTCCGGGCCAGACTAGTACGGCCCTACAATCCACTCAATCCCCCATCAATACAAGGAGAAACCCCATGGCATTCAGCAACGAAGAGGTCCTCGCAGGTCTTGCAGAGCTCATCAACGACGAGACCGGCATCGCCGCTGACGTCGTTGCGCTCGACAAGTCGTTCACCGACGACCTCGACATCGACTCGATCTCGATGATGACCATCGTCGTCAACGCCGAAGAGAAGTTCGACGTCAAGATCCCCGACGAAGAGGTCAAGAACCTCAAGACCGTCGGCGACGCCGTCGACTTCATCGCCCAGGCCCAGGCCTAAGCTGCTGCGAGGCGGGTGGCCGTCGCCCCTGGCACGAGCCACCCGCCAGCACTCGGCGGCAGCAGCGCGCGCCCTGCGCCGCACACACAGACTTCTCGGGACACCCGAATACACACCATTCCTCAGATCAGCGGAGCACGCATCATGACGAAGAAGATTGTCGTTACCGGAATCGGTGCCTCTACCCCGATCGGCGGCACCGCCCCCGAGAGCTGGGAGGCGCTCCTCGCCGGTGAGACCGGCATCCATACCCTCGACAACGACTGGGCCGAGAAGTACGGACTGGCCGTCGACTTCGCCGGCAAGGCGAAGGTGCGCCCCGATGAGGTGCTCGAGCGCCCGGTCGCGAAGCGCCTCGACCCGTCGAGCCAGTTCGCGCTCGTCGCGGCCTTCGAAGCCTTCGCCGACGCGGGCAGCCCCGAGATTCCGGCCGAGCGTCTCGGCGTCGACTGGGCCACCGGCATCGGCGGCCTGTGGTCGCTGCTCGATGCATGGGACACCCTGCGCGAGAAGGGTCCGCGCCGCGTCATGCCTCTGACGGTGCCGATGCTCATGCCGAACGCGCCCTCGGCCGCGATCTCGATGCACCTCGAGGGCCGCGCCTTTGCGCGCACCGTCGCATCGGCGTGCGCCTCGAGCACCGAGGCCATCGTCAACGCGTACGAGCACCTGCAGGCGGGGCTCGCCGACGTCGTCATCGCCGGCGGCTCGGAGGCCGCGATCCACCCGATCACCCTCGCCGCGTTCAATTCGGCGCAGGCGCTCTCGAAGCGCACCGACTCCCCCGAGTCGGCCTCGCGCCCCTACAGCACCGACCGCGACGGCTTCGTCATGGGCGAGGGCGCGGCCGCGCTCGTGCTCGAGACCGAGGAGCACGCGCTCGCCCGCGGGGCGAAGATCTACGCCGAGATCGCAGGCGGCGGCGTGACCGCCGATGCGTACCACATCACGGCCAACGACCCCGAGGGCCGCGGTGCGATCCGTGCGGTCGAGCTCGCGCTCGGCGTCGCCGGCGCCGAGGTCGATGAGGTCACGCACATCAATGCGCACGCGACGTCGACCCCTGTCGGCGACATCAACGAATTCGTGGCGCTGCAGAAGGTGTTCGGCGAGCGCGTGAACGAGATCCCTGTTTCGGCGACGAAGGCCGCGACCGGTCACCTGCTCGGCGGTACCGGCGCGCTCGAGGCGCTCTTCACGGTGCTCGCCGTGCAGAACCGGGTCGCTCCCCCGACGGCGAATCTGGTCGATCAGGATCCGGAGATTCCGTTCCGCGCCTCGCGCGAGCCGCAGCCCCTCGGCGACGGCCCGCAGCTGGCGATCTCGAACTCCTTCGGGTTCGGCGGGCACAACGCCGTCGTCGCCATCCGCAGCTACGACGCGTGACCTCCACGGTCGGGGCCCGGGACGCGCGATGCGTCGTCCCGGGCCCCGACCGTCTGCACGGCCTCGGCTACCCCGCGGCGCAGAACTCGTTGCCCTCGGGATCCTGCATGACCCACCAGTGGCCGGCGGGGCCCTGATCGACCTCGTGCACCCTCGTCGCGCCGATCGCCTCGAGGCGCACGACGAGCCGATCGAGCGTCTCGTCTCCGGCGTGAACATCGATGTGGAGCCGGTTCTTCGCCGCCTTGTGCTCCGGCACCTCCTGGAAGAGCAATCGGCGCCCGTGCCCGGCACCGCTGGCGGCATCGAACGGGTCATCGGGGTGCCGGATGCCGGCGAGGCCGCGGAAGAGTCGGCGCCCATCGCGATCCACGACCGCGGATTCATCGAGACGCCCGGCTGCGAGCAGCGCGGCGATCAGCGGCGACGAGTCCTCCAGCGTATAGTCGAGCGCTGCAGCCCAGAACTCCGACAGTGCGGGCGCATCGGCGCAATCGATCACGAGTTTCCAATGCAGTGCCATGACTCCAGTTCTATCCCCGGTCGTGGCCCGTACGCAAGGCACGGGCCTGTTGAACAGGTCGTCTCCTCCGGCTCTCGACCGCGCATGTCGCCGGGTGACGGCTCGGCCTCGGTGCGCTCCGAATCGCGATACGGTAGAGGGATGAAGCCGTTCCTGCTGATCTCGACCCGTGGTGAAGACCTCGAGGCCGCAGACGAGCATGCCGCGTACTGCCGGCTGACGGGCCTGCTGCCCGAAGACCTCGAGTGGCGGCGCCTCGACCGCGCACCGCTCGGCCCGGTCGATTTCGACCGGTACTCGGGCATCATCCTCGCCGGCAGCCCGTTCACCGTGAGCGAGCCCGTCGAGAAGAAGACCGAGACCGAACTGCGGGTCGAGCGCGAGCTTTCGTCCCTGCTCGACGAGGTCGTCCGTCTCGACGTGCCGTTCCTCGGCGTCTGCTACGGCATCGGCACCATCGGTGCGCACCAGGGTGCACGGGTCGATCGCACCTACGGTGAATCCTCGCAGGCGGTGCGCATCTCGCTGACCGATGAGGGCGCCAGGGATCGGCTCTTCCACCAGCTCCCCGCTCGCTTCGACGCGTTCGTCGGGCACAAGGAGGCGATCAGCGAGGTGCCCGAGAGCATCGTCGTGCTCGCCGGTTCGCCGACCTGCCCGGTGCAGGCTTTCCGCGTGGGCCGCAACGTGTACGCGACCCAGTTCCATCCCGAGCTCGACCCCGATTCGTTCGCCTCGCGCGTACGCGCCTATGCCGATCACGGGTATTTCCATCCCGGCGAGGTCGATGCGATCATCGAGCAGGTCGCTCGAGCCGACGTTCGCGCGTCGCACATGGTGCTCGGCCGTTTCGTCGAGGAGTACCTGTCGTCTTCCCCGGCCCCTGCGCCGATTCCCGGCCCGGGAACGGAACCGGCCTCGCCGGTCGCCGCATAGGGCGTACCGACGAGGCCGGGCCGGGCGGAGCCGCGCTCCCCCGCATCGATTATTCGGCGTAGTGCGAGAACAGGAACCAGCGATCCTTATCGAGCTGCTGCGCGATGCCGATCACGATGTCCTGGCTCACGAGATCGATCTCGTCGAGGCCCTTGACCGCTGCGTAGAGCGTGACGAGCGCAGCATCGAGTTGGGCGACGATCTCGCGCACGGTGACGTTCGACTGCTGGAAGCCGGAGCTCAGCTCGGGCGTCGTCGTGCGCGCCGCGACGGTACCGATACGGCCGTCGATCGGCAGGCCCAGTGCGACGACGCGCTCGGCGACCTCGTCGGCCGCGTCCTGCGCGTGCAGCACGACCTGGTCGAGGAACTCGTGCACGCCCATGAAGTTCTCGCCGCGCACGTGCCAGTGCGCCTGCTTGCCGTTGACCGCGAGTGCGACGAGGTCGTGCAGCACCGGGCTCAGGTACTGGGCCACGCCGGTCGGGCGCTGGAGGTCGCCCTGCGCTGCGGGAATGTTGATCTGCTTGGTTGCCATCTGGATGATCCCCTATTCGTTCGGTCGGTTCTGTCTACTGCTCACGGTACGCGTCGCGTCTGTGATGCCGCAAGCAAGGTTAGGCTGCGCTCAACTCGCGCACGGCTCGTGCGGCCTGCTCAGCCGTTGAAGCTGGCGGGGTGCGGGCCGGTGCGCCCGTCGCGCTCGAGACCGTCGATCGCAGCGAGTTCGTCGGAGTCGAGCACGAAGCCGAACACGTCGAGGTTCGAGGCGATGCGCGACGGGGTGACCGACTTCGGAATCACGATGCGCCCCTGCTGCAGGTGCCAGCGCAGCACGACCTGGGCCGGCGAGACGCCGTGGCGTTCTGCGGCGGCGACGACCGGTGCGTCTCCGAGCACCGCACCTTGAGCGAGCGGGCTCCACGCCTCGGTCGCGATGCCGCGCTCGGTGTTCGCGGCGACGGTCTCACGGTTCTGCATGGCCGGGTGCAGCTCGATCTGGTTCACGGCGGGCACGAGGTCGCTGACCTCCGCGAGGCGCGCCAGGTGCTCGGGCAGGAAGTTCGAAACGCCGACGGCGCCCACGCGTCCATCCGCGTGCAGCTGGGCCAGGGCGCGCCAGGCCTCGGTGTACGCGTCGCTCGCGGGCGCGGGCCAGTGGATGAGGAAGAGGTCGAGCCTGTCGAGGCCGAGTCGTTCGAGCGATGCCTCGTAGCCGCGCATCGCCTCGTCGTAGCCGAGCGCATCGATCCAGAGCTTCGAGGTGATGAACAGCTCGTCGCGTGCGACGCCCGACTCGGCGATCGCGCGCCCGACTCCCGCCTCGTTGCCGTAGATGGCTGCGGTGTCGATGCTGCGGTAGCCGGTCTCGATCGCCGTGGCGACGGCCGCCGTGGTCTCCGCGTCGGGCACCTGGAAGACGCCGAAGCCGAGCTGCGGCATCTGCAGGCCGTTGTTGAGGGTGATGGTCGGAACGTTCGCCGCGGTCATGATGTCTCCTTGCTGATGGGAATGTTCGTGGTGGATGTACTGAGACGCTTCTATGATTGTCAAGTCGTAGAACCGGCAGAATGTAGGGCATTGAGCGTCCGGTAGAAGTGCCTACCGAGGTAGCGTTTGAGACAGCGCCGGATCTCGCGCTTGCTA
>NZ_JBSGPC010000004.1:0-112227 GCF_053567315.1 Leucobacter sp. GX0328
ACCCGGGCCCTGAGGCGCGTGATCGGAGGTGGTGAACATGCTTCCATTGTCCCAGTTCCCACCGACATCCGCACCCCGAAAAATGCTTCTGATCAGGAATTGTGGATAACTCGCCCGATTCAGGCGAATCCGCCCGAAACGCCACCCTGTGGAGGAAGAAGGTCGACCTCCCGGTCGCGGGGTGCGAAGATCCCTGTATGAACACGCGAACCGGCCACCCCTCCGAAAGCGAGCAGATGCCGACGACCGTTGCGCGGGCGATGGCGATCGCGCGGGCGGCTCACGCCTCGCAGCGCGACAAGCAGCATCGCGACTACTTCGACGCGCATCTCACCCCGATCGCGCACGGCGCAGAAGCGCTCGCGACCGCGATCGACGCCGCGAACGCACCGCACCTCGTGGCGGCCGCATGGCTCCACGACGTCGTCGAAGACACCCCGTACACGCCCGATGCGCTGACCGCGCAGGGCATCCACCCGAGCGTCGTCTCCGCCGTCGATTCAGTGACGCGCCGCAACGGCGAACCGTACCCCGATCTCATCACGAGATCGTGCGCGCACCCGCTCGGGCGCCTGGTGAAGCTCGTGGACAACTCGTGGAATCTCGTCTCGAACCCCGACCTGGCCGTGATCGATCCCGAGCGCGCCCGAGCGCTCCGCGAAGAGCGGTACCTCCCCGCGCGCGCCCGTCTGCTCGCCGCAGCCGACCTGACCGAGCGCTCGCCCGCCATGCTCCGCGTACGGGATGCCCTGGTCGGCGAACGCGAGCGCCTCGCACGGTGACCCCGCACGCGAGAAGCTCAGAGCACGCCTCCCGGGCATCCTGCCAGAATGGAACCATGGACCGCGCATTCTTCATGCCCCACGCGCTCGAGGTCGCCCCGCGCCTGCTCGGTTCGGTGCTGCGACTCGACTCCGCGGAGGGGACGGTCGCGATCCGCATCACCGAGGTCGAGGCCTACCACGGCGTCGGAACCCCGGGGCCGTACGACGCGGGCTCCCATTCGAAGGATCGGCGCACCGAACGCAACGCCTCCATGTTCGGCCCGCCCGGACATGCCTACGTCTACTTCAGCTACGGCATGCACTACGCGGTGAACCTCGTCTGCTCCCCCGAGGGCACGGCATCCGGGGTGCTGCTGCGTGCCGGCGAGGTCGTCGAAGGAGCGCCGCTGGCGTTCGAACGCCGCTCGGTGAAGCGCCGCGCGACACCGGTGACGCCCCGCATGCTCGCACGCGGCCCCGGTAATCTCGCCTCCGCACTCGGCATCACGCGCACCGAGCACGACGGCCTCGACCTGTTCGCTCCCCCGTTCACGCTCATCGCACGCGACGGCGAGCCTCCCGCGGTGATGTCCGGCCCGCGCGTCGGCGTCGCGGGTGCCGCCGGCGGCCCCGAGTTCCCGTGGCGCTTCTGGCTGCCGAACGAGTCGTCCGTCTCGGCGTTCAGGCCGGGAAGAGGCGCGGTGATCAGCCCTTCATCGCGACCCCGCGACGCCAGTACCCCATGAATGCGACCTGCGCGCGCGGAATCCCGAGATCCTTCACGAGGTGCCGCCGCAGTTTCGTGACGACCGCGCTCTCGCCGGCGATCCAGAAGGCGTCGTCCGAATGCGCTGCGCCAGGCGCATCCGGCTCATCGACCGTTTCCCCGGCCCCGGAGTAGCTCGGAGTCTCCCAGAGCAGATCCTCGCTGCTCGCACTCGCGGGCCGCGAGGCGTCGGCAGCACCCGGTGAGCGCACCCGATCGGGTGCGACCCCGAGGTGTTCGAGCACCGCCGGCAGCAGACGAGAGCCGTGCGCTTCGCCCGCGCGTGCGAGCCAATGCACCGCGATGCCGACCGGGGCGTCGATCGCGAGGGCGTCGGCGCGCTCCGGCACCTCGATGAACGCCGCGCCGACCGCGTCGCGGGGCAGGTCTTCGAGTATGCTCGCGATCGCCGGGGCCGCGGTCTCATCGCCGGCGAGCAGCAGCCGCCCCGTGCGCTCGGTGTCGAATTCGATGCCGCCGCCGTCGAACCGGCCTCTGCGCGGCGCGACGAGCAGCAGTTCGTGGCCGGCTTCGGCGGCATTCGCCCATGATGAAGCAGGCCCGGTCTCGCCTTCGACCAGATGCAGCACGAAATCGACGACGAGGCGGGTCGTGCCGTCGGGCTCCACCCGCACTTCGCGGATCGAGTAGGTCCGCATCGTGCCGCGCTCGGCCTCGGGCACCGCAAGCCAGGCCGCGTACCAATCGGTCGTGTCGGGCGGCAGTACGGGCGCTCTGCCCGCGGCCGCCGGGAACACGAGTTTGATGCGCTGGTCGAATGTTCGGCCCGGATTCCCGATGCCGCGCAGGGCGTCGCCTGCGAGCACGATTCGCACGAAACTCGGTGACACGCGTTCGACCGCGTCCACGTGCACAACCGCGGCGACGAACGGCGGGGTCTTCTCGAGCATGGTCGCTCCTTCCTCTGCAGGGATCACTCGGCCGACGACCACTCGGCCGACGACATTTCGGGGCGGTACTCTCCGATCGGGATGACCAGCGGAGACGCCGAGACCGGGTCGGGGATGACTCGCGCTTCGAGGCCGAACACCTCGCGCACGAGCGCTTCGTCGAGCACGCTGCGCGGGTCTCCCGCCGCGCGTACCGAGCCGTCGCGCAGCGCGATCAGTTCGTCCGAGTAGCGCGCCGCGAGGTTGAGGTCGTGGAGCACCATGACGACCGTCGTGCCGCGATCGCGGTTGAGCGTGCGCACCAGATCCAAGATCTCGATCTGATGCGCCACATCGAGATAGGTCGTCGGTTCATCGAGCAGCAGTATCCCGGTCTGCTGCGCGAGGGCCATCGCGATCCAGACCCGCTGACGTTGTCCGCCCGACAGCTCGTCGACCGGACGGTCGACGAGGTCGCCGAGCCGCGTCGCCTCGAGCGCCGAGGCGACCGCGGCGTAGTCTGCGGCGGACCATCGGGAGAGCGCCCCCTGGTGAGGGTGCCGCCCACGGCCGACGAGGTCGGCGACGGTGATGCCCTCGGGCGCGATCGGGTGCTGCGGGAGCAGCCCGAGGCGCCGCGCCAGCGCCTTCGTCGGCAGCGCGTCGACGGCTCTTCCGTCGAGCAGTACGGAGCCGCGCGACGGTTTCAACAGGCGCGCGCACGAGCGCAGCAGCGTCGACTTGCCGCTGCCATTCGCGCCGACGATCGATGTCACGCGTCCGGCCGCGAAGGCGATGTCGAGATCGGCGAGGATCGTGCGTTCGCCGTACCCGACGCTGAGCGCCTCGGTGCGGAGCCCGGTTCGGGCTCCGGTTCGGTCGACGGCGTCTGAGGTCTTCGAGGGTGTCATGCGCGGGCCTTGCGATTCATTCGTATCAGGAGGAGGACGAGGTACGGGGCACCGACCGCGCCCGTGATGATGCCGACCGGATAGCGTTCGGCGAGGAGATGCTGCCCGATCAGATCGGCCGCGATCACGAGCAGCGCGCCGACGAGACCGGCCGCGAGCAGCGGCGACCGCGCGCTGCCGATCAGGCGCAGCGCGATCGGCCCGGCCATGAACGACACGAACATGATCGGCCCGCACGCCGACGTCGCGAAGGCGAGAAGCGCCACTGCGGTGACGAGCAGGAGCGCGCGGGTGCGCGCGACCGGAATGCCGAGTGCGGTCGCGGCGCTCGGCCCGAGACGGAGCACCTCGAGTCGCGCGGCCTGCAGCAGCAGGATCGGCACGAGCACGGCGACAGCACCGGCGAGCGGCAGGACGCGCTCCCAGGCCGCGCCGTTGATGCTTCCGCTCAGCCACTGCATCGCCCGTTGCATATCCCACTCGGCCGAACGCGCGACGAGGTACGAGGTCGTGCTCTGCAGCATCGCGGCGAGGCCGACGCCGATCAGTATGAACCGCGTACCAGCGAAGCCGCCGACGCCGGATACGGATGCCGCCTCGCGCCCGCCGAATCCGGAGACCGAGAAGATGACGGCCGCCGTGACGAGAGCACCGATGAGCGCGACGATCGCGGTGGCCGTGTCGTTCCATCCGAGTACGAGGATCGCGAGTACGGCGGCGGTGCCGGCGCCGGCGCTGATGCCGAGGACGTCGGGCGACGCCAGCGGGTTGCCGAGCATGCCCTGGAACGCTGCACCCGCCATGCCGAGCGCGAAACCGCCGAGCACCGCGAGCACTGCTCGGGGAAGCCGGAGCTCGAGCACGGTGAACGAAGCTCCGGGAACGGGCTCGCCGCTCAGCACCTCGACGAGCTCGGCCGGGCCGGTGAAGGTGCGCCCGAGCATCAGATCCGCTGCGAAGCAGAGCACGAGACCCGCGACAACGAACGCGATGCGGAGAGCATGACGGCGTCCATCGCGGCGCCGCACCGCGGCGAGATCCGCCAGAGCGACCGCGATGCTCATAGCGCGCTCACCCGCCCGCGTCGCACGATCCAGATCAGGAACGGGGCGCCGATGAAGGCGGTAATGATGCCGACCTCGATCTCCTCGGGACGGGCGATGACGCGCCCCAGCACATCGGCGCCGACGAGCAGGCACGCGCCCGCCGCCGCCGAGAACGCGAGCAGCCAGCGATGATCCGGCCCCGACAGCGTGCGGCACACGTGGGGCACCACCAGCCCGACGAAGGCGATGGGCCCGGCGACGGCGGTCGCGGCGCCGCAGAGCACCACGGCCCCGAGCGCCGCGACGAGGCGGGTGCGCCCGACCCGTTCGCCGAGCCCGCTGGCGAGGTCGTCTCCGAGGGCGAGCGAGTTCATGCCGCGCGCGAGCGCCGCGCAGACGATGGCGCCGGTGCAGATGAGCGGCAGCGCGAGCGCGACGCTCGACCAGCTCGCACCGCCGATGCTCCCGACGCGCCAGAACTGGAACGTGCGCAGCAGATCGACGCGCGGCAGCATGATCGCGGTCGTCAACGACATGAATGCCGCGGCGCATGCCGCCCCGGCGAGTGCGAGCTTCAACGGATCGGCGGCGCCGCCGATCGCGCCGATGGCGTAGACGAGGGCTGCGGCAGCGGCCGCTCCGGTGATCGCGATGAGCATGAGCGAGAACGGCCGATGCGCGCCGAAGAACGTGATCGCGGCGATGACCGCCAGAGTGGCGCCGCCCGAGATGCCGAGGATGCCGGGTTCGGCGAGCGGATTGCGCGTCACGGCCTGCATCGCGACACCGGAGATGGCGAGCGCCGCGCCGACGATCGCTGCGAGCACGGTGCGCGGGATGCGCTTCGCGACCGCGGCCTCGCCGAAGGAGCCCGCGTCGCCCCGCAGGCCGCCGAAGATCTCGCCGAGGTCGACGCCGCGCGCTCCGAAGGCGACGGATGCGATGCACAGCGCGAGAAGCAGCACGAGCAGCAGGGCGAACCAGGCGCTTCGGTGCAGCGCGCTCCGCTGCAGGGCATGCGACACGGACGGCGCGCTCCCACGGGAGGAACGCGCCGTACCGGCGTCGGCGAGCGTCACGCGCCGCTCTCGGCGGCGGCCTGCGCGAGCACCGCGAAGTACTCCCCGATGCCCCATCCGATCGAGAGCGGTGACGGGTTGGCGGAAGCGGCGAGCGGGGTGTCGTCTTCGAGGATCGCAATGCGCCCCTGCGCTACGGCAGGAATCTGCGAGATCAGCGGGTCGGCCTGGAGCTGCTCGACCAGATCGCCGTCGGCATCTCCGTAGGTGACGAACACATCGACGTCCGAGAAGCGGTCGGCGAGATCGGAGCTGTATTCGATGTAGAACTCGTCGGTGCCGGCCGTCTCCCGTTCGACGGCGTCCGGCTGCGGCAGACCGAGATCCGCGAGGAATCCGGGGCGCGTGTCGTGCACCGTGTAGAAGCCGATCTTCGAGAGATCCGATGGGTTCATGAATGCGAAGAGCGCCTTCGTGCCCGAGAGCTCGGTATGCTCGGCGAGCGCCTGCTCGGTCGTCGAGCGCAGCTCCGCCGTCAGCGCGGCGCCCTCGTCGGCGAGCCCGAGAGCCTCGGAGTTCAGCGCGATCATGTCTTCGAGGCTGGTGGCCCACGGAGTCTCGGGATACGCGACGACCGGGGCGATCTTCGACAGGGTCTCGTACTCCTCCGACGACAGGCCGGAGTAGGCGGCGAGGATCACATCCGGTTCGGTCTCGGCCACGGCCTCGAAGTCGATGCCATCCGTTTCGTCGAAGAGCACCGGCGTCTCGGCGCCGAGCTCGTCGAGCTTCTGTTCGACCCAGGGCAGCACGCCGTCGCCGTCGTCATCGCCCCAGGTCGCCTTGCTCATGCCCACGGGCACGATGCCGAGTGCGAGCGGCACTTCGTGATTCGACCAGGCGACCGTCGCGACGCGTTCGGGCTTCTGCGAGATCGTGGTCGAGCCGAGGGCGTGCTCGATCGTGATGGGGAACCCGGCCCCGCCGTCGCCGCCCGCCGGCTCGGCCGCCCCGGTCGATGAGCATGCGGAGGCGGCAAGCAGCGCGGCGGCCGCGATAACGGCGCCGCAGAGTCGTGAGAAACGCAATTCGTGATCCTTTCGAGAGCAGCCGCGGTGCGGCACGCGCACATGCGACACTTCATCACATGAGACTTAGGCACACCTAAGTTATCATCAGATGAATGGTCGAATGCAAGTGCCGCGCTTCGAGGCACCACGAAATCACCAACGGTCGCGACCCCGAACAGCGGGTTGCGAAGCGTGCGGCAGCCCTCGTCAGGCCGCTTCCGGAGCCGATCGATCGTCGAGGACGGTCTGGCCGGATTGCGGGTGGAACTTCGCGAGGCCGAGCACGCCGATCACCGCGATCGCGCCCGAGACGATGAATACCGCATATGCCCACGTCGGCGCGTATGCCGCCTCGTGCAGCACGATGATGCCGATCAGCACCGCCACGATGGGATCGATGACGGTCAGCCCCGCCACGACGAGGTCGGGAGGGCCCGAAGAGTAGGCGTTCTGCACGAACACCATGCCGAGCAGCGCCCCGACGACGAGTGCGAGCACGCACAGCCAGGTCAGCCACTCGATGTCGTGCTGCTGGAAACGGCCGATCACGGATTTCGCGAACGTCGCGACGAAGCCGTAGAGCACGCCCGCGCCGACGATGTAGATGAGCGCGATACCGCGATGCCGGAACAGGACGAACAGGAGGAGCGCGGCGAAGAGCACGATGGCGAACACGATCAGGATGGTGATGAGCTTCGCATCGGTCACCGGGCGATCCGAAGCCGTGAACGCGGCGACGCTGACGAAGACGACGATGCCGACCACCGCGAGCGAGATCGAGGCGCGTACGCGTTTGCCGAGGCGCACCCCGCTGATGCGGGAGTTCAGCACCGAGGTGATGACGAGCCCGACGACGCCGATCGGCTGCACGATGATGAGCGGCGACAGGGAGAGCGAACCGACCTGGAAGACAACGGCGAGACCGAGCAGCAGCGTGCCGATCACCCACGACGGGCGCCGCAGCATGCTCTTCAGGTGCCGCAGGGACAGCCCCGATCCGGCGCTGCGCCCGAGGAGGCGCTCGACCTTGTTGAGGCCGCGGGATTGGTACTGCGCCCCGAACGCGAGCAGCGCCGCACCGAGCAGCGCGAGCGGGATGCCGAGGAACTGCTGCGGGTTCAGCAGCTGCACGGACTCTGGCACGGCGATCAGCCGCCCTCGGGCCGTTCACCTCGCATGAGCGCGACGAGACGCGCCGCAGCGCGGGGAACCTCGTCGTTGACGATGATCTCGTCGAACTCCGACGCGGATGCGAGTTCGACCTTGGCGGTCTCGAGGCGGCGTGCGCGCTCCTCCGCCCCCTCGGTGCCGCGGCCGACGAGTCTCGACACGAGTTCGTCCCAGCTCGGCGGGGCGAGGAAGACGAGCCGCGCCTCGGGCATGCTCGCGCGGACCTGGCGCGCGCCCTGCAGGTCGATCTCGAGCAGCATCGGCTCGCCGCGCTCGGCGGCCTCGACGACCGGCCCGCGCGGAGTGCCATAGCGGAACTTGTTGTGCACGGTCGCCCACTCGAGCAGGTCGCCGCTCGCGAGCATGCGATCGAACCCCTCGTCGTCGACGAAGAAGTAGTGCTCGCCCTCGTGCTCGCCCGTGCGGGGGGCCCGGGTCGTCGCGGAGACCGAGAGGCGGACCTCGGGGTAGTGCTCGCGGATGTACGCCGCGACCGTGCCCTTGCCCACCGCGGTCGGGCCCGCGAGCACAGTCAGCGGCGGCCGCTCCCCCGACTCCGGGGCGCCGATGCGATCGCGCACGAAGGCTTCGAGCCGCTGTCGCTGGAGCTTGCCGAGCCCGCCGAGCCGCTTGCGATCGGATATCTCGAGCTTCTGCCTGATGCGTTCGGCCTTCACACTGCCGATGGCCGGGAACGAGAGCAGGTAGTCGGTGATGCGGAGGGTGGCCGCGGTATCACCGGGCACCAGCGACTGTTCGAGCACGCGCAGGGGCGAGACTTCACCGCCGCGCAGTCGCCGTTTGAGTTCGGCGCGCGCCCTGCGCGCCTCGACCGCCGCACGGTTCGCGGCGACCCGGTCGACGTCGGGCATGCCCTGCGCGGCCCCCTGCTTGCTGCTCATACGTATTGGCCTCCCAGCCGCCTGACCTAGTTCTCGAGCGCGATCGCCTCAGCGATCGCTGCTGCGCGGGAACGAATCCTGCCGGAGAGCCCCTCGGGCCCCCCGACGAGTATGCTGCGCGACTCGTTCGCGAGTACTGCGTCTCCGATCGTACCGAAGATACTCGCGGCATCCTCGATGCGCGCGCCCTGATGGCCGAATCCCGGTGCGAGCACCGGCAGCGCCGGGCCCGTACGGGGACGGGCGGTGTCGATCCCGAACTCCGGGAGCCGCAGCGTCGCCCCGAGCACGACTCCGATCGAGCCGACGGCCGCATCGGGATGCGCATCGGCGTTCCAGGCGTCGGCATCGTCCACGATCGCCGCTGCGACGGTACTGCCGTCGGCGCGCAGTGCGAGCTGGGTCCCACGTGCCTCCGGGTTCGACGTCGCGGCCAGCACGAAGAGGCCCTTGCCGTGCTCGCGCACGTACGGGAAGGCGCCGGCGAGCGTTCGGAACCCCATATAGGGCGCCGCGGTCAATGCGTCGGCCTCGAGCGGCGAGCCGGGCGAGAGCCACGCCTCCGCATACGCCGCGAACGTCGAGCCGATGTCGCCGCGCTTCGCATCGGCGACGACCATCAGCCCGGCATCCCGCGCATCCGCGAGCACGCGCTCGAGCGCCGCGAAGCCCTGCGAACCGAATCGCTCGAAGAACGACACCTGCGGCTTCACGCAGGCGGCGACCCCGGCTGCGGCCGCGACGACGTCGCGCCCCATGCGCTCGGCCCCGGCCGCGTCGGCCGAGAGGCCCCAGCTGTCGAGCAGCGGCGTATGGGGATCGATGCCGGCGCAGAGGTGCCGGCTCGCCGCGAATTCCGCGGCGAGCCGGTCGCCGAAGGAGGCCCGGCTCATGCCGAGGCCGCCTCCGCGCTCGCCGCGTCGCGGTCGAGCTGGTACTCCTGCAGCGACTTCACGTCGAAGCCGACCTTCTGCGCCGAGATCGCGCCGACCGCCGCCGAGAGCTCGGAGACCGTCGTGAAGATGGGCTTGTCGGCCGCGACCGATGCGGCGCGGATCTCGTACCCGTCGGCGCGGGCCGAGGAGCCCGACGGCGTGTTCACGACCATGTCGACCTCGCCGCGGTTGATCAGGTCGACGATGGTGTCACCCTCCGCCTGCGCCGAGTGCTTGCGCACCGTCTCGGAGTCGATGCCGTTGCGCGCCAGCACGACCTGGGTGCCCTGAGTGGCGAGGATGCGGTATCCGAGCTCCTGCAGGCGCAGCGCCGGCAGCACGATCGAGCGCTTATCGCGGTCGGCGACCGAGAGGAACACCGTGCCCGAGGTCGGCAGCTCGCTACCGGCCGCCGACTGGCTCTTCGCGAATGCGGTCGGGAAGTCGCGATCCATGCCCATGACCTCGCCGGTCGAACGCATTTCTGGCCCGAGCAAGGAATCGACCACGCGGCCGTCGTGCGTGTGGAAGCGCTTGAACGGCAGCACGGCCTCCTTCACGGCGATCGGGGCGTCGATGGCGACGCGCGAACCGTCGCGCTCGGGCAGGATGCCCGCATCGATGAGCTGCTGGATGCTCTCGCCGGCCATGATGCGGGATGCGGCCTTCGCGAGCGGGATGCCGAGCGCCTTCGACACGAACGGCACGGTGCGGCTCGCACGCGGGTTCGCCTCGAGCACGTAGAGCACGCCCTGCGCGATCGCGAACTGCACGTTGAGCAGACCCCGCACGCCGATGCCCTCGGCGATGCCGAGAGTGGCCTCGCGCACACGGCCGATCTCGGCGTGGCCGAGCGTGACGGGCGGCAGCGTGCAGCTCGAGTCGCCCGAGTGCACGCCCGCCTCTTCGATGTGCTCCATCACGCCGCCGACGTAGAGCTGCTCGCCGTCGTAGAGCGCGTCGACGTCGATCTCGATCGCGTCGTCGAGGAAGCGGTCGATGAGCAGCGGGTGGCCGGGGCCGACCAGCGCATGACCGGCGATGCGCTCGAAGTAGCCGTGCAGCGACTCGGTGTCGTAGACGATCTCCATACCGCGGCCGCCGAGCACGAACGACGGGCGCACGAGCACCGGGTAGCCAATCTCCTCGGCGACGCGGATGGCGCCCTCCTCGTCGATCGCGGTGCCGCTGCGCGGAGCGAGGATGCCCGCGCGGTCGAGGATCTCGGCGAAGGCGCCGCGCTCCTCGGCGAGATCGATCGCCTCGGGGGTCGTGCCCAGGATCGGGATGCCCGCATCCTTCAACGGCTGCGCGAGGCCGAGGGCCGTCTGGCCGCCGAGCTGCACGACGACGCCGACGACCTCGCCCGATGCCTGTTCCGCGTGGATGACCTCGAGCACGTCCTCGAGCGTGAGCGGCTCGAAGTAGAGGCGATCGCTCGTGTCGTAGTCGGTCGACACGGTCTCGGGGTTGCAATTGATCATTACGGTCTCGTAGCCCGCCTCGCTCAGCGCGAAGGAGGCGTGCACGCACGAGTAGTCGAACTCGACGCCCTGACCGATGCGGTTCGGGCCCGAACCGAGGATGACGATCTTCTTGCGGTCCGAGGGTTCGACCTCGGTCTCCTGGTCGTACGAGGAGTAGTGGTAAGGCGTGAGCGCCGGGAACTCGCCGGCGCAGGTATCGACGGTCTTGAAGACCGGGCGCAGTCCGAGACCGTGGCGGAGCCCGCGGATCTCGGACTCGCTGACGCCGCGCAGCTGCGCGATCTGCGCATCCGAGAAGCCGTGGTCCTTCGCCTCGTACAGCGCGTCGTAGCTAAGCTGCGACGCCGCTACGATGCGCTCGGCGACCTCGTTGATGAGCACGATCTGGTCGACGAACCAGGGATCGATGGCGGTCGCCTCGAAGATCTGCTCGATGGTCGCGCCGAGGCGCAGGGCCTGCTGGATGTCGACGATGCGGCCGTCGGTCGGGCGGCGCATCGACTCGAGCAGCTCCTCGACCGTGCGGGTCTCGGTGCCCCAGTGGAACGAGGTGCCGCGCTTCTCGAGCGAACGCAACGACTTCTGCAGCGCGGTGGTGAAGTTGCGGCCGATCGCCATCGCCTCGCCGACCGACTTCATGGTCGTGGTGAGCGTGTCGTCGGCGGCCGGGAACTTCTCGAACGCGAAGCGGGGCGTCTTCACGACGACGTAGTCGATCGCGGGCTCGAAGCTCGCCGGCGTCTTCTGCGTGATGTCGTTCGGGATCTCGTCGAGACGGTAGCCCAGGGCGAGCTTCGCGGCGATCTTCGCGATCGGGAAGCCGGTGGCCTTCGAGGCGAGCGCCGACGAGCGCGAGACGCGGGGGTTCATCTCGATCACGATGACGCGGCCGGTCTTCGGGTCGATCGCGAACTGGATGTTGCAGCCGCCGGTATCGACGCCGACCGAGCGGATGATGTCGATCGAGATGTCGCGCAGCTTCTGGTACTCGCGGTCGGTGAGCGTGAGCGCCGGCGCGACGGTGATCGAGTCGCCGGTGTGCACGCCGACGGCGTCGACGTTCTCGATCGAGCAGACGACGACCGAGTTGTCGGCCTGGTCGCGCATGAGCTCGAGCTCGTATTCCTTCCATCCGAGGATCGATTCCTCGAGCAGCACTTCGGTCGTGGTGCTGTAGTGGAGGCCGTCGCGCACGATGCGGACGAGCTCCTCTTCCGTGTAGGCGAAGCCCGAGCCGAGGCCGCCCATGGTGAATGACGGGCGCACGACGAGCGGGTAGCCGAGATCCTTGGCGTATTCGATCGCGTCCTCGACCGTGTTGGCGATGTACGACTTCGCGACGTCGGCGCCGCTCTCGATCACGAGGTCCTTGAAGATCTGACGATCCTCACCGCGCTGGATGGCCTCGGGACGGGCGCCGATGAGCTCGACGTCGTACTTCTCGAGGATGCCCTGCTCGTGCAGCGCCATGGCCGCGTTGAGCGCGGTCTGGCCGCCGAGCGTCGGCAGGATAGCGTCGGGCTTCTCCTTCGCGATGATGGTCTCGATCACCTCGGGGGTGATCGGCTCGACGTAGGTGGCGTCGGCGAAGTCGGGGTCGGTCATGATCGTCGCGGGATTCGAGTTCACGAGGATGACGCGCACGCCCTCCTCGCGGAGCACGCGGCAGGCCTGCGTGCCCGAGTAGTCGAATTCGCACGCCTGGCCGATGACGATCGGCCCGGAGCCGATGACCAGGACGGAGTTGATGTCTGAACGCTTGGGCATAGTGGGTTAGGCCTCCGAGCCGGTGGTGGCGGTAGCGCGGGCCTTGACCAGCTCGCGGAAACGATCGAACAGGTAGAAGGCGTCGTGCGGGCCCGCCGCCGCCTCGGGGTGGAACTGCACCGAGAAGGCCGGGATGTCGAGGCACTCGAGCCCCTCCACGACCTCGTCGTTCAGGCTGTAGTGGCTGACTTGCACGCGCCCGAAGCCCTCGGGCGAATCGGTCTCGCCGTCGATCGGCAGCGAGACGGCGAAGCCGTGGTTCTGCGCGGTGATCTCGACGCGGCCCGAGCGCTTGTCGAGCACCGGCTGGTTGATGCCGCGGTGGCCGAAGGGCAGCTTGTAGGTGTCGAAGCCGAGGGCCCGACCGAGCAGCTGGTTGCCGAAGCAGATGCCGAAGTAGGGCATCCCGTCGCGCAGCAGCTGGCGCAGCAGGGCGACCTGCGCGTCGCTCGCCGCGGGGTCGCCGGGGCCGTTCGAGTAGAAGAGCGCGTCGGGGGCGAGCGCCCGCAGTTCATCGAGCGTCGTCGAGGCGGGCAGCACCGTGACGTCGAAGCCGTGCTCCGAGAGGTACTGCACGGTCGCGCGCTTGATGCCGAGATCGAGCACCGCGATCGACCCGATGCGCTCCGTGTTCTCGGCGGCGGCGACTGCGTAGGCCTCGGGGGTCGTGACCGCGTCCGAGAGGTTCTTACCCGCCATGCCGGCCTGCTCGATGACGAGGCGCAGCTGCTCCTCCTCCGGCAGGTCGAGGTCGGCGCCCGAGAAGATGCCGGCGCGCATCGCGCCGGCCGAGCGGATGTGGCGGGTGATCGCACGCGTGTCGACGCCCGAGATGCCTACGACGTCGTCGGCCACGAGGTCTTCGTCGAGCGAGCGCTCGGCGCGGAAGTTCGAGACGCGGCGGGCGGGGTCTCGCACGACGAAGCCCGAGACCCAGATCTTGCGCGACTCCTTGTCGGTGTCGTTCACGCCGGTGTTGCCGATGTGCGGCGCCGTCATGAGCACGATCTGCCCCGCGTACGAGGGGTCGGTGAGCGTCTCCTGGTAGCCGGTCATGCCCGTCGAGAACACGACCTCGCCCAGGGTGCGCCCGGTGGCGCCGTAGGCGCGGCCTCGGTAGCGTGCGCCGTCCTCGAAGACCAGAACCGCTGCACCCTCGGGGCGTGCGGAAGCCGGCGGTACCGTCACTTCAGTGGTGTTCGTGGTCACGCATCCTCCTGGGTCGTGTGATGGGGTGTGGTGGGATCATGGGGTTCGGCGAGCTCGGCGACCGCGGTCGCGAATCTCAGCTGCTCGGCCGGGTCGTTGAAGCGGAAGCTCGATTCGACGTCGCGCGCCTCCGCGCCGGGGGTCGATGCGGAGGCCCCGGTACGCCAGCGCAGCAGCGAGAGCCCGTCGCGTTCGACGGCCTTGCCGATGCGTGCGTTCGTGGTGCCGCTGCCGATGATGCGCGCGGCCGCGATGCCGACCGGGTGCTCGCCGGTCACGGAGATGACGACGCCGTCGCGGTGCACTTCGACGTCGGCATCGCCCTTGTAGCGCAGGCCCGGCAGCGCGATGCGTTCGAGGGGCGCGTCGGCGAGGGTCGTGGAGACGTAGCCGGCACCCGGGAAGGTCGCGATGAGCTCGCCTGCCAGGACCGGGGCCTCGTCGAGCAGCGCGGCGTCGCGACGGGCGCGGGCGCGCCAGGCGAACCACATGCCGCCGAGCGCCGGGATGGCGAGCGCGCCGAAGACGAGGGCGAGCGCGTACGTGTTCATCGTGCCGCCGCCGCGTTCGCCGCGACCGCATCGCGCTCGACCAGGCGACCGTCGTCGAGGGTGAGGTACCCGTGGCGCACCGTGTACGCGACGCGTCCCGGCAGTTCCATGCCGAGGAACGGCGAGTTCACGCTGAGGCCCTCGAGGCGAGACAGGTCGAATTCGCTCGCGCCGCTCGGGTCGACGAGCGCGATATCGGCGACCTCGCCGACGGTGAGCGCGGTGGGGTGGTCCGCGAGGCGGCCGATCTCGGCCGGCTTCTGCGAGAGCAGCGTTTCGAGCGCCGCCCAGCTCACGTGCCCCTCATTCACGAGCGTGAGCATCGCGATGGGCAGGGCCGATTCGAGACCGACCATGCCGAACGCGGCGGCATCCCACTCGCATTCCTTGGCCTCGGTCGGGTGCGGCGCGTGGTCGGTGGCGATGATATCGATGAGGCCTTCGGCGACTGCGGCGCGCAGTGCCCGTACATCCTCCTCGCGCCGCAGCGGCGGGTTGACCTTGTACCGCGCGTCGTAGCTGCGCACGAGCTCCTCGGTCAGGATGAGGTGATGGGGCGTGACCTCGGCGGTGACCGCGATGCCGCGGGCCTTCGCCCAGCGGATCACCTCGATCGACCCCGCGGTCGAGAGGTGGCAGATGTGCAGGCGCGCCCCGATGTGCTCGGCGAGCAGCACGTCGCGCGCGATGATCGACTCCTCGGCGACGGCGGGCCAGCCCTTGAGGCCGAGTTCGCTGGACAGGGATCCCTCGTTCATCTGCGCGCCCTCGGTCAGACGCGGATCCTGCGCATGCTGCGCGATGACGCCGTCGAAGGTCTTGACGTACTCGAGCGCTCGGCGCATGAGCAGCGGGTCGTGCACGCACTTGCCGTCATCGGAAAACACGCGGACACCCGCGCGCGACTGCGCCATGGCGCCGATCTCGCTGAGCCGCTCTCCCGCGAGGTCTTCGGTGACCGCGCCGATCGGGCGCACCGTCGCGTAGCCCGCGGCATCGCCGAGGGCCTGCACCTGCTCGACGACACCAGCCGTATCCTGCACCGGCATCGTGTTCGCCATGGCGAAGACGCTCGTGAACCCGCCGGCGGCGGCGGCGCGGGTGCCGGTGAGCACCGTCTCGGACTGCTCGAAGCCCGGCTCGCGCAGGTGGGTGTGCAGGTCGACGAGTCCGGTCAGCGCGACGAGGCCGTCGGCGTCGATGACGCGCTCGTCGTCGCGCGCCTCGAGGCCGCCCTCAGACTGCGCGACGCGCTCGACGATGCGCCCCTCTGAGATGCGCAGGTCGACCGGGCCGGCGGTCGAGATATCGGCTCCGGGGGCGGTGAGCTCCGCCGCGATGCGCGCTCCGCGGATCAGGATGTCGGGGTTGCTCATGGAGTCCTCCTCGGGTCGGTCGGCGCTGCAGGGTCGGGGCGTTCGCCGGAGAGCAGCAGGTAGAGCGCGGCCATGCGCACGGAAACGCCGTTCGCGACCTGCTCGAGCACGGTCGACCGAGCGGAGTCGGCGGCCTTCGACGAGATCTCGAGGCCGCGGTTCATCGGGCCGGGGTGCATGACGATGGCGCGCTCCTCGAGCCCCGCGAGGCGCAGGTCGTCGAGGCCCCAGTTGCGGGCGTACTCGCGCTCGTTCGGGAAGAACGCGGCGTGCATGCGCTCGGTCTGGATGCGCAGCAGCATGACCACGTCGGGCTTCTCCTCGCGCAGCGCGGCGTCGAGCGAGTGGTGGATCTTCACGGGCCAGGCGCGCGCGCCGTACGGGAGCAGGGTCTCGGGGGCGACGAACGAGACGTTCGCGCCGAGCGCGTTCAGCAGCCAGAGGTTCGAGCGGGCGACGCGCGAGTGGGCGATGTCGCCGACGATGACGACCGAGACGCCGTCGAGATCGCGACCGCGGCTCTGCCCGCCGAAGAGCCGGCGGCGCATCGTGAACGCGTCGAGCAGGGCCTGCGTCGGGTGCTCGTGGGTGCCGTCGCCGGCGTTCAGCACGCCCGCATCGATCCAGCCACTGCGAGCGAGGCGGTCGGGCGCTCCCGATGCCGGGTGGCGGATGACGACGCCATCGGCGCCGATAGCCTGCAGGGTCTGAGCGGTGTCCTTCAGCGACTCGCCCTTCGAGACCGATGATCCCTTCGCGCTGAAGTTGATGACATCGGCCGAGAGCCGCTTGGCGGCCGCCTCGAACGAGATGCGCGTACGCGTCGAATCCTCGAAGAAAAGGTTCACCACGGTCTTGCCGCGCAGTGCGGGCAGCTTCTTCACGTCGCGCTGCTGCGTGGCGGCCATGTCCTCGGCGGTGTCGAGGATGAGGATGGCCTCGTCGCGGGTGAGGGTGCGGGTGTCGAGCAGGTGCCTCATGCGTCGTCGCCCTCGTTCCCCGAGCCGATGGTCACGGAATCATCGCCGTCGAACTCCTCGAGGCGCACCGAGATGCGCTCGTGCTTCGCGCTCGGGAGGTTCTTGCCGATGTAGTCGGCGCGGATGGGCAGCTCGCGATGCCCGCGGTCGATGAGCGACGCGAGGCGCACGGCGCGCGGGCGGCCGTGGTCGTTCAGGGCATCGAGCGCGGCGCGCACGGTGCGACCGGAGTAGAGCACGTCGTCGACGAGCACGACGGTGGCGTCATCGATGCCCGCGACCGGCATATCGGTCGGCTGCGGCGCCCGCGTCGGGTTCGTCGCGAGATCGTCGCGGTACATGGTGACGTCGAGGCTGCCGACCGGCACGTCCACGCCCTCGATGCGGGCGATGTGGGCGGCGATGCGGTGCGCGAGCAGCGTGCCGCGGGTCGGAATGCCGACCAGCACGAGGTCGTCCACGCCCTTGTTGGCCTCGATGATTTCGTGCGAGATTCGAGTCAGCGCCCGCGAGATCTCGGCACCGTCGAGTACCGTTCGCGTTCCCATATTCGAGCCCCCCTTCTCCGCCTCACGGGACGGGAGTTAAAGAAAAGCTGCAACTCTGCCATCTTAGCGCACGCACGGCGGTATTCCCGCCGAGTGCGGGCTCGAGTTCGTCGACCCGAGTGCCCCGGGCCCCTGCGCTGCCGCGCCGTGGAGCCCCAGGCACCACTCCAGCCCTTCCTATGGTGCACGCGGCTCCACGGTTCCCGGGAACGGCAGAGGGATCGACGTGTTTCACTCGCCCCAGACGGGCGCGAGCAGCTCATCGAGACCGATCCCGAGCGCCTTCGAGAGCTTCAGCCAGGTTTTGAGGTCGCCGAAGTACTTGCCCGAACCGAGGTTCAGGATCGTCTGCCGACTGACCCCGGAGGCCTCGGACAGTTGCTCGATCGTCAGCCCCTCGCGCACGCGCGCTCGCCCGATGATCACCTTGAGTTGAGTCAAATCGGGGCTCGGGGGGATTGGCACCCCTCAAGTCCACAGAGTTTGTCACTCGGTCACAGCACAGGATACTGTGTGAAAAGCACAGGTTCTTGTACTGCGTGCTGAAACATTCTGCCCGTCGTCACCCACCAGTTCGAAGGAATGCACCCATCATGAAGAAGACGATTACTGCGCTGGCGCTGTCCGCGATGATCGCGCTCGGCCTCGCCGCCTGCTCGAACGGCGCGGCTCCAGCCGAGCCCGCCCCCGAGCCGGCGCAGACCGAGGAGACGCCCGCGCCCGCCGAACAGGAGAAGCAGAGCACGGTGCTCTACGAGGTGACCAGCGACGCTGCGACCGCGAGCTCGATCACCTACATGACTCTCGATGACGGCGGAACCGGCCAGGAGATGGCCACCGACGCCGCGGTTCCCTTCTCGAAGGAGATATCCGTGACCCAGGGCGGAACGTTCAACCCGCAGATGTTCACGCTCAGCGCGATGGCGTCACAGGATGCGACGACGATCACCTGCAAGATCACGCACGACGGTGAGGTCATCGCGGAGCAGACCTCGACCGGCCCGCTCAGCATGGTGACCTGCTCGAAGATGTAGGCGGCCGCGGCAATACCGCTTGCGGAGCGCCGCATCCGATGCGACGCCGAGGCCCCCGGGCTCGTCTCAGGACAAGTCCGGGGGCCTTCTCGGCGCACGACGCCGACGCGGCTACGCGCGGGCGTGGTCCGCGATCTTGCCGAGCACGCCGTTGACGAAACGGCTCGAGTCGTCGGTCGAGAACTCCTTCGCGAGTTCCACCGCCTCATCGATCGCAACGGGCGTCGGCACCTCGTCGTTGTAGAGGATCTCCCAGGAGGCGAGGCGCAACAGGGCGCGGTCGACGTTCGGCATGCGCTCGAGCGTCCACCCCACGGCGTAGCTCATGATGAGCTCGTCGATCTCGTCGCGGTGATCGGTGACGCCGTCGACGATCTCGCGGGCGTAGAGCCACGAGGCCATACGGTCGGGCTCGCCCGCGGCGCGCTTCGCCTCGGCGTTGACGATCGTCGAGATCGACTCGTCGCGCACATCGGCCTGGAACAGCATGTCGAGGGCCCGCTTACGGGCCTTGGTGCGTGCAGACAACGGCGATCAGTCGTTCACGCGGCCGAGGTAATCGCCCGTGCGAGTATCGACCTTGACCTTGGTACCCGCCTCGAGGAAGAGCGGAACCTGGATCTCGGCGCCGGTCTCAACGGTCGCCGGCTTGGTGCCGCCCGTCGAACGGTCGCCCTGCAGACCGGGCTCGGTGTAGGTGACCTCGAGCACGACCGATGCCGGCATCTCCAGGTACAGGGGCTCGCCCTCATGCAGACCGATCTGCACGTCCTGGTTCTCGAGCATGAACTTCGCGGCATCGCCGACGACGGTGCCCGAAACGGTGAGCTGGTCGTAGTCGCTCTTATCCATGAAGACGAAGTCAGCGCCGTCCTGGTAGAGGTACTGGAAGTCGCGGCGGTCGACGTTGGCGGTCTCGATCTTCGCGCCCGCATTGTAGGTCTTGTCGATGATCTTGCCCGAAACGACATTCTTCTGCTTGGTGCGCACGAATGCGCCGCCCTTGCCCGGCTTCACGTGCTGGAACTCGACTACGCTCCAGAGCTGACCGTGATCCTTGATGACGGTGCCGTTCTTGATGTCGTTCGAGGTTGCCATACGGGTATTCTCCGGTTCTTCTGGGTTCGGGCGCGAGATATCGGGTGCCGAGTGCGCCGATACAGTCTATACCCCGCCTCCCGTGCATCCTTTGCACGAGGCCGACAAAGCGATCGCCGTGCCGTTGCCCGCTCCCCTAGGCTCACGGTATGCATATGATCTTCCGCACGTTCTGGCACATGCTCTTCGTGGGTCCCCGCGGTTCGAAGATCGGCTTCACCGACGTCACCCGTTCGCGGTTCCGCGTCTGGCCCACCGATCTCGATGTGCTGAACCACATGAACAACGGCAAGTATCTGTCGATCATGGACGTCGCACGGTTCGATCTCATCCAGCGCAACGGCGTCATGGGGCTGTTCAAGCAGGAGGGCTGGTACCCGGTCGTGGTCGGGCAGACCATCTCGTACCGCAAATCGTTGAATCCGTGGAAGCGATTCTGGATCGAATCGAAGATCCTCGGGTTCGACGAGCAGGCCGTCTACATGGAGCAGCGCTTCGTGCGGCCGAACGCGCAGCGCCGCCCCGAGATCTACGCCCGCGCATTCGTGCGCGCGCGCATCCTCCGCCGCGCCGGTGGGGTGGTGCCCGTCGACGAGATCATCGCGAAGAGCGGCGCGAACCCGGACGAGCTCGTCGTGCCCGAAGCGGTGCTGCGGTGGGGGCTCGCGACGAAGCTCCCGTCGCTGCGCGACGAGGCGGTCAGCAGCTGGGGTGCGAACGCCTGATCCCCGTGCGGCAGCCGAGGCTCCTCAGCCGACCGGCGGCCGGGCGCCGAGGTGCGGGCCCTGGCTGCCGACCTCCCGGCAGGTAATGCGTATGGTGCGTTCGCTCGCATCGTAGACGTGGCGCGCGGCGAGCCGACCCTCGGCGAGGCGACCCGCGAGCCAGGTGAAGCTCGACGCGTCCACGAGCGATTCGTCGTCGAGCAGCCGCATGAGCTGCAGCGTCAGCATCTCGGGCAGCGTCGGGTGCGGCCCGTGGGCGAATCCGAGGCCGAGTACCGCGGGCTTCGGCCCGCCGGGGATCGCCCGGAGCGTCCACACCGCGCCCGCGTCGCCGCGCACCGTCGGTGCGCCGGTCGGCGCGGCGTCGAGCAGTTCGAACTCACGCACGGCCTCGCGGGCGAACACGAGAATGGTCTCTTCGTCGGGCACCCGGGCGAAAGCGGCGATCCAGGCGTCCGGCCCGAGCCCGTGCGGCGCGATCACCGGCACGAGCGAAGCGTCCGCGGCGAGCCGTCGTTCGAACTCCGCGATATCGACTCCCGCGTCGAGAAAGGTTTCGGGCTCCGGCAGCGGGATGCCCAGTAGTTCAGCCGCACCGCGGGCGGCCGTGAACGAGCGCTGCAGGCGGGCGGCGACCGCGGGGTCGACGACCTCGTCGAGCCCGGCGCCAGCGCGCACCTCTGCGGCACGTGCATCGAGCCACGAGTCCAGATCGGCGCTCTGCGAAGGCTCGCCGTGCTCCGCGAGCGCAGCGTCGAGGTCGGCGGCGAGCTCGGGGAAGAGCGCGCGCGCCAGCAGCGTACGCTCCGGCATCGATCCCTGCATCATGCCCGCCCCGTTTCCCGTCGTGCCCGTCCGTTCGAGAGCGGCCGCACTTGCGCTCCCTGTTCGATGCTTCTCACGGTAGCTCATCCTCGACGATCGCCTCGAGCGCCCGCGCGAGCTCGCGCGGGTCGAGGATGGTGCGCCCGGTCGGCGCGTAGCGCACCGCGATCTCGTCGCCGCCGACTCCGATGCCGTGCACGCTCACGCCCGCCGCGCGCAGCCGCTGCACTTCTCGTTCTGCAGCGGCGAGGTCGTTCGACCCGCCATCGCTCACGAGGATGGCGATGCGCCGTCGTTCGAGGCCGTCGCGCGAAGCGGGGCCCGAGCCGGCCTGCGCGCCGATGCCGAACTGGTCGGCGGCGAGGCGCAGCGCGGCGCCGTCGTTCGTCGATCCGCGCGGTGAGCGCACGGCGGCCTGCAGGTCGCGTCGCGTCGCGTCGTCGATGCCGTGCGACAGCGGCTTCACCAGATGCGCGTCGCCGTCGAACACGACGAGGCCGGTACGGATGTCGAGATCGAGGTCGACGCCGCCGGCGCGCTCCGCGTGCGCGATGTCGCGGTCCACGCCCGCGAGCGACTCGACGAGCACGAGCATGGCATCGGCCGCGGCCTCGGCGGCGCGGCCCTGCATCGACGCCGAACGGTCGACGAGCAGCAGATAGTCGGTGCTGCCCGCGCGGCGCGTGCGTCGGGAGCGGAGCACCCGCGCCCGGAACGCCCGCGGCTGCGGCACGCCGGCGTGCGCCTCGGCCACTGCGGCGGCGAGAGCGTCGTCGGCGAGGTCCTCCCCCGCCGTGCGCGCATCGCGGCTCGGGGCCCGGCGCTGCGCGATGCGTTCGGCGATGACTCTGGCCCAGAGCGCGCGCATGCGGTCGATCGCCGGCGCGAGCTCGGTCGCGCGCTCGCGGTAGTCGATCGGCGATACCGGGGCGGCCCCTGCCGTGCCGCGGCCGCCGGGGCGATCGTTCGCCGCCTCGCCGGTCGCCTCGGTCGCGCGGTCGAGCATCGCCTCGAGCATGGCGCCATCGGCCGGAAGCGGTGTCGCGAGCACGGTGCCGACGAAGCCGGCCTGCTCCGCCGCGAAGAGGTCGGCCCCCTCGGCGATCTCGCCCCCGTCTCCCGGGCGCGCGCGCTCGTCGGCCCCGGCATCGGGTGCGCCGCCGTCCGTCTCGTCCGCCGGCGGCGTCTCATCGGGCGCATCCCGATCGTCTCCCGCCGCGCTGCTGCCGGTGTCCCCTGCACCCGCTTCATCCCGACCGTCGTCCTCGGCGTCGTCGCCCCCGTCGGGCGCGCCGCCTGCGACCGGGCCCTGCGCCTCTCGCGCGTCGATGGCCAGCAGCCGCGCATACGCGGGCTGCAGGAGCGCATAGGCGCGCTCGAACCTGAGCAACGGGGGTCGACTCCCGTCGGGCGCGAAGACGTGGCGCAGCAGCGCCTCGCTCCCCGATCTGCGGTGCATGCGCCGCCATTCGGCGAGCACCGCGCGGTCGACGGGCAGCTCGGTCGCCGGCTGCTCGGCGGCGAGCAGCAGCACCACCCATTGCAGGTGGCGCGGCAGCACCGAAGGGTCTCGGGGCAGGCCGCGCTCGAGCGCGGCGCCGAGACGCGACCGGAACCCGGGGAACGCCGCGAGCAGCTCGCCGACGGCCTGCATGCGCGCGATCGCCCGGGTCAGCGGAGCCTCGTGCGGGGCCCGGCGTTCGAACGAGTCGCGCCGGCGTGCGCGGTCGGCGGCCACAAGCCGCTCGCGCGGCCCCTCCCATAACTGCAGCGCGGCGAGCGCCATGGCCTCGGCCGAGCCGTGTCCGCGGGCCCCGTACCAGAGCAGGCCGACTTCGAGGCCGCGTCTCGTGAGGCGCCATTCGGCGCCATCGGTGACGATGACCGGCAGACCGAGCAGACCGCCGACGGCGCGCAGCCCGGCGCGTACGTCGATGTCGCCGGCTTCCATCGTCTGCATGCCCTCAGCCTAGACGCAGCACGGTGCCGGCCCGGCGCTTCGAGGGCGGGTGGTAGCGTGGCCGCATGCTCACTTTCGACGCGCAACCGGCGCTCGGCGAGGCCCAGGCGATCGCGCGCGAGATGCGGATCGTGCGCGCGGCCCGCGACCGCGGCCCGGGCACGGAGACGGCGGCCCACGAGCACGATCTCGCGGTGCTGCAGGAGCGCCTCGACGCGCTGCTCGAGGACCCCGCGACGGGGCCCGCGATCCGGGAGGCGCTCGACGCGCGCGCGTCGATCCTGCGCACCGCGGTGCACGCCCGACGCGCCGAGGTGCGCCGGGCCGAGCAGCGGGAACGTGCGGAGCGCGTGGTCGCCGCCGCTGCCGGTGCGGGCAGGGATCTGACCCGCAGCGAACGCGACCGCGTCGGCCAGCTGCGCGACGGGCAGCGCGAGCACGGGGCCGCGACGCGCGACTGGCGCGCAGGCATCACGACCGCGGCCGAGCGAGACGGAGTGCTCGAGGCCCTCGGCGCGCTCCGTCTGCGGGAGGCCCGGGAGCAGCTGCGGCACGGGTTGCTGCTCACCGGCCAGATGCGTCAGATCATCGCGGAGGCGCTACCGGCGGTGCTGCGCGGCGAACCCGTGCTGCTCGTCGGAGAGACCGGCGGAGCGAAGACCGCGCTCGCCGAGCACCTCTCACGGCACGGCGCCGGCCTCGAACCCGAGCTCGTGTCGGGCTACGGCGACATCACAAGCGCGCAGATGCTCGGCGCTCACGAACTGCGGGCCGAGCACGGTGCGACGACGAGCGTCTTCGTACCCGGACCGTTGCTCCGGGCGCTCACCGAGGGTCGGCCGGTCATCCTCGACGAGATCAACGCCATGCCCGCCGAGTTCTTGAAACGTCTCAACCGCATTCTGCAGCTGCGCCCCGGCGATGACTTCGGCGTGCAGGAGGACGTCGGTCGGCGCGTTCGCGTGGCCGAGGGGTTCGCCATCATCGCCACGGCGAACGAGCAGACACCGCATCGCTATCGCGGTCTCGACCGGCTCAGCGCCGAGCTCGTCAATCGCTTCGGCGCGAACGGCTACCGCGTGCACTACCCCGATGCGGGAGTACGGTTCGAAGACTTCCCGGCCGAGAACGGGCTGCTCGCGGCCGCGGCGGTCGCCGACGCGCACGGCCGCCTCCCGTCGACGGTGTCGGTCGACGAGATCGTGCGCGTCGCTCGTGCCGCGTTCATCAGCCAGCAGGTGTTCTCCGGAGCGCACGGAGCCGGATTCGGCGACTACGTGGGTACCGAGCAGGAGATCGACGGGCGCCCCGGCCTCGAGGAGTCGGTGCTCGCTCCGCGCACGCTGGTGGCCGTGCTGCAGAAAGTAGCGGGCAGCGCCGGCGCGGTGACCCTCGACCGCGCGCTCGGCCGCTTCGTCGAGAGCGTGATGCATCGCGAGGATCGCCGGGTGCTCGGCCTGATTCTGGAGGGCCAGGGGTTCTCGCTCGCCTCGAGATGAGCGAGAACCCCTGGCATCAGGCCGCTGCCCAGGCCGCCGCCTGTTCGCGCAGCGATGCGTGGGCGCCACCGAAGGCGCCGAGCGCCGCTGCGCCGAGCAGCCGCTTCGGCACCTTGCAGACCATCGTGTACACGGTGTCGACCACATTCGCGACCGGGCTGAGGTTCGTCTGCGAGACCAGCTGGTAGGCGTCCATGCGGCTGAGATCGAGCAGCTCGGCGACCCACTCCACCATCTCGAGGTTCGCGGCCCGGAAGGCGTCCTCGAGCGGCTTGGTCGACCCCGTCGTCATGAGGTATTCATCCGTTTCGATGCGCGGCCAGACGGGCGCACGACCTTTGATGAGCTCGACGATGAACACCGAGTTCATGGAGCATTCGACGGCGACGCCGCAGGTCTCCCCCTCGCCCTGCCGAGCGTGGCCGTCGCCCAGGGAGAAGAGCGCACCGGGTACGTTGACGCCGATGTAGCAGGTGGCCCCCGCCCGCATCTCGGGCGTATCCATGTTGCCGCCCCAGTTGCCGGGGGCGAGCGCGGAGCGCACTTCGCCGAGCGCCGGAGCCACCCCGACGGTGCCGTGCATCGGATCGAGCGGCAGCGCCAGACTCAGGTCGCTGTCCTGCGCCTGGTACTGCACCGTGCGCGCTTCTGCATCGATGGCGTAGAACCAGGTGTTCTCCTCGAGCGGCGCGTTCAGCAGCGCC
Source organism: Leucobacter sp. GX0328 (assembly GCF_053567315.1). Classification (NCBI taxonomy): domain Bacteria; kingdom Bacillati; phylum Actinomycetota; class Actinomycetes; order Micrococcales; family Microbacteriaceae; genus Leucobacter; species Leucobacter sp. GX0328. Next base: position 25,237 of record NZ_JBSGPC010000004.1, read on the forward strand.
GTATCGTGCGTCCCGGTGAGCGCCCCGAAGTATTCGACGGTCGTGCTCACTCCCCAGTCGAAGCGCGGGGAGATGTCGATGAAGTGCACGGCGAGCGTGTCGCCGGGCTCTGCTCCCTCGACGTAGAACGGACCGGTCTGCGGGTTCAGGTACCGCGGGTCGAGCAGCTTCGAGGGCGCCGAACCGGCCTCGGTGATCGCTCCCGCGAAGCAGTCGAGCGTCGACGTCTGCACAACCGTACCGGGCACGATCTGCGCTTTCGCCTCGGCACCGCCGAAGGTGTAGACGAGGCTCGACGGGTCGACATCGGGCGAGACGTCGAATCTGAGGGTTTCCATGTCTGCTAGTCCTTTCTCGATGCTGGTGCCGACTTCGCGGCGATCTTCGCCGCGGCCCGAGCATCATGCTTCTTGCCGAGCGAGGCGCCGAGTTCGATCGTCTCGATGAGCCCACCCGGTTTGTAGGCGAGCATCAGCACGAGCACGATCGCGAGGAGGATCTCGGTCATGCCGACCGTCTCGAACGGCAGCAGGCCGTTGATGCTGAACGTGTTCTCGGTCATGCGCAGCCCCTCGCTCACGATCGTGATGATGAGCACTCCGAGCGCCGTGCCCGTGATCGTCTGCGGCCCGCCGACGATCAGCATGGTCAGTACGGTGAAGGTCATCGTGAGGTAGAAGGCTCCGGGCTGGAACGAGGTGATGAAGTGGGCCCAGAGCGCGCCCGACATCCCGCAGATGAAGGCCGAGATCGTGAAGGCGACCCACCTCGATGCGACCACATCGACCCCGATCGCATCGGCGGCGTGCACGTTGTCGCGCGAAGCGCGCAGCTTCATGCCGAGTGACGACTCCTTGAAGAGGAACGCCAGCACGAGGATGATCATCGCCCAGGTGAACGCGGTCCACATGTCGGTGTACTTGAGCACGCCGAAGAGTGTGCGCGGCCCGTTGGTCATCTCGCCCCACTGCGACAGCACGACGTGCACGATGACCAGCATCGCGAACGTCGCGATCGCCGCGGCCGTATCCGAGAGGCGCATGATCGGCAGCCCGATCACGGCTGCGAACACGGCCGCGACGGCCGCGCCGATGAGCATGGCCGGGAGGAAGCCCATCTCGATTCCGGTGAAGGGCGCGTAGAGGCTCGGGAGGGCCATGCTCTTCTGATCCACAGGGATCGACAGGATCGCCGAGGCGTAGGCGCCGATCCCCATGAACCCGACGTGCGCGAACGAGAGCACCCCCGAGTTGCCCATGAAGAACTGCAGCCCGAGCACCAGGATCAGGTTGATGAACATGACGGTCGAGATGCGGTCGACGAGCGGGATGTTCAGCACGCTGGAGACGAGCGCGACGCAGGTGAACACGGCGACCGTGAGGAGCAGCGGATAGACCTTGCGGCGCGAGATGCGGAAGGATGCCTGTTTCATCAGCCGACTCTTTCTGTCGCGAAACGACCCGTGACGATGCCCTGGGGTCTGAAGACGAGCACGAGGATCACGATGCCGAAGATCACCGCGTCACGGAACGCGAGCAGCTCCTGCGGCAGCAGCAGTTGCAGCGCGATCGTGAGGGTGCCGAGGAAGAAACCGCCGACGACGGCCCCCGACAGACTGCCCATACCGCCCACGACGATCGCGATCAGAGCGACGAGCAGCGGTGCGGCGCCGATGGTCGGGGTGACGGATCCGATGCGTCCGATCCAGAGCACGCCCGCGATTCCCGCGAGCGCACCGCTGATGATGAAGGCCGAGACGATGACCTTGTCCGCCCTGATGCCGAGCAGCTGCAGCATGCGGAAATCGTCCGATGCCGCGCGCAGCGTGATGCCGAGTCGCGTCTTCTTCATGATGAGCATGAGCGCGAGCAGGGTGAGGATGCTCACGCCGATCACGATGAGGTTCGAGACGGAGATCTGCGCGCCGCCCCACGAGACGTTCTTGTGGAACGCCGCCGGCACCTGCACCGCACGTGCGCGGGGCGACACGAACACGAGCGCGGAGTTCTGCAGGAGCGAGCTCACCGCGAACGAGGTGATCAGCATCGCGTTCAGCGAGTTCGAGCGAACGGGTCTGAAGGCGATGCGCTCCGTGAGCACGCTCGCGATGACCGCCATCGCCACCGCGAGCACGATCAGCACGACGAGCGGCAGCCAGGTGCTCTGCAGCACGAACCAGGTGTAGCCGGCGACCATGATGAGCTCGCCGTAGGCGAAGTTCACGAGTTTCAGGATGCCGAAGATGATGATCATGCCGAGCGCGATCAGCGCGTAGAGGCTGCCGAGGCTCAGCGAGTTCAGAACGAACTGGAGGATGTCACCCATGCTCGCTCTCCGTTCCGGTCTGGTGCAGGCCCCCGAGATAGGCGGCCGTGAGGTCGATGGATGCGCGCAGCTCCTGCGGGGTGCCGCTCGCGGTGAGTTTTCCGGTGGTGAGCAGGTACGCGCGGTCGGCGATCTCGAGGGCGCGTGTCACGTTCTGCTCGACGAGCAGGATCGTGACGCCTTCGCGGTGCAGCTGCTCGATGATCTCGAACATGCTGTCGACGAGCGTCGGTGACAGGCCGAGCGACGGCTCGTCGAGCATGAGCAGCCGCGGCCGGGTGAGCACGGCGCGAGCGATGGCGAGCTGCTGCTGCTCGCCGCCCGAGAGCGTGCCCGCGCCCTGATCGGCGCGCTTTTCGAGAATCGGGAAGCGTTGGAAGATCTCGGCGAGCTTCGTCTCGAGCAGGGCAGCGTCCTTCATGAAGTACGACCCCAGTTTGAGGTTCTCCGACACCGTCAGGCTCGGGAAGATGCCGCGGTCCTCTGGCACCAGGGCGATGCCGCGCCGTGCGATCTCAGCGCTCCGTCTGCCGGTAACGGTCTCTCCGTCGAAGGCGACCGTGCCGCTCTGCGGCCGGTGCACGCCTGCGATGGCCGAGAGCGTGGTGGTCTTGCCCGCGCCGTTCGACCCGACGAGCGCGACGAGCTCGCCCTCGTTCACTTCGAGGCTCAGATCGTCGACCGCGGTGATGGCACCGTACTTCACCCGCAGGTGCGCGACTTCGAGCAGGCTCATTCGTCCTCCACAGTTCGTTCGATGTCCTCGGAAGCGAGCCCGGCGGTCGCCTGGCTGCCGAGGTATGCGGCGACGACGGTCGGGTCCGAGCGGATCTCGTCGGGCGTGCCCTCCGCGATCGTCCGGCCCTGGTTCAGCACGTGCAGGCGATGGCAGAGGCGCATGATCAGGTTCATGTCGTGGTCGATGATGAGCAGCCCGCAGCCGTACACCTCGGGGATCGTGGTCAGCTGACCGAGCAGCCGGTCGCTCTCCTCCTCGTTCAGGCCGGCGGCCGGCTCGTCGAGCAGCAGGTACTGGCATTTCGTCGCGAGCGCCCGCAGGATCTCGACGATCCGCTTCTGGCCGTACGAGAGCGCATCGCATTGCGTGTCGCGCAGCGCTGCCACGTCGAACGCCGAGATGAGCTCTTCGGCGATGCGGGTCGCCTCGCCTCGCCGCGATCCGCCTCCGAGTGCGCCGAGCTGCACGTTCTCGAAGACCGTCATCGTTCCGAAGAGGCGCACCGTTTGAAAAGTGCGCACGAGGCCCTCGCGGGCGATCCGCTTCGGTTTGCGCCCCGTGACGTCCTTCCCGTTGATACGCACCGCGCCGTCGCTCGGCTTCAGGGCGCCCGAGAGCACGTTCACGAGGGTCGTCTTGCCCGAGCCGTTGGGGCCGATGAGGCCGACGATCTCGTCTCGTCCGAGTGAGAGGCTCACCGTGTCGAGCGCCCGAAGGCCGGCGAAGTCCATGACGACGCCCTCGGCGGTGAGCCTCTCGCTCATTGCGGTGCTGATCACGGCTCGGGGACCCACTCGGGCATGACCCACTTCAGGAACGACACCTCGCCGCCGGCGACCGTCATGAGCGCGGCCTCCTTCTGCGGAGCATGACCGGTGTCGGCCGAGGACCAGCTGAGATTGCCGGTGAGGAGAGGGAATTCCATTTCGGTCATCTGCTTCGCGAGGGCCGCGCCCTCGGTGGTGCCTGCCGCTTCGATCGCTTCGGCGAGCACGGTCATCGTGTCGTAGCCGTTGGCGACCAGAGCGGTGTCGGGGGCCTCGCCGTGCTTCGCCTTGTACAAGTCGAGGAATGCGGGGACGAGTTCGCTCGCCTGCTCCGAGAGGAACGCATGGCTCGCGTAGGTGACGCCGTTGCCGTACTCGGCGCCGAGCACTTCGAAGAGCTCGGGGTCGTCGTACGAGTCGCCGCCGAGGATCGGCGTGTCGATGCCCGCTGCCCGGATGTCGCGGATGATCAGGCCGAGGTCGGGCATGTACGACGATACGAAGATGACCTCGGCATCGGCCCCTTCGGATTTGAGTCGCTGCAACTGAGCCGAGAAATCCTGGTCGCCCTGGGTGTAGGTGTCGTGGCCGAGGATCTCTCCGCCCTGGTGCTCGAACGATTCGATGAAGTAGTCGCTGAGCGACGTCGTGTAGTCGATGAACTGGTCCGTGACGACGTAGGCCTTCGTGTACCCCTGCTCGCCGTACGCCCACTCGGCTGCGGCGGCGCCCATCGTGGTGTTCCACATCGAGAGCGTGAACTGCTTGTCGCCGAGGGTCTTCGAACCGTAGAGCGGCGATGATGCGCCGGGCGAGATGCCCACGATGCCCGCGGACTGCGCGGCGCGGCTCGCGGGCCCGCCGAAGTCGAAGTCGGCCGGCGTGATCACGACCTCGGCGCCCTGCGAGACGAGCTGCTCGCCGTTGTTGCCGACGACCACCGGGTCGCTCTTGCCGTCGAGGTTGATGAGCTTGACCTGCTTGCCGAGCAGGCCGCCGTTCTCGTTGATCTCGTCGACCTTGAGCTGCACGCCGCGCAGGATCGGCTCGTCGAGCGGCGACTGGATGCCGGTGAGGCACAGTGCGGCGCCGACGATGATCTCATCGCCCGAGTCGGCCTGCGCGTCACCACCGGCCGGACTCGCGTTCGGATCCGCGCCGCAGGCTGACAGGCCCAGCGTCAGAGCAGCAAGAGCGGCTACGCCGAGTAGCTTCTTCTTCATGGTTCTCCTCGTTGAGATGATGCCCACCGGCGGCCCGACCTGCGAGTCTCGCCCGTGCCACGGAAACACCGTGGCCTGCAGCTTGGCATGCAACCACATAGATGTCAACACTGTTGACATCTATGTGGTGAACCTGTTTCATTGTGCCAGTGCCCGGTCGATCCCTGCCGGTCCGCACCCAGCCCGCTCAAAGCAGGCGGATAAACGGACGGGTAGCATTGCGGCAACGGCCGATATCGGGAACGGAGTGGAATTCAGTGCAGGACCCAGAGCAGGTCGCGGGTGAAGCCCGGAGCGGCGCTCCGCACCGCCTCGACCGCGAGAGCATCCTCGAAACCTCGCGCACCATCTTCCACAGAGACGGGCTCGGCGCGCTCACGCTGCGCAAGCTCGGCGCAGAACTCGGCGTCGACGCGACCGCGATGTACCGGCACTTCAAGAACAAGGCCGCCCTGCTGACGGCGCTCATCGACGAGCTCTTCGTCGAGATCCCCGAGCCCGACCCGTCGCTCACCTGGCGCGACAATCTCAAGAATCTCATGATCGCCTGGTGGCGCATCTACCGCGTCAACGAGGGGCTCTCCCAGGCGATGGCGGGGCAGCCCGACGACGAACCCCGCCTCTTCCACCTCACCGAATGGACGGTGCGCGAGCTCATCCGCGCCGGGGTGCCCGCGGACGAGCTCGGCTACTTCCACCAGACGATCTACAATCATGCGGTCGGCAACGGCCTCGTCGCAGCGTTCTCGCCCTGGCTCACGGATCCGGAGCAGCGCGATGCGCAGCGCCGCACCTACGCGGCGCTCGACCCGGCGAAGTTCCCGAGCGCCGCCGCCGCCGCACCCGCGATGTATCCCGAGACCGAGGCCGCCTTCGTCTTCAGCGTCGATCTGCTGCTCGACGCCATCGAGCACCGCGTCGCAGAGCGCGCTTGCACGCTAGAGTCCGGTCAGTTCGAGATCTCCTGATACGCGAACTGCAGCACGGAGTCGTCGACACCGGCCAACACTCGGGGCTTTCCGATCGCGTCGAGCACGATGAAGCGCAGCATGCCGGCGCGGGCCTTCTTGTCGCGCTGCATCGTCGCGAGCAGACCCGGCCAGCGACCCGCCGGGTACGCGAGCGGCAGGGTGAGCGCGGTGAGCACACGGCGGTGGCGATCCACATCGGCGTCCGAGAGCGAGCCCGCCATGCGGCCGAGCTCGGCGGCGTACATCATCCCGATCGAGATGGCGACGCCATGCCGCCACTGGTAGCGCTCGGCGTGCTCGATCGCGTGGCCGAGCGTGTGGCCGTAGTTGAGGATCTCGCGCAGCCCGCCTTCGCGGAAATCTTCCGATACGACGCGCGCCTTCACGCCGATCGCGAGCTCGATCGCCCGCTGGAATTCGGGCGATGCGGGATCGGTGACCCGGGCGACATCGGCCTCGATGAGGTCGAGGATCTCGGGCTCCGCGATGAACCCGCATTTGGCGACCTCGGCGAACCCCGCGAGGATCTCGTTCTTCGGCAGCGTCGCGAGCAGGTCGAGGTCGCAGAGCACCGCGGCCGGAGCGTAGAAGCACCCGACGAGGTTCTTGCCCTCGGCGGTGTTGATGCCGGTCTTGCCGCCCACGGCGGCGTCGACCATGCCGAGCACCGTCGTCGGGATCTGCACGAGGCGCACGCCGCGCAGCCAGGTCGCCGCGACGAAGCCGGCGAGGTCGGTGACGGCTCCGCCGCCGAGGCCGATCACGGCGTCCGTGCGCGTGAAGTCCGCCTGGCCCATGATCTGCCAGCAGAATGCGGCCACCTCGACCCGCTTCGCCGACTCGGCGTCGGGCACCTCCGCGAGCAGCACCTGCGCGTAGTGAGCCGCGAGCGATTCCCGCAGCTCCTCCGCCAGTTTGCCGACCGTCGAGGTGTGCACGATGAGCACCTTCGACGCACGATTGCCGACGGCTTCGGGGACTCGGCCGAGCAGGCCGCGCCCGACCGTCACCGTGTAGTCGGTATCGCCCGTGACCTCGATCGCGGTTTCGCTCATTGCTGCTCCTTCTTCTTGACGTCTGCGCCCGGCTCCGACCCGGGCATCTGCGGGCGCCCCCGGTAGCTGCGCGCCCACTGGGCGACCTTGCGCGCGAGCTGCTCCTTGGTCGCGCGATCGGTGCGGTAGGTCACATCGGCGACCTCTTCGTAGAACGGCCGTCGTGCACGCATGATACGGTTCCACGCCTCGGGGTCGTTGCGCAGCAGCGGCCGCCTCGACAGGTTCGCCGTGCGCAGCACCGACTCCTGCGTCGTCATGAGCAGCACGACCGGATGCCCCTGCAGCAGCGCGCGTGTGCTCTCCGTGATCACCGCGCCGCCGCCGAGAGCGACGATGCGGGTGCCGGGCACTGCGAGCTCCGCGGCGACGACCTCGGCCTCGATGCGACGGAACTCGTCTTCGCCGTGGCGCTCGAAGAACTCGGTGATCGGACCGTACTGCCGCACGATCACGGCATCGGTGTCGACGAACGGCACCCCGAGCTCGCGGGCGACCCGCTTGCCGAGGCTCGTCTTCCCGGCCGCCATCGGCCCGACGAACACGATCGCGCGGCTCGGAAGGCCACCGCCGCGGCGGCCGCGCCGACGACGCCTGCGACGGGGCTTCGCCCCCTGGCCGCTCCGGCCGCCCGGAGCGCCGGTCTCCCCCGCCGTCGGCGGAGGCGAGGGCTTCGGCCGGTGCCCGGGGCCCGGCTCGGCCCCCGAAGCCTCCCGGTCGCCGCTCACGAGTCGATGACGGTCGCGAGGTTCTCGGGGATCTCCGCGAGGTACGATTCGAGGTTGCGCCGGGTCTCGGAGACGCTGTCGCCGCCGAACTTCTCGACGACCGCGTCGGCGAGAATGAGCGCGACCATCGCCTCTGCGACGACGCCCGAGGCGGGCACCGCCGTCACATCGCTGCGCTGGTGGTGCGCCTTCGACTCCTCGCCGGTCGCGACGTCGATCGTGGGCAGCGCGCGGGGCACCGTCGCGATCGGCTTCATCCCCGCGCGCACGCGGAGCACCTGGCCGGTGGTCATGCCGCCCTCGATGCCGCCGGCCCGCGCCGTCTCGCGAGCGATGCGGCCGTCATCGAGGTGCAGCTCGTCGTGGGCCGCGGAGCCGCGACGGCGGGTCGTCTCGAAGCCGTCGCCGACCTCGACCGCCTTGATCGCCTGGATGCCCATGAGCGCGCCGGCGAGACGCGAGTCGAGACGACGGTCCCAGTGCACGTACGAACCGAGCCCGGGCGGCAGGCCGTAGGCGAGCACCTCGACGATGCCGCCGAGCGTGTCGCCCGACTTCTTCGTGTCGTCGACCTCGGCGACCATGCGCGCGCTCGTCTCGGCGTCGAAGCAGCGCAACGGGTCGGCATCGAGCGCGGCCACGTCTTCCGGTCGCGGAAGGGCGGCGCCCTCGGGCACCCGCACATCGCCCATCGACAGCGTGTGGCTCACGAGCCGGATACCGAGTTCGGCGAGGAACGAACGGGCGATCGCTCCGAGCGCGACTCGCGCAGCGGTCTCACGGGCGCTCGCGCGCTCGAGCACCGGCCGGGCCTCGTCGAAGCCGTACTTCTGCATGCCGACCAGATCCGCGTGGCCGGGGCGGGGCCGCGTGAGCGGAGCGCCGCGACCGCGCGACTTCTCGGACAGCTCGGTCTTCTCGGCCGACATCACCTCGGTCCACTTCGGCCACTCGGTGTTGCCGACGCGGATCGCGACGGGGCCGCCGATCGAGACGCCCTGAACGATGCCGCCCGAGAAGTGCAGCTCGTCCTGTTCGAACTTCATGCGCGAGCCGCGGCCGTAGCCGAGCTTGCGCCGCTGCAGATCCTCGCGGACCATGTCGAGCGAAACGGGCACGCCGGCGGGCAGGCCCTCGAGAACGGCAATGAGTTCGGGGCCGTGTGATTCCCCGGCGGTAAGCCAACGCAGCATGCCCACTATCCTCCCACACTCGCCGCACGCATGGCGGCGCGTACGGCGGCCTCGTCGTCCAGCTCGATCGACGGGTCGCCCCCGGCGAAGACGCGCACCTGCACGAGGGCCTGCTCCACGAGCATCTCGGTGCCCGCGCGGGCGACGCCGCCGACCGAGCGCCAGCGCGCCGCGAGCGGTGACGGCCAGGGATCGTAGGCGACGTCGAAGAGCGGAATCGCGGTCCACGCCTCGGGCAGTTCGAGGTCGGCGGTGGCCGGCCCCGGGAGCGTCGAGACGATGAGCGTGGGCCGGGCGATACGAGCATCGACCTCGGACGCCGCCGCGATGGCGGCATCGTCGAGCAGGGCATCGACGTGCGGCAGCACCGTTCCCGAGACATGGAGCGGGCGATCGGCCCCCGGCTCGCCGCTCTCGCCGAAGCGGGCGACGAGATCGCCGATCGCCCGTGCGTTGCGGGCCACGACCTCGACGTGCTGCGCACCGAGCCGGCGCGCGGCGAGGATGGCGGATACCGCCGTCGCCCCCGAGCCGAGCACGACCGTGCTCGTCGCGTCGAGACCGGCGTCCGTGATCGCGGCGGCCAGCCCCGCGACGTCCGTGTTGAAGCCCGCCCAGCGGGGCGCACCGCTCGCGTCGCTCGCGATGCGCAGCAGGGTGTTCACCACGCCGCTCTCCTCGGCGACCGGGTCGAGCACCGTCGAGAGACGATGGGCCTCCTCCTTCAGCGGCATCGTGACGGAGAAGCCCCGCCAGTCGGGCTCCCTCGCCGCGAGAAAGGCCTCGAGATCGGGCGCCTCGAGGCGGAACCGCTCGTACTCCCAATCGAGCGCGAGCGCCGCGTAGGCCGCGCTGTGGATCGCGGGCGACTTCGAATGGGCGATCGGCGAGCCGAGCACGGCGAGCCGCTCGGCGAGCACCTCGCGCTCCGAGATCGGCGTCTCCTGCATCAGCAGCCCCTGCCCGGGTTCGCGGCGCACCATTCGCCCAGCTGCGCGACGGCGGCATCGTGCTCTTCGATAGTGGTCGAGAACGCCGATTCGCCGGTGTCGAGGTTGATCGCCGCGAAGTAGAGCCAGTCGCCCGGCTCGGGGTTCAGCGTCGCCTCGATCGCCGCGCGGCCGGGGCTCGCGATCGGCGAGGCCGGCAACCCCTCATGCGCATACGTGTTCCAGGGATTGTCATCGGCGAGCGCCTCGTCCGACGACCAGACCGAGCCGTCGTGCTGCTGGCCGTACCCGAACTGGGCCGTCGAATCCATCTCGAGCTTCATACCCTGGTCGAGGCGGTTCGAGATCACGCGCGAGACCTTGCCGAAGTCCTCGGCCCGGCCCGCCTCCTTCTCGACGATCGAAGCCCAGGTGAGCACGCGCTCCCGATCCTCGGGGGCGACGCCGAGCTCGTCGAGCACGGCGATCTGATGGCCCACCACCAAGCCCAGCACGTCGGCGGCGGTGCTGCCCGCTTCGAACTCGTAGGTCGCCGGGTAGAGCCAGCCCTCGAGCGAGGTCACCCCTTCGGGCAGGCCGAACTGCGCGGGGTCCGAGGCTGCGGCCTCGAGCTCCTCGAGCGGCACCTGCGCGCCCGCCGAGAGCAGCGGAAGGGTCTGCGAGACCGTGAGCCCCTCGCGCACGACCGCCTTATACTCGGTGCGGTTCGCGGGGTCCTGCAGCATGTCGAGCGCGGCCTGCGAACTCATCTCGAGGCGCAGCGCGTACATTCCCGGCATGAACTCGACCGCGGGATCCTGCGCGAGCAGCAGGCGGGTGAAGGCCTCCGACGTCTTGACGACCCCCGCCTCCTCGAGCGAGACCGCGACGTCCTCGCCGATCTCGCCGGGAACGATGGCGATGCTCGTCTCCCCGTGGCCCGTGCCCTCGAAGTCGTCGGTCTTCCAGCCGAGCTCAAGCGCGATGCGGTCGCCGATCTGCGGGAAGAGCGAGAACACGGCGGCGCCGAGCCCGCCGAACAGCACGATGGCGACCACGAGAGTGATCGCCACCCGCTTCGCACGCGTGCGGCGCCTGGCCCGCTTCTCCTCCGGATTCAGATAGTTCATGCTGATCGTCTCCCCTGGGTCATCCGGCGTCAGCGCCGGTTCCTTCCGCTGTCGTCGCCTGCGGCACCGCGATACCGGGCGCGTCTCCCCGCGAGCGCTCGATATCGAGCGCGTGCTGCAGAATCACGACGGCGGCCGCCTGGTCGATGATCGACCGGCTCTGCTTCGTCTTCTTGCCGACCTGATGCAGTTGGCTCTGCGCCGACACCGTCGAGAGCCGCTCGTCGACGAGGCGCACCGCGACGCCCGCGGCGGCGAGACGCATGGCGAGCCGATCGGCGAAGCCCTCGGCGTCGGCGGTCGACGGCGTACGCTCGCCGCGCATGTTGAGCGGCAGGCCGACGATCGCTTCCATCGCCTCCAGTTCGGCCGCGATCGCCGCGATCCGCTCGAGATCGGCGGTGCCGCGCGCTTCCCGCGGCACGGTCTCGACGGGAGTCGCGATCATGCCGTGCGGGTCGCTGCGGGCCACGCCGATGCGGGCCTTGCCCACGTCGATGCCGAGACGAACACCGACGCGCACTAGACCGCCAGGCTCTGACGGATCTCGGCGAGGGCATCGCCGATCTTCGCGACATCGGCGCCGCCGCCCTGCGCCAGATCGGGCTTGCCGCCGCCGCCGCCGCCGAGCACCTTCGCGCCGAGCTTCGCGAGGTCGCCCGCGCGCACGCCATGGGTGCGCGCGGCTTCATTGGTCGCGGCGATCACGAGCGGCTTCTCGCCCGCTTCGGACGCCACGGTGCCCGCGAGCACGACCACGCCGGCCTCCGAGCCGAGCCGCTCGCGCAGCTGCAGAGCGAGGCCGCGCAGATCGTCGGCGGAAGCCACCGAACCGACCGATTCGAGCACGGCGCGCACGGAGCCGACCGACTCGGCGCCGGCAAGGAGCTCGGGCACGCGCTGAGAGAGCTTCTCGGCTTCGAGCGAGGCGATCCTCTTCTCCGCGGCGCGCAGCTGCGCACCGAGATCCTGCACCCTGCCGATGAGATCGGCACGGGGCACCTTGAGGCCACTGGTGAGCTGCTGCACGATCGCGCGCTCGGCTGCGAACTCGCGGAACGCCTCCATGCCCACGAGCGACTCCACGCGGCGGTTCGTCGACCCGACCGAGCTCTCCGAGATCAGGCTGATCATGCCGATCTCGGACGAGCTCGACACGTGGGTGCCGGCGCACAGCTCGCGCGACCACGGGCCGCCGATGTCCACCATGCGCACCCGGTCGCCGTACTTCTCGCCGAAGAGCGCCATCGCGCCGAGCGCCTTGGCCTCGGCGATGGGCATCTCGCGGGTGACGACCTCGTAGTCCGATCGGATCGCGAGATTCGAGATCTCCTCGATCTCGCTCTTCGTCGCGGCCGAGAGCGCCTCGCCGTGCGTGAAGTCGAGGCGCAGGTAGCCCGCCTTGTTGTACGAACCCGCCTGATGCGCGTTCGCACCGAGCACCTGACGCAGCGCCGCATGCACGACGTGCGTGCCCGAGTGCGCCTGCGCGGCACCGCGGCGGTAGTCGGCGTCGACACGGGTCTCGGCGCGCGCATCGATCGCTACGGTGCCCACGACCACGCGCACGGTGTGCACGATGAGCCCGGGCACGGGCTTCTGCACGTCGAGCACCTCGGCTTCGAAGCCATCGCCGACGATGAGGCCCTGGTCGGCGTCCTGGCCGCCCGACTCGGCCCAGAGGGCGGTCTCGGCGAGCACGACCTCGGCGATCTCGCCCTCGTGCGCCTCGGCCACCGGCGCACCGTCGACGAGCAGACCGAGAATCCGGCTCTCGTGCTGCAGCTCGTCGTAGCCGACGAAGGCGGTCTCGCCGAGGCCGCGCAGCTCCGTGTAGACCGACAGGTCGGCGCGCTGGCCCTTCTTCGCCTTTGCGTCGGCCTTCGCGCGATCGCGCTGCTCCTGCATCAGGGTCGTGAAGACGTCGCGGTCGACGGTGACGCCGGCCTCTTCGGCGAGCTCGAGCGAGAGCTCGATCGGGAAACCCATGGTGTCGTGCAGCAGGAAGGCGGTGTCGCCCGGAACCGCCGCGTTCGCGCTCTTCGCCGTGCCGATCGCCTCGTCGAGGATCTCGATGCCCGACGCGAGGGTGCGCAGGAAGGTCTTCTCCTCGTTGTACGCGGCGCGCGAGATGAAATCGAAGTCGCGTTCGACCGCGGGGTACGCAGATTTCATGGCGTCGCGCGACACCGGGAAGAGCTGGTCGAAGCACGGGCCGTCGACGCCGAGCAGACGCATCGAGAGCGTGACCCGCCGCAGCAGGCGGCGCAGAATGTACCCGCGGCCCTCGTTCGACGGCGTCACGCCGTCGGCGATGAGCATGAGCGCGCTGCGCACGTGATCGGCGATGACGCGCAGACGGACATCGTCGTCGTGGTTCGCGCCGTAGGTCTTGCCCGCGAGCGTTGCCGCGCGGTCGAGCACGGGGCGCACCTGGTCGATCTCGTACATGTTGTCGACGCCCTGCTTGATGAAGGCGACGCGCTCGAGCCCCATGCCGGTGTCGATGTTCTGCTTCGGCAGCGGGCCGACGATCGTGAAGTCGGTCTTCGAGGTCACGTCCGCGATCTGGTACTGCATGAACACGAGGTTCCAGATCTCGACGTAGCGGTCGTCATCGGTGGCGGGGCCGCCGTCGATGCCGTACTCGGGGCCGCGGTCGAAGAAGATCTCGCTGCAGGGGCCGGCCGGGCCGGGCTGACCGGTCGACCAGTAGTTCGTGTCCATGCCGAGGCGCTGGATGCGCTCATCGGGCAGTGTAGAGTGCTGCTTCCACAGCGCGATCGCCTCGTCGTCGTCCTCGTAGACCGTGACCCAGAGATCCTTCGCGTCGAAGCCGAGGCCGCCGTCGGCCTCGCTCGTCGTCAAGAGCTCCCAGGCGAACTTGATGGCGCCTTCCTTGAAGTAGTCGCCGAACGAGAAGTTGCCGCACATCTGGAAGAAGGTGCCGTGGCGGGGGGTCTTGCCGACCTCCTCGATGTCGTTCGTGCGGATGCACTTCTGCACGCTCGTGGCGCGCGGGTACGGGGCGGGCACGATGCCCGAGAGGTACGGCACGAACGGCACCATGCCGGCCACCGTGAACATGAGGCTGGGGTCGTCGCTCACGAGCGACGCCGAGGGCACGACGGTGTGGCCGCGCTTCTCGAAGAAGTCGAGCCAGCGGCGATGGATTTCAGCGGTCTGCATCGTGGTCCTTACATGATCCGTCTGCGGTGGATGCGCCGGGGCGCGAGAAAGTGGGCGGGCGGCCCGGGCTACAGCGCGCGCTCGGGCGACGTACCGGGCTCGGCGTCGCCGGCCTCGGTGTCGTGGTAGCCGGCGGCGAAGGCGCGACCGAACTCGTCGAGGCCGCGGTTCACCCGGTCGAAGAAGCGCCGCCCCTCGGTCGTCTGGTTGACGAAGTGGGCAGCGATGAATCCGATCATCGCGCCGCTCAACAGCCACATCAGCTTGCGCATGCCACGCTCCTCCTCCTGCTCCGCGGTCGCGCGCGGGTGCGCGGCGCCGAAAACACCACTCAAGCTTAGCGCCCCGGGCATGGCGGTTCTGGGATTCTCGCCAGGGATCGCCGGGCCCGTGAACGCGAGAAGGGCGCCGGAGAATATCTCCGACGCCCTTCTCGCGTATTACTACTTAGCGAGCTGCGTAGCAGGCCGCCGCTTGCGCGGCCGCCTGAAACGCTGTACTCATCACGAGTACTCCGCAGCTCTTAGCGAGCTGCGTAGTACTCGACCACGAGCTGCACTTCGCAGGTCACCGGGACCTCGGCGCGCTTCGGGCGGCGCACGAGGCGCGCCTGGAGCTTGTCGAGCTCGACCTCGAGGTAGCCGGGAACGTTCGGCAGCACCTCGGCGTGGCCGCCGGCAGCGGCGACCTGGAACGGCTCGAGAGCCTCCGAGCGCTCCTTGACGTGGATGAGCTGACCCGGCTTCACGCGGAACGACGGGCGGTCGACGAGCTTGCCGTCGACGAGGATGTGGCGGTGCACGACGAGCTGGCGCGCCTGCGCGGTGGTGCGGGCGAAGCCGGCGCGCAGCACGAGCGCGTCGAGGCGCATCTCGAGCAGCTCGACCAGGTTCTCACCGGTCAGGCCGTCCTGGCGGCGGGCCTCGTTGAAGGCGATGACGAGCTGCTTCTCGCGGATGCCGTACTGGGCGCGCAGACGCTGCTTCTCGCGCAGACGGACGGCGTAGTCGCTATCGCTCTTGCGCTTGGTGCGGCCGTGCTGGCCGGGGCCGTAGGGGCGCTTCTCGAGGTAGCGCGCAGCCTTCGGAGTGAGGGCGATGCCGAGCGAGCGGCTCAGGCGGGTCTTGGAACGGGTACGCGACGTAGTCGACACGTGGATCCTTTCGGGTTTCTGACTGATGTGGTTGGGGGCGCGCGGTGCGCGATCCCGTTGTTCTCCCGGCCGTGCTGCATCCGCGTGGAGTCTCTCCACGCACGCGACGCAGCGAACCGCGACAGGCGAGAGGGCCTCTCGCGGTGAGGGAACGACCATTGCAGAAACCCGGCTACAGGGCGCCTGCCACCGGTCCTCCGCATGCAGCCTGCGGCGAAGGGGGTGTTGGCCAGCGTCTAGACTATCAGACTTTCGGCCGCCGACGCGGCATCGTGCCTCATGACCGGCCTCGGCTGATGCGGCGGATCTTCTCGAGGCGCTCGGAGACCTCGCGCTCGTTGCCGTGCGTCGTCGGCGAGTAGTAGATGCGCTCCTCGAGCTCGTCGGGCAGGTACTGCTGCGTCGAGACGCCGCGCGGGTCGTGGTGCGGGTAGATATACCCCTTGCCGTGCCCCATCTTCTTCGCTCCCGGGTAGTGCGCATCGCGGAGGTGGGGCGGCACGAGGCCGAAGCGCCCGGCGCGCACGTCGGCGATGGCCGAATCGATGGCCGTGATGACCGCATTCGACTTCGGCGCGGTGGCGATGTAGATCGTCGCCTCGGCGAGCGGGATGCGCGCCTCGGGGAGGCCGATGAGCTGCGTGGCCTCGGCGGCCGCCACGGCGACCGAGAGCGCCTGTGGGTCGGCCAGGCCGACGTCCTCGGCCGCATGGACCATGAGCCGGCGCGCGATGAAGCGCGGGTCCTCCCCCGCCTCGATCATGCGGGCGAGGTAGTGCAGCGCGGCATCGGGGTCCGAGCCGCGCATCGACTTGATGAAGGCGCTCGTGACGTCGTAGTGCTGGTCGCCGTTCCGGTCGTAGCGCAGGAGCGCCCGGTCGACCGAGGCCGCCACGATCTCCGCGGTGATCGCGACCGGGCCGACAGGCGATCCCTGCGCGACATCGCCCGCGTCGTCATCGGCATCGTCGGCCGCCTCGGGATCGCCTTCGACCTCGGCATCGTTCGCACCACTCGCCTCATCGGCGTCGTGCGCGGCGGCCAGGGCCGACATGGCGGCCGCCTCGAGGCTCGTGAGCGCCCGCCGCGCATCGCCCGAGGCGAGCTGCACGAGCGCGTCGAGCGCGCCGTCTTCGAGCGCGACCGCTCCGGCGAGACCGCGGGGGTCGGCCACCGCCCGTTCGAGCAACAGGCTCAGGTCGTCATCGGTGAGCGGTTCGAGGGTGAGCAGCAGCGATCGCGACAGCAGCGGACTGATCACGGAGAACGACGGGTTCTCGGTCGTCGCGGCGACGAGGGTGACCCACCCGTTCTCGACGCCCGGCAGCAGCGCATCCTGCTGCGCCTTGGTGAACCGGTGGATCTCGTCGAGGAAGAGCACCGTCGACACGTCGAACAGGTCGCGGTCGTTCAGCGCCTTCTCCATCACCGTGCGCACATCCTTGATGCCGGCGGTCACGGCCGAGAGCTCGACGAAACGGCGCCCGCTCGAGTGCGCGATCGCCTGCGCGATCGTCGTCTTCCCGGTGCCCGGCGGGCCCCACAGGATGATGGACACGGCTCCCGAGCCGGTCTCGCCCGCCGCGAGCACCCGCAACGGCGAACCGCGTCGCAGCAGATGCTGCTGGCCGACGACCTCGTCCAGGGATCGCGGGCGCATGCGCACCGCCAGCGGGGCGGTGCTCGAGGCCATCGGATTCGAACTCACACCACAACCCTAATCGAGCGCTGCCCACACCCGCCTGTGGCATAGTGGAGGGGTCTATTCCGTACGGTCGGTCAGCCGACCCGAACCACGACAGGTGAAACTACCGTGAGTGCTGCCAACGAGAACCCCTGGGGCCGCGTCGACGACGACCGCACCGTCTACGTGCGCGAAGGCGACGGCGAACGCGCTGTCGGCTCCTTCCCCGACGGAACCCCCGAAGAGGCGCTCGCCTACTTCGAACGCAAGTTCAGCGACCTGGCTGGGCAGATCACCCTGCTCGAGGCCCGCATCGCCCGCGGCACCGCCGATGCCTCGGCCGCCGAGACCGTCGCGAAGCTGCAGGAGCAGCTCGTGGAGCCCGCGGCCGTCGGCGACATCGCCGCCCTGCGCGCACGCGTCGAGAAGCTCTCGGGCAAGACCGCCGAGCTGAGCGAGAAGCAGCAGGCCGAACGCGACGCCGCCCGCCAGGAGGCCGTCTCGAAGCGCGAGGCGATCGTCGCCGAGGCCGAGCGCCTCGCCGCGCAGCCCGAGGCCTCGATCCGGTGGAAGGATACGAGCCAGGCGTTCGAACAGCTCTTCACCGATTGGCAGAGCTCGCAGCGCACCGGCCCCCAGATCCCGAAGTCGCAGGCGGATGCGCTCTGGAAGCGCTTCCGCTCGGCGCGCCAGACCTTCGATTCGGCCCGTCGTTCGCACTTCGCCCAGATGGACGCGAACAACAAGGACGTGAAGCAGCGCAAGGAGCGCATCATCGCCGCGGCCGAGGCGCTCGCCCCGCGCGGCATCGAGGGCATCCCCGCTTACCGCGGCCTGCTCGACGACTGGAAGGCCGCCGGTCGCGCGAGCCGCAAGCTCGACGACCAGCTCTGGGCGCGCTTCAAGGCCGCAGGCGATCTGCTCTACGCGGCGAAGGCCGAGGAGGCGGCGCAGTCGAACGAGGAGCAGAACGCGAACCTCGCCGCGAAGCAGCAGCTGCTCGACGAGGCCGCTCCGATCGCCGAGGAGCGCGACCATGCGAAGGCCCGCAAGCTCATCACCGCGATCCAGCTGAAGTGGGACGAGATCGGACGCGTCCCGCGTGAGGCCCTGCGCGACGTCGAGGGGCGTCTGCGCAAGATCGAGGACCACGTCAAGCAGCTGGAGGACGAGCACTGGCGCAAGACGAACCCCGAGACGAAGGCGCGCAGCGAAGGTCTGCGCGGTCAGCTCGAGGCCTCGATCGCGGAGCTCGAGAGCGAGCTCGCGACGGCTCAGGCCGGTGGCAACGCGAAGGCAGTGCAGGAGGCCGAATCGGCGCTCGCCACCCAGCGCTCGTGGCTCGCCGCCCTCGGCGACTGAGTCGACGGGAGTTCGGCCCCGGCCGACTTATCCACAGATGCTTCGAGGCCCTGGCGCATTCCGCGCCGGGGCCTCAGCCTTGAGGCATGCGCCATCCTTCCCCGACGAGGGCACCGCTCCCGCCGATACCGCCGCGTCTGCACGATTGGCCGGTCGCCGTGCGATCGGCGGCGCTGCTGCGCGGCATCGCCGTGCGCTGCGGCCCGGGCATCCGACTCGTCTCCTGGCCCGACACGCCGTCGGTGCGCGCGGCCGCGATCGGCGATGCCTTCACCATCGATCGCGTGGCGGCGCACCGCACCGCGGCATGGATCTGGGGCGCCGTGCGAGGCCCCGGCGCACGGCTGTCGTTCATCGTGACACGAGGGCGTCCGAATAATCTCGGTTCGGAGACCGGCGTCGCTCTCCACCAGTATCGGCTCGGAGCGAGCGAGGTCGTCGCCATCGGTCCGTACGCGGCGACCAGCCCGCGCCGCACGCTCTACGACCTGCTGCGCGGGGCCGAGTTCTCGAACGAGCACCGGCTCGCCTGTCGCATGCTGCTCACGCACGCGATCGGGAGCCGCGAAAGCTCCCTCGCCGAGCTGCCGATGCGACGCCGGCCGAACGAGCGCCGCATCATCGCGAGGCTGCGAGAGCTCTAGACGACCGGTCGACGGGCGTCAGTTGGTGATGCGGTAGACGTCGTACACGCCCTCAATGCGGCGTATCGCGCCGAGCACATGGTCGAGGTGCGTCGCGTTCGCCATCTCGAAGAGGAACTTGCTGATCGCGAGGCGAGAGCTCGAGGTGTTGACCGAGGCCGAGAGGATGTTGACGTGATGCTCGGAGAGCGTGCGGGTGACGTCCGAGAGCAGCCCGGAGCGATCGAGCGCCTCGACCTGCACCTGTACGAGGAAGAGGCTCTTCGACGTCGGCGCCCACTCGACTTCGACGACGCGGTCCTGCTGCGACTTGAGGCTCTGGAAGTTGTGGCAGTCGACGCGGTGCACCGACACGCCCTGGCCCTTGGTGACGAAGCCGAGAACCTCATCGCCGGGCACCGGGGTGCAGCACTTCGCGAGCTTCGCGAGCACGTCGGACGCGCCGGTGACGATGACACCGCTCGCGCTCGTCGCCTTCGGCGCACGCGGCGCCTCGAGGATCGAGAACTCGGCGACCGCCGGCTCGGTCGACGACTGATCGATCGCGTTGATCGCGCTGACCTTCTCGATCACCGACTGCGCGGAGATCTGGCCCTCGCCGACGGCCGCGTACAGCGCGGTGACGTCGACGTGGTTCAGCTGGAGGGCGACCTGCTGCAGCGCCTCCGAGTTCAGCACCTGATGCAGCGGCATGCCGACCTTGCGCAGCGCCTTCGTGATCTCGACCTTGCCGGTCTCAGCGGCCTCTTCGCGCCGCTCCTTCGTGAACCACTGGCGGATCTTGTTCTGCGCCCGCTTGCTCTTGACGAACTGCAGCCAGTCCTTGTTGGGCCCGGAATTCGGATCCTTGGAGGTGAACACCTCGACCACGTCGCCGTTCTGCAGACGCGTCTCGAGGGGCACGAGGCGGCCGTTCACACGAGCGCCCATCGTCCGGTGGCCGACCTCGGTGTGCACCGCATAGGCGAAGTCGACGGTGGTGCCCCCTTCGGGCAGCCCGATCACACGCCCCTTCGGCGTGAAGACGTAGACCTCCTTCGCTCCGATCTCGAAACGCAGCGCGTCGAGGAACTCGCTCGGATCCTCGGTCTCGGCCTGCCAGTCGGAGATGTGCGCGAGCCACGCCATATCGTTCGAACTCGGCCCCGCGGGCGCCTGCCGCTGCTTGTACTTCCAGTGGGCGGCGACGCCGTACTCGGCGCGCTGATGCATCTCGACGGTGCGGATCTGGATCTCGACGGCCCGGCCGTCGGGCCCGATCACCGTCGTGTGCAGCGACTGGTACAGGTTGAACTTCGGCGTCGCGATGTAGTCCTTGAACCGGCCGGGGATGGGGGTCCACCGTGCGTGGACCGCGCCGAGCACCGCGTAGCAGTCGCGGATCGAATTGACGAGCACGCGGATGCCGACCAGGTCGTAGATCTCGTCGAAGTCGCGTCCGCGCACGATCATCTTCTGGTAGATCGAGTACAGCTCCTTCGGCCGACCGGTCACCTCTCCGCGAATGCGCGCATCGCGCAGGTCGGTCTCGATCGAGCTGATGACCACGCCGACGAGCTCGTCGCGCTGCGGGTTGCGCTGCGACACGAGGTTCTCGATCTCGGCGTAGAGCTTGGGCTTCAGCACGGCGAACGAGAGGTCCTCGAGCTCGGACTTCAGCGACTGGATGCCGAGCCTGTGCGCCAGCGGCGCGTAGATCTCGAGCGTCTCCTGCGCCTTGCGCTTCGCCGAGTCGCTCGGCACGAAGCCCCAGGTGCGCGCATTGTGCAGGCGGTCCGCGAGCTTGATCACGAGCACGCGGATGTCCTTCGACATCGCGACGACCATCTTGCGCACGGTCTCGGCCTGGGCCGAATCCCCGTACTTCACCTTGTCGAGCTTCGTGACGCCGTCGACGAGCATCGCGATCTCTTCGCCGTAGTCGTCGGTGAGCTGCTGCAGCGTGTAGTCGGTGTCCTCGACCGTATCGTGCAGCAGTGCGGCCGCGATCGCCACCGGTGCGATGCCGAGTTCGGCGAGGATCTGCGCGACGGCGATCGGGTGCGTGATGTACGGCTCGCCGCTGCGGCGCTTCTGCCCGCGATGCGCGCGCTCCGCCGTCGCGTACGCCCGCTCGATGAGCGAGAGGTCGGCGCGCGGGTAGTTCCCGCGCACCGTCCGTATCAGCTGATCGACCGCGCCCGGGGCGCTGCCGCGCGAGAAGATGCGCGGCACGAGGCGGCGCAGGGAGACAGTACTGCCTGTATCCGTATCATGATGCGCCATGCCACCTCCTCGTATGGATTCAAGCTACACCTTCTGGGGCACGCTCTGCGAATCGAGCTGCTCCTCGCGCGCCCGCGCCTTCAGTACCGACGTATCGTGCTTCTTCACGCCCGCATCGCCCGAGCGCAGGTGCGCGTATGCCGGTGCCGCGATGAAGATCGTCGAGTAGGCGCCGACGAAAATGCCGATGAAGAGCGCGAGCGAGATGTCGCGCAGGGTGCCCGCACCGAGCACGAAGGCGCCGATGAACAGGATCGAGCCGACCGGCAGCAGCGCCACGACCGACGTGTTGATGGAGCGCACGAGCGTCTGGTTGACGCCGAGGTTGACGGCCTCGGCGAAGGTGCGGCTGCCGATCTCGTCGGGCGAGGTGTTCTCGCGGATCTTGTCGAACACCACGACGGTGTCGTAGAGCGAGTAGCCGAGGATCGTGAGGAAGCCGATCATGGCGGCCGGCGTGACCTCGAAGCCCGAGATGCCGTAGATGCCCGCGGTGATGATGAGGTCGTGGAAGAGCGCCGCGAGCGCCGACACCGACATCTTCCAGGTGCGGAAGTAGAGCGCCATCACCAGCGCCGAGATCAAGATGAACACGACGAGCGCGATGATCGCCTGCTTGGTGATGTCCTGACCCCAGGCCGGGCCGATGTAGGAGTAGGTGACCTCCGCCTCGTCGATGCCGTAGCCCTCGGCGAGCGCGGCCGTCACGGCCTGGTTGTCGGCGTCGCTCAACGCCTCGGTCTGCACGCGGATGTCGGTCGGGCCGAGCTGCGAGATGCGGGGAGCGCTCGAGGGGAGCACTTCAGCGACGGCGTCCTGCGCGATCGCAGGATCGCGATCCTGCGATGACGAGAGGTGCACCTGGAACTGGCTGCCGCCCGTGAACTCGATGCCGAAGGCGAACCCGCCGCGCAGGAACGGCCCGACGATGGCGATGATGATGAGCACCGCCGAGATCATGTACCACGTCTTGCGGCGACCCACGAAGTCGATCGACTTCTCTCCGGTGTGGAGCGCGTTGCCGAATTCGGCGAATGAACGAGCCATCTCTAGCTCTCCTTTCCGGCAGCAGCGGCGTCTTCGACGATGGAGGCGTTCTCCCCCGCCGCCTCGGCGGCCTTGCGCTCGGCGATCGTCTGGCGGCGCTCGGCCTCCTTGCGGCTGCGGGCGTTCTTCTTGCCTGCGCCGGTCGCAGTGATGACCGGCGCCCGGAACTGCATGCGGCCGCGGTAGACGGCGCCGAGCTGGCGCGGGTCGAGCCCCGACAAGCGGTGCCCCTCGCGGTAGAAGCGCGTGCGCGCGAGCAGTACCAGCATCGGGTGGGTGAAGAACGCGACGACGATGACGTCGACGATGGTCGTGAGACCGAGCGTGAACGCGAAGCCGCGCACGTTGCCGACCGCGAGCACAAACAGGATCACCGCGGCGAGCAGATTCACGCCGTCGGACGCGAGCACCGTGCGGATCGCGCGCTTCCATCCGTTCTCGACGGCGCCCTCGATCGAATAGCCGTCGCGCAGGGCATCCCTGATGCGCTCGAAGTAGACGATGAACGAGTCGGCGGTGAAGCCGACCGCGACGATGATGCCCGCGACGCCCGCGAGCGAGAGCCGGTAGCCCTGGCGCCACGAGAAGAAGGTGAGCAGCAGGTACGTGAGCACCGCCGCGATCACGAGCGACATGATCGTCACCGAGGCGAGCGCCCGGTACTGGAACAGCGAGTAGATCACGACGAGCAGCAGACCGATCAGGCCTGCGAGCAGACCCGCCTGCAGCTGGTTCGAACCGAGCGTCGCCGAGATGTCCTCCTGGCTCTGCACCGTGAAGCCGATCGGCAATGCGCCGAACTTCAGCTGGTCGGCGAGCAGCTGCGAGGTCTCCTGCGTGTAGCCGCCGGTGATCGACGGGCGGCCGTCGAGGATCTGGCCCTGCATCTGCGGGGCCGCGAGCACGCGGCCGTCGAGCACGAAGGCGAACTGATCCTGCGGCTGCGGTGCGCCGTAGAGGCGCGTGCTGATCTTGCCGAAGGTCTCGGTGCCGGCCTTGTTCAGAGTGAGCTGCACGGCCCATTCGCCGGTCGTCGCGCCGGTCGACGTGGTCGCCATCTGCGCGGTGGCATCGGAGATCGTGTCGCCCTTGAGCTCGACCGGGCCGAGGATGTACTTCAGCTGACCCGAGTTGTCGCAGGTGATGAGCGGGCGATCCGCTTTCGCGTTGCGGGTGTCGAGCGCGGCGTCGGAGTCGCAGCTGAACGCCGCGAACTGCTCCTGCAGCGCGGGCGTCAGCCATTCGAGATCGCCCGCGCCCTTCGGCAGCGGGTCCGGGTAGAGATCGGCCGGTTCCTCGGCGGTCTTCGCGTCGGCGTCGGCGGAATCGGTCTTCTTCGACTCCTGCTTCGCAGTCTCGTCCTTCGCGGCGTCCTTGCTCGCGGTGTCCTGCTTCGCAGTGTCTTCCTTCGCGGCGTCCCCGGCGGTCGCGTCCGCGTCGCCGGCTGCGGCCGTGTCGGCCGAGGCATCGGCGGAGGCGTCCGGGTTCGGCGTCGAGTAGTCCATGGCGAGCACGGGACGGAAGTCCAGCTGCGCCGAGGCCTCGATGCGCTGCAGCGTCGCGTCGTCGACCTTGCCCGGAATCGAGACCGAGATGTTCTGGCTGCCCTGCGTGGTGATCTCGGCCTCCGAGACGCCCGCCGCATCGATGCGCTGCCGGATGATCGACACCGCCTGCTGCAGCTGCTCGCCGCTGACGGCCTTGCCGTCGGTCTGCTCGGCCGCGAGCAGCACCTGGGTGCCGCCCTGCAGGTCGAGGGCGAGTTTCGGGGTCCAGGTCGCATCGCTGCGCTGCACGCCGAGGGCGATCAGGCCGGTGATGCCGACGATGATCACTAACAGGAAGACCAGGGATCGACGCGCTTTGCGCACGGCTGGTGTGGAGGCCAAAACGTAACTGCTTTCTCTACTGACGAACAGGAGCCCCCGCGGATCGCGGGGGCGCCGACTCAGGCCTGGGGCTTGGTCCCGTTGCCGTCCTCGTCGTTCGTCTCCTCGGGCTGCACGCCCTCGGCCTCGACTGCGTCGCTCGCGGCGTCTTCGATCTTCTCCGATTCGGCGTTCAGGCGCTCGCCGAACTCGGGGTCGTCATCGGGAGCGAGCTGCGGCTCGGCGCTCTCCGCGGGCGCCTCGGCGCCGGCGATGACCTGGCTGATCGCACTGCGGTGCACGACGATCGTCGAGGTGCCGCTCATGACGGTGGCGCGGTTGCTCTCCTCATCGATCGATTCGATCGTGCCGAAGATGCCCGACTGCAGCATGACCTCGGCGCCGGGGCGCAGCGAGTTCTGCAGCTCCTGCTGGGCCTGCTGACGCTTCTTGCCGTTGCGGAACATGAAGAAGATCAGCACGGCGATCAGGCCGAACATGACGAGAGTAATCGGGTCCACTATGGTCCTTTCGAGGAAGCGATGTGCCTGCGGCACAGACCCCTCAACTCTACCGTGCGGATTCCTCGATTCGCGCCGTGAACGAGAATTCCGGGGTCACACGGAGAAAAGGTGCTCCGGGATCGGGGCTCCGACGTGCTGCCAGCCGAGCTTCGTGGCCATGCGACCGCGCGAAGTCCGGGTGAGGAGCCCGGCGCGCACCAGGAACGGTTCGACGACCGCTTCGATCGTCTCGGCCTCTTCACCGACCGACACGGCGAGGTTCGCGAGCCCGACGGGGCCGCCGCCGAAGCGCTCGACGACGGCCGCGAGCACCTCCCGGTCGAGCCGGTCGAGGCCGTGCCGATCGACGTCGTAGAGCGTGAGCGCTGCATGCACCGTCTCGGTATCGCCCGGAGCGCCGTGCACGAGGCCGTAGTCGCGCACGCGACGCAGGAGACGGTTCGCGATGCGCGGCGTACCGCGCGAACGGCCGGCGATCTCGTCCACGCCCTCGTCCGAGAGGTCGAAACCGAGCAGCCCCGCGGCGCGCCTGATGACGCTCGCGAGCTCGTCGTCCGAATAGAACTCGAGGTGGGCGGTGAACCCGAAGCGGTCGCGCAGCGGGTTCGGCAGGAGCCCCGCACGGGTCGTCGCCCCGACGAGCGTGAACGGCGCGAGCTCGAGCGGCACCGACGTCGCCCCCGCCCCCTTGCCGACCATGATGTCGATCTTGAAGTCCTCCATCGCGAGGTACAGCATCTCTTCGGCGCTGCGCGCCATACGGTGGATCTCGTCGATGAAGAGCACCTCCCCCGGCGTGAGCGCCGAGAGCACGGCGGCGAGATCGCCGGCGTGCTGGATTGCGGGGCCCGACGTCTGGTGCAGCGGCTTGTCGAGCTCGGACGCCACGATCATCGAGAGCGTGGTCTTGCCGAGTCCGGGAGGGCCCGCGAGCAGAATGTGGTCGGGGGTGTGATCTCTGAGCGTCGCCGCTTCGAGCAGCAGCCCGAGCTGACCGCGCACTTTCGCCTGCCCGACGAACTCCGCCAGGCGCGTGGGCCTGAGGGCGCCCTCGAATCCCTGCTCCGACGGTGCGGCCTGCGGTGACAGCTCCCCCGTCATCGCGCGGCCCTCGAGCCGGCCCGGCCGGCCTGCAGCAGCACGAGCGCGGCGCGCAGCAACCCGGAGCTCTCGGCGGGCGCACCGGCGTCGAGCGCGTCCCGCACCGCCTGCTCGGCGTCGGCTTCGCGCCAGCCGAGGCCGACGAGCCCCTCGCTCACGCTCGCGGCGACCTGTTCCTCAGGGCTCGAGGCGGGTACCGCGGAATCGCTCTCGATCGCGTACTGCGCCAGCTTGCCGGCCAGCGATACGGTGATGAGCTTCGCCGTCTTCGGGCCGATGCCCGAGACCTTGCGGAACGGCTTCTCGTCCTCGGCCGCCACCGCGCGGGCGATCTCGCCCGGGCTCAGCGCCGACAGCACTCCGAGGGCGCTGCGCGGGCCGACCCCCGACACGCCGATCAGGTGTCCGAACACCTCCAGGTCGTCTGCTCCCGTGAAGCCGAAGAGCGTCAGCGAATCCTCGCGCACCACGAGCGACGTGTGCAACCGCACCTCGTCCCCCGGCACGAATTGCGCGACACGTCCGCTCGGCACTTCGACTCGCATCCCGACGCCGCCGATCTCGACGACCACCCAACCGGCACCCGCCGCCTGCACCTGTCCGCGCACTGAAGCAATCACAGCATCAGCCTAGAATGCACGGCCGAGAAACCGAGCCCGCCACACCGACCATTCGAAACTATCTACGAACGATCGGTGCGGCGGGCGGGTCGGTGCGAACGCCTACGCGGTGACGGTCTCCGGCGAATGCTCTGCATTCGCGTTCCGCACTGCTACCCCGCGCTACGCTCCGTGGGCTGCCGCCGTGTGCGGCACGGCAGTGCTGGGCGAATGCTCTGCATTCGCGTTCCGCACTGCCCTATTGACCGAGGAGACGATGGCCTTCAGCGTGGCGCGAGACGTGTCGGGGTCGATGCCGACGCCCCAGAGACGCTGGCCGTCGACCTCGAGATCGACGTAGGCCGCGGCGACCGCGTCGCCGCCCGAGCTCATCGCGTGCTCGACGTAGTCGAAGAGCGTAACCGCGCGGCCTTCGGCGTTCAGCGCATTGATGAACGCGTCGACGGGCCCGTTGCCTCGGGCCGTCATCGAGCTCTCGGCCGCGCCGTCGCGGTAGTCGACCTCGAGTTCGGTGACGCCGTCGCCCGCGCTCGACGTCGCGGTGCGGAACAGCTCGTAGCGCCCCCAGCGATCGGACGACGGGTCGGAGCTCGGCAGGTACTCGTCCTGGAAGATGCGCCAGATCTCGTCGCTCGACACCTCGCCGCCCTCGGAATCGGTGACGCCCTGCACGACCGCGCTGAACTCGATCTGCAGACGGCGCGGCAGATCGAGGCTGTGGTCGGTCTTCAGCAGGTACGAGACGCCGCCCTTGCCCGACTGCGAGTTCACGCGGATGACGGCCTCGTACGAACGGCCCAGATCCTTCGGGTCGACGGGAAGGTAGGGTACTGCCCATTCGACCTCGTCGATCGACTTCTCCGCCGCATCCGCGTCGGCCTGCATGCGCTCGAAGCCCTTCTTGATCGCATCCTGATGCGATCCCGAGAAGGCGGTGTAGACGAGGTCGCCGGCCCACGGGCTGCGCTCGGGCACGCGCAGCTGGTTGCAGTACTCGGCGGTGCGGCGCACCTCGTCGAGGCGCGAGAAGTCGATCTGGGGGTCGATGCCCTGCGTGAACATGTTGATGCCGAGCGCGACCAGGTCGACGTTGCCGGTGCGCTCGCCGTTGCCGAAGAGGCAGCCTTCGATACGGTCGGCCCCCGCCATGTAGCCCAGCTCGGCCGCGGCGATGGCGGTGCCGCGGTCGTTGTGCGGGTGCAGCGACAGGATCACGTTCTCGCGGTGCGCCAGGTTGCGGCTCATCCATTCGATCGAGTCGGCGTAGACGTTCGGCGTGGCCATCTCGACGGTGGCGGGCAGGTTGATGATGACCTTGCGCTCGGGCGTCGGCTCGAAGATCTCGAGCACCTCGTTGCAGACCTCCACGGCGTACTCCAGTTCGGTGCCGGTGTACGACTCGGGCGAGTACTCGTAGAAGACCTCGGTGTCGGGGCAGATGGCCTCGGATTCGCGGCACAGTCTCGCGCCGTCGAGCGCGATCTGCTTGATGCCGTCGCGATCCTGGCGGAAGACGACATCGCGCTGCAGAATGCTCGTCGAGTTGTACAGGTGCACGATCGCCTGCTTCGCGCCGATGATCGACTCGTAGGTGCGCTTGATGAGGTGCTCGCGCGCCTGGGTCAGCACCTGAATGGTGACATCGGCAGGGATCGCGTCTTCCTCGATCAGCTGGCGCACGAAGTCGAAATCGGTCTGGCTGGCCGACGGGAACCCGACCTCGATCTCCTTGTAGCCCATCTTCACGAGCAGGTCGAACATGATGCGCTTGCGCTCGGGGCTCATCGGGTCGATGAGCGCCTGGTTGCCGTCGCGCAGGTCGACCGCGCACCAGCGGGGCGCCTCGGTGATGCGCTTCGCCGGCCAGGTGCGGTCCGGGAGCTCGACCGTGATGATCTCGTTGAACGGACGGTAGCGATGGATCGGCATGCCCGAGGGCTGCTGCATGTTCTTCATGGGCTCGAATCTTTCTCGTCGAATACTTTGCTCAGCCAAACACGAACGCCGCGACGAGGGAGGCCTCAGATTAGGACTCGTCGCGGCAGCTAAGGAGAAGCGAGCCGAACAGCATGCTCCGATCCTAACACGCCGCCCGCCGCGCCCGTGTTCCCTAGAGTGGTCTGCATGGAAACGATCAGACGCGTCCATCCGATCCGCGCCCTCGTCCTCGCTCTGCTCGCCCTCGGGAGCATCCTCCTCGGCATCGCGCTCCCGAGCGTCGCCGCCTCGGCGAACGCGCAGATGTTCGGATACGAGAGCTGGAACGTGCGCTACGAGATCGGCGTCGACGCGGAGGGCCGCGCCGTCGCGCACGTGAGCGAGACGATCACGGCCAGGTTCCCCGATTTCGACCAGAATCGCGGCATCGTACGGGGGCTCCCGATCGACTACGAGGGCTCGCCGACCGAT
Organism: Leucobacter sp. GX0328; assembly: GCF_053567315.1. Taxonomy (NCBI): domain Bacteria; kingdom Bacillati; phylum Actinomycetota; class Actinomycetes; order Micrococcales; family Microbacteriaceae; genus Leucobacter; species Leucobacter sp. GX0328. The sequence goes on from NZ_JBSGPC010000004.1 coordinate 54,163, forward strand.
CCGCGCGACTTCACCGTGACCGACGCGAACGGCGCGCCCGTTCCGTTCGCGGTGGAGCGGGAGGACGGGTTCGTGGCCGTGCTCACCGGAGATGACGCATACGTGCACGGACGTCAGACCTATGTGATCGAGTACACCCTCAGCGACGTCGTGCTGGCGCGCGAGGATGGCCGCGCCGACGAGTTCTACTGGGACGTCATGGACTCCGAGCATGCGCAGTCGGTCGACTCGTTCACGGCCGAGATCGCGTTCTCGCCCGAGCTCGCCGACCGCATGAACGGCGACCTGCGCTGCTATACGGGCTCGGCCGGGTCGAACGCCGAATGCTCGATCTCCGAGCACGACGCGGAGTTCGCCGTGCCGTCGCTCCGCCTGCTCCCCCGCCAGGGCGTGACCGTCGCGATCGGGCTCGAACCCGGAAGCGTCGTGCAACCGCCGCGGCGCCTGCAGAATGCAGCGCTCGACTGGGGGCCGCTCGCGCTCACGGCCGGCGCAGGCGCCGTCGGCGTCGCAGGTCTCATCGTCGTCGGTCGACACGGTGCGCGCCGCAAGCAGTACCGGGGCACGGTCGTCGCCCAGTACGAGGTGCCGCCCGAGCTCCCGCCGCTCATCGCGGGCTCCATCGTCGGGAGCACGGGTCGGGCCGCCGCCGCCGAGATCGTCCACCTCGCGGTGAACGGCGCCATCCGCATCGAAGAGGGCGAGGATCAGGGCGTCTTCGGCCGCGGCGCGCCGCGGCCGATGCTCCGCGTGCTCGACGGGTTCCGCGCGCCCGACATGCTCGACAAGGCGATGCTGCAGTTGCTCTTCGACGAGATCGCTCCGGGCGAGACGTTCGTCGTCCCGAAGTCGAGCGAGCATTTCTCGGCCCGGATGCGCAGGCTCGGCGAGACCGCCGACGCCGAGGCCCTGAAACGCGGATTCTTCACGAAGGAGCGCACCCCCGCCGCGCGCGTGCTCGGCTTCGTGGGCCTGGGGCTCGCGGTCGTCGGACTCGCGGCGACGGCCGTCGCACTGGTCTCGCGCAACATCGGCCCGCAGCCGATCATCGCCGCCGCGGTGGGCGCCGTGGGGCTCGTCCTCGCACTGGTCTGCCTGTCGAAGCATCGCGTGCACACGCCGCTCGGCGCCGAGTGGCGGGAGCATCTCGAAGGGGTGAAGCTCTTCATCCGCGTCGCCGAGCAGGAGCGATTGCAGATGCTGCAGTCGTATACGGGGGCGGAGCGCTTCGACGACGGCAGCGTGAACGTGATCCACATCTACGAGAAGCTGCTGCCCTATGCCGTGCTCTTCAAGCTCGAGAAGGAGTGGGCGCGCACGCTCGAGGTCACCTATGCGACGTACGGAACCGCGACAGATATCGGCCCGGCATGGTATCCGGGGCTCGGTCTGCACGGCACTGCGGAGATCGGCGGCACGATCTCCCAGTTCACGAGCGCCATGACGTCGGCGACGAGCTACACCTCGAGCAGCTCGGGCGGTTCGAGCGGCGGGGGGTCCGTCGGCGGCGGAGGCGGAGGCGGCTTCAGCGGCGGAAGATGAGCATAGGGCGGGCCTTCGAGTAGGTGCCCCTACCTCCGCGGCCGGTAGCCTGCGCTGCCGAAGCCGAGGATGAGGTAGCCGATCACCGAGAACACCCACAGCAGGAAGAACGAGAACGCGCCTCCCTTGCCGAAGCGGTCGCCGGTGCGGATCGCGACGAAGATCGAGAAGACGATGTTCACGATCGGGATCAGGTAGAGCAGGGTCATCCACGCCGAATAGCCGGCGACCTTGACGAGGATGAAGACGTTCACGATGGGGATGATCGCAAGAATGCCGGGATACCCGGCCTTCGAGAACACCCGCCAGAGCGCGATGGCGACGATGACGTACCAGGCGATCGCGAAGATGCCGTAATTCTGGGAGAGCGCGGTGATCTGGGCCTGATCGGTGATGTCGACGAGTGCGTGCATGGCTCGAATTCTAGTCGGTTCAGAAGCCGAGCCGGCCGAGCGCCTTCGGGTCCCGCTGCCATTCCTTGAGCACCTTCACACGCAGTGAGAGGTAGACCCGGCGGCCGAGCAGCGCTTCGATCTCGCGGCGCGCATTCTTGCCGATCTCGCGGAGCCTCGACCCGCCGGCTCCGATGACGATGCCCTTCTGGCTGTCGCGTTCGACGTAGATCGACGCGTAGATCTCGAGAAGACCGGGCCCATCGTCCTCCGGCTCGCGCTCTTCGCGGTCGTCGACGGTCGCGGCGAGCGAGTGCGGCAGCTCTTCGCGGGCGCCTTCGAGGGCCGCTTCGCGGATGAGCTCGGCGATGCGGTCGTCCTCGCTCTCCTCGGTGGACTCGCTGTCGACGTAGAGCGGAGGCGATTCGGGCATGAGGTCGAGCAGCACGTCGCTCAGCACGTCGAGCTGCTCGTTGGCGACCGAGGAGACCGGTACGACCGCATCCCATTCGCGCAGTTCTCCGAGACGCGTGAGCTGGTCGATGATCTCGGTCTTCGACGCCCGGTCGACCTTCGTGAGGATGGCGACCTTCTTGGCGCGCGGGAAGTCGTTCAGGCGATCGTTGATGAAGCGGTCGCCGGGGCCGAGCTTCTCGTTCGCGGGCACGCAGAAGCCGATGACGTCGACGTCTCCGAGGGTCGACTCGACGAGCGCGTTCAGACGTTCGCCGAGCAGGGTGCGGGGGCGGTGGATGCCCGGCGTGTCGACGATGACGAGCTGGCCGTTCGGGCGATGCGCGATGCCGCGAATCGCCCGCCGCGTCGTCTGCGGCTTCGGGCTGGTGATGGCGATCTTCTCGCCGACGAGCGCGTTGGTGAGCGTCGATTTGCCGACGTTGGGGCGTCCGACGAAGGAGGCGAAGCCGGCCCGGTACCCCTCGGGTGTCTGCGCGTTCATTCCTGTTCCTCCTCGGTCCCGACGAATCGGGCTTCCACTGACATGAGTCGTCGATTGCGCCGCAGCGTCTCCGCGGCGATGAGTTCGATACCCGCGACCACGACGCGGTCCCCCGTTTCGGGCAGCCTGCCGAGGTGCTTCGCGACGATACCGCCGACCGAATCGACCTCGTCGTCCTCGAGCTCGATGTCGAAGAGCTCTCCGAGCCGCTCGACCGAGAGGCGGGCGCTCACGAGCAGCGACCCGTCGGCCTGCAGTTCGACCTCCGCGACCTCTCGGTCGTGCTCATCCGAGATGTCGCCGAGCAGCTCCTCGATGAGATCCTCGAGGGTGACCAGGCCCGATATCCCGCCGTACTCGTCGACCACGATCGCGAGGTGGGTCGCTTCGCGCTGCATCTGCCGCAGCAGTTCGTCGGCGCGCTGCAGCTCGGGGGCGAACATCGCGGGCTTCATGATGCGGGTGACGAGGGCCGTCTCGGCCTCCTCGGGCCGCCTGAACAGGAAGCCGCTGGCGTCGCGCAGGTGGACGATGCCGGCGATCTCGTCGATGTCGCCGTCGAAGACCGGCATGCGCGAGTGGCGCGAGGCGAGCAGCTGCTCGAGCGCTTCGCGCACGCTCGCCTCGTTCGATACCGCGATCATGTCGATGCGCGGCACCATCACCTCGCGCACGAGGGTATCGCCGAATTCGACGAGCGAGTGGATGTATTCGCGGTCGTCATCCTCGAGCACGGCGTGCTCGGCGGCCTGGTCGACCATGGACAGCAGCTGCTGCTCGTCGCGGATGCGCCCCGAGGAGCCGGCCCGCCCCGGGGTGACGCGATCGCCGAGGCGGATCAGCCCGGTCGCGATCGGCCCGAGGATGATGCGCAGACCGCGCACGAGCCGCGCGGTCGTGCGGATGAAGGCGTCGGCGTGATGCGTGCCGACCGTGCGCGGGCTCGACCCGACGAGCACGAAGGTGGCGGCGGTCATGACGAGGCCGGCGACGATCAGCGTGAGCCAGATGCGGTCGAGCGAGTATGCGAGCACGAGCGTGATGAGCACGGCGGAGAGCGTTTCGGTGAACACGCGTACGAAGCCGATGGTGTTCAGATGCGCGCGTTCGTCGTCGGCGATCGCCTGGATCGCGCGCCCGGTCTGGGTGCCCTCTTCCGCGAGGGCGAGCAGATCGGCCTTCGAGCGCACGCCGAGGGCCGCGTCCGTCGCTGCGAGCAGCCCGCCGAACGAGAGCAGCAGCACCGCGGCCGCCAGCAGCAGTGCGGCGAGGCCGGGGCTCACCGGGAGCGCTCGCGCATGGCGAAGGAGAGCAGCAGATCGCGCTGCAGGCCGAACATCTCCGCCTCTTCATCGGGCGTCGCGTGGTCGAAGCCGAGCAGGTGCAGCATGCCGTGCGTGAGCAGCACCGAGATCTCCTGCTGCAGGTCGTGACCGGCGGCCTCGGCCTGCATCTCGGCGACCTGGGGGCAGATCACGACGTCGCCGAGCAGCCCGGCCGGGGTCTTCGCGTCGACGCGCCCGGGGCGCAGCTCGTCCATCGGGAAGCTGAGCACGTCGGTCGGGCCCGGCTCGTCCATCCATTGGACGTGCAGCCGTTCGATCGAGGCTTCGTCGACGAGCAGCACGCCGAGCTCGGTGTCGGGGTGCACGTGCAGCGATTCGAGCACGAAGGCGCTGAGCCGCTGCAGGCGCGTCTCCTCGACCTCGATGGCCGACTCGTTGTTGATCTCGACACTCATGAGGCGTCGTCCTTTCGCTGCTGTATGCGCTCCTCGTAGGCAGTGTACGCATCGACGATGCGCCCGACGAGACTGTGCCGCACGATGTCGTCGGCGGTGAGGGACGCGAAGTGCATGTCTTCGACATCGTGCAGAATGCGGCTCGCGACGCTCAGCCCGCTCGAGCGCAGTGGCAGGTCGGCCTGCGTGCTGTCGCCGGTGATGACCATCTTCGAGCCGTAGCCGAGGCGGGTGAGGAACATCTTCATCTGCTCGGGTGTGGTGTTCTGCGCTTCGTCGAGGATGATGAACGCCTCGTTGAGGGTACGGCCGCGCATGTAGGCGAGCGGCGCGACCTCGATCGTGCCGTTCGCGAGGAGCCGGGGCACGAGCTCCGGGTCCATCATCGAGCCGACCGCGTCGAAGAGCGGTCGCAGATAGGGGTCGATCTTGTCCTCGAGGCTGCCGGGCAGGTAGCCGAGGCGCTCCCCCGCTTCGACGGCGGGGCGGGTCAGGATGATCTTCGCGACCTCGCGCTGCTGCAGCGCCTGAACGGCCTTGGCCATCGCGAGGTAGGTCTTGCCGGTGCCCGCCGGGCCCGTGCCGAAGACGATGGTGTTCTCGTCGATCGCATCGACGTAGGCGCGCTGGCCGGCGGTCTGGGCCCGCACGGACTGGCCCCGCACGGAGAGGATCGGCTCGCCGAGCGCGCGCCCCGCAGCGGCCCCTGCCCCGTTCTGCACCATCTTCGTGACGGCCTGCACATCGGTGCGCGAGACCGCGCCGCTGAGTCGGGCGACCTCGAGCACCTCGGCGACGACCTGCTCGGCCCGGCGCACGGCCTCGATCGGCCCGCGCAGCGACAGTACCTCGTCGCGCGCATGGAAGGACACATCGGGGTGCTGCGCCTCGAGATCGGCGATGAGCTGATCCCTGTGGCCGAGGAAGGCCGCGAGATCGACCCCGGTGAGCCGTACCGTGCGCTGCAGTTCCGGTTCAGGAGCCAACGAGCGAGCTCTCCCCGAATGCGCCGGCGAGCACGTGGGCGTGGACGTGGAAGACGGTCTGGCCGGCGCTCGCGCCGTTGTTGAAGATGAGCCGGAACTCGCCGTTGGCGCGTTCGGTCGCGATCTGCTGGGCCACCGCGATCATCTCTGCGAGGGTCTCGGGAGAGCCGGCCGCGAGCTCGGTCACGTTCGCGTACTCGGTCGACTTCGGCACGACGAGCACGTGCAGCGGCGCCTGGGGGGCGATATCGGGGAATGCGATGACGCGGTCGGTCTCGGCGATGATCTCGACCGGGATCTCGCCCGAGACGATCTTGCCGAACACGGTTTCTTCTGCCATGCGCTCAAGTCTACAGCGAGGTCCGCCGCGGCGTTCCGGGCCCCAGGGGTCGACGGGCCCGCATTCCGCGTTCTGGCAGAATGAAGCGGTGACCGAAACCTCGACCGAGCGGAGCGGCGGGCCCCCGTCGCGCCGACGTCTCCGACGGACTGCGCTCGGGCTCCCCGCAGTGGCGGTGCTCGGGGCGCTGCTCGTCGGCGTCGGTCTGCCGCTCGCGAACCCGCTCTTCCCCGCGAGCGAGGTGTCGTCGTGCACGATCGGCAAGAAGCTGATCCGCGAGCGCCGGGTGATCGTGCCGAAGCAGGTCAGCGACTGCGGCCGGTTCGTCTCGCGCCAGCGGGTCGCCTGCTCGAGCGACCCGGGCACCGAGGTGCCGCTCATCGCGGGGGTCACCTACGATCTCGTGGTGCGCGGCCCCAGGCTGGGCCGGCTGACGTCGCCGACCATCGCCTCGGCCACGGTATCGGAGGTGCAGAAGTACCCTCGGACCGCTGCCGGAGCCGACCTGGAGAATTCGTGGAGCGGGGCCGCGCACGCCCTCATGGAAGAGTTCTCGGTCGAAGCGCTGCGCGCCTTCGACTACGAGCAGCCGCCCTACGATGCGGAGTGCGAGGTCGGTCGCAGCGTCATGACGACGAAGGGCATCCAGTTCGTCGACGCCGAACGGGCGGCTGAACTGCTCGCGCCGCCGCCCGGCACTGCGCCGCGCGCACCGCTGCTGCCGTGCAGGGGCTTCCCGTGCACCGACCCGTTCGACGACCTGCCGCCGCAAGCGCCTTGAGGCGCGGCGTCGCCGCCGAGGGCTCTACCAGCGGCCGAGCGCCGTAGCCAGCACCGCGAGGGCGGCGGGGCCCGCCGACGAGGTGCGCAACACCGTATCGCCGAGCACGAGCGTACGCGCACCGGCGGCCTCCAGGGCATCGAGTTCGGCGTCGGCGAAGCCGCCCTCCGGGCCGACCACGAGCACGATCTCGTGCGCGGCGCGCGCCGCGCCGCCGTTCGCCCACTCGGAGAGTCGAGCGCCGCTGCGCGGATGCAGCGCGATGACCTCGGTGCCCGCGGCACCGGCGAGGGTGCAGAGCTCCGGCAGACCTACGGGCCGGTCGATGCCCGGAATGCGGGCGCGGAGCGACTGCTTCGAGGCCTCGCGGGCGATGCGCGCCCACTTCGCGACGCCCTTATCGGCCTTCTCGGCCCCCCACCGCGACACGGAGCGCGAAGCCTCCCACGGCACGATCGCGTCGACGCCGAACTCGGTGGCCTGCTCGACGGCCCGCTCGTCGCGGTCGCCCTTCGCGAGCGCCTGCACGAGCACCACGCGCTGCGCGGGCGCGGGCGCGGCGTGCCCCGTGTCGAGACGCACCGAGAAGCGGTCCCGCTCCAGCGTCACCACCTCGCCCGAGCCGATCGCACCGGAGCCGTTGCCCACCGAGATCCGCTCTCCGAGGCGCAGGCGCGAGACCTTCACGGCGTGACGCGCTTCGTCGCCGACGACCTCGACGGTCGCGCCGGCGCCGAAGGCACTGTCGTCGAGGTCTTCGCGGTAGTAGAGGTTGGCCATCTCGCGCTCGCCTCCTAGCGGAAGAAGCGGTCCCTGATCTTGCCGAAGAAGCTCTGGTGGAACTCGCCGAGATGCGGCGCGTCGTCCTTCCGGAGCGCGGCGAGCTGCCGCACCAGATCCTGCTCCCGCTTCGAGAGCTTCGTCGGAGTCGCGACCTGCACCGCGATCTTGAGGTCACCGCGGTTCGTCGTGCGCAGCCCCTGGATGCCGCGCCCGCGCACCGTGATGATGTCGCCCGATTGCACCCCGGCCTCGATTTCAACGGGGATCTCCCCGTCGAGGCCCTCGAGCTTCGACTGCACGCCGAGGATGGCGTCGGTCATCGACACCTGCATGGTGCACAGCAGGTCGTCGCCGTCGCGGCTGAAGATGTCGTGGTGGGTGACCCGGAACTCGATGAAGAGGTCGCCGTTCGGGCCGCCGCCCGGGCCGACCTCGCCGCCGCCGCGCATCTGGAGGCGGGTGCCCGTGTCGATGCCGGAGGGGATGTCGACCGGGATCGTGCGCCGTTCGCGCACGCGGCCCTTGCCGCCGCAGGTGATGCACGGATGCTCGATGACGGTGCCGTAGCCCTGGCAGCTGCCGCAGGGGTGCATCGTCACGACGTTGCCGAACAGCGAGCGCACCTGGCGCTGCACCTGTCCCTGGCCGCCGCAGACGTCGCAGGTGACGGGGTGCGTGCCGGGCTGGCAGCAGCTGCCCTGGCACGTGTCGCACAGCACGGCCGTGTTGACGGTGATGTCGCGCTGCGAGCCGAAGATGACCTCGTCGAGCGCGACGTCGACGCGGATCATGGCGTCGTCGCCGCGTTCGGAGCGGGAGCGCGGGCCTCGCTGGCCCCCGCCGAAGCCGCCCCCGCCGAAGAACGTCTCGAAGATGTCGCCGAAGCCGCCCATGCCGCCGTTCGCGTCGCCGCCGACGTCGTAGCGCTGGCGCTGCTCGGGATCGCTCAGCACGTCGTAGGCGTGGGTGACCGCCTTGAAGCGCTCGGACGCCTCCTCGCTCGGGTTCACGTCGGGGTGCAGCTCGCGCGCGAGACGGCGGTACGCCTTCTTGATCTCTTCGGGGGTCGCCTCACGAGAGACTCCCAGCGTTTCGTAGTGATCGGCCACGTTCTCGCTCCTCAGCAGATGGTGTCGTGTTCAAGCGGCGCGCTGCCCGCGCGCCGAGGTCAATGGTCTTCGTCGAGCAGACGGTTCAGGTATCGTGCGACCGCGCGCACCGCGGCCATGTTCCCCGCGTAGTCCATGCGCAGCGGGCCGAGCACTCCGAGTCGCGACGACGATGCGCCGTCGCTCTCGTAGCTCGACGCGATCACGGAGGTCGCCTGCAGCCCGTACGGGGCGTTCTCGCGGCCGATCGAGGCCGAGACCTCGCGCTCGTCCTGCACGAGCTCGCCGAAGAGCCGCAGCAGGGTGACCTGCTCTTCGATCGCCTCGAGCACGGTGTGCAGGGATCCCGAGAACTCCTCGGGCCGGGAGAGGTTCGCGGCGCCCGAGATGACGATCTTCTCGCTCCGGTTCGCCTGCAGCTGCGCGCTCACGAGCTCGAGCAGCAGCCTGACGAGGTCGGTCTCCTGCGGATGCGCCCATTCGGCGATCGTGTCGCCGAGCGCGGAGAGCGCTGCGATGCCGGCGTCGACGTCGGCGCCGACGATGGCGTCGGCCAGCCGGTCGCGCAGCCCGTGCACCCAGGTCTCGGTCACGAACGATGCCGGCAGACGGGTCATCTGCTGCTCGACGACGCCGCTGCCGAGGATGAGTACCGAGAGCACCCGGTCCTGGCCGAGGACGACCAGGTCGATGTGCCGGATGGTCGTACGGCGCAGCGAGGGGTACTGCACCACCGCGACCTGGTTCGTGAGCTGCGCGAGCAGCCGCACCGAGCGCACCATGGCATCGTCGAGATCGCTCGATTCGCCGAGGAACCGTGTGATGGCTGCGCGCTGCGCCGTTGTGAGCGGACGGATCTTCGCGAGCGTGTCGACGTACAGCCGATACCCCTTGTCCGTGGGGACGCGCCCCGACGAGGTGTGCGTCTGGGCGATCAGCTCGTCCTCCTCGAGCAGCGCCATGTCGTTGCGGATGGTGGCCGCCGACACGCCGAAGCTGTGCCGGTCGACGATGGCCTTCGACCCGACGGGCTCGCTCGACGCGATGTAGTCGCCCACGATCGCGTGCAGCACGGCGAGACTGCGTTCGGAGACGTTGCGTTCACCGCTCATGCGCATCCTCTCCCATCGGTCGACCCTCTGCGGGGTGAAGTCCTCGGCCGCGCCCGGCCCGTCGCACTCGGGTGCATTTGGCACTCGCCATGACTGAGTGCCAGTCTAACGCACGAGGAGTTCGCGGCCGATCCCGGCGGTCGGCGTTCGCGCTCCGCTGATTCCGCGGGAACCCGTCGGTGCCGAACCCGCTACGCGGCCCGCCCGCGATCAACCCGCGAGCAAGCGGTGCACGACGGTATCGGCGAGCAGCCGACCGCGCAGCGTCGGAACGATCCTCCCGCCCGCGGTGCCGTCGGCGGCGATCGCGGCGCGACCGTCGATGAGACCCTCGGCGATGAGCCCCGGCACGGCCCGCCGCTCGTCTGCATCGAGTACCGCGATCGGCAGGCCGTCGGCGATGCGGGTCTCGAGGAGGATGCGCTCCTCGCGCCGGGCCTCGTCGCTCAGCACCTCTCGGGCGTGCGCGGGCGAGACGCCGGCGTGCATGCGCTGCGCGTACGCCGCCGGGTGCTTCACGTTCCACCACCGGGTGCCGCCGACGTGGCTGTGCGAACCGGGGCCGGCGGCCCACCAGTCCTCGCCCGTCCAGTACGAGAGGTTGTGCCGAGACCGGGTCTCGGGGCTGCGCGACCAGTTGCTGATCTCGTACCACGAGAACCCGGCGGCGGCGAAGCGCCCGTCGGCCAGCTCGTACATCTCCGCGTGCAGATCGTCGTCGGGTTCGGGCACCTCGCCGCGGCGGATCTGGGCCGCGAGCTTCGTGCCGCGCTCGACGATCAGCGCGTAGGCGGAGATGTGGTCGGGCTCGGTCGCGAGGGCCGCATCGATCGACCGTTCCCAATCGGCGAGGCTCTCCCCCGGCGTACCGTAGATGAGATCGACGCTCACCTGCAGCCCGGCCGCTTTCGCCCAGCTCGTCACGAGCGGGATGCGCTCGGGCGTGTGCGTGCGGTCGAGCGTGGCGAGCACGTGCGGCACCGCGGACTGCATGCCGAAGCTCACCCGCGTGAAACCGGCGTCGGCGAGGGCCGCGAGGTATTCCGCGTCGACGGAGTCGGGGTTGGCCTCGGTGGTCACTTCGGCGCCCGGTGCGAGCCCCCACTCGTCGCGGATGCCCGCGAGCATGGAGACGAGGTCGGTCGCCGGGAGGAGCGTCGGCGTTCCGCCGCCGAAGAAGACGGTGCTGACGGGGCGCTCGACCACGCCGGAACGGCGCAGCACGTCGGCGCCGAACGCGAGCTCGCCGCGCACTTCGCCCGCGTAGTCGTCGCGGCTCGTGCCGGCGAGCTCGGTCGCGGTGTAGGTGTTGAAGTCGCAGTACCCGCACCGTACGCGGCAGTAGGGCACGTGCACGTAGACCCCGAACGCGCGTTCGGCCGAACCGACGGCGGCGCTCGCGGGGAGCAGACCGGTCTCGGGAGCCGGGTCGCCCTCGGGCAGAGCCGACGGCACGCTACTCGCCCGTCGCGCTCTCGTGCGAATCGACGGGCTCCGCGGCGGCCTCCGAATGGTCCGACGTCTCCGCGGGCTGCGCAGTCGCCTCGGGCTCCGCGGCGGCCTCCGCTCGCGCCGTGCCCGTCGAGGCGCCCGCGGTCACGGTCGCGGCGGCGCCCGGCGCCAGCGCGCCGATCTGCAGTTTGACGGCGTCGATGGCCGCGCGCAGGTCGGCGCGCGCCTTGAGGCCCAGCAGGCCGTTCTTGGCCGGGGTCAGGAAGCCGCGGGCCACGGCCCAGACGGTGTCGTCGTCGCGGCGCTCCACGACGAAGCGCTGCTCGCCGATCGCGCCGAGCTCATCGCCGGTGCCCCAGGCGAATCCGACGCGGCGCTCCTCGTCGACGGTGTAGACGATGAGCACGCGCCGCGCGATCCCGCCCTGCAGCGCGATATCCGCGCTCGTACCCGCATTCAGATAGGGCTCGCCGTCGGGCCCGAAGGTGTCCTCGCGGGGCGCGGCCGCCTGCGCGACGCCGTGCTCGTCGAACTCGACGCCTTCGTACTCGTCATCGGGTCCGCGCTCGACGACCTCGACCGTCATGCCGGCGCCGCGCTGCGCGCCCCAGGTCATGAGCAGGCTCGACGCCGAGAGGAAGCGCTCCTCGCCGCTGCCGAGCCGCTGCTCCTCCTCGTAGGGCGTGCTGCCCTCGGGCGGGAAGCGGAGCAGATCGGGGTCGCGGGTCGCGCCGATCGAAGCGTACGCGGCCGGCATGCCGACATGACTGCTGCGCCGCCCGCCGTGGTCCCGGTTCGAGCTCGTCATTTCTTCGACCCCTCCTTGCCCTCCACATCTCCGGACAGCGCGGCGATGAACGCCTCCTGGGGCACCTCGACGCGGCCGACCATTTTCATGCGCTTCTTGCCCTCCTTCTGCTTCTCGAGCAGCTTGCGCTTGCGGCTGATATCGCCGCCGTAGCACTTGGCGAGCACATCCTTGCGGATGGCGCGGATGTTCTCTCGCGCGATGATGCGCGAGCCGATCGCGGCCTGGATCGGCACCTCGAACTGCTGCCTCGGGATCAGCTTGCGCAGGCGCTCGGTCATCATGGTGCCGTAGTGGTACGCGTTGTCCTTGTGGACGATCGCGCTGAACGCATCGACCTTGTCGCCCTGCAGCAGGATGTCGACCTTGACGAGATCGGCCTCCTGCTCGCCCATCGGCTCGTAGTCGAGCGAGGCGTAGCCCTGCGTGCGGCTCTTCAGGTGGTCGAAGAAGTCGAAGACGATCTCGCCGAGCGGCACGGCGTAGCGCAGCTCGACCCGCTCGCCCAGGTACTCCATGCCGAGCAGGCTGCCGCGGCGGCTCTGGCAGAGCTCCATGATCGTGCCGACGTAGTCCTTCGGGGCGAGGATCGCGACGCGCACCATCGGCTCGCGCACCGAGGCGATCTTGCCTTCGGGGTACTCGGACGGGTTCGTCACCGTCACCTCGGTGCCGTCCTCCGCAGTCACCTCGTAGACGACGCTCGGAGCGGTCGCGATGAGGTCGAGGTCGAACTCGCGGCGCAGGCGCTCGGAGATGATCTCGAGGTGCAGGAGGCCGAGGAAGCCGCAGCGGAAGCCGAAGCCGAGCGCCACGGAGGTCTCGGGCTCGTACTGCAGGGCCGCGTCTTCGAGCTTCAGCTTGTCGAGGGCCTCGCGCAGCGCCGGGTAGTCGCTGCCGTCGATCGGGTAGAGGCCCGAGAAGACCATGGGCTTGGGGTCGGTATAGCCGGGCAGCGCTTCGTCGGCGCCGTGGATCTTCGACGTGATCGTGTCGCCGACCTTCGACTGGCGCACATCCTTGACGCCCGTGATGAGGTATCCCACCTCGCCGACCGCGAGCCCCCGGGTCGCACGCGGTTCGGGCGACGACACGCCGATCTCGAGCGCTTCGTGATCGCTGCCGGTCGACATCATCTGGATCTTCTCGCGCGGAGCGAGCTTGCCGTCGACCATGCGCACATAGGTGACGACGCCCCGATAGGGGTCGTAGACCGAATCGAAGATCATGGCGCGCGCCGGGGCCTCGGCGTCGCCGACCGGTGCGGGGATGCGCTCCACGACCCGGTCGAGCAGGGCCTCGACGCCCATGCCGGTCTTGCCCGACACCGCGAGGATGTCGGCCGGGTCGCCGCCGATGAGGTCCGAGATCTCGCGCGCCACGCGCTCGGGGTCCGCCGCCGGCAGGTCGATCTTGTTGAGCACGGGGATGATCTCGAGATCGTGCTCCATCGCGAGGTAGAGGTTCGCGAGCGTCTGGGCCTCCATGCCCTGGGCCGCATCGACGAGCAGAATGGCGCCTTCGCAGGCCGCCAGGGATCGGCTGACCTCGTAGCTGAAGTCGACGTGGCCCGGCGTATCGATCATGTTGAGGGCGTACTCGACCCCGTCGGCCTGCCAGTGCATGCGCACGGCCTGCGACTTGATCGTGATGCCGCGCTCGCGCTCGATGTCCATGCGGTCGAGGTACTGGGCGCGCATCTCGCGCTCGGGCACCGTGCCGGTGATCTGGAGCATGCGGTCGGCAAGCGTCGACTTGCCGTGATCGATGTGCGCGATGATGCAGAAGTTGCGGATCTTCGCGGGGTCGGTCGACGCCGGCACGGGAGGGTTCACACTACGAGGAGACATCGCCTGCCATTATCGCATGATCCGGCCGTGCGACCGGCCAGGCGGGCGCCGTTCGGCGAGGCGCGCCGCGCCGCGAGATTTCGGCCCTCGCTGCCACCGATCGGGGGGCGATCTGCTAAAGTTGATTCTTGGCTTGCGTGTGGAGATCATCCACACCCTCTGCAAGGTGCCCTCTCTCACCGCGCAGAACAATCCCGACTGACCTGAAGAATCGTAAGGAATCACCCCAACGTGGCAAATATCAAGTCGCAGATCAAGCGCATCAAGACCAACCAGAAGGCTACCGAGCGCAACCGCGCGTACAAGAGCGAGCTCCGCACGCTCATCCGCAAGACGCGCGAGGCCATCACCGCCGGCGACAAGGCCGCTGCCGAAGGCAACCTGAAGGTCGCCGCGCGCAAGCTCGACAAGGCCGTCTCGAAGGGCGTCATCCACAAGAACCAGGCTGCGAACCGCAAGTCGAAGCTCGCTGCGAAGGTCGCCGCGCTCTAAGCAGCCGCACCTCTCGGATCCTCCGAAAGGCCCCGCTTCGGCGGGGCCTTTCGTGCGTTCTGCGGGCCTTCGGGGCGACGGTCAGCGGGTGCGACCGCGCCGCGCGATGAAGAGCACGTACTTCTCGAGCGCGTACTCGGGATCCCTGCTGCCACCCTTCAACCGCCATTCGGTCTCGGCGGCGAGATCGACGGCGCGCGCCAGATCCTCCTCCTGCCAGCCGCGCACCTCGCGCAGCGCGCGATCGACCTGCCACGGCGCCATGCCGAGCTGCGAGGCGAGCTGACCGCTCGATCCTCGCGCGCCGTGCACCCGCGCCATGCCGCGCACCTTCATGTTGAGCGCGGCGAGGACGGGGATCGGATCGGTGCCCGTCGAGAGCGCCTGGCGCAGCAGCACGAGCGCCTCAGCCGCGCGGCCCGCGGTCGCCGCATCGGCGACCTTGAACCCCGTGGTCTCGACACGGCCCTCGGTCGCCCGGCCGACTTCGGCCTCCGCGATGCGCGGCCCGACATCGGCGACGAGCTGGGCGCACGCCCCGGCGAGCTCGCCGAGGCCGCCGGAGTACGCGTCGACGAGCATGCGAGCGCCTCCGGGGGTGATCTGCGCGCCGAGGCGCCGGAACTCCGCTTGCACGAACGCGAGGCGATCCTGATCCTTCTTCATCTCCGGGCAGACGATTTCGATGCCGGCCCCCGCCCCCGCGCGCACGCGGTCGAGCAGGGCCTTGCCGCGCTGGCCGCCGGAATGCCGGAGCACCAGCGTCGTATCGTCTGCGGCGGCTTCGACGTAGCGCTTCGCGTCTTCGAGGAAGGCGTCGGAGCACTTCTCGACGCCCGAGACGCGGATGAGGCGCGGCTCGGCGAACAGCGACGGGCTCGCGATCGTGAACAGCTCCCCCGCGGCGTACGATGCCGCGTCGACGTCGTGGACCTCGAGTTCGCCGTGCGACTCGCGCAGCGCCTCGCGGATCGCGTGGGTGGCGCGGTCGGCGAGGAACGCCTCGGGACCGCTGATGAGCACGACCGGCGCGGGGGCCGCCGCGGTCCACTCGAGCTGAGGGATCTTGGACTTCGAACCACGCGCTGCTGCCACGCCACCAGCCTAGTGGGGCCCGCGCGGGCGCACTGCGCTGCAACGCCCGTCGCTGGACAGCACCCGCCGATTCTTATATGTTGTCAGTAAGTACATATTTGATCCTTCATCCCCTTCGCAAAGGAGCGACCATGCATGCACCCACTCGTGAAGACCAGTTCTCGTTCGGCCTCTGGACCTTCGGCTGGCAGGCGCAGGACCAGTTCGGCAGCGCGACCCGCGCACCGATCGACACGGTCGAAGCCGTGCACCGCCTGAGCGATCTCGGCGTGTGGGGCATGACCTTCCACGACGACGACCTCTTCCCGTTCGAGAGCAGCGACGCCGAGCGCCGTGCAGAGATCGACCGCCTCAAGGGCGCGCTCGACGAGACCGGCCTGGTCATCCCGATGATCACCACCAACCTGTTCAGCCACCCCGTGTTCAAGGACGGCGGATTCACATCGAACGACCGCTCGGTGCGGCGCTTCGCGCTGCGCAAGGTGCTGCGCAACATCGACCTCGCCGCCGAGCTCGGCGCCGAGACCTTCGTCATGTGGGGCGGCCGCGAGGGCAGCGAGTACGATGCGGCGAAGGATGTGCAGGCCGCCCTGGCCCGCTACCGCGAGGCGGTGAACCTGCTCTCGGAGTACGTGCGCGAACAGGGATACGGCATCCGATTCGCGATCGAGCCCAAGCCGAACGAGCCGCGCGGCGACATCCTGCTGCCGACCATCGGACACGCGCTCGGCTTCATCGAGACGCTCGAGCACCCCGAGATGGTCGGCCTGAACCCCGAGACCGGCCACGAGCAGATGGCGGGCCTCAACTACACCCACGGCATCGCCCAGGCGCTCGACGCGGGCAAGCTCTTCCACATCGACCTCAACGGTCAGCGCGGGGTGAAGTTCGATCAGGATCTCGTCTTCGGCCACGGCGATCTGCAGAACGCGTTCTCGCTCGTCGACCTGCTCGAGTTCGGCTCGCCCGAGGGCGGCACCGCCTACACCGGCCCGCGCCACTTCGACTACAAGCCGTCGCGCACCGAGGATTCGGACGGGGTCTGGGAGTCGGTAGCCGCGAACATGCGCATGTACCTCCTGCTGAAGGAGCGCGCCGCGGCATTCCGCGCGGACCCCGAGGTGCGGAGCGCACTGGAGGCCGCACGGGTCGCCGAACTGCGCACCCCCACGCTCGCCCCGGGCGAGACCCTGAACGATCTGCTGGCCGACCGCGCGAGCTACGAGGACTTCGACGCGACGCCGTACTTCGACGGTCGAGGCTTCGGCTTCGTCCGTCTGCAGCAGCTCGCGATGGAGCACCTCATGGGAGCACGCTGATCCAGACTATCCTCCTTGAGTGGGCCCCTGCACGGGGCCCACTCAGTTCTCCAACCCGCGGAGGCCGGTCCCCGGTTCCGCACCCGAACCACCGAAGGGCCCGGCATGCTCGTCGCAGGCATTGATAGTTCCACGCAGAGTTGCAAGGTCGTCATCTGCGACGCCGAGACCGGCCGCATCGTGCGCGAGGGCCGCGCGTCGCATCCGACGGGCACCGAAGTCGACCCGCAGGCGTGGTGGGACGCGCTGCAGGTCGCGCTCGCCGATGCGGGCGGCCTCGCCGATGTCGCGTCGATCGCCATCGGCGGGCAGCAGCACGGCATGGTCGCGCTCGACGAGCACGGGCGCGTGATCCGCGATGCGCTGCTCTGGAACGACACCCGCTCCGCGGCCGCGGCCGATGACCTGCGCCGGGAGTTCGGCGAGGAGGCGCTCGCCGAACGCGTCGGGCTCGTGCCGGTCGCATCGTTCACCATCTCCAAACTGCGCTGGCTGCGCGACCACGAGCCGCAGCATGCAGCGGCGGTGGCCGCCGTCGCACTGCCCCACGACTGGCTCAGCTGGCGCCTTGCCGGGTACGGCCCCGCGGACGACGCGCCCCGCGGCGCCGACCTGACCGCGCTCTTCACCGACCGATCCGACGCGAGCGGCACCGGCTACTGGAGCGCTCGTACCGGAGCGTACGACACCGAGCTGCTGCGCGCCGCGCTCGGGCACGACGCGGTCGTCCCCCGAGTACTCGACCCGCTCGGCATCGGCGCCCGCACCGCGGGGCTCGCCGACGCCGGCATTCCCGACGGGATCGCGATCGCTCCCGGCGCCGGAGACAATGCCGCCGGCGGTCTGGGCCTCGGCATCGGCGTCGGCGATGCCGTCGTCTCCATCGGCACGAGCGGAACGGTGTTCGGCGTGTCGGAGACTCCGATCGCCGACCCCAGCGGCACGGTCGCGGGGTTCGCGGATGCGGCCGGCGCGCACTTGCCGCTGATCGCGACCCTGAACGCCGCGCGCGTGCTCGACAGCATCGCGGGGCTCCTCGGCGTCGACCACGAGGAACTCGGGCGCCTGGCGCTCACCGCGCCCCCGGGGGCGGACGGTCTGGTGCTCCAGCCCTATTTCGAGGGCGAGCGCACCCCGAACCTGCCCGATGCGACCGCCACGCTCTTCGGCATGACGCTCGCCTCGACGCGGCGGGAGCACCTCGCGCGCGCCGCCATCGAGGGCCTCCTGTGCGGGCTCGCCGACGGCCTCGAAGCGCTGCGCGAGGTCGGCCTGGCGGCGCGCTCCGTCACGCTGATCGGCGGCGCCGCGATGAACCCCGCCGTGCAGTCGATCGCGGCCGAGGTCTTCGGCCTCCCGATCCGGGTGCCGCAGCCCGCGGAGTACGTCGCTCTGGGGGCCGCGCGTCAGGCGAGTTCGGCGGCACGTGGCTCGTGGGCGGAATGGCCCGTAGACCTCGTGCGCGAACTGCCCGTGAACGAGCAGCCGATCATCCGCGAGCAGTACGGGCGGCATCGCCGGTCAGGCGTCGGCGCGCAGCGCTGAGCCCGGCTCCGGCGCGCTCACGCGGCGGTCGCGGATCCGAATACCACCGGGTCTGCGAACACGCGCTCGAACACCCGCTCGCTGATGCCGACGAGCACTTCGTGCGCTCCCAGGCCGCCGCTCACGACGCGGACGTCTGCCGAGAGCGCCCCGAACGATCGCTCGGCGAGCCGTGCTGCAAGGCGCTCCGGCCGTGCTCGGTAGAGCGAGGAGAGGAAGCCGCCGAGCACCACGAGCTGCGGCGCGAGCGCGCTGACGAGCACGGCGATGCCGTCTCCGAGGCGATCGACCTGCTGATCCATCGCCCGAGCGAGGGCGGCATCGGTGTTCGAGACGAGCGCCTGCTCGAGCTCATCGGCGTCGAGGGATCCGCGCCCGATCAGCTCCAGCAGTTCGCTCTGCCGCACGACCCGCTCGAAGCAGCCGCGCTGACCGCAGTAGCAGGCCTCGCCGCCGGGATCGATGACGATATGGCCGAACTCGGCGCCGAATCCCCGGTAGCCCCGGAGCTCGTGGCCGTCGACGTACGCTCCGCCGCCGATGCCGCCGCCGGAGCCGTTCACGTAGATCATGTGATCGACTCCCCTGCCCGGCCCGAACTGCCGCTCGGCGGCGGCGCCGACCTGCGCATCGTTCGCGAGTACGACCGGAATATCGAGGCGCTCCTCGAGCAGGCGCGCGAGCGGCTCCCCCGTCCATTTCAGGTTGGGAGCCAGTTCGACCGTGCCGGTCTCCACATCGACGAGCGCGGGCACGGCGACGCCGAGGCCGACCACGCGGTCGTAGGCGTCGAGCTCGGGGCGCAATCGCTCGACCGCCACCGCGATCTCGTGGACCACCTCGACGGCGGAGGGGCGCTCGGAGAGTTCACGGCGCTGCCGCACATGCACGACGCCGCCGAGGCCGACGATGCCGACGACCACCGCACCGACGTCGGGGTACGCGACGAGTGCCACGATGCGCGGGTTGATGGCCACGATCGGGCTCGGCCGCCCGACCCCGGTCCGCTCCTCGGGAAGCGCCTCGGAGGCGAGATCCAGCTGCACGAGTTCGCTCACGAGCGCCGCGATCGTCGAACGGTAGAAGCCCGTGCGCTTCGTCAGCGCGGCGCGCGAATGCGGACCGTCGTAGTGCAGCGCATGGAGCACCCCTCTGAGGTTCGCGCGTCTCACCTGCTCGTTGCTGCGCTGATGCTGGCTCATCTTTCGCTTCCGCCTGTTCCGGGCTCTCCGCTCCCCGTTCGGACCGATTTCTTCCCCTATAGAACATCCCAGTTCGGGCATCGCCTGCGCAAGTCGCGAAGGGTCCGATAACGGTTCGGAAACGAAGCGATCCCCAGCAGTACGGGAGTTGACAGGGTCCATATCCATGAATAGGTTGTTAGACGCGACAAATTCCCGAAAGGCAGTTCGCACCGATGCAGTATCGACTGCAAGATGTTCAGAGAGGAACACCGATGAAGACCACCCGTACCCTCGCGGCGCTCGCCCTCGCGGGCTCCGCGGCGCTCGCGCTCTCGGCCTGCACGGCCAGCCCCGCGAACACCTCGGACGCCGGCACCGAGGGAGTCGATTGCAACGTCGGCATCTCCATGCCGACCCGCAGCCTCGAGCGCTGGATCAACGACGGCGAGCAGCTGCAGGCGTCGCTCAAGGACGCCGACTGCACCACCGATCTGCAGTACGCCGACAACAAGACCGACCAGCAGATCTCGCAGATCCAGAACCAGATCGCCGGCGGCGCGAAGATCCTCGTCATCGCCGCGATCGACGGCGAAGCGCTCGCGCCGGTGCTCGAGGAGGCGAAGACGCAGGGCGTCACCGTCATCGCGTACGACCGCCTGATCAACGGCAGCGAGAACGTCGACTACTATGCGACGTTCGATAACTACCAGGTCGGTCAGCTGCAGGGCGAGTACATCGTCGAGACGCTGGACCTCGAGAACACGGAAGAGACCTTCACGCTCGAGCCGTTCGCCGGCAGCCCCGACGACAACAACGCGAAGTACTTCTTCTCGGGGGCTTGGGACGTGCTCCTCCCCTATGTCGAATCGGGCCGGCTGACCGTGCCGTCGGGCAAGGCGCCGAAATCGAACGACGACTGGGCGTCGATCGGCGTCCAGGGCTGGGACTCCGCGAAGGCGCAGGCCGAGATGGACAACCGCCTCTCGTCGTTCTACACCGGCGGCGACAAGGTCGATGTCGTACTCTCCCCCAACGACAGCCTCGCGATCGGCATCATCGCCTCGCTGAAGTCGGCCGGCTACACCCCGGGCGCCGACTACCCGGTGCTCACCGGCCAGGACGCCGACAAGGCGAACGTGAAGGCCGTGCTCGACGGCGAGCAGTCGATGACCGTCTGGAAGGACACTCGTACGCTCGGTGATCGCGTGTTCCAGATGACGCAGTCGATCGTGAACGGCGAGGAGCCCGAGGTCAACGACACGGAGACCTACGACAACGGCGCGAAGGTCGTCCCGTCGTTCCTGCTGCCGCCGGAGACCGTGACCGCCGATCTGGTGCAGTCGAAGCTCATCGACTCCGGCTTCATCCAGGCGAGCGACGTCGGCCTCTGACCCGTCTCGGGGGCCGGGAGCCGTTCGGCGACTCCCGGCCCCCGTCCCCCTTTTCCGTCACGTTCGGTCAGCACCGAGGAGGTCATATGTCCGAACCAGCAATTCTCGAGATGCACGGCATCGTGAAGGAGTTCGCCGGCGGCGTGCGCGCGCTCGACGGCGTCTCGCTCACCGTCGCCTCGGGCGAGGTGCACGCCATCTGCGGTGAGAACGGCGCCGGCAAGTCCACGCTGATGAAGGTGCTCTCGGGCGTCTACTCGCACGGCAGCTTCGGCGGCAGCATCGAGTTCGACGGGCACTCCGCCGAGTACCGCGGCATCAACGACAGCGAGGCCGACGGCATCGTCATCATCCATCAGGAGCTGGCGCTGAGCCCGTACCTCTCGATCGCCGAGAACATCTTCCTCGGCAACGAACGCGCACGCGGCGGCGTCATCGATTGGAACGCCACGAACTCAGAGGCGATGGCCCTGCTCGAACGGGTCGGCCTCGACGAGAACCCCGCGACGCCCATCAACCAGCTCGGTGTCGGCAAGCAGCAGCTCGTCGAGATCGCGAAGGCGCTCGCGAAGGAGGTGAAGCTCCTCATCCTCGATGAACCCACCGCAGCGCTCAACGACACCGATAGCGCGCACCTGCTCGGGCTGATCGACCAGCTGCGCACGCAGGGCATCACCTCGATCATCATCTCCCACAAGCTGAAGGAGATCCAGCAGATCGCCGACTCCGTCACGATCATCCGCGACGGGCAGAGCATCGAATCGTTCTCGATGTCCGAGGGCGATGCGGACGAGGGCCGCATCATCCGCGCGATGGTCGGGCGCGAGCTCTCGCAGCTCTTCCCGGAGCACCGCCCGAACATCGGCGCGGAGAAGCTGCGCGTCGAGGGCTGGACCGTGCGCCACCCGAACGACCACGACCGGATCGTCATCG
Organism: Leucobacter sp. GX0328; assembly: GCF_053567315.1. Taxonomy (NCBI): domain Bacteria; kingdom Bacillati; phylum Actinomycetota; class Actinomycetes; order Micrococcales; family Microbacteriaceae; genus Leucobacter; species Leucobacter sp. GX0328. The sequence goes on from NZ_JBSGPC010000004.1 coordinate 75,976, forward strand.
AGGACGCTTCGTTCTCGGTCCGCGCCGGCGAGATCGTCGGCTTCGCCGGTCTCATGGGCGCCGGCCGCACCGAGCTCGCCATGAGCATCTTCGGCCACAGCTACGGCACCGTGCTCTCCGGCCGCGTGTTCAAGGACGGCGTCGAGTTCCAGACCCGCACCATCCAGGAGGCGATCGGGCACCACATCGCCTACGTCACCGAGGATCGCAAGCGCTACGGCCTGAACCTCATCGAGTCGATCACCTCGAACATCTCGATCGCCGGCATCGGCGAGGTGTCGAAGCGCGGCGTGATCGATCAACATCGCGAGAACGCGGTCGCCGAGCGCTTCCGCAAGATCATGCGCATCAAGACCCCGGATGTCTCGGTGCACACCGGCAAGCTCTCCGGCGGCAATCAGCAGAAGGTCGTGCTGGCCAAATGGCTGCACACGAAGCCCGACGTGCTGATCCTCGACGAGCCGACCCGCGGCGTCGACGTCGGCGCGAAGCAGGAGATCTACACCGTGATCAACGAACTCGCGCAAGAGGGCAAGGCGATCGTCGTCATCTCCTCCGAGCTTCCCGAGCTCCTCGGCCTCTCGGACCGCATCTACACCATCTCCGAGGGCCGCATCTCCGGCGAGCTCTCACGCGCAGAGGCCACGCAGGAGGCCCTCATGACTCTCATGACCTCAGGAAAGGAACGCGCCGCATGAGCACCCAGACTCCCGCGCGCACAGCGCCCCGCAAGAAGATCAGTTTCAACGTCCGCCAGTACGGCATCCTCGTCGCGCTCGTCATCATCATCCTGCTCTTCCAGGTGCTGACCGCCGGCCGTCTGCTGATGCCCGGCAACGTCAACAACCTGATCCAGCAGAACGCCTACGTGCTCATCCTGGCGATCGGCATGGTGATGGTGATCATCGCCGGCCATATCGACCTCTCGGTCGGCTCCGTGGTGGCGATGGTCGGCGCGGTCTCGGCGATCGCGATGCAGCAATGGGGGCTGCCGTGGTGGGCGGCGGTGCTCGTCGCGCTCGTCGTCGGCGCGGTCGTCGGCGCGTGGCAGGGCTTCTGGATCGCCTACGTCGGCATACCGGCGTTCATCGTGACGCTCGCGGGCATGCTGCTCTTCCGCGGCCTCACACTCGTGCTGCTGACCGGGGGCACCATCAGCGGCCTCCCGAAACCCTTCATCGCGATCGGCGCGAGCTGGCTGCCCGGAGTCTTCGGCGGTATCGCGAACCGGGATGCGCTCACCCTCATCCTCGGCCTGATCGCCTGCGCGTTCTTCTTCGCCGACCGGTTCCGGAACCGCCGCACGCTGCAGAAGCTCGGGCTTCCAATGGAGCCCGCAGGTCTCTACTGGGGCAAGTTCGCCGCGGCCGTCGTCGCCATCATGGCGCTGTGCTGGCTGCTCGCCGGGTACAACGGCACGCCGATCATCCTCGTCATCCTCGGCGCGCTGATCCTCGCGTACTCGTTCGTGCTCAACCGCACCGTCTTCGGCCGCCACATCTACGCGATCGGCGGCAACCGTTTCGCGGCGGAAATGAGCGGCGTGAACACGAAGCGCGTCGACTTCATGCTCTTCGTGAACATCGGCGTGCTCGCCGCCGTCGCCGGCGTCGTCAGCACCGCCCGTGCCGGCGGCGCGGTCGCCTCGGCGGGTGTCAACTACGAGCTCGATGCGATCGCCGCGGCGTTCATCGGCGGCGCCGCGGTGCAGGGCGGCGTCGGCACTGTCGTCGGCGCGGTCATCGGCGGCCTGGTGATGGGCGTCCTGAACATGGGCCTGTCGATCCTCGCCGTCGATGCCGCATGGCAGATGGCGATCAAGGGCATGGTGCTGCTGCTGGCCGTCGCCTTCGACATCTGGAACAAGCGGCGTTCGGGTCGCTGATCCAGCGCACCGCGCACTCCCGCTGGAGCGGGCACCGGTCGTTCCGGGGCCCGCTCCAGCCATATGCCCCATCGTTCGCGCGCGACATCCCCCGACCCGAAACTGATGGCGATGGAGCCGTGCTCGTCGGTGCGGAGCACCCGAGTGCCCGTCGACGCGTAGTCGTCGAGCGTCTCGGCCACCGGATGCCCGTACCGGTTCTCGGCCCCGACCGAGACCAGCCCGAGCGCTGCGCCGGCCTCCGCCGCGAAGCCGGCGTCGCGATCCCTGCTGCCGTGGTGGGCGATCTTCACGATATCGGCACGCAGCTCCGCACCGGCCGCGCGCAACGCGCGCTGCTCGGCCTCGCCCGTGTCGGCGAGCAGCAGCGCTCGCAGGCCGCGGATCTGCACGGCGAGCACGAGGCTCGCCGAGTTCGCGTCGGCCGGCCGGGCGGCCGCATCGGGCGCGAGCACCTCCCAGGACATCGCCGGCCCGCCGCCGCGCATACCGCTCGCGCCGACGATCGTCGGCACCCCGGCTTCCCCGAGTGCGCCGAGCACCGGACGGTCGTCGCCATCGAGCGCGTTCGCCGGTGCGACGAGCGCCTCGCGAGTGCGGCCGACCACCTCGCCGAGCGCTCCGACATGGTCGCGGTCGTCATGGGTGAGCACCAGCAGTGCGATCTCCGAGACTCCGAATCGGTCGAGGCAGGCTCGCAGCTTCTCGGGGTCGTCCCCGGTGTCGACGAGCATGACCTCGCCCCGCGGCTCGCCGTCGCGCAGCAGCAGCGCGTCGCCCTGACCGACATCACAGGCGACGACGCTCCAATCCGCGGGCACCGTCGATCCGGTTGCGATCGGCACGACGAGCGTGGGCCCGGCGAACACGCCGAGCGCGGCGCAGACGAGGCACGCGACGATGCTGCGCGAGCGCAGCGGCGTCTGCGCGCGACCCGCCCACGGCGCCGTGCGCGACTCTTCGGGGTCGCCGAGGCGTCGGGGAGCGAACCGGCCGCTCGCCAGCAGCCACGCGACGAGCACGGAGCCTTCGACCGCCGTCAGCAGCAGCGCCCCCGGCCAGTCGCCCGGCCAGGCCCAGCGCGCCGCGGGCAGGCCCGCCGCGATCTCGGAGGCCGCGGCGACCCAGCTCGCGGGCCAGCTCCCGAGCCGTACGAACGCATCGCCGAGCTCGGCCGACAGGGGCAGGGCGACCAGGGCCGCGAGCCCGAGGCCCGTGCCGAGCGGCGCCGCGGTCTCGATCAAGCAGTTCGCGAGAATGCCCGCGGCAGGGATACCGGGCTGCAGCAGCAGGAGCAGCGGGCCGCAGGCGAGCTGCGCGGAGAGTGCCACCGCGACCGGCAGTACGAGCCATCGCGGCGGGCCCGCGGCGAACGGCCAGCGCTTCGCCGTTCCGCGTTCCAGGGCAGGCACGATCAGCAGTATCCCGGCGGTCGCCGCGACGGAGAGGGCGAATCCGGGCTGCAGCGCCTGCCACGGGTCGGCGATGAGCATCGCGTTCATGGCGAGCCCGAGCGCGGGCAACGACCTCGAGCGGTGCCCGCCGAAGTCGGAGACCAGCATGACGACGGCCATGATCGCAGCCCGCTGCACGCTCGAGTCGGGGCCGACGATGATGACGAAGCCGCCGAGCGCGATCGCGGCCGCGAGGATGCGCAGCCTGCGGCCGAAGCCGAGACGGCTCACCAGCCCGATGACGCAGGCCGTGAGCAGGCCGATGTTCGCCCCGGACACGGCGGTGACGTGCACCGTAGACGCCTGCTTCATGCTCGATTCGAGCGCGTCGGAGACGAGCGACGTGTCGCCCACGGCGAAGCCGGGCAGCAGCTCGGCTCCGGACACCCGGCTCGCGGTCTCCCGCAAACCGTTGCGGAGATCGGCCGCGACCCGCGCACTGCGTTCGGCGAGCCGCTGCCGCGCGCCCGCCGCCGGGGACGACCGCGTGCCGGGCGGCGGAGGGCCGATGACGTCGAACGCGTCGACGCGGATGCCGTAGGCCGACATCGCCCCGGCTTCAAGCGGCACCGCCGTACCTGCGATGAGCACCCGGCTCCCGGGTCCGAGCCGCGCACCGGCCGCTGCCTCGGTCTCGCCGAGCCACAGCACGACCGGCACGGACCGGTACGGCGCATCGAGCACCGCCGTCGCCCACGCCGATCGCACGGCGCCGTCGTCGCCGAGCCGCAGTTGGGGGAATGCGCTCAGCGTCGCGGCGGCTCGGATCGGTTCCCGGCGTTCAGCCGCCGCGAGGATCTCCGGATCGGCGCGCTGCTGACCGTGGACGGCGACGCTCGACCCGAGCAGCACGAGCAGCGCACAGCCCACTGCGCCGCCCTCGAACAGCAGGCGGAGCCGGTGCGCCGAGGCCGCCGACCGGCCCCGCCCGAAGAGCGCCGATCCCATCAGCGCCAGGCCGCCGCAGGTCGCCGCCGCGATGGCGATGCCCCAGCCCGCCGCGGGCCGCAGCACGGCGCATGCGGCGACCGCCCACACGACGAGCGCGGGCGCGAACAGCCGCCAGGTACCGGGCGGGGACCGCTCGCGCTCCTCGCGCCAGTGCAGCGTCTCCCCCTGCGGGTGTGCGCGGGTTCCCGGCGGTCATCGCACCGACACCAGCTCTCGCAGCCCGTCGAAGGTCTTCTCGCCGATGCCCGAGACCTCCCGCAGCTGGTCGACGGCGGTGAAGCCGCCGTTCGCCTCGCGCCACTCGAGAATCCGCTGCGACAGGGCCGGGCCCACCCGCGGCAGGGTCTCGAGCTCCGCGGCGGTCGCCGCGTTCAGGTCGACCGATGCGGCTCCCTGCCCCGACCCGCTCGCGGCGGCACCGGCCGGCTCCGCGGCCGCGGGCGCGTCCACCGCGGTGCCGGTTTCGATCTGCGCCGCGTTCGGCACGAGCAGCTGCTCGCCGTCCACGATCGTCCGCGCGAGGTTCACCGCCGAGAGCACTGCGGCCTCCGTTGCTCCTCCGGCCGATTCGATCGCGTCGGCGGCGCGCGAGCCCGCGGGGAGGCGTACGACACCGGGCGCGGCGACCTCTCCGATCACGTGCACGATGATCTCGGAGTCGGCGGAATCCACCGCGCCCCCGGCGGCTTCGGGTTCGTCATCCGCTCCGCTGCCGGCCGCGGTCGCTGCCGACAGCGCGGGCTCCACTTCCGACGCTGCCGCGGCTCCCGGCCGCATCTGCAGCGTCGCCATGATGATGGCGATCGCGACCGCGACGACGAACACCGTCGCGCCGGCGAGCACCGGCACCGCGACCGCGCGCTTCAGCTGCGCCGCGAGCCCGGGCGCCTCCGCACGTGCGATCGGCGCCGACACGGCGCGATGCGCGGCAGCGGGCCCGCTGCCGTCCGTCTCCGCGGCCCGCGCGCGCAGCACCGCTTCGGAGCTCCAGATCACCGCGCCCGGCGAGGCGGACTCCCGCAGCGCCGCACTCCCCCGCGTCCTGGGCTCGATCTCTTCGATGTCCGGCTTCATGCGGCCAATGTAGGCCGAACTCCGGGTGCCGGTGCGCGCGGATCCGGCTATCCGAACAAGTCGCCGCTGAAATGCCCGATTCGTCGCCTGTGGAGGAAGGTACTGCCCGCACATGCGACGATCCCGGCCCCGCGTCAGACGCCGGGCCGGGATCGGGAGAGCAGCGTCAGCCGCGCGTCGCGATGCTCACGATCTTCGGCACGCGCACGACGACGTTCACGACCTCGCGTGCGCCGATCGAGCGCTGCACGGAGGCCGAAGCGCGGGCCGCCGCCTCCGCCTCCGCCTCGGTGACGTTGGCGGGCAGCGTCAGGCGATCCCTGACCTTGCCGTCGACCTGCACCACCATGGTGACCTCGTCCTCGACGAGCAGCGATGCGTCCGATGCCGGCCACTCGGCCAGGGCGACCGAGGGTTCGTGACCGAGCTTGGCCCACATGTCCTCCGCGGCGTACGGGGCGAACAGCGACAGGATCATCGCGATCGCCTCGGCCGATTCGCGCACGGCCGGATCGGCGACGCCGCAGCCCGAGTCGATCGCCTTGCGCGTGAAGTTCACCTGATCCATGAGTCGCGCGACGACCACGTTGAACTTGTACGCTTCGACGAGGCCGGGCGCATCGGCGAGCAGCTGATGGGTGTGCTTGCGCAGCGCCTTGTCGCCGGCGGCGAACGCCACGCCGGGGGCTGCGCCCCGCTGCTCCACGTCGTCAGCGATGCGCCAGGCGCGCGCGAGGAACTTCGCCGACCCCTGCACCGACACATCGGCCCAGTCGATATCGTCCTCGGGCGGGCCGGCGAAGGCGAGCGTGACGCGCAGCGCGTCGGCGCCGTGCTCCTGCAGCTCCGAGGCGAACTCGACGAGGTTGCCCTTCGACTTCGACATCTTCGCACCGTCGAGCAGCACCATGCCCTGGTTCAGCAGCGCGGTGAAGGGCTCCTCGAAGTCGAGGTAGCCGAGGTCGTGCAGCACCTTCGTGATGAAGCGCGAGTACAGTAGGTGCAGGATGGCGTGCTCGACTCCGCCCGCGTACTGGTCGATCGGGCCCCACTGCTTCGCGAGCTCCGGATCGAACGCCTGGGTGTCGTCGTTCGACGACAGGAAGCGCAGGTAGTACCAGCAGCTGTCCACGAAGGTGTCCATGGTGTCGGGGTCGCGCAGCCAGACGTCGCCGTCGGCCTCCGCGACCGTGGCCCATTCCGTGGCGGCGCCGAGCGGCGACGCGCCCTTCGGCTTCAGATCGAGGCCCTGCGATGCGGGGAGCTCGACGGGGAGCGAAGCGGCGTCGACGGGCTTCATCCGACCCTCGTTGCCGCCCGTGCCGTGCAGGATCGGGATCGGGGTGCCCCAGTAGCGCTGGCGCGAGATGAGCCAGTCCCGCAGGCGGTAGGTCGTCGCGGCGCGGCCGGTGCCGCGCGCCTCGAGCACCTCGATCGCCCGCGCGATCGCGGCCGACTTCTCGAGGCCGTCGAGCTCGCCCGAGTTCACGAGCACGCCATCGCCCGCTGTGGCGATGCCGCTCGCGGCGGGATCGGGCAGGGCCGCGCCGTCGGCATCGCGCACGTCGACGACGACGCGCACCGGGAGGTCGAACTTCAGGGCGAAGTCGAGGTCGCGCTGGTCGTGAGCGGGCACTGCCATGATCGCGCCGTGGCCGTAGTCGGCGAGCACGTAGTCGGATACCCAGACGGGAATGCGCTCGCCGTTGACCGGGTTCACGGCGAAGTGGTCGAGGGAGACGCCGGTCTTCTCGCGCTCGGTGCTCTGGCGCTCGATCTCGGTCTGCTTCTGGGCCTGGTCGAGATATTCCTGGAAGCGGATGCGCGTCTCCTCGGACGCTCCCGCGGCCAGCTCCGCGGCCAGCTCGGAATCGGGTGCGACGACCATGAAGGTGGCGCCGTGCAGCGTATCGGGGCGGGTGGTGAACACCGGCACCTTCTCCTCGCGGCCCTCGATCTCGAACTCGACCTCGGCGCCGCGCGATCGGCCGATCCAATTGCGCTGCATGTTCAGCACCTTGGTCGGCCACTTGCCCTCGAGCTGGTCGAGGTCGTCGAGCAGCCGATCCGCGTAGTCGGTGATGCGGAAGTACCACTGGGTGAGCTTCTTCTTCACGACGACGGCGCCCGAGCGCTCGGAGGTGCCGTCGGAGAGCACCTGCTCGTTCGCGAGCACCGTCTGATCCACCGGGTCCCAGTTGACCCAGCTGGCCTTGCGGTACGCGAGCCCCTTCTCGTACATCTTCAGGAAGAGCCACTGGTTCCAACGGTAGTACTCGGGGTCGCTCGTGTGCAGCACGCGGCTCCAGTCGAACGACGGGGCGTACTTGCGGAACGAGTCCTTCTGCTGCGCGATATTCGCGTACGTCCATTCGCGGGGGTCGACGCCGCGCTTGATCGCGGCGTTCTCGGCGGGCAGCCCGAACGAGTCCCACCCGATCGGGTGCAGCACCTCGTAGCCGCGGCCGCGCCAGTAGCGCGCGAGCACATCGCCGAAGCAGAACGCCTCGGCGTGCCCCATGTGCAGGTCGCCCGAGGGGTACGGGAACATGTCGAGCACGTACTTGCGCGGCTTCGGCGAGGCCTCATCGACCTCGAAGGGCTTCAGCTCGTCCCAGACGGGCAGCCATCGATCCTGGATCGCCCTGAAGTCGTAGCCCTCTGATTCTCGCCGCTGCTGGTCGGTCACGCGCACCTCTACTAGTCGTCGGATCGCTCGCCGGAGCGAGCACACACCGTTCAAGGATACCGCGCCGAGCCGGCCGCATTCGCCCTTCGGCCGGGCAGTGCGCGATCGGTCAGCGAGGGCCGAGCGCCGAGAAGATCGCGGCCGCCTTGAGGTGCTTCTCCGCGACCTCCCGCGGCGGGTCGGAGTCGGCCGTGATGCCGCCTCCCGCCCCGACGAGCGCCGCCGCGAAACGCCTGGCGCTCGAGACCCCGTCGCGCAGCGGTTCGCGCAGTTCGATACCGCGGATGGTCATCGCGAGTTCGGCGTCGCCGCGATCGTCGATCCATCCGAAGCAGCCGGAGTAGAGCCCTCGCGGCCGCTCTTCGAGCTGTTGGAGGATCTGCACGGCGCTCCGCTTCGGCGCGCCGGTCATGGAACCGCCCGGGAAGCAGGCCGCGATGGCGTCGGCGATGCCGAGCCCCGGAAGCAGGCGACCGGAGACCGTGCTCACGAGCTGGTGCACGTGCGGATGGGTCTCGACGCGGAGGAAGTCGGCGACGCCGACGGTGCCGGCCGCGCAGACCCGGCTGAAGTCGTTGCGCATGAGGTCCACGATCATGAGGTTCTCGGCGCGCTCCTTCGGGTCCGCTGCCAGATCCGCGGCGAGCACCGCGTCTTCGGCTGCGTTCGCCCCGCGCGGTCGGGTGCCCTTGATCGGATGCGTTTCGAGCGCCCCGTCGTGGAGGCCGAGGAAGCGCTCGGGGCTCGCGCTCACGAGCGAGCGATCGTGGGCGACCACGACGGCGCCGCGGGCAGCCGGGCCGCTCCGCCGCAAGCGGAGGTAGGTGCGGAGCGGATCGAACTCGCCTCGAGCCGCTGCGGTGTCGGTGAGGCAGAGCACGTAGGCGTCGCCGTCGCCGATCGCGGCGCGGCAGGCTTCGATCTCATCTGCATAGCGGACGTCGTCGCGCCGCCACGAGGTCGGGACGGGCCGCTGCCCCTCCCCCGGATTCGGTATCGGCGCCGGTGCCGGTTGCGGTGCGGCGGCCGGTGCCGGGAAGCGCGCGGCCCACGCGGCGGCATCCGCTCCATGCACCTCGGCGACCCCCGAGTCGTGGTCGACCGCGAGCACGGCATCGACGCGCAGTGCGAAGGCCGGTGCGCCGTCATCGGGCGAAGGGTGGAGCCCCATGAGCGAGACGCCGAACTCGTAGCTCAGTGCGACGACCCAGCCGCTGCGGAACCCGCGGCCGGCGCCGGCGCCGACCTCGGTCTCGGCGCGCAGCCCGTCGAGGAACTCCCGTTCGCGGCCGCGCTCCGCGATGCGGATCGCGCTCGCCGTACCGAGATAGCTCGTGCGGCTCTCGCCCGCCGGCGCCGCAGCGCCGTCGAACCAGAACCACGGCTCCCCGCTCGCAGCGAGCCGCTCGGCGATGCCGACGACCTCCGCGGAAGCCATGACGAACGGGCCGCGCGACGCGGCCGCCCCGCGTTCGTCGCTCTGCTGCACAGGAACAGCGTAGCGGCCGCGGGCGCGGCATTCGCGCGGCAGTAGGGTGAAGGCATGACTGCAGCGACGAGCGCCGGCGAGCTCCTGGTCGCCGATTCGTTCCGAGTGCGCATCGACGACGCGAGCGGGCGGGCCGAGGTGCGGGGATTCCCGCTGCACCTCGACCGCTTCCGCGCCGGTGTCGTCGAGGCGATCGGCGGCGCGGAAGCGGAGAACGCGGTCGGCACCGACTGGTTCGAACGCGTCTGCGATCCCTTCCTCGCATCGACGCCCGAGCGGATCTCGCGCGGCGGTGCCGGCTTCCCGCGATTGGAGCTGCGAACCGACCCCGGGCTCGAGGCGCGCCGGGATGCCGCCCCGTTCGCCCTCGACCTGCGGGTGCGCCCGCTGCCCGCGCTCGGCCGCCGCGTCGACCTCGTCTCGGCCGCGTTCGAGAACGCCCGCACCCCGTGGGTGAAGGGGCCGAACCTCGCGCGCCACACTGCGCTGAACCGTTCGAGCGGAGCGGAGGCCCTGCTGCTCGGTGACGCCGGCGAAGCGCTCGAAGGGGCGACCACGGCGATCGTATGGTGGGACGACGATGCGCTGTGCGTCGTCGAGTCGCCCTTCCGCGTGGCATCGGTCTGCGAGGCGCTCATCACCGTCATCGCCGAGCATGCCGGGGTAGCGGTGCATCGCGCGACGATCGCACCTGCGCAGCTCGCGGCGCACGAGGTCTGGGCGCTCAACGCGCTGCACGGCATCCGCCCGGTGCGCACCATCGACGGAGTGGCACTGCGCACCCCGGAACGGGCCCGGCTGGCGCAGTACCGGCGGGCGCTCGAAGCGACCTGGCACCCGGTGCTCGGCGAAGAGTTCTGACTCAGGCGCGCCCGGCCGGGAGGTCGATGACGCGCGCGATCGGCAGGCCCTCGGGCAGTTCGGTGTGCGTGATCAGGATCACGGCCCGGTCTGCGGGCACGGACCCGAGCAGGTCGATGAGCAGCCGATCCGCCAGGTCGCGATCGACGCCCGCGGTCGGCTCGTCGAGCACGACCACGGGGAGGTCTGCGAGGATCGCCCGCGCGAGCGCGATGCGCTGCGCCTGCCCGCCCGAGACGAGTGCACCGCGTTCGCCGACCGGCGCGTCGAGCCCGCCCCGCTCCACGGCCCAGTCGCCGAGCCCGACCCGGTCGAGCACCGACTGCAGTGCGTCGTCGCTCGCGGTGTCGCGTGCGAACTTCAGATTCTGCCGCAGATCGGTGTCGAAGAGGTGCGGCGTCTGTTCGCAGAGGCCGACGAAGCGGCGCACCTCATCGGGGGCGAGGCCTCGAGCCTCGACGCCGTGCAGGCGATACGAGCCGCGGTAGTCGATGAACCGCACGAGCGCCTGCGCGAGCGTGCTCTTGCCCGAGCCGCTCGGCCCCCGCACGACCACCGCCTCGCCCGCGCTCACGTCGAACGAGACGCCCGACACGGCATCGCGCGCGGCCCCGGCGTGGCGCACGGCGAGGCCGCGCACCGAGATCACGGGGGCCGCGGGGTCGGCAGGCCCATCGAGCCGGGCGCCCGCCGTATTCGAGACCACCTCCGGCGCGATCGGAGTCTCGGTCAGCGCGGCGACGCGATCGGCGCTCGCCGCGACGGCTCGACGGGCGACGAGCGCGGCCGGCACCTGCGCGAAGACTTCGAACACGGCGGCGGGCACGACGACCGCGGCGGCGAAGAGCGGGGCCGAGATCTGCGCCCCGAGCTGCGGCATCACGAGCAGCAGTACGAGCACGGAGGCGACCCCCGACCCGAGCGCCAGCAGCGCGCCGGTGAGGCCGGCCGAGCGTGCGCGCCGCAGCTGCACCCGCTGCAGCCGTGCTTCGGCCGAGCGCACCCGTTCGCGGTGCTGCGGCAGCGCGCCGAACGCGGCGAGCACGTCGGCCGATGCGAGGTGCTCGAGCAGCGCGTCGACGAGGGCGGCACGCGCCGCGCCCAGCGCGCGGTCGAAGCGGCTCGCCATCCGTCGCGACAGGACGACCGCGGCACCACCGCTCAGCAGCAGCATCCCGAGCACGATCAGGGCCGCGAGCGGCGACGCGCACGCCATCGCGATGAGGCTCAGTGCCACGACGACCGTGCCGACGACGAGCGGCTGCCGCACGCGCAACGGCTCGTCCTGCAGCTGGTCGACGTCTTCGACGAAGGCGGCGAGCACGTCGCCCCGGCGGCTCGACTCGATGGCGCCGGGCACCCGCGGCACCAGCGCCTCGAACGTGCCGGCGCGCAGCCCGGCGAGCTCGGTCAGCGCCGCATCGTGGCTCGACAGCCGTTCGGCGTAGCGGAGGCCCGCGCGGCCGACGGCGAACGCGCGCACGCCGACGATCGCGAAGGTCAGGTAGAGAATGGGCGGCTGCTCCCCCGCCCTGACGATCAACCACATGCTCAGGCCGAGCAGCCCGACGACGCAGACGTCGGCGAGCACCCCGAGCACGATGCCCATGAGCCGCTTCGCGCGCGGCGGCATCGCACGGGCGATCACCCGTCGCCGCATCGCCGCATCCGCCGCGCTCACCGGGCGGCCTCCGCCTCGAGGCCGACGGCGGCCGCGCAGGGGGCGCCGACGCGCACGATACGATCGGCCGCAGCGAGCACGGCCGGCCGGTGACTGACGACGAGCACCGGGCGCCGCTCGAGTTCGGCGGCCTCGCGCACGACGCGGATGATGCGCGCCTCGCTCTCCGCGTCGAGCGCCGAGGTCGGTTCGTCGAGCACGAGGGCAGCCCCGGGTCGGGAGTCAGCCCGGTAGAGGGCCCGTGCGATCGCGACGCGCTGCGCCTGGCCTCCCGAGACCCCCGAACCGCCGGCGCCGAGCTCGTGGTCGATGCCGAGGCCCTCGAGCCCGACGCGAGCGAGCGCCCGCGCGGCGCGCGCACGGTCCGGGGCCGCATCGCCGATCGCGATGTTCTGCGCCAGCGATCCCTGCAGCAGCCCGGGCCGCTGCCCGCACCACGCGAGCTCGACGGAGCGCGAGATCGACCCCGAGGCCGGCGGCACGAATCCGAGGAGCGCGGCGACGATCGAGGATTTGCCCGCCCCCGAGGGCCCTGCGAGCGCGACGACGCTGCCCGGCTCGACCGCGAGGCTCACCGGGCCGATCCGGCGGTCGCCCCGACGGATCTCGAGCCGATCGATGCGGAGCGCCGCGCGGCCCGCGCCTGCCTCGACGACGGCGGCCGATGGCGCGAGCCCCGCCGTGCGTACGGCCGGCTCGGCCTCGCCGTCGCCGTCGATGATCGAGAACACATCGGCCGAAGCCGCGAGCCCCTCGGCGGATGAGTGATAGGCGGCGCCGACCTGCCGGATCGGGATGAAGGTCTCGGGCAGCAGGAGCAGCACGAAGAGCCCGAGCGCGATCGGAAAGGCGCCGTCGACCAACCGGGTACCGACGGTGACGGCGACGAGCGCGATCGAGAAGGTACCGGCGAGATCGAGCACGAACCCCGAGAGGAAGGTCACGCGCAGCACCTGCATCGTGCGCGACCGGTACTCCTCGGTCTCACGGGCGATGCGCGACGACTGGCGCCCCTCCCGCCGGTACAGCTTCAGCGTCGGCACTCCCGAGACGGCGTCCATGAACGATGACGAGAGCCGCTGCAGCTGGCGCCACTGCCGGTCCTGCACCGCCTGCGTGGCGAGGCCGATGAGGATCATGAAGACGGGGATGATCGGGAACACCGCGATCACGATGGCACCGCTCACGGGGTCGGCGAGCAGCACACCGAGGACGAGCACGGGCGTCGACACCGCAGTGAGGATCAGCTGGGGCACGTAGCCCGAGAAGTACCCGTCGAGCGCATCGAGCCCGCGCCCGAGCACCGTCGCGAGCTCCGCGTCCGGTCTCCCGCCGGTCCGCAACGGCGAGCGGGCGTCGAGCGCGTCGAGCGCCGCTTCGCGCAACTGCGTCTTCACGAGCGCGGCGCCGCGACTCGCCACGATGTCCATTCCCCAGCCCGCGGCGGAGCGCACCACGAGCGCCGTGAGGCCGACGGCGATGATCTGCGGCAGGGCCGAGGCGGGGGCGGCGTATTCGAGCGGGCGCCCGGCCGGTTCGCCCCCCAGCACCGGCAGCACCGCGATCGCGAGGGCCTGGGCGAGGCACCAGCACCAGGCCGTGATCGCGACGGCGCGCACGAGGCCGAGCGCGGCCCCCGCGCCCAGCACCCACCGCGAGGCGCGGGCCGAGCGCAGCAGCCGCGGGTCGAACGGTTTCATCGTCGCGCTCCTACGCGTGGGCCTCGACAGGGATCATCTCCCGTGTCAGCCGCTTGCGGAAGATCCAGTACGTCCAGGCCTGGTAGGCGATGACGAGCGGCAGCGTCAGGAGCGCGAGCCAGGTCATCAGCTCGAGGGTCTGCTGCGAGCTCGCCGCTCCCTCGATCGACATGGAGAACGTCGGATCGATGGTCGAACGCATGAGGTGCGGGAACATGGCCATGAAGATCGCGAGCAGCGCGAACACGATGCCGAGGGCATTGCCGGTGAAGGCCCACCCCTCCCGGCCCCGGAAGTTCGCGATCCAGGCGCCGATGAGCCCGATCGCGGCGATGGCGGAGCAGAGCGCGACGACCCCGGCCGTCTCACTGCCGAGATGCTGCACCACGGTCCAGCCGAGGAAGACGGCGCCGGCGCTGATCGCCGCGACGCCGACCTTCGACGCGAGCGCCCGCGCCCGCAGCCGCATCTCGCCGGCGGTCTTCAACGAGATGAAGACGAGCCCGTGCGTCCACACGATCAGGAGCAGCGTCAGGCCGCCGAGCAGCCCGTACGGGTTCAGCAGCGTGAGGAGCGTGCCCTCGTACAGCCATCCGCCGGTCTCGGTCGGGCGGATGGGCAGCCCCTGCGCGAGATTCGCGAACGCGACGCCCCACAGGAGCGGAGGCACGACCGACCCCCAGAAGATGAACTGGTCGAACCAGCGCGTCCACTCGCGCCCCTTGCCGAGATGGCGGTATTCGAACGAGACGCCGCGCAGGATGAGTGCGACGAGGATCACGAGCAGAGCGAGATAGAGCCCCGAGAACATGGTCGCGTACCACTCGGGGAAGGCGGCGAAGAGCGAGGCGCCGGCCACGATGAGCCAGGTCTCGTTGAGGTCCCAGACCGGGCCGATCGTGTTGATGATGACGCGGCGGTCGGTGTCGTCCCTGCCGAGGAACGGGAGTGAGATGCCGACTCCGAAGTCGAATCCGTCGAGCACCAGGTAGCCGATGAGCATGATGCCGACGATGAAGAACCAGAGTGTCGTGAGTTCCATGATCCTGCGCTCCTAGTAGACCGTCGCGAGGCTGCGCGCATCGGGAGCCCCCGGTGCGCCGTCGGGCCCCTCTGGCGCTTCGATGTCGGGCGGGCCGTCTTTCGCGGCCTTCGTGATCAGCTTGAATTCGACGACCGCGAGGGCGCCGTACACCACGGTGAAGACGATGAGCGATACGAGCACCGCCCATCCGGGCACGCCGGGCGAGACGCCGTTCTCCGTCGTCATCACGCCGAACACGATCCAGGGCTGGCGCCCCATCTCGGTGAAGACCCAGCCGACGAGCGAGGCCAGCATCGGCAGGGGCGCCGACCACACGGCGACCTGCCAGACCCACTTCGGCAGTTCGGCGTTCTTGCGGGTGACCCAGAGCCCGACGGCCGACACGAGCGCGGCGAGGGCGCCGAGGCCGATCATCCAGCGGAAGGCCCAGTAGGTGACCCAGACGATCGGCACGAAGCTGCCGTCGCTCGGGCAGGTGAGCATCGAATCGGCTCCGCAGTACAGCGCCTCGTAGTCGGCCTGCAGATCGCGGATGCCCTCGACGCTGCCGTCGAAGGTGCCGTTCGACAGGAACGAGAGCAGGTACGGGATGCGGATCGAGAAGATCTCGTGCGCGCCATCGGGCGTTCCCCAGCTGAAGATCGAGAACGAGGCATCGGCGCCGCTCGCGTTGTTGTACAGCGCCTCGGCGGCGGCCATCTTCATCGGCTGGGTCTCGGTCATGACCATGCCGAGCGAGTGCCCCGTGAGGCCGACGCCCATGAACGAGACGATGTTCGCCCAGGCGCCGAAGCGCAGCGCGGTGCGCATCTCGTCGACGTACTGGCCCCGCTGCAGATGCCAGGCGGCGGTGGCCACCACGACGACGGCCGCGAACATGATGGCGGCGAAGATGGTGTGCGGGAACTGCGTGACCGCGACCGGGTTCGTCAGCACCGCCATGATGTCGGTGAGTTCGGCTCTGCCGCGCTCGGCGTTGATCTCGAAGCCGACCGGGTTCTGCATGAATGCGTTCGCCGCGAGGATGAAGTAGCCCGAGAGCACCGTGCCGATCCAGACGAACCAGATCGAGAGCACGTGCACCCGCTTCGGCAGCTTGTCCCAGCCGAAGATCCAGACGCCGATGAAGGTCGCTTCGAAGAAGAAGGCGAAGAGCCCCTCCATCGCGAGCGGTGCGCCGAAGATGTCGCCGACGAAGCGCGAGTACTCCGACCAGTTCATGCCGAACTGGAATTCCTGCACGATTCCGGTGACGACGCCCATCGCGAAGTTGATGAGGAATATCTTGCCGAAGAGCTTGGTGAGGCGCAGGTACTTCGTCTTGCCGGTGCGCACCCACGCGGTCTGCAGCAGCGCGACGAGCAGCGCCATGCCGATCGTCAGCGGCACGAAGATGAAGTGGTACAGCGTCGTGAGCCCGAATTGCCAGCGGGCGAGGGCGAGCGGGTCGAGTGCCGCCGTGCGGAGGAGTTCGTTCACCTGTTGCTCCAGGTCGATCGAGGTGCGCGATCGACCACGGAGGCGATCGCACTTCCGTAGTGGATTCCGACGCGGAGCGGTGCGCTCCGGAAGGGGGCCGGTCGACGACCGACTGCCTCGATTTTATCGATTCTGAGAGTTTCCTACGAATGCGTCTCGACGTCGAGACATCAATATCTCGGCCTCGAAATACATTCCTCTCGGCCTCGAAATACATTCCTCTCGATGTCGAGAGACCCCGTATCCGAGCGGCTCCCCGGGCCCACCGGTGTCGCCTCGCATACACTCGTCTCGTGACCGAGGTACTGCAGACGTTGATCGAGTTCGTGCGCGACCTCGATCCCCTGCTGCGTACGCTCGTGGCAGGGATCGGCATGATGCTCGAGACCTCCATCTTCATCGGCCTGATCATTCCGGGTGACACGATCGCGCTCGTCTCGGCCGTCGGCGTCCAGGGCCCGCTCGAGTTCGCGCTGCTCGTCGTCGCACTCGTGCTCGGCGCCATCGCCGGCGAGTCGATCGGCTTCGCGATCGGCCGCTGGCTCGGGCCGAAGATCAGGACGAGCCGCCTCGGCCGCAGGCTCGGAGACCGCAACTGGCAGATGGCCGATCGGTACCTCGGCAGGCGCGGCGGCTTCGCCGTCTTCCTCTCCCGCTTCATCCCGGTGTTCCACTCGCTCATCCCGCTCTCGGCCGGCATGATCGGCATGTCGTACCGTCGCTTCCTCGCCTGGACCTCCTCCGCGAGCGTGATCTGGGCGGTGCTCGTCGTCGGGCTCGGGTCGGGGGCGGCCGCCGGGTACGAGCAGCTCGCCCGCCATGTGAAAGGCGCGGGCTACGTCTTCGTCGCCGCCGCACTGGTCGTCGTTGGGGGCGTCTGGCTCGTGAAGCGGCTGCTCCTGCGCCTCGAACGCGTGCATCTCATCGCCGACGATACGGGGCAACGCGAGTCGCGCGGCGAAGCGGGCGACCCCACGCCCTAGACTGGCTGCGTGACTTCGTCAGCAGCTTCGCGCCCGCGCATGGCCGCGCGCCTGGAGGATTGGCTCCACGGCAAGCGCACGAAGCGCGCGACCTCGCGCGGCAAGACCCCCTCGGTCATCCCGTACATCGGCTACGGCAGCACGCAGTGGGTGCGCGTGCTCGGCCGGGTGCTCTATCTGAAGCCCGAGACCCGCGAGCACACCCGGTTCCGCCCCGATGTCGCCGCGGTTTCGCGCGTGCGCGGATGGCGCACCTTCACGAGCCTCTACGCGCCGCACGAGCAGGTCGACGTGCTGATCGGCGACCGCCTGATCGGCACCGTTCGGGCCGACCGCGGCGGAGTCATCGATTCGAACGTCCCGGTCGAGCTCGCACCCGGATGGCACACGCTCACACTGCGCACCGGTGACGGCGAGACGGCCGATGCCCCCGTCTCGATCGTCGACCCGGAGGCGAGGGTCGGCGTCATCTCCGATGTGGACGACACGGTCCTCATCACCGCGCTGCCGCGGCCGTTCCTCGCGGCCTGGAACAGCTTCGTGCTCGACGAGCACGCGCGTGCGGCGACCCCCGGCATGGCCGTGATGCTCGATCACCTCGTGGCGGCGCACCCCGGCGCACCCGTGATCTATCTCTCGACGGGCGCCTGGAACGCGGCGCCCGCCCTCAGCCGCTTCCTCGCGCGCAATCTCTACCCGATGGGTCCGCTGCTGCTCACCGACTGGGGCCCGACGCACGACCGGTGGTTCCGCAGCGGCAAGGAGCACAAGCGGCTCGAGCTGCTCCGGCTCGCCCGAGAGTTCCCGTCCGTGAAATGGGTGCTCTTCGGCGATGACGGGCAGCACGACGAGACGCTGTACCACGAGTTCGCGATCCGCCACCCCGAGAACGTCGCGGCCGTCGCCATCCGGCAGCTCTCCGTCGGCGAGGCGGTGCTCGCCGGCGGCCGATCGAAGGCCCGCGTGCACCGCACCTCGAGCGGGGTGCCCTGGCTCTACGGCCCCGACGGCGCGAAACTGCGCGAGGAGCTGCGGCGGCTCGACCTCATCTGATGCCGAACAAGCCGACGGCGGCCCGCACTCCTCGAGAGGAGGCGGGCCGCCGTTGTCGCGCGGGTCAGAGCTCAGCGCTCCGCAGTGCGGACCTTACGCGTTGAGCGCGGCCTGAACATCCAGGGTGATCGTGACGTCCGAACCGAGCATGAAGCCGCCCTTCTCGAGCGCGGCGTTCCAATTCAGACCGAAGTCCTCGCGCTTGACCACTGCGGTCGCGGTGAAGCCGGCCTTGTAGTTGCCGTACGGATCCTCGCCGAAGCCGCCGAAGTCGAAGTCGAAGGTGACGGGCTGGGTCACGCCGCGCAGGGTCAGGTCGCCGTCCACCTTGAAGTCGCCGCCCTCGGTGCGGACGCCGGTCGAGACGAAGCTCAGCTTCGGGAATTCGTCGGCCGAGAAGAAATCGCCGGTGCGCAGGTGCTCGTCGCGCTGCGCCTGATTCGTGTTGATCGAGGCGACATCCGCCGTAGCGGTCACCGTCGAATCGATCGGGTTCTCACCGGTGACGAACGTTGCGTCGAAGTTCTCGAACTTGCCGCGCACCTTGCTGATCGCGAGGTGGCGAACGGTGAAGCCGACCTCCGAGTGCGTCGGGTCGATGGTCCAGGTGCCCGCACGGTAGCCGGGGATCTGCTCAGCGGTGATGGTCATAGAAGCGCCTTTCGTTTCACGGGTGCGGCCGGGTCGCCGGCCTGTCACAAGGGAACAACGGGACCCCCGCAAACTATATTCCCATGCATGTAAATTTTTTCGAGAAAGTTCTTCGGGGCCGACGCCGCGCGTGGTGCTCCGGCCCCGATCGCTACGATCGCGCAGCGCAGACCGCCGCGCAGGCCGACTGCACGGGGGCGCGGGCGATCAGCGCGGGCGCCTCTTCGCGCTGGCGCGGGCCCGCTCCACCGATTCGGGCATCGCGGCCGACGGCGCAAACGAACCGTAGCGGCGCTCCGCGGCCGTGCCGATGAGGAAGTCGCTGATCGCGGGATTCTTCGGCAGGAGTGCACCGTGCAGGTAACTGCCGATGACGTTGCCGGTGCGGGCGCCCTCGGTGCCGTCGTCGGGGTTGTTGCCCGATCCCTGCAGCACCCGCCCGAGCGGCTGCGAGCCCGGTCCGAGCTTCGTGTTGCCGCTGTGGTTCTCGTAGCCGATGATCTCGCCGAACTCGTCGGAGTGCAGCACGATGTTGCCGATCATGCGCTCGTCGCCACCGCGGGTCTCGACGTCGAGCACGCCGATGCCCTTGAGCTCCGAGCCGGTCTGCGTGACGAAGCGGTGGCCGAACAACTGGAACAGGCCGCAGATCATGAGCATGGGAACACCGCTCGTCGCGAGATCGCGCAGCTCATCGGCACGGTGCTGCAGGTCGTCGGCGACACGGCCCTGCCCCGAGTCCTGCCCGCCACCGCCGATGACGATGTCGACGCGGTCGGGCATCGGGTCGCCCGGGTTCACTTCGACGATGCGCGGTGCGAACCCGTGGGCGCGAGCGCGCCGCACGAGCGAGAGCACGTTGCCGCGGTCGCCGTAGATGTTCATGTCGCGCGGGTAGAGCGAGACGATGACGAGCTCGTTCGAGGGGTTCCCGGTCACCAGATATCCTCCACATCGGTCATCTCGCCGAGCATCTTGCGCAGCGCCAGCATCGCCGTGTAGGTGCAGTAGATGCGCCGCGGATGCCCCATCGTGCGCTCGCGGAACCCCGAGAGCGCGAGCGCCAGGTCCTCCTCGACGTGCCGTACCGCGACGTCGTCGTGCTCGAGGCGCAGCGCCATGTCCCAGGCCCGCACCCCGGAGACGGTGTCGACCCCGGCTTCGGCAAGGGACCCGAAGTCGACGTCCCACAGCCACGACATGTCGCGGCCATCGGCGTACTGATCGTTGATCGCGATCATCGCTTCGACGTCGCGAGCATCGAACGAGGCGAGGCCGAGCCTGAAACCGGCCGGGTTCTTGACGAGCACGAGTTCGAGGGGCGCCCCGTCGAGCTCGAGCTGCTCGCCGCGCCCGAATGCGGGCTTGACCTCGGCGAGGGAGGCGAGCACCGCGGCGGCCGAGGCGTCGCGCGGCGCGCGTCCGCTGCCGGTGCGCGGCCCGGCGTCGAGCACCATGCGCACGGTCGAGAGGGCCGCAGCAGCGTTGAAGGTGTTGTAGAGCCCTTCGAGCTTCAACGTCGTGCGGTGGGTCGCACCGTCGAACTCGAACTCGGCGGCGTGGTCGCCGAGCCCGACGAGGGTGACGTCGCACGCCTCGCGGGGGCCGCCCGGTGCAGCAGCACCGGAGTGGAAGTCGTCGTCGCCCGGGAAGGTCGCGAGCAGCTCGTCCGAGAGGCCGAATTCGCGCACCTCGGGATGCTCGCCCGCCGACGCCTGGCGGGCTCGCGTGCGCTGCCCGATCTCGGCCACGAGCCGGTCCTCGCGATTGACCACCAGGCCGTCGGTCGTGGCATCGGCGATGCGCTGCAGCAGGCGGGCGGTGGTGTCGATCTCGCCGAAGCGGTCGAGCTGGTCGCGCAGCACGTTCAGCAGCAGCGTGAACCGGGGCTTCACCCGATCGATGAAGTACATCGCGTGGGCCTCGTCGAGCTCGAGCACCGCGATATCGGCGTCGAGGCGGCCGCCCATCGAGCATCCCTGAATGGCCGCGGCGACGACGCCGCGCGAGAAGTTCGACCCGGTCTTGTTCGTGAACACCCGCAGCCCCTGGGCCTCGAGCATCTCGGTGATCATCTTCGTGGTCGTCGTCTTGCCGTTCGTGCCGCTCACCGCGATCACGCCGTAGGGCAGCCGGCCGAGCACGCGGGAGAGGAACCCGGGGTCGATCTTCTCGACGACGAGCCCGGGCAGCGCCGACCCTCCGCCGCGCAGCCTGGCCGCCTGCCGCACTGATTTGCCGATGATGGCCGAAAGAGCGTCGCGCATGCGAATAAGAATATCGGGCTTCACCTGCGACGAAGCCGCACTATTCGGCGGCGTGCCGGCCGCGACGCCCGCCGTCGAAGTCGCGGGGCAGCAGATCGGGCCTCACGCGGCGCGTGCGCTCGACGCGCTGCTCGTGGCGCCAGGCCTCGATCGCGGCATGATTGCCACTGAGCAGCACCGGAGGCACCTCGCGCCCCCGCCACTCGGCGGGCTTCGTATAGCTCGGGTACTCGAGCAGGCCGTCGGCCTCGTGCGACTCCTCGACGAGGCTCTCGGGGTTGCCCACGACTCCCGGAATCAGCCGGCCGATCGCCTCGACCATCGCGATCGTCGCGACCTCGCCGCCGTTGAGCACGTAGTCGCCGATGCTCACGAGGCGCACGCGCCCGCGCTCGGCGTACTCGTCGAACACGCGCTGATCGATGCCCTCGTATCGGCCGCAGCCGAACACGAGGTGCGACTCCCCCGCGAGTTCGCGCGCCATCTTCTGCGTGAACACATCGCCTGCCGGCGACGGGAAGACGATGAGCGGGTCGGCGTCGGCGGAGCCCAGGATGCCGTCGAGGGCCTCGCCCCACGGTTCGGGCTTCATGACCATTCCGGCGCCGCCGCCGGTCGGGGTGTCGTCGACCGTGCGGTGCCTGTCGTGCGCGGAGTCGCGCAGGTCGTGCACGCGCAGGTCGATCAGCCCCTGCCGCTTGGCCTTGCCGAGCAGCGAGATCTCGAGCGCGTCGAAGTATCCCGGGAAGATCGAGACGACATCGATCCTCATGCAGTCGGCTCGCCGTCGGTCGCAGCCTCCGGGCCGGCTTCGGCCCGGACCGACTCGTCGACGTCTCCCTCTGTCTCGGGTATCGCATCGAAGAGCCCTGCCGGCGGCGTGACCCGCACGACTCCGGCTTCGATATCGACGCTCGGCACGATGGCCTCGACGAACGGCACGAGCACGGTGCCCGATGCGGTAGTCACGGCGAGCAGATCCTGCGCCGGGAAGTGCTGCACCTCGGCGATGACCCCGAGCTTCTCGGGCGCGCCGCTCTCGGATTGGCGTACGACGTCGAGCCCGACGAGCTCGTGGTTGTACCAGGCGTTCGCCTCTGCGCTGCTGGCGACGGTCTCCGCATCGATCCAGAGGATCGCGCGCACGATGCTCTCGGCGGAGGTGCGATCGGGCACCTGCTCGAAGAAGCCGACGGGGGCATTGTTGAACCAGCGCAGTTCGCGCATCGTGATCGTGCGGCCGAACCACGGCGATGCCTCGGGCACCTGCAGGTGGAACTCGGCGCCCGGCACGAATCGCGCTTCGGGGTTGTCGGTGAAGAGTTCGAGCTTGAGCCCGCCCTTCAGGCCGTGCGGCTTGGTGAGCCTGCCGACGCGCAAACTCCCCGTCCCGCTAGCGGGACGGGGAGCGCGCTGACGCTCGGAAGCATCTGCCATCAGGCCGAGACCTCCGAGTCCAGGCTCGTCTCGGCACCGGCCGCGTCGTGCTCGTCGACGCCATCGGCGTCCGTATCGACGACATCGACGCGAACGCGCTCGCCCTGGGACAGCGAACCGACCACCGTGCGCAGCGACTGCGCGGTGCGCCCGCCGCGACCGATCACGCGACCGAGGTCGCTCGGATGCACGCGCACCTCGAGCACATCGCCGCGCGAGGCCTCGCGCAATTCGACGCGCACGCGGTCGGGGTGGTCCACGATGCCCCGCACCAGATGGTCGAGGGCCTGGGCCAGTGCCTGGTCAGCCAAAGGAGTCAGCCTTCGGTGGTCTCGGCCTCTGCGGCCTCTTCAGCGGGAGCCTCTGCGGCCTCTTCGGCTGCCGGAGCGGGCTTCTCGGCCTTGGGGCGCAGCACGGTCTTCTTCGAAGCATCGGCCTCGAACGCGGCCTTGGCCTCGGGTGCGAGCACCTTCGACTCGGTGTCGCCCTCGCCCGTGAACTTGCCCCAGTCGCCGGTGAGCTTCAGGAGCGCCGCGACCTGCTCGGTGGGCTGAGCGCCGACCGACAGCCAGTACTGCGCGCGGTCCGAGGTGATCTCGATGAACGAGGGGTGCTGGGTGGGGTCGTACTTGCCGATCTCCTCGATGACGCGGCCATCGCGCTTGGTGCGCGAGTCGGCGACGACGACTCGGTAGTAGGGCGAACGGATCTTGCCGAAGCGCTTCAGACGAATCTTGACAGCCATGACTGACTCCTTCAGAACAGTGGAAATGATGTGCCGCACCGAAAGCCAGTGCGGAAGCCTGGGCGCGCGGAGCCGCGCGAACTCAACAATTCTGCCACAGAATGGCGCGGAAACGCAATTTATGTTGCGATCGGGGGTTTTAGAGCCTCGACGTCGCCCGCTGCCCGAGATCGCGGACTACCGGAGGCCCTTGCCGAGCATCTGCTGCAGCTTCGCCATGTCCTCCTCGGTGGGCGCGGCGGCACCGCCCGCACCGAGCCCGAAGCCGGAACCCGCGGCCGCGGGGCTGGTCTGCGCCGCGGTGCCCGCGGCCTGCTGCGCGCGCTTCGCCGGGTTGCCCGACTGCTTCTTGCCCTTGCCCTTGGTCTGCGGCTTCTTCTTACCGCCGTGGCCCATTCCGGGCATCGGTCCCATGCCCGGAATCTGCGGAACACCGCCCTTGGCGACGGTCTTCATCATCTTGGCGGCCTGCTCGAAGCGCTGCACGAGCGAGTTCACCTCGGTCACGGTCACGCCCGAGCCCTTGGCGATGCGCAGGCGGCGCGAACCGTTCAGCAGCTTCGGGTTGTCGCGCTCGGCCTTCGTCATCGACTGGATGATCGCCTCGGTGCGCACGATCTCGCGCTCGTCGAAATTGTCGAGCTGCTCCTTCATCTTGCCCATGCCGGGCAGCATGCCCATCATCTTCTTGATGGAGCCGGCCTTGCGCAGCTGCTGCATCTGACCGAGGAAGTCGTCGAGCGTGAACGCGTCCTTCGCGATCTTCTCCGCGACCTTGCGCGCCTCGTCCTCGTCGAAGGCCTGCTGGGCCTGCTCGATGAGGGTGAGGATGTCGCCGAGGTCGAGGATGCGGCTCGCCATGCGGTCGGGATGGAAGGGCTCGAAGTCGCCGAGCCCCTCACCGGTCGATGCGAAGAGGATCGGCCTGCCGGTCGTGCCGCGGATCGACAGCGCCGCACCGCCGCGCTGGTCGCCGTCGAGCTTGGTGAGCACGACGCCGGTGAAATCGACGCCCTCCTGGAAGGCGCGCGCCGTCGCCACCGCGTCCTGTCCGATCATGGCGTCGATGACGAAGAGCACCTCGTCCGGGTTCGTGGCCCGGCGGATATCGGAAGCCTGCTGCATCAGTTCGGCATCGACGCCGAGGCGGCCGGCAGTATCGATGATGACGAAGTCGTACTGCTTGCTCTTCGCCTCGGCGACGCCGTTCTTCGCGACCTGCACCGGGTCGCCGACGCCGTTGCCCGGCTCGGGCGCGTAGATCGCGACGCCCGCCTGCTCGGCGACGACACCGAGCTGCGTGACCGCGTTCGGGCGCTGCAGGTCGCAGGCGACGAGCAGCGGCGTGTGCCCCTGGCCCTTCAGCCACTTCGCGAGCTTGCCCGCGAGCGTCGTCTTGCCGGCGCCCTGCAGGCCGGCGAGCATGATGACGGTCGGCGGGTTCTTCGCGAACTCGAGCCGGCGCTGCTCGCCGCCGAGAATCGCCACGAGCTCCTCGTTGACGATCTGCACGACCTGCTGCGCAGGGTTCAGAGCCTGGTTGACCTCGTCACCGAGGGCGCGCTCGCGCACCTTGCCGGTGAAGTCCTTGACCACGTCGAGCGCGACGTCGGCCTCGAGCAGCGCACGACGGATCTCGCGAACCGTGCTGTCGACGTCCGAGGCCGACAGCTTGCCCTTCGCGCGCAGATTCTTGAAGGTGTCGGTGAGTCGCGAGGACAGGTTTCCGAAAGTAGCCATAGTGGCTCACATTCTATCCCGTGCGCGCGGGCGCCGCCGCAGGTCGCGCCGAGCGCGCAATACTGGACCCATGGCCGGCATCAGCATCGCGCGTGGGGACATCACCGAGCAGCGCGTCGACGTCATCGTCAACGCCGCGAACCGCGCGATGCGCGGAGGCGGGGGCGTCGACGGCACGATCCACCGGGCCGCCGGGCCCGCCCTCCTGCGCGAGTGCGTCGAGCGCTTCCCGAACGGCCTGGCGACGGGCGACGCAGGCTGGACCCCGGGCGGAGACCTGCACGCCCGCTGGGTGGTGCACACGGTCGGCCCGGACTTCCATGCCGGTGAACGCGACGCGGCCCTGCTGGCCTCCTGCTACCGGCGCTCGCTCGAGGTCGCAGCATCGCTCGGGGCACGCAGCGTCGCTTTCCCGATCATCTCGTCGGGCATCTACGGCTGGCCCCTCGGCGAAGCCGTCGGTACCGCTATCCACGCGGTGATCGATGCCGATGCCTCGGGCATCATGACGGCCGACGAGATCGTTTTCGTCGCGCACGAGCGCTCGATGGAGGCGCGGCTGCAGGCGATGCTGTGGTCGCGTCGGCCGCCGGCGACCACGGAGGGATCGATCGGTGCCCTCTTCGACCGCGTCCCGGCGATGACCGATCCACCGCACTCCGACCTCGGCCCGCTTCGGGGCGACACGTACCTCGAGGCCCTGCTGCGCGGCAGGCTGGCGCAGACCCCGCAACCGGCGGACCCGGCGGAGACGTCTGCGCTTCTGGCGCGTGAGATCACCGAGATCACCGGCATCCCGCTCGATTCGGTCGAAGGCGACGGTCTCGCTCAGGTTCCCGAGCTGAATCCCGGTCACGGCGTGTCGGCGGGCGTCGTCGCGATGCGGTGGTGGCGCGAGGTGCGCATTCCGATGCTGCTCGGCGGGTGAGGGGCACCTCTACCCGGGCGCGCATC
Organism: Leucobacter sp. GX0328; assembly: GCF_053567315.1. Lineage (NCBI taxonomy): Bacteria > Bacillati > Actinomycetota > Actinomycetes > Micrococcales > Microbacteriaceae > Leucobacter > Leucobacter sp. GX0328. The sequence goes on from NZ_JBSGPC010000004.1 coordinate 102,114, forward strand.
GGGCGCCTAGGCTGGGACCATGAGGATCGCGATCGCAGGAGGAACGGGGCAGGCGGGAGCGCAGGCGGCGCGCATCGCGCGGGAGCGGGGCCACGAGGTCGTCGTGCTGGCGCGTTCGGCGGGCGTGGATCTCGTCGGCGGAACGGGCGCGGCGGCGGCGCTGGAGGGAGCGGACGCCGTCATCGACGCGTCGGGAGTGCGGCCCGGCGACGACCCGGCGGCATTCCACGAAGCCGTCATCGGTACCCTCGCGGGCGCGCGGCCGCCCCATCTCGTCGTGCTGTCGATCGTGGGCTGCGATCGCGCCGCGGAGTATCCGCTGTACGGCGGCAAATTCGCGCAGGAGCGCGCCGCCGAGACGAGCGGCGTGCCGTTCACGATCGCCCGCACCACGCAGTTCCACGAGTTCGCAGCGCAAGTGCTGCGCATGGGGGCTCGCGGCCCGCTCAGGTTCAGTCCGCGCATGCGCACGAACCCGGTCGCCGTGCGGGAGGTCGGGGCGCGTCTCGTCGATCTCGCCGAAGCGGCGCCCGCCGGCCGCGCCCCGGATCTCGGAGGCCCGCAAGAGGAGTCGCTGGTGCGGATGGTGCGGGCGTACGCCCGGGCGAGCGGTGCCGGTCGCCCGGTGATCCCGATCAATCTCGGCGGCGCGTTCGGCCGTGCTCAGCGCGACGGATCCCTGCTGCCCGGGCCCGAGGCGCTGCAGGGCGTCGAGACCTTCGACGAATGGCTGACGCGCGGCTGCTGAGATCGTGAGCGGCGTCAGCCGACCAGCTGCCCGGCGAAGACGTGCGGGGTGAAACCGGTGAGGTCTGAGATGCCTTCGCCCTGGCCCACGAGCTTGATCGCGAGGCCGGTCTTCTGCTGCACCGAGAGCACGAAGCCGCCCTTCGCCGATCCGTCGAGCTTCGTGAGCACGAGCCCCGTGACGCCGGCGTGCTCGATGAAGGCTTCGGCCTGCGAGAGCCCGTTCTGGCCGGTCGTCGCGTCGAGCACGAGCAGCACCTCCGACACCGGGGCGAGCTTCTCGATGACGCGCCGCACCTTGCCGAGCTCGTCCATGAGGCCACCCTTGGTCTGCAGCCGGCCGGCAGTGTCGATGATGGCGATGTCGTAGCTCTCGTCGATCGCCTTCTGCACGGTCTGGAAGGCGACGGAGGCCGGATCCTGCCCCTGCTGCTGCGGCCTCACGATGTCGACGCCCGCACGCTCGGCCCAGGTCGCGAGCTGCTCGACGGCCGCGGCACGGAAGGTGTCCGCCGCCCCGACGATGATCTTCTTGTCGAACGCGGTCAGATACTTCGCGAACTTGCCGATGGTGGTGGTCTTGCCGACTCCGTTGACGCCGACGACGAGGATCACGGCGGGCCGCTCCGACAGCTTCAGCGTCGGGTCGTAGGCGGCGAGCCGCTCCTCGATCGCGTCGCGCAGCATGCGCCGCATCTCCTTGACCTCGGTGACGCGATGGCGCTCGGTGTCGGCGCGCAGCTGGTCGAGGATCGACTCGGTGATGTCGGGCCCGAAGTCGGCGGTGATCAGGGCGGCCTCGAGATCGTCCCAGGTCTCGTCGGTGATCAGTTCGGGACCGGTGAAGAGATTGCGGAACGCCTTACCGAATGACCATTTGCCCTCTGCTGCCATGCTCACGAGTCTAGCTGGCGAACGGGCGCCGCTCGCCGAACTCAACGCGGAGTGCAGACCGTCGCTCCCGTCGCGGTCGACGTGAGCGTCCACCACGTGCCGAGACCGGCCGACGAGGAGCATCCGGGGCCGCCGTCGCCGCTGCCCTCCTGCCGCTCCACGAGGGTCCAGAACGCGGGTGAGCGCAGCTGTTCCGCGACCCGCTCCTCGCTCTCCTCGGAGACGACGAGTGCGATGCTCGCGCGCTCCGTCGGCGCGAAGGAGCCGTCCGTGGGGCCGAGCTGCGCGGTCTCTCCGGCCAGGAGCGTCGCCCGGCCGCCCCCGAACTGCCCGTTCTCGCGGGGTTCGCGATCCAGGACCGCGAGCTCGGTGACTCCCACGCGGCAGTACCCGTTGACCTCGTAGTCGGTCTCGAGGAGCAGCTGCTCGTGCGCCTGCGCGCACACATCGGAGCCCGGTGCCCAGACCGGCATGAGTCCGAGCGCCGAGTACGGGGTGTCGCGCCCCTCCGTGGTGTTCTCGACCGTCGCCGTGATGGGGTACGAGGCGGTGAGTTCCACTTCCCCAGGCTTCTGGCTCGCGACATCGCGACTCACCTCGATCCCGTCGGGCACCGCGACATCGATCGTGTAGGTGTAGCCGTCGGCGTTCTCGAACGCGTAGACCAGGCGCTCGCGGTTCGCCTCGACGTACGCGGTCCAGGTGCTCATCAGGCTGTCGCTGCTCGTCGCGCACCAGTCGTCGATGAAGGTCTGCGTATCGCTGTCATCGGAGAAGCCGTGCGCACCGATGAGCAGCCCCTCGACCTTCTCGAGCCGTTCGTCCTCGGGAACGTCGAGGATCTCGGAACAGGTCGAGGTCGCGCCGAAGGGCATGGCCGCGGGTGCCGGCTCCTCGGTCCGCTTCTCGGAGGACTCGTCCGGCCCGGGATCGGGGTCAGACGAGCACGCGGCGAGCACGGCGAGGGAGAACAGAACCGCTGCCGCGGCGACGAATCGACGATTTCTCAAGATGAACTCCTTGCAGACCCGGAAGCGGTGCCGCGACGGTCGAGGCACCCCGCTTCCAGAGTCGCAGCGGTGGGTTCCCTTCGAGGAGCGGTTCGAGCCGCATCCGGAAAATCCGAAAATCTCGTACGCGGGCCCGACTCCGGCGTCGGAAGACGGGGCCTATTGCTCGTGGCCGACGCGCTGCCCGACGACGGCCGAGATGCCGTCCTGGCGCATGGAAACGCCGTAGAGGGCGTCCGCGATCTCCATCGTGCGCTTCTGGTGCGTGATCACGATGAGCTGGGAGCTCTCGCGCAACCGTTCGAATACCTGCAGCAGCCGCCCGAGATTCGCGTCGTCGAGCGCCGCTTCGACTTCGTCCATGATGTAGAACGGGCTCGGGCGCGCCTGGAAGATCGCGATGAGCCAGGCGACCGCGGCCAGGGATCGCTCGCCGCCCGACAGCAGCGACAGTCGCTCGACCTTCTTGCCGGCCGGCCGCACCGCCATCTCGATGCCGGTGTTCAGCAGATCGTCGGGGTCGGTCAGCGCGACCTCTCCCGAGCCTCCCGGGAAGAGGATCGGGAAGACTTCGGAGAACGCCGCCTTCGTGTCGGCGAATGCGGCTGCGAAGATGCCCTGCATCTGCTCGTCGAGCCCCTCGATGATCGAGAGCAGGTCGGTGCGGGTCTTCGCGAGATCCTGCAACTGCTCCGAGAGGAAGCTGTGGCGCTGCTCGAGCGCCGCGAACTCCTCGAGCGCGAGCGGGTTGATGCGGCCGAGCTGGGCGAGGCGCTTCTCGGCCCGTGCAAGGCGATGCTCCTGCTCCGCCCGCACGTACGGCGTGCCCTCCTCTGCGAGAGCGGGGTCGTCCGCGCCCGGCGTGCTGTCGTCGCCCGAGGAGTCCGCGGTTGCCGCGTCGCGCAGCCCGAGCTCTGCCTCCAGCTGCTCCTCGAGGGTGAGCTCCGCACCGGGATCCCGATCGGGTTCCGTGTCGGGCTCGGGTGCCGCGGGGCGCGCCGCAGCGACAGGGATCAATTGGTCCGGGCCGTACTCCGCGAGCAGCACGTCTTCGACGAGGCCGAGCTCGCTGCCCGAGCGTTCGAGCAGCCCCGAGAGCTGCAGCTTGCGCTCGTAGCTCTTGAGCTCCGAGCCGTGCACGCGCTCCGTGAGCGACTGCAGTTGATGACGCAGCTCCGAATCCTCGGAGCGCAGCAGCGTCAGTTCCTGGCTGTGCCGGGCGCGCTCCTGCTCGGCGGCCTGCTGCACCGTGCGCGCCTCGAGCAACGATCGGTCGCAGGCGTCGAGGATCGCGGGCAGCATCTGGGCCACGCGTTCGGCCCGCGCCATCTGGCGCGCACGCAGCACCGATCGGCGTGCGGCCTCCTCGGCAGCGCGTTCTTCGGAAGCGAACTGCTCGCTGAGCGTGACGTGGTGCGCAGCCCCCGCGCGGGCGCGTTCGCGCGCGGTTTCGAGCGCGAGTCGGGCCTCCACTTCGGCGGTGCGGGCCGCGTCGACCTCCTGCTGCAGCGTGTCTCGCTGGCCGACATCGAGGATCGGGCGCGGCGCGGCCTCTGCCTCGGCGAACGCCTGCGCGGCGCGCGCTTCGTCCTTCTCCGCGTCCTCGACCGACGCAGCGACCGACGCACGCGCCTGCCGGGCTCGCTCGGCCTCCGCCTGGGCCGCTTCGGCACGGGCGAGCAGCCGATTGCGGTGCTTCGCCGCCTCGGCGAGCCGGGCGTCGGCGGCGCGCAGTTCGGCGAACGCCTGCTGGGCATCGACCTTGGCGCGGGCCGCGGCCGTGCGCAGATCGGCGAGCTCGATCTCGAGGTCGACGATGCGCGCGATGACCTGTTCGCGTTCGGTCTCGGCCTGCTCGAGCTCGGCCGTGAGCTCGATGCGCGACGGAGCGCCGCCGGAGCCGCCCGACAGGGTATGGCGGGTGACGATATGCCCTTCACCCGATACGACTGTGAAGCTCTCATTCGGCCAGCGCTCGCGCAGCGCCGCGGCACCCGCCACCGCCTGGTCGATGGTGTCGGCGAGGTAGCTGCGGCCGAGGAGGCCGATCACGCCCTGCGGCGCTTCGGTGATGACGTCGGTCGCGCGGGTGAGCCCGTCGATGCGCGGTGCTTCGTCGAACGCCGCGGCGCCCGCGATCACGGCGCGCAGCCGACCGAGATCCCGCTCCGTCGCGGCCGCCACGGCGGCGGCGGCATCGTCCTGCTGCTCGACGAGCAGCGCATCGGCGAACACGCCGAGGGCAGCCCCGATCGCGGCCTCGTGCCCGGGCTCGACGCGCACATGGTCGGCGACGCGTCCGGTCACGCCGCGGGGGGCATCCTCGATGATCTGCCCCGAGGCGTCGCGCTGGTCGAGCGACCGGGTGAGCGCGCCCACTCGGGCCTCGAGCCCGGCGCGCTCCTGCTCGAGCGCGTGCAGTCGCTCCCGGGCGGCGTCGCGCGCCTGCTCCGCCGCGGCCTGGCGTTCGTCGGCCTCGCGGTGCGCGGTCTCGCGGCCGGTCGCGGCCCGGTCGCCATCGCCTCCGCCATCGCTGCCCTCCTGGGCCTCGAACTCGGCGAGTTCGCCCTGCGCTTCCGCTGCGCGCGCCTCCGCCTGCTCGACGGCCTGCGCGCGACGCGACGCATCCTGCGCGACCGCGGCGCGCTTCGCCGCAGCCGTCTCGGCGCGCCCGCGCAGCTGCGAGAGCTGCAGGTCGTGCTTCGAGACGAGCGCGCTCTGCGCGGCGATGTGCTCGTCGATCGCGTCGAGGGAGCGCTGCGCCTCGCGCGTCGCGGCGGCGCGCTGCTCCCAGGCGCCTTCCGCCTCCGGGATGAGCTCTTCGAGCCGGGCCGCTTCGGCGGCCGCCTCGTCGACCGCGGCTCGGCCGAGGCGTGCCGTCTGCGCGGCGCCCTCGCCCTGCGTCGCGAGGAAGGTCAGGCGCTGCTGCGCCTGCGACAGCAGACCGCGGAGCTTCGACTGGGCGGCTTCGAGCCCGATCGTGACGCGCCGCGCCGCGTCGAGCTCGTCGCCCTGCTGCTCCTGCTCGAGCCTCGCAATGCGCAGCTGCTTCTGCTCCAGCTGCTCCTGCATGACGATGCGCTCGGAGTGCCGTTCGGACTCGTCGCGCGAGAGCTCCTCGAGCTCTCGTCGCAGCCTGAACACGTCGTCGGCGAGGAGGCGGGCCTTCGCGTCGCGCACATCGGCGGCGATCTCCTGCGCCTGCCGCGCGACTTCGGCCTGGCGTCCGAGCGGCTTCAGCTGCCGCCTGATCTCGCCCGCGAGATCGTTCAGACGGGTGAGGTTCGTCTCCATCGCATCGAGCTTGCGCAGCGTGCGCTCCTTGCGGCGGCGATGCTTCAGAATGCCTGCGGCTTCTTCGATGAAGCCGCGCCGGTCTTCGGGGGTCGCCCGCAGCACCGCATCGAGCTGGCCCTGGCCGACGATGACGTGCATCTCGCGGCCGAGACCCGAGTCGCTCAGGAGCTCCTGCACGTCGAGCAGACGGCAGCTGTCGCCGTTGATCGCGTATTCGCTCGATCCGTTGCGGAAGAGTGTGCGGCTGATCGTCACCTCGGAGTACTCGATCGGGAGCGCGCCGTCGGAGTTGTCGATCGTGAGCTTGACCTCTGCGCGTCCGAGCGGGCCGCGCGTGGAGGTGCCCGCGAAGATGACGTCCTCCATCTTGCCGCCGCGCAGCGTCTTCGCCCCCTGCTCCCCCATCACCCATGCGAGCGCGTCGACGACGTTCGACTTGCCCGAGCCGTTCGGGCCGACGATGGCGGTCACTCCCGGTTCGAACTGGAAGACCGTCGGCTGCGCGAAGGATTTGAAGCCCTTCAGGGTGAGACTCTTGAGATGCATGGGAGTTAGCGGAGCTCCACTCCCACGGGCAGCATGCTGCCGTCGGCGTCGCGCAGGCCGAACCCGAATGCGCGATTGGCGGCGATGTGCACGAACCAGGCGACGCCGGCGAGGGCGAGCGGCCAGAAGCCGGTCTCGAAACCGCCGGTGAGAAACAGCACAACGATGCCGAGCACGAGCAGCGCGACAGGGATCGTCGTGACGTGCAGCGTGTTGTACAGCTTCACCCGGTCGGGGTTCAGCCGCCCCTTCTCGACGAAGCCGCCGATGAGCGGAAGGTCGGGCACGAGGCCGAACAGCACGGTGATGCCGACCGCCGGCCAGCCCCAATACATGCAGCACATGATGGCCATGACGAGCCACACCGCACCGCTCATGCCCCAACTCACGCGCACAGGATTCATGGACTCCACTCTATTGGGTGGCAGGCGATACGGCGGCTCACCTACGGGACGTGGCGTTCGAACGGATCCAGGGCTTCCGCATGCACGCGACGGTGCGCGGGGGCGTCCGGAGGACCGGTACGCTGTGGTCCATGCATGCACGACGTCCAGTACCCGCCCTCGCTGTTTTCTTCGCCGCGGCCGCCATCGGTCTCACCGGTTGTTCGAGCTCGAGCGCCACGAACAGCGCCGAGAGCTCGAGCAGCGCGCCGAACTCGCAGAGCTCGGAGACTTCGAAGAGCGCTGCCGGCTCCGATGACGCGGTCTGCGACGTGCTCACCTCCGATACCGCGCTCTCGTCGACCGTATTCTCCCCCGCTATTCCCGGCATGACCGATCTCTCGCGCGTGGAGGCGCAGAATGCGCTGCTCGCGCAGATCGAGCAGCCCCCCGCCGGCCTCGAGGCCGAGTGGGCGACTTGGATGGACTACCGGGAGTTCGCTGCGGAGAGCTTCGATTCCGATCCGGGCGCTGTCGTGACAAAGTTCGGCGAGCCCGAGGTGACGGGCGCGAGCGAGAAGCTGGTCGATTTCTACACGGGCACCTGCCTCTGAGCCGGGCCGAACGGTGCCGGGCCGGTCACGGCCCGGCACGATGATCGATTCGCGGTCGCTATGCGGCCCCGTTCGATCCCTCTGCCCGGTACAGTGGCCCCATGACGGCCGAAGCAGCAGCGGACACGCGAGTCGACGAGGACGGTTTCGTCTGCCTCGTCTCACCCGACACCTATGCGGGATTCGTCGACGAGGACTGGGAGCTCGATGCACTGCTCGGGCGCTTCGTCGAGCAGTGCAATCTCGGGTCTCTCTTCATCGCCTACCCGGGCCCGGATCACGCTGACGATCGTCTCGTCGTCGACCCCGGAGCGCCGCGGCCGACGCATGCGCTTCGCGAGATCGGCGGCATCGTGCATGTCGGAGTCGGCGGCCTGTGGCTCACCGACTACATGCAGCTCACGATGGCCGCACAGTTCTCGGACTCCGGCCCGCTCGCGAATTACGCGGTACGGCTCCCCGTCGCGGCGGGTTCGTATCTGGTGACCCTCGCTCAGGACCCCGGGGAGGAATCGGTCTTCCGGTTGACATGGCGGGACGCGGGTTCAGAAACCCCTGCCCCGATAACCGCGGTCCCCTGGTTCGAATGATGGACCGATCGTACGCAGAGGCAGGCGACCACGCCCATGCGCACTAGGAGCAGCGACGACGCGAGCGGGCGTGCGCGTCGTTTCCGGACGCCCGGCACACCGCCGGTGACCGATCGCGCCGTCGCCGGGCGCCGCACGCGCTACATCGTCGACGGCCGTCTGACTCCTGCGCCGGCGGATGCGTCGATCGCCGATGCGCAGGAGTTCGCGCAGGCGGGGCCGCATCGGATCGCGCTCAATCTCTTCCCGTCGCCGCGGGCGCGCGACATCGACGAGCTGGCAGAGGCCTGGAGGCTGCACCCGCTGCTCGTCGAAGATCTGCAGCGCGGCGGGCAACGGGCGAAGCTCGAACGCTACGGCGATGTGCTGTTCATCGTCGTACGCTCCGCCCGCTACGATGACGAGGCCGAGGGCGTCGAGTTCTCCGAGTTCCACGTGCTGCTGCGACCGAACGCCATCGCCGTGCTGTGCCAGAGCGGCCGATGGATCGACGGGACCGACGCTGCGCAGTTGCCGGAGAACTCGATCGATACGGTCGCTCGCGGCGACGAGACGCTGCTCGACGATTCGGGCCTCTTGCAGCTCGGGTCGGAGGCCGTGCTCTATCGGCTGCTGGATGCGATCGTCGACGGCTATGTTCCGGTGCTGCGCGGCATCGCGATCGACAAGGAGCAGATCGAGCGTCAGGTGTTCAGCGGCGATGCGGCAGTGGCCGAACGCATCTACCGCCTGAGCCAGGAGGTCATCGACCTGGAGCATGCGACCTCATCGCTCACCGAGGTGCTCGCTGCGTTGAGCGACGGGTTCGAGCGCTACCGGATTCCCGAGGCGCTGAAGGCCTACCTGCAGGATGTCGCCGACCACCTCACGCGCATCGAAACGCGTGTGATGGCGCTCCGGGAGTCGCTCGGTCAGATTCTCAGCGTCAATGCGACGCTCGTCGGCCAGCGTCAGAACGAGGATATGAAGAAGATCTCGGGATGGGCGGCGATCCTGTTCGCGCCGACGCTCATCGGCGCGATCTACGGCATGAACTTCGACGATATGCCCGAGCTGCACTGGACGTTCGGCTACCCGCTCGCGATCGGCGCGATGGTCGGGCTCGGCGGCGTGCTGTACGCCGTCTTCAAGTACAAGAAGTGGATGTGACCGGACCGAACCCACCGCACTGACCGGTCCTGCGGTCGGTGCTCGCGTTAGAACGGTGGGGGTTCGCCGGTCTCGACGAACCTGACCCGGCCCTCCGGCACCGTCCGGGTCTTCCGGTCGGTCGGCGAGGTCCATTCGTAGGTCGCGTCCGGCAGTTGGACCACCCGCCAGCCTCCGTGATGCTTCACGAGATGATGGTTACGGCACAGGAATCCGAGGTTCGTCATCGCGGTCTCGCCGCCGTCTTGCACGGCGATCGTGTGGTCGATATCGCAGCGGAACCCCGGCATCCTGCAGCCCGGCCACCGGCAATGCACGTCTCGGACCTGGAGCTTGCGCTTCTGATCCGCCGACGGCACCCGCGATGCGACCTCACGGATGTCGCCGGTACCGGGATGCACGGTGATCTCCGTCCACGAGGTCGCGGCCCCCGCGATGCGGCGGGCCATGTCGGCCGGGATGGGGCCGCAGCCCTCGAGCTCGGGCTGGAGCGTGGACTGCAGTCGCGCCCCGGGGCCCGAGGATGCTTCAGCATCGGGGTCGCGTGCCATGTCGGTGTCGAGGCCGGGGCCGAGGTCGGGTTCGAGGTCGGGTTCGAGGCCGGTGTCGAGGTCGTCCGCGTGAACGATCACCTGCACGATGCCCTGCACATTCCCCGCAGCCGCCGACTCCGCGGCCACTGCCGCATCCGCGACCGCCTCGGCGCCTGCTTCGGTGGTGAAGTCGATGCCGAGGAAATCGGCGAGCAGATCCGCCCGGATCTCCCCCACACCCCGCGGCCGCACCACCGGCAGTTCAGTGCCCTGCTTCTGGGCGTCCTCCCGCGCTGCGCGTGCCTCTGCCGCCTCGGACTGGGCGGTAGCTTGCGCCATACGGGTGAGGCG
>NZ_JBSGPC010000005.1:0-102721 GCF_053567315.1 Leucobacter sp. GX0328
TATAGCGTCAGGGAAACGCCCGGTCACATTCCGAACCCGGAAGCTAAGGCTGACTGCGCTGATGGTACTGCGAGGGGGACCTCGTGGGAGAGTAAGACACCGCCGAACTCCTTTTCACGGAGAAGCCCTGGGAGGGGAGGTCCACGGACCGTCCTTCCCGGGGCTTTTCTTATTTCTGCCCCGATTCCCGCACGCGTATATTGCTCCCTGCGCGGCCGGTGGAACTGATCGGCTTCCGGCCCGCGACACTCAGCGGGGGAGTGCGGATTTCCGATAAACTCAACAGAAGTGCCACCGAGCGGGAGCGAGATGCATTTGAGTGCGATGATGGGAGTCCTTCTCGTCCTCGCGACCGTTTCGATCATCGTGCACCCGGTGATGCGCCGCTACGGCCGGCGCGTCTTCATCGGCCTCGCGGCACTGATGGCCGGCTGCTTCATCGTGCTCCTCGGGCTCGTCGGCCGGGTCTTCGGCGGGGAGACATTGGTCGAGGCCATCCCGTGGGTGCCGGAACTGCATCTCACGCTGACCCTGCGGCTCGACCCGCTCTCCGCGATCTTCGCACTGCTCGTCACCGGGGCGGGCGCACTCGTGCTGCTCTACTGCACGCACTACTTCGAAGACGGCGAGGTCGGCCTCGCTCGGTTCGGGGCCGTCTTCATGGGCTTCGCGACCTCGATGCTCGGGCTCGTGCTCGCCGACGACGTCTATCTGCTCTTCATCTTCTGGGAAGCGACGACCGTCTTCTCCTTCCTGCTGATCGGGCACGCGATCCGCCTCCGCACTGCGAACGCGGCGGCGCTCCAGGCGTTGATGGTGACGACGCTCGGCGGCCTCGCGATGCTCGTCGGCTTCGTGCTGCTCACCCAGGCCGCGGGTACTTCACTGCTCTCGGAGATCGTCGCCGCACCGCCGCGTGGGACGCTCGCGACGGTCGCGGTCTACCTGCTCCTCGCCGGAGCGCTCTCGAAGTCCGCCATATTCCCCTTCAGCTTCTGGTTGCCGGGCGCCATGGCGGCGCCGACCCCGGTCAGCGCCTACCTGCACGCCGCGGCGATGGTGAAGGCCGGCGTCTACCTGATCGCGCGCATCTCGCCCGGGTTCGCCGACGTGCCCGGTTTCCGAGAAACCCTCGTCGTGCTCGGCGCGATCACGATGCTCCACGGCGGCGTGCGCGCGCTGAAGCAGTACGACATCAAACTGATCGTCGCCCACGGCACCGTCAGCCAGCTCGGCCTGCTCATCATGGTCTTCGGCGTCGGCGACCCCCGCGCCAGCTTCGCCGGGCTCGCGCTGCTGCTCGCGCATGCGGTCGCGAAGGCCCCGCTGTTCCTCGCCGTCGGCATCATCGACCACTCGACGGGCACGCGCGATCTGCGCCGCCTCAGCGGGCTCGGGCGCAAGATGCCGGCGCTCGCGGTCGTCACGACCGCGGCCGCCCTGTCGATGGCCGGCTTCCCGCCCCTCATGGGCTTCGTCGCGAAAGAGGCCGCCTTCACCGAGCTCCTCGCGATCGGGGCGGATCACCCGATCGCATATGCTGCCTTCGCAGTCGTGTTCGTCGGCAGTATGCTCACGGTGGCATACATGGGGCGCCTCCTCTGGGGCGCCTTCGCCCGCAAGCCCGGCGTCGTCGAATGCTCGTTCGTGCACCCGCCCGGCTGGAGCATCGGAGCGGCTCCGTTCGTCTTCTCCCTCCTGGCGCTCGCCGGGGGCGTGGCCGCGCCGGCCGTCGACCGATACCTTCAGACCGCGTTCGCCGGGCCCGCCACCGAGCATCTAGCGCTCTGGCACGGGTTCACCCCGGCGCTCTGGTGCTCGCTCGCCGTGCTGGCGCTCGGCAGCGTCATCGCCCTCGTCTCCGTCAGGCGGGGCCGCATGTTCCCGACCCTGCCCGAACGCTACTCGGCGTCGCACGCCTACTGGGTGGTCACCCATTGGATCGACATCGTTGCGGTGCGGCTCACCTCGCTGACGCAGCGCGGATCGCTGCCGTTCTACCTCGCCGTCATCCTCATCGTCGTGGTGCTCGCGCTCGGCGGGTCCGTGCTCGCGACCCCCATGTGGCCCGAGGAGATCGTGTTCGCGGAGTCGCTCATCGAGTGGCCGATCGCCGCCATCATGATCCTCGCCGCGATCTTCGCCCTGCGCGCCGACACCCGATTCCACGCCGTCGTGCTCGTCGGCATCACCGGCTACGGCATGGCCGCGGTCTTCGCCACCCACGGCGCCCCCGACCTGGCCCTCACGCAGGTGCTCGTCGAAACGGTGACGCTCATCGCCTTCGTCCTCGTCATCAGGCGCCTGCCCAAGAAACTCGAACTCCGCGCGACCAGGCGCGTGCGCTGGCTCCGACTGCTGCTCGGCCTCTCGGTCGGTCTCGTGCTCGGCTGCGTCGCCCTCGTCGCCCTCGGCTCGCGCGTCGCCGACCCGATCTCGCTGCAGCTGCCGGCGCTCGCGGTGAACGGCGGTCACGGAGAGAACGTCGTCAACGTGATGCTCGTCGATATCCGCGCCTGGGACACCATGGGCGAGCTCTCGGTGATCGTCGCCGCGGCGACCGGCGTCGCCTCGCTCGTGTTCCTGCGCACCCGCGCCGATCTGCGCCCCATGATCAGCCGGCGCGCGGCACGCTCGCAGGCGCAGGAGCACCTGCTGCGCGTCGCCGATCCCGAGGACCCGACGAGCCGCGGGTCGTGGCTGCTCGCCGGCCCGCACCTCGACCCGTCGCGCCGCTCGATCATCCTCGAAGTGGTCGTGCGCCTCATCTTCCACGGCCTGATCATCCTGTCGATCTACCTGCTGCTCGCCGGCCACAACGCCCCGGGCGGCGGCTTCGCCGGCGGCCTCGTCGCGGGCCTCGCCCTCGTCGCCCGCTACCTCGCCGGCGGACGGCACGAGCTCGGGGCGACCGTTCCGCTCGATGCCGGCCGCATCCTCGGCATGGGGCTCGCGCTCGCCGTGACGATGGGCATCCTGCCGCTCTTCTTCGGGCAGTCCGCCCTCGCCTCGGCCTGGGTCGACGTCGACCTCGGTCCCTTCGGATCCCTGCCCTTCGTCACCTCGACGCTCTTCGACATCGGCGTCTACCTCGTCGTGTTCGCGCTCGTGCTCGATGTGCTGCGCAGCCTCGGAGTCGAGATCGACGAGCATGCCGAAGCCGAGGCGGCGGGCTTCGAAGAAGAGGAGGTGAAGACGCCATGACGATGCCGTTGATCCTGGTCATCGCGATGGTGGTGCTCTACACCGTCGGAATCTATCTCATGCTCGACCGTACGCTCACGCGTCTGCTGCTCGGCTTCCTGCTCGTCGGCAACGCCACGAACCTGCTCATCTTCCTCATGAGCGGCAGCTTCGGCGACGCGCCGATCGCGGGGGCGACGTCGCCCGACGACATGAGCGACCCGCTGCCGCAGGCGTTCATCCTGACCGCGATCGTCATCACCTTCGGCGTGAGCGCCTTCCTGCTCGCCCTCATCTACCGCTCGTGGCGCCTCGCGCACGACCGCGACGACGCCGTGCTCGACGACGAGGCCGACCTCGAGATCGCCACGACCGAGGCGCTCACGACCATCGAGGTCACCGATGAAGACCTCGAGGAGGCGGACGAGTTCGCCGACGACGACGGGCCCGACGACGAGGACGACGATGGCGCCGATCGAGCGGCCGACGCCTCCGGGACCGCGGCCGCGCCTGCGGGAGAGGAAGGAGCGCGATGATCGCACTGGTTCCCCTCGTCGTGCTGCTGCCGCTCGCCGGCGCCGCGCTGACCCTCGCGCTGCCCGGCTACCGGCGGCTGCAGCAGGCGCTCACGCTCGTCGTGCTGGTAGCGACCGTCGTGCTCAGCGGCGTCTACATGTGGCTCGTCGACGCCCACGGCACCCTCGTGATGGAGGTCGGCGGGTGGGCGGCGCCCTTCGGGATCGCGCTCGTCATCGACCGGGTCTCGGCGCTCATGCTCGCGGTCTCATCGGTGGTGCTGCTCGGCGTCTTCCTGTTCTCGCTCGGCCAGGGCCTCGCCGACGGCGATGACGATACCCCGGTGTCGATCTACTACCCGACCTACCTGGTGCTCGGCGCGGGCGTCTTCAACGCCTTCATCGCGGGCGACCTCTTCAACCTCTACGTCGGCTTCGAGATCCTGCTCGTCTCGAGCTACGTGCTGATCACCCTGAGCGGCACGGCGCACCGCATCCGCGCCGGCATCACCTACGTGGTCGTCTCGCTCGTCTCCTCCGTGCTCTTCCTCGCCGCGATCGCCTTCATCTACGGCGCGACCGGCACCGTGAACATGGCGCAGCTGACCCTGCGCATCGCCGAGCTGCCGGCCGACGTGCAGCTGCTGCTGAACCTCGCGCTGCTCATCGCCTTCGGCATCAAGGCCGCGGTCTTCCCGCTCTCATTCTGGCTGCCCGACTCCTATCCGACCGCGCCCGCGCCCGTGACCGCGGTGTTCGCCGGCATCCTGACGAAGGTCGGCGTCTACGCGATCATCCGCACGCAGACCGGGCTCTTCCCGCATTCGAGCGTCGACGGGCTGCTCTTCGTGATCGCCGGCCTCACCCTTGTCGTCGGCATCCTCGGGGCGGTGTCGCAGCTCGACATCAAACGTCTGCTCTCGTTCACCCTCATCAGCCATATCGGCTACATGATCTTCGGCATCGCGATGGCGAATGCGGCCGGTTTCGGGGCGACGGTCTACTACATCGCGCACCACATCATCGTGCAGACCACCCTCTTCCTCGCGGTCGGCCTCATCGAGCGCAACGGCGGTACGACGTCGCTCTCGGAGCTCGGAGGCATGATGCGGCGCGCGCCCGTGATCGCCGTGCTCTTCTTCATCCCGATGCTCAATCTCGGCGGCATTCCGCCGTTCTCGGGCTTCCTCGGCAAGGTCGGCCTGTTCACCGTGGCCGCCGAGCTCGCTTCGCCGGGCGCCTACTGGCTGATGGGCGTCGGCGCGCTCGTGTCGCTGCTCACCCTCTACGCGCTGGCCCGCGCCTGGGTGCTCGCGTTCTGGCGCCCGCGCAAGCGGGTCGAACCGGTCGACGGCGCGGGCAGCACCGGCGCAGTGCCGGCGCTCAGCGCCGAGGCGGTCATGCTGCGCGAGCGCGAGGAGGCGATGCTCGAGCAGCTGCACAATGCGCCGCACGAGCGGCCGCAGCAGGAGCAGAAGGAGATTCCCCGCCTCATGACCGGGGCGACCGCCGGCATGATCGCGGTGAGCATCGCCCTGACGGTCTTCGCGGGCCCGCTGATGGCGTACTCCTGGCGCGCGGGCGACGAGCTCGCCGCACCCGAGGGCCTCGTGGTCTCGGTGCTCGGCGAATCGCCCGCCGGCAGTCCCGGCGGCGGCAGCGGCGACACCCATCCCGGTGGGGAGGTGTCGCATGAGTGAGCACGATCGCGCCGAGGCGCCGCGCTCGGCGAAGCGCATCGAATGGGGCGTGCGCCTGCACGAGCTCCCGCTCCTCGTGGGCCTCATCCTGCTGTGGACGATGCTGTGGCGCGAGATCACGCCGATGTCGGTCGTGAGCGGACTCATCGTCTCGATCGTCGCAATGCGCGTGTTCTACCTGCCGCCCGCGTGGCTCGCCGATCGCTTCAACCCGTGGCGCGCGCTGCAGTACCTCGGCTACTTCTTCTGGCACCTGATGATCGCGTCGTGGCAGGTCGCCTGGCTCTCCGTGCGCCCCGGCCCGCCGCCGCGGACCGCGATCATCGCGGTGCGGCTGCGCACCCGGTCCGACTTCATCATCACGATGGTCGGGCTCACGATCTCGCTCATCCCGGGCTCCCTCGTCGCCGAGGTCGACCGGTTCGCGTCGACGCTGTACCTGCACGTGCTGAACACGCCGACCCAGCGCGAGATCCGGATCATGCGCGAGACGGTCGCGAAGATCGAACGGCTGATCACCCTGACGGTCGGTTCGGCGAGGGAAGTGGAGCGGTGGCGATGAGCACGACGATGACGGTCCTGGTGATCGCGGCGGGGGCCGGGTTCACGGTGACGGCGCTCGCGGCGCTGGTGCGCATCGTGCGCGGCCCGACGATCCTCGACCGCATGGTCGCCTCGGACGTGCTGCTGACGACGCTGATGCTCGCGGTCGGCACCGACATGATCGTGCGCGGCCACACGGCGAGCATCCCGCTCATGACCGTGATCGCGGCGACGGCGACGCTCGCGACCATCGTGGTGGCGCGCTACGTGAAGCGGCGGGCCGAGCAGGAGGAACGTCGCGGCCCGGGCCGGGGGGTGGGGCATGTCTGAGCAGCTGTTCGATATCGCGGCGATCATCTGCGTGGTCGGGGCCGCAGCCCTCTCAGTCGCTGCAGGGATCGGCCTGCTCCGCTTTCCCGACGTGCTGAGCCGCCTGCACGCCGCGACGAAGCCGCAGGTCTTCGGCCTGCTGCTCATCATCGCGGGAATCGCCTTCGACCAGCGCTCGTTCACCACGCTCTTCGCGCTGATTCCGGTATTCGTCTTCCAGTCGCTCACGGCGCCGGTCGCCGCTCACATGGTGGGGCGCGCCGCCTACCGCACGGGGCAGCTCGATGACGAATCGCTCGTGATCGACGAGCTCGAGCCCGCGATCCGCCGGGCGCGGGGCGGCGACGGACCCGTCGACACCGAGTAGCGGCGCAGCCGAGCCGCGGCCGCGCACCCGACGAAGCGGCGGCCGATCGGAGGGACTCCGACCGGCCGCCGCATTCGAATCGGGGTCTACCCCTCGACGAGGTAGCGGTCGTAGGCGTGCACCGTGAAGAACGGTGGGAAGTCGCTGCCGAGCGCGTTCTCGGTGAAGATCTGCGCCGCATCGTCGTAGCGGTCGCCCGCGAAGCGCTCAACCTCGCCGAGCGTCTCGTGCAGCAGGGTCTCGACGCGCTCGCGGGTGATGGGCTGGCCGTCGAAAGTGGTCTGATCCTGGTGGATCCACTGCCAGATCTGCGAACGGCTGATCTCGGCCGCCGATGCGTCCTCGACGATGCCGTCGATGACGACCGATCCCTGGCCCCGCAGCCAGGCCTCGACGTAGCGGAGCGTCGCCGTGATGTTGCAGCGGATGCCGGCCTCGGTGATGCCGCGGCCGATGCGCACGTCGAGCAGCTGCGATGCCGTGACCTCGACGTCCTCGCGCAGCCTGTCGAGCTGGTTGCTGCGCTCGCCGAGCACGGCGTCGAACTCCTCCTGCGCGATCGGGATGAGGCCCGGATGGGCGACCCAGGTGCCGTCGAAGCCGTCGTAGGCCTCGCGGCGCTTGTCCGCCCGCATCAGCTCCTCGGCCTCGGCGGTCGCCTCGGGGTGCTCGGTGTTCGGGACGAAGGCGCTCATGCCGCCGATCGCGAAGGCGCCGCGCTTGTGGCAGGTGCGCACGAGCAGCTCGGTGTAGGCCTTCATGAAGGGCACCGTCATCGCGACCTCGTTGCGGTCGGGGAGCACGAAGCGGGCGCCGCGGCCGCGGTAGTTCTTGATGATCGAGAAGAGGTAGTCCCAGCGGCCGGCGTTCAGACCCGCGATGTGATCGCGCATCACGTACAGGATCTCCTCCATCTCGAACGCGGCGGGCAGCGTCTCGATGAAGACCGTCGCGCGGATGGTGCCGTGCTCGAGCCCGAGCGCCTCCTCGGTCCAGGCGAAGACGTCGTTCCAGAGGCGGGCCTCCTCGCTCGACTCGATCTTCGCGATGTAGAAGTAGGGCCCGCGGCCGCGGGCGACGAGCTCGCGCGCATTGTGGAAGGCGTAGAGGCCGAAGTCGAAGAGGCTGCCCGAGGCCGAACCGGCCTGGCCGCGGTCGTCGACGAAGCGGATGTGGCGCTCGCTCAGGTGCCAGCCCCGGGGGCGCATCACGATCGTCGGCGTGCGCTCGGCCGTCACCCGGCGGGTCCCGCCGTCGGTGCCGGTGCACACGAGCTGGTCGCGCACCGCGTCGTAGAGCGAGATCTGGCCGCCGATGATGTTGCGCCAGGTCGGGCTCGTCGCATCCTCGAGGTCTGCGAGCCAGACCTTCGCGCCCGAGTTCAGGGCGTCGACGCTCGAACAGGGGTCGGTCGGGCCGGTGATCTCGACGCGGCGGTCCTCGAGCCCCGGTGCCGGGGGAGCGACGCGCCAATCCGCATCCTCGCGGATATGACGGGTGTCCTCGCGGAACACCGGATCGCTGCCGTTGCCGACCTCGTAGCGGCGGCGCTGGCGGTCGGCGAGGCGGTCGTAGCGCCGGCTGCCGAAGCGGCGGTGCAGTTCGGCGACGAACTGCAGGGCCTCGGGCGTGAGGATCTCGTCGCTGCGGTCGAAGGCGGCGCCGAGGACCTCGACGCGAGCGCCCGTCGCGGTGGGTGGGGCTGCGGTGGCAGTGAGCGGGTTCATGATGCCTCCATGAGGTTCGGGCCGTGAGGGGCGCTGTTTCGGTGTGGTTCTATCTTGAAGGCCTCCGAACTGCTGAGCAGGTCGATATCGAGGGTGAAGAAGTCAGTTTTTTCTGCTTGTCGAAAGAATCGGCATCTGGCAGCATGGTGAGCATGACGATGACTGATGCTGACCTCCGTGCCGCAGAAGAACCCGGCGATGCGCTGACGCTCGGCCGGCGCATCCGCGAGCGCCGGCTCGCGCTCGGCATGAAGCTCGAGCAGCTGGCGCAGGCGGTGGATCGCGCTCCCTCGCAGCTCTCCGCGATCGAGAACGGCAAGCGCGAGCCGCGACTGCCGCTGCTGCGCGCACTGGCCCAGGCGCTCGATTCGACCGTCGACGAACTGCTGATCGACGAGGCTCCGAGCAAGCGGGCGGCGCTCGAGATCGCGGTCGAGCGCGCGCAGCGCGGCGCGGTGTTCCGCTCGCTCGGCATCGACCCCATCCGCGTGTCGAAGGCGACGAGCGACGAGACCCTCAACGCCATCCTGGGCCTGCACCAGGAGGTGGAGCGGCTGCACAGCGAGCGAGCGGCGACGCCGGAGGAGGCCCGTCGCGCCAACACCGAGCTGCGCGAGGAGATGCGCGCCGCGAACAATTACTTCGCTCACCTCGACCGCGAGGCCTCCGAACTGCTCGCGGGCGTCGGCTACACCGGCGGCCCGGTGTCGCAGCAGGCCGTCGCGGGCATCGCCGAGCGCCTCGGCTTCCAGCTGCACTACGTGCCCGACGTGCCGCATTCGACGCGTTCGGTGATCGATCGCCGCAACGGCCGCATCTACCTGAACAGCAATCTGCCGTCGCGCGACGCGCGCGCCCCGATCGTGCGCGCGCTCGCCAGCATCGTGTTCGGGCACGAGGAGCCGCGCAACTACCGGGACTTCCTGCGCCAGCGCGTGGAGATCAACTACCTGGCGGGCGCCGTGCTCGTGCCCGAGGCCGCTGCCGTCGAGATGCTCGCCGAGGCGAAGCAGCAGCGGCGTATCTCGATGGAGGATCTGCGCGATGCATTCGCGGTGTCGTACGAGATGGCCGCGCACCGCTTCACGAACCTCGCCACCGAGCATCTGGGGCTGCCGGTGCACTTCATGAAGGCGCACGAGTCGGGCACGCTCATCAAGGCGTACGAGAACGACGGCGTGCGCTTCCCCTCCGACGCGCTCGGCAATCTCGAGGGTGCGACGGTGTGCCGCAACTGGACGGCCCGTACCATCTTCACGCAGCCCGACCGCTTCAACCCGTGGTACCAGTACACCGACATGGCGTCGGGCGGCACCTACTGGTGTACCTCGCGCGTCGAGAAGGCGAAGGAGGGGCTGTATTCGGTGAGCGTCGGCGTGCGTTTCGAGGATGTGAAGTGGTTCCGCGGCCGGGAGACGTCGCATCGCAGCAAGTCCGACTGCCCCGATGACGCCTGCTGCCGTCGCGCCTCGAGCACGCTGACGCGCAAGTGGTCGGCGGCGGCCTGGCCCGAGGCGGCGACCCCGACCAGTCTGCTCGCCGCACTGCCGACGGGTACTTTCCCGGGCGTCGATACGCACGAGGTGTACGAGTTCCTTGAGTCCCATGAGCGGAGGCCGTGAGAAACGGGCGGATGAGTGCGAGAAGGTGCGCTGCCGGCCCTGCCTGCGCTAGCGTAGAGGCACGGACCGAACGGTCCAGCGCCAGCACGAGCAGAGGGAATGGTGAGAAATTGGACGCCGAGAACCGAGCCCGTCGCGCAGACGATACCGAGGTGCGGGCCACCCAGCAGTTCCGTGACGATCTCGGCGCGATGATCCGCGCCCGTGCGACCGATCTCTCGGTCGACGAGCGCGAGGCCGTCGAGGCGCTGCCCTCGGGCGCAGCGCTGCTGGTGGTGCGACGCGGCCCCGATCAGGGCGCGCGCTTCCTGCTCGACCGGGACATCACCGTCGCGGGTCGCCACCCGGCCGTCGACATCTTCCTCGACGACGTGACGGTGTCGCGCAAGCACGCCGAGTTCCGCCGTGCGGGCACGCAGTTCAGCGTCGTCGACCTCGGCTCGCTCAACGGCACCTACTGCGACGGCGAACGCATCGACGGCGAGCTCGTGCTCCGCGACGGAATGGAAGTGCAGGTCGGCAAGTTCCGCTTCACCTTCTTCGGTTCGCGCTTCGACCTCTCCGCCGAGGGCTGACGTGGCGGCGGCAAACGCGCGCCCCGAGTCCTCCCACCTGCTCAGCATCGGGCAGGTGCTCGCCCGGCTGCAAGACGACTTCGCCGACGTCACCCCGTCGAAGCTGCGCTTTCTCGAAGAGCAGGGCCTCGTCGCCCCCGAACGCACGAAGTCGGGCTACCGCAAGTTCTCGCAGGAGCACATCGAGCGCCTGCGGCTGATCCTCACGCTTCAGCGCGACCATTACCTGCCGCTCAAGGTCATCGCGGAGGTGCTGGAGGAGATCGATGCGGGCAACGACCCGATCATCCCCGGTGCGGCCGCGCGCAGCGCCTCGAGCGTGCTCGTGCCGAAGCACGTGCTCAGCGGCGACGAGCTGCGACGCGCGACCGGCGCGAGCGCCCGGTTCCTGGGCGAGTCGATCGCCGCGGGGCTGCTGCCGGCGGCCGAGGTCTTCCCGCACGACGCCGTGGCGCAGCTGACCGCCCTCATGAAGCTCGCGGAGCGGGGGATCACCCCGCGTCACCTGCGCGCGGTGCGGGTCGCGGCCGAGCGCGAGGCCGAACTCGTGGCGCACGCGGTGTCGACCCGCGGGGTGAAGAGCAGCACTCCGGCGGGCATCGAGGATTCGCTCGAGATCGCCGGATACCTCGAAACGGTGCGCTCCGGCGTGTTGCGGCGCCGCTTCGGGTCGTAGGGGGAACCGCGATTTCCGCATGAATTCAACCTTAAGGTTCAACTTGAGGTCGACACGCGGAAGATGGAGCCCGGCGGTCGTTGCACGGGGGTGCCCGGCTGGGTACGGTTGATGAAGTTCGACGCGTCGTGTGTCGGTGGAAAGGACCCGCATGGAGACCCCCGAGCAGACCCCCGGTACTCCGGAGCCGGTCTCCATCGACCCCGACCTGCTCTTCGACGACGGTCTGCCGAAGCCGAATCAGGACGGCGGTTTCAAGGGCGCGACCGCTGCGCGCGCGGCGGGTATCAGCTACCGGCAGCTCGACTACTGGGCCCGCACCGGGCTCGTCGAACCGACCGTGCGCGGTGCTGCGGGATCGGGGTCGCAGCGCCTGTACGGCTTCCGCGACATCCTCGTGCTCAAGCTCGTGAAGCGCCTGCTCGACACCGGAATCTCGCTGCAGCAGATCCGCACCGCGGTCGCGCAGCTGCACGAGGCGGGCGTGCGCGACCTCTCGCAGACGACCCTCATGAGCGATGGGGCGAGCGTCTACCTGTGCACCTCGAACGACGAGGTCATCGACCTCGTGAGTCGCGGTCAGGGCGTCTTCGGCATCGCCGTCGGCAAGGTCCTGCGCGAGGTGGAGACTTCGCTCGTCGATATGGACGACCATCGCGACCAGGCGGCGGGAGCCGCGAACGATGAGCTCGCCGCTCGCCGCTCCGCGAAGAAGAAGACGTCGTAGTTCTCGCGGGCACGGCCCGCCGACGAGAACGGCCCCGCGAGCTTTCGAGCTTGCGGGGCCGTTCTCGTTCCGTGACGGGGAGCGCCTATTCGGCGGCCTCCGCGTCGACGGTGACCGTCGTCATGCGGCTCGCGGCCCCGCCGGCCTGCGGCGCGTCCATGCCCGCCGACCGCAGCACCCGGTCGAGCACCGCGTCGAAGTTCGCCGCCATCTCCTGCGATGCCTCGCCCGGCCACATGTGCACGGGCTTCGCGGCGCCCTGCGCCTGCTGCAGCGACGGGCGTTCGGGCAGCTGCGGGTTCAGAATGAGCGGCCCGAACATCTCGCGCAGCTCGCGGATGCGGAACTGGTGCTCGAGCGAACTCGGCTGCGTGCGGTTGATCAGCACGCCGAGGGGCTGCAGCCTGGGGCTCACGCCGCGGCGGATCTCCTCGATCGCGCGCAGGGCGCGGTCGGTCGCGGCGACCGCGAAGAGGCTGGGCTCCGACACGACGAGCACGCGGTCGCTCGCGGCCCAGGCGGTGCGCGTGAGCGCGTTCAGCGACGGCGCGCAGTCGATGAGTACGAGGTCGTACTCGGACTCGACCATCGCGAGCGCCTCCTCCAGCTTCCAGATGTCGCGGGTAGAGGGGTGCGGGCCGTCGAAGTTGATCGCCGACGGGCTGCCGACCAAAAGGTCGATCTTGCCGCCCTCGTGGTACCGGTTCCACCCGCTCTCGGCGATGGCCGCGCGAACGGTCTTCTCCTTCGGGCTCTCGAGCACCTCCGCGACATTCGCGTGGCCCTCGGGGTTCACGTCGAGCCCGGTCGAGACATCGGACTGGGGGTCGAAATCGACCACCAGGGTCCGCAGCCCGCGGGAGAACGCGGCCGAGGCGAGGCCAAGTGTCACGGTCGTCTTGCCGACGCCGCCCTTTAGGGAACTCACACTCAATACATGCACACCACGAGTTTAGTCGATACCCGCGGAATGATCGCTGGAGAAGTGCGGAGCATGACGACCGGTGACCCGCGGCGTGCGCGTGGGCACGTGAATCCATGTATCTTGATATCGAAAGTTCTTCGGTCTGGGCAGCCGCTGATCCGGTCAGATTACAGAGGGGTACTCCTGCATGTTCAAGAAAGTTCTGGTCGCCAACCGTGGCGAGATCGCGATTCGAGCGTTCCGCGCCGCTCATGAGCTGGGCGCTTCCACCGTCGCGGTGTTCCCGTACGAAGACCGGAATTCGCTGCACCGCCTGAAAGCCGATGAGGCGTACCTCATCGGCACCGAGGGGCACCCCGTGCGCGCCTACCTCGATGTCGACGAGATCGTGCGCGTCGCGGTCGAATCGGGCGCCGACGCCATCTACCCGGGCTACGGCTTCCTCTCGGAGAACCCCGAGCTCGCGGGCGCCGCGGAGGCCGCGGGCATCCGCTTCATCGGCCCGGGCCGCCTGGCCCTCGAGATGGCCGGCAACAAGGTCGCCGCGAAGGAGCACGCGATCGCCGCGGGCGTTCCCGTGCTGAAGTCGACCCCGCCGTCGAAGGATATCGAGGCCCTCGTCTCGGGCGCCGCCGAGATCGGGTTCCCGGTCTTCGCGAAGGCCGTCGCCGGCGGCGGCGGGCGCGGCATGCGCCGCGTCGAGCGCGCCGAAGACCTGCGCGACGCACTCGAATCGGCCATGCACGAGGCCGAGAACGCCTTCGGCGACTCGACCATGTTCATCGAGCAGGCGGTGCTGCGCCCCCGCCACATCGAGGTGCAGGTGCTCGCCGATAAGACCGGTGCCACGGTGCACCTCTTCGAACGCGACTGCTCGGTGCAGCGCCGCCACCAGAAGGTCGTCGAGATCGCGCCGGCGCCGAACCTGTCCCAGGAGAAGCGCGACCAGCTGACCGCCGATGCGATCGCGTTCGCGAAGTCGATCGGCTACGAGAACGCCGGCACCGTCGAGTTCCTGCTCGACACCGAGGGCGAGCGCTCGGGCGAGCACGTGTTCATCGAGATGAACCCCCGCATCCAGGTCGAGCACACCGTCACCGAAGAGGTCACGGACGTCGACCTCGTGCGCGCGCAGATGCTCATCGCCTCGGGCTCGACGCTCGAGGAGCTCGAACTGCGCCAGGAGGACATCCAACTGCGCGGCGCGGCGCTGCAGTGCCGCATCACGACCGAGGATCCGGCGAACGGCTTCCGCCCCGACCTCGGCCGCATCACGGCATACCGCTCCCCGGGCGGCGGCGGCGTGCGCCTCGATGGCGGCACCACCGCGACCGGCGCGCAGATCAGCCCGCACTTCGACTCGATGCTCGCGAAGCTCACCTGCCGCGGCCGCAGCTTCGAAGACGCGGTCATCCGCGCCCGTCGTGCGCTCGCCGAGTTCCGCATCCGCGGCGTGGCCACCAACATCCCGTTCCTGCAGGCCGTGCTCGCCGACGCCGACTTCCGCGCCGGCGACCTCTCGACCTCGTTCATCGAGGAGCGCCCCGAGCTGCTCTCCATGAACAAGCCGAAGGACCGCGCGACGCGCATCCTGCAGCACGTCGCCGGCGTGACGGTGAACCGCCCGAACGGCGAGCGCGGCAATCACGGCGACCCCGCCGCGAAGCTGCCGGCCGTCGACCTGTCGCAGACCGTGCCGGTGGGCCACCGCGAGAAGCTCGTCGAGCTCGGCCCCGAGGGCTTCGCCCGTGCGCTGCGCGAGCAGAAGGCGCTCGCCGTGACCGAGACGACCTTCCGCGATGCGCATCAGTCGCTGCTCGCGACCCGCGTGCGCACGAAGGACCTGGTGCGGGTCGCCCCGCACGTCGCACGGCTGACCCCGCAGCTGCTCTCGGTCGAGGCCTGGGGCGGCGCCACCTACGACGTGTCGCTGCGCTTCCTCGGCGAAGACCCGTGGGAGCGTCTGGCGAAGCTGCGCGAGGCGATGCCGAACGTGCCGATCCAGATGCTGCTGCGCGGCCAGAACACGGTCGGCTACACGCCGTATCCCGCGAAGGTCGCGCAGGCCTTTGTGAAGGAGGCCGCGGAGACCGGCATCGACATCTTCCGCATCTTCGACGCCCTCAACGACGTCGACCAGATGCGCGTCGCGATCGACGCCGTGCGCGAGACGGGCACTGCCGTCGCCGAGGTCGCCATGGCCTACACCGGCAACCTCGCCGACCCGGCCGAGACGAAGTACGACCTCGACTACTACCTGCGGCTCGCCGACGAGATCGTCGCCGCCGGCGCCCACGTGCTCGCCATCAAGGACATGGCGGGCCTCCTGCGCCCGGCCGCCGCGACGAAGCTCGTCACCGCACTGCGCGAGCGCTTCGACCTGCCGGTGCACCTGCACACGCACGACACCCCGGGCGGCCAGCTGGCCACGCTGCTCGCGGCCTCCGCTGCGGGCGTCGACGCGGTCGACGTCGCCTCGGCGCCGATGTCGGGCACGACCTCGCAGCCGTCGCTGTCGGCGCTCGTCGCGGCCCTCGCCGACACCGAGCGCGACACTGGGCTGTCTCAGGAGGCGGTCTACGCGCTCGAGCCGTACTGGGATTCGGTGCGCAGCCTGTACAAGCCGTTCGAGTCGGGGCTGCCGTCGCCGACCGGCCGCGTCTACACGCACGAGATCCCGGGCGGTCAGCTCTCGAACCTGCGCCAGCAGGCGATCGCCCTCGGCCTCTCCGACAACTTCGAGAAGATCGAGGACATGTACGCGGCGTCCGACCGCATCCTCGGCCGTATCCCGAAGGTGACCCCGTCGTCGAAGGTCGTCGGCGACCTCGCGCTGCACCTGGCGGCGGTCGACGCCGACCCGGCCGATTTCGAGGCAAACCCCGAGAAGTACGACGTACCCGACTCGGTCGTCGGCTTCCTCGCCGGCGAGCTCGGCGAGATCCCCGGCGGCTGGCCCGAGCCCTTCCGCTCGAAGGTGCTCGCCGGCCGCACGGTCGACATCGCGATCGCCCCGATCTCGGAAGAGGACGCGGAGCTGCTGGGCGGCACGAGCGACGAGCGCCGTTCGGCGCTCAACCGCCTGCTGTTCCCGCAGCCGACGCGGCAGTTCGAGGCGTCGCGCGAGCAGTACGGCGACCTCTCGGTGCTCGAGACCGTCGACTACCTCTACGGGCTCGAGCCCGGCGAGGAGCGGGCCATCGACCTCGCGAAGGGCGTGCGCCTCTACGTCGCGCTCGAGGCCATCGGCGCCGCCGATGAGAAGGGTATGCGCACCGTGATGCTGCGCGTCAACGGTCAGGGCCGCCAGGTCTTCGTCAAGGACGAGCACGTGACCGTGTCGGTCGTCGCGGCGGAGAAGGCCGACCGCACGGTTCCCGGTCAGGTCGCGGCGCCGTTCTCGGGCACCGTGACCCAGAAGGTCGAGGTCGGCGATCAGGTCGAGGCGGGCCAGCCCGTCGCGACGATCGAGGCCATGAAGATGGAGGCCGCGATCACCGCCCCGGTCAGCGGCACCGTGCAGCGCCTCGTCTTCACGGGCGCGCGTCCCGTCGATGCGGGCGACCTCGTGCTCGTCATCGAGTAGGCCGCGGGCCGCGGCCCGCCCATCGCACGCGCAGCGCCCGCCCCTCGGTTCGTCCGGGGGCGGGCGCTGCGCGTGCGTGCGTCTAGACTGGAGTGCTATGGCGATTCGAGATATCCGAGTGTTCGGCGACCCGGTTCTGCGCACCGTGTGCGAGCCGATCGATCAGATCGACGACGGGGTGCGCGCGCTCGTCGCCGATCTCTGCGAGACGGTGGCGTTCGACGGCCGCGCCGGCCTCGCCTCCACGCAGATCGGGTACACCCAGCGCGCCTTCAGCCTGCACATCGACGGGGAGGTCAGCTACGTGCTGAACCCCGAGATCGTCGAGCTGCGCGGCGAACCGGCGCCGACGGGGGAGGGCTGCCTCTCGGTGCCCGAGCTGTGGTTCGATGTGCCGCGCTACCCGTACGCCAAGGTGCGGGGCACCGACCTCGACGGTCGCGAGGTCGTGATCGAGGGGGAGGGTCTCCTGGCGCAGGCGCTGCAGCACGAGTGCGACCACCTCGACGGCAAGCTCTACCTCGCGCGCCTCGACCGCGAGACGCGAGGCGAGGCGATGCGCCGCATCCGCACCTCGCCCTGGTTCTGATGGGGCTCTGCTTCTGACGAGGCCCTGATGCTGACGGGTCCCTGTTCTGAAGCCGCGCAGACGCGTGCGGGCGGCCGGCGACCCGGCCGCCCGCACGACTCGCCCTAGTGGGGCAGCGTGACGGCGATCGTCTCGGGGTTGTCGCCGTAGAGCTTCGCGATCTCATCGGAGAAATCGCGCAGGATGTTGTCGCGCTTGATGCTCATCTTCGGCGTCAGGTGCCCGTTCGCCTCGATGAACTCGGTCGGCAGGATGACGAACTTGCGGATCGACTCTGCCCGTGAGACGTAGGCGTTGCCGCTGTCGACAGCGCGCTGCACTTCCGCGAGCACCTTCGGGTGCTTCGCCGCCTCCTCGAGCGTCATGCCCGGATCCTCGCCCTGATTCTTCAGCCACGCGGGCAGCATCTCGGGGTCGAGGGTGACGAGGGCGGCGATGAAGGGCTTCTGGTCGCCGACGACGACGACCTGGCCGATGATGGTGTTCGAACGGATCGGATCCTCGAGCACGGCCGGTGCGACGTTCTTGCCGCCTGCAGTGACGATGATCTCCTTCGTACGGCCGGTGATCGAGAGGTAGCCGTCCGCGTCGAGCGACCCGAGGTCGCCGGTCTTGAAGAAGCCGTCGTCGGTGAACGTGGCGCGCGTCGCCTCGGGGTTCTTCCAGTACTCGCGGAAGACGTCGATGCCCTTGACCTCGATCTCGCCGCTGTCGGCGATGCGCACGGTGTGCCCGGGCAGGGCCGGGCCGACCGTGCCGATCTTGAACTTGTCGGGCAGATTCACCGTCACCGGCGCCGTCGTCTCCGTGAGGCCGTAGCCCTCGAGGATCTTGACGCCGAGGCTCCGGTAGAAGTGACCGAGGTAGCGGCTGAGCGGCGCCGACCCCGAGATCGCGTACTTGACGCGGCCGCCGAGCTTCTCGCGCAGCTTCGAGTACACGAGCTTGTCGAAGATCTTGAACTTCAGGCCGAGCATGAACGGCACGCTGCCGGCGTCGAGCGCCTCGGAGTGCGCGACCGCGACCTTCGCCGCCGTGCGGAAGATCTTGCCCTTGCCCTCTGCCTCGGTCGACTGCTCGGCCGAGTTGTAGACCTTCTCGAACACGCGGGGCACCGCGAGCAGGAAGGTCGGCTGGAACGTCGCGAGCGACGGCAGCAGCTTGCTCGTATCGGGCTGGTGGCCGACGCGTACGCCGGAGTGCACGGCGAGCACCGAGATGAAGCGGGCGAAGACGTGCGCGAGTGTCACGAAGAGCAGGGTCGACGCCCCCTTTTCCTCGACCACCTCGGAGAGCGAGGCCGCGGCGTTGCGCGAGAGGTCGACGAAGTTCGAGTGGGTGAGCACGCAGCCCTTCGGCCGCCCGGTCGATCCCGACGTGTAGATGAGGGTGGCGATGTCGCTGCCGACCGCGATGCCGCGGCGGCGTTCGATCTCCTCGTCGGTCACGTCGCGGCCGCGCTCCTGCAGCTGCGCGATGCCGCCCTCGTCGAGGCGCCAGCGCAGCGAGATTCCGGGCAGCTCGGTGACGATCTCCTCGAGCCGCTCCGCATGCTCGGGGCTCTCGGTCATCATGCCGCGCGCTTCGGAGTCCTCGAGGATCCAGTGGATCTGCAGCGGCGAAGAGGTCTCGTACACCGGCACCATGATCGCGCCGGCGTAGTGCAGCGCGAAGTCGATCAACGTCCACTCGTAGCTCGTCTTGCACATGAACCCGATGTGGTCGCCGGGCTCGACCCCGTCTGCGACGAAGCCCTTCGCCGTCGCGATGACCTGGCGGCGGAACTCGGCGGCGGTCACATCCTGCCAGCCGCCGTTCGCCGGGACGGCGAAGAGATGCCGTTCGGGCGTCGCCGCCACGCGCTGCTCGAGCAGATCGGTGATGTTGTCCTCGGGAACGGGGTTCACGAGAATCGGGGACTCAGACAGTTGCACGGCAGCTCCTTCGATACCTTCAGTGCCGGTCACTTCCAGGGATCGACGAGTGCGTCCGCGATCCCTGCGCGTACCCATCAGCCTATACTCATTCCCGACGACGACCCGGGCCTCGGCTAGGGTTGTGCGAGTCGAGAGGAAAACGCCGCGCGTGCTGTACTGGATATTCAAACACCTGATCATCGGGCCGTTTATGAAGACCGTCTATCGGCCGTGGGTGGAAGGAGCCGAAAATATTCCGGCCTCCGGGCCGCTGATTATTGTAGGTAATCACCTTTCTGTGATCGACTCCTTCATCCTCCCGCTGATGATCGATCGGCGCGTCTACTTCCTCGCGAAGAGCGACTACTTCACGGGCAAGGGGCTGAAGGGCCGGCTCATCGCATCGTTCATGCTCGGCGTCGGCCAGCTGCCCATCGACCGCTCGGGCGGCAAGGCCTCTGAAGCCTCGTTGAACACCGGCCTCAGCGTGCTCGACCGCGAGGACGTGCTCGGTATCTATCCCGAGGGCACCCGCAGCCCCGACGCGAACCTCTACCGCGGGCGCACCGGCGTCGCGCGCCTCGTGCTCGAATCGGGTGCGCTCGTCGTGCCCGCCGTGATGATCGACACCGAGAAGGCCATGCCGATCGGCGCGCGGCTCCCCAAGATCCGACGCATCGGCACCGTGATCGGCAAGCCGCTCGACTTCTCGCGGTTCCAGGGCATGGCCGCCGACCGTTTCGTGCTGCGCAGCGTCACCGACGAGATCATGCTCGAGATCCAGAAGCTCAGCGGGCAGCAGTACGTGGACGTCTACGCTTCGAGCGTACGGGCCCGCGGGTGATCTTCGCGGCGGGGTTCGGGTAGTAGGCTGAAAGGGTTGCCCGAACCCGGGCGACGCGCGCGACCGCGCGCACTCTCTTCCGATTGATCGAGGGAATCCCGATGACGATGCAGACTCACGACACCGCCTCCGCCAGCGCGTTCGCCGAGCTCGACGCCTATCGGGCTCTCGAAGCGAAGCAGCAGCCGACCTGGCCCGATCCCGCGGCCCGCGATGCGGCCGTCGCCGAGCTTGCCACCCAGCCGCCGCTCGTCTTCGCCGGCGAAGCCGACCAGCTGCGCGAGCGCCTCGCGGCCGCGGCTCGCGGCGAAGCGTTCGTTCTTCAGGGCGGCGACTGCGCCGAGACCTTCGCCGCGGCGACCGCCGACAAGATCCGCGACCGCGTGAAGACGCTGCTGCAGATGGCCGTCGTGCTCACCTACGGCGCGTCGATGCCCGTGATCAAGGTCGGCCGCATGGCGGGCCAGTTCGCGAAGCCCCGCTCGAGCGACTCCGAGACCCGCGAGGGCGTCACGCTGCCCGCATTCCGCGGCGACCTCGTCAACGG
Organism: Leucobacter sp. GX0328; assembly: GCF_053567315.1. Classification (NCBI taxonomy): domain Bacteria; kingdom Bacillati; phylum Actinomycetota; class Actinomycetes; order Micrococcales; family Microbacteriaceae; genus Leucobacter; species Leucobacter sp. GX0328. The sequence continues at coordinate 20,373 of NZ_JBSGPC010000005.1, forward strand.
CTACGACTTCACCGAGGAATCGCGCACCGCCGACCCGTCGCGCCTCGTGCGCGGCTACCACGTCTCGGCCTCGACGCTGAACCTCATCCGCGCCTTCACCCAGGGCGGCTTCGCCGACCTGCGCCAGGTGCACGAATGGAACAAGGGCTTCGTCTCGAACCCGGCGCGCCAGCGCTACGAGTCGCTCGCCGCCGAGATCGACCGCGCATTGAAGTTCATGGACGCGTGCGGCGTCGACCACACCGCCCTCACGCAGACCGAGTTCTACGTCAGCCACGAGGCGCTGCTGCTCGACTACGAGCGGCCGCTCGTACGCGTCGACTCGCGCACCGGCGACCTCTACGACACCTCGAGCCACATGCTGTGGATCGGCGAGCGCACCCGCGACCTCGACGGCGCGCACGTCGACTTCCTGTCGAAGGTGCGCAACCCGATCGGCGTGAAGCTCGGCCCGACGGCCACCGTCGACGACGCGCTGCGCCTGATCGACAAGCTCGACCCCGAGCGCGAGCCCGGCCGCCTCACCTTCATCACCCGCATGGGCGCCGGCAAGATCCGCGACGTGCTGCCCGGCCTCCTCGCCGGCGTGCGCGACGCTGGCGCCCAGCCGCTGTGGGTCACCGACCCGATGCACGGCAACGGCATCACCACGGCGACCGGCTACAAGACGCGCCGCTTCGACGACGTCATGGACGAGATGCTCGGTTTCTTCGAGGCGCACCGCGAGGCGGGCACCTTCCCGGGCGGCATCCATATCGAGCTCACCGGCGATGACGTGACCGAGTGCCTCGGCGGCTCCGAGAACATCGATGAAGAGGCGCTGGCGACGCGCTACGAATCGCTCTGCGACCCGCGCCTCAACCACATGCAGTCGCTCGAGCTCGCCTTCCTGGTGGCCGAGGAGCTGAAGCGCATCCCGCGCTGACGCACGGATTCCGGCCGACGGGGCGGGGGAGCGGTTCGCCGCGCCTCCGCCCCTCTCGTCTTCGGCCCCGTGCGCGCCGCGGGCGGAAGAATGCTCAGAGGTCGAGGGCGGCCTTGACACGCACGGCCGTGCCCGCGGGTACTTCTTCGCCGGCCTTCGGGTCGGTGCCGCTCGCCCGCGCGAGCGGTCGCAGCGAGTCGGGCACCAGCGTCGATGGCGAGAAGCCGGCCTGGGCGAGCGCGTCCATCGCCTCCTGCAGCCCCATGCCCGAGACGTCGGGCACGGGGAAGAGCTCGGGGCCGAGCGAGACGCGCAGGCCCACGGCGTCGCCCGGGCGCACCGGGTCGGTGGTCGGGATCAGCGCGATCACGCGGTCCTCGGGCACCTGGGCGTCGTACGCCTCTTCACGCAGGCCCTGATCGAGCGTGAGGCCGGCGGCGCTCAGCACCGACTCCGCCTCCTTGGGCTTCAGGCCCGCGACGTCGGGCAGCGGGCCGGCCGAGGCGATCAGGTCGACGCGTCCCTGCTCGGCGTAGGTCTCGCCGAGGCCTGCGCCGTCGCTGTCGAGGGCCGCCACTACGGTGTGCTCGGCCTCGGCCCCGAAGCGCTGCTCGATCACCGAGCCGAAAGTGAACCCGGCGTCCGTGATCGCGCGTTCGGCCTCGTCGACGGTGAGGCCGACGAGGGTCGGTACTGCGATCTGCTCGGGTCCGCTCGACCGGCACAGCCGCACGGTGCTGCCGCGATCGAGACGCGTTCCGGCCTCGGGCTCCGTGCGGGCCGCGAGACCCGCGGCGACGTCGAGGCTCGAGCAGTCGAACACCTCGGCCTCGAGGCGCGCTTCCGCGAGCGCCGCGACGGCCGCATCGACCTCGGCCCCCGTGACCTCCGGCACCGTCGCCTGCGAGCCCGGGCCGAGCCCGAACCACCAGCCGACGCCGCCCGCGAGCAGCACGAGCAGCACCACGACGAGCGCGATCACCCGGCCGCGCACCGCACGGGCCCGCCCGGCGGATCGCGCCCGCTCCGTGGCCGGCGCCGGCGCGATCCGGCCCGTCTCCTCCTGCGATGCGGCGGGATCCTCCGCGAGCAGCTCCCGCTGCGCGGGCGCGAGCACGGCGGTCGCCGGAGTGGCGAGCACCGAGGTCTCATCGGCATAGGGGAGCACGCGGGTGCTCGTCAACGGCGATCCCTGGCGGATCGCCGCCAGATGCTCGAGCGCCTCACCCGCATCGCGGGGCCTGAGCTCGGGGTCGCGCTGCGTCGTCCAACGCACGAACTCGTCGAGCTCGGGCGTCGACTCGGGGCTCTTGAGCGACGGCACCGGCACATCGGAGTGGGCGTGCTGGTAGGCGATCTGCATCGGCTGTTCGCCGGTGAAGGGCTGCTCTCCGGTCAGCATCTCGTAGAGCATGATGCCGAAGGCGTAGAGGTCGCTGCGCGCATCCGCGACGCCGCGCGTCACGAGCTCGGGGGAGAGATAGGCGATGGTGCCGAGCAGCGCCTGGCCCGTGGTCGTATTCGCGCTCACCGCACGGGCGAGGCCGAAATCGCCGAGCTTGATGCGGCCGTCGTCGGCGAGCAGCACGTTCTCGGGCTTCAGATCGCGGTGCACGATGCCCGCGCCGTGAGCCGCTGCGAGGCCCGAGAGCACCGCCTCGCCGATCTCGAGCGCCTGCTCGGTCGTGAGCCGCTTCTGCTGCTTCAGCAGGTGCCGCAGCGTGATGCTCGGCAGATACTCCATCACGAGGTAGGTGCGGCCCGCGTCGTGGCCCTGGTCGAGCACGCTCACGAGGTTCGCGTGCGAGAGCCCGGCGGCGCTGCGGGCCTCCTGCTCGAAGCGCCGCGTGAAGTTCTCGTCCTCGGCGAGGTGCGCGTGCATCACCTTGACGGCGACGCGGCGCTCCAGGCGCAGGTCGTGGGCGAGGTACACCATCGCCATGCCGCCGCGGGCGATGCGCGAACGGATCGCGTATCGCTCGTCGAGCGTCTGCCCGATCATCGGGTCGGTCGGCACGGAGTTCACGCGGTGAGTCTACGGGGAGAAGAGGGGAAGACGCGCGACGCGCGCCGGGGGCGGCGAGAAGTCGTGACGGCTTCGTGTTCCGCGAGCGGTGCGCGCTGCCGTAACATCGAAGCGTGCCCGAGAACATCACGCCCGAAACCGAGTACCTGACGATCCCCGACCTGGTCGAGCTCTTCGAGCTGAACCAGAGCAAGGTGCGCCGGCTGCTCGAAGACCATCACCTCGCCGCCGTGCGCGTGGACGGCGTGCTCAAGGTGCCGGCGCTGTTCGTGAAGGACGGCGAGCCGCTCGCCTCGCTGCGCGGCACGCTGCTCGCCCTGCACGACGCGGGCTTCTCGAGTGACGAGGCGGTGGCGTGGCTGCTCGCCCCGAACGACGAACTCGACGGGCGACCCGTCGACCTGCTGCGGGCGGGGAACAAGAGCGCGGTGCGCCGCGCCACCCAGTCGCTCGCGTTCTGACACGCCCTAACGGCTGCGCTGCGTCGCCCGCTCGGCGAGCTGTGCGAGCTGCGCCGACACGTCGCCCCTGAGCGGCGACTGCTGCAGCGCCCCGATGGCGCGCGCCACGTTGCGCGAGATCATCTCCTCGACCTGCTCGACGGCGCCGCTCTCGCGGATGGTGCGCTGCAGCAGTTCGACCTGCTCGGGGTCGAGGGGGCTGCCCAGCATGTCGTCGAAGATGCGGCGCTGGGTGTTCGGCAGGCTCTCGCGGGCGAGGGCCACGAGCACCGTGCGCTTGCCCTCGACGAGGTCGTCGCCGCTCGGCTTGCCGGTGACCTCCTCGTCGCCGAAGACGCCGAGCAGATCGTCGCGCAGCTGGAACGAGACGCCGATCGGCAGGCCGAAGTCGGCGAGGGTCTCCTCCTGCGCATCGTCCGCGCCGGCGAGGGCCGCGCCGATGAGCAGCGGCGCCTCGACGCTGTACTTCGCGGACTTGTACACGAGCACCCGGGTCGAGCGTTCGAGCTGCACATCGTGCGCGGCGAAGACCGGCTGCTGCTCCTCGAGCACGTCGAGGTACTGGCCGACGGCGACCTCGCTGCGCATGCGGTTGAAGTGGCCCCGCGCGCGACGCGCGGCCTCGCGGTCCGGGGTGGCGTCGCAGGCGCGCTCGAACTGCTCGTCGGCCCACGACTGCAGCAGATCGCCGAGCAGGATGGCGGTCGCGAGGCCGAAATGGTCGGAATCGCCGCGGAGGCCGCCGTCGCGGTGCACGGCGGCGAAATGCCGGTGCACGGCGGCGCGCCCGCGACGGGTGTCCGAGCGGTCGATGACGTCGTCGTGGATGAGGGCGGCGGCGTGGAACAGCTCGAGCGCGCAGGCCGCGTCGAGCACGGCGCCGAATTCGATGCCGACGTCGCCCGCGAGATCGAGCGGGCTCACCGCGCGATAGCCGAGGGCCGCGAACTGGGCGCGGAAGCGCTTGCCGCCCGTGAGGAAGCCGAGCGCCTCCTGCAAGAGCGGTTCGGCGTCGGGGCCGAGCACCTCGAGGGCCTGCCGATGATCGGCGACGATGTCTCCGATGCGCTCCTGTACGAGCCCTGCGAGTCGCGTTGTTTCCTGCACACGACTAGCCTAGCCGGGCCGCGGTCGCGGTAGACTCTCTGGGAACAGCAGTTACATTCTGGACGAGGAGGCGTCATGGCTCTTTCCGAGCACGAGCAGCGGCTGCTCGACGAGATGGAGCGGGGCTTCTACCGGAGCGAGGCCGATGTCGTGGAGACCGGCTCCGTCACCCGCAGGCGGCTGAACTATCGCTCGCTGGTGCTGGGCATCGTCGTGATGCTCGTCGGCATCGGCGCGCTCGTCGCGGGCGTGGCCGCGCAGCAGCTGTGGCTCGGTCTGATCGGGTTCGCAGCGATGGTGGGCGGCGTGCTGCTCATGATGTCGCGCGGCTCCGAGACCGACGAGATCGGCGACGACGCCCGCCGGGTCAAGCGGGGCGGGCCGCAGGCGCAGCCGAGCGAGTCGTTCAGCGAACGCATGGAGCGCCGATGGAACGAACGCATGGGCGAGGACAGCTAGGCGCGGCAGGCGCCGCACTCTCGGCCTGAAGGGATCGTGGTTCGCCACGGTCCCTTTTTTGCTGCCCGGAAACGGGCGGCGGCGCGCTGCCCGGCCGCGCGCCGCCCCGAGGCTCCACTTCGCTCCACCCCAGGCCCCCGAAGCGCCGGAAGCGGTATCGGCGGGCCGGAAACGGAGTGTTCTGGCGCACGGGCGCGGCGCGAGTGCGCCCGACGCAGCGGCCTCCATGCCCCCGGATCTCGCGGGTTTCGAAAGAAAAGGGAGCTTTCGGGAATAAAAAGTCATTGAAGTGGAGGAAAGTGGAGTAGTCTGGGGCGGCAAGGCGCGGCACTGGAAGGAGGACCCGGATGTTTCTCGGTACCTTCACGCCCAGGCTGGACGACAAGGGCCGCATCATCCTCCCCGCCAAGTTCCGCACCGAACTGGCAGACGGCCTCGTCGTCACGCGCGGCCAGGAGCGCTGCCTCTACGTCTTCAGCGAGCGCGAGTTCTCCGAGATGCACGAGCGCATCAGGCAGGCGCCCGTGAACTCCAAGCAGGCCCGCGACTACCTCCGTGTGTTCCTCTCGGGCGCGCACCCCGAGACGCCCGACAAGCAGCACCGCATCACGATCCCCGCCACGCTCCGCGAGTACGCGGGCCTCGACCGCGAGCTCGCGGTGATCGGCGCCGGCTCCCGCGCCGAGATCTGGGACGCGGGCGTCTGGCAGCAGTACCTCGCCCAGCAGGAATCCGCATTCGCCGAGATCGAGGAAGAGGTGATCCCGGGCATGTTCTAGCCCGGAACCACGATGAACGACACCGAACGCGATCCCGCCATGCTCCACACCCCCGTACTGCTCGAACGCTGCCTCGAACTGCTCGCCCCCGCCCTCGGGCGCCCCGGCGCCGTGGTCGTGGACGCGACCCTCGGCATGGGCGGCCACAGCGAGGCGATGCTCGAGGCGTTCCCCGGGCTCACCCTCATCGGTCTCGACAGGGATCAGGACGCGCTCGCACTCGCGGGCCGGCGCCTCGCCCGCTTCGGCGACCGCGCGATCCGCGTGCACGCCGTCTACGACGAGATCGAGCGCGCGGTGCGCGAATCGGGCTTCGACGCGATCGACGGAGCCCTCTTCGATCTCGGCGTCTCATCGCTGCAGCTCGACGAGGCCGACCGCGGTTTCGCCTACGCCCAGGATGCGCCGCTCGACATGCGCATGGACCAGAGCCGCGGCGAGACGGCGGCCGAGGTGCTCGCCACCGCGCCCGAGGGCCGGCTGCGCGCGATCTTCGAACGCTACGGCGAAGAGCCCCTCGCCGGGCGCTACGCGCGCGCCATCATCGCGGCGCGCGCCGAAGCCCCGATCGAGCGCAGCGGTCGCCTCGTCGACGTGCTGCAGCAGGCCACGCCCGCAGCCGTGCGCGACGCCCGCCACCCGGCGAAGCGCGTCTTCCAGGCGCTGCGCGTCGAAGTGAACGGCGAGCTCGTCGCGCTCGAAGCCGCCGTCCCCGCCGCGATCGATCTGCTGAACCTCGGCGGACGCATCGCCGTGATGTCGTACCAGTCGCTCGAGGACCGCATGGTGAAGCGCGAGCTCGCCGGCCGTTCGAAGTCGACCGCCCCGCCCGGGCTGCCCGTCGAACTTCCCGAGCACCGGCCCGAGCTGAAGCTCCTGACCCGGGGCGCCGAGCTCGCCTCAGAATCCGAGCGCGAGCGCAACCCGCGCGCCATCCCCGTGCGGCTGCGCGCCGCCGAACGAGTAAGGGACGTCCGATGAGCGGCATGGCACCGGCAGGGATCGACCTCTCCCGTCTGCTGAGCCCCGCGCCCGCCGAGCGCGACGAGCAGCGGGCCGAACGGCCCCTGCGCCCGGTTTCGGCACCGACGGCGCGTCGCCAGAAGAACCCGCTCACGGGCGCGCTCCTCGCCGTCGGCATCGTGCTCGTGATCCTCGCGACGCAGCTCGGCCTCAGCATCGCCGTCTCGCAGGGAGCCTACGAGAAGCGCGCGCTCGAGCTCGAGCAGCGCGACCTCAGCCGCGTCGAGCGCCTGCTCGCGCAGAACGTCGACAAGCTCTCGTCGCCGCAGAACCTCGCGGAGAACGCCGCGCAGCTCGGCATGGTGCAGAACGCCCGCCCCGCGGCGCTGCGCCTCAGCGACGGGGCGATCCTCGGGTCGCTGGAGACCTCGGCGAGCGAGGCCCAGGCCAACCTCGTGCCCAACTCGACCCTCGCCGACATGCCCGTCGTCGACGCCGAAGGCCTGCTCGTGCCGCGCCAGGCCGCCGCGGCGGCCACGGAGCCCGCGGTGCGCTGGAAGGGCAAACTGCCGGCGCCGGAGACGCACTGATGCGCGACCGCGCCGCGCGGGCCCGCCGCGTCATCGCCCTCGCACTGATCGTGATCGCGGCGCTCGCCTTCGTCGTGCGCCTCGTCGACGTGCAGCTCGTCTCGGCATCGGCGCTCACCGCCGATGCGAAGGACAAGCGGGCCGTGCCGGTCGCCATCCCGAGCGTGCGCGGCGACATCGTCGACCGCGACGGTGACGTGCTCGCGACGACCGACGAACGCTACGACGTGCAGCTGTCGCCGAAGAACACGAAGGTGCAGGGCGGCACGTTCTACCGGATCGACCCGAACGGCAACGGCATCGCCACCGTCGAGGTCACCTCGCAGCAGGCCTTCGCCGAGATCGGCGAGATCACCGGGCAGACCGCCGAGGACATCCAGAAGATCGTCGAGGACGCGCTCGCCGACAACCCGAAATCCGACTTCGCGTACGTGAAGCGCTCGATCGACCTCACCCAGCTGAACCGGCTCAAGGAGCTGCAGATCCCGTGGCTCACCTTCGAGAGCCAGCACACCCGCAGCTACCCGAACGGCGCGATCGCCGGCAACATCCTCGGCTTCTCGGGCAGCGACGGCCTGCCTCAGTCGGGCGTCGAGGTGTCGCAGGACGCATGCCTCGCCGGCGTCGACGGCTCCGAGGAGTACGAGCGCAGCGCCGATGGCGTGCCGCTGCCCGGCAGCGTCGTCGTGACGAAGCAGGTCGAGAACGGCGGCACCGTCGAACTCACCATCGACCGCGACCTGCAGTGGGAGGCGCAGCAGGCGATCAACGAGCAGGTGCAGAAGGTATCCGCAGAGTGGGGCTTCGTCGTCGTGATGGACGTGCAGACCGGCGAACTCGTCGCGGTCGCGGAGGACGGGTCGGTCGACCCGAACGACGTCGACGCCTCCGACCCGACGAAGCGCGAGGCGCGCTCGTTCGTCGCCCCCTACGAGCCCGGCTCGACCTTCAAAGCGATCACCGCGGCCGCGCTCATCGATCAGGGCCTCGCGACGCCGCAGACGCAGCTGCTCACCCCCGACTACGCCGAACCCGAGCCCGGGGTGCGCTTCGGCGACTCGTTCAACCACCCGCCGATGCAGTGGACCCTCACCGGCATTCTCACGCAGTCGTCGAACGTCGGCACCGCGACCCTCGGCACGCAGCTCTCGCCCGAGGTGCGCTACGACTACCTGCGCAAGTTCGGCATGGGGGAGTCGACCCGGGCGGGCATGCCGCTCGAGGATTCGGGCTTCCTGCTGCCGGTCGAGGATTGGGACCGACAGACCGACTACAACACGACTTTCGGGCAGGCGGTGTCGTCGACGATCGTGCAGACCGCGGGCGCCTACCAGGCCCTCGCGAACGGCGGAGTGCGCATCCCGCCGTCGATCGTGCGCAGCTGCACCGATGCCGACGGTCAGAAGACGGCCCTCGATCACGGCGACCCCGTGACGGCCGTCGCGCCCGAGACGGCGTCGCAGATGATGCAGATGCTCGAGACCGTCGCGACCGAGGCGTGGGTGCAGAAGTTCGTCGGCGTGCCGGGCTACCGCATCGCGGGCAAGACGGGCACGGCCGAGCAGCCCGACGGCGCCGGCGGCTACCGGAAGGACTTCGTCAGCTCGTTCGCGGGCATCTTCCCGGCGGACGACCCCCAGTACGTCGCGGTAGCATCGGTGGCGTTCCCGACATCGGGCGACGGCGGCGTCGCAGCGGCCACCGCGTTCCACGACACGGCCGAGGCCACGATCCGCACGTTCCACATCCCGCCGTCGACCGGAACCTACGTCCCACTCCCGACCGAGTACTGAACGCCGCAGGAGGCACCTTGAGCATCGGAGATGCGCTGAGCATTCGCCCTAAGAACCCGCGGCAGGCCCCGCTCGTCGAGATCGCCGCGAAGTTCGCGCTGCGGGCGACCGCGCCGCTCGAGGGGCTCACCGCGAACGGCGTCACCCTCGACTCCCGCGACGTGCGCTCCGGCGATCTCTACCTCGCGCTCCCCGGCACGAACCGGCACGGCGCCGACTTCGCAGCGCAGGCCGCCGACCGCGGCGCGGTCGCGATCCTCACCGACGCGGCCGGCGCGAAGATCGCCCGCGCGGCGAAGACGCCGATCCCTGTGCTCGTCACCGATGCGGCCCCCCGCAGCATCGCCGGAGCGGTCGCGGCCGCCGTCTACGGCACCGCCGAGACCACGGCGAAGACCTTCGGCATCACCGGCACGAACGGCAAGACGAGCGTCGTCTACATGCTTGCCGAGCTGCTCGGCGCCGCCGGCTACACGACCGGGCTCAGCTCGACCGCCGAACGCCGCATCGGCGACGAGGTCATCGTCTCGAACCTCACGAGCCCCGAAGCCCCCGAGCTGCACGGCCTGCTCGCCCGCATGGCCGAGAAGCACGTCGACGGCATCGCCCTCGAAGTCTCGGCCCACGCCGTGGAGCGCCACCGCATCGACGGCGTGCGCTTCGACGTCGTCGCCTTCAACAACTTCTCGCAGGACCACCTCGACGACTTCGGCGACATGGAGACCTACTTCGCGGCGAAGCTCGCGCTGTTCTCGCCCGAGCACGCCGAGCGCGGCGTCGTCGTCGTCGACTCGCCCCACGGCCAGCGCATCGCCCGGGAAGCGCAGATCCCGGTCACGCGCCTGTCGACCGAGTACGGGCAGGAGGCCGACTGGCACCTCGCGATCACGAACCAGAACCTCGACGGCGTCTCGTTCGTGCTGCAGGGCCCCGAGGGCGCGATGTTCCGCGGCAGCGTCCCCGTCTTCGGCCGCTTCATGGCCGAGAACGCGGCCCTCGCCCTCATCATGCTGCACGAGGCCGGCATCCCGCTCGAACAGGTCGACGGCGGCCTCGACCGCGGGCGCATCCCCGTCTACATCCCGGGCCGCCTCGAGCTCATGTCGAACCCGGAGCCCGGGGCGACCGGCCCCCGGTTCTACGTCGACTACGGCCACACGCCCGGCGCGTTCGGCGCCATGCTCGACGCGCTCGGCGAGGTCGCACCCGGCCGCATCATCTTCATGTTCGGCGCCGACGGCGACCGCGACACCACCAAGCGCGAGGAGATGGGGCGCATCGCCGCCGCAGGCTCCGACGTGCTCATCGTCTGCGACTACCATCCGCGTTCGGAGCCGCCCGAGTCGATCCGTGCGCAGCTCATCGCGGGTGCCCGTTCGGCGAACCACGCCGAGATCATCGAGGAGGGCGACCCCCGCGCCGCGATCAGGCTCGCCATTTCTCTCGCGGGCCCCGATGACGTTATCCTGTATGCCGGTCCCGGACACGAGGACTACCAGGAGGTCGCGGGACAGTACATCCCCTATTCCGCGCGAGACGAAGTACGCGGCGCGCTCCGCGAGGCAGGATTGCTCAAGTGATCGAACTGACACTCGCGGAAGCGGCTGCGGCGATGCAGGGCCGCCTGGTCCAGGGATCCGGCGGCGCCGGCCCCGACACCGTCGTGAGCGGCATCTCGCAGACGGACTCCCGCGAAGTGCAGCCCGGCGAGATCTTTTTCGCCCGGCGCGGCGAGGAGACCGACGGCCACCTCTTCGCGAGCAAGGCCGTCGACGCCGGAGCCGCTCTGCTCGTCGTCGAGCGCGAGGTCGACGACCGCGTGCCGCAGATCGTCGTGGCGGAAGCCACCGAGGCGCTCGGCGCCCTCGCGACCGAGGTCGTGCGCCGCGTGCGCGAGGCCGGCCGGCTGACCATCGTCGGCATCACCGGCTCGAACGGCAAGACCACCACCAAGAACCTCGTCGCGGCCATGGCCGAGCGCGTCGGCGAGACCGTCGCCTCCGAGAAGTCGTTCAACAACGAGGTGGGCGGCCCGCTCACCATGCTGCGCGTGCAGCACACCACCGACACCCTCGTCGCCGAGATGGGCGCGAGCGCGGAGGGCGAGATCGCCCGCCTCACCGCGATGGCGCCGCCGCACATCGGCGTCGTGCTCACCGTCGGCCTCGCCCATGCGGGGGAGTTCGGCGGCATCGAGACCACCTTCCGCACGAAGCGCGAGATGGTGCAGGGCCTCGGCGAGACCGACCTCGCCGTGCTCAACCGCGACGACGCCTACGTCTCGCGCATGGCCGAGGCGACCCGGGCCCGCGTGCGCTGGTTCGGCCAGCACCCCGAAGCCGACGTGCGCGCCGACGGCATCGAGTCGGGGGCCGACGGCACCCGGTTCACGATCCATGCCGATGGGCAGAGCCTCCCGGTGCGCTTCCCGGTGCTCGGCGAGCACCACGTCATGAACGCGCTCGCGGCCGCCGCGGTGGCGCTCGAACTCGGTCTGCCGCTCGCCGACATCGTCGAGGTGCTCGAGCACCACACGCGGGCCGCGCGCTGGCGCATGGAGGTCATGGGCGGCCGCGACGGCATCACCATCATCAACGACGCGTACAACGCGAGCCCCGACTCGATGAGCGCAGGTCTCCGCACGCTCGCGCAGGTCCGCCGCGCCGACGGCCGCTCGGTCGCCGTGCTCGGCGCGATGAGCGAACTCGGCGAGTACTCGATCGAAGAGCACATCCGCATCGGCCTGCAGGCCGTGCGCCTGCGCATCTCCGAGCTCGTGGTTGTCGGCAGGGAGGCCCGCCACCTGCACATCAGCGCCATCAACGAGGGTTCGTGGGACGGCGAGAGCGTGTTCTTCGAAGAGCAGGACGAGGCCTTCGAGTACCTGCGCGGCACCCTGCGGCCGAACGACACCGTGCTCGTGAAGTCGTCGAACTCGGCGGGGCTGCGCTTCCTGGGCGATCGACTCGGGGAGACCTTCGCATGATCGCACTGCTGATCGCCGGTGCCGTGTCGCTGCTGTACTCCCTGCTGCTGACGCCCGTGTTCGTGCGCGTCTTCAACCGCCTGCGGTGGGGCCAGCCGATCCGCGTCGACGGGCCGAAGGAGCACGAGGTCAAGCGCGGCACCCCGACCATGGGCGGCCTGATCTTCCTCTCGGGCTCGATCATCGCCTACCTCATCGGCAAGTTCCTCATGGGCGAGACCCCGAGCCCCTCGGCGCTGCTCGTGATCCTCATGGCCGTGGGCGCGGGCCTCGTCGGCTTCATCGACGACTACATGAAGGCCCGCATGCAGAACTCGGCCGGCCTCAACGGCTGGGCGAAGATCCTCGGCCAGGTGGCCATCGCCGTCGCCTTCGCGCTGCTCGGTGTGCGCTTCGCGAACGAGGCCGGGGTGACCCCGGTGTCGACCCGCATCTCGGTGTTCCGCGACCTGCCCGTCGACTTCATGGCGCTCGGCGCCATCGCGGGCACGGCGCTCTTCGTCATCTGGATCGTGCTCATCGTGACGTCGACCACGAACGCCGTCAACGTCACCGACGGCCTTGACGGCCTCGCCACCGGCGCCGCGATCTTCGCGTTCGGCTCGTACCTCGTGATCGGCTTCTGGCAGGCATCGCAGAACTGCCTCACCACCGCGTACGAGGCCGGCTGCTACGTCGTTCGCGACCCCATGGACCTCGCGGTCATCTCGGCCGCCTTCCTCGGCGGCCTCGCCGGGTTCCTGTGGTGGAATACGAATCCCGCGCAGGTGTTCATGGGCGACACCGGCTCGATGGCCATCGGCGGCGCGATCGCGGCGCTCGCGATCCTCACCCGCACCGAAGTGCTGCTGCTGCTCATCGGCGGCCTCTTCATCATCGAGACCGGCTCCGTGATTCTGCAGCGCGCCTACTTCAAGGTCACGAAGGGCAAGCGCATCTTCCTCATGAGCCCCATCCATCACCACTTCGAGCTCAAGGGCTGGGCGGAGGTGACGGTCGTCGTGCGGTTCTGGATCGTCGCGGCGCTGTTCGTCGTCGTCGGAGTCGGCGCGTTCTACGGCGAATGGTTGTTGCAGCAGTGAGTGAGAACGGGAAGGCAGCGATGCACGATCGAGTAGCGGCGCTCAGCAGCTGGCACGACGACTGGACGGGCCTGCGCGTCGCCGTGCTCGGCCTCGGCGTCACCGGGTTCTCGGTCGCGGATACGCTGGTCGAACTCGGCTCGCAGGTGCGCGTCATCGCCGGCGCTCCCGACCCCGACCGCGAGCGCCTGCTCGACGTGATCGGCGCCGAGCGCTTCTGCGCCGAGACGCACCCCGAGCAGCTCGGCGACCTCGCCGCGTTCGGCCCCGACCTCGTCGTGGTGTCGCCCGGCTACCGCCCCGACCACCCGCTCACCGCCTGGGCGGCCGAGCGCGGCATCCCGGTGTGGGGCGACATCGAGCTCGGCTGGCGCCTGCGCGACAAGACGCCGCGCATCGCCGACTGGATCTGCATCACCGGCACCAACGGCAAGACCACCACGACCGGCCTGACGGCGCACATGCTCGCCGAGGCCGGCCTGCGGGTGACTCCCGCCGGCAACATCGGCACTCCCATCCTCGATGCCCTGCGCGACCCGCAGGGGTACGACGTCATCGTCGTCGAGCTCTCCAGCTTCCAGCTCGAGCGGCTCGGCTCGGGCGGGGCGCAGGTGTCGCCCTACGCGAGCGCGTGCCTCAATTTCGCGGCCGACCACCTCGACTGGCACGGCGGCTTCGACGGCTACTGGGCGGCGAAGGCGAAGGTCTACGAGAACACCCAGGTCGCCTGCGTCTACAACCGCGCCGACCCCGAGACCGAGCGCATGGTCGAGCAGGCCGACGTCGTCGAGGGCGCCCGGGCCATCAGTTTCGGCCTCGACACGCCGCCCCCGAGCGGCTTCGGCATCGTCGAGGGCATCCTCGTCGACCGCGGTTTCCACGCCGAGCGCCGCAACGAGGCGTACGAGCTGGTAACGCTCGACGAGCTTGCCGAGCGCGGCATCGGCGCCCCCCATATGGCGCAGAACGTGCTCGCCGCGAGCGCCCTCGCCCGTGCCCGCGGCGTCGAGCCCGCCGAGATCGCGCGCGCCGTACTGAGCTTCCACCCCGACCCGCACCGCGCCCAACTGCTCGGAGTGCACGCCGGCATCCGCTACATCGACGACTCGAAGGCGACGAACGCGCACGCCGCAGACGCGTCGCTGCGCGCAATGCACGACGTCGTCTGGCTCATCGGCGGCCTGCTCAAGGGCGTCGACATCGACGAGCTCGTGAGCGAGCACGCGTCGCGCCTGCGCGGCGCCGTGGTGATCGGAGTCGAGCGCGCCGAAGTGCTCGCCGCGCTCGCACGCCATCTCGGCGACCGCCCGGTGCTCGAGGTCGATGTCGTCGGGGGCGGCGGCGCCGTGATGGCCGAGGCCGTGCGCCTCGCCGCGCAGATCGCCGAACCCGGAGACACGGTTCTGCTGGCACCCGCGGCGGCGTCGATGGATCAGTTCTCCGACTACGCCGATCGCGGCCGCGCATTCCAGGCCGCCGTGGCCGAGCACACCGGGGGTGAGGCGGGTGGCGGCGCCGCACGAGCCGAGGGCTGACGGCCCCGGCCAGGCGCGCATCAGGCTCGGCGGCCTCGCAGGCGGGTCGACCGACGCCACGGTGGTGGCGCTCTACGCGCTCACGTTCCTGCTCGTCGGGTTCGGCCTGATCATGGTACTCTCGTCGTCGTCGATCACCTCGTACCTCGACGACCAGGGCTTCTTCGGCGGCTTCTGGCGCCAGGCGACGTTCGCGCTGATCGGCATTCCGCTGATGCTGATCGCGGCGGCGATGCCGATCTCCTTCTGGAAGCGCTGGGCGTGGGTCGTCCTGTTCGCGGGCATCGTGCTGCAGCTGCTCGTGTTCACGCCGCTCGGCATCGAGGTCTACGGCAACCGCAACTGGATCCAGATCGGCAGCTTCGGCGGTCAGCCCTCCGAAGCGCTGAAGCTCGCGCTCGTCGTGTGGATCGGCGCCGTGCTGCTGAAGAAGGAGCCGCTGCTCGGGCAGATGCGCCACGAGATCATCCCGGTCATTGTGCCCGGCGCGGTACTCGTGCTCGGCCTCGTGCTGCTCGGCAAGGACCTCGGGACGACGATGATCATGGCGGCGCTCGTCATCGGCGCGATGTTCTTCGGCGGCGTCAGCTGGAAGACGCTCGGCGTGATCGCGGGCGGCGGACTCCTCGCCGTGCTGCTCTTCGTCGTGACGAGCCCGAACCGCCTGCAGCGCATCTTCGGTTTCGCGGGCGGGCACGAGGACTACAGCGGGCTCGGCTGGCAGCCGCTGCACGGCCTGTGGGCGCTCGCAGGCGGCGGTCTCTTCGGCGTCGGGCTCGGCGGGTCGAAGGCGAAGTGGTCGTGGCTGCCCGCTGCCGACAACGACTACATCTTCGCGATCATCGGCGAGGAGCTCGGCCTCATCGGCGCGCTGCTCGTGATCGTGCTGTTCATCGCGCTCGCGCTCGTGATGCTGCGCGTCATCTCCCGTGCCCGAGACCGCTTCGGCCGTGCGGTCGTCGGCGGCGTGCTCGTGTGGATCATCGGCCAGGCCTTCGTGAACATCGGCGTCGTCATCGGCATCCTGCCCGTGCTCGGCGTGCCGCTGCCGCTCATCAGCGCGGGCGGCACCGCGCTCCTCGCGTGCCTCCTCGCGATCGGCGTCGTGATCTCGATCGCCCGCGACGGCGCGAAGTACCAGCAGGAGCTCGCCGACGGCGGCTTCTGAGAGAATCGACGGGTGACCACCTATCTGCTCGCCGGCGGGGGCACCGCCGGCCACGTGAACCCCCTGCTCGCGCTCGCCGACCTGATCCGCGCGGAGGAGCCCGGCTCCGAGATCGTCGTGCTCGGAACGAAGGAGGGCCTCGAGGCGCGCCTCGTCCCGGAGCGCGGCTATGAACTCGTCACGATCGAGCGCCTGCCGTTCCCGCGCCGCCCGAACCTCGACGCGCTCAGATTCCCGGTGCGCTTCGCCCGCGCCGTGCGGCGCACCCGCGAACTCATCCGGGCGCGCGGCGTCGACGTCGTCATCGGATTCGGCGGCTACGCATCCGCGCCGGCCTACCGTGCGGGAGCGAAGGAGGGCGTACCCGTCATCATCCACGAGGCCAACGCCAAGCCCGGCATGGCGAACAAGCTCGGGGCGCGCAGCACCGAGTACGTCGCTGTCACCTTCCCCGGCACGCCGATCGCCCATGCGCGAGTGACGGGCATGCCGCTGCGCCCCGAGATCACCGGCCTCGACCGCGCCGCGCTGCGCGAAAGCGCCCGAGAGCACTTCGGACTCGACCCCGACAAGCGCACCCTGCTCGTGACCGGCGGATCGCTGGGCGCCCGCGCCATCAACCGCGGCATCTCGGGTTCGGCCCCGGCGATCACCGGCTCGGGGGCGCAGGTGCTGCACGTGTGGGGCGGGCTCACGGAGATCGAAGATCCGGGAATCGACGGCTACTCGGTCATCGAGTACTGCGACCGTATGGATCTCGCGTTCGCCGCATGCGATCTCGTCGTGTCGCGCGCCGGATCGACCACGGTCAGCGAGATCTCGGGCCTCGGCATCCCCGCAGTTTTCGTGCCGTACAGCCACGGCAACGGCGAGCAGCGCTTCAACGCGGCCTCGACCGTCGAGGCCGGCGGCGCGCTGCTGGTCGAGGACGCCGAACTGACCCCCGCCTGGGTGGAAACCGTGCTGCTGCCCCTCCTCACCGACGGCGGTCGGCTCGCGCAGATGGGGGAGCGGGCGCGCGCGGCCGGATCCCTGGACGGTACGGAGCGGCTGCTCGATCTCGTACGCGAGGCGATCACCTAGGCCCCGCGCCCGCAGAACGCCGTTCGCGCCCGGCGCTCATCGCCCGAACTTCGGCTCTCACCCGTCGTTCGGATGGAAGCCCCTGTTGTGCTCCGAAATACGGGTGAGAGCCGAAATACAGGCGCATGCTCGGATGCCGGCGTTCGTCAGCGGGCCCGCCGCAGGTGCAGACCCCGGGCGACCGCCGAGAGCACCAGGCTCTGCACGTCCTCCCAGCGGTGCACGACGAGGGCGTAGGTCACGCGGATCACCGTGTACCCCTCGGCCCGCAGACGCGCGTCGTGCAGGATATCGGCGTCGCGCTGCACGCCCGAGTGCTGCTTGCCGTCGATCTGCACCACGAGGCGTTCGCCGAGCAGGAAATCGACGCGGTGCCCGAGCAGATGCACCTGCGCGCGGATCGCGATGCGCAGCCAGCCGAGCCGGGTGCGGAAGAGCGTCTCGAGGCCCGAATCGGCGAATGGCGAGGCCTCGCTCAGCAGGTCGTCGAGCCGCGGTATCCGCAACCGCTCGAGCGCCGGGAGCGAGGCGATGCGCTGATTCAGTGCGGAATCGATGATGGCGAGCGCCGTCTCGTGCGGCTGGCACTCGGCGACGAGCGCGAGCACGTTCTCCGGGTGGTCCTCGAGCATCTCGGGCGGCCGGGGCAGCGGCGGTGCGCGCCAATGCACCGTGCCGGGGCCGGCGACGATATGGCTGTCCGGCCGCGGAGCAGCGTAGTGCGGCGCGTCGGAGGCGGCGAGCACCCAGAGCCCGAGCCTGCGCGCCTGCGAGATGCAGCTCACCACGGCGCCGCGCCTCGCCGCGGCGAGCAGTTCGGGGTCGGCCGACGGCAAGGCGACCCAGCCGCGGCGCGGGCGGATCACCGCGCCGTTCGCGAACGCCGATCGGAGTTCGGTACGGGTGATCCCTGTACGCAGGAGCAGCCCCGTTCGGGTGACGCCGTTCGCGCGGCGCAGCGCAGTTCTGAGGTCCACACGACCGAGCATCGGCGATTTCGATGCGCGAGAACACCTGGAATGCGCGAATGTGGAGAACTGGGCGATGCTGCGGAGTTCGGCGGCCTGTGGAGGAGTGTGCGGCGGTACCCCAGTCCCTTCGGCCGACCCGTATTTCGGCTCTCACCCGTCGTTCGGATGGAAACCCCTGTTCCGCTCCGAAATACGGGTGAGGGCCGAAGTCCGGGTGCGAGCGGAAGCGTGCTCTCGCCGCGCTCGCCGCGCTTGCCGCGCTCGCCTCGCGCTAGAATCGTCACCATGCCACGGAACCTCCTGCTTCGGAGCCGCGGCGGGGTCTGAGACCGACCGGCGCCCCGCACGCGGTGCCGTTCGTCGTGCCGGTCCACGCTCGGAGACCGGAGAATCCCATGCACGTCCCAGCCCGCCTCTGGCTGATGCTCGCCGCGATGGTGCTGGCGCAGGCCGCGACCACCGTCGTCGCGGCGGCGCCCGCG
Source organism: Leucobacter sp. GX0328 (assembly GCF_053567315.1). Lineage (NCBI taxonomy): Bacteria > Bacillati > Actinomycetota > Actinomycetes > Micrococcales > Microbacteriaceae > Leucobacter > Leucobacter sp. GX0328. The sequence goes on from NZ_JBSGPC010000005.1 coordinate 38,783, forward strand.
TTCCTCATCCCGTACCTGCACGCGAGCGAGGGCATGAGCCTCGCCGCGGCGGGAATGCTCGCGGGGGCGCCGAACCTCGGCCTCGTGATCGCTCTCGTCGCCTGGGGCGCCGCCACCGACCGCTTCGGCGAGCGCCGCGTGCTGCTCGCGGGTCTCGCCCTCACAACGGCGACCGTGGCGGCGTCGATGCTCCTGCCGCTGGTCGTGCCGGCGGCGGGGAACGGCTTCGCCGTGCTCGGCATCGCGCTCGTCGCGAGCGGTGCGGCCTCGGCCTGCACGAACAGCGCGAGCGGGCGGCTCATCACCGGCTGGTTCCCTCCCGAGCGACGGGGGCTCGCGATGGGCATCCGCCAGACGTGCCAGCCGCTCGGCATGGCCGTCGCAGCGCTCGGCGTGCCCCCGCTCGCGACCGCTTTCGGTCTGCCCGGGGCGCTCGGCCTCGGGGGTGCGCTCACGGTGCTCAGCCTCGGCGTGTGTGCCCTGATCGTGCGCGACCCCGAACGGGCGGCACCGAGTGCGGCGGCCGTCGGCAATCCCTATCGAGGGTCGGGTGCGCTCGCCCGCATCCACGCCGTGTCGGTGCTGCTCGTCGTGCCCCAGTTCGCGCTCTCCACCTTCGGGCTCGTGTGGTTCACCGTCGGTTTCGGGTGGAGCGCGCTCGCCGCGGGCGCCCTCGTCGCCCTCGCCCAGTTCATGGGCGCCGCCGGCCGCATCGTCGTCGGCGTCTGGAGCGACCGTGCGGGGTCGCGCCTCGGGCCGCTGCGCATCGTCGCCGTCGTCGGCATCGCGACGCTGCTGCTGGCCGCGACGTTCGGTTGGGCCGAGTGGAGCGCCGCCGCGGCAGTCGCGTATGTCGTGGCGAGCTGCGTGAGCGTCGCCGATAACGGGCTCGCGTTCACGGCCGTCGCAGAGCTCGCCGGGCCCGGATGGGCGGGGCGCGCGCTCGGCATCCAGAACACCGGGCAGTTCCTGGCCGCCGCGGCCGTCGGGCCCGTCGTCGGCGCTGCGATCGGCGTCATCGGCATTCCGGCCGCCCTCGCCTGCACTGCGCTCGCTCCGCTCCTCGCGGTTCCGCTCGTGCCGCGCCCGGACGTCGAGATCGTACGCCGCTGAGAGCGCAGCCGAGAACGGCTCCGGGAGCGGCCCGAAGAGCGGCGCGGTCGCGGCGCGCTCGCAGGCCGAGGCGGTACGCTGGAGTGTCGATTCGCGCCGCTAGGAGGCCACATGATCTATCCGGATCTGGAACTCGAGATCCCCGAACAGCTCGGACGAGTGCACTTCGTGGGAATCGGCGGCTCGGGCATGAGCGGCATCGCGCGCATGCTGCATGTCGCGGGCGTCACGGTCACGGGCTCCGACCGCTCGGCCAACTACTCGACCGAGGCGCTCGAGGCGCTCGGCATCACGATCTTCATCGGCCACGACGCCGCGAACGTCGGCGATGCCGACACGCTCGTCGTGACCGGCGCCCTCTGGCAGGACAACCCCGAGTACCAGTACGCGCTCGCGCAGGGCATCCCGGTACTGCACCGCTCGCACGCGCTCGCCTGGCTCACGCGCGGCAGCCGGCTCGTCTCGGTCGCGGGGGCCCACGGCAAGACGACGTCGACCGGCATGCTCGTCACGGGGCTGCTCGGTCTCGGCGTCGACCCGTCGTTCGTGAACGGCGGCATCATCGAGTCGCTCGGCGCGTCGTCGGGTTCGGGCAGCGACCCGATCTTCGCGATCGAGGCCGACGAGAGCGACAAATCGTTCCTGATCTACGACACCGCCGTGGCGCTCATCACGAACGTCGACCCCGAGCACCTCGACTTCTACGGTTCGCGCGAGAACTTCATGCAGGCGTTCGTCGACTTCGCAGCCGGCGCCGGCGAGACCGTGGTCATCTCCGCGGACGATGCGGGCACGCGCGAGGTGCTCGCGGCGCTCGAGGCGCTTCGCGGCCAGGGATCGCGGCTGCCCGCCATCCGCACCTTCGGCGAGTCCGAGGGCGCGGATGTGCGCATCGTCTCGATCGACGACTCCGGCCCCGTGCGCTACGAGGTCGAGATCGACGGGGTGCGCTACGCGGGCTCGCTCGGCATCTACGGCCGGCACAACGCCGTCAACGCCGTCGGGGTGGTCGCCGCGCTCACCGGCCTCGGCTACGACGCCGAGCGGTCGATCGCCGCAGTCGGCGAGTTCGGCGGGACCAAGCGCCGTTTCGAGCTCCACGCCGACGTCGGCGGCGTACGCGTGTACGACGACTACGCCCACCACCCGACCGAGGTCGACGCGCTGCTGGCTTCGGCCCGCGCCGTGTCGGGCGAGGGCCGCCTCATCGCGATCCACCAGCCGCACCTCTTCAGCCGCACGAGCATGTTCCATCGCGAGTTCGCGGAGGTGCTCGAGGCCCGCGCGGACCACACCGTGGTGCTCGAGGTCGATGGTGCGCGCGAGGATCCGGTGCCGGGAGTCACCGGCGCCCTGGTGTCGAACGACTTCCACGATGCATCGCGCGTCGCCTACATCGACGACTGGCAGCGCGCGGCGGACTACCTCGCCGAGATCGCCCGACCGGGCGACGTCATGGTGACGATGAGTTGCGGCAGCGTCTACCGGATCATCCCGCAGGTCGTCGAGGCGCTGCGCGGGCGCTTCGAGGCCGAAGGCCGATAGCCGGCGCGATGAAACGACCGAGCGGTTTCGATCGCGCCCCCGAGCGGCGGGAACCTCCCGTGCGCGCGGACGCGCCCGCGCGCCGTCGTACCGTGTCGGGGTTCTTCGGGGGGCACCGGGCGGAGCGGGGCGCGCCGGCGGCGTCGGAGCCCTCCACGCATGCAGACGCCTTCGATGCCGCGGATGCGCCCGGTGCCGCGGTTTCGCCGGAGCATCCGGAGACTCCCGAAACTCCCGAGCGGGAGCGGGCCGCCGAGGGCGGAGCATCGTCCGGGGCGGAGCGGGCGCCGTCGGCACCCGATTCCGACGGCGAGGGAGCGGGGGAGCAGCTCGCAGCGACGGTCGATCTCAGCGAAGTGCGCTCCGGCGGCGGGGCGCTCGTTCGAGCGAACCGCTCGGCCGACCCCGTGCGCGAGGCCGAGCAGCGCATGCGCACGGCGCAGCGGCAGCTCAAGCGCCGCGAACGCCGCGAGCGGCGCCGGTTCTCGTTCGCCTCGCGCAGACGGCGACGGTGGTGGCTCGTCGCGGGCGGTGCGGTTCTCGCGCTCGCGATCTTCGTGCTCGCCGGGGTGTTCACGCCGGTGATGTCGGTGCGCAACATCGAGATCTCGGGCGCGTCGGCCGTGAACCCCGCCGACCTGCAGCAGGCGCTCGACCGCTTCTCGGGCACGCCGTTGGCGCTCGTCGATGACGGCGAGGTGCGCGGCGCCCTCGAGCCGTTCGCGCTGGTCGAGCGATACGCGGTCGAGCGGATTCCGCCCGACACGCTGCTCGTGCGCATCGAGGAGCGGGTGCCCGTCATCTCGATCGGCGACGACGGCGCCTATCAGCTCTACGATGCGGCGGGGGTGCTGGTCGGCAGCGCGGAGGCGCCGCCGGCGGGCGTTCCGGTCGCCGACGGGCGGGCGAAGGATCTCGGTTCGGAGGCATTCGCCTCGGCGGCGCGCGTGCTGCGCGACATGCCGGCCGAACTGCGCACGCAGGTGACCGCGGTGTCGGCGTCGAGCGGGCAGGACGTGCTGCTCGCCCTGACGAACGGCGCCGAGGTGATGTGGGGCGGTCCCGAGGAGACGGCGCGCAAGGCGATCGTGCTCACGACCATGTTCTCGTCGCTCGCCGACCGGCCGGTGAGCTATCTCGACGTCTCGTCGTCCGAGGCCCCGGTCTTCCGGTAGCGGCGTCGAGGCGGCGCTTCGGAGCGCGTCTCGGAAAGTTCGCCGTCGAATTCGGCGTGTCTGCGAGGCGCGCGGGGCAATGCCGCATACCTTGGTGCCCAGGAAACGTATACGGCGATACTAACACTTAACTTCAGGTAGAGGTTGAGAGTTAGGGGCGGAGGAACCAGGTGTCAACGAACCAGAACTACCTCGCGGTGATCAAGGTGGTCGGCGTCGGCGGCGGCGGCGTCAACGCCGTCAACCGCATGATCGAGCTCGGCCTGCGCGGGGTGGAATTCATCGCCGTGAACACCGACGCCCAGGCCCTGCTGCTGAGCGACGCCGACGTCAAGCTCGACGTCGGCCGCGAGCTCACCCGCGGTCTCGGTGCGGGCGCCGACCCCGAGGTGGGCCGTCGCGCCGCCGAGGATCACGCCGAGGAGATCGAAGAGGCGCTCGCCGGAGCCGACATGGTCTTCGTCACCGCCGGCGAGGGCGGCGGCACCGGCACCGGCGCGGCCCCCGTCGTGGCGCGCATCGCGAAGTCGATCGGCGCGCTCACCATCGGCGTCGTCACCCGCCCCTTCAGCTTCGAGGGCAAGCGCCGCGCGGCTCAGGCCGATGCCGGCGTGCACACGCTGCGCGAGGCCGTCGACACGCTCATCGTCGTGCCGAACGACCGCCTGCTCGACATCAGCGAGCCCGGCATCAGCATGATCGAGGCATTCGCCGCCGCCGACCAGGTGCTGCTCGCCGGCGTCTCGGGCATCACCGACCTCATCACCACGCCGGGTCTCATCAACCTCGACTTCGCCGACGTGAAATCCGTGATGCAGGGGGCGGGCTCCGCCCTCATGGGCATCGGCTCGGCGCGTGGAGCCGACCGCGCGATCAAGGCGGCCGAGCTCGCCGTCGCCTCGCCGCTGCTCGAGGCCTCGGTCGAGGGCGCCCACGGCGTGCTGCTCTCCATCCAGGGATCGTCGAACCTCGCGCTCAGCGAGATCTACGAGGCCTCCACGCTGGTGCAGGACGTCGTGCACCAGGAGGCCAACATCATCTTCGGCACGGTCATCGACGACACCCTCGGCGACGAGGTGCGCGTGACCGTCATCGCCGCGGGCTTCGACATCGACCAAGTCGCGTCCGCTCCGGCGCCCGAGCGCGGGCGCCGCGGCAGCCACATCGAGAGCATCGACGACGTCCCGTCGCAGAACTCGCACACGGCGGCGGCCGTCGCGAGCGGCGAGGCCACCGGGCTCGGCTTCAAGGGGTTCAACGCGAACCGCGGCGAGGCCGACCAGTCGGCGACCGGCCAGTTCGGCGAGGTGCTCTCGAACCCGCCGGTCGAGGCGCAGCTGACCGACCCCGCGTTCGACGGCGACGATGACGACGATCTCGACATCCCCGACTTCCTGAAGTAGGCGGTCTCGGTGACGGACACGCAGCCCGGCCTCGCCGAGCGCCTCGCCTCGATGCGCGCGGGCATCGCCGATGCCTGCCGCGCCTCGGGCCGAGCGCCCGAGGAGACGACGCTGATCGTCGTCACGAAGTTCCACCCCGCGAGCCTCGTCGCCGAGCTCTCGGCGCTCGGGGTCCGCGATGTCGGCGAGAACCGGCACCAGGAGGCCCAGGCGAAGGCCGCCGAGCTCCAGGACCTCGACCTGCACTGGCACTTCATCGGCCAGCTGCAGACGAAGAAGGCGCGCCAGGCCGCGCAATACGCGCGATCGATCCACTCGATCGATCGGGACCGGCTCGTCGACGCCCTGTCGACGGCGGAGGTCGCCGAGCCCATCGACGCCTTCATCCAGGTCAACCTCACGAACGATCCGGGCCGCGGGGGAGCCGCCCCCGAGGCGCTCGAGCCGCTCGCCGAGCAGATCCTGGCCACTTCGACGCTGCGCCTGCGCGGCGTCATGGCGGTCGCTCCGCTGCCCGAGGAGGAGGCCGCGGCCCGCGCGTTCGCGCGTCTCGCCGGCTACTCGGAGCGCCTCCGCGCGATCGATCCCGAGGCCACTGCGATCTCCGCGGGCATGACCCACGACTACGCGGAGGCGATCGCGGCCGGCGCGACACACCTGCGTATCGGCAGTGCAATCACCGGCAAACGGCCGGAACCCCGATAGTCTCGGAAGAACTCACCGTTGGGAGAGAAAATGAGCAATCCGCTGAAGAAGACCATGGTGTTCCTGGGCCTCGCCGAGGAGGATCTCGAGGAGCAGGGCGCGCAGCCCGTCGCGCAGAAGGAGACGCCCGCTGCCCGTGCGGCGAGCCCGGCACCGGCGGCGAAGTCGTCGGCCCCCGCACAGCGACCCGCACCCCAGCGCGCGCAGGTCACGCCGCTGCGCCGGGTCACGCCGACGAAAGCCGCGCCCGTGCAGGCGATGAACGAGATCCTGACGGTGCACCCGTCGGAGTACAAGGACGCCAAGGTCATCGCCGAGAGCTTCCGCGAGGGCGTGCCCGTCATCATCAACCTCTCGCGCATGGAGGAGCACGACGCGAAGCGTCTGATCGATTTCGCGAGCGGCCTGACGATGGGCCTGAACGGCCGTATCGAACGCGTGACGAGCAAGGTCTTCCTGCTCTCGCCCGAACACATCGAGGCGTCGAGCGATGAGGATCGACGGAACGAGAGCGGCTCATTCTTCGTCGCACCCACCGCGTAGCACGTGGAGATCGTGCTCATCGTCGGAACAGCGATCCAAGCGCTGCTCCGGCTCTACACCCTTGTGCTGTGGGGGCGTCTCGTCTTCGACTGGGTCACCGTGCTGAACCGCAGATTCCGCCCGCGGGGCGCGCTCGCGGTGCTCGTCGAATCGATCTACACCGTCACGGATCCGCCGATCCGCATGTTCCGGAAGGTGCTTCCCCCGATCCGGCTCGGCAACATCTCACTCGACCTCGGCTGGATGCTCACGATGGTCGCGTGCTGGTTGCTGATCGCGATCATTCCCGGCTGGTGGTGATTCCGCACTGCGCGGAACCGCCGTTATTTGCTAGCGTAGATATTCGACCACGGCAGTGGTCTCCCGAAAGCGAAAGAGACTGAACGATGGCACTGACCCCTGAAGACGTCGTGAACCAGAAGTTTACGATCACGAAGTTCCGTGACGGTTACGACCTCGATCAGGTCGACGACTTCCTCGATTCGATCGTCGAGGAGTTGCGTCAGCACGAGCAGGAGAAGGCCGAGCTGCGTGCGCAGATCGAAGACCTCACCGCGAAGCTCGAAGCCGCCGAGGCCAGCTCGGACGACGCTCCCACCGTGGCCGCCTCCGAGCAGACGATCGTCGTCGACACTCCCGCACCGGTGCCCGTTCAGGCGCAGGCGGCGGCTCCGGCACCCGCGACCGCGGCGCAGCCCGACGCCGTCAAGTCGAGCGCGATGCTGCAGCTCGCACTCGAACTCCACGACAAGCACGTCAGCGAAGGCGAGACCACTCGCGACCGCCTCATCAACGAGGCCGAGAACAAGCGCGACGAGATGATCTCGGATGCCGAGCGCACCGCGAAGCAGATGGTCGAAGAGGCCCAGGGCAAGCGCGCCGAAGAGCTGCGCCTGCTCGGCGAGGAGCGCACCGACCTGCAGAGCCGCATCAAGGATCTGCGCTCCTTCGAAGGCGAGTACCGTTCGACGCTGCGCTCGTACATCCAGTCGCAGTTGCGCGGCCTCGACGGCTCGCCCGAGCCCTCGGGCGCTCCTGAAGGCCTGAGCTGAGCGAGCGCGCGGACGACCTCCTCGAGGGAGCAGCGGTCGGACGTCGGGTGACCCGACGATTCGCTCCGCTGCTCCTCTTGTGCGCCGCGGCGGTCGTCTACGCCGGCGACCAGCTCTCCAAGAACTGGGTCGTCTCGCACCTCACCGAGGGCGAGACCGTCCCGGTGCTCGGCGACTTCCTGCAGTGGCACTTCGTCAGGAACCCCGGCGCAGCATTCTCGATGGCGAGCGGCTCCACGTGGATCTTCACGATCCTCGCGGCCGCGGTGGTCGTCGTGATCCTCTGGCAGTTCAAGCGCCTCGCATCGTTCGCCTGGGCGCTCTTCCTCGGTCTGCTGCTCGGCGGAGTGCTCGGCAACCTGACCGATCGGCTCATGCGGCCCCCGGGGTTTCCCGAGGGTCACGTCGTCGACTTCATCCTCACCCCGTGGATGTGGCTCGGGTTCAACCCGGCGATCTACAATGTGGCCGACATCGGCATCGTCACGGGGATGGCGGTCTTCATGATCGTGACCCTGCGCGGGATCCCCATCGACGGCAGCCCTCGCAGCTCGAGCGCCGCCGCCGATGACGCCGCCGCCGACGACGCCCCGAACGACGATGAGGATGGCGAGCGCGATGGAGCAGCGTAGCCTCCCGGTGCCCGACGGGCTCGTCGGCGAGCGCGTCGACGCGGCCCTCGCGAAGATGCTCGGCTTCTCGCGCAGCTTCGCCGCCGAGATCGCGCAGGCCGGCGGCGTCGTGCTCGACGGCCGCGAACTCGGCAAGTCCGACCGGCTGACGGCCGACGGCTGGCTCGAGGTCGCGTGGGAAGAGAAGACCGGGCCCGAGATCGTGCCCGTGCACGTGCCGGAGCTCGGCATCATCCACGACGACGACGATATCGTCGTCGTCGACAAGCCCGCGGGCGTCGCAGCGCATCCGTCGCTCGGCTGGCAGGGCCCGACCGTGCTCGGCGCGCTCGCCGGCGCCGGCTTCCGCATCGCGACCTCCGGGCCTCCCGAGCGGCAGGGCGTCGTGCACCGCCTCGACGCCGGCACGAGCGGGCTGATGGTGGTCGCGAAGAGCGAGCGCGCGTACAGCGGGCTCAAGCGCGCCTTCAAGGAGCGCGAGGTCGACAAGATCTACCATGCCGTCGTGCAGGGCCACCCCGACCCCCTTGCAGGCACCATCGAGGGCCCCATCGGCCGGCATCCCGGCCACGAATGGAAATTCGCCGTCACCCGGGACGGCAAGCCCTCCATCACGCACTACGAGACGCTCGAGGCGTTCCCGTTCGCGAGCCTGCTCGAGATCCACCTCGAGACGGGGCGCACCCACCAGATCCGCGTGCACATGTCCGCGCAGCGGCACCCCTGCGTCGGCGACGCCATGTACGGCGCCGACCCGACGCTCTCGGAGCGGTTGCGGTTGACCCGGCAGTGGCTGCACGCGAAACGCCTCGGCTTCCGCCACCCCGGCACCGGCGACGCCGTCGAGTTCGAGAGCGTCTACCCGGCCGACCTGCAGTACGCGCTCGACGAGCTCGCGCGCTGATCGGATCCGGCGATCGCGCTAGCCGGCCGCTCCACCCGGTGTGAGGCAGTCAGGATCGCCGGGAGACGCAGGCGGGTACTCCCGGCGCTGCTCGTCGTTGCCGCTCGCGACATCGTATTCGAGAGCATCCGAGACGCACCGATCGGGCGCCGGTGCGCGGAGGAACGTCGCCGTGCCGTCGCCGTACACCGGGTATCCGGGCTCCTTGACCCAGACCTCCGTACCGCGGACCGCGTCGACGCCGATCACTCGGCTCTCGGGCGTACCGCCGGGAACGAGTTCGCCGTCGAGATGCACGGCCACGACGCCCAGATCGGAGCGGCCGGCGAAGGCCGCCGCGTGCGGCCCGCCCCGGAGTACGCGCGTACGCGAGACCTCGCGGGGCTGCGCTTCGGCGCTGATGCCGAGCACGAAGGTGACGTGCTCGAACTCGGAGTACCCCCGATAGACCATCTCGTGGGAGGTCTGGACGATGCCGACGATGACGGGGCTGTCGCCGTCCGCATCCTGCGTGTAGGAGTAGCTCTCGGCGACGATCTCGTTGTCGTCGCGCGCGGGCAGCGCGATCCCGCCTCCGAGCAGCTCGCTCGCATCGAGCTCGGCGGCAGTGCCGTCGGGGAGGCGGATCGTCCCCGGACCCGTCAGATACGGTTCGGCGGTGTCACCGGCCGGTCGCTCGAAGGGGCCGAACTCCGCCCACTCCGGCGCGCCGGATGCCGCTCCGGCGCTGTCGCCGGCGGGGACGCATCCGACGACGGCGCCGACGATCAGTGCGGCGCACACGCCGACTCCGAGCACGCGGAACGCGGGCGGCGGCGATCCCTTCCCGGGGCTCCCGATCAGATGCACAGCATCGGCCCGAGGTCTTCGGTGCGACCGTCCACGGTGATGGTGGCCTGCCCGCAGACGCGCGCCGTGACGTCGGGCTCGACGATCATCGGCGTGTAGAGCGACTGCAGATTCACGTCGGAGCGCGACTGGCTGCGCCCGCTCTGCGGGTCGTCCATCGGCCAGATGCGCATCGTCATCGAATTGCCCTCGGCCTGGTTGTCGTAGCGCGTGACCCGGCCCCAGACCGCGAGGCAGTTGTTGGAGTACATCATCTGCACGTGCACCTGGTTGTCGAGCTTCGCCTCGCTCGCCGCGATCACGGCATCGTCCTTGCATTCGGTGCGCATGGGGTCGACGCCGTTCGCGGCCGCGAGGTACGGGCCTTCCGCGTTCTCCGGCGTCGGAGCTCCGGGGGCCGCGGGCGACGCCAGCGCACCCCAGACGAGGCTGGTGACGACGGCGGCGACGATCGCGGCGCCCGCTGCGATGCCGATGGTCTGGGGGAGCGAGAACCGGCGCCCCGGCGGCTCCGACGCGCTCTCGGATGCCGTCGCGGGGAGGGTCTTCTTCGGATCGAGCGCATCGCGTCGGGCACGCCAGACCTGCTGATCACCGCCGAGCGCGGCGACGACCTTCAGCACCGTGCGTTCAGTCGGCAGAGCTCGCCCCGAGAACGCGACGGAGAGCACGCTCTTCGAGATGTCGGTCTCGAAACTGAGGGCGGTGAGCGTCGGATCGCCCGCCGCGGAGCGCAGATCGCGCAGTCCTGCGGCGAACGCCGTGATCGAGTCCGCGCCGCCGTCGGAACCGACCGGGCCCGGATGACGGAGGCGCTCGGTGTCGACTCCTGGGATCCGTGGAGCGTCGTGGGTGCTGGAGCTGGACATACTCACCTTCATGCCGTGGAGGTACGGTTGGCCGAACGCCGCTGTTCGGCCTGCGGAAACGATCATCGCAACCTTGGTGATAGCGTATCCACCCCTGTGCGGCCGCAATGCGCGTCGGCCGCCATCTCGCTGGATATGCTCCGGGAAACCGCGGAATCATGCGGATTCGAATTTTCCGAACGGTGTTCGAACGGTCCGAAAACCGAGGACGATTCCGCTGCGCACCGCCCGCGAGCCCGAGTCCCCGGGCAGCCTGGCGTTCGAAGTTCCCGACTTTCCCGATGCGCTCCCGAACGGCCTCGAACCCGCCCGTCGCGTGCTTGACTGAGGCCCGGTCATCGATGCGGAGACCGCCGGATGCGGCGTCGTCGGCGGCCGCGACGAGAGAGGAAGCGCACATGGCGATGTACACCGGGAGTATCGGCCCGTCGGGCGGAATGCAGAGTCGGGTGACCTGCCGGCACTGCGGTGGGGCGTTCTACATCGACCCGCATTTCGCGAGCGCTGCCGGGCGATGGAACTGCCCGCACTGCACGCGCGAGAACTGAGTCGGCCGGAGGACGCCTCGTGGCCTACCCGCCCCTGCCGCCCCCGCCGCCGGCCCCCGAATGGCGAGCGCCGGCGGCCGGCCGCTTCCAAGCGCCGCCGCTGCCCGCCGCGGCTTCCGCGCAAAGCCCGCCGCCGCGCACGCCGTCTCCGGGTGTCGGCCCGAGCGCACCGATCGCGACTCCCGCGGTGCTGGCGCTCGTCTTCGGATTCCTCTTCGCTCCGCTCGGCATCGTCCTCGGCCATATCGGGCTCAGTCGTGTGAAGCGCACCGGGGAGCGCGGACGGGGACTCGCCATCGCCGGTCTCGTGCTCGGATACGTCGGTCTGGTCGGCGGAGTCATCGCGATCGCGGTGACCGCGGTCGGGCTCGCGCAGCTCGGCTCCGCCCCGACGGCGTCGATCCCGTACGAGGCCGACGAGGGCGGCTCGACCGGCATCGGGTCGGCGACGGACGGCGTCGCCGAAGCGCCCTCCGAAGACGAGGGGACGACCGCGAACGAAGCACCGGTGCCCGCGGCCCCCCAGCTGAGCCGGATGGCGCAGGAGTACTGCCCCGCGGGCGACAGCATCGCGTTCGAAGGCGAATCGACGTCGTTCGCGGTCGTCGTCTGCGCGGGGACGTCGGGCTACACCTACGCCGGCGGCAACGCCGAGTTCGGCTACATCGCCGTGCCCGCCGTGCCGCGGAACGGCGGCTGGGTCGCGGCGAACTCCGCCGTCGAGTACAGCGTCAGCGACGCGGTGCTCCGCGCGGTCGATCGGCAGACGGGCGAAGCGATCGTCGCCGAGCCGATGCTGTGGAGCACACGATTCGAATGACGCGCGAAGGACGACAGACGGCGGTACGACTGCCGGGAGAAGAGGCGGGGCCATGACGGAATCGATGATGCTGGTGAAGAAAGGCGTCGTCGAGGGGTCACTCGACAACCTCGCCGACGATCTGTTCACCATGTGCGGGTTGACCTGGGTGTATACGAGCGCGGGGCCGCTGGAGCATACCTATGCGCATCTGGCCGCGAAGACCCGGCTCTTCGCGGAGACGCGGGTGCTCGCGAGCGGCATCGGTCGCTTCGAGGACCTCGCGGGTCTGCTCTGGACCGCGGGCGAGGGCCCGCTGGGCAGCTACGTCGCCGTGCACTGCATGCCCGACGCCGATAGCCACATGCTCATCGACCGGCTGGTGATGCCGACCGATCGGCTGGAGGGCGGGGTGACCCGCGATATGGTGCAGCTCGGGGAGGCGCAGGAGGCGTTCGCGAGGCTGCATTCGGCCGCCCTCACGGTGCCGGTGTGGGAGATCGCACCGTTCAGGAATGCCGCACCGATCGCCTTCCCGGTGGCGCTCCGCGCCGAAATGCTGCAGGCGGGGTGGGAAGCGGTCAGCGATGTGCTGCTCAAATCGATCGTTCCCGGAGTCGCGACGCGCACGCAGGTGCTCTACTTCGGAACCGCGGATGCGGACAGCTGCACGCTCTACTCGCCGATACTGCAGAACGACGGCGAGACCGTGCCCGAGTTCTTGCGCGGCCAGGATACCGGGCGCTACGAGTTCGAAGCCGTCGGCGACAAGGTGTTCCTGCGCCTCACGATTCCGAGATATCCCGTGCCGCCGATCGAGCAGATCCATGCGGAAGGGCTCGTGCTCGCCGAGTATGCGGACCGATGCGAGGCGCTGTTCTCGGAACAGGATCTGCTGTGATGCTGCGCTGGCCCGAGGCGTTCGAGCCGGGGGCGGCGCGCCGCACTACGCCCTCGACGAGCTCGCCCGCTGATCGACATGCCGCCGCAGGTCCAGGCTGAGATTGCCGGCATCGGTCGCGTAGACCCGCGGGGTCGACGCCGCAGCGGTCGTGCCGCCCGCGCCCACGCGGGTGCGCTCGCCGATGAACCCCGCCCGCGTCTCGACCGCGGTCCAGAGGTCGATGCGCTGCCGCCCGAGCGTGCGCAAGAGCCCCTGCGAGAGCGAGAAGCGCACCCGGTACGCCGGGGCGCCGCCGCTCTCGTAGCCGACGACCGTGCCCGGCACCGTGCGCAGTCGCCCGTCGCGGCGGCCGCCGAGCAGCAGCGAGAACCTCGGGGTCGGGCCCGAGAGCGCGGCCGACAGTGCGCGCCCGGCCCGCCGCACGGATCCGTGGCGCGACAGCTGCGGCACGGCGGCCGCGTTCGCCCGGAGCATGCGCAGCCGCGCACGGCTCGGACGGTCGTCGACGAGCGGCGATCCCTGGCCCGGAGCCCGCACCAGCACCTCGAGCTCGATGCCGCGCCCCGCCTCGACCGCGCGAGCGCAGACCGACTCGTGCGCGAGACGTGGCCCCGCCTCGATGAACGCGTTCAACCCTGTGAGATCGCCCGCACGGATGAGCCCGAGGAGGCGCCGCTTGCACGGGTCGGTCGTGTGCGCATCGAGGGCGACCGGCACGAGATCGTCGAGGAACTCGCGATGCAGGTCGATCCAGACCGCACGTCGCTTCGGCGACATGCGCGACCACTTGCGCGGCGCGTAGAAGCGCAGCCCCTTGCGCAGGAAGAACTGATGCACGAGCGCGTCGGCGCGCGCCGGGTCAGCGACTCCGGCTCTCAGGATGCCGGCGATGCGCCTACAGGATTCCACGTAGTTCCGCGGGTCGATCGCGCTCGACGAGATGTTGCCGCCGTCGTCGCGGCGCGCGATGCAGTACAGCGGCTCCCGACCGCAGAACGCGATGCGTCGCGCCAGCACGTAGGCCCTCGCGACGAAGATGCCGTCTTCGAGGCGCACCTTCTCCTCGGGGAAGCGCAGGCCGTCGCGTTCGATGATCTCGCGGCGGAACAGCTTCTGCGGCGAGATCGTCTCCATCGCCCGTTCGAGCCGCATCGTGCCGTGCGGGTGCGTCTTGAAGACCGACTGCACGTCGCGCCCTCCGGTGCCGACGAAGCGGGGCACGACGACATCGATCGGCTCGTCGTCAGTCTCATCGACCATCTCGATCATGCTGCGCAACGCCTGCGAGGGCATCGTGTCGTCCGAGTCCATGAAGAACACGAACTCGCCAGAGGCGCGTTCGAGACCGCGATTGCGCGGCGAACCCGGCCAGCCGCTGTTCGGCTGATGCACGACGGTCAAGCGCGCATCGAGGGCCGCGAAACGGTCGAGCTCCGCGCCCGAGCCGTCGGTGGAGCCGTCGTCCACCGCGATGACCTCGAGTGCCGCGAGATCCTGCGCGAGCACCGACTCGAGCGTGCCCGTGAGGTACGGCATCGAGTTGTAGACGGGGATGATGACACTGACCCGCGGGGTTCTCGGATCGTTCAACTGCGGCCTCCTCACGCGCGGCGCCTGTCTCGGAGCCGCTCTCGTCGCGGAGGGATTCCGCAAGCGACACAGTAGCGCCGTGCGGAGCGGCCCGGCTGGGCGCCGGCATGAGGTTCGCTGTGAGCCCGCCCGGAAACGTCGCTGTGGCGGCCCATCGAACGGAAACCGACGATCTCGGCCCGGCTGCCGGGCTCTCGGGGCAAGGGCTCGGATTCCGGGTTTTCCGGATTGTTCGGAAGCGACCGGAACCCGCTCGTACGGGCGCTTGCGGATGGTTTCCTGAGGTCGAGCCGTCACGATCGGCGCCGCCTTCAGGAGGGAACTCGCATATGGCCGTGTTCACGAGGAACAGCACTAGCACTGCCGGGAGAAGATGCTCGCGTGTTCTCGCCGTCGTCGTTGTGAGCGTCGCATCACTGGGCTTGGCCGCGTGCAGCGGTACTGGCACAGGGCAGAGCTCTGGCAACGGCGCCTCAAGCATCGAACACACCGGGGAACTTGAGTCGGCGAACGGACCAGCCCCTCGCTTCGATGAGGGCGAATTGATCTTCTCGGGATGCGGCGAGATCGAGAGCTTGGTCTCCGAATATCTGGACGGGCTGGTGCTCGAGCCCGAACTGCTCGAATACGGTGACGGGACCGAAGACTGCTTCTGGGGCTGGGAAGCCGCTCACGGCGGCCCGAGCATGCAGATCCAGATCGTTCACGGCGACTCGTACGACGCATCCGAGTACTGCGCCCAATTCGAGGAATCGGGCACCGCGGAGGTGCTCTCTTCCGAAGTGTTCGAATCGCTCGGCGGTTGCGCCACTGCCCCCGACGAGCTTCGTGTGAATGGGAGCGCAGGGAACGCCATGATCCGCGTGTACGCGGATCCGGAGATCGCCGCCGCTCAGAGTGACATGCTTGCGATGGCGGAGGCAGTCATGCAGCGGGCCGCAAACCCATGACCGCCGGACGGAGAGGCCGGCGAAGGAAGCCTGTGGCGGCGATCGGAGCATCGCTGCTCGCGATCGAGGCGCTGCTGCTCACCGCATGCGCCGCACCGTCCGAGCTGGAAGCAGCGGAGCCGCCGGCGAAACCGGCGGAACGCCCGGCGGCCTCCGAAGTCGAAGCCGAGCCGCAGGGCTTCGACGGGCGGCTCGACGAACTCCGAACCCATGAATGGGTCGTCGGCTACCTGCAGCCCGCCGAACTGCGATTCGGCCCGCGCACGGTCGCCTTCGACGAAGATGGCGTGAGCACGACGGTCCTCGGTGCGGAGAGCGAGATGCCCGGGGTAGTGACGCCTCCGAACGACCCGGACCGCGAGATCAACGGACGCTCGATCGGCGTGCAGCAGGATGCATCGTTTGACTCCGCTCTGATCGCCGCTTCGCTCGAGCGCAAGCGCTCATCCGGCCTGCAGGCGGGCGCGTCAGTCTTCGTGGCGCGCAGCTACGACGACTCCGGCACCATGACCCATGAAGTCGAGGTGCCCGGGCCCGAGCGCGGGTACATGGGGTCGACCTCGCTGTTCGGGGGCGTGGCCGTGCTCGACGCGCATGATGAGGATACGGATCAGGATCTGTACCTGGCGATCGACCTCGAAATGGGCGAACTGCTCTGGCAACGCGCCTGCGATGGCCGCTTCTACGCCAACGACTCGGTGATTGGTGCCGACGGCACCTACGTGATCAAATGCGGTCAGAACTATCAAGGCCTCGGCCTGCGCGACGGGGCTGTGAAATGGGAGCGCTCGACCGCCGAGCACAGCGACCGCGACGTCATGCGGCTGCCGAGCACCGGCGACTTCTTCACCTGGTACGGGGAAGACGGCATCTTCGATGCGGCGACCGGCGAGCAGCGGGTGCCGGGGCCTCTGGGCGAGATGGTGTTCGACCCCGTCACCGGTCTGCTCTCGGCCATCGTCGGCACGAGGACGGAGAACGGCATGTCGACCCCTGGCGGGCTGCACGTCATCGACCTCGACACCGGCGAAATCGTGTTCGAGGTGCCGGCGGCGGAGCTCGAGAGGCTCGGCGAGGTCGAGCTGCTCGGGACGTTCGACCAGCGCCTGTGGTTCTGGGGCGGCGACGGCCTCGACATCGTCGACATCCGCACCGGAGCCCAGGATCCGCTCGCGCCCGCGCGCACCGACGAGCCCGGTGGCGCCCGCAACATTCCGCTCGCCGCGGGAGAGACCTGGGTGCTCATAGGCGATGTCGACCCGTACAGCGGTCTCAGCGTCACCGGTATCTACCGAGACCCCGCGGGCGGTATCGAACTCGCGGACATCCCGCAGACCACCAGATGATCCCTGACGGCTGCATGAATACCCGTACACACGAACAGGAAGGCCGAACACTATGGCTCGGACATCGAAGCTCGTCGGCGCCGCAGCGCTCGCCGCGCTGCTCGCGACCACCGGATGCTCGGGCGGCGTGCCCGGTCTCTCGTTGGGAGGCATCAGCGACGACGACGTGCTGAGCAGGGTCGAGAGCCAGGAGTTCCCCCTCTGCGCGTGGATCTTCGCCAGCGCGAATGCGAGCGAAGAACCGCTGCGGCTCATGGCGGAGCAGTTGTACGCGCTGGACGATCCGATTCTCACGGACCAGATCGTGATCGACCCGTACGGCTCCGAGCAGTACTCGGTGGAGGGGAGCCGGACGACGCTCGAATGCGGCGGCACCGGCTACGCGACCGACCTCAGATACGGCGACATCATCGACGCCGATATCGATGTCGAGCTCGTGGTCAGTTCAGAGGACCTGGAGCGCCGGAGCAGCGAGGCCGAGGACTACCGCGGAGCCGAGCTCCGCACGGACTTCAACGAGGTCATCGTGACGCTCTCCGATCGGACCGTGCTGTCGATCACCGGTCCCTTCGACAGCCTCGAGGCCACGACCGATCCGCTCGCGCGGCTGATGGTCGACAGCTGGGAAGACGGCACGCTGAAGAAGCTCATGGCGGACCCGCCGGTCGAGATGCAGGGGGATTGAGCAGGATGAGAAAAGCTCTCATAGGGATCGCCGTGGCCGCCGCAATGCTGCTGAGCGGATGCGCCGGCGGCGGGTCGGACGGGCCGACGCGCGCGAGTGGCGGCGTGGAAGCCGATTGGAGCAAGCCGCTGACCGTGTGCAGGGGAGTCGACGCGGAGCTGCTCGACACGCTCGTGCGACCCTACTCGGAGGGACTCGAGTGGCAGATCGACGTCTCGTCGGGCGACACGTACGGCGACGCGCTCTCGTCGGTCGGGTGCACGTTCTCGTACGGGTCGTCGCATCGCGTCGAAGTCTCGATCGCTGAGAGGAGCAGCTCGCAGGATGCCGCCGCGGTGATGTCGGCGATGCAGGACGACGAGTGCCAGTCGATCGGCGACGTCGTATTCGTGACATGCGCCGAACCGGGGGAGGCCACCCAGGACTCCCTCGAGTCGCTGAGCCGGCTGGGGCCGGTGCTCGTGACCGTGCAGGCGTACTTCTGGCAGGAGGCGATCGCCGACCGGGACGAGTACGAAGCGAAGATGGCGGAGCTGCACGAAGACGCGACCCGCCTCGCGATCTCCTTCGGGATCGCCGCGGAGGACGATCCGAGGGGCGCGGAACCGGCCGGGTAGGGCATCGCCGGGCGCGACGCCCGAGCCGGAGCGACGCGGCGGCATCTCCCGGTCGGGCGCGGTACCCTGGAGGGCGTCGATGGAGGGATGGTTCGGGTGTCCGAAAAAGACGGGTTCGTGCATCTGCACGTGCACAGCGAGTACTCGATGCTCGACGGCGCGGCTCGCGTCGGCCAGCTCATGGACGCGGTCGCCGGCCAGGGTATGAACGCGATCGCGGTGACCGATCACGGCAACACTTTCGGCGCCTTCGATTTCTGGAAGCAGGGCAGGGATCGCGGCCTGAACCCGATCATCGGTATCGAGGCCTACCTCACGCCCGGCACGCATCGCAGCGACAAGACGCGCGTGCGCTGGGGCGACGGCGGCGGCGATGACGTGTCGGGCGCCGGCGCGTACACGCACATGACGATGCTCTCGGAATCGACCGAGGGCATGCACAACCTCTTCCGCCTCTCGAGCTACGCCTCGATGGAGGGCTACTACTTCAAGCCGCGCATGGACCGCGAGCTGCTGCAGACCTATTCGAAGGGCCTCATCGCCACGACGGGCTGCCCGTCGGGCGAGATCCATACCCGCCTGCGGCTCGGGCAGTACAACGAGGCGCGCCAGGCGGCGGCCGAGTTCCAGGATCTGTTCGGCAAGGAGAACTTCTTCTGCGAACTGATGGACCACGGCCTCGAGATCGAGCGCCGCGTGAAGACCGACCTCTTGAAGATCGCGAAGGATCTCGGCATTCCGCTCGTCGCGACGAACGACCTCCACTACGTGCACGAGCAGGACGCGGAGGCGCATTCGGCGCTCCTGTGCGTGCAGTCGGGATCGCGGCTCGACGACCCGAACCGCTTCCAGTTCAGCGGCTCCGGCTACTATCTGAAGTCCGCCGCCGAGATGCGGCACATCTTCCGCGACCTCCCCGAGGCCTGCGACAACACGCTCGCGATCGCCGAGCGGTGCTCCGTCGAGTTCAACACCTCCGCCAACTACATGCCCCGCTTCCCGGTGCCTGAGGGGGAGAGCGAAGACAGCTGGTTCGTGAAGGAGGTCGAGAAGGGGCTGCACTACCGCTACCCGAACGGCATCCCCGACGCGGTGCGCAAGCAGGCCGAGTACGAGATCGGCATCATCATCCAGATGGGCTTCCCCGGCTACTTCCTCGTCGTGGCCGACTTCATCAACTGGTCGAAGGACAACGGCATCCGCGTCGGCCCCGGCCGCGGCTCGGGCGCGGGGTCGATGGTCGCCTACGCCATGCGCATCACCGACCTCGACCCGTTGCAGCACGGCCTCATCTTCGAGCGCTTCCTGAACCCCGACCGCGTCTCCATGCCCGACTTCGATGTCGACTTCGATGATCGCCGCCGCTCCGAGGTGATCCATTACGTCACCGAGAAGTACGGCGACGCGCGCGTCGCGCAGATCGTCACCTACGGCACGATCAAGTCGAAGCAGGCGTTGAAGGACGCCTCGCGCGTGCTCGGCTTCCCGTTCGGCATGGGCGAGAAGCTGACGAAGGCGATGCCGCCCGCGGTGATGGCGAAGGACATCCCGCTCTCGGGCATCACCGACCCGAAGCACCCGCGCTACAAGGAGGCCTCCGAGTTCCGCGCCGTGCTCGAGGTCGACTCGGAGGCGAAGCAGGTGTACGAGACTGCGCTCGGCCTCGAGGGCCTGAAGCGCCAGTGGGGCGTGCACGCCGCCGGCGTCATCATGTCGAGCGACCCGCTGATCGACATCATCCCGCTGCAGAAGCGGGAGCAGGACGGGCAGATCGTCACGCAGTTCGACTACCCGACCTGCGAGGGCCTCGGCCTCATCAAGATGGACTTCCTCGGGCTGCGCAACCTCACGATCATCTCGGACGCGCTCGAGAACATCGAGCTGAACCGCGGCGAGACGCTCGATCTCGAGCATCTCGCCCTCGACGACCCTGCCTCGTACGAGCTGCTCGCCCGCGGCGATACGCTCGGCGTCTTCCAGCTCGACGGCGGGCCGATGCGCGGCCTGCTCAGGCTGATGAAGCCCGACAACTTCGAGGACATCTCGGCCGTTCTCGCGCTCTACCGCCCCGGCCCCATGGGCGCCGACTCCCACACGAACTACGCGCTGCGCAAGAACGGGCTGCAGGAGATCACGCCGATCCACCCGGAGCTCGAGGAACCGCTGAAGGAGATCCTCAACACCACCTACGGCCTCATCATCTATCAGGAGCAGGTGATGTCGATCGCGCAGAAGGTGGCGGGCTTCTCGCTCGGCCAGGCCGATATTCTGCGCCGCGCCATGGGCAAGAAGAAGAAGTCCGAGCTCGACAAGCAGTACGAGGGATTCTCGGGCGGCATGAAGGAGCGCGGCTACTCGGAGGCCGCGATCAAGGCGCTGTGGGACATCCTGCTGCCGTTCTCGGACTACGCGTTCAATAAAGCGCACTCTGCGGCGTACGGCGTCGTGAGCTACTGGACCGCCTACTTGAAGGAGCACTACCCGGCCGAGTACATGGCCGCCCTGCTCACGAGCGTCGGCGATTCGAAGGACAAGCTCGCGCTGTACCTCAACGAGTGCCGCCGTATGGGCATCAAGGTGCTGCCGCCCGCCGTGAACGAATCGTTCGTGAACTTCTCGGCGGTCGGCAGCGATATCCGCTTCGGTCTCGGCGCGGTGCGCAACGTCGGCGCGCACGTCGTCGAGGCGATCCGCGAGGCGCGCGAGGGCCAGGGCCGATTCGAGTCCTTCCACGATTTCCTCAAGAAGGTGCCGCTCACGGCGCTGAACAAGCGCACCGTGGAGTCGCTCATCAAGGCGGGCGCATTCGACGGCCTCGGCGGCACGCGCCGGGCGCTCGTCGAGATCCACGAGCAGTCGATCGAAAGCGTCGTGAAGGAGAAGCGGGCCGAGGAGAAGGGCGACGTCGGGTTCGATTTCGACAGCCTCTTCGCCGAGGCGGCCGAGGCATCGGGCGAATCCGCCGAGGCGGTGTCGCAGGTACCGGACCGGCCGGAGTGGACGAAGAAGGACAAGCTGGCGTTCGAACGCGAGATGCTCGGCCTCTACGTGTCGGACCACCCGCTGCGCGGACTCGAGAGCGTGCTCGCGAAGGAGGCGTCGGTATCGGTCGAACAGGCGACGAACACGGAGGCCAGCCCGAACCTCGACGGCGAGATCGTCACCCTCGCGGGTCTGCTCACCAGCGTGCAGCACCGTACCGCGAAATCGGGCAACCTCTACGGCATGGTGACCCTCGAAGACTTCACCGGCGAGGTGCAGGCGCTCTTCATGGGCAAGTCGTACCAGGAGTTCGGCAGCCTGCTCCAGTCCGACGCGATCGTGGCGCTGCGCGGCAAGATGAATGCGCGCGACGATGGCATGTCGATGCATGCGTACGGCGTGCGCCCCATCGACGTGGGGGCGCAGGACGACATCGCGACGCTCGAGCTCACGATCTCGGAATCGCGGGCCACCGAACCCCTGATGGAGGAGCTGCGCTCCACGTTGAAGCGCCATCCGGGGGAGAGCGAGGTGCACCTGAGCCTCATCACGCCGCACGCCGTGCGCATATTCGAGCTGCGCGAGCAGGTGCGCATCTCGGCAGACCTGTTCGGCGAGCTGAAGGGCATGCTCGGGCCGCGCTGCCTGCTGTCCGTCGAAGAAGTGCTCGCCTGAGCGCTTGTCGAATGCCGGGGCCGGGAGGCCGGAGTAGGCTGGGGGCGTGAGCGAGATGCAGCAGCGGATCATCGAAGAACTCGGTTCGAAGCCCGAGATCGACGTGTCGGAGGAGATCGAGCGCCGCGTCGCCTTCCTCGCCGACTACGCCCGATCGATCCCCGGGGTGCGCGGCTACGTGCTCGGCATCTCGGGCGGCCAGGATTCGTCGCTCGCCGGGCGCCTCGCACAGCTCGCGGTCGAGCGCCTGCGCGCCGAAGGCCGGGAGGCGGAGTTCGTCGCGGTGCGGCTGCCCTACGGCACGCAGCGCGACGAGGACGACGCGCAGCTCGCGCTCTCGTTCATCGGCGCCGACCGCGTGGTCGCCGTCGATATCGCTCCCGGCGTCGATGCGCTCGCGGAGCAGGTCTCTGCGGCGATGGGGGAGCCCGTCACCGATTTCAACAAGGGCAATGTGAAGGCGCGCGTGAGAATGGTCGCGCAGTACGCGATCGCGGGCGACCGTGCGCTGCTCGTGCTCGGCACCGATCATGCCGCCGAGGCCATCACCGGCTTCTTCACGAAGTTCGGCGACGGCGCCGCCGACGTCGTGCCGCTCGCGGGGCTCAACAAGTCGCAGGGCGCCGCGCTCCTGCGCGGGCTCGGCGCCCCCGACCGGCTCTGGGAGAAGGTGCCGACGGCGGATCTGCTCGACGGCGAGCCCGGCCAGAGCGATGAGGCGAGTCTCGGGGTGAGCTATCCCGAGATCGATGCGTATCTCAGCGGGGAAGAGGTCTCGGAGGCGGCCTCCGCCAACCTCGAGCGCCGCTTCCGCATGAGCGCGCACAAGCGGCGCCAGCCGGTCGGGCCCGACGACGATTTCTGGCGCGACGCGAACACTCACGGACAGGGGGAGCGCTCATGACGACTTTCGTGCTCGCCGGGGGCTGCTTCTGGTGCCTCGACGCCGCGTACCGGCCGCTCGACGGAGTGACGGAGGTGCTCTCCGCGTATACGGGCGGCAGTGTGCCGCACCCGAGCTACGAGGCGGTGTGCACCGGCGCGACCGGCCACGCCGAGGCCGTAGCGGTCACCTTCGACGAGGCCGTGATCCCTGCGGAGGTCATTCTCGATGCCTTCTTCACCATGCACGACCCGACCCAGCTGAACCGCCAGGGGGGCGACGTGGGTACGCAGTACCGCTCCGCGATGTTCCCGGCCGATGCCGCGCAGCGCGCGCAGTTCGAGGCCGCCATCGAGCGCGCTTCGGAGTGGTTCAGCGCGCCGCTCGTGACGACCATCGAACCGCTCGGCGAGCTGTACCCGGCCGAGGAGTACCATCAGGATTTCTTCGCGAAGAACCCGACGCAGGGCTACTGCCTCGCCGTCGCCGTGCCGAAGGCCAACAAGGTGCGGGCGCGCTTCGCGGAATACCTGAAATAGAGGCCGCCCGCGCAGCCGCTACTCATGCGGCCTCGGCCCGTGCGGTCTGCGCGAATCCGCCGATGCCCGCGTTCGGGTCTGCGAAGCCGTTCTGCTCGGTGCCGGAGCCGTGATCGCCGTCGGCGTCGCCCGCGCCACCGTTCGACCCGGCACCATCGCCCGCCGCGGGCGCGGGGTCGGCCAAGTGCTCGCGCCGCTCGGCGCCTTCGCCCGCCGGCGCGGGGGCTGCGCCGGCGTCGGTCGTCCTCGTGAACCGCGACGTCCCCCAGCGCAGGTCGTGGCCGAGCGCGTCCGCGTCGATCTCGACGGAGGTGCCCGATCTCTCGTTCTTCTCCCAGTTGCGCACGCGCAGCCGGCCCGAGAGCACAACGCGATCGCCCTTCGCGAACGAGTGCATCGCGTGCTCGCCGAGGCTGCGGAAGGCGAGCACGGTGAACCAGTTGGTCGGCCCGTCCGTCCACTCGTTCTTCTCGCGGTCGTAGCGGCGTTCGTTGCTCGCGAGCCGGAAACTGCAGAACTTCGCGGCAGTGCTGGTGGTGATGCGCTTCGGGTCGGTGGCGATGGTGCCGACGACGGTGATCTGGTTCGACATGATGGGCTCCTCGGTCGGTTGCTCTCGGGTCTCGTGATTCTGGGTTCGGGCGAGGGGCGCGGCGCGCCGTGCCGGGTTCGCCGCGCTCCTCGTCACCAGCTTCGGCCGCGCGGGCGCCATCCGCCACGGCAGAACCGCGATTGTGGAGATCTCGCCGCGAGAGTCCGGCAATCGGCAATTGTGGAGGAAGGTGCGATGGCCGCCCGGTAACATAGCGTTCGTGCTCACGACCCCCCGCCTCCGCGCCCGTCTGGTCGGCCCCCTCGTCGCGCTCAGCGCGGTGGCCGGGCTGCTCTCGGGCTGCGCGCTGCTCGAAGGGCCGACGCCCGAGACGCCGAAGCGCGAGGCCCCCGCGGCACCGGCCGAGGCGCCGCAGTTCTTCCCCGAGGGCACGGCGCAGGACAACCTGCCGTACTTCACGGAGGTGCTGCGCGGATACGGCGCCGGAGCCGAGCCGGTGATGGGGGAGCCCATCGTGAACGCCGTGACCGCCGCCGGCTTCGACCGCGCCGCGATGCAGGTCACCTACGACCGGACGAAGACGAATCTCGAGGCCGACAGCATCTACGTCTCGGTGCGCATCGGCGCCGAGTGCCTCATCGGCCAGGTGGTCGCCGGCGACCGCAGCACCGTCGCGGTCGTGGAGCCCGCGGTCGGCCCGAACGCCGACATATGTCTGATCGGGAATACGCGACCCATCGACTGGTGATGCCGCTCGCGCCGCACCGCATCGAGCGGCCAGCGGAACATTGGTAGGCTTGGGAACCATGGCTGAGTACATTTACCAGATGGTCCGCGCCCGCAAGGCGGTCGGCGAAAAACTCATTCTCGACGACGTGACCATGGCGTTCCTGCCCGGCGCGAAGATCGGCATGGTCGGCCCGAACGGCGCCGGCAAGTCGACGATCCTGAAGATCATGGCGGGCCTCGACACGCCTTCGAACGGCGAGGCCGCGCTCGCGCCCGGCTACACCGTCGGCATCCTGATGCAGGAGCCCGAGCTCGACGAGTCGAAGACGGTGCTCGAGAACATCCAGGACGGCGTTGCGATCAAGGGCAAGCTCGACCGCTTCAACGAGATCTCGGCGCTGATGGCCGAGCCCGACGCCGACTTCGACGCGCTGCTCGCCGAGATGGGCACGCTGCAGGAAGAGATCGACGCGGCAGACGGCTGGGACCTCGACAACCAGCTCGAGCAGGCCATGGACGCGCTGCGCACCCCGCCCGGGGACGCCGAGATCCAGCACCTCTCGGGCGGCGAGAAGCGCCGCGTCGCGCTCGCGAAGCTGCTGCTCCAGAAGCCCGACCTGCTGCTGCTCGACGAGCCCACGAACCACCTGGACGCCGAGAGCGTGCTCTGGCTTGAGCAGCACCTCCAGAAGTACCCCGGCGCCGTCATCGCGATCACGCACGACCGGTACTTCCTCGATAACGTCGCCGAATGGATCGCCGAGGTCGACCGCGGCCGCCTCATCGGCTACGAGGGCAACTACTCGACTTACCTCGAGCAGAAGGCCGCGCGCCTCGAGGTGCAGGGCAAGAAGGACCAGAAGCTGCAGAAGCGCCTCAAGGAGGAGCTCGAGTGGGTCCGCTCCAGCGCGAAGGGCCGCCAGACGAAGTCGAAGGCGCGTCTCGCCCGCTACGAGGAGATGGCGGCGGAGGCCGAGCGCACTCGGAAGCTCGACTTCGAGGAGATCCAGATCCCCGCGGGCCCGCGCCTCGGCAACGTGGTCATCGAGGCGAAGGATCTCGTCAAGGGCTTCGACGGTCGCACGCTCATCGACGGGCTGTCGTTCTCGCTGCCGCCGAACGGCATCGTCGGCGTCATCGGCCCGAACGGCGTCGGCAAGACCACGCTCTTCAAGACGATCGTGGGTCTCGAGCCGCTCGACGGCGGCGATCTGAAGGTCGGCGAGACCGTGAAGATCAGCTACGTCGACCAGAACCGCGCCAACATCGACCCCGACAAGAACCTCTGGGAGGTCGTGTCGGAGGGGCTCGACATCATCATGGTCGGCAAGACCGAGATCCCGTCGCGCGCCTACGTGTCGAAGTTCGGGTTCAAGGGGCCCGACCAGCAGAAGAAGGCCGGCGTGCTCTCGGGCGGTGAGCGCAACCGTCTGAACCTCGCGCTCACGCTGAAGCAGGGCGGCAACCTGCTGCTGCTCGATGAGCCCACGAACGACCTCGACGTCGAGACCCTGCAGTCGCTCGAGAACGCGCTGCTCGAGTTCCCCGGCTGCGCCGTCGTCATCACGCACGACCGCTGGTTCCTCGACCGCATCGCCACCCACATCCTCGCCTACGAGGGCACCGACGAGAACCCGTCGAACTGGTACTGGTTCGAGGGCAACTTCGAGGCGTACGAGGCGAACAAGGTCGAGCGCCTGGGCGCCGAGGCCGCGAAGCCCTCGCGCGTGACCTACCGCAAGCTGACGAGGGACTGATCGCAGGGGCGAAGCCGCGGCTTCGCCCGATCGCTCCCCGGCCTGCCCGCAGGCCGGTTTCGGAGACCCCTGCCCGGTAAGGGCGATTGGAGCACCGTATGGCCCGCACGAGCGTCGAGATCGAGCTGCGCTGGGGCGATCAGGACGCGTACGGCCACGTCAACAACGTGGCGTTCGCCCGGTTCGTCGAAGAGGCCCGCGCGCGCACCTTCTGGCTCGATGCGGGCCATGAGCGTACGGGGATGGACGCGTACTTCAACGAGCGCGAGCCCGGTTCGCCGAAGATGCTCGTCGCGAGCCAGCAGATCGAGTTCTTGCGCGTGCTCGCCTATTCGGCGCGGCCGATCACGGTCGAGCTGTGGATCGGGGGGCTCGGCGGTTCGAGCCTCGAGATCCACTACGAGATCCTCGACGGCGCGGCCGCCGAGCGCACGGTCGTCGCGCGCGCCGTGACGACCGTGGTGATGGTCGACGGCAGCACGCTCGAGATCACGCGCATCTCGGACGAGGGCCGAGCAGCGATCGAGCCGTGGATGGACGAGCCGCTGCGGCTGCGGCGCGCCTAGCGAACCCGGCGGGCGGGGCGAGGGATCGCCGATCCCTGTACCGGGTGCCGCCGGGCGAGCGGCGCTACCCCTCGCCCCCGGCGTCGCCGCCATCGCCGGGCAAGTGCACCATCGACTCCTGCGCGACGCTCGCGACGAGCGTGCCCCGCGCATCGTAGAAGCGGCCGTGGGTGAGGCCCCGAGCACCCTGCGCGGTCGGCGATTCGAGCTCGTAGAGCAGCCACTCGTCGACGCGGAAGGGGCGGTGGAACCACATGGCGTGGTCGAGGCTCGCCCCGCGGAAGCCGGGAGTCGCCCACGGGACTCCGTGGCGGCGCAGCACGGGTTCGAGCAGCAGGTAGTCGCTCGCGAACGCCAGCGCGGCCGTGTGCAGCGCGTAGTCGTCGGGCAGGGTGTCGCGCGAGCGCATCCACACCCGCTGGCGGCTCGTGCGCTCGGCGACCGACAGGATGATGTCGGATTCGACGTAGCGGAAGTCGAAGGGGCGGTTCAGCACCCACGAGGCGCGCCCGCCGTCGGCGAGGTGACCGTACTTCTCCCACACGCTCGGCAGGCCCTCGGGCTCGGGCACCGTCGACATGTCGATTGCGTCCTGATGCTCGACGCCCGTGTCGGCGACCTGGTACGACGCGATCATCGACATCAGCGGCGCGCCCTCCTGGAAGGCCTGCGTGCGCCGAGTCGAGAACGAACGGCCGTCGTACAGCCGCGACACCTCGAAGGTCATGCGCGTCTCGCTGTCGCCGGGCCGCAGGAAGTAGCCGTGCATCGAGTGCAGACGTCGCTCCTCGGGCACCGTCGTCGCGGCGGCGGCGAGCGCCTGACCCATG
Source organism: Leucobacter sp. GX0328 (assembly GCF_053567315.1). Classification (NCBI taxonomy): domain Bacteria; kingdom Bacillati; phylum Actinomycetota; class Actinomycetes; order Micrococcales; family Microbacteriaceae; genus Leucobacter; species Leucobacter sp. GX0328. Next base: position 66,526 of record NZ_JBSGPC010000005.1, read on the forward strand.
ACCTGGCCGCCGAAGGCGCGGCCGTGCGGGGTGGGCAGCGCCGGCCCGGTGAGCACGTCGTACCGGGTGCGCGCTCCCGAGTCGATCACGGAGAGCATCGAGACGAGGTCCGGTGCTTCGGTCATAGTGCCTCCCTCGGTGGGCCGCGCGACGCGGCCCCTCCTCATCCACCCTACTGGCCCCGCCGTCGCCGCGCGGTAGGCTGATTGCGATGTCCGCCCCTCTTGTGCTCGCCGATGCCGCGACCCGCGACGACCTGAAGATCTTCCTGCAGCGGCTGCTGCGGATGGGCGAACCCGAGGTGCGTCTGGTGTCGCGCGGCCGGGCGCTCGCGGTGTTCGGGTGCACGCAGGCGCCGCGCGGCCTGCTCGATGCGCTGCAGGTCGTGCTGGTGATGCGGGCCTTCGGTCTCGCGGAGGAGCCCGGCGCCGCGGTCGATGCGACGGTGCCGGGGCGCGCGCTGCTCGACCGGCTGGCACGGCTCGGCATCGCGGGCCGCGAGCTGGAGCTGCCCGATGCGCCCGCGTTCGCGGCGTGGGCCGGGGTGCTGCCCCCGATGTCGGGGTGGTCGGCGGCGGGGGCGCTCGACGCGGCTTCGCTGCGCGCGGTCGCTTCCGAGGGCATCGCGCGTGTTGCGGCGGCGCTGCCCGAGCAGCCGGGCGATCCGGTCGTGCATCGGGTGCGCTCGGAGGTGTGGGGCGCCCCGGTCGCCGATGGCGTACCCGCGGGGGCGGCGTTCGCGGCTGAGGCGATGGGGTTTCTCGGCGATGAGCCGGTGCGTCTTGCGACCTCGCGCTCGTGGACCCGCTTGACGACGGCGCGCGGCAGCGTGCTCGTGCGGGGGCGCGGCTGATGAGCGGCTCGCATCGCGGGGAGCGCCTCACGGCGGGTGAGGCCGTCGTGGCCTCGCAGCGCCGCATCCGGGTGTTCTCGGTCGTGGTCGGCGTGCTGCTCGCGGCCGCGGCGGTGGTCTTCGGGGTGCTGACGCTGCCCGAGGGATCGGCGGGCGGTCAGACGCAGCGCGTCGTGACCGATGACGACTACAGCTCCCCGTGGGAGAACCCCGACCCGCGCGCCGCCGAACTCGACGACGGCGTGTACTCGGGTGCCGGTCAGGCGGTCATCCGCCTCGACGGCCTCGACCCCGAATGGCCGCTGCTGATCGAGCAACTCGACGAGTTCGAGGCCGACAGCCCGTATCTGGACGTCTCGCTCACCGGCCCGGACGCGAAGCCGCTGCCGTTCTCGGATCGGCCGGTCGACGTCGACCTGATCTCGGCGCCCTACTACGCGATTCCCGGCGCCGCGAGCATCGAACTGTGGGTCGGCACCTACGACGATGCGCCGTGGCGGCTGCGCGTCACGGTCGACGACGACATGGAGACCCGCGGCGGCACCGTGAGCGGCGTGGGCTCCGCCTCCTTCCTCTACACGGGCGACGCGACCTCGGCACGGGCGAGCGCCCGCGGCTCCAGCACGGTGCGCATCGAGCAGGTGACCGCGGCGGGGCGCGCAGACCTCTTCGACAGCCACGAGCAGCGCGACCGCACGATCGCGTGGCCCGATTCGCCGTCGTCCGTGTTCATCGTCGAGGCGTACGGCTCCGAGACCCCGTGGACCATCAAATTCCACGAGAGCGAGCAGTCCGAGACCGCGAACGGGACCGCGGCCGGGACCGAGGCGCCTCAGGAACCGGCGTCTGCGGACGAGGGCGATGCAGCGGGCGGGGCCGCGGGATGAGCGGCGCCGATCACCCGGCAGAGGCCCGGCTGCGCCGCTTCTCGCGCCTCACCTGGGGCGCCGGTATCGCGGCGGTCGCGATCGTCGGCATCGTGCTCATGCCGGGCATCGGCTTCGACCCGGGTTCGGGGCGCGTCTTCGTCGTCGATCAGGGCTGGACCGGCGAGGCGGAATACGACCGCCCGTGGCTGCACGACGACCCCGTCGAACTCGAACTCGTCGACGGCGTCATCGCCGGGGGAGCGGAGGGCGGCTACTTCACGCTCGAGCCCGGTTCGAAACCGCTGCGCCTCACCGCTGAATCGATCGAGAACGTGACTCCGCAGTACGGCGGCTCCTGGGTGACCGTCTACCAGGGCCGCGACGACTTCTTCGCCGACCGTCCTGGCGACGACGAGTCGGGCACCGGCGAGCAAGCGGACCCGTGGGAGCGGGCCGACGGCATCGCGCAGGTCGGTCCGCTCGAGGACGACGACGATTCGGTGCTCTACGTCGTGCCGACGGACGAGCGCACCCAGGTCTGGTTCACCGGCGAGCTCGGCGACTGGAGCATCCGCGCGGAGGAAGTGGATGCGACGCCGCTCGACGGCTCGGTCACGGGGAGCGGCAACGCCGTGCTCGAGTACCGCGGCGAGGGGCTGAGCGCGAAGCTCGAGCACACGGGCACCGGCATCCTCAACGTGCGCATGTTCGTGCCGGGCGAGCGCTCGCTCGACCCCGTCGTCGGAGCCGACGACTTCGTGCAGCGCGTCTCGTGGGATGCGCCGGGCAGCGTGCTCTTCGTCATCGAATCGGATACCGGCGAGGGCGAATGGACCGCCACGGTGAACGAATGAGTTCCACCGCAGACCCGGCCCGAGCCCGCATCCGCGGCTTCTCGCGCGCTTTCTCGCTCGCCGCGGCTGGTGTCATGCTGCTCGTGCTGCCGTTCGTCTTCCCACTGCTCGGGGGCTCGCAGCCGCCGTACGGCGGCGGTTTCGACGGGTGGCCGTGGGAGCGCGCCGACCCCGCGGTCGCCGAGCGCAATGGCGACACCTGGGTCGGAGCGGACGCGGCCCTGATCGATCTCAGAGACCTCGACACCTCCCGCCCCCTGCAGATCGACCCCGTGCGCGAAGACGGTCGCTATCTGCCGCTCGTCGCCACGGCGCCCGGAGGCGCCCCAGCGCCGACGGGCGACCGCATCGACCTCAGCCACTACCACTCGTACCACTATCTGGTGCCGTGGAGGTCGGATATCGACCTCTGGAGCTACCGCGACGAGACCGGGCCGTGGTCGGTGACGGTGACGGCCCCCGAGCTGCCCGACTGCGGAGGCCGCGTCGAGGGATCGGGCGGCGCGGTGTTCGTGTACCGGGGCGACGCGACCTCGGCGCGCTTCGTCGCCGACGACCAGCTCACCTACTCGACGGTCACGACAGAGCTCGGCACCGACTACCTCGGCACCGAGTACCCCTACCAGGGGCCGTACGACATGTCGGTCGCCTGGGACGACACCCCGTACGCCGTGTTCGTCATCGCCGAGGGGCGCGCCGACTGGAGCACCGAGTGGAGCCTGGTCTTCGACGAGCACGGCTCCGCGGCGGGCGACGCCGGACCCTCCTGCGTCTTCCCGGTCGAGCCGGTGGGAATCGCAGCCGAGGAGGAGCAGCCGTGACCGGGGATCCGCGGCCCGAATCGGCGGCCGGCAGAGTCGCCCGCTTCTCGCGCATCATGTGGTTCGTCGCGGGCGCCGGCGTGCTCGTGCTCGCGCTCGCCGCGGCCCCTGCGATCTGGGTCGACCCCGCCACCGACGAGATCATCGTGCAGCAGCCCGAATGGTCGGCCGACCCCGACGTCGCACTGCCCGACGGGATGCCGTGGGAGGGCGCAGGCGCGCCGGACGCCGTGCTCGAGGCGGGCGTCTGGCACGCCTCCGGAGCCGCCCGCATCCGGCTCGACGGGCTGACGCCGGGCGAACCGCTGCGTATCGCCTCGCCGAACGAGCTGCTGCGGCCGACCCGCGCCTGGGTGTTCACGGGCACCGAGACCCCCGGCGAACCCGGGGACGACCCCGTGAACCTGCGCCTCTTCCGCGACGAGAACTACCTGATCCCTGCAGCCGCGACCGCCGAGCTGTGGGTCGCCCCCAGCACGACCCGCCGCTGGGAGCTCGAGATCGCCGAGGCCCGGCTGCCCGAGCGCAGCGGCGACATCCAGGGATCGGGGCCCTCCGCGTTCCGCTACCGCGGCGATGCCACCGTCGCCCGTGCGACGCTCGCTCCCGGCGAGGGCAACGAGATCAGGGTGTTCGGGGCAGGCGCCGAGACCGTCGTCGAGTTTCCCGAGGGGCGCGGCGAGCGCACGGTCTCGTGGCCCGACCCCGGCCCGGGCGGGGCGGTCGTCGTCATCGCCACGGCCCGGCCCGACGATGCCTGGTCGCTGCGGCTGCAGGATGAGGAGCACCGGAACCGTTACGGTGGTACGGGTACGGGTACGGGTACGGGTACGGGTACGGGTACGGGTACGGGTACGGATGACCGGAATGAGGGCGGCGCATGACATTCGAGAAGCAGTTCGATGAGGCGCTGAAGGCGCGCCTGCCCCTCGTCGCGCTCGAGACCGGCGAAGAGGTGCGCGCGCTCGAAGCCATCGCCGCGGGCGCCGCCGCCCAGCGCAACCCGCGCCAGGTCTGGGTGTGGAGCTCGTCGACCGGGCTCGTCGGCCCCGACGGCAAGGCCGCGCCGAACACCGCTGCTCCCGGTCGCGCCCTCGAGCACGCCGCAGGAGTGGCCGAGCACGGCGTGTTCGTCTTCTGCGATCTGCAGCCCTACCTCGGCAGCGAGACCCGGCCGGGCGACCCGACCATCGTGCGGCAGACCCGCGAGACCGCCATGGACTTCCGCCACGGCGAGGCCTCGCGCATGCTCGTGCTCGTCTCGCCCGCGAACAGCATCCCGCCCGAACTCGACGAAGTCGCGCACGCGTTCCGATTCCCGCTCCCCGCCGCCGCCGAGATCCGCGAACTGCTCGACCTCATGATCGACAACAACTCGAGCGGCCGCGGCCGCATCGACACGGGCGGCGCCGACGACGGCGTGCGCGAGCAGCTCGTGAACGCCGCCCTCGGGCTCTCGATGGCGGAGGCCGAGAACGCCTTCGCCCGGGCGATGGTGAACGACGGCGCCCTCGGCCCCGACGACGTGAAGGTCATCCTCGACGAGAAGAGCCAGGTCGTGCGACGCTCGGGCCTGCTCGACTTCGTCGACGCCGGCATCGACCTCGACGACGTGGGCGGCCTCGACAACCTGAAGCGCTGGCTGTCGCGCCGCGAGGGATCGTGGCTCGACGGGGCCCGGGCCTACGGGCTGCCGGCGCCGAAGGGCGTGCTCATCACCGGCGTGCCCGGCTGCGGCAAGTCCCTCACCGCGAAGGCCACAGCCGCCTCGTGGGGCCTGCCGCTGCTCCGCCTCGACATCGGCCGCGTCTTCTCGGGACTCGTCGGCTCGAGCGAGCAAAACCTGCGCAATGCCATCGCCGTCGCCGAGGCCGTCGCGCCGAGCGTGCTCTGGGTCGACGAGATCGAGAAGGGCTTCTCGAACGTGACCGGCCAGGGCGACTCCGGCACCTCCGCCCGCGTCTTCGGCACCTTCCTGACCTGGCTGCAGGAGAAGCAGAAACCGGTGTTCGTCGTCGCGACCGCGAACACGATCGCGTCGCTCCCTCCCGAGTTCCTGCGCAAGGGCCGCTTCGACGAGATCTTCTTCGTCGACCTGCCGACCGCGACCGAACGCGATGCGATCTGGCGCATCCAGCTGCGCTCGCACGCTTCGCCCGCCAACGGCCTCGTCGCGATCGCCGAAACCGACAGCGCGATCGCCCGCCTCGTCGCCGAGAGCGACGAGCTCTCGGGCGCCGAGATCGAGCAGGCCGTCGCCGCAGCGCTCTACGACGGCTTCGGCAGCGGCCGCCCCGTCGAACTCGACGGGCTGCTGCACGCCATCGCCACCATGGTGCCGCTCTCGGTGACCCAGGCCGAAGAGATCGCGCGCCTGCGCGACTGGGCCGAGAAGCGCGCCGTCGGCGCCACCGGAAGCGAACACCTCGACGCCTCGACGGCGGTCGCCGCCGCAGTCGACGCCGCGGGAGAACGCATCGCCGGCCGCCGCGGCGGCCGCACGGTCGACTACTGAACCGCCCGCACCGCGGGCCCACGAGAAGAAAGGCACTGGCGCATGGCGAACCGAACCCAGCAGCAGCTCATCATCACGCTGCGGCCCGACGGCGGCGTCGAAGCCGAGACCGTCGGCATCACCGGGAGCGCCTGCCTCGACTACATCGCGCGGCTCGAAGACCTGCTCGACGCCGAGACCGCCGAATCGGCGTTCACCGCCGACTACACCGCAGCGCAGCACCAGGGGAGTCGCACGTCGGCGCAGCAGTGGAGCGGGGCGGAGCGATGACCGGCGCTTCCGCGACCGGTGCCCCCGCCGCGCGCGGCGTCGTCGCGGCGTCGCTCGGCACCCCCGAGCAGAGCGCGCTCGGCCGCTCGCGCCCCGCGCCCGTCGACGCCGCACGCCTGCGCTGGTCGCGCTTCCTGCCCGCCACCGAAGCCGAAGGGCCCGGACGCCGGGCGGCCCTCTGGGTGCAGGGCTGCTCCGTGCACTGCCCGGGATGCTTCAACCCGCAGCTGTGGGCGGCCGCGGGCGCGCAGACCTCCGACCCCGAAGCGCTCGCCGCTCGCTGGGTCGCCGAGGCGCTCGCCGCAGGCAGCACCGGCATCACGCTGCTCGGCGGCGAGCCCTTCGACCAGGCCGCACCGCTCTCCGTCGTAGCCCGCGCCTTCCGCGAGGCGGGCCTCGGCGTCATGAGCTTCAGCGGCTACCGCTACGAGCAGCTGCTCGACTGGGGGCGCGGGCGCGATGACATCGCCCGCCTGCTCGGCGAGACCGATCTGCTCTGCGACGGGCCGTTCCTGCGCGACCATCCCGACGCCGAGCGGCCCTGGATCGGCTCCACGAACCAGAGCATCCGCGCCCTCGGCGCACGCTACGCCGACGACGTGCGGGCCATCGCCCGCACGGGCAGCGGCACCGACCGGCTCGAGGTGCGCATCGACGCCGACGGCCTCGTCTCGGTCAACGGCTGGGCCGACGTCGCAGCGCTCGAGGCGCTGCTGCACGGCCTCGGTCGCCGCGCCGATCGCCCGCTGCCCGGCCGGGCGGCCCCCGCGCGCCCCGGCCGATCGACCCGAGAGGAGCGCGCCGCATGAGCGTGACACTGCTGCTGATACCCGGAGCCCTCGCGATCGCGGGGGCCGTCGGCGGAGTCGGCGCGCTCGGAGCCGCCGTGCAGGCGCGCGACGCCCGCCGCGCCGACGAGCACGAGCCGGTCGACGCGAGCGCTGCCGAACACGGCGCCCGGGGCGGCGACGAGCGGGCAGCCGCGCCGGTGCCGGTGCCGGTGCAGGTGCGCACGCGCATGAAGGATGCGACCCTCCTCGCGGCCGCGCTCGCGGATCTCGGAGCGGCCGACCTCGCCGTCGCCGACGACGAGGTCTCGGCGGCCCTCGGCGAGCGCCGGCTCGAGATGCAGCGCGGCGCCGACGGCATCTGGGAGGCTCACGTCACCGGCGCGAACGAGGCCGAGGCCGGCGAACTGATCGCTTCGCTCGATGCGGCGTACGCGTTGCGGGTGCAGCAGACGGTCGCCGAGCGCATCCGGCAGCGGGCGGGCGCCGCGGGCTTCTCGCTGCTCTCGGAGACGCGGCAGGAGGATCGGTCGCTGACCATGGTGCTCGAAGTGCGCGGAGGCGCCGAATGAGCGCGAAGGCTCGGACCCGCGACGGCATGGTGCCCGGCTACGGCTGGCTGCTCGGGATGAGCTCCTGGATCCTCTGCACCGCCGTCCCGAACTCGGCGACGGCATGGCTCGGGTTCCTCATCATCGGCATCGTCGCCAGACGCTTCTCCTGGGGCGTGCTCGGCGTCGCCGCCGGAGCGCTCGCGATCCTCGCCCACCTGCCGATCTGGGGGCAGTTCGGCCCCGTCGCGGTGCTCGTCGTGTATCTCGCCGGCATGCTCGCAGCGCTCTGGGTGAATCCCGCATGGTTGCGCCTCATGTGGGGGCGTCGCGCGTCGCGCGCCGCGAACTCCTCCGCGAGCGCGCCGAGCTCCTCGAGAACCGCGACGACCGATGCCGCAGCATCCCGGCAGAGGCAGAACCGTGCGGCGAAACGGCGCACGGCCGCTGCGCAGACCGCGAAGCGGAAGCGCGAAGACGCCGAAGCCGAACGACCGCGCTCGCGGACGACGGCCGCGGCGCCCGCCGCAGCACCCCCGAAGGTCGCCGCCGAATCGGAGCCGCAGCGCCTCGCCGAACGCGCCGGCGCCTCGACCGAGGGGATGCTGGCCGGGAACCCCCGTACCGACGCCGGGGAGCCCATCGACGTCAATGAAGCCACGGCCGCGCAGTTCGCGAAGCTGCCGGGCCTCACCCGCAGCCGGGCGCAGCGCGCCGTGCGGCTGCGCCGCGATGGCCGCTACACCTCCCTCGAAGACTTCGCAGCCCGTCTCGAGCTGCAGCCGCACGAGCTCGTGCGCCTGCGCCCCGGCCTCAGCTGCGCTCCGCCGCCCCGCGGGCCGCGCTCGTTCGGCCGCCGGGTCGACTACTGAGCCGGGCGCACCCGCAGGGTCTCCTCCGAGCACGCATGACGGCGACGATTACCCAGACACACCCGGGTCGGCTAGAATAGCCAGGTCAACCGGAGGAGAGTTTTCATGGCCAATGTGAACGGCATCATCGACCCGCCCATCGACGACCTGCTCGAGAAGGTGGATTCGAAGTACGCTCTCGTGACCTTCGCGTCGCAGCGCGCCCGTCAGATCAACGACTACTACACCGATCTGCACGACGGCAACCTCTTCGACAACGTCGGACCGCTCGTCGACTCGTCCGTCGACGACAAGCCGCTGTCGATCGCCCTGCACGAGATCGTCGAGGGCAAGCTCACGATGACGAAGCGCGCCGAATAACCGCGCGCCGTCAGCGTTGTCGGTGGCGTCGGATACCCTGATGAGGGTCCGACGCCACCGACGTTTTATGCACCAACCACCGAATCCAGCAGGGAGTACCGTGACACTGCGCCAGTTCACCTCCGAGTCCGTCACCGAGGGGCATCCCGACAAGATCTGCGACCGCATCTCCGACTCGATCCTCGACGCCATGCTCGAGCAGGATCCGGGTGCGCGCGTGGCCGTCGAAACGCTCGTGACGACCGGTCTGGTGCACGTCGCCGGCGAGGTGCGCACGAGCGGCTACGTCGAGATCCCGCAGATCGTGCGCGGCGTCATCCGCGACATCGGCTACGTCAACTCCGACATGGGCTTCGACGCCTCATCGTGCGGCGTCTCGGTCTCGATCGGCCAGCAGTCGCCCGACATCGCGGGCGGCGTCGACTCGTCGCTCGAAGAGCGCTCCGGCGCTGCGGGCATCGACGACCTCGACCGCCAGGGCGCCGGCGATCAGGGCATCATGTTCGGCTACGCCACCGATGAGACCCCCGAGCTGCACCCGCTGCCGAGCTGGCTGTCGCACCGCCTCGCCGAGCGCCTCACCGAGGTGCGCAAGAGCGGCGTGCTGCCCGAACTGCGCCCCGACGGCAAGACCCAGGTCACCATCGGCTACGACGGCGACCGCGCCGCATCAATCGAGGCCGTCGTCGTCTCGACCCAGCACTCGGCCGACATCTCGCAGCCGGCGCTGCGCGACGCCATCGAGCGCGAGGTGATCCGCCCCGTGCTCGGCCGCGTCGAGCTCGACAGCACGAACGCCGAGCTCTTCATCAACCCCGCGGGCCCCTTCGTCGTCGGCGGGCCGATGGGCGATGCGGGCCTCACCGGCCGCAAGATCATCATCGACACCTACGGCGGCGCGAGCCGGCACGGCGGCGGTGCGTTCAGCGGCAAAGACCCGTCGAAGGTCGACCGTTCGGCCGCCTACGCCATGCGCTGGGTCGCGAAGCACGTCGTCGCCGCTGGGCTTGCGAAGCGCGCCGAGCTGCAGGTGGCGTACGCCATCGGCGTCGCGGCGCCCGTCGGCCTCTACGTCGAGACCTTCGGCACCGAGACCGTGCCGCTCGAGCGCATCGAGGCCGCCGTGCGCGAGGTCTTCGACCTGCGTCCGCTCGCGATCATCCGCGATCTCGACCTGCTGCGCCCGGTCTACGCCCAGACGAGCGCATACGGTCACTTCGGCCGCGAGCTCGCCGACTTCACCTGGGAGGCGACCCCGCGGGTCGCCGAGCTGCGCGCCGCAGCGGGGCTCTAGGCGCTCCAGACAGGGCAAACGATGAGCCCGGCGAGCGCCTTCGACCGGGCGGAGGCTGCGAACGGCCGCCCGGTCGCGCGAGTGCTGCTCGATTCGGCGCTGCCGCAGCTCGACCACCTCTTCGACTACGCCGTGCCGCCCGAGCTCGCCGAAGAGCTGCGCGTCGGGCAGCGCGTGCGCGTGCCGTTCCGGTCGCAGCAGCGCAAGAACTTCGGCTACGTCATCGGCTTCGCCGAGCGCAGCGAGTTCTCGGGGTCGCTCTCGCCGATCGCCGACATCGTCGGCCCGGTGCCCGTGCTGGCCCCCGAGGTATGGCGGCTCGCGCGCGCCGTCGCCGACCGTGCCGGCGGGTCGGCCGGCGACATCCTCCGCCTCGCCATCCCGACCCGGCAGGTGCGCGTCGAGAAGAAGCACCTCGCCGCGGCCGCTGCGGTCGGCCAAACCGAAGCCGAGCCGGACGGCGCTCCCGCCGCCGAGCCTGACGCCGGTACCGCATCCAGTACCGCCTCCGGTACCGCTATTACTGCTGAGGCTCCGGTGTCTGCGACGGCTGCCGCAGGAGATTCCGCTCCCGAGCCGGCTGCCGGGGAGTCCGCGCTCGTCGACGAGCTGCTTACCGGCGGCAGGCTCGCGCACACGGCGTCGCACGGCCCCGAACGCCTGCCGACCGGCGAATGGGTGGGCGGCTGGGCGGCGCAGCTCGCGCGCGTCGCCGTCGAGGTGCACGGCCGCGGCCGCAGCGCGATCCTCGTCGCCCCCGATTACCGCGACCTCGATCAGCTGCGCGACGCACTGCAGGCCCTCGGGCATACCGAGTTCGTGCGCGTCGACTCCCGGCAGTCGAACGCCGAGCGCTACGCCGGCTTCCTGCGCGCGCTCGACGCCGAGCCGCGCATCATCCTCGGCAACCGCTCAGCCGTCTACGCGCCAGCCCACCGCCTCGGCGCGATCATCGTCTGGGACGACGGCGACCCGCTGCTCGCAGAACTGCTGACGCCGTACGTGCACGCGCGGGATGCTGCGCTCGTGCGCGCCTCGCTCCCGGTAGAGGTTGCGCGCAGCGCGGAGGCCTCTGAGAGCGCAGAGCATGTAGAGAATGCAGCGCATGCAGAGGGTGCACGCGGGTCCGAATCCACCGGGCTGCTCTTCGCCTCGCACGCGCGCAGCGCCGAGGTGCAGCGCCTCGTCGAGATCGGCTACGTGCGGGCGCAGCAGAATCCGCCGAAGCGCGCCCGCATCATCCACGCCGACGCCTCCATGACTCCCGACGCTTTCGCCGGGCGCGTGCCCGAGATCGCGGCGCGCACCATTCGCGAGGGGCTCAAGCGCGGGCCGGTGCTCGCGCAGGTGGCGACACCGGGGTATGCGCCCATCGCGGTGTGTGTCGACTGCGGCGATCTCGCCCGCTGCAACTCCTGCACCGGGCCGATCGGCTTCCGCGTCGTCGGGCGCGCATCGTGCCGCTGGTGCGGCGAGTTCGCGAACCAGTGGCACTGCGCCACCTGCGACGGCCGCGCGTTCCAGGAGCGCGGCATGGGCGCCGGCCGCACCGTCGAGCAGTTCGAGCAGCAGTTCCCGGGCGTGCGCGTGCTGCTGAGCGACGGCGAGCACCCGCGCGAGAGCGTCGACGCGCGCCCCGCGCTCGTGGTCGCCACCCGTGGCGCGGAGCCGCTCGCCGCCGGCGGATACCGGGCCGTCGTGCTGCTCGACGCCGAGCGCCTGCTCGGTCTCGAGAGCCTGCGCGCGGGGGAGGACTGCCTGAGATGGTGGGAGAACGCCGCCGCCCTCACCGCCCCCGAGGGGCGCTGTCTGATGGCGGCGGGCGGCGGCCCGGTCGTGCAGGCGTTCGTCACGGGCCGCACCGAGCAGTGGCTGCAGCAGGAGCTGCGCGACCGGACCGCGCTGCGGTATCCGCCGGCGGTGCGGGTCGCCAGCGTGAGCGGCGGCCCGAACGAGGTCGAGCGCGCGCTCGCACAGCTCGAGGGGCTCGCGGGCGTCGACCACGTCGGGCCCGCGCCCGTGCCGCCCGGCGGCAGTGCGAACGTGCCGCGCGGTCTGGTGCGCGCGATCGTGCGCTTCGACTACGCTCGCGGCGCCGAAGTCGCGCGCAGGCTCCGAGGCGCGCTCGTCGCCGACGCCGCCGGATCGTCGGCGCGCGGCAAGCCGACCGGCCGCGCCCGTCCCGAGGCGCTGCGGCTGCGCTTCGACGACCGCGGCGTCTTCGACGGGTAGGGCGTCGTCATCGCCGGCGGCCTGTTCGCTCGAACCGCGTGTGAGCGCGTGCAACGCGCGCAGTGCGTGAGCTCGTTCGGATCAGAGCGGTCGTTCGGACGAAAACGCCTCGAATCGTCCGAACGAACTCGCATCTCCGAACGAGCTCACGGCACACTGCAGTGGACGTGCGCTGTGGCGCACGCGGAGCAGCCCGCTGAACGCACCGCGTTCTTCAGCCGCTCCCGCCCCGCGCTGCGCTCCGTGGGCAGGCGCTGTGGCGCCTGCGGAGCGGGTTCAGAACGCACCGCGTTCTTCAGCCGCTCCCGCCCCGCGCTGCGCTCCGTGGGCAGGCGCTGTGGCGCCTGCGGAGCGGGTTCAGAACGCTACGCGTTCTTCAGCCGCTCCGCTACGAAGTCGACGTCCTTGTCGCCGCGGCCCGACAGGTTCGCGATGATGATCTGATCGGGGCCGAGCTCGGGTGCGAGCTTCACGACGTGGGCGAGCGCATGCGACGACTCGAGCGCGGGGATGATGCCCTCGGTGCGGGTGAGCAGCTGGAACGCGTCGAGCGCCTCGGCGTCGGTCACGGTCACATACTCGCCGCGGCCGATCTGCTCGAGGTGCGCGTGCTGCGGCCCGACGCCGGGGTAGTCGATGCCCGAGCCGATCGAGTGCACGGGGGCCGGATCGCCCGCCTCGTCGAGCAGCACCTTCGTGTGCATGCCGTGGATATCGCCGATGACGCCGAGCGTCATGGTCGCGGCGTGGCGCTCGGTGTCGAGGCCCTCGCCGGCGGGCTCCACGCCGATCACGCGCACCGACTCGTCCTCGAGGAACGCGTCGAAGAGCCCCATCGCGTTCGAACCGCCGCCGACGCACGCCACGAGCGCGTCGGGCAGGCGCCCCTCGGCCTCGAGGATCTGGGCGCGCGCTTCGCGGCCCACGACCGACTGGAAGTCGCGCACCATCGAGGGGAAGGGGTGCGGGCCGACGACGGAACCGATCGCGAACAGATACTCCTCGGGGTTCGCGGCGTACACGCCGAAGGCCGAGTCGACGGCCTCCTTCAGCGACCGGCCGCCCTCCTCGACGGCGACGACCTTCGCGCCGAGCAGCTCCATGCGCACGACGTTCGGGTGCTGCTTCTCGACGTCGATCGCGCCCATGTGGATCTCGCATTCGAGGCCCACGAGCGCCGCCGCGGTCGCGAGGGCGACGCCGTGCTGACCGGCGCCGGTCTCGGCGATGACCTTCTTCTTGCCCATGCGCTTGGCGAGCAGTGCCTCGCCGAGGCAGTGGTTGATCTTATGCGCGCCCGTGTGGTTGAGGTCCTCGCGCTTCAGATAGACCTTCGCGCCGCCGAGCTTCTCGGTCAGATTCTCCGCGAAGTAGAGCAGCGACGGGCGGCCGACGTACTTCGACAGCAACGACTGCAGCTCGTCGGTGAACGCCGGATCCTGCTTCGCCGCCTCGTACGCCTCGGCGACCTCGGCCATGGGGCCGACGAGGAACGGCGGCAGCACGGCTCCGCCGAACTCGCCGAAGTAGCCGCCCGCATCGGCGCGGTAGATGGAGTTGTGAGATTCGCTCATGGTGGAGATCCTTTGCTTCATTGCGCCCACCGAGGAGGACAAAAAAAACCGCCTGCGGCAGGCGGTGTCGTGTTCATGCATACGTGACAGCTCGCCCTCAGACGAGCCACCACTGATTCACGATATGCATGCCGGGAATCATATCAGGATCGCCGGCGACACGGGCTCGCGCCCTCGCGACCGGGCATCGGCAACTGCAAGAATGGGGGCCATGCGCATCGTCTTCGCCGGAACTCCGGAATTCGCGGTCCCGAGTCTGCACGCCCTCGCGAAGACGCACGAGCTCGTCGGCGTCATCACGCGCGAGGACGCGCCGTTCGGCCGCAAGCGAGTGCTGACGCCGTCGCCGGTCGCCGTGGCGGCAGAGCAGCTCGGTCTGCCGGTGCTGAAGGCGAACCGGCTCGATGACGCCGCCACCGACTGGGTGCGCGGCCTCGACGCAGAACTGGGAGTCATCGTCGCGTACGGCGGGCTCGTGCGCGAGCCGCTGCTGTCGCTACCGCTGCACGGTTGGGTCAATCTGCACTTCTCGGAGCTGCCGCGCTGGCGGGGAGCCGCGCCGGTGCAGCGGGCGCTCGCGGCGGGGGAGCAGCGCCTCGGCGTCACGGTGTTCCGGTTGGTCGAGGCGCTCGACGCGGGCGCCGTCGTCACGCGCGACGCGCTGACGTTCGCGGAGGGCACCTCCGCGGGAGAGGCGCTCACGGCGCTGTCGGAGTACGGCACCGACGCGGTGCTCGCGGCGATCTCGGCGCTCGAGGCCGACCCGGGTGCGGGCGAGGAGCAGACGGGCGGGGCGAGCACCGCGCACAAGCTGAGCCGCGACGACGGCAGGCTCGATCTCGCGCGCGATGCGACCGAGGTGCTGGCGCACTGGGCGGGCATGACCCCCGAGCCGGGGGCGTTCGCGATGTTCGACGGGCAGCCGCTCAAGCTGCACGAGCTGCGCAGATTCGGTGCGGCCGCCGACGCTGCTGCGGCGACCGGGGGCGATGCTCGCCAGGGATCGCCGAGCGCGGGCACGGTGCGCCTCGTCGCGGGGCGGGCCGTGCTGCGGCTCGACGGCGGCGACCTCGAACTGGTGCGGGTGCAGCCGGCGGGGAAGCCGGCGATGGACGGGGCCGCCTGGTTGCGCGGCCGCAGTGGAGAGGCGGTGCTGTCATGAGCGAGAACCGAGGGGAGCGGCGGGGGCCGGGCAACCGGTCGGGCCGGTCGCATCGTCCGGAGCGGGGCTCGGCGCCGCGGCGCCATGCGTCGCGGGTGGCGATCTCGCCCGCGCGCCTCGTCGCCTACGACGTGCTGCGCGACGTCGAGGAGCGGGACGCCTACGCGAACCTCGCGCTGCCGTCGCGCATCCGCGAGGCCCGGCTCGACGGCCGCGATGCGGCCCTCGCGACCGAGCTCGCCGCCGGGGCGCTGCGCGGCCGCGGCCGCTACGACCGCATCATCGAGCTCGCGGCAGACCGCCCGATCGACGAGATCGATGCGCGCACGCGCAACGTGCTGCGCCTCGGAGTGCACCAGCTGCTCGGCATGCGCACCGCATCGCACGCGGCCGTGAACGAGAGCGTCGAGCTGCAGCGCCGCGTCGCGAACGAGAACGCGGCCGGCTTCGTGAACGGCGTGCTGCGCACCGTGGGCCGCAGCACCAACGAGCAGTGGGACGAGCGTATCGACGACGCCGCCGACACCGCGGACGGCGCGCTGAGCGCCCGCACCTCGCACCCCGCATGGATCGTGCGGGCGCTGCGCGCAGCGCTCCGATCGGAGGGGCGCGAGCACGAGCTCGAGGAGCTGCTCGCGGCCGACAACGCCGCCCCGTCGGTGCAGCTCGCGATGCTGCCGGGCGTCGGCGTCGTGCCGCTCACGGCCGAGGAACGCGGGCGGGAGGCGGGCTTCGAGGTCACCGCCGAAGGGCCGTCGCCGATGGGCCTCGAGCTCGCCGGCGGCGACCCCGGCCGAGCCATCGAGGCCATCGGCGCCCCCGAGGGGTTCGTGCGCGTGCAGGATCAGGGGTCGCAGCTCGCGGCCCTCGCGCTGACCCGGCTGCGCCCGGTGCGGCCGGGGGAACGCTGGCTCGATCTGTGCGCGGGGCCGGGCGGCAAATCGGCCGTGCTCGGCGCCGAGGCGCTGCGGGGCGGCGCGACGCTGCGCGCGAACGAGGTGTCGCAGCATCGCGCCACTCTCGTGCGGCGCTCCGTCGAGCCGGTGGCGGATGCGGTCGAGGTCGTCGCGTTCGACGGCCGCGGCCCCGGGGCGTTCGGTGACCGCGGCCCGCAGCGCGCGATGTTCGACCGCATCCTGGTCGACGCGCCGTGCTCGGGGCTCGGCGCACTGCGCCGTCGGCCCGAGGCCCGCTGGCGCAAGCAGCCGTCCGATCTGCCCGAGCTGACGGCGCTGCAGGAGGAGCTGCTCGAGGCCGCGGTCGCCCATCTCGCGGTCGGCGGCACGCTCGCCTACGTCACCTGCTCGCCCCACCTCGCCGAGACCCGCGTCGTGGTCGACCGCCTGCTGCGCACCCATCCCGGGCTCGTCGAGCTCGACGCGAAGCGGGCCGTGGACTCGATCACCCGTTACGGCGTCGACCTCGCCGGCGATGCGCTCAGCGCGCAGTTGTGGCCGCACCGGCACGACACCGATGCCATGTTCATCGCGCTCATCGAACGGCAGGAGGCCGATTCCGCATGACCGACGACCTGCGCGAGCAGTCACCCGAGATGCACTCCGCGGGAGCGCGGCCCGACCGGTTCGATGAAGTGCCGTGGCCCGCGGTCGCCGTATTCGTGGCGGTCGCCTATGCGCTCGCCTGGCTCGTCGCCCTGCCGCTCTGGTTCGTCGACTTCGAGCCCTCGGCCTATGCGACGCTCTTCGGAGTGCTCGCCGGCGCGATGATGTTCACGCCGACGCTCGCCGCTCTCGTCGTGGTCTTCCTCATGAAGCGGCCCGGACGCGAGCGCATGCGCCTGCTCGGCATCTGGCCGCTGCGCCCGGCGAAGCGCGTCGTCTGGTTCTCGGTCGTGATGAACTTCGTGCCGGTGCTGCTCGTCGCGGCCTGCCTCGGCATCTCTGCGATGTTCGGCTGGCTGCAGCTCGACCTGTCGGGCTTCTCCGGCTTCCGGCAGGCCGTCGACGCGCAGATCGATGGCCTCGGCCTCGACCCTGCGGCCACTGCCGCGGCGCGGGCGGCGATGCCGCCCATCGGCATGCTCGTCGCCGTGCAGATCGGCGTCATCCTGCTCGGCGGCGTGCTCAACATGATTCCCGCGCTCGGCGAGGAGATCGGCTGGCGCGGCTGGCTGCTGCCGGCCCTCCGACCGCTCGGCGCCTGGCCCGCCCTGCTCGTGTCGGGCGCCATCTGGGGCCTCTGGCATGCGCCGGTGATCCTGCTTGGCTACAACTTCAACCGCACCGACTGGGTGGGTGTCGTGCTCATGATCGCGGGCTGCACGGCTTGGGGCGTGTTCTTCGGCTGGTTGCGGCTGCGCACCGCCTCGATCTGGCCGTCGGCGATCGCCCACGCCTCGTTCAACGCCGCGGGCGGGCTGCTGGTCATCGGCATGGCGGCGACCGACACGCCGCCCGACATGCTGTTCGTGAACCCCCTCGGGGTGCCCGGCTGGATCCTGCTCGCAGTCGTCGTCTCGGCGCTGCTCGTCACCGGACAGTTCTCGCGGGAGCCGCAGCTGGCTCCGGCGAAGCCGAAGTGGGCGCCGCCCGGCCCGGTCACTCCCAGCTGACCGTCGGCCGCGCGGACGAGAAGTCGACCGTCGGGGTCAGCGGGTCGGCGCCGTACCCCACCTCGCCGGTACTCCGTTCGCCGTCCAGCTCGACCTCCACGACGATCTTCACCGGAATGAAGTCGTATGCGACGACGACGGTCGGCCGGTCGAAGTCGAAGCGCGGTTCGAGCGCGGCGATCGCCGCATCGGTCTCGGAGGTCAGCGACCGCTGCACGGTACCGTCGATCGCGACCTCGCCGCCGTCGAAGGTGCCGTCGACATCCATGCCGCAGGGCGTCGTCAGCGAGGTCCGCGCGACGCACTGCGTGAGCGACTCCGTGACGAGCATGCGGAAGATCGTCACGGACCGATCGGTCAGCGCGGGTTCGAGGTCGTAGAAGGCCATGTCGTCTGCTTCGTCGGCGATGACGAGCGGATCGCTGCCGCCCGACGTCTCGAAGGCCGTATTGCCGAGCTCGACCTCGTACGCCCCCGGGAACAGGCTGAACGAGTCGTCGGTCACGGACACGCCGTTCACCATCGGTTCGAGCCCCGAGAACTGCGACAGGGAGAAGGTGAACATCGCGTTCGAGATCTCCCAGTCCTCGCCGTACTGCCACACCTCGAACTCGCGCTCGACGGTGCGGTCGCCGATGTCGAACGCGGCGCTCACGATCGTCTCGTCGTACTCGCCCCGGTACGTCGCTTCGGAGTCGATCTCGATGCCGCCGAGCGGGGCGAGCCCATTCGACGCGTCGAGCACCTGATCGGTCAGCAGCGGGTCGGAGAGATCGCCGCCCGAAAGGCTCCGCGCCGTCTCGGCATCCCCGTCGGCGAGCGCCGTCAGGAACTGCTCGACGGTCTGCTCGGCCTCGGCGGCTTCGGAGGATCCGGGGCTTCCCGGCGGGGCCGAGAACTTCGGGCCGATGAAGACGATGCCGATCAGCACGATCGCGAGGATGCCGACGCCTCCGCCGATGAACGAGATGGCCCGGCGGGCCCGGCCGCCCGCGCCGCCCCGGCTTCCGCCTCCGCTCGACGCCGGGATCCTGGTCTGTGCGGGCGCCGCGGTCCGCGGGCGGGTCGGCGACGGTGCCGAGACGGGCTGCGCAGGAGCGGCCGGCGCCGGGGTGCTGCGAGGCGCCGAGCGGGGTGGCGGCGCAGATGCAGACGGCACCGCGGCGGGCGCGGGCGCGGCTGCGGCGGGCACGGGAGCAGCGGCGGGCGCCGCGACGGCCGCGGGGATCGGGATCTCGGGCGCCGCGGGCGCGGCGGATCGGTCGGCGGGCGCCGCGTCCGTCGGCGCCCGGAGGCCCGTGGGCGGCTGCATGCCCACCGGGGCCGGCATCCCGGCGGGCGCCTGGAGGCCCGCTGGTGCATCCAGCCCTTCCGGCGCCGGCAGCCCCTGCGGCGGCCGCATCCCGGCGGGAGGCTGCAGACCGGCCGGCGGTGCCGACTGATCCGGTCGGTCGCGTTGCGCATCCATGGCAGACACTATACGAGCCGTGCGGCGGGTCGTGGCGCATCGGGCCGTCGCGATTCCGCCCGGTCCGGCGGCGCGGCGTCCGCATCGAATAGGCTGGCATCGTGACCGCACAGCGCATCAACCCGAGCATCCTCTCCGCCGACTTCGTGAACCTGCAGGCCGAACTCGAGGCGATCAGCACCGCCGACCTCGTGCACGTCGATGTGATGGACAACCACTTCGTGCCGAATCTCACGATGGGCCCGCCGATCGTCGAACGCATCCAGGCCGTGTCGCCCGTGCCGCTCGACGTGCACCTCATGATCTCCGACGCCGACCGCTGGGCGCCCGGGTACGCCGAGCTCGGAGCCTACTCGGTGACCTTCCATGCCGAGGCGGCCGAGGAGCCGGTGAAGCTCGCGCGCCGCCTGCGCGATATCGGAGCGCGCGCCGGCATCGCGCTCAAGCCCGGCACCGACCCCGAACCCTACCTCGAGCTGCTGCCCGAGTTCGATCAGGTGCTCGTCATGACCGTCGAGCCCGGCTTCGGCGGGCAGTCGTTCATGCACGACATGATGCCGAAGCTGCGCCGCTTCGCCGAGGCGCGCGAGCGGCTCGGCCTCGATGTGTGGCTGCAGGTCGACGGCGGCATCTCGAAGGATACGATCGCGATCGCCGCGGAGGCGGGAGCCGACACCTTCGTCGCCGGATCCGCCGTCTACGGCGGAGTGCCCGAGGACCGGATCGCCGAGCTCCGTCTCGCCGCCGCTGCCCACGCGCATTGAACCCGCGACCTGTTCCGCGCACGCGGGGCGACGCCGGGAGAACCCGGTAGGCTGGACGGGTGAAAACTTTCGATGATCTCTTCTCGGAACTCAGCCGCAAGGCGGAGACTCGCCCGGAGGGCAGCGACACGGTCGCGCGCCTCGACGCCGGCGTGCATGCGATCGGGAAGAAGATCGTCGAGGAGGCGGCCGAGGTCTGGATGGCCGCGGAGCACGAGGGCGACGACGCCTGCGCCGAAGAGATCAGCCAGCTGCTCTACCACCTGCAGGTGCTCATGCTCGCCAAGGGCCTGAAGCTCGAAGACGTCTATCGCTACCTCTGAACCGTAAGGAAACATCGCGCATGCTGCGTATCGCAGTCCCCAACAAGGGATCCCTGTCGGAAGTCGCCGCCGAGATGCTCACGGAGGCCGGGTACTCCGGTCGACGCGATAGCCGCAAGCTCGTGCACGCCGACACTCGCAACGACGTCGAGTTCTTCTACCTGCGCCCGCGCGACATCGCGACCTATGTCGGTTCGGGCGCACTCGACGTCGGCATCACGGGCCGCGACCTGCTGCTCGACTCGGGTTCGGATGCGACCGAGATCGAACAGCTCGCGTTCGCCGATTCCACCTTCCGCTTCGCCTCGCCCGCGGGCGACGGCATCACCGACATCTCGCAGCTCGCCGGCCTGCGCATCGCGACCAGCTACCCCAAGCTCGTCGACGACTTCCTGCGCGCCCGCGGTGTCGAGTCGGTGCTCGTCAAGCTCGACGGCGCCGTGGAGTCGGCGGTGCAGCTCGGCGTCGCCGACGCGGTCGCCGACGTCGTGTCCACCGGCGCCACGCTGAAGGCCGCGGGCCTCGAGATCTTCGGCCCCGTGATCCTCGAATCGACCGCCGTGCTCATCGGCGGCCCGAACGAGCATGCTGGCATCGAGCGCCTGCTGCGCCGCCTGCGCGGCGTGCTCGTCGCCCGCAAGTACGTGATCATGGACTACGACCTCCCCGTCGCGCGCCTCGAGGCCGCCACCGCGGTCGCGACGGGAATCGAATCTCCCACCGTCTCGCCGCTGAAGGACGAGGAATGGGTGGCCGTGCGCGTCATGGTGAGCGCCGACGAGGCGAACACCATCATGGACGAGCTCTACGACCTCGGCGCACGGGCCATCCTCGTGACGCCGATCCACGCGGCGCGCCTGTAGCGGCCGAGCACCCGATGAGCAGGAGAGCAGCATGAGCGTCGCGGTCCGCGTGATCCCGTGCCTCGACGTCGCGGGCGGCCGCGTCGTCAAAGGCGTCAACTTCTTGAACCTGCAGGATGCGGGCGACCCCGTCGAACTCGCCGCGAAGTACGCCGAGCAGGGGGCTGACGAGCTCACCTTCCTCGACGTCACCGCCACGGTCGACGGCCGCTCGACGACCTACGACGTCGTGCGCCGCACCGCCGAGCAGGTGTTCATCCCGCTCACCGTCGGCGGCGGAGTGCGCGAGGTCGACGATGTGGCGAGACTGCTCGAGGTCGGCGCCGACAAGGTCGGCATCAACAGCGGTGCGATCGCGCGCCCGGACGTGATCGGCGAGATCGCCGACCGCTTCGGCGCGCAGGTGCTCGTGCTCTCGCTCGACGTGAAGCGCAGCGATCGTATGCCCTCGGGCTTCGTCGTCACCACGCACGGCGGTAAGCAGGAGACCGACCTCGACGCGCTCGCATGGTGCCGCGAAGCGGTCGACCGCGGCGTCGGCGAACTGCTCGTGAACTCGATGGACGCCGACGGCACCCAGGACGGCTTCGACCTGGAGCTCACGCGCGACGTGCGCGCGCTCTCGCACGTTCCCGTGATCGCGTCGGGCGGCGCCGGGGAGCTGGAGCACTTCGCGCCCGCCGTCGACGCCGGCGCCGACGCGGTGCTCGCGGCCTCCGTGTTCCACTACGGCAAGCTCACGATCGGCGAAGTGAAGCGCGCCCTCCACGAGTCCGGGCACGAGGTGCGGCTGACCGCGGGGGAGCGCGCATGAGCGCCGTCGACCCCGTGCCCGCCGGCCTCGTCTTCAACGCCGACGGCCTGCTGCCCGCGATCATCCAGGACGACGATTCGGGCGAGGTGCTGATGCTCGCCTGGATGAACCGCGAATCGGTGCGCCGCACGCTCACCACCGGGCGCGTGACCTTCTGGTCGCGGTCGCGGCAGCAGTACTGGCGCAAAGGCGACACCTCCGGGCACCGGCAGTACGTGCGCGGCGTCTCGATGGACTGCGACGGCGACACGCTGCTCGTGCGCGTGATCCAGCTCGGCGCCGCCTGCCACACCGGCACCCGCACCTGCTTCACCGGCAGGGAGATCGCGGCCCTCATCGGCGACCCGGCGCAGGACGACGCGGCCGACGCCTGACCGCAGCGCGGACGTCCGACCGCGGCGGCGGCCCTGAGCCGCCGCGATAGGCTGGAGGAGTGACCCTCACTACCTCACGCAGCGACTTCGAAGCCGCGCGCGCCGCCCACCCGGTCGTTCCCGTCTGCCGCGAGATCTTCGCCGATGCGGATACTCCGGTGAGCATCTACCGCAAGGTCGCCGCGTCCCGTCCCGGTACCTTCCTGCTCGAATCGGCGGAGCAGGGCGGCGTCTGGACCCGCTTCAGCTTCGTCGGAGCCGGCAGCTTCGGCGTGCTCGGCGAGCGCGACGGCCGTGCGCACTGGAAAGCCGTCTCGGATGCTCTCGACGAGGAGCGCCTGCTGCCCGGAGGCGTCGCATCGCTCGCCCCGGTCGAGGCGCTGCGCGCGGTCTACGAGCGGTGGCGGTCGCCGCAGGTCGAGGGCCTGCCGCCGCTCGCGAGCGGCTTCGTCGGCTACCTCGGGTGGGAGACCGTGCATCAGTTCGAGCGCCTCGAGGGCGGGCCCGCCGAGGGCCCGGGGCTCCCGACGCAGGGTCTCGGCTTCGTCTCCGAGCTCGTCGTGATCGACCACCGCGAGGGCTCGGTCGTGCTGCTCGCGAACGTGCTCTGCGACCGGGCAGACAGCGAACCGGCCGACGCGCAGTGGGCCGACGCCCAGGCGCGCCTGGATGTGCTCGAGGCCGCGCTCGCGGCCCCCGTGCCGTCGCCGCTCGGATCCCTGGACCGCACCGCCATGCCCGACGCCGCGCGCCTCACCTCGACCCCGGAGTTCATGGCCGCCGTCGAGATCGCCAAGCGCCACATCGTCGACGGCGACATCTTCCAGGTCGTGCCGTCGCAGCGCTTCGACCAGCCCTGCGAGGCCGACCCCCTCGACGTCTACCGGGTGCTGCGGCACCTCAACCCGAGCCCCTACCTCTACCTGCTGCAGCTCGAGGACGCCTCGGGCGCGCCCTTCGCGGTCGTCGGGTCGAGCCCGGAGGCGCTCGTCACGGTGCAGGAGTCGGGTCACGTGATGACACACCCGATCGCCGGCTCCCGCCCCCGCGGCGCCACCGTCGACGCCGACCAGCAGCACGAGCGCGACCTGCTGGCCGACGAGAAGGAGCGGGCCGAGCACCTCATGCTCGTCGACCTCGCCCGCAACGACCTGCTGCGGGTATGCGAACCGAACTCGGTCGAGGTGACCGAGTTCATGACGGTCGAGCGCTTCAGCCACATCATGCACATCGTGTCGTCGGTCGAGGGCCGGGTACGGGGCGAATGCAACCCGGTCGACGTCTTCCGAGCCACCTTCCCGGCAGGCACCCTCTCGGGCGCCCCGAAACCGCGCGCCCTGCAGATCATCGGCGATCTCGAGCCCGTGCAGCGCGGCGTGTACGGGGGAGTCGTCGGTTACTTCGGTCTCGGCGGCGCAGCCGATCTCGCGATCGCGATCCGCACCGCGACCATCAAGGACGGCGTCGCGATGATCCAGGCCGGTGCGGGAATCGTCGCCGACTCCGTGCCCGAGACCGAGGACGCGGAGTGCCAGAGCAAGGCGGCCGCTCCGCTCCGGGCCGTCGCCATCGCCAATACTCTGCACGAACTGGGCGGTGCCTGAGATGCGCATGAAGCCGCTCGTGCTCCTCGGTACCGCGGTCGTCGGGGCCGCGGGGCTCCTGGCCGGCTCGCAGACGTGGGTGTCGTTCGCGCTCGACGGCGCGTCCGCGACCGAGACCGTCACCGGCCACGAGGTGAACGCGGCCCTCACCCCGATCTTCATCGCCCTGATCGCGGCCGCCCTCGCCCTCACGATCGCGGGGCCCGTGTTCCGGCGCATCCTCGGCGCCCTCGTCGCGCTGCTCGGGGCCGGAGCGACCGCGCTCACCATCGGCGTGCTCGCGAACCCGCTCGCGGCTCTCTCGGGCCGCATCACCGAGCTGACCGGCATCAGCGGCGACCGGAGCACCGCGGCCGTCTCGGCGCTCGAAGTCGCCTTCTGGGGCTATCTGAGCGCCGCAGCGGGCGCCGCGGCGGTCGTGCTCGGCCTCGTCGTCCTCATCACCTCGGGGCGCTGGGCGGCGGCGGGGCGCAAGTACGACGGCGCCGAGGCGCCGAAGCGCTCGGGCGGGGCGCCCGACCGCATCTCGGACTGGGACGCGCTGTCCGAAGGCGGTGACCCGACGGATTCGGACGGGCCGAACCCGTCGGCGTGAGTCATCCTGAACGGCTCGCGAGGCGCGAGCCGCGGCGTGGGCGCGAAACGCGGTGCGTTTCTTCGGTGCGCCCGGCCGGGCGGTGACCCGACGGATTCGGACGGGCCGAACCCGTCGGACGACCCGGGCCCGGCGGATGACAACCCGGCCGACGATTTCAGGTAGGATCGAAGCATTCAAATCTGTTCAGAGGAGATTCATGAGTACCCAGCACGAAGAGCCCGGTCACGGCGATTCACCCGCGGCATGGACCGCAGTTGTAGTGATGCTGATCGGCATCGCAGCCGGCACCGTCTTCTTCTTCCTGCACATGGCAGCCATGGTGTGGGTCTGCGCCGGTGTGGTGCTGGTCGGCGCATTGCTCGGCTTCATCCTCGCCAAGGCCGGTTTCGGCGTGAACGGCCCCCGTTTCACCCCCAAATCGCACGACTAGAGTGTTAGACGAACTGCTCGCAGGGTCGCTGGAAGACGCGCAGGCCCGCAGGGAGCTTCGGCCGTACGCGCAGGTCGAGGCCGACGCGCTCGCGAAGACCCCCGCGCTCGACGCGCTGGCGGCCCTGTCGCCCGCCGATCACATCAAGGTGATCGCCGAGGTGAAACGGGCGAGCCCGTCGCGCGGCGACCTCGCCGAGATCGCCGAACCGCAGGCCCTCGCCTCGCAGTACGAGGCCGGCGGCGCCAGCGTGGTCAGCGTGCTCACCGAGCAGCGCCGGTTCAAGGGGTCGATCGCCGACCTCGAGGCCGTGCGCAAGGCCGTCAGCATCCCGGTGCTGCGCAAGGACTTCATCGGCGACGAGTACCAGGTGCTCGAGGCGCGGGCGGCAGGAGCCGACCTCGTGCTGCTCATCGTCGCTGCGCTGCCGCAGGATCGCCTCGCGCAGTTGTACACGATGATCCGCGAACTCGGCATGACGCCGCTCGTCGAGGCGCATTCCGACACCGAGGTCGCCCGGGCGGTCGACCTCGGCGCCGAGCTCGTCGGCGTCAACGCCCGCAATCTGCAGACGTTCGAGCTCGACCGGGAACTGTTCGGCCGCGTCGCCGACCAGATTCCCGCCGGGGTCATCCGCGTCGCCGAGTCGGCGGTGCTCGATGTCTCCGATGTCGAGCGCTATCGCGAGGCAGGCGCCGACGCGGTGCTCGTGGGCGAAGCCCTCGTCACCAATGACCCCATTGCGACGCTCGCCTCGTATCTGAGCGTCTGAAACCCCGAGCAGGTGTGAGATGACAGCGAAACTCCGCGATCAGCACGGTCCGTTCTTCGGCGACTACGGCGGCCGGTACATGCCCGAATCGCTCATCGCCGCCATCGACGAGCTCACCGAGGCCTACGACGAGGCGAAAGCCGACCCGGCGTTCCAAGCCGAGCTGCTCGACCTGCTGCGCGATTACGCCGGCCGGCCGTCGCCCATCACCGAGGCTCCGAGGTTCGCGGAGCACGCCGGCGGGGCGCGCATCTTCCTGAAGCGCGAAGACCTCAACCACACCGGCTCGCACAAGATCAACAACGTGCTCGGCCAGGCGCTCTTGACCCGCCGCCTCGGCAAGCAGCGCGTCATCGCCGAGACCGGAGCCGGTCAGCACGGCGTCGCGACGGCGACCGCGGCCGCGCTGTTCGGCCTGGAGTGCACCATCTACATGGGCGAGGTCGACACCGAACGCCAGGCGCTCAACGTCGCACGCATGCGCCTGCTCGGCGCCGAGGTGGTGCCCGTGAAGACGGGGTCGCGCACGTTGAAGGACGCGATCAACGAGGCCTACCGCGACTGGGTGGCGAGCGTCGAGACCACGAACTACATCTTCGGCACCGCTGCCGGCCCGCATCCGTTCCCCGCGATGGTGCGCGACTTCCAGAAGATCATCTCGGAAGAGGCGCGCGCCCAGCTGCTCGAGAAGGCCGGGCGCCTGCCCGATGCGGTCGTCGCCTGCGTCGGCGGCGGCTCGAACGCGATCGGCATGTTCGACGCCTTCCTCGACGACGCCGATGTGAAGCTGTACGGCGTCGAAGCGGCCGGCGACGGCGTCGACACCGAGCGACATGCCGCCTCGATCGAGCGCGGCCGCCCCGGCGTGCTGCACGGGTCGAAGACCTATGTGCTGCAGGACGAGGACGGCCAGACGATCGAATCGCACTCGATCTCCGCCGGCCTCGACTACCCGGGGGTCGGCCCCGAGCACTCGTGGCTCGCCGACATCGGACGCGCCGAGTACATCCCGGCGACCGATGACGAAGCGATGCAGGCGCTGCGTCTGCTCAGCCGCACCGAGGGCATCATTCCGGCGATCGAGTCGGCCCACGCCCTCGCAGGCGCGCTGCGCATCGGCCGCGAGCTCGGCGCCGAAGGCGTGATCGCGGTGAGCCTGTCGGGCCGCGGCGATAAGGATATGGCGACGGCGGGCCGCTACTTCGGCCTGCTCGACGAGCACTCGGGAATCGAGGGTTGAACGTGACTGCCTCGCAAGTCGAAACCGCCATTCGTGCGGCCCAGCGGCATCGCAAGGGCGCGCTGATCGGCTACTTGCCGGTCGGTTTCCCCGATCTCGATACGAGCGTCGATGCGGCGATCGCGATGGCGCAAAACGGCGTCGACGTGATCGAGCTCGGCCTCCCGTACTCCGACCCGGTGATGGACGGCGTCGTCATCCAGAAGGCGACCGAGACCGCGCTCGCCCGGGGCTTCCGCGTGCGCGACGTATTCGAGGCCGTGCGCCGAGTGCGCGAGGCGGTCGACGTGCCGGTGCTCGTCATGACGTATTGGAACCCGGTGATGCAGTACGGCGTCGAGCGCTTCGCCCGCGACCTCGCCGAGGCCGGCGGCGCGGGGCTCATCACGCCCGACATCACGCCCGACATCGCCGCCGACTGGATCGAGACGAGCGAGCGCTTCGGCCTCGATCGCGTCTTCCTCGCAGCCCCGAGTTCGAGCGACGAGCGCCTCCGCCTCGTCGTCGGCGCATCGACCGGCTTCGTCTACACCGTCTCCACGATGGGCATCACGGGCGAGCGCGCCGAGCTCGATGCGGCCGCGCGCGGGCTCACGGCGCGTCTGCGCGAACAGGGATCGTCGGTCGCCTGCGTCGGTATCGGCCTCTCGACCCCCGAGCAGGTCTCGTCGGCGCTCGAGTACGCGGACGGAGCCATCGTCGGCACCGTCTTCGTGCGCGCGCTGCTGGACGGCGGTGTGGAGCGCCTGGCGGAAGCGGTGCGCACCATCGCCTCAGGAACCGCACGGTAGCGCGCAAGCTAGAATTGTCCCGTCCACCGCGTCGAGCGGTACGCACAACAGGTTCCGGCGGAGCGGCCGCCGGTGAAAGATGAGTGAATGATCCTCCCGTCGAGTATTCCGAGCCCCGAGATCCAGTTCATCGAACTCGGTCCACTGCGCATCTACCTCTATGCGCTCTGCATTCTGCTCGGCATCGTGCTTGCGGGCTTCTGGACGGCGAGCCGTCTCGGCCGTCGCGGCGGTGAGCGCGGCGCGACGCTCGACTTCATCGTCTGGGCCCTCGTGCTCGGTATCATCGGCGCGCGCCTCTACCATGTGCTCTCGCACTGGAGCGACTACTTCGGCGCCGGGAAGAACCCGCTCGAGATCTTCGCGTTCTGGAACGGCGGCATCGCCATCTTCGGTGCGCTGCTCGGCGGCGGCATCGGCGTACTCATCGCCTCCCGCATCACCGGCATCCGGTTCGGCTCGTTCGCCGACGCCCTCGTGCCGGGCCTGCTGCTCGCGCAGTCGATCGGCCGGTTCGGCAACTGGTTCAACCACGAACTCTTCGGCGGCCCGACCACTCTGCCGTGGGGCCTCGAGATCGAACCCTCGAACTCCGCTTTCCCCGTCGGCCTGCCCGCGGACACGCTCTTCCACCCGACGTTCATCTACGAATCGCTGTGGAACGTGCTCGGCATCATCGTGCTGCTCGCCATCGAGCGCCGCTGGCGCCCGCGCTGGGGCATGTTCTTCGGCTGCTACCTCATCTGGTACGGTCTCGGCCGCGCATTCACCGAATCGCTGCGCGTCGACCCGAGCCTCATCATTCTCGGCCTCCGCACCAACGTGCTGACCGCACTGCTCGCGGTGCTTCTGGGCCTCATCATCATCTTCGTACAGCGTCATCGCCATCCCGGGCTCGAGACCAGCGTCTACCTGCCCGGGCGCCGCAACCCCGCCGACTCGGTGCTCGCGGATACCGCGAACCCCGACGAGTTCTTCCACGTCATCGATCGTGGCGACTCGACCCCGGCGGCAGCGGCCGATGACGATGTCGAAGACCTGGCGGCTGCCCCTGCCGAACCCACCACCAAATAATCGACACATCGCACTTCGAGGAGAACAATTGCGTCACGCGAAGATCGTTGCAACATGGGGACCGGCCGTATCGAGCTATGACCACACCCTCGACCTGATCCGGGCGGGCGTGAACGTCGCCCGTCTCAACATGTCGCACGGCACGTACAACGTGCACGAGGGCATCTACCGCAATATCCGCCGCGCCGAGGCCGAGGTCTCGCGCCCCATCGCGGTGCTCACCGACCTGCAGGGCCCGAAGATCCGCCTCGCCACCTTCGAGAACGGGCCGTACGAACTCGCCGAGGGCGACGAGTTCGCGATCACGACGCGCGACATCGTCGGCGACCGCACTATCGGCGGCACCACCCACAAGGGGCTTCCCGGCGACGTGAACCCCGGCGACCCGCTGCTCATCGACGACGGCAAGGTCGCGCTGCGCGCCACCCGAGTGACCGACGACACCGTCTACACGGTCGTCGAGGTGCCCGGCGCGATCTCGAACAACAAGGGCATCAACCTGCCCGGCGTCGCCGTGAACGTGCCTGCGCTGTCGGACAAGGACGAGGCCGACCTGCGGTGGGCGCTGCAGCTGGGGGCCGACTACATCGCGCTCTCGTTCGTGCGCGACGCGGCGGACATCACCCGGGTGCACGAGATCATGGAGGAGGAGGGCAAGCGCCTCCCCGTCATCGCCAAGATCGAGAAGCCGCAGGCAGTGGACAACCTCGAGGAGATCGTCGCCGCATTCGACGGCATCATGGTCGCCCGCGGCGATCTGGGCGTCGAGCTGCCCCTCGAGCGCGTGCCGCTCGTGCAGACCGAGGCGATCGCGCTCGCGCGACGCAACGCCAAGCCGGTCATCGTGGCGACCCAGGTCTTCGAATCGATGATCGAGAACCCGCGCCCGACGCGCGCCGAGGCCTCCGACTGCGCCAACGCCGTGCTCGACGGTGCGGATGCCGTGATGCTCTCGGGCGAGACGAGCGTCGGCGCGTACCCCGTCGAGGCCGTCGCCACCATGGCGCGCATCATCGAAGCCACCGAGGATCACGCGCTCGACCGCATCGACCCCATCGGCACGGCTCCCCGTACGCAGGGCGGCGCGCTGACACTTGCGGCCTCCGAGGTCGCGGACTTCATCGGCGCGAAGTTCATCTGCGTGTTCACCGAGTCCGGCGACACCGTGCGCCGCATGTCGCGTCTGCGCAAGCCCATCCCGATCATCGGGTTCACCCCCAGTTACGCCATCCGACGCAAGATGGAGCTCACCTGGGGCGCCAACAGCTACGAGGTCGACCGCGTCGGATCGACCGATGAGATGTTCGACCAGGTCGACGAGGTGCTGCTCTCGCACGGCCTCGCCGAGCTCGGCGACAAGGTGCTCATCATCGCCGGTTCCCCTCCCGGGGTCACCGGTTCGACGAACACGCTGCGCATCCACCGAATGGGGGAGACGACGGGCGAGCTGCCCGACGCGCAGCCCCGCAAGCACGTCATCGAGGCCGCGGCCGCCGAGTAGAACGGGTTCACCCCGCCTCGCGCCTGCGGCGTTCACGAGAGGCGCCCTCCAATACTGGTCTGGAGGGCGCCTCTCGTGCTGTGCTGAGGCTTCCGATGCCATCGCCCTGGCCGGTACTCTGAACAGGTTCGCCGAGATCACTCGACCGAAGGAGCCCGCAGATGTCATTCCAGGCGTACCTCGACACCATCGAGGACAAGACCGGCCTCGTGCCCCGCGAATTCATCGACATCGCCCAGAGCCGCGGATACGATGCGCCCGACGTCAAGGCGGGGGTCATCCTCGACTGGTTGAAAGAGGAGTACGGGCTCGGGCGGGGGCACGGCATGGCACTCGTCCACGTCATCAAGAAGGGGCCGCAGATCGACGGCAAGCACGTCGGCAGCACGGGGTCCCATCGTGACGAGTCCGATACGCTCTGGCTCGACGGCAAGGCGACTCGGCCGCAGTGACGGCCGACGGGGCAGGGCGGACGGAATGGCTCCGGGCGCTGTAGCGCGAGCGGTGCTCAGTGCGACTGCTGCTCGGTCGTGCGCGCCATCGATGAGCTGCGCGCTCCGTTGCTCGCTTCTCCGGTAGCCTGTGCGGGGAAGCCTCTCCTGTGAGGCATCGATGCGGAGGCTGTGATGTCGGTGTTGAAGCACGATGGTGCATTGAGAACCAGGCTGCTTCGCGCCTGGGCGGCAGCGGCTGTGTTCGGCGTGCTCGCGGTAACGGGGTGCTCGGCGCAGCTCTCCGTCGATGTCGGCGGATCCAAGAATTCGGATGCCGAATCGGACCGGCGGCCTTCGCAGACGGCCGAACCCGAGGCGTCGGGCGATCAGAGCGCCGGGGCATCGTCGGCCTCGGAGACCTCCAGCTGCGCAGACGGGTCGGTGCGCCGCGACTTGCGGATGGCCGGCCCCTCCGGGGTGCGCGACTATCGCGGCCATGTGATCGAACCGCACGGCGCGGAGTACGATCTGCGTGCGACGGTGACCGACGACGGCTGCACTGTCGGTGGGACGTTCGAGTACGTGGAGCTCGAGTGCTCGGGCGCCTGGAGCCAGGTGGGAATCGAGGATGGTTCTCGTGTCGCGGGGCAGCCGGCGAGCGTGCGCGTTCGCCTGGCCGAGAACGTCACGACCAACCCCCGGGGCGCCTGCGCGGCGGCGGCCGAAGTGACCTTGCTCACGGGCCCGGCCGGAACGTTCTATTTCTCGAGCTGGGTGCGCGCCGACGGCGACGCGACCGAGTTGAGAACTTTCCTCGAGCCCCAGAACTGAGCGTTTCGGAGTCATCTCCGAAGCCGCGTCGGCACGAGACGCCCCGAGTGCACGAGACACGCCCTTGCGTGCGGTACGCATGCCGTCATCTCGCGCCGTAGGGCGCGTCTCGCGGTGAGAGTTCCGCTTCGAGTGCCGCGGAGGCGGTTGGAGTCGCTTGCGGCAGCAAGCGACGGAGGTGCCGGATGCGGGACTCGAACCCGCACACCTTTCGGCAGCGCATTTTGAGTGCGCCGTGTCTGCCAATTCCACCAATCCGGCGTGTCGTTCTTGGTGCGGCCCCGATGTTTCGCGGGGCACAGGAGACTACATTAGCGCAGTCCGCGGACCGATCCGGGCACGGGCAGCGCGCCGACTCATCGCTTTCCCACGAGAGCGGCGCCGCGATGTCCTAGACTGGGGTGCGTGAATGACCAGAGCACCGCATCGAGCACCCCGCGTCGCGTCGTTGTAGCGGAAGATGAGTCCCTGATCCGTCTCGATATCGTCGAAACTCTTCGCGATAACGGATTCGATGTCGTGGGCGAAGCCGGCGACGGCGAGGAGGCGGTGCGCCTCGTCGAGGAGCTCCGCCCCGACCTCGTCGTGATGGACGTGAAGATGCCGAAACTCGACGGCATCTCGGCGGCCGAACGCATCAACAAGGATCACATCGCCCCCGTGGTGCTGCTGACCGCGTTCAGCCAGCGCGAGCTCGTCGAGCGCGCCAGCGAGGCGGGCGCGCTCGCGTACGTCGTGAAGCCGTTCACCCCGAACGACCTGATCCCTGCGATCGAGATCGCGCTCTCGCGCTTCCAGCAGATCGTCGCGCTCGAGAGCGAGGTCTCCGACCTGGCCGAGCGCTTCGAGACGCGCAAGCTGGTCGACCGCGCGAAGGGCATTCTGAACGACAAGATGGGTCTCTCGGAGCCCGAGGCGTTCCGCTGGATCCAGAAGGCGTCGATGGACCGCCGCCTCACCATGCAGGACGTCGCGAAGACGATCATCGACCAGCTCGGCCCGAAGAAGGACTGAACCGGTCGCGGGCTGCACGGGCCCGGGCAAGGCCGCCCTGCCGGCGGATTACGCCTCGAACTTCTTGTAGTGGTTCGTGATGCGAATCGTCGAGCAGCGGCGGCCTTCGTCGTCGCTGACGACGATCTCGTGCACGGCAATCGATTTGCCGATGCGGATGGGGTGGCAGACGCCCGTGACGATGCCCTTCGTGGCCGAACCGGTGTGCGTGGCGTTGATGTCGACGCCGACGGCGACGTAGCCTTCGCGGGCGAGCAGGTTCGCATGCATCGAGCCGAGGCTCTCGCCGAGCACCACGTAGGCTCCGCCGTGCAGCAGCATGACCGGCTGCGTGTTGCCCTCGACGGGCATGGTCGCGACGGCGCGCTCCTCGGTGAACTCGATCATCTCGATGCCCATGCGGTCTGCGAGGGCGCCCATGCCGCGCCAGCGGATGTAGTCGAGGCGGTCTTCGGCCATACCGATCCCTTCGTGATGCGCTCGCGCGCGAACTCCAAGCGGCGCACTCCCGATCGTCGGGAGCGGCTTGTAGGCTTGGCACGTGTCGAATCCTCAGCCTACCCTCATGATCATCGATGGCCATTCCCTGGCCTTCCGAGCGTTCTACGCCCTGCCGGTCGATAGCTTCCAGACCCGCACCGGCCAGCACACGAACGCCATTCACGGCTTCATCTCCATGCTCATCAATCTGCTCGGCAACGAGCGGCCCGATGCGCTCGCCATCGCGTTCGACATCTCGCGGCATTCGTTCCGCACCGAGGAGTACCCGGAGTACAAGGGCACGCGCGGCGAGACGCCGGTCGAGTTCAAGGGGCAGGTGCCGCTGCTGCAGGAGGCGCTGCACGCGATGGGCATCCGCACCCTCGAGAAGGAGAACTACGAGGCCGATGACATTCTGGCGACGCTGTCGACCCGCGCGGCGAACGCCGGGTACCGGGTGCTCGTCGTCTCGGGCGACCGCGATACCATCCAGCTCGTCGACGACCGTGTGACGCTGCTCTACCCGTCGAAGCAGGGCGTGAGCGAACTCACCCGCTACGACGCGGAGAAGGTCATGGAGCGCTACGGGGTGCGCCCCGAGCAGTACCCCGAGATCGCGGCGCTCGTCGGCGAGACGAGCGACAACCTGCCCGGCATCCCGCGCGTCGGCGAGAAGACCGCGGTCAAGTGGATCACCCAGTTCGGCTCGCTCGAGGAGATCCTGCGGCGCCAGGACGAGGTGGGCGGCAAGGTGGGCGAGAGTCTGCGCGAGCACGCGCATCTCGCCGAACGCAACCGACGTCTGAACCGCCTCGTGCGCGATGTCGAGCTCGATGTCGAGCTCGACGAGCTGAAGCGCGGCGAGATCGACATGGATGCCGTGCAGGAGGTCTTCGCGCGGCTCGAGTTCCGCACGCTGCTGCAGCGCGTCGGCAAGCTCGCGGGCGTCGAGGTGACGGGTGCCGGCGCCGGCGCGGGCGGCCCCGCGGCCGCGCCACTCGTGCCCGAGAAGCCCGAGGCGAAGCTGCTGCTCGACGAGGAGCTCGGCGACTGGCTCTCGAAGGTCGACCGCCCGGCGGTGCGCATCACCGAGATCGGCGACGGTTTCGAGGTGGGCGTCGCGACCGCCGAGGCGTCGACGCTCATCCAGTGGCAGCCCGGCGGGCGCGATTACGCCCAGTTCGAGGCCTGGCTCGCCTCCGATGCGCCCAAGATCTTCTTCGACGCGAAGCAGCAGATCGGTGCGGCGCGCCGCGCCGGCTGCGAGATCGGCGGCATCGACGGCGACGCGCTGCTCGCGGCATGGCTGCTGCGGCCCGCCACGGCCGAGAAGAATATCGCCGAGGCCGCTCTGCGGTTCCTCGGCGAAGAAGTGCCGGTCGGCGACCCGAACCAGCTCGTACCCGACGAGGCGAGCACCTCGGACTCGGCGGCGCTCGCCTGGTACATCGTGCGCACGCACGCGGCGATCCTCGAACGGTTCGAATCGCGCACCGCAGAGGTGTACCGCGACATCGAGCTGCCGCTCGTGAGCGTGCTCGCGGCGCTCGAGCAGCGCGGCGTCGAGATCGACCTGCCGCTGCTCGAGGCGCACGACGCCGAACTGCGCGAGCGTGTCGCGGCCCTCGAGCAGCGCGCGTTCGACGCGATCGGCCGCGAAGTCAACCTGTCGTCGCCGAAGCAGCTGCAGGAGGTGCTCTTCGATCAGCTCGACATGCCGAAGACCCGCAAGACGAAGAGCGGCTACACGACCGACGCGGCAGCGCTCGCCGACCTCCAGGCCAAGAACCCGCACCCGTTCCTCGACGCGCTGCTCTCGCACCGCGAGGCGAACAAGATGCGGCAGATGGTCGAGACGCTCATCAAAGCGGTGCAGGGCGACGGCCGCATCCACACGACGTTCCTGCAGACCGGTGCCAGCACGGGGCGGCTCGCGTCGACCGACCCGAACCTGCAGAACATCCCGGTGCGCTCGGAAGAGGGCCGCCGGATTCGCGAGGGCTTCATCCACGACGCCGAGTACGAGACCCTGATGACGGCCGACTACTCGCAGATCGAGATGCGCATCATGGCGCACCTGTCGGGCGACGCAGGCCTCATCGAGGCGTTCAACGCGGGCGAAGACCTGCATCGCTTCGTCGGGTCGCGCATCTTCGGCGTACCGCCCGAGGAAGTGACGAACGAGATGCGTTCGAAGGTGAAGGCGATGTCGTACGGCCTCGCCTACGGTCTGTCGGCCTTCGGTCTGTCGAAACAGCTCGGCATCACGGGTGCCGAGGCGAAGCAGCTCATGGTCGACTACTTCGAACGGTTCGGCGGAGTGCGCGACTACCTCCGCTCGGTCGTCGACCAGGCGAAGCGCGATACCTTCACCGAGACCATCTTCGGGCGGCGCCGACCGTTCCCCGATCTCGCGAGCCCGAACCGCATCCTGCGCGAGAACGCCGAGCGCGCGGCGCTGAACTCGCCCATCCAGGGCACTGCCGCCGACATCATCAAGCGCGCCATGATCCGGGTCGAATCGCGCATGCGCGAGGCGGGGATGCGCTCGCGCATGCTGCTGCAGATCCATGACGAGCTCATGTTCGAGGTCTCGGCGGGGGAGTGGGACGCCCTCGAGGCGCTCGTGCGCGAAGAGATGGCCGGGGCTGCCGAGTTGTCGGTGCCGCTCGAAGTGCAGGTCGGCGGCGGCGCGAATTGGAATGCCGCGGCGCACTAGGGCGTAGCTGCTGCATCTTCGCCGTGTCGCGTCGAGGCCTGGCAGCGTGCGGTGCGAGGCGCAGGAGGTCGCAGGCAGGCCCGAGTATCGGATCCGCGATTCGGGCCCGGTGAGGGGTGTCGGTTCGCGCCGGCGCCGCTCGGAACCGAGCGCGACTTCCGCGTGATTCTGCGACTGGCCGAACGGTCGAGTCGCAGAATCACGCGTTTCGGGGCGGCCGGCGCGCCCGCGCTGATTGAATCGAGAACATGAACAGAGACATCACCAAACAGGATTTCGGACGGTTCGTCACGGAGCACCGTCGCGCTGCCGGTTTCACGCAGCGCCAGCTCGCCGAGCGACTGCACGTGACCGAGTCGGCCGTATCCAAGTGGGAGCGCGGTCTGTCCTATCCCGACATCACTGTGAGGCTTGTTCTTGGCTGGTCTGGGACTGGCTGGCAGGGTAGGCGTTGGCCGTTCCCTGACGATTGTGGCTCGCTACACCACTGGCCCTCCGGGTGCCCTGCTTGAGAC
>NZ_JBSGPC010000006.1:0-5643 GCF_053567315.1 Leucobacter sp. GX0328
ATTTCCTCGGTATCGACTTCACCACTGAAGACGGCGCCCAGACGGTCGCGGATGCGGCAGTGGCCGCGGAGTCGGCGGCTGCGGGGAATGTGCAGGGCATCGTGCAGGTGATCGTTCACGCGGACGACCTCGACACCGGCCTCGAACCCGACCTCGAACCCGACCTCGGCCCCGGCCTCGACACCGACATGGCACGCGACCCCGATGCTGAAGCATCCTCGGGCCCCGGGGCGCGACTGCAGTCCACGCTCCAGCCCGAGCTCGAGGGCTGCGGCCCCATCCCGGCCGACATGGCCCGCCGCATCGCGGGAGCCGCGACCTCATGGACGGAGATCACCGTGAATCCCGGTACCGGCGACATCCGTGAGGTCGCATCGCGGGTGCCGTCGGCGGATCAGAAGCGCAAGCTCCAGGTCCGAGACGCGCATTGCCGGTGGCCGGGCTGCAGGATGCCGGGGTTCCGCTGCGATATCGACCACACGATCGCCGTGCAAGACGGCGGCGAGACCGCGATGACGAACCTCGGATACCTGTGCCGTAATCATCATCTCGTGAAGCATCACGGCGGCTGGCAGGTGGTCCAACTGCCGGACGCGACCTACGAATGGACCTCGCCGACCGACCGGAAGACCCGGACGGTGCCGGAGGGCCGGGTCAGGTTCGTCGAGACCGGCGAACCACCACCCTTCTAACTCGACACTCTCGCTTTCGATGTGATTGGGTTGACCCATGTCGCGAGCGAGTTTCACCTTCACCGTCGGAGTGCAGGAGCTTCATGCCGTCAGCGTAGACGTTGCTGGCTTGCGCAACCGCATCACCATTCGCGTAAACGACGCGATGGTCGTCGACAGCGGCGGCAACCTCGGTAACGTCATGCCGAACGTATTCGACTTCGAAGTCGGTGTGCATGAACGGCACATCGTCTCAGTACGTTTCATCGCTCAGCAGCGCATCGACGGCGGAGCTACGTACATCGACGTGTTCATCGACGGAAAGTACGCGTTCCGACAACCTTGGTGATTCCTACTCGACGGCATGTCGAGCACTTGTCAGCGGGGCGTGTGGGGTTTGAACCCAGGACCGAGGGACTGTGAGGTAGAAGCGCAGCGTATGAAGGGCAACGGATGGGTCACCTGACGTCCGAGTCGGCGCGATCCCCCCGTGAAGTGCCTCCTCGTGACAGCAAGCTCATCGTCGACATCAAGAACCACTTACTCGCCCATCCAAAATCAGGGCGATCAAAGGCGCTATTCTGGCCAGGGCGAGCTCCTGGCTCCTGTGAGATCGACTCTCGACACCTCTCCGCAATCACTTCAAGCCTGCTCTGCTGAGAGCCAAGCTTCCGAAGATGCGGATCCATGACCTACGACACACCGCGGCAAGCCTCTGGCTCGCGGCAGGCTTCTAGCCCCACGAAGTCAGCCGCTGGCTCGGCCACGCGAACGTCGCGACTACCGATGCGATCTACGCCCACCTCTATCCAGCCGGATACAGTGCTCAGCTCGCCCGATTCGAGGCCTTCAGAAGAGCGAGCGGAAACGGTCTGGCTGAGGGGGCCGTACCTATAGGATGGAAAAGTTGCCAGGGGGCGTTAGCTCAGTCGGTTAGAGCACTGGACTCATAATCCATCGGTCGCGGGTTCAAGTCCCGCACGCCCTACAGACTCCTTAGATATCGCTCTCTTTTTCCTTCGTGGTTGCTTTATCTGTAATTTTGCAATTGTGCAGTTCGCGAAATGACATGGGGTACATTCGCCATATGACAGAACCTGTGTCGGCGAGCCTTGCTGCAGCTAGTGCCGTAACTGGCATCCTCAATTCGGAGCCATCAAAGACAGCAGGACGACTCCTTGAACGAGTTCTGGGAAGGTCCGCGGACGCAATCGGAGATGCACTTGGAAGGTATACCGAGTACCGCCTCCGCAACGTGGGTCAGGTGCTAGAAAAAGCGGAAGGAAAGGCTCGCGGACGTGCTGGTGCTCCCCATCCGCGTGTAGCCCACCGCATATTGGAAGAGGGCTCATATGCTGAAGATGAAGTCATGGCGGAATACTTGTCTGGCGTGCTTGCCGCAAGTATGGATGAGGCAACTGATGACCGCGGCGTGGCGTGGGCGGCTCAAGTTTCAGACATGAGTGCGCTTCAGATCAGGATGCACTTCATCCTCTATCGAGAGTGGGCCACCGCCGCGTTACATTCGGGCTTGGCAGTTGGTCAGGAATCTGAGCGTAATAAGTTGGAGATTTCGATCGACTTGGATGAGGTTCTGAATGTGCTTGATCCTTGCGGAACTGAGCAAGCATCGGCGACCTTCGCCCATGTCCTCGGAGGTTTGAATCGCCTAGGTTTCGTCAGCACCTGGGGTTTCGGTCCTGTAGAAGCGTCGGAGAACGAGCAAATTTCTTGGGATATGGAGATGTTTGCAACAATGACTGCTTCCGGGATGGAGTTGTATGCCTGGGCCTTGGGCGAACCGAGCCTTGAACTTCATTCCTTTGGTGAGCTTGACCAACATGTCGCCTCCGTCCGTGTAGATCGGCCGAAGAACGTCGCATTCCCAAGGCTATCTATACCGTCTGAAGAAACTAGTGCGAGTCAGCCAGTTGATTCTTCAGGCCCGTCTTCTCTCTCAAGCAATACAAGATCGTAGATCGAGCACAATTCTGCCGCTGGGATTGTACTCAATTCCATCAAGCCTGCAACTAGTTTTCCGGTGCCAGTCAAATGGATCGAACTAAGATTCGTATCAATAAGAGGCAACCCAACTCTCGCCGTTTTGGTGCGCCCATATGTCAGCAGTTCACCGCCAATATCGGCCATTCTTATGAGGCGACTTCTCACGGTGTGAGTCTTCCAGTCCGCTGCCTTTTGAGGTTCAGACTTTGGAAGCGGATACTTCTCAGGCTGATCAACTATTGCGATTAGGCATAGCTCCAACCAGGAAAGCCCCTCCGCGGTCTGAAGAGCAAAGTTAGCCGTAGCGGAGTCGATTGTTGGGATGAATGCCACATTGGCAAGCAAATTTCCGAGAAAGGGCAGCTTTCTCTCTTCGAATGTTTGCATTGCTGCGAGTGTCACTCCTTCAGCAAACTCGTAACCGTACGAGTGTTCACCTTCGAAGAAGTCGTCCTCTCGAATGGACTCCCCGAGAACCTTCTTGGCGCTAATTACTGAGCCTGCGTAGAAGATCAATGCTCCTACACGGGCCTCCTGACGAGGGCTCAGTACTCTTGCGGCTATCTCGTTTCCGACTGCACCAAACAAAGACCCGGACATCGCTACGGCAGTACCTACTGGATCACCGCCAGATCCAAGGTATGTGCCAGCACCTATTCCAATTGTTTCAATACCTTTGGCGACGAGTCGGCGAAGTCCATTCGTTTCTGAGTCCACAACCAAAACTTACACGGAAGCCAAATGTGCGTGTCTCGCCCATTTCGACCGATGTCATGTGTCCATCTAGCTCATGGACAGGATTGATCGGAGGGGATCTCGCGGGGATTTACATCCGTGTAGTTACAGCGGATGCGCCGCGATCCCAGTAAGTACAAGGCCGAGAGCGACCGGGCCAAGAACACGACCGAAGGATTATGAGTCCTTTGCTCTAACCGACTGAGCTAACGCCCCTCACAACCGTTCCAGCCTACCGGACCAGCGCGGGGGACTGGAGCGCATGAGCGATCGGCGCGAGCTCGGGCTGCTCCTCCGCCTCGGCGAGCACCCGCTCGAGCGTGTCATCGTGCACCGGGCGGGCGAGTTCGTAGAGCTGCTGGCCAGCGGCAGTGAGCTCGGTGTAAATACCTCGGCGGTCGTCGGCGCACAGAATGCGGGTGAGTAGCCCGCGATCCTCGAGCCGCGTGACCAATCTCGTGGTGGCGCTCGGGCTCAGGGCGGTCGCGCGGGCCAACTGCTGCATGCGCATGTGCCAGCCATCCTGCCGATTGAGCGCGTCGAGCACGGTGTACTCGACGACCGACAGCTCTGCGACCCGACCGAGTTCGCGTTCGAGCTCAGCGTCGATCAGTCCGTGCAGCGCTGCGAGCGTCCGCCACCCGCGAGCGCGGATCTCGACCGCGTCGTCTGCGATGCCCATGATTCCCGCCTTTCGAAGCGTCCGGACGACGCTCGAGAAATAGTTGCTTGCGCTTGATAGTTGCGTGTGCAATGATTGTGTTCATCGACGCAATATCCCGCGTCTGCAATTAGATTACCAGAAGCCCGCCGCATACGGCAGGGCGGGAAGCAGGATTCTCGTGCCACTCGGACTCGTCGCCCTCGCGCTCGGCGCATTCGGCATCGGACTCACCGAGTTCGTCATCATGGGCCTGCTGCCCGAGGTCGCCGGCGACTTCGGGGTGAGCGAAGCCGCCGCGGGATGGCTGATCTCGGGCTACGCCCTCGGCGTCGTCGTCGGCGCGCTGGGGCTGACCGCCGTCACGACGAAGCTGCCGCGCAAGCCGGTGCTGCTCGGTCTGATCATTCTCTTCATCATCGGCAACACGCTCACCGCGCTCGCCACCGGCTACGACCTCGCGATGGTCGGTCGGGTGATCGCAGCGCTCAGCCACGGCGCCTACTTCGGCATCGGCTCGGTCGTCGCCGCCGGGCTCGTCGCCCCCGAGAAGCAGGCCAGCGCGATCGCGATGATGTTCACCGGACTCACCGCGGCGAACGTCTTCGGCGTCCCCTTCGGCACCTTCCTCGGTCAGCAGTTCGGCTGGCGCGCAACCTTCTGGGTCATCTCGGGCATCGGCGTGCTCGCGTTCATCGGCATCGCCGCCCTCGTCACGGCCCCGCCGCAGACGGGGGAGCAGGTGAGCCTGCGCAGCGAGCTGCGCGCGTTCCGTTCGGGCCAGGTCTGGCTCTCGCTCATCGTGACCGTGCTCGCCTACGGCGGCATGTTCGGCGCATTCACCTACATCGCCTACACGCTCACCGGCGTCTCGGGCTTCGCCTCGACGACGATCCCGTGGCTGCTCGTGCTCTTCGGCGTCGGACTCGTCGTCGGCAACTGGGCGGGCGGGCGCCTCGCCGGCCGTTCGATCGACGGCACGCTCATCGGCTTCATCGCCGCCCTCGTCGTCGTGCTCGCCGCATTCGGTCTGCTCGCCGGATCGCAGCCGGCGGTGATCGTCATCCTCGTACTCATGGGCGGTTTCGGCTTCGGCACCGTTCCGGGCCTGCAGAGCCGCATCATGCAGTACGCGGGCGGTGCACCCACGCTCGCCTCGGGTGCCAACATCGGCGCGTTCAACGTCGGCAATGCGCTCGGCGCCTGGGCCGGCGGCGTCGGCGTCGCGGCGGGCCTCGGCTATACCTCGCCGATCTGGATCGGCGCAGGCATCACGGCCCTCGCCCTCATCGTCATGGCGATCGCCGCCGTGGCCGAGGTCAGGAGCCGTGCAGCGCGAAGCGCCAGCATGGAGGGGGAGCGCTCGACGGCGATCCCTGCAGCTGAGCCTCTACCCGTCGCCTGAACGCAGCGGCCGAGCGGGCCAGCGACCTGCACACCGACTTCGATTCGTACACCACTGTGAGGCTTGTTCTTGGCTGGTCTGGGACTGGCTGGCAGGGTAGGCGTTGGCCGTTCCCTGACGATTGTGGCTCGCTACACCACTGGCCCTCCGGGTGCCCTGCTTGAGAC
>NZ_JBSGPC010000007.1:0-5643 GCF_053567315.1 Leucobacter sp. GX0328
AAAAGGAGTTCGGCGGTGTCTTACTCTCCCACGAGGTCCCCCTCGCAGTACCATCAGCGCAGTCAGCCTTAGCTTCCGGGTTCGGAATGTGACCGGGCGTTTCCCTGACGCTATAACCACCGAAACACTATTGACATACCCAAACCCCACACACGACCAATAGCCGTACCCAGGGGGTTTGTGGTCATACGTCAAGAACCACAAAGTGGACGCAAACATCGTTACACATACTGCCTATGCCATACCTCACCCTTGTGCCCGTTTGAAGTCGAACACCAGTGGATATGAAATGAAGTCAAGTCATTGGTTTATTAGTACCAGTCAGCTCCACCCGTTACCGGGCTTCCACATCTGGCCTATCAACCCAGTCATCTACTGGGAACCTACAACACCGAAGTGTATGGAGATCTCATCTCGAGGCCGGCTTCCCGCTTAGATGCTTTCAGCGGTTATCCATCCCGAACGTAGCCAACCAGCCATGCCCTTGGCAGAACAACTGGCACACCAGAGGTCCGTCCAACCCGGTCCTCTCGTACTAGGGTCAGATCCTCTCAAATCTCCAACGCGCGCAGAGGATAGGGACCGAACTGTCTCACGACGTTCTAAACCCAGCTCGCGTACCGCTTTAATGGGCGAACAGCCCAACCCTTGGGACCAACTCCAGCCCCAGGATGCGACGAGCCGACATCGAGGTGCCAAACCATGCCGTCGATATGGACTCTTGGGCAAGATCAGCCTGTTATCCCCGAGGTACCTTTTATCCGTTGAGCGACAGCGCTTCCACAAGCCACTGCCGGATCACTAGTCCCGACTTTCGTCCCTGCTCGACCTGTCAGTCTCACAGTCAAGCTCCCTTGTGCACTTACACTCGCCACCTGATTGCCAACCAGGTTGAGGGAACCTTTGGGCGCCTCCGTTACATTTTAGGAGGCAACCGCCCCAGTTAAACTACCCACCAGGCACTGTCCCAACACCCGATCAGGGTGCGTGGTTAGATATCCAATATGACCAGAGTGGTATTTCAACAATGACTCCACGAACACTAGCGTGCCCGCTTCACAGTCTCCCACCTATCCTACACAAGCCACACCGAACACCAATACCAAGCTGTAGTAAAGGTCACGGGGTCTTTCCGTCCTTCTGCGCGTAACGAGCATCTTTACTCGTACTGCAATTTCGCCGAGTTCACGGTGGAGACAGCTGGGGAATCGTTACGCCATTCGTGCAGGTCGGAACTTACCCGACAAGGAATTTCGCTACCTTAGGATGGTTATAGTTACCACCGCCGTTTACTGGGGCTTAAATTCAAAGCTTCGAACCGAAGTTCTAACCTCTCCTCTTAACCTTCCAGCACCGGGCAGGCGTCAGTCCGTATACATCCACTTGCGTGTTAGCACGGACCTATGTTTTTAGTAAACAGTCGTTCCCCACTGGTCTCTGCGGCCACCACACCCTTTCCCAAGCAAGTTGGTATAAGTGGATGGCCCCCCTTCTCCCGAAGTTACGGGGGCATTTTGCCGAGTTCCTTCACCATGATTATCTCGATCTCCTGAGTATTCTCTACCTGACCACCTGAGTCGGTTTGGGGTACGGGCAACAATAGACCTCACGTCGATGCTTTTCTCGGCAGCATAGGATCACCAGCTTCCCCATACGGGTCCGCATCACATCTCA
Organism: Leucobacter sp. GX0328; assembly: GCF_053567315.1. NCBI lineage: Bacteria > Bacillati > Actinomycetota > Actinomycetes > Micrococcales > Microbacteriaceae > Leucobacter > Leucobacter sp. GX0328. The sequence goes on from NZ_JBSGPC010000007.1 coordinate 1,675, forward strand.
CCCAAAGCCGCAAACTCTTCATAAGCGACGGGCTACATGCTTACACCGGGACAACCATCGCCCGGCACTGGCTACCTTCCTGCGTCACACCTCACGCTCACCACCCCAGTTCGGGTTCACAGCCGCCACCCCGCTTCACCCGAAGGATCCACGAAGTCTTGGTTTGTTTAGCACTACTGGTTAGGTCTTTGACGGTCTACCGCCGGTACGGGAATATCAACCCGTTGTCCATCGACTACGCCTGTCGGCCTCGCCTTAGGTCCCGACTTACCCAGGGAAGATTAGCTTGACCCTGGAACCCTTGGTCTTCCGGAGGACGGGTTTCTCACCCGTCTTTCGCTACTCATGCCTGCATTCTCACTCGTGTAGCATCCACGACTGGATCACTCCGCCGCTTCACTCGCCACACGACGCTCTCCTACCCAACCGCACAACTGAACCACGAAGGCTTGTCGATATGCGATTGCCACAACTTCGGTGGCGTGCTTGAGCCCCGTTACATTGTCGGCGCGGAATCACTTGACCAGTGAGCTATTACGCACTCTTTCAAGGGTGGCTGCTTCTAAGCCAACCTCCTGGTTGTCACAGCAACTCCACATCCTTTACCACTTAGCACGCGCTTAGGGACCTTAGTTGGTGATCTGGGTTGTTTCCCTCTCGACTATGAAGCTTATCCCCCACAGTCTCACTGCTGCGCTCTCACTTACCGGCATTCGGAGTTTAGCTGACGTCAGTAACCTTGTAGGGCCCATCGGCCATCCAGTAGCTCTACCTCCGGCAAGAAACACGCAACGCTGCACCTAAATGCATTTCGGAGAGAACCAGCTATCACGAAGTTTGATTGGCCTTTCACCCCTATCCACAGCTCATCCCCTCAGTTTTCAACCTAAGTGGGTTCGGCCCTCCACGCGCTCTTACACACGCTTCAGCCTGGCCATGGATAGATCACTTCGCTTCGGGTCTAGGACACGCGACTGAATCGCCCTATTCAGACTCGCTTTCGCTACGGCTACCCCACACAGGTTAACCTCGCCACGTATCGCTAACTCGCAGGCTCATTCTTCAAAAGGCACGCCGTCACCAGAATCAGACTGGCTCCGACGGATTGTAAGCACACGGTTTCAGGTACTCTTTCACTCCCCTCCCGGGGTACTTTTCACCTTTCCCTCACGGTACTAGTCCGCTATCGGTCATCTGGAAGTATTTAGGCTTATCAGGTGGTCCTGACAGATTCACACGGGATTTCTCGGGCCCCGTGCTACTTGGGATACACACCACGCGGTAAAACCATTTCGACTACGGGACTCTCACCCACTCCGGCCCGCCGTTCCAAGCGGTTCGTCTATAGCTTCACTCTCACGTCGAAGACTCAGCAGCGTCTCCCGGCACGTCCCACAACCCCGACCATGCAACCCCTGCCAGGTATCACACATGATCGGTTTAGCCTCATCCAGTTTCGCTCGCCACTACTCCCGGAATCACTATTGTTTTCTCTTCCTGCGGGTACTGAGATGTTTCACTTCCCCGCGTTCCCTCTACCCGCCCTATATATTCAGGCGGGAGTCACCAGGTCAGCAAGCCGCCTGGCGGGGTTTCCCCATTCGGAAATCCTCGAATCACAGCCCGTTTATCGGCTCCCCGAGGCTTATCGCAGATTACTACGTCCTTCTTCGGCTCCAGATGCCAAGGCATCCACCGTATGCTCTTGAAGACTTGAAATCACATAAGCATTAATCATAAAAAACACACACCCTCAACACCCCCAAAAGGAATGCATCAACATGTGCGACCAATGAAAATATATAAAGTATTTCAACCCCGACACCCCCAAAAGGATGACGGGATCAAGATGCTCGCGTCCACTGTGTAGTTCTCAACGTACAACCGATCCCACCCGACAGAACAACACGTTCCTGCCCAGCAGGTCAGAGACACCCAGTCCACCACCACCCAATCCAACGAATCAGATGCCAGCCGGCTGGTCCCTCAGGACCCAATAGTATGCACTTAGTAACCCGCCCCAACAACCACCCACCTCTTCCAACAAGCTGTCCACGAGGAACACCTTGCGTACTGGGATAGGCGAGCTATCAAGACGAGTCTTGTCGAATGTTCCACCCATGAGCGGTATCGCATCACTCGTTTGGTGATGAACGACCCATTCTGCGACCACCATCCAGGGATGGGGTCGAGTGCTCCTTAGAAAGGAGGTGATCCAGCCGCACCTTCCGGTACGGCTACCTTGTTACGACTTAGTCCTAATCACCAGTCCCACCTTCGACGACTCCCTCCACAAGGGTTAGGCCATCGGCTTCGGGTGTTACCGACTTTCATGACTTGACGGGCGGTGTGTACAAGGCCCGGGAACGTATTCACCGCAGCGTTGCTGATCTGCGATTACTAGCGACTCCGACTTCATGGGGTCGAGTTGCAGACCCCAATCCGAACTGAGACCGGCTTTTTGGGATTCGCTCCACCTTACGGTATCGCAGCCCATTGTACCGGCCATTGTAGCATGCGTGAAGCCCAAGACATAAGGGGCATGATGATTTGACGTCATCCCCACCTTCCTCCGTGTTGACCACGGCAGTATCCCATGAGTTCCCACCATAACGTGCTGGCAACATAGGACGAGGGTTGCGCTCGTTGCCGGACTTAACCGAACATCTCACGACACGAGCTGACGACAACCATGCACCACCTGTATAACAGTGTCCAAAGAGTCCCGTATTTCTACGGTGTTCTGCTATATGTCAAGCCTTGGTAAGGTTCTTCGCGTTGCATCGAATTAATCCGCATGCTCCGCCGCTTGTGCGGGCCCCCGTCAATTCCTTTGAGTTTTAGCCTTGCGGCCGTACTCCCCAGGCGGGGAACTTAATGCGTTAGCTACGACACAGAACCCGTGGAACAGGCCCTACATCTAGTTCCCAACGTTTACGGCATGGACTACCAGGGTATCTAATCCTGTTCGCTCCCCATGCTTTCGCTCCTCAGCGTCAGTTACGGCCCAGAGATCTGCCTTCGCCATCGGTGTTCCTCCTGATATCTGCGCATTCCACCGCTACACCAGGAATTCCAATCTCCCCTACCGCACTCTAGCCTGCCCGTACCCACTGCAGGCCCGGAGTTGAGCTCCGGGTTTTCACAGCAGACGCGACAAGCCGCCTACGAGCTCTTTACGCCCAATAATTCCGGACAACGCTTGCACCCTACGTATTACCGCGGCTGCTGGCACGTAGTTAGCCGGTGCTTTTTCTGCAGGTACCGTCACTTTCGCTTCTTCCCTACTAAAAGAGGTTTACAACCCGAAGGCCGTCATCCCTCACGCGGCGTTGCTGCATCAGGCTTGCGCCCATTGTGCAATATTCCCCACTGCTGCCTCCCGTAGGAGTCTGGGCCGTGTCTCAGTCCCAGTGTGGCCGGTCACCCTCTCAGGCCGGCTACCCGTCGTCGCCATGGTGAGCCATTACCTCACCATCAAGCTGATAGGCCGCGAGTCCATCCCCAACCGATAAATCTTTCCAACAACAGGCCATGCGACCGTTGCTCATATCCAGTATTAGACGCCGTTTCCAGCGCTTATCCCAGAGTCAGGGGCAGGTTACTCACGTGTTACTCACCCGTTCGCCACTCTTCCACCCCTGCAAGCAGGGGCTTCATCGTTCGACTTGCATGTGTTAAGCACGCCGCCAGCGTTCGTCCTGAGCCAGGATCAAACTCTCCGTAAAAAACATGTGCACCACGAGAAGCGGAATAAGCCCCCATGCTGCGAGTTTGACCTGACAAAATACGAACATCATTACTGACGTTCAATTTGTCCAAAAGGAATCACCATCAACCACACCCAAACAGATGCAGCGACGGGATAAAAAATTGGCATTTGACAATCAAGTGCACACTATTGAGTTCTCAAAGACCAGACACCACCCGTACACACCCCATCACAAGGCTTCCGAACAGCAACCTGTC
>NZ_JBSGPC010000008.1:0-1388 GCF_053567315.1 Leucobacter sp. GX0328
CACTGTGAGGCTTGTTCTTGGCTGGTCTGGGACTGGCTGGCAGGGTAGGCGTTGGCCGTTCCCTGACGATTGTGGCTCGCTACACCACTGGCCCTCCGGGTGCCCTGCTTGAGACTTGCCCGATCGGCATGGGCGACCGACGCCTCCCGGCCCATTTCGATGGCCTGATTAGAAGCCTGCCCGACCCCTGAGGTCGTGGCCCGTCACAGTGCTGCCACGAAGTGATTTCCTCCCGGAACGGCGTCGGCCGCCACGCGGCTGAACCCTAATGATTCCGTTCCAGGAAGGACCACAACCGCATGACCATCGTCGCGCATTCTCACTCGTTTGTCATTGGTGTGGACACCCACGCCAAATCACACACCTACGCTGTCATCGACGCTGCGAACGGCGAACTGCTCGGTTGCCAACTGTTCCCGACGACCGCGAAGGGCATGGCCAGAGCAATCGCCTGGGCAGGCCGCCTCTCTTCCGGTGAAGCGACTACGCTCTGGTCGATCGAGTGCATCGCCACCTACGGGGCGAAGCTTGCCCGCGCAGTCTCAGACGCCGGTTACGAAGTCGTTGAAGCACCACGCATCAGCACGAAATCTCGCCGCGGAATCGGCAAGTCAGATCCGATTGATGCGCAAGCCATCGCAACCGCGACGCGCTCCCTCGACGACGACCAACTTCGCCGCCCGCGCGCTGACGACGGGATACGTCAAGCCCTGCGCGTGCTCGTCGCGGCTCGTGAACAGATGGCGCAGGAGAAAACGATGAACACCAACGCGCTCACCGCCCTGCTGCGCGTCAACGACCTTGGCATAGATGCCAGGAAACCACTCACTCTCACCCAGATCGGTGAGATCTCACGGTGGCGCAGCCGCGAGGAACCCATCGCGCGTGTTGTCGCCCGCGACGAGGCGATCCGTCTCGCACGTCAGATCCTCGCCTTCCAAGAAACGCTCACCACGAATCAGAAACGCATGATCGAACTGATCGCACAGAGCCCAGCAGCACCCCTACTCGAAGAACCAGGTGTCGGCGCATACACCGCCGCCATTCTGATCACCGCATGGTCACACCCCGGTCGGGTGCGCAGTGAGGCCGCATTCGCGGCTCTCGCCGGTGTGAGTCCGATCCCCGCCTCCAGTGGGAACACCATCAGGCATCGCCTCAACAGAGGCGGTGACCGGCGTCTGAATCGCGCACTTCACGTGATTGCAATGTCCCGCATGCAGCACCACGACAACACCAAAACCTACGTTGAGAAACGTCTCACTGAAGGGCGTAGCAAGCGCGAGATCCGGCGCTGTCTCAAACGCTACCTCGGTAGGCACTTCTACCGGACGCTCAATGCCCTACATTCTGCCGGTTCTACGACTTGACAATCATAGAAGCGTCTC
>NZ_JBSGPC010000009.1:0-750 GCF_053567315.1 Leucobacter sp. GX0328
GCGAGGGGGACCTCGTGGGAGAGTAAGACACCGCCGAACTCCTTTTGAAGAGAGGGGTCGTATCTACGGGACGCCAGTGATGGCAGCTCGTATGGTACGGCCCCTCTCGCATTTCTCCCATGCCGGCTGCCGTCTCGACTGGATCTCCAGTTGAAATGCGGGCCGGCGCCCAGCCCCGGAGCGTGTGAACCCACATGCTCCGGGGCTTTTGCGTACCCAGACGCGGCCGGCACGGCGGCGTACGCATGCCGCGACACTCCCGAGCGTGCGGCCGGCGCCGGCGGATGGAGCCAGTTTCGGCCGTGGAATGCGCTCGACGGCGCTTGCTCGAGCTCGGGCGCGATATGCGAAGAACGGCGGAATCACGCGAAGACACGCCCGAGAACGAGGTCCGTGTTGCAGTGCCGGCGGAACAGCCGTAATGTATTCCCTTGTCAGCGCGACGGAGCGGGAAGCGAAAGCGACCCGGACTCACCGCTGGATATCGGATCTCAAATGATCATCAGCTTTCAAGTTGAATATCTCGACTGAAGCTGTTACATTAGATTCTTGCCCCACCAAGTAGATGAACAAGTTGTGAAACTTGATCTCCAAGTGGGTAGCGGTCAGATGAATCGAAAGAATTCATCGCAACTGACAGGTTGCTGTTCGGAAGCCTTGTGATGGGGTGTGTACGGGTGGTGTCTGGTCTTTGAGAACTCAATAGTGTGCACTTGATTGTCAAATGCCAATTTTTTATCCCGTCGCTGC
>NZ_JBSGPC010000010.1:0-525 GCF_053567315.1 Leucobacter sp. GX0328
TTCTCGATGCGCTGCTGCACCGACTGCTCCGACAACCGCGCAGACGCGGCAACGTCAGCGACCGCGCTCCGATATGCGAGCGACCGCTCCACCGGCCCATCCCCCGACTTCCCCGCCACCGAAGCCTCGTCACACGAGCCCGGCTCCCCCGCAATCCGGCCCGCATCCTCGGCGGCAGCGACGGCCCGCACATACGCGTGCGCCCGCAGACGTTCCGCCTCGAGCGCGCGAGAGCGCCGCTCGATATCCTCGACCCACGACACCGCACGGTCCAACGCTGCAAGGTTCGGGCTGCCCGGCCCGAACACCCCCACCGGCACCGCCCCCGAAGGGCCGCCGGAAGCACCCACCCCAGCTCTGGCACGAGCACCGGCACGCACCCCGGAAGTACCGGATTCCGCGAGCACGGAACCCGGGCCCTGAGGCGCGTGATCGGAGGTGGTGAACATGCTTCCATTGTCCCAGTTCCCACCGACATCCGCACCCCGAAAAATGCTTCTGATCAGGAATTGTGGATAACTCGCC